>NZ_JPWA01000046.1 GCF_003326475.1 Thalassospira xianhensis MCCC 1A02616 | reverse complement strand
CGCAGCCGCGGTGAAGCTTGCGCAGCGGGCGGCGGCTTCGAACGCGATCAGGGCATGCGGCGACGGGATGTGATGAAATTTCATGACATGAATTATATTGATACCAATGATCGATGCAAGCGGCCTTCACAACCCCCGGATAAACATGAAACATATGGTTTCCAGTTGTTTTCGCATCCGGCCGGTTTGCGAAAGACATCATGTTGGTGAATATCAAAAGGGGGTGGGCGGTGCCGAATGCTTTGAGACCGATGAATATTCTGTTTGTCATGGCCGACCAGTTGGCTGCGCGGTGTTTGCCGGTTTATGGTCATGAGGTGGTCAAAACGCCGAACATCGATGCGCTGTGCGAAAATGCGGTGGTTTTTGATTCCGCCTATACCAACAGCCCGCTTTGCGCGCCGTCGCGCTTTTGCCTGATGACCGGGCAGTTGCCCGGCCGGATCGAGGCCTATGACAACGCATCCGACCTGCCATCCGATATTCCGACGGTGGCGCATTACCTGCGCCGCGCCGGATATCGCACCGCCCTTTCGGGCAAGATGCATTTTTGCGGTGCCGATCAGCTGCACGGTTACGAGGATCGCCTGACATCGGATATCTATCCGGCAGATTACGGATGGTATTGCGACTGGGACAATTTCGAGGACCGGCCAAGCTGGTATCACAATATGGGATCGGTCACACAGGCAGGGCCGGTTTACCGTTCCAACCAGCTTGATTTCGATGATGAAACCGCGTTCGAGGCGAAGCGTTACCTTTATGACGTGGCGCGCCAGAAAAAGCACGATGACCGTCCGTTTTTCCTGACGGTATCGTTTACCCATCCGCATGACCCGTATAATGCGCGCCCGGAATTCTGGGACCTTTATGACGGGGTGGAAATCGATCCGGTGCGGGTTAAAATCGATGATGCGGAACTTGATCCGCATTCACGGCGTTTGCGTCATGTCTATAATCTTGATGAACAGCCGGTTACCGATGACGAAATCCTTCAGGCGCGCCGTGCCTATTATGCCTCGATCAGTTATGTCGACAGTCTGGTCGGGTCGCTGATGCAGACCCTACGCGAGACGGGCATGGACGACAACACCCTGATCGTGTTTAGCGGTGATCACGGTGACATGCTGGGCGAACGCGGCATGTGGTACAAAATGTCGTGGTTTGAGCCCAGCGCCCGGGTGCCGATGTTCTTTGCCTTTCCGGGGGCAAAGGGGCAGAAACGCGTTTCGCAATCGGTATCACTGATCGATATCCTGCCGACATTGCGCGAGCTTGCCGGGGATGATGCGGCGGGGACCCTGGCCGGGCCGATTGATGGCCGAAGTCTGGTGCCGCACATGCAGGGTACGGGCGGCCATGACGAGGTGATTGGCGAATATTGCGGCGAGGGGGCGTTGTCCCCGATTATCATGATCCGGCGGGGGGCCTATAAATACATCGCATCGGGGATTGATCCCGATATGCTTTATGATCTTGAAAGCGATCCCGATGAAGTGCACGACCTGATCAATGATCCGGCACACGGCGAAATCCGCGATGCGTTTCGTGCCGAACTTGTGGAAAACTGGGATCTGGACGCGTTTCGCGAACGCGTCATTCACAGCCAGAAACGCCGCAAGCTGGTTTATGAAGCCCTGACACAAGGGCGGGTTACACCGTGGGATCATCAGCCGAAACGCGATAGTTCGACCATGTATATGCGCAATCATCTTGATCTTGATGATGTTGAACTTGATGCGCGTCTGACGGTTCCGGGGGCAGGGGAATGAACAACGGCCGGAACAGCAATTAACCAATCAGAAGGAGGCAAAAAATGAAAAAAACAGGACTTTTGGGGATGATGGCGATCGGTGTTGCACTGGCCGGGTTTGGCCAGACAACGCCGGCAAGTGCCGCAGACGCCGCCTGCGATACCGTGGTGTTTTCCGACCCGCAATGGACCGACATCACATCCACCAACGCACTGACCGGTGTGGTACTTGAGGCATTGGGTTATCAGCAGAAGGTTGAGACCATTTCCGTGCCGGTGACCTTTGAAATGCTCGGTGCCGGGGAAGTTGACGTGTTTCAGGGCAACTGGATGCCGGCCCAGCAGAAATTTGTTGATGCGGCCAATGAAAAGGGCGGCATTGAAAATCTTGGCGTGAACCTGAAGGGGGCGAAATTCACGCTTGCCGTGCCGGAATATGTTGCCGCGGCGGGGATCAAAAGCTTTGCCGATCTGGGCGCACATGGCGATGAATTTGATCACAAGATTTACGGGATCGAGCCGGGCGCACCGGCCAACCAGTTGATCCAGAAAATGATCGATTCCGGTGATTTCGGTCTTGAGGGCTGGGAACTTGTCGAGAGCAGCGAACAGGCGATGCTGGCACAGGCCAAGCGCCTTGAGCGCGGCAAGGACTGGATTGTGTTCCTGGCATGGGCACCGCATCCGATGAACAACCAGTTTGATCTGACCTATCTTGAAGGCGGGGATGACTATTTCGGCCCCAATTACGGCGGGGCGGATGTCTATACGCTGGTGCGCGATGACTTTGCCAAGGCCTGCCCGAATGTCGGCAAGCTTCTGGATAATGTCAGCTTCACCCTTGATATGGAAAACACCATGATGGGGATGATCATCAATGACGGCATGGCACCCAATGATGCCGCGACCAAGCTTCTGAAAGAAGACCCGTCGGTTCTTGATGCGTGGCTTGAGGGGGTCACCACCAAGGATGGCGGCGACGGACTGGCTGCGGTCAAGGATGCACTTGGCGTCTGAGACAGCCGGACGTCGTGACAGGATTTGCAAAACCGCCCGTAACGTCACGGGCGGTTTTTTGCATTTCGCGGCAAAAGGTAATACCAATTTGGGATGTATCGGATTAGGCTGGGGGCCAAATTTTTGATCTGCCGGCCCTGCGCCCCGTTTGATACCGCCTGATACTGTGTGATCCCGGCAGGCTGCCACCAAAGACCAAGAGGAACGTCATGTCCCATCGCCAATATGACCGCATTGAAACCCCCGAAAGCCTGATCGCATCACTGCGCGATATGCTGGGCGATCGCCTGTCGACTGCCGCCGCCGTTCTCGAACAGCATGGCAAGGATGAAAGCTGGCACGCGGCATCCCCACCCGATGCGGTGGTGTTTGCCACCTCGACCGAGGAAGTCGCGAAGGTCGTGACACTTTGCGCCGAACATAATGTGCCGATCGTGCCGTTTGGCACCGGATCGTCGCTTGAGGGGCATGTGGCAGCACTGCGCGGCGGGATTTGCATCGATCTTTCGCGGATGGATGCAATCCTTGAGGTCAATAACGAGGACCTTGATTGCCGGGTTCAGGCCGGGGTGACGCGCGAACAGCTTAATGATCATCTGCGCGATACAGGTCTGTTTTTCCCGATTGATCCGGGGGCAAATGCCTCCATCGGCGGGATGACGGCAACGCGCGCATCGGGTACCAATGCGGTGCGTTATGGCACCATGCGCGACAATGTTCTGAACCTGACCGTCGTCACACCGGATGGCAAGATCATCAAGACCGCCAACCGGGCACGCAAATCATCGGCGGGTTATGACCTGACGCGCCTGTTTGTCGGGTCGGAAGGGACACTTGGCGTGATTACCGAAATCGCATTGAAGCTGTATGGCATCCCCGAAGCGATGTCGGCTGCGGTCTGTGCATTTCCAAGTGTCGATGCAGCGGTCGATACCGTGATCCTGACCATTCAGGCCGGTATTCCGGTGGCGCGCATCGAGTTCCTTGATGAAATGCAAATCCGGGCGATCAACAATTATTCCAAGACCGACCATAAAGAAGCCCCGACCCTGTTCTTCGAATTCCATGGCACCGAAGCCGGTGTGAAGGAACAGGCGGAGTTTGTGCAGTCGGTGGCCGAGGAATTCGGGGCGGAGGCATTCCAGTGGGCGACCCGTCAGGAAGACCGCAACAAATTGTGGGCGGCACGCCACAAGGCCTATTATGCGTCGCTTCAGCTTGAACCGGGCAAGGCCGGGATGCCGACCGATGTCTGCGTGCCGATTTCAAAACTGGCCGAGGCGATCCGCGAAACGCGGGCCGATTGCGATGCCAGCCCGCTGACCTGCACGATTGTCGGCCATGTGGGTGATGGCAATTTCCATACCCTGATCCTGCTGGATCCCGAAGATCCGGCACAGATGGCCGAAGCCAAGCGCCTGCATGATCGCATGGTCGAACGTGCGCTTAAACTGGGCGGGACATGCACCGGCGAACATGGCATTGGTTATGGCAAGCTTGATTTCATGGAAGCCGAACATGGCCCCGATACGATTGCCCTGATGCGCGCGATCAAAGGCGCCATTGACCCCAAAGGACTAATGAATCCGGGCAAACTGATCCCCGGGCTTTAAGAGCGCCCGACCTGTCAGATGAATGCAAAACGGGGCCAAAGCGGCCCCGTTTTTTGTGCGGTAATGTCGGCAATCGGATCAGGTGTTATCGGAAGACGAGGTATCGACGAGGCCAAGGGCCGACAGCGCCTTCCACGCGTTTTCCAGTCGCAGATTGCCTTCGCCTTTCTCAAGGCGGACAATCGTAACGTGGCTTATTCCGATCAGCTCGGCCAAGGCGACCTGCGACAGGTTTTCCCGTTTGCGGGCTTCCTGCACGCGACGTCCGAGTTCCTGAAGGGACGGGAGCTTTTCAGTCATAGATTCTTTCCCATGCTTCCTTGACGGCGTTGACGTAACGGAACGATTTTTCTTCGGACAGCAGAACCCTGTCTTTCAGGTTTCTAAACAGGGGTTCTTTTTTGCGATAAAGCTGTTTTAAGGCTGATTCGGCGGCCTTTAGTGGCAGGCCAAATTCCGGGGCGATCCGAAGCAGGAGGTCCCGGTCATAGTTTTCCCATTGCAGGCGTTGTTCATTGACAAGCAAGCCAAAGCGGGTGGTGTATCCCTGAGCGCCATAGATATATCCGTTCAGAACATCGTAAGCGGGGGATAATCTGAGGCCATTTGGCGTTTCCAGGAGGCTCCAGTTTTTGAGGTGGCAATCGACATTGCCCAGAAGCACATAAACCGCGAGCCTTATGAAAGCGCGTCTTGCATCAATCAGCGGGGCGCTGGAAAACGAGAGAGCCCGACCGATATCGCCATAGGATGCATTGTATTTTCCACGGTGATCCCGGCCCGGCGGGACGCCAAGGACTTGCGCAAAATCTTCGCAGCGCAGTTTGGTTTGCATGGCAGCACCCTGTCGATCAAAGCGCCGGACCGCAAGAGCTGCATCGGGAATGCCGGTGACGAAGGTTCGCCATGTGTGGGCGACTTCGCCTTTGGGAAGAAGCGTTTTGCATAGGTCCATCGTGCCAGCTTCGTTGGCGACAAGATCGGGCAGGTTTTCAGAGGAGAATTTTGCAATGATCGGTGCCAGTTCATCCTGTTTTGCTGGATGCAGCTTTCCGCCATCTGTTTCATTGCAGAGTATCTTTGCCTGAACACCGCTGATGGTGCGTTCCGTATTTGCCGCCTGATCCATCGCGGGCAGGTTCGATGTTTTTAACCTGCGATCCTGTTTTGCTTCGGGGTCGATAATGCCGACCGCACCGATGCAATCGCCCGCAAATGCAAGCAGAATTCCAAAATCGTCGTTGGTGTCCAAATCTTCAAAGGCGCTTTGGCGTTCGCGAAGCCAGCCTTCGGGGCCGAGATGCGAAAAGAACGGGTGCAGGCCATTTGGATGGAAATGTGTGCGTTGCGAGGCGGGCAGGCAGCACGCAATATCGTGATCAAATCCCGGATCATATTCAAATGACGTCGCATTACCGGGTTCTTCGCGCAGGATGCCCGCACGGTTGCCCTTGAATGTCACAATCCCGTATCGCAATCGAGCCATTATAAAATTTCTTTTATACTGTGCTGTTGATGGCTGATTTTAGTAAAATAAACGATACTTGTCACCGATAAAGTATCAAAAGCAATACTTTATCGGTGAGGTTTGGTAGGTTCGTATAAAATATTATACGATTTAAGTGTCAGAAACGGACGGACATGGACAGTGATCCGAACTGATCACCCTTGTCCTGGCCTTCGAATTCGGCCGTACGATAGACGTGGGTGTAGGTGAAGCGGGCCTGTCCGACGATGATGGCGAAACCGATTTGCAGATCGCCGACCAGCGGTTCCTTGTCGATGGAATTGCTGTCCTTGAAGGTGTTGCCATCAAGGGTGATGTCGCGCAGCACCCAGCGACCCGCAGCCCCGGCGAACAGATAGCCGCTGACGGGGAAGCCTTCGGTGTCGGGGGCGAAGAAGTCCGATCCCGGAAGGCTTGGGCGGATGCGCGGCGGGCCGTAATCGGCCGGCAGGTCAAAGCCCAGCCGGAACATGGTGCCAAGTTCGGCATTGGTGTAAGCGTTACCCAGCATGAAACCGGCATGCGGGGTGGCGTCATATTCAAGGCCAAGAACGTCGCCTTCGAACCAGCTTCGGTATTTGCGTTCATAGGCAAGGTTGACGATCGGTTCGTTTTTGATCTGGTTGTCCCAGCCTTGGGGGTCGGGGCTGTCGATCATTTTGTGAACGACTTTCTGGGTGTTGTCGGCAAAGGATGCGGGGCCGACCACGCCAAGGGTCAGTTCAAGCGTGTCGATCCGCGAATAGTCGCTGTCGCCTTCACGCTGCAATCCGGTATCGGACAGAAGCCCGACACTGCCATAAAGCAAACCAGCCCACGGGCGGTCATTGGGCTGGTTTTCGGCAATGGTGATATCGTTTGGCGTATACATGCTTTGCCCGATGGCGTAGCTGGTGCGGATGCGGCCGTTCGAGGCGAAAAACGGCACAGCCTTGGCCGCACTCAGCACCGGTTCGGGCGCGGTGTCTTCGGGGGAAACGAACGCAAGCCGGACACCGTTGGTGTAATGCTGGTCCTGATTGTTCCTGGTGAACAGATCGTTTTCAATCGACAGCGACACACCCCATTTGTCATCGGGGGTGCGCATCGATTGCGGGCCCTTGGCGGTATCCTGTTGGGCATGTGCAATATTGGCAATGGTCAGGGCACCAAGGACGGGCAGTGATGCCAGAAGGTGTGTCGAGATGGTTTTGGGCGATGTCATCGAATGCTCTGATCATTATTTGCGCGTAATTTTCGGACCATGAAATCAATCACGGTTCTGATCTTACGCAGTTTATGACGTTGCGGTGCACATAAAGCGAAAAGTCCCAGTTCGCGCGGGGCGAAATCATCCAGAAGACTGACAAGCCTGCCATCTTGCAGCAAATCCTCGACAACCAGACGGGGTGTCAGCGTGATCCCGCAACCTTGCAGCAGGGCGTCACGCTTCGCAAGGCTGCTGTTGACATAAAAGCGGCCTTTGACCTGAATGCTGCGTTCATGTTCACCATCGGAGAAGGTCCAGAAACCCGGACGACTGTCGTTGGTGTAAACAAAGCAGTTGTGGTTCAACAGATCCTCTGGCCTGGTCAGTGGGGGAGATTTGGCAATATAGGCGGGGCTTGCGCACAAGACTCTGGAATAGCCGCATAATCGCCGGGCAATAAGGCTTGAATTGGGCAGCGATTCACTGACCCGGAGCGCAATATCGAACCCTTCGTCAATCAGATCGACGACCTTGTCATTGAGTTCAAGTTCGATGGTCAGTTCGGGATAGGCATCGATCATTTTGGCAATCATCGGGGACAGTTGCCGGATGCCAAACGACATCGGGGCGGCGATGCGCACCCGCCCGCGCGGACCTTCGTTAAGATCACGCACTGTTTCATCGGCATCGGCCATTTCATCAAGGATGCCGGTAATCCGGCCAAGATAGGTTTCGCCCGCTTCGGTCAGGCTCATGCGGCGCGTGGTGCGCGCGATCAACTGCACGCCAAGCTGGTCTTCAAGCGCGTTGATATGCTTGGTCATAGAGCCCGGCGTCATGTTGAGTTCGCGGGCGGCGGCGGCAAATGTGCCGCGTTCGGCGATTTTACGAAAACATTCCAGTGCGCGCAGACGGTCCATTCCTGATCCCCAAATTCCGGTCAAATAACCCTATAATTTCCGTATTGGAAATAAACTACGATCAAATACCGGCAAGATCGACTGGTAATGTTGTGTTAGTTTCACCAAAATTGAAATTGCCCGCGCGCCCCAAAAATCTGCGCCGGCCGGAGGAAGGATCAAGATCATGAGCGCCACCTGGCTCAAACCTGTTTTATTGCTGATTGGTTCCGGAACGATGGGCGGTAGTTCCATCCTGCTTGCCAAAGTCGGTGCGCAGGAGGGTATCCCGGCATTATCCTATCTGTTCTGGCAATGTCTTGGGGCCGGACTGGTTCTGGGACTATTGTCGATTGGCCGGGGCGGCTTGCCGCCAATGCGGGCGACCTATATCCGTTATTATTTTGTGGCCGGCCTGGTCAGTCTCGCCTTTCCGATGGGGCTTGGCTATTTCATGGTGCCGTATATCGGGGCATCGATGGCCGGGGTCTTTACCGCATTGCCGCCCTTGATGACCTATCTGATTTCGATGGGGATCGGGATTGAAACCGCGCAGTTCAAGCGCCTGATGGGGTTGATGGTTGGCTTTTGCGGCGTGCTGTTTTTGTATGTGCCGCAGATCAGTGCGCCCGATAGCACCATTCTGGTTTATCTGCTGGTGGCGGCCCTGATCCCGGTCAGTCTGGCAATTGGCAATGTCTATCGGACGGTGGCATGGCCCACGGGGGCGTCGCCCCTGACACTGGCATCGGGGATGATGATGGCCAGTGCGATCCTGTGCCTTGTGTTTGAAGTTGGCCGCGATCAGTTGCATGTGCCCGATTTCGGCAATGGCATGGCGTGGCTGATCATCGGGGTTCAGATGGCGGTCGCCAGCATGATGTATATCTGCCATTTCGAATTGCAGCGCGTCGCGGGCCCGGTCTTCCTGAGCCAGATCGGCTATGTCATGGCCCTGACCAGCCTGGCGGGTGGTACGTTGCTTCTGGGGGAAACATTGCGCCCGGAACTGATCGTCACACTGGGCTGTGTGGTGGCGGGAACGTTCCTTGTGCGTCCGGCGCGGCCATCGGGTGGCCGGGCATCCGCCACCAGTTGATTATCAATGCACTACAATTAGAAACTTGCCCCACGCGACGTAAAACACCGCCCGGTCCATCGGGCGGTGTTTTGCTGCAAATGTCGGGGCCCCGGGAATCGAATTTCAAAACGGTGCCCGGGGAGATACGGACATGCCTTCGTTCTCGCTTCTTTCGATGGCCTGTCGATCCACTTTGGACATCGTTGTTTTCCCTGATCGGGTGTCCTGATGTTCACTGCATTGGTGGCGATCCCGAAGGACGGCGATATCAAAATCGCGTGGATCGATGTTGAAGGTTTTTGGCTCGATAACGGTGCCGGGCTTGCGGATCATATACATCGTGGTTGAAATGCGTTTGAAGCCGACAAAAGACAGTCCTTCGAGAATTTCTTCTTCCGTTTCAACGTTGTAATAGCCCGGTGGGAAGCTGAGATCGAAACCCGCGAGATTGAAGGGATACAGAAATTCATAGGTTTTCTGGGTTATTCTGGTCGTGGTCATATCGGAAGACTCCATGTGCGAAGGCCTGGCCAGGATTTTATCCGGCTGAATGCCGGGCTCCTTTGCGCAGTCAGGCGAAAATCATTTCGTGAACGCGCAGGGTGGCCTTCATCCGGTTCCCTGTATGGCAAAGGAACGGGTGTGCTGAACGGGCATCCTTCAAGAGGTTGTTCTGACTTATCTTTGTTAATCCCGTAATGTATATTTGATATTATGGTCATTTAATTTCTGATTTTCTATTGATGGTTAAGTCATATATTAAGTGATTTTATTATTTTTGTTTATCGTAATATTTTTTATTATTTTTACTTGAAAGATAAACTCAAGTTAGTGCGAATTTTTATTTTCAATGGGATCATGACAGTATAACTTTTTCATTTTTTCGGGCGGTCATTTAAAGTTTTCGGAGATCTGCTTGTTCCCGTGGTGTCTTTGCTGTTGTCTGCGGATGCAATTGCGGAAAATGTTCTCCCGTCAAGATATCTTTCGGTCAATCCAAGATTGGGAGGATGCCATGTCACTTACATTTCTGATGTTGATTGTGCTGGGGCCAATTTTCGTCGCAACCGTGCCGATCTGGTCGTTCAGTCGAAGGTGGGGCTATTACCCCAGTTCAGTCGTACTTGTGATGATAGTTGTGATTGGGGGAGTATAGTTTACACGCGATGCGCATATGCTTTGCCTAGGGAAGTACTAAAAATATGACGAAAACAAACGCAGGTTAGTTGGCCGAGGTGCTTTTTCGACTAAAAGTAATCATGAATACTGAATGTTCAGTTATTCAAATATGGTTTTGACCGGGGCAATTCTTGTCGCCCACAATCGGACCCCCGATCTTAAAGGCAAGTTCCTCTATGTTGCCCCGGCGGACCCATGACTTAAGGTCAATGGTTATGAAAGAACAACAGAGTTCAGGGCAGTTCACTGCCGACAAAATGAAAACTGTCAAGGCTGCCTGCGAACAGGCGCCTTCCGGTCCGAAAAAAGACGCGGCATTGAAGCATTATCAGGCAGCCGAGACGGCAAAGAAAGCCAATAACGATACTGAATGCGTCAAGTCGCTCGATGCGGCAAGCAAAGCTTTGAATTGAACTTTGGTGTCCTCTCTCCCCCCTGATTGACATCAGCCATCCCGGCGTTTCGTCGGGGTGGTTTTTTCAAAATGGGCTATGACGCAATAGCAGGATTTCACCTGAATACACAGGAGGCTTCCATGAGTGTCCGTACGATCAGCAATGTTTATCGTTTCAAGAATCCGTTCAATTTGACAGGCCGAGCACAAAGTTTGCCAGCCGGTACATATTGTGTGGAGACATATGAAGAACTGGCGGAGGGTGATCATTTTGTCACCTATCAGCCGGTCTTGTCGCTTTTGCATATCAACGGGGCGCTGGGGTCTGCGAATGCGCGGGTTTCAATCCAGGTCAGTCTTGAAGAGCTTGATCTTGCGCTGGTGATGGACGAGATCGCAGAAGAAGAACTGGCTCTTATTAATGCCGATATTTCCGAACAGGAATTGAACCTGCTGAGCGAAATACGCCGCGCAGGGCGGGGTGCATCCGTGAAATCACCTTTTGCGACGGTCATGCGCTGAGGCCATCGATGCCTTTTGCAGCCCGTTCATTTCATTTTGAAATTCAAAAACACCATAAACAGGAGAACAGGAATGTTTGGTTTCCAGGGTGGCGAAACAGCCGAAGTCGTAACCCGCAAGAAGGGTTACCTCAGGGATGCGCAGAAGCATTGGAAATTCCTGACGCATTATGATCTTTCGACGATCAAGACCAAGGGGCAGCTTTGCAATATGATCAAAGTTCGCGCCAGCCTTTCCGAAGAGCAGGCGACAAAGGATGTCGATGCGTGGATGGCGGGCAAGGTGTTTTGATTGTACGGGGGCGATCAATGCCCGGTATGGCCGGTATCATTCCGGATGATGGGCTCGTCCTGATCAAGGTATCCGACCTGAAAATCGGCAAGTTCGATCAGCTTTTCAAGATTGTCGAAATGCACGATCCCCTTTTGGAAAGTCATCAGGTTTTGTTCGCGCAATTGGCGCAGAACACGATTGATATGTATGGCGCTTAGTCCCAATGCATCGGCCAGCAGATATTGCGACAGTGGGCAGGGATAGCTGTTTTTGGTGCCGACCCCGATCAGATTTAATCTGATTCCCAGTTCCAGCAGGAAGTGGGCCGTGCGCACAATCGCAGACCGGCGGCCGATATTTACCAGATGTTCGACAACCATCGCCTCATCGCGCGACGCCGCCCAGAGAATGGCACTTGCAAGACGGGGGGATTTCGCGAAGGTGGATTTTATGTTCTGGGCTGATACTTCGGCGATTGTGATTTCGGTTATCGCTTCGAAGCTGTGATCCGAGGTCCGCAGCAACAGGCTGCGCAAGCCGAGGAAGTCGCCAGGAATTTGAAAATCGATGATCTGGCGCGTGCCATCGGGCAGCAGTTTGTAAGACGCGACCCAGCCATCAAGAAGGATAAAGGCATTGTGCGCCCGCTGTCCTTCGTGAACAATTTCGCGCCCGGCGGAAAGTGTGATCAATCTGCTGGGCATCGAAGAAAATGTAGAAATTTCATTATCTGTCAGATCTATGAAAGATTTCAGCTTTTTAACAACAAATTTTGTAGACGAAATCATGTATTTTTCTTTCATGACAAAATAATAAAAATTATTATGCCAATATTTTCAAAATCCTGATCTGTGTTTACGCTAGTTGTGAAACATGATGGTAAATTTTTTAGTCATATTTCGCAACATAGATGCGATAATTTCAAGATTATTTAGAGGATAAATAACATGGATGATAAATACAAAGTTCAAGGTGCTGCTGCCCTTTCGATTTGTGAGTCTCTCTTGCTTTGTCTAGGAGATATGGGCCTTATGACGGACAAGGATATTATCGGTATTCTTGAAGATGCAGCAAATGGGCATGTCACCGGCGAACCCGGGGTGGAAGTGGACGACCATCATCAGGCCGTTCATGATCTGATCAAAGCAATCATCAAAGGTGGCAATTCGGTACGGCATCCCGCTTAGTCGGGCGTAACGGTTTTCGGCAAATGCTTTTCAGGCGGAAATATTCAATATCCCGACATGAAGGGGCGGAGATTCTGCATCGCGCAAAATTCCGCCCTTTTTCGTGATGTGTTCCGATATCTGCGACATTGAAGGTCGTCAATGTTGTCAGATATTATTTGTGCGCTTTACCGGAAGCTTTTGTTTCCGGTTTGCCTTTCGGGGCCTCGATCTGGCCAAAAAGGGACTGGGTCATGGCGATGATGGTATTGGTCTGATCGGCGAATGCGGCATTGGTGTCTTTTAGCCAGGTTTGCTGCGCATCCATCAGGTCCGACCAATCCGTACATTCCTGACACGTCTGGTAAAGCTGCACATTGGCCTTGATCCGGCCTGCGACAAATTCCCCAACCTTTGCAGGAACGACCTGCATGCTATTGGCGATGGCTTCGGAATTGTTTTTAACCGTCGATGCAATCGGTTCGTTAAAAACTTCGAGAAGGGGCGCGGGAATTGAGGTGGCCGTTTTGTCGGCTTCGACAGTTTTCTGTGTCATGCTCGGTGCCTTAAACAATGCCCGACGGAACTTCCGCCAAGCTGTCGAAGGGTTTAGCACATGGGGGGTCCGGGCTAGCTAACACGGGTTAGTTTTGCCGGGTTTCTTTTGGCAAAAACAAAGGCGCAGGGCTGCTTTCAGGCATCCCTGCGCCTTTGTGAATTTCCGTTTCAAGGCGTTATGGCACGACCCGTCTCAGGCGACGGGCTTCGGCATTTTCAGTATCGATCAGGCCGCGATAGGCATGCCAGCTTGAATAGCCCAGAAGCGGCATCATGATCGCAAGACCCAGCAGGAAAACCACCATGCCGCACGCCGCCATGACGGCAATCATCGCGGCCCACCCGGTCAGGACCCGCCAGTTTTTGCGGAATGCCGCAACGCTTGTAATCAGGGCGGTGATCACATCGACATCGCGATCCACCAGAAGCGGGATTGATACCACCGTGATGGCAAACACCATCATCGCCAGCGCCCCGCCAAGGATGGTGCCGGTGATCAGGAACGTGATGGCATCGCGCGAAAAGAAGGTTTCCCAGATCAGCACATCAAGGGACGGCACTGATCCGTTATAAAACAGCGCAAACAGCAGCATCGCGATGCGCGTCCATGCCAGGAAGAACAGCATCAGAATGACGCCAATCGCGCCAAGTTGCCCGGGATTGCGCCGGAAGCCGTTCAAGCTGTGCCACAGGGTGACGTTTTCACCCATTTCAAGGCGGCGGCTGGTTTCATAAAGGCCGACCGCGATGACCGGGGCCAGAAGCATGAAGCCGGCACCCAGCGGCAGGGTCAGATAGGGCTGACCCGATTGGAACAGGCTGAGTAAAATAAGATAACCGGCAATAACGCAAAGCCCGCCATAGGCAAGCCCGATGGCCGGGGTGCGTTTGAAATCGCGCCAGCCTGCTTCGAGCCATTTGCCCGACTGGTCGCTGGTGACTTCGCGGATCGCAATGCCTTGCGGAAGTCCGCTGACCGGACCCGTTGATTGTTCGATTGTCGTTTCGGACATCTGCATCCTCCCTGCACCTTATTGACAAAGGTGGCTGATACACAGACTCAAAATCCTGAAAGCATGTTCTTTTTTGTTGATGATATCACTTCGCAAAACAATTGCCAGTGTTGGCTGTGTTGAATGTCATTCGATTTTCATATGCGTATCTGCCGGTGGTTTTCCATAGGTCACGGCTTGATAGCAGGTGGTTTTGGTCACAAATACATATGTGAACCGGCAAAAGGGAAAAATCCGTACCGGGTAAGCACGTAAACGGCATCATCAACCAACTTGTTGCCATTTTCTGTTGCGACGAGCGGTATGAGCCATATGCTACTGAGATAAATACAACATCGCACCGCAAACATATTTGTTTCAGCGGTGCCGAGCAAAAAGCGGAGCCGGACTGTTGAAAAAGATCCTTGCCGTGATTGGTGCCGTTCTGGTCGTGATCATCGCTGCCCTGTTGATCATTCCATCATTGATTGACTGGAACGGTTACAAGCCGCAAATCACCCAGGCAGTGCGTGAAGCAACCGGCCGCAATCTTGAAATTCGCGGCGATCTTTCGATGTCTGTTTTGCCGTTCCCGGCCCTGTCGGTCGAGCAGGTGACACTCAGCAACCTGACCGGTGCGCAGGACCCTGACATGGTATCGGTCGAGGAAGTCCGCGTTTCGGTGGCCCTGATGCCGCTTCTGACCGGCAATGTGCAGGTGACCGAGATCAGCCTGATCGATCCGGTGATTTCTATCGAGACGTTCAAGGATGGCAGCAACAATCTGGTATTTGATCCGGCACAGGCCGCACAAAGCGGGCCGGATGCCGGCACGATTACCACACCGCCAAGCACGACCCCCGCGCCGGAAGGCGATGCGGCAGCGCCCGATGCGTCATCTGATGGCGGCGATGCCGGTTCATCCGATTTCGCCAGCACGATCCAGATTGATCGCCTTGAAATCGAAAATGCGACGATCCTGTATCACACACCGGGCAGCACGGAGCGGATCGAGGGGCTGACCCTTGGCGTGTCGGCCGATAGCCTGAGTGGCCCGGCCGAGGGCGAGGGGTATGTTTTCTATCGCGGGATTCCGCTGACATTCAATTTCAATGTCGGTGAAATCAGCCAGACCGGCCCGTTCCCGATTGGCATGCAGATCGGTATCGACAAGGTCGATGGCGGGATCAATGTCAGCGGTCAGGTTGACCTGTCGGCAGAATATCCGGGCTTTAACGGCCAGATTGACGGCAAGTTCGATGATCTGCGCGAAGCGGCCCTTCGGATTGCGGGTGAAGGTGCCGATATCCCTGATATCGCGGCCAAGCCGTTCAATCTGGGCGGGCAGGTTGCCGCCAATGCCAAATCGGTGACGGTCAATGACCTGTCGATCCGCTTTGGCGAAACCCGTGGTTCCGGGGCGATTGCCATTGATCAGGACCCGAAAATGAAGGCCGATGTGGCGCTTCGTTTCAATCAGCTTGACCTCGATTCAATCCTTGTCCTGACCCATATGGGCGAGGGTGCCAATCCGGACACCGCTGCGGGCAGTACGGGTGGCAGCGGCACGGCGACCCCGGAAAATGGATCGGCGGGTGATACCGGTGGACAATCCATCCCGTCACAGGGTGGCAAGAAATCGGGTGCGGCCAATGGACCGATGATCCCGGCCGATCTGACCGCGTCGATCGATTTCGAAGTTGAAACCCTGATTTACAATCAGACGCCGGTTCACAATGCGCGGATCAATGCCGCGATTGCCAATAGCAAGATCACATTGAACGAAGTTTCGGCCGGTTTGCCGGGCGGAACCGACTTCTCGGTGTTTGGCAGCATTTCGGGCGAAGGTCCGAAGCCGAGCGCGGCGCTTTCCTATGAGGTGGCATCGGAAAATATTCGTGCGGTTGCGCGCTGGCTTGGGGCGGATGTTGATGGCATCCGTGCGGACCGTCTGCGCCGTTTCTCGTTGACCGGCGGAATCAAGGGGACAACCGACAAGCTTGATATTTCCGATCTGGATATGCGGATCGATGATACGGCCATTCGCGGTGCGATTGTCGCCAATCTTAGCGGCGAAGGGCTTCCGGCACTTGGGATTGGTCTGAAATTGGATCGCATCAATCTGGATCAGTATATCAGCGCTGCCCCGGCAGGTGGCAATGGTGATGCGGCGTCAGGTGCGACGACCTCTGATTCGGCGGCGTCCGGTTCTGGTTCGGCGTCGGGTGGTTCGGACAGTGCGGCCTCTTCGGGGCCGGCGGCGGGCGGCGATGCCATGGTCAGAACCATCAAGGATGCGTTGGCACCACTTGACGGGATCGCGGCCAATTATCGGCTGGCGGCGGATGAAATCATTTCATCGGGCGTGTCGATCAAGGGTATTTCGATTGATGGCAGCCTGACCGGTTCGCAGATCAAACTGAATAATTTTGCGGTGGCGGATGCGGTTGGTCTGTCGGCCAGTGCCAGCGGGGTGTTCCGTGGTGATATTGCCGTTCCGGCATTCGAGGGGGTTAAGCTTAAGGTCACGGCCAAGACGCTGGAGCCGGTGGCGAAGCTGACCGGCATTACGCTTCCGGCACCGGCAAGCGAATATAAAAGCATTCAGGCCAATGTCGGGCTGAATGGTCCGGTGACCGGCCCGAACCTTGATCTTGATGTATCCAACCCGTTGATGCAGGTGGCATTGACCGGGGTGTTGCAGGACCTGTTCGGCGCGACACCGGGCATTGATGGCACACTTGCGATGCAGGCATCGAGCCTGAACCGTGTCTTGCCTTTGCTGGCACCGACTTATGAGCCGTCGGGCAATCTGGGGCGTCTGGTTGTGGACAGCACGATCAAGGGCAATGCCAAGAATATCGCACTTGATATCGCGAAGTTCGGCATCGGTCCGTTTGAAACCAAAGGCGATGTCGATTTTGACGCCAGCGGCGTACAGCCCAAGCTTTCTGTTGCGCTTTCGGGTGGGACGCTGAATGTCGATCCGTTCGTGCCGGCAGCCAAACGTGCCGGTCTGATGCCCGAAGGCGGCAGCGGTGCGCGCCGGGCGGCTTTCAATATGCCGACTACGATGAAGGCTACCACTGTTGATGCCCGTGACGGTACGCCGTGGGATGATACGGTGATTGATGTATCGGCCCTGCGCTCAATTGATGCGGATATTTCGCTGGCGCTTGATCAGCTTGATTTCGATACCTACAGCCTTGTGAAGCCGGATTTGAAGGCAACGCTTGTGACCGGGCTTCTGACCATTCAGAAATTCACCGGCCTTCTGGGCGATGGGGATTTGTCGATTGATGGCACGTTTGATGCGCGCAATTCCGATACGCCGAAACTGGCACTGAAGGGCAATCTTGACGGGGCGGATATCGAAAAACTGACGCCGATCCGGGTTGCCAATGACACGGTGATCGGCGGGGCGGCGACGAAATTTGATGTCACCGCATCGGGCAATACATCGCGCAAGCTGGTCAGTGCCCTGAACGGGACGGCCAACCTTGTTCTCAATAATGTCCGGTTCAGCAATGCCGATAAACGGTCTGCTGATCCGAAGCTGAACATTCAGGCATTGTTGCAGCAGGGACCGCAGGCGATGGTGGTTGAAGGGGTCGGTAACAACGATCTGGTTCAGAGCCTTGAAGCCGATATCGCCATCACCAACGGGATTGCCAAAACCACCCGTGTCGAAGCCACTTCGCGCGTTGGCACGGCGGACGCCGATGCGACCCTTGATCTGCCGAAATGGCAGATGGATACACAGGCCGATTTCGATTTTTCCGAGAAAATCGAAGAACTGCCGCCGTTCAGCGTTTATGCCAAGGGCAATATCAGCAACCCGGCGATTACGGGCCGCATGGACAAGGTCGCGATCAAGGTTCTGGATAACATCCTTGATAAGGCACTGGGCGGCAGTGGTTCATCCGATAGCGGATCGGGAAGTTCGGGCAAGGACGCGGCAAAGGATGTCCTGAAAGGGCTTTTGAACCAGTTCGGTCGGTGATTTTCTGACACGCTTCCAAATGACGAAACGGCCCTGCAATGCGGGGCCGTTTTGCTGTTTTGAGGGTAGCTGCGGGACATGGCTGTCATGAAAAGGCAAAAAAACCTTAACAAACCGGGTTTGCTTCGACATGATCCGCGCGTCGATTCCCTTTTTAGTAACGGTTGATCATGGTCGCAAAGAAAACCGCTCTGGATAAGGATCTCAAATGGCAGCGCCGCATGGATGCGGGTGCCGGTGAGACTGCCTCCCTGAGTGCGAAGCTCGGACTTGCGCTTGTCTTTCTTTTGGCGTGCAGCGCGTTTGTCGCCTTTCACATGGGTGGCCTGCCGCAAAGTGGATTTCTGATCGCCGCCGCAGTGATCGGCGGTTACATGGCACTGAATATCGGTGCAAATGATGTGGCCAACAATGTTGGCCCCGCTGTTGGTTCAAAGGCGCTGACCATGGTTGGCGCCCTTTTGATTGCAGCCGTGTTCGAGGCGGCCGGGGCGATTATCGCCGGTGGCGATGTTGTTGGCACGATCAAGAACGGCATTATCGACCCGACGCAGATGCCCGACGCGCAGACCTTTGTCTGGGCGATGATGGCGGCCCTTCTGGCGGCGGCCCTTTGGCTGAACCTTGCCACATGGCTTGGCGCGCCGGTTTCGACCACCCATTCCATCGTTGGTGGCGTGATGGGGGCCGGTATGGCAGCCGTCGGTATTGATGCCGTCAATTGGCCGACCATGGGAACGATTGCCGCAAGCTGGGTGATTTCACCGGTTCTGGGCGGGGTGATTGCCGCCGGGTTCCTTGCCTTTATCAAGTTCAGAATTCTTTATACCGACAACCGTGTCGAAGCGGCCCGCAAATGGGTGCCGATCCTGGTTGGTGTGATGGTATCGGCCTTCACCATGTATCTGATGATGAAGGGGATATCGAAGGTCTGGAAAACCGAGACCTGGCAGGTTGTTGTAATTGGCATTGGCGCGTTTTTCGTGACTGTTTTGCCGGTGCGCAAGGTGGTCCTGCGGGCATCGCGCAGCATGACCGGGCGGCGCAAGGAAATCGCATCGTTGTTTCGCATTCCGCTGATCGTGTCGGCCGCCCTTCTGTCGTTCGCGCATGGGTCAAACGATGTGGCGAATGCCATTGGTCCGCTAGCCGCCATTGTTTCGGGTGTTGATAGCGGCGAGATCGTCACATCGGCTCCGATCCCGATCTGGGTGATGGTGATCGGTGCGATTGGCATTTCGGCGGGGCTGATCCTGTTCGGGCCGAAACTGATCAAGACGGTCGGATCGAAGATCACCAAGCTTGATCCGATCCGGGCCTATACCGTGGCGCTTTCGGCGGCTTTGACGGTGATTGTGGCGTCCGCGCTGGGGCTTCCGGTCAGTTCGACCCATATCGCGGTCGGTGCGGTGTTTGGTGTCGGTTTCCTGCGTGAAACGCTGAGCCATCGTCGCCGGGTTGACAATGCGCCGATGCTGGTTGGCGAAGATGCCGAAACCGACGAACAGAAACAGCATATCGAAGCCCTGCGTCAGCTTGACCCGGCACAGGCCGAAAAGGCCGAGAAGAAACTGCGCAAGCGGTTGCTGGTGCGTCGGCGTTATGCGGTGACGATTGCGACCGCTTGGGTGATCACGGTTCCGGCCGGGGCGTTCCTTGGCGCGTTGCTGTTTTTCACCATTCGCGGGATCATGCTTTAATTCCGCCGGAATTAAGCGCAGAATTGACGTTTCGCGGCACGGTGCTCCTCCTTTTCCCCGGAGCAGCTTGTGGCGATCTGCAGCGGCGGTCAGGCTTTGTCTGGCCGCCGTTTTTCCTTGACGCTTGGGGCCTCCAAGCGTAATTACCGCGACATAATTTGAATCAAACCCGTGCCGAATCGTCGCCCAATCAAAGTGGGCCGCGAGATTTCTTATGCGTGCGTTCTGCTTTTGGTCAGGATTTTGGTTAAGGAAAAAACGATGAAAGCCATCATTATTGGCGTTCTGGCAATGGCCGTGACGGTTGTTGCATCGAACATTCTGGTTGAATATCCGCTGCCGGGCGTTTTGGCCGACTGGCTGACTTATGGGGCGTTTACCTATCCGGTCGCGTTTCTGGTTACCGATCTGACCAACCGCGCACGCGGGGCGGCGGCAGCACGCCTTGTCGTTCTGGCCGGTTTTGCGATTGCGGTTGTCCTGTCGCTGATCGTGGCGGATACGCGCATTGCGATTGCATCGGGCACGGCGTTCCTGATTGCGCAGATGCTTGACGTGACGGTGTTTGACAAGCTGCGCCGGGCGACCTGGTGGAAGGCACCGCTGATCTCATCGGGGATCGGGTCGGCGGTGGATACCGCGCTGTTCTTTTCCATTGCGTTTGTTGGCACCGGGCTTCCTTGGCAGACATGGGCGATGGGCGATTTCACCGCCAAGGTGATCATGGCGCTGACCTGTCTGGCGCCGTTCCGTTTGCTGATGACGATCATTACCCCGCGGATGAATGCCGAGCCGGTGCAAGGTTGATGCAGGGCTGATATTCCGACGCGATGCCTTGAGGTTTTGCAAAGGGGGGCGGTATAAAGCGCCCCTCTGATTTTTTCTGATAATTGCAGGTTTTGTTTTTCCGATGAAAGTCGATCTGTTCGATTTCGATCTGCCGCGTGAGTGTATTGCCGAACATCCGGCCAATCCGCGTGACAGTGCCCGTATGCTTGATCTGACGGGCGGGGAAACGCACGACCGCATCGTTCGCGAACTGCCCGATATCCTGCAGCCCGGCGACCTTCTGATTTCCAATGATACGCGCGTGATCCCGGCCCGCCTGTTTGGCAAGCGCGGGGATGCAGGCATTGAAGTGACCCTGCACAAGCAGGAAGGTCTTGCACAATGGCGCGCCTTTGCCAAACCGGCCAAGAAGCTGCGCGTTGGCGAAACCTTCAGGGTCGCCGATGATTTCGAAGCCGAAGTCATGGAAAAGAAAGACGGCGGCGAGGTGTTGCTGCGGTTTAACGTTGCCGGTGCCGATCTGATTGCAGCCCTTGAAAAATATGGCGTGATGCCGTTGCCGCCCTATATCCGGCGCGACAAGGGCGGGGATGATCAGGACCGATCAGATTATCAGACGATTTTCGCCCAGCATGATGGTGCGGTGGCCGCCCCCACGGCGGGTTTGCACTTTACCCCGGAATTGCTGGCAGCAATTGATGCCCGCGGTATCGAGCGCCGCACGATCACGCTTCATGTCGGGGCGGGTACGTTTTTGCCGGTCAAGGTCGATGATACCGACGATCACAAAATGCATGCCGAATGGGGCAGCATATCGCCCGAGATCGCGAACCTGATCAACGAAGCGCGCGCCAAGGGCGGGCGGGTGATTGCGGTGGGCACCACGTCGCTTCGGCTGCTTGAAAGTGCGGCGCGTGAAGACGGGGTGGTTGAACCGTTCGAGAACGAAACCGACATCTTTATCACGCCGGGCTATAAATTCCGGGCGGTTGATATGCTGCTGACCAACTTCCATCTGCCGCGGTCGACGCTTTTCATGCTGGTATCGGCCTTTGCCGGGTTTGATCGCATGAAAGCGGCCTATGGCCACGCGATTGAAAACAGATACCGTTTCTATTCCTATGGCGATTGCAGCCTGCTTGAATGCGCCAGCAAGATTGAAAAAAGCTGATGACTGAATTCCGTTATGAACTTCTGGCGACCGACGGCAAGGCCCGTCTTGGCCGCATTCATACCGCCCACGGCGTGATCGATACCCCGGCCTTCATGCCGGTTGGCACGGCCGCCACGGTCAAGGGCATGCTGCCGGAAAACGTTGCCGATACCGGCGCGCAAATCCTTTTGGGCAATACATATCACCTGATGCTGCGCCCCGGTGCGGAACGCATTGCACGCCTTGGCGGTTTGCACAAGTTCATGAATTGGGACAAGCCGATCCTGACCGATAGCGGCGGGTATCAGGTGATGTCACTGTCCAAGCTGCGCAAGATTACCGAAGATGGTGTTACGTTCAAAAGCCATATCGACGGGCGCAAATTTGCGCTGTCGCCGGAACGGTCGATGGAAATCCAGCATCTGCTGGGATCGACCATCACCATGGCGTTTGACGAATGCACCCCGTTCCCGGCGACCGAGCAGCAGGCCGCAGAGTCCATGCGCATGTCGATGCGTTGGGCAAAACGGTCCAAGGATGCGTTTGTCGAACGCGAAGGCTACGCGCTTTATGGCATTCAGCAGGGCAGTGTTTTTGAAAACCTGCGGCGCGAAAGTTCCGAAAAACTGGCCGAGCTTGACCTTCCGGGGCATTCGGTGGGCGGTCTTGCGGTTGGCGAGGGCCAGCAGATCATGTTCGATACACTTGATTTCTGTGTCGATATGCTGCCGGCCAACAAGCCCCGTTACCTGATGGGGGTTGGCAAGCCATCTGACCTTGTCGGTGCGGTGATGCGCGGGATTGATCAGTTCGATTGCGTTTTGCCGACCCGTTCGGGCCGCAATGCGCAGGCCTTTACCCATCGCGGGACGCTGAACCTTAAAAACGGCCGTCATCGCGATGATGACCGTCCGCTTGACGATCAGTGCAATTGCCCGGCCTGCACGAAATATTCGCGCGCCTATCTGCATCACCTGATCAAGGCGGGCGAGATTTTGGGGGCGGTTCTGCTGACGTGGCATAACCTTGCCTATTATCAGGACCTGATGCGCGGCATGCGGGACGCCATTGCCCAGCGCCGCATGGAACAGTTCGCCCGTGATTTTTATGCAGGCCAAGAAGGCGGGGATATTGATCCCGTGCCGATCATCGAGGATTAATCACATGGCTGATCAAACCATTTACGACAACCTGACCATGCTGGGCGGTACCACCGAACAGCCCGCCAGCCCGGATGAAGCGGTTCTTGAACGGGTGCAGAACCCGCAGGCGGGAACCGATTATTGTGTTCGGTTTGTCGCACCGGAATTCACATCGCTTTGCCCGATTACCGGTCAGCCGGATTTTGCGCATCTGGTGATTGATTATGTGCCGGGTGACTGGTTGGTGGAAAGCAAGTCGCTGAAGCTGTTTCTGACGTCGTTTCGCAATCATGGCTCGTTCCACGAGGATTGCACGGTCAAGGTCGGCAAACGGATTGCCGATATGATTGATCCGAAATGGCTGCGCATTGGTGGCTACTGGTATCCGCGCGGCGGCATTCCGATTGACGTGTTTTACCAGACCGGCCCGGCCCCCGAAGGGGTGTGGATCCCCGATCAGGGTGTGGCGCCCTATCGCGGACGTGGCTAATAGCCAGGTCTGCCGGAATTGCTGCGAAATCAAAGGCTGCTATCGGGAAACCGGTGGCAGCCTTTTGTTTTGGGGGTACCGGTATGTATAGTTATTAACAATGCGAATTATTCTCATTGTTTTGTGTTATGGTTCTTGCTAATACACGGGCGGAACAGGGGAACCTGTATCATTTGGCAACGGCATGTTTGGGCAAGACCATGGCGCGCAACAGCGCATCGGTTCTGATCGCAAGCTTTCAGGAAAATTACGAACAGCTTTTCCGGTTTCTGACCCGAAAGCTGGGCGGGGATCATGAACGCGCAGCCGATGTCGTGCAGGATACCTATGTGCGGCTTGCCGATACACCCGATCAGTGCGACGTGATCGACAATCCGCGTGCCTATATCTATCGGGTTGCCGGGAACCTTGCGATTGACGGGATCAGGCGGGAAAAACGCATCATTGCCCATCACGACATGGACGAGGATACCGATGCGATCCACGATCCCAAACCCGGCCCGGAAAACATCGTGCTGGATCGCGAACAGATTTTACTGCTTGATAAAGCTTTGGAAAAACTGCCAGAAAAGCCGCGCATGGCGTTGCTGATGTTTCGGGTTGATGGTTTGTCGCACAGTGAAATTGCCAAGCGTCTTGGCGTGTCAAACAGCATGGTCGCGAAATATATCGTGCGCGCCCTGCAACATTGCCGCGACGAGCTTTTGCGCGAGGGCAAAAAATAATGACGAAAATCATTGTGGATTTGCCCGTTCCCAAACGTCTTAACAGTAAGGGGCCCGCAACCGGGGCCGGACAGAACCATTTTCGGGGTATCGGGTTTTGAAGACCGGGTTATCGGATCAGCAACCAGCCAGCAGGCCATTGACCGCCGATCTTGGCGATCAGGCGATTGAATGGCTGGTGATGCTGCAATCGGGCGATGCCACGTCGCGCGATCGTGCGGCCTTTGCCGACTGGTGCGCGCAAAGCCCGGATCATGCCCGCGCCGCGGCCGAGGCACGAAGCCTTTTTGCCGCCATCGGTCAAACCGAAGTCGCGCAGCAATGGCAGGAAAGTCCTGATATCCAGAACGAGATCGTCAGTTTCCAGTCACCCGCGCCGAAGGCCGCCCCGACCCGCAGGCAACCGGCACGAGAAAGGGTATTTCTGCCCCGACAGGGGCGCCTTGCCATTGCGGGGGCGATGGTCTGCGCCTTGATGCTGGCGGTGTTTGGCGGGTTGGAAGCAACCGGGCCGATCGCGCGCTGGACATCGGATTACAGTACGGCCATCGGGCAGCAGCGAGTGGTGACGCTTGCCGATGGGTCGGTCGCGCATATGAATACCGCATCGGCCTTTTCCGTTGATTTTTCCGGTCCGCGCCGCGAAATCCACCTTGAAGCGGGCGAGGTGATTTTTGACGTGGCGAAGGATGCAAGCCATCCGTTCGTCGTTTCCGCCAATGGGGGGGCGGCACGCGCGGTTGGCACGGTTTACGGGGTTCGGCTTGACGGTGACGCGGCGAATGTCACCGTGCGCGAAGGCATTGTCGAAGTCACCAGTGGCGATCGTGAACCGGTGCGGATCACCGTCGGGCAGCAGGTGCGTTATGATGGCAATGGCGGGCTGAAAAAGATCACGGATGCCGATCTTGCTGCCTATGGCAGCTGGCAGCGCGGCAAGCTGATTTTCAACCAGCGAACCCTTTCGGATGTGATGGCGGAACTGGAACGCTATCAGCCGGGCAGGATCGTTGTGGCGCGTGATGCGTTACGCGACCTTAGGGTTACCGGCGTGTTTGAAACGACGGACCCTGATGCGGTTTTTGCCTCGATCGAGCAAACCACATCCGCCCGCATTACCCGTTTGCCATTGCTTACGATCATTTACTGATCCTTCTGGCCAAGGTCACGGGTTTCCTGGCTTTTTTCCCGATCTGAAAATTTTTTGAATTTCTTACTGCAAATCACGTCATGCGGTTTCGTCTCAGAATTAACAGCGAATGATTTCGGTTCTTAATTTCATTCGCAACGGGGATTTTTTGACGAAAAGGCTTATGGAATGAATACAAACGTTTGTGTGGTCCGGCAAAAGGCAGCGGTCGGCTGGAAACGCCGTCTTGCGGTAACCACGGTTATTTCCGGCATCACAGCCATCGCACCGTTTCATGCGATGGCCGCCGATATTGTGCCATCGCGGGACAATGCCGAAATCGCACAGGCGAGCGTGATTGATTTCAACATACCGGCACAGGACCTTGACCGGGCCCTGACCAGCCTTGCTGATCAGGCAGGTGTGCGTCTGTTCTTCCCGTCCGGCGGGATTTCCGGGGTTCAGGCATCCGCCGTTCAGGGGGAAATGACGGTTGATCAGGCCTTGGGTCAGCTTCTGAGCGGGACGGGGTATACCTGGCGCTTTACCGAGGATAATACCGTCACGATCGAACAGATTGCTGCCAATGGTGAAACGGTGCTTGATCCGGTGCGGGTCGAAGCCAATGCGATCACCGAAACGGCCGATGGTCCGGTGGACGGGTATGTCGCGACCCGATCGCTTGCGGCGACCAAAACCGGCACACCGATCCTTGAAACACCGCAAAGCATTAGTGTGGTGACCAAGGAGCAGATGGAAGATCAGGGATCGCAAACGGTGATGCAGGCGATGCGCTATACCCCCGGTGCCTTTACCGGTCAGGTCGGTGCATCAAACCGGTACGATTACATTATCCTGCGTGGTCTGGTGGATCGCAGCATCGACAATATCTATCTTGATGGCCTGAAAACCATGAGCGATGATTCGACCTATAGCTCGATGCAGATCGATCCCTATTTCGTCGAACGTGCCGATGTGGTCAAAGGCCCGGCATCGGTGCTTTATGGTCGCAGTTCGCCCGGCGGCCTTGTCGCACTATCAAGCAAGAAGCCGCAATTCGAACAGCAGGGTGAGGTCGAACTTTCCTATGGCAGCCGCAATCAGCGCGGGGTCGGTTTTGACTTTACCGGTCCGCTGGACGAGGCGGGGAAACTTGCCTATCGCGTTGTCGGTAAGGCTGATGCATCCGATACCCAGTTCGAGGGCACCGAAGAAGAACGTTATGCCATTGCCCCGTCACTGACAGCGAATATCAGCGATGATACACGCCTGACACTGTCGGGTTATTTCCAGAAAGACCCGGAAGGCGGCACCCATAATGGCCTGCCGTCCGAAGGCACGCATTTCCCGCGTAACGGCCAGTACATTTCGAACACTTTCTTTGACGGTGATCCGGCATTGGAAAGTTACGAGCGCACCCAGAATATGGTTGGTTACGAGTTTGAACATGATTTCGACGATACTTGGACGGTGCGCCAGAACTTCCGCTTCCTTGATGCCGATGTGCATCTTGACCAGATCTACCAGACTGGCTGGAGCGGTACGTCCAACGAACTGACCCGTACCTATGGCGGCGGGGATGAAAGCCTTCGGGCCTTTACGGTGGATAACCAGGCAGAAGCCAATTTTGCCACCGGTGGCGTTGATCATACCGTCGTGATGGGCTTTGATTATCAGGACCGCAAAAGCGAAAATGAATGGCTGTTTACCGGGGCATCGAACATCGATGCATTCAATCCGGTCTATGGCAGCCCCGGAGTTGCTTTGGGAACAATCACCAACAGCAACAGCCGGTCCCTCGAACAGGCAGGGCTTTATGCCGAGGATCAGCTGGCCTATGAAAACTGGCGTTTCTCGCTGGGTCTTCGGCAGGATTGGCTGGAAACCAGCAACCTGAACCGTTTGACCAATGTTGAACAGGGCGAAGACCGCAGCAAGCTGACCAAACGTGCCGGGGTTCTTTATCTGTTTGATAACGGCATCGCGCCCTATTTCAATTATTCGGAATCCTTCAATCCCAGCCTGTCGAGTGACGCATCGGGCAAGCCGCTGGAACCGACCGAAGGTACGCAGTATGAAGTCGGCATAAAGTTCCAGCCCGACGGCAGCAAAACGATGCTGAGTGCGGCGGCATTCCATATCGAACAGGAAAACGTTGCGGTTTATAACAACCTGACGACGGCGTGGGAGCCAGTTGGAACGATTGAATCCCAGGGCATCGAACTTGAGGCGCGGACCGAACTGACCAACAATCTTAGCGTGCTGGCCGGTTACACTTATACCGACGCGTCCTTTGATGCACCGGGGTCGGTCAAGGATGGCAATCGTCCGCAGCAGGTACCCGAACATATGGTGTCGCTTTGGGGGCATTACCGCTTTGATCAGGGGGCGCTTGACGGGCTCGGCATCGGGGCGGGTATCCGCTATGTCGGTGAAACTGCCGCCAACGAGGCCAACACCCTTATGGTTCCGGACTACACGCTGGTTGATGTCGTGCTGAACTATGATCTGGCACAGGTTGGCATGAACAATGCCGATTTCCGGCTGAATGTGAACAACCTGATGGACGAGGAATATGTCGCATCCTGTTTGATCACTCAGTGGTCGGATAACTGCTACTATGGCGAGGAACGCACAATTCTGGCGACACTGCGCTATCGTTTCTGATTGCGTCTGATTTCGATTTAAAGGCTGCAGCCATGTGCTGCGGCCTTTTGCGTTTCGGTGACAAACCTATATAAGGCAGCACAGAGAGAGAAAACGACCCAGATGTTTTGCCATGACGGTTGCCGCTGCGATCACCCTTGAAAGCCTTCAGGCCAAAGCCCGTGAAATCGGCTTTGATGTGTGTGGCGTGGCGCGCCCGCAGATTGACGAACGCAATCAGGTGCGGTTGGATGAATTTGTTGCCGCCGCCGAGTATGGCACCATGGACTGGATGAATGATCCGGAACGGTTGCCGCGCCGTCGCGATCCGAAAATGCTGTGGCCGGACGTCAAATCCGTCATTGTTCTGGGTTCCAACTATGGGCCGGCGGAAAATCCGCTGACGCTTCTGGATCATCCCGACCGGGCGATGATTTCGGTCTATGCCAAAAACCGCGACTATCACGACCTGATCAAAAAGCGCCTGAAACAGCTTGCGCGCTGGATGATTGAACAGGCGCAGAAATCCGGGGCAGGTGGCGAACAGGTCAAGGTGTTTGTCGATACCGCTCCGGTGCTGGAAAAACCGTTGGGGCAGTCGGCCGGGATCGGCTGGCAGGGGAAACATACCAATCTTGTGTCGCGCGACTATGGTAGCTGGCTGTTTCTGGGCGAAGTGTTCACGACCCTGGAATTTGATCTGGCGGAGCCTGAAATCGATCATTGCGGGTCCTGTTCAAAATGTCTTTCGGCTTGTCCGACCGATGCGTTTCCGGGCCCCTATAAACTGGATGCGCGCAAATGCATTTCGTATCTGACGATCGAACATGACGGCTTGATCCCGCCACAGTTTCGACGCGCAATGGGCAACCGGATTTATGGCTGTGACGATTGTCTGGCAGTGTGCCCATGGAACAAGTTTGCCAGCCGGACGCAGGAAATGGCCTTTATCCCGCGCGCCGAACTGACCGCGCCGAGACTTGCCGATTTCCTTGATCTTGATGATGAGACATTTCGCAGTTTCTTTACCGGGTCGCCGATCAAACGGATCGGACGGGCGAAGTTTTTGCGTAATGTTCTGACGGCGGTGGGCAATAGTGGGGCGGTCAATCTTGTGCCGCGTGTCGAGAGCCTT
Source organism: Thalassospira xianhensis MCCC 1A02616 (assembly GCF_003326475.1). Classification (GTDB taxonomy): domain Bacteria; phylum Pseudomonadota; class Alphaproteobacteria; order Rhodospirillales; family Thalassospiraceae; genus Thalassospira; species Thalassospira xianhensis. The sequence continues at coordinate 3,607 of NZ_JPWA01000046.1, read as the reverse complement.
TTGACAGACGAAAGCCCGCTTGTACGCGGAGCGGCGGTCTGGGCGTTGTCGCAATTGATGGATGACGACAGGTTTGATGCCCTGCGATCCCGTCATGAACGCATGGAAAGCGATCCGGTGGTGCTGGCGGAATGGGCGCGCCCCGCGCCGTGATCCTAGTCGAACTGTACCGTTTCATAATGATAGCGGACATTGCCCGACGGATCGGTGAGCACGATACCGAACATCGGCTTTAAGGGCGCGCGTTCAACCAGTTCCTCTTCCTTTTCATGGCGCATGTCGAACGGCTCGCCCTTCTGGCTGCTGCCGCCGACATTGAACGGAATACCCTGCCAGATGCCATTGCTTGGCCGATGCAGGTGGCCAAGGAAGATGTGTTTGATCTGTGGGTTGTCTTTGAGGATGGCGGCTAGTTCGACGTCTGCATCCATCCGGATCGAATCAAGAAACGGCAGGCCCATATCAAGCGGTGGGTGATGCATGAACAGGAAGGTTGGCAGGTCGCGATGGTTGGCAAGTTCACGTTTCAGCCAGTCAAACCGGGCGTCGCACAATGTACCGTGATGGGCATCGGGCACGATGGTATCAAGCATCACAAACCGGATGCCGCCGATTGTCTGACCGTGATTAATAAAGCCGTTTTCATCGCTTGGCGTCTCGGGAAAGGCGGCGAGCATCGGTTCGCGGATATCGTGGTTGCCCGGGATGATGATGAACGGCATGGCAAGGGTCGCGAAGAGTTCGACCGCGTGGTCATATTGTTCGGGGCGGCCATGATGGGTGATGTCGCCGGTAATCACGCAAATTTCGGCATCGGCATGATATTCGTTGATCTCGGCAATGACGGCACGCAGTGTTTCACCCGCATGCGGCGGACGCGAAAGATCATCACGGGCCAGCAGATGCGTATCTGAAAGATGTATGAATTTCATAGTGATGCCTTATCATGATCGGGTGACGCCACCGGCATGATGATCGACTTGCCGAGGATTGGGAAGATATACAGGCCGATGAGTAGCGACGTTCGCAAAAGATCTGTGACAATTGCCGGACACCGGACGAGTTTCTCGCTTGAAGATGCGTTCTGGTCCGAACTTCAGGGCATCGCCACACGGCGCGACATGGCGATTGCCGAACTGGTGGCCGAAGTTGACGAAGGCCGGGACGGCAACCTTTCAAGCGCCTTGCGGCTTTATGTGCTGGCGGATTTGCAGGAGCGGCTGGGGCGGGATCGTGATCCTGATATGTTATCGGGTCACGAAGAAACACCGGAAGATCAATAAATGTGTGGATTGGTAGGGGAGACTGGGAGTGGGGAGCAACCAGGTGTTCACGCAGCCCTTCGTGCGCTCGCCCATCGGGGACCTGATGATGAAGGGTGCTGGTTTGATCCTGCCGGTGCGGTAACGCTTGGCGTGCGCCGGTTGATCACGACCGATCCGGGTAAGGCGGCGAACCAACCGCTGATTTCGCGCGATGGACGGTTTGTCCTGGCGTTTAATGGTTATATCGCGGGGCATCGACGGTTGATTTCCGGACTGCGCGACCACGGGCAGCAGGTTGAAAGCGATAGCGACGCCGCACTATTCCTGGCGGTTCTTGGCAATGCCCTGCGTGTTGGCGGTGATCCTGCCAACGCGCTTTGTGGTTTTTCCGGGCAGTATGCCTTTGCCCTTTGGGATCGTGACACATGCAGGCTTTGGCTTGGGCGTGATCCGGTCGGCATAAAACCGCTTTATTTTTCGGAATATGGCAGCGGAAATGTGGCTTTTGCGTCCGAGATTGCCGCCCTGCGATGCATCGTGCCGTCTGCGCCGGATCGGGATGTTTCCCCGCATTATCTTGCGCATCTGTTTGTACCTGCACCCGAGACCGGCTTTGCCGATATCCGGCAGTTAAGGCCGGGGGAGCTGATGTGCTGGCAGGGTGGAAGCCTTGAAAGCCGAATGATCCGGGTGGCTCCTTGCCACCGATCTGTCGGCGATAACACAATTGCCGAACTAAGGCAGGCTATTCGGCAGTCCGTCGCGGATGCCATGGATGCTGATCGCGAAGTCGGAACACTTTTGTCCGGCGGGGTCGATAGCGGGGCGATTGCCGCGATGGCATCAGACGTTGCGCGCGAACGCGGGCAAAAGCCGCCACCGGGGTTTGTCATGCAATTTGGCAATGCCGAAAGGGATGAAACGCCGCGGGCGCGGCTTTTGGCAAAGCATCTGGGGATGGAGTTGCATATTGTTGCGGCACCTGACAGGCCAGAGGAAATTCTGGCGCATTTGAATGATGGTCTGAGGGGATTTGGGGCGCCCTTTGGCAATCCGTCTGTTGTTTTGATGCAGGCGCTTGGTGCAGCGGTATCAAGGCATGTGCCGATCTGCTTGGCGGGGGATGGCGGGGATGAGCTTTTTGGCGGTTATCCACGCTATCGGGCGGCTGCGATGTTGCGATACTGGCATCATGTACCGGACGTTATCCGCAGTCTGATCGCCGGACGTATTGCCGATGTCTTGCCACGCGGAATGGCCAGATTTGTTCGGGGCGGGCAGGGGCGTTCGGCAGACGCGTTTGATCACTGGAATGATCGTTGCGCGTTGGTCGAACTTGGTGCGCGGTTATCGGTGCCCGCGGATTTGCCCGGTGATTTGTGCGACCGGATGATGGCGTTTGACCGACGGGTGACATTGCCGGGCAATCAGCTTGCCATGTCGGATAGATGCGGCATGGCGTACGGGCTTGAATATCGGGTGCCGTTGCTTGGTCATGAGGTGATGGCAATTGCCAAAAGCGTCTCGCCACGGGTGCATCTGCGGGGTGGGGGCAAGTCGCTGTTGCGTGCAGCTATCGCACCGATGATGCCCGACGGCTACCTGTCCGCGGCCAAGATCGGGTTTAATCCGCCCGTCGCGGAATGGCTTGTGAAAATCGGCAGGTTGCTGTGGGGGAGTGACGGACGAGTTATTGCCGAACTGTTTGGTGATTTGCCGCTGACGGTTGCGCAACGGCATCTCTACTGGCATCGGGCGGTGCGGGGTAGGGAACCCGATGAGGCGCTAAGTCTTTGGGCGTTGCTGGTCTGGCGGGTATGGCAGATGCACCAATTGTTCCAAGAGCAAACGCCAGACAGAGATGCCGTAATCAATCACAGGAAGGCATCTTCTGTTTGCGGTACGAGCAGCCGGTCAGGCGTTGGGACTGCCCCAGCCGCGTGAACGGCGATAAAGATTAAGCGCGGTCAGGGCCGTCGGGGCCAGTTGCACGACCTGGCGTGACAGGGCGAGGATGCGGCCTTCGTCGATATCGTCTTCTTCAAAGAAATTCTGCGTCGTTTCGCAAAGGTCGGAAAGCTGGCGCAGGCCAAAGGTGCCCGAGGTGCTTTTAAGCACATGGACCTCGTCACGCACGGTTGCGAGATCGTCGCTGGAAAGGGCGTTATCGATCTTGACCAGTCGGGTTTCGGTTTCATTGATGAAAAGATCAATGCCGCAAGACGCCCCTTCGTCCCCGGCATCGGCATAAAGCTGTTCCAGCGTGCGGATATCCAGAACCGGGCTTGAAGGCGGATCAAGGCGTTCCGGGCGACTTAGGCGCGCGCCCCTGGAGCGCAGCA
>NZ_JPWA01000045.1 GCF_003326475.1 Thalassospira xianhensis MCCC 1A02616 | reverse complement strand
GCCTGGTGGCAATGACGGTATTCTGGGAGCGCCTTCACCCGGGGGCGAGGGCCCGGGCACCGAAGGTGGCACAGGTGAGACATCCACGGGCGACGGCGGTGGCGATCAGGCCATGAGCGATGGCAAGGGCGAGGCGGAACTGGCCAAAGCGCTTGAAGATTTCAGTGTGCAACTGGCGGCCTTTGGCGATGCCGCCGAAATGGAGACGATGCTGCTTGATCAGGTTCTGGGCACCTATCGTATTCCGGCGTGACGATTTGATTGATGATTTCCGGGCGGTCGAACCTGTCTGACCGCCGGATTGAAAAATGCCCCGACCGGTTGTGAAGAACCAGGCGCGGGGCAATATGGGAACAGGGATGCTGCGGTTTCTGGACAGAACCGGAGCAGGCCCGGATGATGCAACGGATTACCGGATATGTATCGGGCAGATATTCGGGAATTTGAATTTACTTGGGGGAATACCGTCTTGGTTAATCGTGCTTTGAAGTTTCCCGGGACTTTCCGAAAATGGCGGAATGTGGCTGTCGCACTGACAACGGCGGCATTGTTATCGGCCTGTGCCGTTGCGCCAGAGCCGTTGACGGTGACAGAAAACAATGCGCGCGTGGAAAAGGATCTGGCGCGCCTGTTTGAAAAACAGGAAAAGATCAACGGTCCGCTGACGCTTGAAGAAGCGATTGCGCGCGCACTTAAATACAACCTCGATCACCGGCTGAAACTGATGGAAGAAGCGGTGGCGATGGGGCAGCTTGACGTTGCCAATGTCAATCTTCTGCCGGATGTTGTTGCCAGTTCGGGCTGGACGCAGCGTAGCCGTCCGGATTCCACTTTTAACGAGGACAAGACTTCTACCTCGATCAGTTCGGACAAGAAAATCCGCGATAGCGACCTGACGGTAAGCTGGAATGTTCTGGATTTTGCCATCGGCTACATGCGTGCCCATCAGCAGGCGGACATGGCGCTTATCGTCAAGGAACGCCGTCGCCAGGTGATCCATAACGTTATCAATGATACGCGCAGTGCCTATTGGCGCGCGGCTGCGGCCGAACGGGCGCTGGTGCAGTTCAAACCGGTACTGGAAAAGGTTCGTACGGCACTTTCGCGTTCGGAAACGCAGGTGCGTGAACGGGTTGGTGCGCCGCTTGATGCGCTGACCTATCAGGAAGACCTTCTGCTGACCCTGCGCGAGCTTGAAACCCGCCAGCGTCAGCTGGTTGAAGCGCGCACCGAGCTTGCCGTTCTGATGAATATTCATCCCGATAGTGACTTTACGGTCGAGGCCGCTGTTGAACCCGACAGTGGCCCGATGCCGGTTCTGGCGATGACTTCCGAGCAACTTGAACTGGAAGCACTGAAAAACCGTTCGGAACTGCGTTCGGAAGCCTATCAGTTGCGGATCAATCAGCAGGAAGCAAAGATTGCCATCGTGCAGATGGTGCCGGGGCTTAATTTCAGTGCCGGTATCAATCACACGACCGACAGCTACAAGGTCAATTCCGACTGGTACGAGGGATCGCTTGATCTTTCATGGAACCTGATGCAGCTGTTCAAGGCACCGGCAAACATGCGCCTTGCCGACAGTCAGATCGAGCTTTCGGAAGTGCGCCGTCTTGCATTGAGCATGGCGGTCATCAGTCAGGTCAATATTGCGCAATTGCGGTTTGCCTTTGCCAAACGCGATTATGAACTGACCGACCGGATTGCATCGGTGCAGGACCAGATATCGGAAACCGTCAATGCCAGCCAGTCGGCCAATGCGGTCGGTGAAGGGCAGGCGATCCGGGCCGATGTCCGGGCGTTGCTGAGCAATCTGCAACGCGATATGGCCTATGCCGACATGCAGGCATCCTATGGCCGTCTGTTTGCGTCGATCGGTGCCGATCCGTTCCCGAATGATATCCCCGATGATTCGGTCGATACCCTTGCCCGGAGCGTGGGCGAGGTTTTGACGCGCTGGAACCAGGGGGATTATGATGCACCGGTTACCGTGGCCGAAGGGGACAAAGGCCCGGTGGCAGAAAATGAAATGAAGCAGGCCGCTGTTCAGTGATGCTTTTTGCCATGACGTCGTTGCGCGGATATCGGATTGACGGTCCGGGCCGCAAATTTACCGCCGCCGCAAGCATGTTCTGCATGCTTGCGGTTTCGGCTTTTTTGTTACCGGTTTCAGCAGACGCGCAGGAAAGAACGGATCCCCTCGAAACACGGGTTCTGGTGACCACGCAGGATCGGGCCGTTCTTGCCGGTGAACTTGCCGCCAGAATTGACAGGATGGCGGTCCGTCCGGGGCAGGCATTCAGGAAAGGCGATCTGCTGATTTCGTTTGATTGTGCGGCCTACAAGGCACAGCGCGCAACCGCGGCAGCCGATTATCGCCAGGCCGATGCCCAACTGAAATCGCAAAAACGTCTGTTTGAATTGCGCAGTGTCGGCGAGCTTGATGTCGTCATGGCCGAAGCCGCAAGGGACCGGACACTTGCGCAGTTGCAGCTTCAGGATGTGTATCTTGACCGCTGCAAGATCACGGCACCCTATGACGGGGCTGTCGTCCAATGGCTGAGCCAACCTTATCAGATTGCCAATCCCGGTGATGAACTGATGGAAATCATCGGTTCGGGCAATCTCGAACTTGAACTGATCGTGCCGTCAAGCTGGCTGTCATGGCTTTCAACCGGGCAGAGCTTCAAGGCACGGATCGAGGAAACGGGATCGGTCATTGCGGCAACCACCGAAAGGATCGGTGCCGATATTGACCCGGTCAGCCAGACGGTTAAAGTCTTTGCAGCCATAAATGGCGATGCCGGAAAGCTGTTGCCGGGCATGAGCGGTGTTGCTGTTTTTGAACCGGAATCCTGACGGCTTCGGGCACAGGATCAAGCCGCGCGCGACCAGAACCGACGGGTAAAATGAGTACCATCACAGCATCCGCAATTTTGCTGGGCATTGAAAAATCCATCCGTCAGGCCCGGGATATGACCGCACTTCAGTTCGTCGCCGTCACCGAGACGCGCCGTCTGATTTCCTATCAGCAGGCGGTATTGCTTTCGCATGGGCTGGACGGGAAATTGCGCGTGGTGGCTGTCTCGAACGTGCCGACGGTGGATCGCAATGCCCCCTATATCCGGTTTGTCGAAAAACTTGCCAATCGGAATATCCGGGCCGATCAGAAAAGGACATTTTCGCGTTCAGCGGATGGTGCTGATTTCGAAGCGGACTGGCGGGAGTTTCTTCAGGACAATATCCTTTCCCAGCCGGTTCTTGCGCCGGACGGTACGCCGCTTGGCCTTCTGTTACTGATCCGGGCCCCGGAATGGCAGGACGGGGAGCTTCTTCTTGTCGAACAACTGACCGATGCGCTTGGCCATGCGTGGAATGCGCTTCGCCCGCGCAAAAGGCGGGGCGGGTTGTTTGAGGCCGGGAAAAAACGGCGGGCTGTTGTGGCCGGGGTTTTGATCGGTCTTGTCATTGTGCTGTCGATCCCGGTTCGGCAAAGCATTATCGCGCCTGCGACAGTCATGCCACGTGATCCGGTCATGATTGCCGCCCCGATCACCGGCGTTATTCGCGAAATCCACGTCCGCCCGAACGCACCGGTGGCAAAGGACGATCTTCTGTTTTCCTTCGAGGATGCGGAATTCCGGGCGAATTATGAAATAGCCCTGCGTGCGGTGGATACCGCCGAGGCCGAACTGCGCCGTGCATCGCAGCAGGCATTTGGTGACGCCAAAGGCCGTGCCGAAGTTGCCCTGTCGCAGACCCGTCTGGCCCTGCGTCAGGAACAGGCCGAATTCAGCCGCTATCAGCTTTCCCAGGTTGAGGTCAGGGCACCGCAATCGGGCATCGCCATTTTCAGTGATTCCAATGACTGGCGGGGGCGACCTGTTTCAACCGGTGAACAGGTCATGGCCATTGCCGCCCCCGATGCCGCCGAACTTGGTATTTCCATTCCGGTTTCCGATGCCATCGCCCTGCAATCGGGGGCGGAAGTCCGGCTGTTTCTGGATGCTGATCCGCTTGGTTCGGTTGATGCAACGCTTGAATATGCCGCCTATCAGCCAAAGGAAACGCCCGAAGGCATATTGGCCTATCAGGCGGTGGCGCGTTTCGACAGCCCGGATGACATTCCCCGTATCGGTTTGAAGGGATCGGCCAAGATCATGGGGGATCATGTTCCCCTGGCGCTGTTCCTTTTCCGTCGGCCGCTTTCGGCCCTGCGCCAGATGATCGGGTTCTGAGCGGATGGCAATCGCATCGCAGGATCAGGCAAAGGATATGGTTGTACCGCCGCTTCGCGAAGACCTGCGACTTCTGCCCGCCGGAACGGATGAATATGGCGCGCCGTGCTGGACGATCCATGACCCGGTGCGCAACCGCTATTTCCGGATCGGTTATGCCGCGTTTGAGATGTTGCGCCGGTGGCCGTTGCGGCAGGGGCAGGCGATCATTGACCGGATTTGCCGCGATACGGTTCTGAGCGTTGACGCGGCATCGCTGAGCGGACTGATAAAGTTCCTGCATGGCAATGGTCTGTTGCAGCGTGACAGCAGCGAGACCGTGGCCGAGTTTTCGCGCATTGCCAATGCCGGCAAACCGCCCTTCTGGAAATGGGCGATCCATAATTACCTTTTTGTTCGCGTCCCGCTGGTTCATCCGGACGGTTTCCTGCGCAGAACCCAGGCCATTGCCGATGTGATTGCATCGCGACCTGTTCAGTTGGGCGTACTGTTTCTGGGCATCATCGGCATTTTTCTGACATTGCGCCAATGGGACCTGTTTGTGTCGACATTCATGGGCTTTGCCAACTGGCAGGGCGTGGTGTGGATGGCCATTACCCTGACCCTGGCCAAAATCCTTCATGAATTCGGGCATGCCTATAGTGCGGCGCGCTATGGCTGCCGGGTTCCGTCGATGGGGGTTGCCTTTCTGGTGATGTATCCGGTGCTTTATACCGATACATCCGATGCGTGGCGGATCATCAGCAAGGAAAAAAGGCTGCGTATTGCGGCGGCCGGTATCCGGGTTGAACTCGCACTTGCGCTGCTGGCGACTTTTTTCTGGCATATTGTCCCGCCGGGGCCCTTGCAAAGTGCCGTGTTCCTGCTGGCGACGACCACCTGGATCACAACACTTCTGATCAATCTAAGCCCTTTCATGCGGTTTGACGGTTATTATCTGCTGTCGGATTTTCTGGGTATTGCCAATCTGCAAAACCGGTCCTTTGCAATGGCCAAATGGACGATCCGCGAAATGCTTTTCCGGTTCGGGCATCCGGCCCCGGAACCGATGCCGCGAAAAAAGCGGCGGATGCTGACGGTTTTTGCGATTTCGGTGTGGATTTATCGCTTCTTTCTGTTTCTTGGCATTGCGCTTGTCGTTTACCACCTGTTCTTCAAGGTTCTCGGCATTATCCTTTTTGTCGTCGAAATCGCGTGGTTCATCGTCATTCCGGTTTTCAGCGAAATGAAACACTGGTGGAAAGATCGCCATTTGGCAAAAGCAACACCGTCTCTGGTCGCGACCGGATTGCTATTATTGGTGCTGGCCGTTCTGACATTCGTGCCGTGGCAATCACGTGTTTCGGCAGATGCGGTGCTTCAGGCCGGCAATGATGCGGAAATCATCAGCACGGTTGCAGGCCAGATTGCCGAAATCACGGTTAAAAAAGGGGACCGGGTCCGTGCCGGGGATACGATTGCCATCCTGAGCGCGCTGGAACTTGATGCCGAACACCGTATCCGCGAACTGGAACTTGCCGAGGCGCGGATATTGCTGGCGCAAACCGAGGCAAGCCGGGATGATCTTGGCGACTATGCCACCCGTCTTCAGGAAATGCGCCGTCTGGCCGCCCGGATCGTTGCACTGGAAGCCCGTCAGGATCTTTTGACCCTGCGGGCACCGATAGACGGCTTTGTTCGTGAATTGACCGAGGATCTCCGGGTTGGCGACTGGATCGCACCGCGCACCCCGATTGCGCGGATTGTCGGCGCCAGTGAACGGTCGTCATGGGAAGTCATTGCCTATGTCTCCCAGCGCGATATTGCCCGGATTGGAAACGAGCCTTCGGCAAAGTTCTATCCCGAACAGGTTACGCAACCCGTTCTTGACATCGGGATCGGGACGGTCGAGCGGTTTAACAGCACTTATATAGAGGCACCTGCACTTGCCGCGGTCCATGGCGGCACAATTGCGGCGACGGTTGACAGGGAGGGCCGCTATACACCACATGATCCTGTCTTCAAGGTGGAGGGGATCGTTGCAACGGGCAAGGAAAACACCCCGGTTCAGACGGACTTTTCCATGATGCAGCGCGGCACGTTACAGATTGACGCAGAACCCATGAGCTGGGCACGCCGCCTTTACGAGGCGGTCGTTGCAGGCCTTATTAGAGAGGCGAGTTTCTGAGGGATGGCTGACGCGAGATCAGCCAGAAAGTCCTTTGCCCATATAAGGGCATCGGGTTATTCGCCCGCCAGTTCACCGCAACCCGTTTCCAGAAGGGCGATGACGTGCGGGGCGAAGGAGCGCCAGAGATCGAGGCGGTAATCCTGATCGCCATCCCGCCACAGCACCGTCGTGACACCATCAAAGACCGTGCGGCGGGCTTCGCCGACCGGGAGCTGATCAAGGTCACGTGGGCATCCGATGGTGATAAGGTCGCTGGCCTTAGGGCCTGTGATCCGCACGGTAACCTCGCGGTCGGAAATTTCCGTCAGGCTGTGCGGGGTTTTGGCATAAATTGCCGCACAGGCATCGGTGATCATTCCTGCCTGATCTTCGGGGGCGATGATCGTCCATTCGTCCGGGCCAAGGCATATGATTTCAATATCCCCTTTGCGCCCGCACTGGCCGATTTTGGCCGGAAGGGTTATGCCCAGTGCCTTTGACAGGGCTTTCTGTTCGGGCGTTGCGGCCCGAAGCGAAAAGCGGGCGACAGGGGGCAGAAGTGCTACACGCACGGCGGAGCTTTCGGCCAGTATCCCGGCTTTGGACAGGTCGATATGTGCAGTCATTGCAGTCATCTCCGCTTGTATGACCTCAGAATTTAAAGTTTGAGACGCGCATTTTCGGGGTCGTAAAAGACCGTGCCGGTGATGGTGGCCCTGATCGTCCGGTCCGGCATCGGGATATAAACCGTTTCGCCGGTCTTGCCGTGGCCGCCTTCGATCAGGGCAAGGGCAATCGGGCGACCTGCCGCGTCGCTGTGATAGGACGATGTTACGTGACCCACCATCTTCATCGGGATCGGTTGGTTCGGATCAAGGACAATCTGCGCGCCTTCCTCAAGTTTGGATACGCCATCATCGGTCAGAAGCCCGACCAGTTGCTTGCGGCCTTCTGCCGTCAGGTCCGGCCGGTTAAGGGCCCGCATGCCGACAAAGTCGGGCTTGTTTTTGCCAACCGCCCATCCGGCACCCGCGTCATAAGGCGTCACCGTCCCGTCGGTATCCTGACCGACAATGATGAAGCCCTTTTCGGCACGCAGGACATGCATGGTTTCGGTGCCATAGGGGCAGATATCGTATTTCTGACCCGCCGCGAACAGCGTTTCCCAAAGGGCGCGACCATGACGGGCGGGGACATTGACCTCAAATCCAAGTTCGCCCGTGAAGCTGACGCGGAACAGGCGGGCCGGGAAACCGGCAACCGAGCATTCGGCAATCGACATATGCGGGAAGGCTTCGTCGGAAATATCAAGCCCCTCGACAAACGGGGCCAGAAGATTGCGCGCATTCGGACCATTGAGCGCAATGGTCGCCCATTGTTCGGTGGTCGAGGTCAGCCAGACTTTGAGATCCGGCCATTCCGTCTGAAGGTAATCTTCCATCATGTTCAGGACACGCGCCGCACCGCCGGTGGTGGTGGTGATGTGGAAGCGGTCATCACTCAGGCGGCCAATCACGCCGTCATCGCGGATATAGCCATCATCGCCAAGCAAAAGACCATAACGGGTGCGACCGGGGGCAAGTTTGGTCCAGGGGTTGGTATACATGCGGTTCATGAATTCAACCGCATCGGGGCCGACCACCTCGATCTTGCCAAGGGTGGATGCGTCAAACATGCCAAGCGATTTGCGCGTTTCGCGGCATTCGCGACGCACGGCGGCGTCCATGTCTTCGCCGTCCTTGGGGAAATACCATGCGCGACGCCACAGGCTGACCGGTTCGAACACGGCACGGTTTTCCTCGGCCCAGCTATCGATGGGGGTTTTGCGGGTGACTTCGAAATGATCCCCCTTGTGATAGCCGACAAACGCCCCGAAAGTCGTCGGGGTATAGGGCGGGCGGAACGTGGTCAGGCCGACTTCGGGCTGTTTCTTGCCAAGTGCATCGGCGGCAATGTTCAGGCCGTTGATGTTTGACATCTTGCCCTGATCGGTGGCCATGCCATTGGTGGTGTAGCGTTTGACATGTTCGATCGAGCGCATGCCTTCGCGTACGGCAAGACGCAGATCCTTGGCGGTCACATCGTTCTGATAATCGACAAAGGCGCGGGCCTTGCCAGCGTCAAGGTCGGTCGGAAGTTCGGTGTGGCTGGTACCCGAACCAGGGCGGTCATCGGCAACCGAAAGCGTTTTGATATTTGCGGTTTTGCCAAGCGCCTTGACCGCCGCAGCGCCCATCGCGAACCCGTCATTAAGGGCGGCTTCGATCCCCCAAAGCCCACGCCCGGCACCGGCGATCTGGCAATCTTCGGTAATGCGGTCGGGCAGGAAGGTCTGGCTTTGGTCATCCCATTTCAGCGTCCCCTTGGTATGGGAAAACAGATGGAGCGACGGGGTCCAGCCGCCGCAAACCAGAAGGCTGTCGCAAGCCAATGTCTGGGCGGCCATAACCCGGCCATTATCAACCTTGTTGATCCGCACTGATTTGATGCGCAGGCGACCGGACGTGCCGGTTGCGGTATAACCGGCAAAGACCGTGATCCCGCGTGCGGCGGCCTGTTTGACAAGGTCAGCATTCGGGGCCGGGCGGGTATCGACAATGGCCTCGATCCTTGTTCCGGCCGATGCCAGATCAAAGGCCGCATACCATGCGCTGTCATGGCTGGTGACGACGACGGTATTGTTTCCGACACGCACGCCATAGCGGTTCAGGTAGGTTTGCGCCGATCCGGCCAGCATCACGCCCGGACGATCATTGCCATCAAATACCAGCGGTTTTTCAAGCGCGCCTTGTGCCAGAATGACCTGTTTGGCGCGCACCCGCCACATGCGTTCCCGCGGGGTGCTGGCGGCCGGTTTTTCGAGATGATCGGTCAGTTTCTGGCACAGGCCGATCATGTTCTGATGGTAATAGCCAATCGCTGTGGTGCGGGTCATGATCCGCACGCCAAGGTCAATAAGGGCATCAATCTCGGATTCCAGCCAATCCCATGCCGGTTTGCCATCAATTTTTGCCTGTGGTTCGCTTAACAGCGTTCCGCCCGGTTCGGCGTTTTCATCGACCAGCGTTACGCGCAGTCCGGCTTCTGCTGCGGCACGTGCGGCGGCAAGACCGGCAGGACCGGCCCCAACAACCAGAACATCTGTATGCAGATAACGTGATGCGTAATTGTCAGGATCGGGTTCGGTCGGCGATACGCCAAGACCGGCAGCCGCCCGGATGAAGGGCTCGTAAACCTTGTCCCAGAAGGACCGCGGCCACATGAAGGTCTTGTAATAGAACCCGGCGGAAAACAGCATGTAAAGGCGGTCGTTGATCGCGCCGATATCAAATTTGAGGCTGGGATATTTGTTCTGGCTGTTGGTTTCAAGCCCGTTCCAGATTTCCTGCACGGTTGCACGCGTGTTGGGCTCAAACCGGCCCTTGCCACGGCGCGTTCCGATCAGGGCGTTCGGTTCTTCCGACCCTGCGGCAATCGGGCCCCGCGGACGATGATATTTGAACGAACGGCCCATCAGGTGGACGCCATTGGCGATCAGGGCAGATGCGACCGTGTCGCCCTCCAGCCCTTGATAGGTGTCACCGTCAAAGGTGAATGAAACCGGCCGATTGTGAAGGACCCGGCCACGCCCCGGAACACGGAAAGCGGTCATTTCGAAGGCTCCTTCTTTGCGGCATCTTCAAGCAAAACAGCAAGATCAGGGCGCGGTTCGCCCGCCTTGTATGTCGTCAGGAACCGGTCCGAGACGGTATCGCGCACGGCGTTAAAGAACCGGCCGCAACCATGGGCATGACGCCAGCGTTCGAAATGCGGGCCTTTGACATTGGTGCGGATGAACAGGAAATCACGCCATTCATCATCGGTTTTGTCCGCCGGATTTTCCGGACGCGCGATATGGGCTTCGCCGCCATAGGTGAATTCCAGTTCCGGCAGCGTTTCATCGCAATAGGGGCAATGGATGAGAAGCATGTTCGTTCTCCTCAGTGTGCGACGGCGGCTGCGGCCGCTTCGTCAATCAGACGGCCGGTCCGGAAACGGTCCAGCGTGAAGGGGGCGTTGATGTCATGCGGGGTGCCTTTGGCAACCGTCCATGCAAGCGTATGGGCAGCCCCCGGTGTGGCCTTGAACCCGCCCGTGCCCCAGCCGCAATTGACGTAAAGGCCGGGGACGGGGGTCATGCCAAGGATCGGGGAGCGATCCGGGGTCACGTCAACAATACCGCCCCATTTGCGCAACATCCGCATGCGGTTGAAGATCGGGAAAATCTCGCAGATCGCGGCAACCGTATGTTCGATCAGCGGCAGGCCGCCACGTTGCGAATAGCTGGTATATTGATCGGTGCCCGATCCGATCACGAGTTCGCCCTTGTCCGACTGGCTGATATAGGCATGCACGGTGTTGGACATGACGACACAGGGGAAGATCGGCTTGACCGGTTCGGACACCAGTGCCTGCAGCGGATAGCTTTCAAGCGGCATGCGCACACCGGCGGTTTCCATAACGACACTGGTGTGACCGGCAGCCGAAACCGCGACCTTTTTCGCACGGATAAAGCCCTTGGCGGTTTCAACGCCTTCGACCGCGCCATCCGGCCCGCGGCGGATCGCGGTGACCGGGCAGTTCTGGATGATGTCGACACCGCGCTGTGATGCCCCGCGCGCATAGCCCCACGCAACCGCATCGTGGCGGGCGGTTCCGGCACGCATCTGAAGGGCGGCACCGACGACCGGATAGCGTGCGTTGGGTGAAATATTAAGCGGCGGACAGAATTCCTTGGCTTCCTCGGGCGTCAGCCAGCGGTTATCGACACCGTTCAGGCGGTTGGAATGGATGTGGCGCTGGAAGGATTGAACGTCATGAACATTATGCGCCAGCATCAGAACGCCGCGGCGCGAAAACATGACGTTGTAATTCAGGTCCTGGCTAAGTCCTTCCCAAAGATCAACCGCATGGTCATAAAGCCGCGCACTTTCATCATAAAGATAGTTTGACCGGATAATCGTGGTGTTACGCCCGGTATTACCGCCACCCAGCCAGCCCTTGTCGATCACGGCGACATTGGTAATGCCGTGTTCCTTGGCCAGATAGTAAGCCGCGCCAAGCCCGTGACCGCCAGCACCGACAATGACGACGTCATATTCTGCCTTCGGTTGGCTGTCGGGCCATTGCGCCTGCCAGTTCTTTTGTCCTGTAAGAGCATTCTTTAACAGCGACAAAGCAGAAAAATGCGTCATGAGAAGCGGCTCCACCAAGTGTCATGATTTTGCACGATTAGATGTGAATTTGCGACGTCGCGATTGGATATTTGCGTCATATCTGTTGTACATATTCGCCATCCGGGCAGGTAGTGTGCAATGGCACAGCGGCAGGTGGCAAGTTCAGGGCGGTATGTGCGCTGTCCTGTTAATTGTCCTGTTCTCTTGTTTTACAAGTGGCATGCCGCTAGTCTGATGCCTCCCGCCACCAACGGAGAAGCCCCAATGTCCCGATCTGATAAACATATCCTCGTCGTTTCGGCCATCCGGCCGCGTCATATGGAAGAACTTGCTGCGAAATACGAACTGCATCGCTGGGATCAGGCGACGGACAAGGATGCGTTTCTGGCCAATGTGGCAGACAGGATTGCAGCCCTTGTTTCGACCGCCGGGGTCGGGGTGCCGACGGAGCTGATCGGGAAGCTGCCGAACCTTAGGGTCATTACAAGTTTCGGGGTCGGTTATGATGCAATTGATATTGCGGCCTGTACCGCGCGCGGCATTCGCGTTTCCAATACGCCCGATGTTTTGAATGACGATGTGGCCGATACCGCGATCATGCTGCTGCTGGCGACGCTTCGGCGGCTGGTTGTTGGTGACCATTGGGCGCGCAGCGGTCAATGGTCGGAAAAGGGGGCGATGCCGTTAACCACAACCGCACGGGGCAAGAAGCTTGGCATTGTCGGGCTTGGCCGGATCGGGCAGGCGATTGCCGCGCGGGCGGAGCCGATTGGCATGGAAATCGGTTATTTCGGACGATCCAAAAAACCGGTCGATTATCACTATGAGGCCGATCTGATCGGGCTTGCGAACTGGGCGGATGTTTTGATGATTTCCTGCCCCGGCGGGGCGGCGACACAGGGGATCATCAATGCCGACGTTTTGAAGGCGCTTGGCCCGCGCGGTTTTGTCATCAATATCGCACGTGGTTCGGTGATTGATGAACCGGCCCTGATTGCGGCACTTCGGGATGGCGTGATTGCCGGGGCGGGGCTGGATGTGTTCCATAATGAGCCGCATATGGACCGTGCCTTTGCCGAGTTTGAGAATGTCGTGCTGTATCCCCATAACGCCAGCGGCACGGTCGAAACCCGCGATGCGATGGCGCAGATGGTGGTCGATAATCTGGCGCAGTGGTTTGCCGACGGGACGCTGGTGAGCCCGGTTAACTGATTGTATTGGTACCCGTTTCGCGGTTGGCAGTAGCGCGCATGTGACCAAGGCGCTAGATTGTCCGTCATGAGCAAAACCGACCTTAAAATCCGGCTTAAAATCGAATTGCCCGATGGGGTTCGCCTTGGCTATGGCAAGATTGATCTGCTGCGCGCGATTGATCGTGAACAGTCGATTTCGGCGGCGGCGCGGTCGATGGGCATGTCCTATCGCCGGGCGTGGATGCTGCTTGAAGAATTGAACAGAAGCTTTGCCAGCCCGGTCGTTGAAACCCGGATGGGGGGTGCAGGCCGTGGCGGGGCCAGCCTGACCGGGACGGGGATGCGGATCATTGCGATTTACGACGATGCGCAAACCCGTGCGGACGAAGCCCTGGCCGACCAGCTACGCAGGCTTGCCGATGAACTGGCGGGCGATCCGTCCCCGCCGACCGAAGACGGGGCTTAAAGATCGTCGGCGCGCAAATGCCCGTCGACCGTGACCGATTTGATCACAGCGAAGACCCTTTGCCCGATGGCAAGTTTCAGACGTGTTGCCGACCATTGGGTGATGCGGGCATGGATTGTGCGGCTTTCACCGGTATCGTCATGACCAAGGCCCAGCGTGATATCCAGCGTATCACCGCCATTATCGGCGATGTCGCGGATCGTTACCGGCAGGACGTTATTGGCGCTGATCCCGGTCGGGGCTGTCTGGGCAATCATCACATCGCGTGCACGGATATGCAGGCGCACCGGGCTTCCGGATTTCTTGCCAAGGAAGGGCACGACAAATCGTTGCCCGGCGCAGTCAAGGAAGCTTATGACACCCTGCGGGTCGCGGCTTTTGACCGTGGTGGGCAGCACGGTTCCGGTATCGAACTGCCCGGCAAGCGGGGCAAGGTCGGTTCGACCCAGCATGTCAAACACCGATCCGCTGGCAAGCGTTTTGCCGCCTTCCATCACCACCATATGATCGGCCAGACGGGCGACTTCATCAATCGCGTGACTGACATAAAGGATCGGCAATTGCCGCGCGTCGCGCAGATTTTCCAGATAGGGGATGATCTCGTTCTTGCGGCCCTGATCAAGGGCGGAGAGCGGTTCGTCCAGCAGCAGGATTTCCGGATTTCCCAGCAATGCCCGGCCGAGTGATACGCGCTGTTTCTCGCCGCCGGAAAGAAGGTTGGGGCGGCGCGATAGCAAACTGCCAATACCGAGCATCCCGATGACATCATCACAGGCGGCCTTGGTCATTGGCCGGTCGCTGCGTTTATGGCCAAAGAACAGGTTGGCCGCGACACTCAGATGCGGGAACAGTCTGGCATCCTGAAATACATAGCCAACCCGGCGCCTGCGCGGTGCCAGATTGATCCGTTGTGTCCTGTCAAATACAGGGCGGTCATGGATGGTGATCCGCCCCCGATCCGGGCGCAGCAACCCGGCAATCGCATTGATGATGGTGGTTTTACCGCTGCCCGACGGGCCAAAAAGGGCGGTAATGCCGGGTTCGGCAATGTCGAACTGCGCATTCAGGTCCAGCTTGCCGATCTTGTGGCGGATATCGACGGAAATGCTCATGCGCGGGCCCTTTTGCGAATATGGCGCATGGCAAATTCCGAAAGCAGAAGCCCGATCAGGGCAAGTCCAATGGAAATGGCCGCAAGGCGTGCGGCGGCCAGTTCGCCGCCCGGTGTCTGGATCGCGGTATAGATCGCAAGCGGCAGGGTGCGTGTTTCACCCGGAACGTTCGACACAAATGTGATGATGGCACCAAATTCGCCAAGGCTTGCGGCAAAGGCGGTAATCGCCCCGGCAATGATACCGGGCAGGGCCAGCGGCAATGTCAGGCTGAAGAACCGGTCGACCGGCCCCGCACCCAGCGTTTCGGCGGCGTGATAAAGGCCGGGATCGATATTTTCCAGTGCCAGCCTGATGGCGCGAACCTGAAACGGGAAGCTGACGATCCCCGCGGCCAGTGCCGCCCCGGTCCAGCTGAAAATCAGGCGGATATCAAATGTTTCCAGCAACCATGCACCAAGCGGTGCGCGGGTGCCAAAACTGATCAGCAGCAGATAGCCCATCACAACCGGCGGCAGGATCAGGGGCAGGTGCACCAGCGCATCGATTAAAATCCTGCCGGGAAAGCGTGCCTGCGCGAGAAGGGAAGCGGCCAGAATGGCAAAGGGCAGGGCACATATCACCGCCACGCCGGAAATGCGCAGGCTAAGCAGCAGGGCTTCGATCTCGGCTTCGGTGAGTGTGATCATGGTTTGTTATTGTGTCTTCGGACTGGTTGCCGGGCGGTTGAAGCCATATTCCGCAAAAATGGTGCCCGCGTCATCCCCCAAAAGCCACGCCAGCAATTTTACCGCGGCGGGGTTTGCTTGCCCGGTGGTGATGGCAACCGGATAGGTAATGGCCGGATGGCTGTTTTCGGGGAAGGTGGCGATGATTTTGACATCGGTCGCGATGGCGGCATCGGTGGCGTAAACGATGCCAAGCGGTGCCTCGCCCCGTTCCACCAGCGCCAATGCTGCACGCACATTGTCAGCACGCGCCAGCCTTGGTTCGATGGCATCCCACTGACCAAGGTTTTCAAGTGCCTGTCTGGCGTAAATCCCCGCCGGGACATGGTCCGGATCGCCAACGGCAATGCGGTCCTCGTCACCGATCAGTTTGGTCAGATCGGTTTGGGAATTGATCGTGATCGGGGCAAGGTTACTGTCAGCGGGTGCAATCAGGACAAGCGCATTGGCCAGAAGATCATGGCGGCTGTTGGCGGCAATCAGGTCCTGATCGGCAAGCCAGGTCATCCATTTCTGATTGGCTGAAATATAGAGATCAGCCGGGGCACCTGCCGCGATCTGACGGGCCAGTGTCGATGAACTGGCGAAGGATAGCTGCAATGTGTCACCGGTTGCCGTGGCATAGCTTTGCGCGACCTGCGTCATGGCGTCGGTGAGGCTGGCGGCGGCAAAGACCGTGATCTCCTGGGCGCGGGCGGTGGTTGCGGCAGCCAGAAGGAACAGGGAAGCAAGGCCGGTTCGGATCAGATGGCGCATGGGCAAAACCGTGCTGATGGGGTTGGGAAGGGGCAACAATCCCCGCTATATTTCATGAAATATAGCGGGGCGTCAACCACCTGCATCGTCAGGACGAAACCGGTCGGGATCGCCAGAAAGAAAGGACCGGCAATGCCGATCCCTGTCTTGCATGGTTGGAATGTCCGGTTCAGTTGCAGACCGATCGCAACGGATCGTCGTCATTCATGGCGAACCATTCATCAATTCCGGTCGGGAAACCGTTGGCGTCCAGTTCGGTTTGGGCGGTGATATATCCGCGCCTGTTTGCACCGCACTCCACCAGATGGGTAAGGGCGAGCGTTTCGGCACCCTTTTTTAGCAGCAGGGTGGTGACCCGTTTCTGATCGGGGTTATCCGGATTAACGACAATCTTTTCGCTGTCGATGGCGGTAAAGCGGTTAACCGGTGCCGAAATCAGCGTCCAGGGTGCAAACGGATTTTCGTCGGCAAAAGTCTGCACGATGCTGATCTGTCCCGGCAGGCGTGACGAATAGCGATCAAACCAGCTATATTCGTCCCAGATCATGTAGGCAAACATGCCGATTGCCGCGACAAATGGAATGACATATTTCGGTGCCTTCCGCCCCCACAGGCGAAACAGCAGCATGACGACACCGGCACAGGCAAAACCGACCACAACGGTCGTCAGAATAAACACATACATCCGGCGCGAAGTCCCCTGATTTATTGTTATGACTTGATCAGTCTGGCGGGTGTTCCCGTTTCCCCTGATAACGGATTAGCGCAGCACGCGGCGAAGCTCAAGTTCACCTTTCGGATCACGCTTGGCAATCTGTGCCAGAAACAGCCCGGATGCGGCAATCGCATCGGAAAGGGCATTGTGAATGCGATACGGCGGCAGGTTGTGGGTATGGCGTAGTGTTTCCAGTTTCAGTGCACCGGGCTTCATCGGTTGCCCCTGCCGGTGCAGATCGCGAAGGGCCAGTACCAGTGTATCGACGGTCGGCATTTGCAAAGGTGCGCCAAAGTAACGTTTGCAGGCATGACCAAGAAAGCCCAGTTCAATCGGTGCGTGATGAGCCACCAGAACCCGACCGGCCAGAATCGGCAGGATATGGGCCAGCGCGATTTCGATATCGGGTGCCTGTTCGACATCGGTATCGAAAATGCGATGCACGATCACCGAGCTTTCGCTGAGTTCCTTTTTGGGGCGCACCAGAAGATGCTGGCAGCTTGAAAAATCGACTTCAAGGCGGCGAATGATCACAAGGCCAATCGAAACGATTTCATCCTGTTTCGGATCAAGGCCGGTGGTTTCCAGATCAAGGGCGACAAATTCGACATCGCGGACCGGCGTATCGGGATCGGCGGCGGGGATATCGTAATAGGCGCGAAGCGGCCCGGTTGCCCGACGCTGGACCATCTGGCGGTAAAAGTCGCTATCGATGATTTTCTGACGCAGGCCCATTGTTATGTCCCGCTTTTGCCAAAGGCGCTTTCAAGGGCGGCCTGTAAATTCTTGATCACCGAAAATGCATCTTTCAGATGGGTGCGTTCAAATGCCGACAGGCTTTCGGGATGCAGGAAGTTATCGGGGCGGTCGCCGTCACGAATTTGCCGGACCTGATGTTTCAGGCGCGTGATGCTGATGAATTCAAACGCATCCAGAAGGTCGGATGCCCCCTGTTTGCTGATCGACGGGAAGGCCATCGCGGCCTCGAGCCGTTCATAGGTATTGACCACGTCAATGCCGTTCGCAAGCGCGTGGATGCGTGCAATATCCACAATCGGCACCACGCCGTTATGTTTCATATCGAGCGTGCGGTCATGTTCACCGCCACGGATCATGACAAAGTTCTTAAAGAAGCCAAGCGGCACATGATGGGTCAGGGCATTGCCAACCATATAGGCCAGGAAAATGCGGTTGCCCTTTGCCTTGGTGACAATCATCCGATGCAGGTCTTCAAAGATCGATCGCGTACCATGGATCACCCGCAGGTCAAACCAGACGGAGCACAGCATCAGGGCCTTTGGCTCCGGCTGTTCGATCCATTTGTTGAAATATTGCTGCCATACACGGACAGGCTGACGCCATTCGTCCGTTTTCGCCATCATCTCGCCGGGGCAATAGATATAGCCGACGGTATCAAGGCCATCACAGACAAAATCGGCCAGTGATTTGAAATAGTCGCCGTGCTGTTCGGGATCATAGGCGTCATCAAGGATCAGGCAGTTATCCTGATCCGAAAGGGCGGTCTGTTCCTGCCGCCCCTGCGATCCACCTGCCATCCAGACATAGGGGACAGGCGGCGGGCCAAATTTTTCCTCGGCCAGTTGCAGCAGGCGCGATGTTGCCGCATCCGAAAGGGTGGTGACGATATGCCCCGCATTGCGCGATGTTGCACCGGCTTCGATCAGGTTGCTGAGCAGTTCGGGGATTTGCGCAATGACCTTTGCCATGTCTGCAGGTCTGGTCATCTTGCGGATGCGGCCGACCATATGGACGGCGGAAAGCGATTGGCGCGCCAGCAGGTTGTTGGTGGTAATCACGCCGATTGCCTTGCCATCCTTCATCACCGGAAGGTGACGGACATTGTTGCGCGTCATGGTCAGAAGCGCGTCAAAGGCATAATCGTCCGGCCCGATGCTGATCGGGTTCGGGGTCATGATGTTGGTCACCGGCTCGTCAAAGGACCGGGCTTCGGCAACAACGCGGTTGCGCAGGTCGCGGTCGGTCATGATACCGGCGACCTCGTCCCCGTTTTGCGTGATCAGCAGGCAGGAAACCCGTTCGCTGCTCATAAGCTTGCCTGCTTCGAGAATCGATGCACCGATATCGATGCTGACAAGGTCCCGCGCGATCAGGTCGGATACCCGGATGGACATCAGTTTAAGCTGATCATCATCACGCTTTTCAAGCAACTGCATGCCGCTGCGAAGGCGGGCACCGCCCATCTGTTCAAAGAAGTAATTGAACTGCGGGTATTTCCCCGCCAGATCGTGGAAATCCTTTTCGGGCAGCAGATAGACAAGGCTGTCCTCGAGCATGGTGATGTTGTTGGCGGCCTTGCCATTGCGGAACATCGCGCGTACGCCGAAACATTCACCTTCGCCAAGGCGGGCAAGAAGCTGGCCATCGGGATCGCGTGTTTCGGTTCCGCCCGTCCGGATAATATGCAGATGCAGGCATTGCTGTTCAGGTGAGAGGACTTTGGTGCCTTTGCGGAAATAGCGCGCGGTAAGGCGCTTTGGCAACGCCTCGATCACGTCGTCTGGCAACAGATCGAACGGGTGATGCTGTTTGAGGAAATCGCTGATTTCTTTTAGTTCCAGACTCATATGACCATTCCTCCCTGTCGTGGTGCATTGTTGCCCGACTTCGAGGCAAAAGAAAAGGCCCCCGGAAGAACTTCCGGGGGCCAGCAACAGGTTTCTTGCAAACCAGTCGACCGATTAGTGGTCAACGGCGCCACCGGCTCCTTTCGGAACGCGGATATCTTCAATCATGTGCTGGATATGTGCCGGCGGTTCCGCCGTAACTTTCGACACGCCGAAAGCAACGAGGAAGTTCAGGATCATACCAACAACACCGATGCCCTCCGGCGAAATGCCGAACAGCCAGTTTGCCGGAACGTTTTCGATCAGCACCGGGATAAAGATGCCCTTGTAGGACATGATATAGCCCATGGTGAAGACCAGGCCGACAAGCATCCCGGCAATCGCACCTTCACGGTTAACCTTCTTGGAGAAGATCCCCATGATGATAACCGGGAACAGCGACGCGGCAGCCAGACCGAAGGCAAAGGCCACCACCTGTGCCACGAAGCCGGGCGGATTGTATCCCAGATAACCGGCAATCAGGATCGCAACGGCTGCTGCGATACGACCGGCCATCAGTTCCTGTCCTTCTGTCATATCCGGCGTCAATGTGCCTTTCAGAAGGTCATGCGAGATACCCGACGAAATCACAAGCAACAGACCGGCTGCCGTTGACAGTGCGGCGGCAATACCACCGGCAGCGACAAGGGCAATCACCCAGTTCGGAAGCTGTGCGATTTCAGGGTTGGCCAGAACCATGATGTCGTTGTCAACTTTAAGTTCGTTACCGGCCCAGCCATATTCGGCTGCTTTGGCGGCAAAGTCCTTGTTGGCATCGTTATAATACTGGATACGACCATCGCCGTTCTTGTCTTCGAATTTCAGAAGGCCGGTGGCTTCCCAACGGCTCATCCAGTCCGGACGATCTTCGACTTTAAGGTTGCCTTCCGGATCGCCAACTGCGCCGATCTGGACGGTTTCAGTCAGGTTCAGGCGAGCCATTGCGCCAACTGCCGGGGCAGTGGTGTAAAGGATCGCGATGAAGACCAGTGCCCAACCGGCCGAAGAACGCGCATCGCGGACTTTCGGGACCGTGAAGAAGCGGACGATAACGTGCGGCAGACCTGCCGTACCGACCATCAGTGCAAGGGTGATGCAGAAGATGTCGATCGTCGATTTGCTGGTGGTGGTATATTCAAGGAAGCCCAGTTCGGTCACGATCTGGTTCAGGCGGTCGAGCATGTAATCGCCCGTGCCGTTAACCGTGGAACCGAATGCCAGCTGCGGCAGCGGATTGCCGGTAAGCTGGAAGGCGATGAAGATTGCCGGAATGGTATAGGCAATGATCAGCACGCAATACTGTGCCACCTGGGTGTAGGTGATGCCCTTCATGCCGCCAAGAACGGCATAGATGAAGACGATGCCCATGCCGACGATCAGGCCGGTCAGGATTTCGACTTCGAGGAAGCGCGAGAACACGATACCAACACCGCGCATCTGGCCTGCAACATAGGTGAACGAGATGAAGATCAGGCAGATAACGGCAACGATACGTGCTGCTTTGGAATAGTAACGGTCGCCGATGAATTCCGGCACGGTGAATTTGCCGTACTTACGCAGGTAAGGTGCCAGAAGCATTGCCAGCAGGCAGTAGCCGCCGGTCCAGCCCATCAGGTAAACCGAGCCGCCATAGCCAAGGAAGGCAATCAGGCCGGCCATTGAAATGAAGGATGCAGCAGACATCCAGTCTGCGGCGGTCGCCATACCGTTGACGACCGGGTTAACGCCCTTGCCAGCGACATAAAACTCGCCGGTGGTGCTTGCCTTGGCCCAGATCGCGATGCCGATATACAGCGCGAAACTCAGACCGACGACAATATAGGTAAGGGTAGTAAGATCCATTTGTCTGTCTCCCCGGATCCGGAACTTTGTTGACGTCAGTCGTCTTCGTGAACGTCGAATTCACGGTCCAGTTTGTTCATCTTGCTCACGTAGACGAAAATCAACGCGACAAAGACGTAAATGGACCCTTGCTGGGCAAACCAGAATCCGAGCTCAAAGCCCGCAATCTTGATGCTGTTCATCGCATCGACAAACAAGATGCCGAAACCGTAGGAAACGACAAACCAGATGATCAGCAAAGTGGTCACCAGTTTTACGTTTCGCTTCCAGTAGGCTGCGCTTTGCTCATCCATAGCGCGTCTCCTTCCTAGAAAATGAAAACTTCCCTGCCGACCGGTTATTGAGTTCTTTTTTGTCCCGGTCCGCCTGCTTTTGATGCAGTGGTGGCGTCTGCACACACCATTGCCAACAAATTCGATAACAGTTTTCAGAATGCGCCAGAAGCTAATCATTAGTCGTATATATTAGGGCTCCTGCGTTCCCCAACCTGCTGGAAACACTGAAAAAACCCATAAAATCCGCCATTTTTTCGACATTGTTCGGCGCTGCACAATGGCATGCTGTTTTTAATCGAAATACGCGCATATTTGTTTGATTCTGCATTATTAACGGTTGATTTTGCCCCGGACGGGGTGTTTTGCGACGCGTTTTGGCCCGCGTCGTTTCCATCGATGCGCATTCAAAGCGCATCACGGTGATTGCCGTTGTTTGTCATTGTTTGTAAGAGGCCGGTCGGTTACAAACGGGCAACGCTTTTGGATGGTCGCAATGCGATGATCCGCATGTCCCGGCATGGTCCGGGATTTCTCACATTTTGGATGGGGAATTTAATGGCATCCTACCAGTATATTTACGTCATGAAGGACCTGACCAAGATCCTTCCGGGTGGTCGTGAACTTTTCAAAGGCATCACGCTGTCCTTCCTGCCGGGTGTGAAAATCGGTGTTCTCGGGAACAACGGTGCCGGTAAATCGACCCTGCTTAAAATCATGGCCGGCATCGAGAAGGATTTTTCAGGTGAAGCCTGGCCTGCCGAAGGTGTCCGCGTCGGTTACCTTGAACAGGAACCGCAACTGAACCCGGCAAAGGACGTTCTGGGTAACGTTATGGAAGGCTGTGGTCAGATTGTTGACGATCTGGCGCGCTTTAACGAAATCAGCATGGCGTTTGGCGAGCCGATGACCGACGACGAGATGAACAATCTCCTCGCCGAGCAGGGCGAATTGCAGGAACGCATTGATGCGGCCAATGGCTGGGACCTTGAGCGGACGCTTGATATCGCCATGGACGCGCTGCGCTGCCCGCCCAAGGATTCCGACGTAAGCAAGCTTTCGGGCGGTGAGCGCCGCCGCGTTGCGCTTTGCCGTCTGTTGCTGGCAAAGCCTGATATCCTGCTGCTTGACGAACCGACCAACCATCTGGATGCGGAATCGGTTGCGTGGCTGGAACGTCACCTTGAAGATTATCAGGGTACTGTCATTCTGGTCACCCACGATCGTTACTTCCTCGATAACGTTACCGGCTGGATTCTCGAACTCGACCGCGGTCAGGGCATCCCGTACGAAGGCAACTATTCATCCTGGCTCGAACAGAAACAGAAGCGTCTGGAACAGGAAGCCCGTCAGGAGGGCAGCCGTCAGAAGCAGCTTGCATCGGAACTGGACTGGATCCGTCAGAATCCGAAAGGCCGTCAGGCAAAATCCAAGGCCCGTGTTCGTGCCTATGACGATCTCGTTGCCGAAGCCGCCAAGGCGGTTCCGGATTCAACCAAGATTGTTATTCCGATTGCCGAACGCCTTGGGAACGAGGTGATCACGGCCGAAGGTCTGACCAAGGCATTTGGTGACAAGCTTCTGTTTGATGATCTGCATTTCCGTCTGCCGCCGGGTGGCATCGTTGGTGTGATCGGTCCGAACGGTGCGGGTAAAACCACTTTGTTCAAGATGCTGACCGGCAGTGATAAACCGGATGCCGGTACGCTCAAGATCGGTGAAACGGTCAAGATGGGCTATGTCGATCAGTCGCGTGACTCGCTTGATCCGAACAAAACCGTTTGGCAGGAAGTTTCCGACGGGCTGGACGAAATCCTTCTGGGCAAACGTCCGATGAGCTCGCGTGCCTACGTATCGCAGTTCGCGTTCAAGGGGGCCGACCAGCAGAAGAAAGTCGGTCAGCTTTCAGGTGGTGAACGTAACCGCGTTCACCTTGCCAAGATGCTGAAATCGGGCGCGAACGTTCTGCTGCTTGACGAACCGACCAACGATCTTGATGTCGATACGCTACGTGCGCTTGAAGAAGGTCTGCTGGAATTTGCCGGTTGTGCCGTGGTCATCTCGCACGATCGTTTCTTCCTTGACCGTATCGCGACCCACATTCTGGCCTATGAGGGCAATTCGCATGTCGAATGGTTCGAAGGCAACTATCAGGAATACGAAGCGGATTACAAACGCCGCTATGGCGACGCGGCGGATCGTCCGCATCGCATCAAATACAAGCCGCTGACCCGCGGTTAATGACAAAAGGCCGCCCATCGGGCGGCCTTTTCTTTGCGGGCATCTTGGGTTGGCATTCGGGCCGCAAGCATGAAAAAAGCCACCGGCAAATCACCGCCGGTGGCTTTTGATTTCTGTTCCGGTTGCGACGGAATTATTTTCCGACTTTCGCCCGCAGGTTTTCTGTCAGGGCGGAAACCTCGCCACCATTTTGCTGGATGACAGCGGTAAATTCGTCGCGCTGGGTGATGCCCATGCTCAGGCCTTCGACGGTCACATCAATGATTTTATATTCATCACCGAATTCGCGCAGACGCCAGACGATCGACACCGGCGGGCCGTCCGGGCGGACGAACTGCGAGTTGACGAACGTATCCTTGTTCTGTTGTTTCTCGTCGCCGACAACAAACTGCTCGCCATTGAAATCCTTGAACTGGCTGGCATAGTTAAGGGCCAGATAGTCCTGCAGGAGATCGGCGAACTCGCTGAGTTCTTCCTCGGAGATGGAGCGCCAGTAGCGCCCCAGCACAAACCGGGAAATTACATCCATTGCGAAGTAACGATCCATCAGCGCGACAAAGTTCTGCCGGCGGGTGTCGTTGCTAAGCGATTGATCGGTCAGGCCGACAATTGCCTCGCTCGCAAGGGTTTTGATGACGTCGGTTGCACTGCGGCTGGCTGCGACTTCGACCGTATGGGACGATGCGGAAGTCGCGTTACCTGCAAATGCAGGACCGGCCATAAGGCCGGTCACACTGACGATTGCTGCCGCCAAAGCGGGAATCGCAATTCTGCTTTTCATGTTCGACCGAACCATTAATTTGCTGCTGCTTCAAACGCGTCATCAAAGTCGGCAGAAGCGCTTTCGTCTTCGAATTCCGGTGCAGAAGGTTCTGCGCCGTTGCGAATGGCGGCGTTACGTTGCTGACGATAGAGGCTACGCAAAGCAGCATAATAGTCAATCGAGGTTTGTTGCAATTCGTTAAGCTGGTTTAGCGTGCTGTAGCGCGCATTGAGTGCGGTCAGAGCCAGCGAACCGAGATAGAGCGTATCAAGGGTCTCACTGTTCCGGCTGCCCCAGGTCAGCGGATTGCTTACATAATCGACCGCAATACCGGCGGTATCGCGCAGGTTCGACGGACCAAGCAGCGGCAGGACGATGTAAGGACCGCCGCCGATGCCGTAATGGCCAAGAGTCTGGCCGAAATCTTCGGAATGATAGGCGATGCCGAAATCGGCAGCCACATCATTGAAACCAAGGAAGCCGATCGTGGTGTTCATGATAAAGCGCTGAACCGAGTCAGCGGCCTGATCAGGGTCACCCTGAAGCAGCGAGTTCAGCGCATTGACCGGTTCACCGATATTGCGCACAAAGCTGCGGACGGCGGTTTTGACCGGTTGGGGCGCGATGTCGCGATACCACATGGCGGCGGGGTAAAGGACCATAAAATCAACGGCACCATTAACCCCGTGAACGACCCGGTTTACCGGTTCGAGGGGGTCATAGTCACTTGTGTCCTGTGCCGGCTGGGTGGACGCGCATGCTGTCAGCATGGACAGAGATGCACCAGCGCACAGCGAAAGCAAAGTTCGAAGCTTCATTATTTTTGCCAAACGATTTTCGATACAAACTTTCCCCGACCCCGAGACGCCCTTGAAATCGGGACTTCAAGAACATTACCCAACCTGCTGCCCGCGAAGAAAACAGGAATGTGCGATGCACACGTCTCAGATATCCATGTGGTTAGCATAGGGAAAGTTTAAACGCCAGCACACAAAATTATGAGCCTGATCAATGGGATTTGGCATGTTGCCTTTTTGCCATACCCCTTTGGGGTGGGTAAATAGCTCTTGATTAAATATAAACATATCTTTATGTCTTTGTTCAGGTCAATGGAGGCGCTGAAATGGAACAGGTTCTAGCGAGATTGCGCGCGGCGGCAGAAGCGACACGGCTTCGCCTGTTGGCGATCTGTGCCGAATGCGAACTGACCGTCAGCGAGATCACCCAGATCATCGGACAGAGCCAGCCGCG
Organism: Thalassospira xianhensis MCCC 1A02616; assembly: GCF_003326475.1. Taxonomy (GTDB): domain Bacteria; phylum Pseudomonadota; class Alphaproteobacteria; order Rhodospirillales; family Thalassospiraceae; genus Thalassospira; species Thalassospira xianhensis. The sequence goes on along the minus strand of NZ_JPWA01000045.1, from coordinate 7,724 downwards.
TGTGTCGCGCCATCTTAAACTGCTGTGCGAAGCCGGGCTGCTTGTCCGATTCCGTGAAGGCACCTGGGTATTTTATCGCACCCCAAATAGCGGTCCCGGTGCGGAACTGGTTCAGCCGGTACTTGCCCTTCTGCCCGAAAGCGATGAAATACTGGCCCTGGATCGTGCCCGGCTGGAGCAGGTCAAGGCGCAGCGCGAACAGATTGCCCGCGAATATTTCCGGGCCAATGCCGATGACTGGGATCGCATCCGGTCGCTTCATATTGATGAAACGGTCGTCGAGCAGGCCCTGATTGATGCCATCGGCGATCTTTCCGGGGGCCGGATTCTTGATATCGGTACCGGCACGGGCCGGATTCTGGAACTTCTGGGCAAAACGGCCGAAGAAGGTGTCGGCGTTGATATGTCGCGCGAGATGCTGGCGGTTGCCCGGGCGCGTTTGCAGCGTGCCGATCTGTCAAACTGTCTCGTCCGGCAGGCCGATATGTATCAACTGCCTTATCCAGCAGGGATGTTTGACGTTGTGACCCTGCATCAGGTGCTGCATTACGCCGAACGTCCCGAAGCCGCGATTGCCGAAGCCGCCCGTGTGCTGGCGCCGAACGGCAAGCTGGTGGTGGTTGATTTCGCAACCCATGACCGAGAGGAACTGCGCGAGGAACACGCGCATCGTCGGCTTGGTTTTGAAGACGGGGCGATTAATACGTGGTTTCGCGCATGTGAACTTTCGCCCGGTGATGTCATAAGCCTGCCCGGCAAACCCTTGACGGTGCGGATCTGGAGCGCACATGCATCGGAGCAGGGGCAAAAGGCATTGCAGGCAAATAACAATACCGAGGCTGCCGAGTAATAATCCGGCAGGCTCATTGCTAACAATAATAATGCATAACGACCCGTTCCACTGGAACGACAAGACAGGATTAAAAGAATGACGGTTAAAAACGACATCGCACCACAGGGCACATCGCGCAGCGATCTGCGGGTTTCATTCGAATTCTTTCCGCCGAAAACGGAAAAGATGGAAGAAACCATGTGGCGTTCGATCCACCGTCTGGCACCGCTAAACCCGTCTTTCGTTTCGGTAACCTACGGGGCAGGCGGATCAACCCGTGACCGTACGCACAGCAGCGTCACCCGCATTCAGGGCGAAACCGGCATTCCGGCGGCGGCTCACCTGACCTGTGTTGGCCATACCAAGGAAGAAATCGAAGGTATTGCGCGCAATTACTGGGATGAAGGTATCCGGTCGATTGTTGCCCTGCGCGGTGATCTGCCCGATGCGGGCGATAAATATGTCCCGACGCCGGGGGGATATCCTTATGCGGTTGATCTGGTCGAAGGGCTTAAGCGGATTGCGGATTTCGATATTTCGGTTTCGGCCTATCCGGAAACCCACCCGGATGCCCCCAATGCCGATTTCGAAATCGAATATCTGAAACACAAGATCGATGCCGGTGCGAACCGTGCGATCACGCAGTTCTTCTTTGATAACGAGGTTTTCCTTCGGTTCCGCGACAAATGTGCTGCTGCCGGGATCACCGCACCGATTGTGCCGGGCATCCTGCCGGTGACCAATTTCGGATCGCTTTTGAAATTTGCCGATATGTGCGGGGCATCGGTGCCCAAACGCCTGCATTGGCGGTTTGAAGACCTTGACGAAGATCCCGATACACGCCGCATGGTCGCCTTCCACGAAGCCATTTCACAGGTCGAGGGCCTGATGGCCGAGGGCGTTACCGATTTCCACTTCTACACGCTAAACCGTGCCGAACTGACATATGCCATCTGTCATGCGCTGGGTATTCGCGGTGTTGCACAGGCTGCTGCCTGAACCGACCCGCCCAAACAGCCTGCATGATCAAAACGACTGGATGACGATGATGAATGACCGCAAGGAACGCATTGCCCTGCTGCGTAAACGGGCCGAAAACAAAATCCTGATCCTTGATGGTGCGATGGGCACCATGATCCAGAAGCACAAGCTGAGCGAGGAAGATTATCGCGGCGAACGCTTTGCCGACTGGAAACAGGATCTGAAGGGCAATAACGATCTGCTGTCCCTGACCCGGCCTGACATCATCAAGGATATCCATCTGCAATATATTGCCGCGGGTGCGGACCTTCAGGGGACCAATACCTTTAGTGCGACGACAATTGCGCAGGCCGATTACGGCATGGAAAGCCTTGCCTACGAGATCAATTACGAAAGTGCGAAAATCGCGCGCGCGGCCTGTGATGAATGGGAAGCCGCCCATCCCGGCGATGTGCGCTTTGTCAATGGTGCCATCGGTCCGACCAACCGTACCGCATCGATTTCGCCCGATGTGAACAATCCGGGTTTCCGCGGTGTCAATTTCGATCAGCTACGCGAAGCTTATAAGGAAGCCGTCAATGGCCTTCTGGATGGCGGGGCGGATGCGCTTCTGGTGGAAACCATTTTCGATACGCTCAATGCCAAGGCGGCCCTGTTTGCCATCGACGAAGTGCTTGAAGAACGCGGTGAAGATGTGCCGGTTCTGATTTCGGGTACCATCACCGATGCGTCGGGCCGGACCCTTTCGGGACAGACGACCGAGGCATTTTACAATTCGGTCCGTCATGCCAAGCCGTTCTCGATCGGGCTTAACTGCGCATTGGGGGCGGCACAGTTGCGCCCCTATGTTCAGGAACTGTCACGCATTGCCGAATGCCGGGTTTCGGTTTATCCCAATGCGGGCCTGCCCAACGAATTTGGCGAATATGACCAGTCGGATGCCGAAATGGCGGCACTGGTCAAAGAATGGGCCGATACCGGCATGGTCAATCTGCTGGGTGGGTGCTGTGGCACGACGCCGCCCCATATCAAGGCGATTGCCGATGCGGTGGCAAATGCGACCCCGCGCAAATTGCCTGTGATCGAGCCGAAAATGCGCCTTTCGGGCCTTGAGCCGTTCAACGCCGCCTGATGCCGGGAAGCTGAAAAAAGAGATCGAACAGACCCATGAGTGACATTTCAAGATTCATCAATATCGGCGAGCGCACGAACGTCGCAGGATCGATCAAGTTCAAAAACCTGATCGTCGAGGAAAATTACGACGCAGCCCTTGAGGTTGCCCGTCAGCAGGTCGAAAACGGCGCGCAGATCATCGACATCAATATGGATGATGCGATGCTGGATGCCGAAACGGCGATGGTCAAATTCGTCAATCTTCTGGCGGCCGAACCCGATATTGCCCGCGTGCCGATCATGATCGACAGTTCCAAATGGAACGTGATCGAAGCCGGTCTGAAATGTCTTCAGGGCAAGGGTATCGTCAACTCGATCAGCCTGAAAGAAGGCGAGGAACCCTTTATCAAGCAGGCACGTCTTCTGCGCCGTTATGGTGCCGCTGTCGTCGTGATGGCCTTTGATGAAAAAGGGCAGGCCGATACGGTTACCCGCAAGATCGAGATTTGCGAACGCAGCTATCGTGTGCTGGTCGACAAGGTCGGCTTCCCGCCCGAAGACATCATTTTCGATCCGAACATCTTTGCGGTCGCCACCGGGATCGAGGAACACGACAATTATGCCGTCGATTTCATCGAAGCCTGCAAGCTGATCAAGGAACGCCTGCCATACGCCAAGATTTCCGGCGGTGTTTCCAACGTTTCCTTCTCGTTTAGGGGCAATAACCCGGTCCGTGAAGCAATGCATTCCGTATTCCTGTATTATGCAACGCAGGCCGGTATGGATATGGGCATCGTCAATGCCGGTCAGCTTGTGGTCTATGAGGAAATCCCGCTTGAACTGCGTGAACGGGTCGAGGACGTCATCCTGAACCGTCGTCCGGATGCGACCGACCGCTTGCTGGAAATTGCCGAAAAATACAAGGGCACGGGCGGGCCAGAGAAAAAGGTTGATCTGGAATGGCGCAAAAAGCCGGTCAATGAGCGACTGGCCCATGCACTGGTCAATGGTATTGCCGAGTTCGTCGAAGAAGACACCGAAGAAGCCCGCCAACAGGCCGACAAACCCCTTCACGTTATCGAAGGGCCGTTGATGGATGGCATGAATGTGGTTGGGGACCTGTTTGGTGCAGGCAAGATGTTCCTGCCGCAGGTGGTCAAATCCGCCCGTGTGATGAAAAAGGCCGTTGCCTATCTGATCCCGTTTATCGAGGAAGAAAAGGACGGTGTACGTGAAACCAACGGTAAAATCCTGCTGGCGACGGTAAAGGGCGATGTCCATGACATCGGCAAAAACATCGTGGGCGTGGTCCTGCAATGTAACAATTTCGAGGTCCTTGACCTTGGCGTGATGGTGCCGACCCAGAAAATCATCGAAACCGCCAAGGCTGAAAAGGTCGACATGATCGGTCTTTCGGGCCTGATCACGCCGTCACTTGAGGAAATGACCTATGTCGCGGCCGAAATGGAGCGCGAAGGATTGAACATCCCGCTTCTGATCGGTGGCGCAACCACGTCCAAGGTCCATACCGCAGTCAAGATCGCCCCGAACTATAACAAGTCGGTGGTTTACGTGATTGACGCATCGCGTGCGGTGGGGGTTGCAAGCCAGCTTGTGTCTGAAACCCACCGTGAACGTTTTGCCGCTGAAATCCGTGCTGAATATATCGCGATGGCGGAAAAACACGCGGCCCAGCAATTGCAGAAAAAGCGTTTTGCCATTGCCGATGCGCGCGCCAACAAGGTGCAGCTTGACTGGGATGCCTACGATATTCCCGCACCGGTCAAACCGGGCATTACCCGGTTTGAAACCTTTGATCTGGCAGAACTGGTTGAACGGTTCGACTGGAAACCGTTCTTTGAAACCTGGGAACTGCATGGCCGTTTCCCCGATATTCTGAACGACGAGAAAGTTGGTGAAACCGCGCGCGGCCTTTACGAAGACGCCAAGGCGATGCTCAAACGCATTGTCGATGAAAAATGGTTCAAACCCCGTGCGGTTGTTGGTATCTGGCCGGCCAATTCGGTGGGGGACGATATCGAAGTCACCCCGGCACCCGATCAGAACGAACCGGTAATGCTGCGCACGCTTCGCCAGCAGATGTTCCGTGAAAACAATTCACGCCCGAACCGTGCGCTGGCCGATTACATCGCGCCAAAGGAATCCGGTAAAACCGATTATATCGGTGGCTTCGTCGTCACCGCCGGGCCGGAAGTCGAAGAAATCGCCAAAAAGCTTGAAGCCGAGCATGACGATTACAACGCCATTCTGGTCAAGGCCCTTGGCGACCGTTTTGCCGAGGCCTTTGCCGAACGCATGCATGAAAAGGTCCGGAAGGAACTTTGGGGCTATGCCGCGGATGAGAACCTGCCGAATGCCGAACTGATTGCCGAAAACTATCGCGGTATCCGTCCGGCACCGGGATATCCGGCCTGCCCGGAACACACTGAAAAACGCACGCTGTGGCAGTTGCTGGATGCGGAAAAGAATGTCGGCGTCAAACTGACCGAAAGCTGCGCGATGACCCCGTCATCCTCGGTCAGCGGGTTCTATTTCGCCCATCCCGAAGCCAAATATTTCGGTCTTGGCAAGATCGAACGCGATCAGGTCGAAAGCTATGCCGAACGCAAGGGCATGACCTTGGCGGAAGCCGAACGCTGGCTGGCGCCGAACCTGAATTACGATCCCCGTCAGGCGTGATCGCATTAAACAAAAAGCCCCGCAGCTTTCCGGCTGCGGGGCTTTGTTGCATTTGATCGGTCATCAATGCGTCGCGTGGAAAAACTTCCCGCGTTCGGTGATGCCGACAATGATGATGGCCAGCACGGCAAGAGCCAGATAGCCGCCCACCAGCGGAATGACCGTACCATTGAATAGCTGGCCGATGATGCCGCCTGCAACAACACCGATCAGGGTGCTGTAAACCCCGATCATCGAGGATGCGGTGCCAGCAATCCTGCCAACCGGTTCCATCGCCAGCGAATTGAAGTTTGGCATGGTCATCGAAAAGCAGAACAGTGTGACTGTAAGACCCACACCAAACACCGGAAGCGGCGGAGCACCGTCAAAGGCAAAGGCGATGCCCAGATTGATCAGGCTGCTGATTGCCATCACAAGAAGCCCACCCTGCGACAGTTTGTGCATGCCGATCTTGCGCACAAGGCGGGCATTGACGAAGGATGAAACACTCATGCAGGCGGCGATCATCCCGAACACCAGCGGGAACCAGACGCCAAGGCCGTAAACCTCGGTTTCGAAAATTTGCTGTGCCGATCCGATATAGGCCATCAGACAGGCAAACATCAGTCCCATCGCCGTTGCATAACCCAGTGTCTGGCGGGTGGTGACGGTGGTTTTGATATCGCGCGCAATCCGGCTGAGTGACAGTTTATGCCGGTATTCGGGATTTAACGTTTCGGGCATTCGCAGGCTGTACCAGACGGCAATAATGATCGCCAGCACAAGGGTGCTGACAAAAATCATGTGCCAGTTGGCAAGCGCAAGGATCAGGCTGCCCGATGCCGGGGCAAAGACCGGCACGATGATGAAGATCATCATGACGAACGACATGACGCGGGCCATTTCGCGGCCTTCGAAACAGTCACGCGTGATCGCAATCGTCAGGACGCGCGGAGCCGCCGCACCAAGCCCCTGAACGAAACGCGCGATCAGAAGGTGATCGTAACTGTCGGCAAAAATCGCCATGACGGTCCCGATGGCATAAATGAAAAGACCCAGCATCAAAACGCGTTTGCGGCCGAAACTGTCAGCCAGCGGGCCATAGACAATCTGCATCAGGCCAAAGGCAATCATGAAAACATAGATCAGCAACTGCATGCGGTTGCCGTCTTCGATGCCGTAATCCAGGGCGATCGGACCAAATGCGGGTAAAAGATTGTCGATCGAAAGCGCAACCAGACCAATCGTGATAGCCATTAACACAACGAATTCGACAAAACCCGGAAGCGGACGGGCGATGGTGGCGCCCGATTTTTGACTTTCAGTCATTTATCGGAAGTCCTGAAAAAGGAATTTATTGTTATTCGGGGAAAGTCCCGCAGGCTTCGGAAACCTGTATGGCGTCAAGCATGCGTTATTTCCCGTTCGAAGATCAATGATGGTTTTCTGAAAAAAGCACCGTCGCGTCATCGACTTGGCCCGAACCTGACCGGCTTGGGCAACGTATTTGAGGTAACCCGCGGTCATCATCTGCATCCGGCAAGGGGCAGCTATCGGCAAATATCACTGGATTTGCCGACCTTTACCTTTTATTCGCAACACCTTGTGATCATATGACAGCTTCCTGTTTCACCCGTTCCCGCCGGTAACCCGATATGGCCGAAAAGCTTTTCAAATCCAACCAGTTGCTTGGGCAATTGCGACGTATCGTCAAAAGCGAGCAGCTTGTGCTGTCGATCCTGGCGCTTGTGGTCGGCGCGATGGCCGGGGGCGGGACCATCCTGTTTCGCGAAGGCATCCTTTTTGTGCAGTTGCTGACCTTTGGTTCGGGCGAGGAAGCGGTCCATGAATATCTTGCGCATCTTCCGGCATGGCATTTGATCATGGTGCCGACACTGGGCGGATTGTTTGTCGGGGTTTTCATTTACCGGTTTTTGCCCGAACGGCGTACCCACGGGGTGGCCGATGTGGTTGATGCCGCCCTGTTTCACGATGCGCGCATGTCGTCACGCTGTGGGATCAAATCGGTGTTCATCAGCGCGGTGTCGCTGGGAACCGGTGCGTCGCTTGGCCGCGAGGGGCCGGTTGTCCATATGGGGGCGTCGTTCGGGGCGTGGCT
>NZ_JPWA01000044.1 GCF_003326475.1 Thalassospira xianhensis MCCC 1A02616 | reverse complement strand
TGCGGGTGGTGCGGTTTCAGCCGCATCGGATGATTTGATTTCCGGCGCCTGCAATTTGCGCGGGGCATTTGCCGTCTGCTCGGCACGGGCCGCGGCCTTTTCTGCGTCGCTCATTTCCGGGGCAGCCGGAGCTTCCGGCGTCGCGGTATCGCTGGCAGCATCCCCCGTATCCTCGGCGGTCGACGCTTCACCATTTTCCGTGGCATCAGAAGAACCATCGCCCTCAAGGGCCGCACTGCGTTCGGCGATCAGGTCACCGACCGGATCATCTGTTGCCGGGGCTGCCGGAGCAGAAGGTGTTGCAGATGGCGTTGCCGTCCCCGATGCACCGCCCGGAATATTGCCGGTCGTTCCGGCCTCGGGCAAGGCTGTAGATCCCGCCGGTTCTTCCGGCAGGGTTGCAAGGATTTCCGCCTGTCCGGCCGGTTTTTCATTGGCTGCCATCTGTTCGTCAGGGTCCATAAACAGCCCTGCGCCGACCAGCATGCCGACAAAGAACAAGACCAGACCGAGCATGCCGGCACCGGTTGCGAGACCCAGTAAGGTTTTGCGATCCATTTCTGCTATCCGCCCATTTTGTGACTGTCGATGACGCCCGCCGTCCTCGCCATGGCCATTACGGCCATAAATAAACGCCGGTAAGGGCGCGTCTTTCTGCGGTTCCGGTTTCGGGTCCGCATGCAAATCGGTGCGGTTGTTTTCGTCTTCGCCAGCCATTTTTTGCCGGTCCTTTACGACTGATTACCTGTAAATATCGTGCGCATCCGTAATGGCGATGTCACACCATCACGGGCTCCCCTGCTTCTTTTAGGGCACAGGCCGTTTATAAAACGCTAAAAACATGCATGCCTGTCGCGCCTCGATATGCAGATTGCGGATGTCATGAAACTTTGGCGATTTCAAAGCACGGATGTCACAAACCCGGCATGCAGGACAAAAAAGGGAGGCTGGTATATAGCCCGGAATTGTCCCGCACAATTTCCGGATACCAGCCCCCTCGAGTGAGAGAGATCGACCTTCGGGGAGAGAGAGTCCCGAAGAACAGTGGTCATCAGGTACGCCATGTGAGCCTGATGACCCGTCGCAAACGACGTTGCCGTCTGCATTTGACAAACACAGTCATAGAGCATCAAAAAACTAATTGCAAACGATTATCACACGCGTTCGCATATTTTTTTGTGTTTTTTCAATAGCCCCTCGAAATCAGGTAATTTTTTATGCCCGTATAGCGGCCCTGCCCCATATATAAAATACTGTATACCGCGAAAAACATGGGGTTGGCGGCAACAGCGCTATTGTGTTTGCCGCCAAGCTCTGTTTGGATCAGTGCAATTACCCCTTAAGAGGTAGTCCGGGGAACGAAGCACCAAAAGAACCATAAAAAAACTGGCTCTGGAGTGTAATGAATGACGGGAGATAAAGCCGCGAAGACGGCTATTGCAGGGGGTGCCACGGGCCTCCTGACGTTACGGCGTATTCTGCTCGTAACAGGTTTGCTTTTATCGGGTGCAGTTACATGGATGTTGCTGTGGACCGGGGATACCTATCGAAACTTTGCCGTCGAGACGCTGAACAATTCGGTCGGCGGCACGGTCAATTTCTTTGTCCGGTCACGCGTCGCACAGGATTACGGCGACAGGGTCACGCCCATCGTCAATGAATGGTCGCGCCTCGGCAGTCTGGTCAAAAGCTTTCAGGACAGCGACCAGGCCCGCATGAAGGCGGAGCTTAACATCCTTTCCAATGCCAGCCAGGTCGTTCAGGGCGAACTGGTTCTGGTCGAAACCATCGCCTATGACACCGATTTCAACCAGCTTGCGACCTCGGATGCCAATCTGGGCGCCAGTGTGACCGATGATCCGGCGGTCATGGATTACCTTAAAACACGCGACAAGGCCGATGCCCGCAAACCGGTGACCTATATGTGGGCAACACCCACCGGCAAACCGGTTTTCAGCACCCTTGTTCCGGTCGGCGGTTTTCGTGCCGTCGGCTTTATGGAAGTGATCACCGATCCGCTGCCGACCCTGGCCGGGATCGGCAAGGTTCTGGGCGGCAATTTCCGCATTCTTGGCAGCGACGGCAATGTGCTGTTTGAAAGCCTTGAAGACGGGGATGCCAGCGAAGGCGGCGAAGCCCTGGCCCTAACGGCCGATAGCGATGCCCCGGCAGAGGCAGAAGCAAAACCCGCCGAAGCAGCGGGCGGCACGCACCGTGCCACCGTCGATATTTCGGTTGGAAACGGCCGGGGCGGTGTCTGGGCGACCGCTACGTTTGACCGCGACATTACCGACTTCTATTCCCAGACCGACGATCTTCGGACCCTGTCGATCGAAATTCTGGTGGCCGTTCTTCTGGTCGGCTGGATCGCTGGCTGGATATTGCTTCGAACCACGGTATTTCGCAATCTGCGCGCCTTTGCCGGGGCGATGACATCAATCTCGAACGGGGACACCAATGTCCGTCTGCCCCGCGTCGGGTCCGATGAAATCGGTGAAATGCGCAAGGCCCTTGTCGGCCTGCGTGAAGCCGTGCGTCAGGCGATGATCCTGCAAAACATGGTCGAAAACACCCCGACCATGACCGCCCTGATCACGCCCGAAGGCGAACTGACATATCTTAATGCCAGTGCGCAAACCTATGTCGGTGGCGATGCCAGATCGGTTTCGGGCGACTTCCTGAAAGTCGGTGCGGAATTCCAGAAACGGCTTTCCAACCCGGCCAACCTGCCCTTTACCGAGGTGGTCCAGACCGAACGCGATCACCTTGAACTTCTGGCAGCCCCGGTGCGTGATAAGGACAATGTCCTTCTGGGTACCATGCTGGCATGGAACGTGGTGACCGAACGCGAAGAAAGCCGCATTGCGGTTACCGAAATGATGGCCGAGGTCGCCCGCGTTGCGCAATCGGTCACTGAACAGTCCGAAGGGCTTCTTGGCCTTGCCCGTGATCTGACCAGCCAGTCGGAAAACACGGTCGATCAGTCGGGCAGCGCGCTTGACGTCTCGCGCGAGGCGGCAAGCAATACCCAGAACGTCGCCACCGCGGTCGAGGAACTTTCATCCTCCATCGCCGAAATCAACCGTCAGGCAACAGAGGCAGCAGACGTGACCAACCGGGCACGCTCCGAGGCCGAAGAAAGCCAGCGCAATATCGTCTCGCTTGAAAAGGCAAGCTCGGAAATCGGATCGATCATTGATCTGATCAACGATATCGCGCATCGCACCAAACTTCTGTCGCTGAATGCGACCATCGAAGCCGAACGTGCGGGCGAGCTGGGGCGTGGTTTTGCCGTTGTCGCAAACGAGGTGAAATCGCTTGCCGATCAGACCGCGAGTGCAACCGGCCAGATCGGCGATCTGACCACCGCGATCCAGCAGGAAGTCCAGAAAGCCGCCCATTCCATCAGCACGGTGGGCGACGTTATTCATCAGGTCAACGACATCCAGTCGACCATCACCCATTCGGTGGATGAACAGCGCCGTGCCACCAGCGAGATTTCGGAAAACGTGCAGCGTATTGCATCGGGGGCCGGATCGATGGACCAGATGATCCGGTTCGTGAATGACGGTGCCCAAAGCACGGGCCGCTCGGCCCATGACCTCAACACTGCCAGCCGCGAACTTTCCGACATGGCGCGCAATCTTTCCGAACGCATGAAGGAATTCAGCGAACGGATGAAACTGACCTGATCAAAGCCTCATTCAAACAGGCGACGACACAAAAAGGCGGCACATTACGTGCCGCCTTTTCTTTTCAATATGCCCGGCCTAGCTTGCCCGCGACTTGCTGGCAATCTCATACAAATCGCGCGAGATATCCGGCTTGGCGAGGATACGATCAAGCGACGCCTTCATCAGGTCGGCCCGCGCCTCGTCATATTTCGCCCATTTGCCAAGCGGCGCGCAAAGCCGTGCCGCAACCTGCGGGTTGATATCGTCAAGTTCGATCAGGCGGTCGGTATAAAACGCATATCCGCTGCCATCCGCCGCATGGAAATGCCGCGGGTTGGCCATAGCAAACGCGCCGATAAGGGATCTGACCTTGTTCGGGTTGCGCATGGTGAACAGCGGATGGCTCATAAGGTCCTTCACGCGCGCCAGCGTATCACCCCGCGATGACATCGCCTGAAGCCCAAACCATTTGTCCATCACCACGGTATCCTTGCCAAAGCGCGCCTCGAAATCGGCAAGTGCTTCGACCCGGCCCGGATGATCCAGATGGTTCAGCACCGAAAGCGCTGCCATCCGATCCGTCATGTTATCCGCCGTGCGATATTGCTCGGCTGCCAGATCGGCAAATTCGTCGTCCCCACTTGCGACCAGATAGGAAAGTGCGGTTGCGCGCAACGCCCGCTGCCCGGCCGATTCCGCATCCGGGGTAAAGGCCGCGTTTGACGCATTCTGATGATAGGCATTGCCAAATTCGGCCCGAAGGTCCGATCCGATCCGCTTGCGCAGCGCATTGCGCACCTGATGGATCGCTTCCGGGTTGGCCGGTTTGCGCTGCTCCGAAAGGAATTCTTCGCCCGGCAGGACAAGCGCATCGGCACGAAACGCCTTATCAAGCTCCTCATTGATCAGGGTTGCCCGCATCGCCGCGACAAACTCGGTCACATCGCCCAATGCCGCGTCCGCATCGCCACCATTCTTTTCAAATTCGGTAATGGCTGAAAGCATCAACGCGGTTGCGTATTTCTGCCCTGCTTCCCAGCGATTGAACGCATCGCTGTCATGCCCCATCAGGAACACAAGCTCCTCATGCGGCTGCTCGGTCGCGACATTCACAGGGGCGGAAAAACCACGGTTGAACGAAACCACCGGCACCTGATCGATATTATCAAAAACGAATTCCTGCTCGGCCTTGGTCAGTTGCACGGTGCGAGAAACAAGCTCCCTGCCATCCCGGCCCAGAAGCCCGATCGCAATTGGCATATGAAGCGCAACCTTGTCGGGCTGCCCCGGTGTCGGTTCGGTTTTCTGCGCAACTGTCAGGTGGAACTGCTTGGTATCCGCATCATGTTCGCCGTGCCAGCTAAGGCTTGGCGTGCCTGCCTGCGAATACCAGATTTTAAGCTGGCTCAAGTCAACATCATTGGCATCTTCCATCGCCTTGGCAAAATCATCGCAGGTCACCGCCTGCCCGTCATGCCGGTCGAAATAAAGGTCAATCCCCTTGCGATAGCCCTCTGCGCCTAAAAGGGTATGCATCATGCGGATAAGCTCCGCCCCCTTTTCATAGACCGTGGCGGTATAGAAATTGTTGATTTCCATATAGCTGTCCGGGCGGACGGGGTGCGCCAACGGCCCGCCATCCTCGGGGAACTGGCGCGCACGAAGCTGTGCGACATCCTTGATGCGCTGCACCGGGCGGGATCGCTGATCGGCGGAAAATTCCTGATCGCGGAAAACCGTAAGGCCTTCCTTAAGCGATAGCTGGAACCAGTCCCGGCACGTCACCCGGTTGCCCGACCAGTTGTGGAAATATTCATGGGCAACAATCGATTCGATCAGCTCATAATCGGTATCGGTCGCGGTATCGGGCTTGGCCAGGATGTATTTGGCGTTAAACACATTCAGGCTCTTGTTTTCCATCGCCCCCATATTGAAGTCGGAAACCGCGACGATGTTGAAAAGGTCCAGATCGTATTCAAGCCCATAGACCTCCTCATCCCACTTCATCGACCGTTTCAGGCTATCCATCGCATAATCGCAACGGTCTTCATTGCCATGTTCGACAAAAATGCGCAGCGCGACATCACGGCCCGACATGGTTTTGAAGCTGTCCTCAACGCATGCAAGATCGCCCGCCACCAGTGCAAAAAGGTAACTCGGCTTCGGAAACGGATCTTCCCACACGGCAAAGTGCCGGTTGCCGTCAAGATCACCACTATCAATCAGATTGCCGTTTGATAGCAGAACCGGGCAGTTCGCCTTGTCGGCATGGATCGTCACCTTATAGGTCGCCATCACATCCGGGCGATCCGGGAAATAGGTGATGCGACGGAACCCTTCCGCCTCGCACTGCGTGCAGAACGCGCTTTGCGATACATAAAGCCCCTCAAGCCGGGTATTGGCCGCAGGCGATATCTGGGTTTCGATATCCACAACAAAGGTTTCGCCCGGCGCGGCAAAGCTAAGCCCCGATGGGTCGACACTATATTCATCAACGCCAAGCTTGCGATCATCAACCGAAACCGAAACCAGTTTCATGTCTTCGCCATCAAGATGGACCATGTCCCCGCCGCCGGTCCCGCGAACAGGATTCGCGTGAACAAAAAGCCGCGATTTCACATTTGTGACATCCCGATCAAGCTCGAATACCAGTTCGACCTTCTCGATCAGAAAGGCCGGTGCGGTGTAATCTTCGCGGCGGATGACTTGCGGTTGATCAGACATCAGATGGTCCTTTTTCCCTTGGTCTGCGCGGCGTTGCCGGTGATTGTATAAAATCGCGAATGCTGCAATGCGGCGCAGTTCTTCAAAACTGAATTTCGTTCATTAACCCAACAGATAAGGTAAATTTCACTTTCGGACAAATGCAGAGTTTACGCCGCCGATTTTAGTCGTCATAATCATCAGTGGTGGCGCGAGGGGGGCCGAAGTTTCACATTTCGTGGGGCGAGAGTGATCTTTGGTTTCCCTCACTCCTTCTGCCAAGGCAGCAAGGACGCATCAGGGTCGCACCACACCAGACAAACAATGTCATCCCGGGTTATCGTCCCCTCACCTTAATATTATCGTGAGACGCCGTTAAAAAGATAACGGGATGGAATAATCGCGACCTTTCGGGGAAATAACTTCCGGGGAAACCGCCAATGGCTGACAGCTTCCAGATTCTGATCGCAGACGATCATCCGCTTGTACGCGGTGCACTCAAACAGGCCCTGTCATCAGAATTGGAAAACGTCACCCTATACGAGGCCGGAAGCTTATCCGAAGCCATCGAACAGATCGAAGCCCATAGTGGCGATATCGATCTTGTGCTGCTTGATCTTCATATGCCCGGCATGAATGGCTTTACCGGCCTGTTCACCCTGCGCGCTTCCTATCCCGACATTCCCGTTTCCATCGTCTCGGCCAGTCAGGAACTACCGGTTGTCCGCCGCTCGATTGAATATGGCGCCTCGGCGTTTGTGCCAAAATCCGCCCCCGTCGATCAAATCGGCACCGCCATCCGCACCGTTCTGAATGGCGATATGTGGATGCCCGACTGGGCGCGCGATGCCATCGAAAACGGTCCCGCCGATGACGAGGCCACCGGCCTTGCCGAAAAAATCGGCCAATTGACGCCACAGCAATTGCGCGTGCTCAACATGCTGACCGAAGGCAAACTGAACAAACAGATCGCCTACGAACTTGACGTGACCGAGGCCACCGTAAAGGCCCACGTTTCCGCCATCCTGCGCAAACTGTCGGTCCATAGCCGCACACAGGCCGTCATCATGGCCCGCGAACTGCAATTGCAGGAACCGGCCATCGACGCGTAACAGTTACGCCTCGCATCACTTTCCCGAACTGTCACGTCCCTGCCAGACCGGCACCAACTTATCACCGTAATTGCGCGTGATGCTTCCTGTGCAACGCCCCCTTGCCCTGCACAGGAGATCACCAGATGAAGAAATCCCTATCGCTGTCTGCCATGGCGATTGCCGCATCGCTTGCCGTCACGGCCCCTGCCCCGGCCTTTGCCCAGCAAAATCCGGAAACCACCGCCGCCATGGCCAAAATTCTGGGTGACGTTATCGGCAACACCATCCGCAAGGCTGCCGAAGATGTGCGCGCCAATACCGGTATTGATCCGCTCTCACGTGGTTACGGCAATGATGCAAACGCACCGTCCGCACCGGCCAATCCATCCGATACCCTTCGCCGCGAACTGGCGACGCTAAATGCGCAGCACGATCAGGCGATCACCACCCATCTTGAAGAACTGCATGGCGAACTGGAAAAGGCCGAGCTGGAATTCCAGAATGCCGCCGAACGCGCCGAAAATGCCGACGAAGTACGCGATAATCGAAGCGGCCTGCAGGCCAGGGCCGACACGGCCTATGAAAAGTTTGCCAAAAACATTGCCGCGGAAAATGCCCGCTTCGATGAAAAACGCACCGCCATCCTTCAGGGCTGATGCACCCCAGCGCCTAGACCCGCAGCAAATCACTGGCCGCATTCTTTACCGCGCCCGATACCGCCTCAATCGCGGAATCGTCACTAAGTGCGCGCGTCACCGTAAGCCCGCCGATCAAAATCCCCAGAAACGCCCATGCCTTTGCCAGCCGCTGATCGGCGGGGAATTGCGGTAATCCTTTCGCCACCAGTCCGGCAATGGTCTGCATTTTCCGATCATACAAGGCGCGGCTTTTCGCATCGGCGCGTGACATTTCCGGCGACAGGCTGGTCATCGCGCACCCGCATGCCAGATCGGCCCTGTGATCGCGCCCCAGATAATACTCGATAAAGGCATCGGTCCACCCATCGCCAAAATCGCGCTGAAACCGCGGAACCCCGTCAATCACCTCGTCAAGGCCAAGCTCAAGCGCTGCCAGAAACGCACCATCCTTTGATCCGAAATGGGCGTAAAACGCGCCCGATGTCGCCTGTGCCGCCTTGGAAATCCCGTCAACACCGACCCCGGCAAAGCCCTTTTCGCGAAATCCGCGGCTTGCCGCGTCAAGGATATTGCGCCGGGTTTCCTCTTTGCGTGTCTGGTTTTTGACCATCGGACCCTCAAAAATATACTGGTCGTTATATTTTTAATTGACAGGTCCGGATTTGTCGATCAGTTATTTAAATAACGATCGTTATACTTCTTAACCTCACACGGATCAGAACCATGACAACAGATCCAGAACCCCACAACCAAACCAGCCTAAACCGGCTCGGGCGGCGCGACTTTCTAAAGCAGCACCGCCGCGATGGCGGGCACAGGCCTCCTTCTGCCGTCACGCTCACGTGCGGCAGCCATCACTTCAAATCCGGGAAATACTCAGATGTCACAGAACGCCTTCGTCTATACCGAACTGCAAATCTCCGCCCCCTTTGATCAGGTGCCATGGCAAAACATCAATGACACCATCAAGACCCAGCCGGGCTTCCTCAACAAAACCTGGCTCTCGGGGCTTGGTAACAATTCGGCGGGCGGCATTTATGCCTTTGACACCATCGAAAATGCCAAAAAGTTCGTCACCGGCTATTTCCCCGCCGAAGCACGGAATTTCGGCGTGGCGCAAACCACCCGCGTCTTTAATGCGCTTGCCACTACGGAAGCCAGCATCGACATGAATTCTGTGCATTACGGTGCAAAACTCGATGTCAAACCGGCCGCCTTCGTTTACACCGAAGTCCAGCTTCACGTGCTGCCGTTTGACAATGGCCCGTGGCGGACCTTCAACCCGGTCCTGAAACAGCAGCCGGGCCTTCTGGCCAAAACGTGGTTAAGCGGCCTTCACACCGGCACGGTCGGCGGCTTCTATGCCTTTGACAGCATCGAAAACGCCAAACGCTTTGCCCTTGATTACTTCCCGACGGAAACCAGAGCCCTTGATGCCGCCTTCTATACCCGCATTTTTGACGCCACCGTGACCGAGGCCGCCAGCCGCGATATGGCATCGCCCTTCTATGGCTGATTCCACCATCCCGACATAAGCCGCACGGGCGCGCAGGGCCATTCTGCCTTGCGCGCCCGTCGAACAGATCGGCAGCGCCATCCTGCGCAAACTGTCGGTCCTTCGACGCCTGACGGATCGCTGCGACAATCTTCTGACAAATTATTTCTATTTCGCGTTGAATTTGGCTATGCTATTGAATAATCATTCATTATTCACCTTGTCGCCCCGTCGACAGACTGCGATAGCAAACAGAGCCACAAAATCATGCGCTTTCATCTAAAATCACGTATTTCGTGTGCCGGTATCGCAGCCGTCACCCTGTGTGCCGTGGCCTCCCACGCCTCTGCTGAAACAGACTGGTCCGGCTTTTATGGTGGTCTGGCACTTGGTGGCGCATATAGTGCGGCAAAGCCGGACACCGACGTGCTGTATACCGGCTATTTCACAGACAATGGTACCGCAAGTGACAGATCACAACTGACCCCGATCCTCAATGAGACGATCGAGGGCTTTGATGTCACCGGCTCTGCCCTGTTCGGATACGACCATCAGGACCGTAATATGATTTACGGGGTGGAAGGCGATCTGACATTCATGCCGTTTTCCGAATCAGAAAGCCATGGCCGGACCGCGTATGATACGTCTCCGGCCAACACCTTTACATCCCAAACCACCGTTGAATCGGATTTCACCTTTAGCATCCGCCCCAAAATCGGCTATGCGACCGGGGGATGGCAAATATATCTCGCGGCGGGTCCATCGATAAGCCGGTTCAAAACCACCCATAAATTCACCGATACTTTCGGTACAGGTACAAACAATACATTTACCGACACGCAAACGGCATTCGGCGTATCGGGCAGCATCGGGGCCGGGTATCTGATCGGCAATGGCTGGTCCCTTCGCGGGGACTATGTCATGACTTATTTCCCGTCCATTGTGAACGGCGACGAAGACATTGGTCAGGGTGGCGCGGGCGCAGACTTTTCTTATGACGGCGACTTCCAGTCGCACAATGTCCGCTTTGCATTGATCAAACGCTTCTGATCTTCTGACATATGTCTGGCTCAAAACGGTGTCCAATTCGGGCGCCGTTTTGCTTTATCAGCCACTTACATTCATCCCGGCGGAACATCACCCTGTCACAAGACGTTAAAGGCTGGTCACCCTCCTGCCGCTACGCATCATGCCCGGCAGAATCCCGTCCGGAGCAGATTGCATGACCGACCCCGTCACCGCCCCCGAAAATGCACATGATACAATCGGTGACGCAAATAGTGTCGACGATACCGAACAACGCGCCTTAAGTGCGCGCGCACGCGCCTATCGCCGGGCGCGTACGGTATCGGTCATCGGCACCTTCGTTATTCTGGCCTTTGGCTCTTTTTACATCGCCCAAAGCCTGATTTTACCGGTCATTTTGGCTTTCTTGCTGGCACTGGTATTCTCGCCCGTCGTGCGCACACTGGCCCGCTATCGCATTCCGCAAAGCCTGACCGCGCTTGCGATTGTCCTGACCCTGACCGCATCGGTGCTTGCCGGGATTTATGGCCTGAGCGAACCGGTATCAAAATGGATCGATGACGCCCCCAGAATCGAACGTCAGTTGCGCCTGCGCCTTGCCGATCTGGGCGGACCGCTTGAAAAGCTCCGCGATGTGCAAAAACAGGTGGAAAAAGCCACCAATCAGAATGACGGAGCCGACACGCAAAAGGTCGTCGTGCAGGAACCCACCATGATCAGCCAGGCCGCTCAGGGCGCACCGGAAATCGTTGCCGGCATTGCGCTGATGCTCGTGCTTTTGCTGTTCATTCTGTCATCGGGGGATATGGTCTATGAAAAAATGGTCCGTGCCCTGCCAACCTTTGGCGACCGGCGAAAGGGACTGCGCATCGCGCACGATATCGAACGCGAAGTTTCGCGCTATCTGCTGACCATATCAGCCATCAATATCGGGCTTGGCATCTTCATCGGAAGCCTCCTTGCCATTGTCGGCATGCCCAATCCGGTTTTATGGGGCATTGTCGCCGCGATCCTGAATTTCGTACCGCTTCTGGGGGCTGTTGTCGGCATCGGCATTGTCGGCATGGTGGCACTGGTTTCCATGCCGACCACAACCGCGGCCCTGCTGCCACCGGCAATCTATCTCGCCTGCACCGCCATCGAAGGACAGTTTTTGACCCCGGCCCTTGTCGGCAACCGGCTTCGCATCAACTCGGTCGCGATCATTCTCGCCATTGCGTTCTGGGGCTGGATCTGGGGCTTTATCGGTGTGCTGGTCGCCGTACCGCTTCTGATCGTCATCAGTGTCTTTGCCAAACATGTCGAAGGGCTGGGCGGCCTGCGCGAAATGCTCGGCCCCAACAACACGAACAACAATAACGGCAACTGACTGCGACCCGATTGCGAAATAGCGCAAAAACTGCCAGTCTTCTGGCATGTCTGACGCATCAAACGAACCGTTTCGCATCCTGTCTCATGACTGCACCGGCGTTTTGGCCATCATGGCCAAGACACGCCACAGCTTTGCCAAACACAGTCATGAACAGTTTGGCATCGGTTTCATGTTTGAGGGCGCGCAAAAATCGCTTTCGGGGCGCGGCATGGTCGAAGCCGGTGCGGGCAACATCATCACGGTCAATCCCCGCGAAGTCCATGACGGCACCCCGATTGGCCAAAGCCCGCGTGGCTGGAACATGCTCTAT
Source organism: Thalassospira xianhensis MCCC 1A02616 (assembly GCF_003326475.1). GTDB lineage: Bacteria > Pseudomonadota > Alphaproteobacteria > Rhodospirillales > Thalassospiraceae > Thalassospira > Thalassospira xianhensis. The sequence continues at coordinate 21,443 of NZ_JPWA01000044.1, read as the reverse complement.
TTCGACCCGGACCTGATTGCGAACGCGGCACGCGACATGACGGACGGCAAATCGGGCGAATACACATTCACCAACCCGGTCATGACATCCTCCGCCGTCGCGCACTGCTTTGCGGATCTTTTTGCTGCCATCACCAAAGGCGATCATGAAAACGCAGGCCTCCGGCGCGAAGAAATGCTGTTTCTTCTGCTCCATCACGCGATCATCGTACCGGGCGAACCCGATCCTTATCATCACCGGTCACGAAGCGGTGCCGATGCCAGTATCGCGCGCGCCATATCCATGATTGATGACGCCCCGGACGAAAACCTCTCGCTGGCCGATCTTGCCAGCACGGCGGGGCTCAGCCGCTTTCAGACCGTCCGCCATTTCACCCGCGCAACGGGGCTTACCCCGCATGCCTATATCATCCAGCGCCACCTTGACCTCGCCCGTCGCCTGATCGCAACCGGCACCCCACTGGCCGAGGTCGCCGCGACCGCCGGCTTTGCCGACCAAAGCCACCTGAACCGGCATTTCACCCGCGCCTATGGCCTGTCGCCCGGAAGGTATGCCAAAGCGTTGCGGGCAAACTGATCCATTTCCGGCCTGCAATTCCGTTCAAGAATATCGGATCAAAACGCGCTTAACTGGGCTGATCAGGTCAAACCACAAAACGGAACCAAGCCACCATGATCAGTCCCGAATATCTTCTGACCTCGCTTGTTGTCGTCCTGCTGCCCGGTACGGGTGTGATCTATACCCTTGCCATTGGCCTTGGGCGCGGCATGAGGGCGAGCATCTGGGCGGCCCTTGGCTGCACGCTTGGCATCCTGCCCGCCATGGGGGCAAGCATCCTTGGCCTTGCGGCCCTACTGCACACCAGTGCGCTTGCCTTTGAAACCCTACGCTATCTTGGCGTGGCGTGGCTGCTTTACATGGCGTGGGGCATGTGGCGCGGCACGGGTGCGATGAAAGTCAGTGCCAAGTCCGATCCGGTCCATGCCGCCAAAATCATCCGCGACGGCATCCTGCTAAATGCGCTGAACCCGAAACTCTCGCTGTTCTTTCTGGCTTTCCTGCCGCAATTCGTCACCCCCAACGCCGACCAAACCACCGCCCAGATGATCCTGCTCGGCCTGACCTTCATGGCACTCACCTTTGCGGTCTTCATCGTCTACGGCCTGTTTGCCAGTGCGCTAAGAAGCCACGTGGTCGAGCGGCCAAAGGTCATGAACTGGCTGGGGAAAAGCTTTGCCGGGATGCTTGTATTGTTGGGGGCAAAACTGGCATTTACCCAAAGATAGGGCGCGCCTTCCGTAACCAAGACAAGCCCTGATGCTCGAGTTTTGAAACTATGCTATTTTACGGCAGGCTTTGAACGGTGATGGGAATAATCCGGTTTCTGTCGCCAGATTGTAGCGGGTATCGGCAAGAACGGCAAAATGAACACGACACGTAAACCGATCAGAACCGATGCTGATTATCAATCAGCGCCTCAATTGTTCGAAACGCTTTCGGGTGCCGAACCGGACAGCCCGGAAGCAGATCAGCTTGAAAAACTTGGCATCCTGATCGACCAATATGAAACGGCAAGGTTTTCAGTATCGCGCACCGTTCAATAGAGTCCGTCCAATTTGATATGGAGCGAAATGATCAGCAGTGTAGAGAATGTCACAAATTGACACGGCAACAGTTTACACACGTCAACTTTTATCAATTAAATAAAATGGATATATAGCACCAAAAAAACATCGCATCGACACCATTAAAAAAACAAATATCATACAACAATAATTTAATTAATTTAAAAAAACAAAAAATAGATCATCTTCTAAATTTTGGCTCGCCCCAATATGAATCATTGTCGTCATCTTCTTCTATAGAAATCAAATTAACTTGATAACCATTTCTCTGAACCAATTTCTGGTCATAAACATGAATGTCATTATTATTTTCAAACCAAAAATAGCTAGGAACTTCTTCCACCTCCGAAATATAACCTTCCTCAAACTTTCTATTATCACTTCTATCTTTTGGTATTGGATTGCCATTCCATACCGATAATCTAGGAAATTTTGATGTGGTCACGATGTAACGAATAACCCCGTCCTTAGAAAAAACCGCCGCAGTTGGCTCATCTGCAAAATTAAGATACCTCCGAATAGCAACTTCCTTACTGACATCAAATTTATCTGCCATTTTAATCAAATGGCTCAACTCAACGCCTTGAATTGTCGATAAATATTTTCTCACCCATTCTGTAGGCATCAAAATATTAGAAGCAAAAATATTTGCCTCCAATTCCATTTTAGCACGGCGATCATTCGGGTTAGCAAACGATATACTCATGTCGCTCCTTGAGCACCTAAACCCGTCCGAACTATTTACCAAGTGGTATGGATTAACATAGTGACCAATTTCATGAGCTATAGTAAACCTCTTTCGCTTTCTCGAACTATTAATATTTACTATTATTCCTCCACTTGATTTTCCAGAATCAACAATCATAACCCCCTCAAGACCAGACAGATTCTCCTCTCTTATTTCTACTATATCAATTGCGGCAGCGATTTCCCTCAATGGAACACTCGGAAGATCAGATGGAATTTGTTTAATTATTGAATCTGCTAACAAGACAGGGTTTCCACCAACGTCATCTATTAGCATTCTATCAATTTCAAGCATCATTCTTCTCCTTCCGAGCCAATAATGATTGAACCATTTGATCTATAAGGAATCGATCATTCTCATCAAGCTGGCCGACTTGCCTGAACATTTTGATCAAGTCCTCATCGTCATTTTGCTCCATATCTTCGCCAACCAAGAACCGAATCGAAACATCATAATGGTTAGCGAGTTTGGTAATCAGATCAAGCGAGGGGTTAACGCTCCTCCCTTTCTCCAACTGCCATATATGAGTTTTAGAAACTCCAATATCGTCGGCAACCTCCTGTAAAGATTGGCCTTTTCTAAGTCTTTCTTTACTCAATTTCGCAGCTAAACTCATCACACCCTCAAAGTTCGCAAGCAGCATAGTTCACTAACAGCCACCGATGTTCTTTTTAGTTTCACAAAATCATACCTGTATTGTTGACAAACGTCTCGTTCTATATAATTATACGAAATCGGCCTTATTGATTTTTACAGGCCACAACATGAAAGGTAATTACTATGGCACGAGTCCCAATTGGAACAACCGCAAGCACAGGACAAATTTGCCCTGAGAGCGGAGTTTGGAAAGTAGTCGGGTCTCCGACAACCACTGCACCGATTGCAAAGGGAAATCGTATGCCCCCTTATGGCAACAAGGCAGTTTCATGGAAATTAACACAATACGCATAAGGGGACTTTGTTATGGCAAAGAATGAAAAAACTTCAAAAGCAGTAGCTTCTAAAGCTGCAAAAATATTGAAAAGCCCATCCTCGTCAAAAAGTGCAAAAAGTGTTGCAGGATCAGCCCTTACTCAAGCGCCCGATAAAAAAACAGGCAAGAAGAAATAGTAAATAAGAAGGGACGAATTTAGTAATTCGTCCCTTCTCGTTTGAAGGCACTCCTACGGACACTTACTCCGCTACGTCCAATTAAACACCACTGCCTTCAAGGGCACAGCTTTGACGAACACATCGGCTCATTGAGCAGCGAGAAATGCTGAGCCCGGATCACGTCCACCATTTCGGCACAGCAATCAGCCAGACTTCTGCAGCAAGAATATCGAAGCCGGTTTGATCAAACAGGCCAATGAGCACGAGGTCACCTTTTCCAACAACGGCAGTCCCCGTCCCACCTGACAATGATACAAGATGGTCGCACCAGTGGCGGTCGACGAACGCAAGGCAGGCGCACTTGTCGCCATCGGTGATCGACCTACCGGCATTTCCGAAGGCAGCTATCGGCTCCGTCGCCAAGTCGGGCCGGATGATCCCCGGCATCGCCTCGCCCCGGATCACCCTGCTCCGAACGGCCTGCCCCCACCCAAAGGGCACAACTCTCCCGTCATGATTCACACCAATTTTCCGCAAACGCCCTTCGAGCTCATCACCCGGATGCAATACCGCCGTAATGACTTTTCCACCCGCCAGTCATGATCCTTTGGCGATGTCGCCGTCGTCCTTTCGACCTGTCAGATCGTTGCACCGTCATCGTCGTCTTCCTGTCTTTGGCCCAAAACACAAAAACCCGCGAAAGCGAATCACGCTTTGCGGGTTTTCGGTCCGGGTGCATTTCTCCCGTTGACTTTGTCTTTATGCCACAAACGAGAGAACAAATCAAGAACAATTTTCAGGGAGTTTGCAAAAAATCCGAATCCCTTGAAAAGGTTTTATTTTTCAATTACCTATGCTGCCTTACTCCGCCGCATCCGAACTTTGCCGGGTCAATGCCCGCGTCATAAGGGCACGCAGTTTCGCCGGGCGCAGCGGTTTGTTCAGCAAGGCGAATCGCTGTGCCTTGATCAGCTCCGCCGTCTCGGTGCTGCGATCCGCCGTAATCAACACGCCGGGAATATCAAAACCGTGTTGGTCCCGGAGCCTGATCAGGACATCAAGCCCGGTTTCGCCGGAACTCAGGTGATAGTCGGCAAGGATGATATCGGGGGCAAAGACAGGTTCGAATCCCTCCTTGTCCGCCATTACTTTCTGCGGAACCAGAAGCTTCTCAGCATCAATCCCTGACCGCGCAGTCCCCACCACACAATTCCAGTTTTCCAGCATGGCGCGCATGCCATCAAGGATATCGGGTTCGTTATCGATGCAAAGGACGCGCAAACCGCCCAGTTCGCCGGCCATGCGGCGGCGCGGTTTGGGCAATGCGGTTTCGTCCATCTGGCCAATCGGCACATCGACCGAAAAAACCGTCCCCCGCCCCGGGCGGGAGCGCACGGAAACCGCATGATCAAGCGACCGGCCAAGACGATCGACAATCGCAAGGCCAAGGCCAAGCCCCTTCACATCGGTGGTTTCCGGCCCCTCAAGGCGATGGAATTCGCGGAAGATGATCTTAAGCTTGTCCTCGGGGATACCCGGCCCGCTATCCCAGACCTCGATCCTGATCTTGTCACCGCGCATCCGGCAGCCGACCACCGCCCCGCCATGGCGGGTATAGCGCAGCGCGTTGGAGATGAAGTTTTGCAGGATGCGGCGCAGAAGCCTGCTGTCGCTTTTCACCCAGACATCGCGCGGATGAACCGCAAACCGAAGCCCGGCCTTTTCCGCAACCGGGGTGAATTCGGTCTTGAGCGCATTAAGCACATCCGAAACCCGGAAATCACGGATGGTGGGCTGCATGGCCCCGGCATCAAGCTTGCAGATATCCAGAAGCTCGTTGAGCAGTTCCTCAACCCCCTTCAGCGACAGATCAACCTTGTTAACCAGATCATGGATATCGTCGCGAAGCTCCTTGCCCCCCAGCGCCACGGTAAACAGCCGCGCGGCATTTAACGGCTGCAAAAGGTCATGGCTGGCCGCGGCAAAGAACCGGGTCTTGGTATCGTTCGCGGTTTCGGCCTGTTCCTTGGCAACCGAAAGCTCGGAGTTTAGTTCCTCAAGCGCGTGGGTACGTTCCGTCACGCGCGCTTCCAGCCCCTCGTTGGCGTCCTTAAGCGCGCGTTCGGCATTCCGGCGTTCGGTAATGTCGTGATAGATACAGAAATAGCCAAGCACTTCGCCGGTTTCGTCAAAGTGCGGGATATATGTCCCCTCGGCATAGCGGGCTTCGCGTTCGCTGCGCACGTCACCGTCACCATTGCCACTGCCCCAGCCTTCTTTGGGGGCGGGGAAATCGATCTCGAAGCTCTGGCGATAGCCTTCCAGTACCGCGCGGATCATCGGCTCCAGCCGGACATAACGCTCCTCGCCCACCGCTTCACGTACCGCCATGCCATGCGCCTCGATCCGGCGGATGCCAAACATCCGCTCATACGGTCGGTTGGTAAAACGCAGCCGCTGATTTTTGTCGGCATAGGCGATCATGACCGGGATGTTATCGGTATAGATGCGAATGTTGCGCTCGCTCTCTCGCAATGCCTCTTCGGTCCGGACACGGGCCGTGATGTCGGCAATGGTCGCGACAAACCCGCCATCGGGCATCGGGTTGGTCCGCATTTCAAGCACCATGCCATCTGCCCGCTTGCGCTCGTAGGTATGGGGCAATCTGCGCATCTGAGGGGCGGCATTACGACCCAGAAGGATATCGATATCAACCGCGCGCGCACCATTATCGCGGCAGATATCCACCAGTTCCGATAATGGCAACGTGACCTGAATGTCGCTTGCGGTGATGCCCAGCAGATCAATAAAGCGATGGTTCCAGGTCGCCAGACGCAAATTCTGGTCAAACACCCCGACCCCTTGCGAAATGTTTTCAAGCGTATTGAGCAAAAGGTCCCGATTGAATTTGATCGCCTCGGACGCTTCATCCAGAAGCTCCATCGCATCACGTCGCGATACGGCCTTATCGGGCAGCAGAAGCGCCATCACCACGCGCGATGACGCCGCCCCGACCGCGCCCGATAACAGATGTTCGGTGAAATTCGCCGCATCAAAATCGGCAATGTCGGATCGTTTGCTGTCATCCCCGCGCTGCTTGAGGTAGGTGCGAAACGCACGTTGCGCCCAGTGTTTGCCAAGGAAGCGCGCGGCAAGGTCTTCAAGATCGCCAAGGGTCACGCGACCGGGCCATGTGTCATTGCGCGCCTTGGTATCCTTGCGATAGATATCGACAAAAAGCTGGGCCTGACGGCGCTGGGTGACACCCTGCACACCAATCGCCGATCCGACAAACATCAGGACGAAATTAACCCCAAGCGACCAGACAACCCCATGGGTCAGATGATCCTCGATCCCCACACCCAGCAACGCCTGCGGGCGCAGGATACCAATGCCAAGTGGTCCTTCCGTCAGGATCGACATCGGCAACAGACCGCTTTGGATAAAGCTTGGCAGAAGCAGGGTGTAGGTCCACAGCACAAAACCGGAAATCAGACCGATGCGAACCCCGGTGCGGTTGATCGATTTAAGGTAAATCGCCGCCAGAACCGCCGGGCCGAATTGCGCCACTGCGGCAAAGGACAAAAGCCCGATATCGGCCAGCGCGTATTTTTCCGACAGGAACCGGTAAAAGCCATAGGCCAGAAACAGGATGGCAATGATCGCGGCCCGGCGGACTTTAAGCAGAACCTGGCTGACATCCCCGGCAAACCTCCCCTGCAATTTCTGCGACCGCAGCAAAAGCGGCATGACCAGATCGTTACAGACCATCGTGGACACCGCGACACAGGATACGATCACCATGCCAGTACTGGCCGAAAGCCCCCCGACAAAGGCAAACACCGCCAGCCAGTTTTCCCCGCCAAGCAACGGCAGGGTCAGAACAAACGTATCGGGATTGACCGCCGGATCACCGCCAAACAGCAGAATCCCGGCAATCGCAATCGGCACGACGAAAATATTGATCGCAATCAGATAACCCGGAAACAGCCAGCGCGCCGATTTCAAATTCCGGCTGTCGTCATTTTCAACAAATGTCACATGGAACTGGCGCGGCAGACAGAAAATAGCAAACAGCGCCAGCAGGGTCGAAATGAAGAAATGCGATGTCAGCCAGGCATCGGGCTTGAACATTTCGGTAATGTCGGGATTGGCTGCGGCCCGAATTTGCATGTCGCCAAAACCGTCAAACAGGCCGTAAACCACAAACAGCCCGACGAATAAGAGGGCCACCAGCTTGACCAGGCTTTCGAACGCCACCGCAAGGATCAGCCCGTCATGATGTTCGGACGCATGGATATAACGCACCCCGAACAGGATCGCGAAAACCGCCATCAGAATGGTGACGTAAAACGCCGTATCCTTGGAAAAATCTGCGGCACTGTGGCGCACGATCTGTTCGCCGACCTCGCCGATCAGAACATCGAATGACAGCGAAACCGCTTTGAGCTGAAGCGCGATATAGGCCAGAACCCCGATCACGGCAATGATCGCCACAAGTGCTGCCAGGCTCTGGCTTTTGCCATATCGCGAGCCCAGAAAATCGGCGATGGAGGTGATGTTCTGTTCGCGACACACGGTGGCGATCTTGGTCATCACACCAAAACCGACAACCATCATGATGATCGGACCGATATAGATCGGCAGGAACGCCCAGCCGCGTGTGGATGCGGTCCCGACCGACCCGAAAAACGTCCAGCTTGTGCAATAGACCGCCATCGAAAGCGCATAGATGCTGGGCTTCAGGCGTGATGCCCGCCATTTTTCCGCATATTTGTCACCATAATGCGCAATCGCAAACAGAAGCCCGATATAGGCCATGGCAACAATGAAAATAAGTCCGCCCTGAAGCATCCGGCTTATGGCTCCGCGTATCGATAATGCCGCCAGATCAGGCGGTTGGCGTTTAGACTATACCACGGCGCGCTTATGGACTAAAACGACGCAAATCCAAACCCGACCAAAGACCAAGAACGATCAGGATCGACATGCCTTCCGATTATGGATTTTACGCCGGAATTCTGCGCTTTGTCGCAAAGAAAACCGAAAGCGACGACCGCGAGATAAAGGTCATGATGGGCCATCTTTCCGGCATCGCGACCGCCATCGAACATTCCGGACGCTTTGTTGTTGAACGTGCCAATTGCGAAAGTGCCGCCCGTGCCTTTGCCGGGGTTGCCAAATTCCTGCAGGAACGCATCCTCCCCGAAGCCCTCGCCGCGGGTAACGAAGGGGCGGTAAATCAGCTTAAATGGGCGATTGAAACCTCGCTGGCGCTCGGTTCGGAACTGGTCAAGCGGATCGCGCTTGAAGAATATGAAGGTCAGGACAAATTCACCTTCGACCTGCCCCTGCCCCCCGGTTCGCCAACCGTGCATTAGGCATCTGCCCCGGTTCTGTGAGCCGGTTCCATTGGCATGAAAAAAGCGGCATCCAAAGATGCCGCTTTTGTTTTTCGTCTACGATCAGACCGAAAGCCTGTTACGCATCGGCCCAGACATTGGCACGCTGCAAAAGGCCGGTGGCTTCGAACTCTTTGCCATACGGTGCAGCCTTTTTCACGAAATCCATGTAGGACGCATGAATGCGGCCGTTCAGTTCGTTCTGATCGGCGATTTCCTTGACCGCTGCCTTGACCTCGGTCGCAAGGGCTCCAATCACATCATCGCTGAAATGACGGATTTCCGCCCCCTTGGCCAACACCGCCTGATAGGACTGAATGTTGTGGAAGGTGAAATCTGCCAGCGTCTGTTCAAGATTGGCCTGCGCGGCGACGGCAAAGATTTCCTGAAGGTCTTCGGGCAATTCCGCGAATTTGTCTTTGTTGACAAACACTTCAATCCCCGTGCCCGGCTCGGCAAAGGCCGGCGTGTAATAATATTTGCCAACCTGCGTCAGACCAAACGCGTAGTCATTCCACGGGCCAACCCATTCGGCGGCATCAATCGCGCCGGACTGCATGGCCGGCAGGATTTCGGCTGCGGGCAACATCGTCACATTGGCACCCAGGCGACGCATGGCTTCACCACCGATCCCGGCATAGCGCATCTTGATGCCCTTGATGTCCTCGACGGTGTTGATTTCCTTGTTGAACCAGCCGCCAGCCTGCAAACCGGTATTCCCGGCAGCGAACGGTTTGACGTTGAACTGGGCATAAAGCTCATCCCAAAGCTCCTGCCCGCCACCAAAACGCAGCCAGCCCGAAAGCTCCCAGCCCATCAGGCCGAACGGGATCGTCGAAAAGAAGTTTACACCGGCATCCTTGCCCGCCCAGTAATAGGGGGTGCCATGTGCCAGCTCGGCAACGCCCTGCTCGACCGCATCCATGCATTCGAATGCCGGAACAAGTTCGCCTGCGCCGTAAACGGTGATCTTAAGGCGGCCGCCTGACATTTTGGTCACGCGCTCGGCGAATTTTTCGCCATTGGCACCAAGGCCCGGCGTACCTTTCGGCCAGGGCATCACCATGCGCCAGTGGATCTGTTCATCGGCTTTGGCAATTGAAGGTGCGACACTGCTGGCGGCAAAGGCACCGGCGGCCATGCTGGCACCCGTCAGGAACTGACGACGTTTCATTGTGGGGCTCCCCAATTCATATTGGCAATTTTTTGCGCAAAACAGCTTCGAATATTACATTCGTAACTTTGCAAGCGTTCGAAGTTAGCGTTTTTGCCGCCCCCAACAATTCATCTTTGCGGGATGCAGCATCCCGCCACACGCATGGCTTGTATATAAGGCCGGTCAATTTTCACCCCTAAGTGTGACAAACAAAAACGGGGCCGCCCGAAGGCAACCCCGTTTTCCGATGATTATATTTCCGTATCCGAACTTAGTAGCCCCAGACCTTTGCACGCTGCAAAAGACCGGTCGCCTCGAATTCCTTGCCGTAACGGGCGGCCTTCTTGACCAGCGCAAGATAGCTTTCAGCGATCCTGCCACTCAGATCATTCTTGGCGGCAATCTCTTCGACGGCGGCATTCGACTGTTCGGCCAGTGCCAGAATGACATCGTCCGAGAACTGGCGCACTTCAACCCCTTTGTCGATCAACGGCTGATAGGATTGCAGGTTATTGTAGGTAAAGTCGGCCAGCGTGTTCTCGGCAATCGCCTGCGCGGCACAACGGATGATCGCCTGCAGATCGGTGCCAAGCGCATCAAACTTTTCCTTGGAAATAAAGATTTCAAGGCCCGGTCCGGGTTCATGGAACGCCGGGGTATAATAGAATTTGGCAACCTGATAGAGGCCAAATGCAAGGTCGTTCCACGGACCGACCCATTCGGCGGCATCAATCGCACCGGACTGCATGGCAGGCAGAATTTCGCCCGGCGGCAGCATGGTGATGTTTGCACCCAAACGGCGCATCGCTTCGCCACCCAGACCGGCATAACGGGCTTTCAGGCCCTTAAGGTCCTCAACCGAATTAATTTCCTTGTTGAACCAGCCACCTGCCTGCATGCCCGAGTTACCGGCATAGAACGGCACAACATTAAACTCGGCATAGGCTTCTTCCCAAAGCTCCTGCCCGCCACCAAAGCGCAGCCAAGCGGAAAGTTCCCATGCCGTCAGACCAAACGGAATGGTCGAAAAGAAGTTCAGCGCCGGGTTCTTGCCCTGCCAGTAATAAGGGGTACCGTGCGCCATTTCGACCACGCCCTGTTCGACCGCATCCATGCATTCGAACGGCGGGACGATTTCGCCCGCACCAAAAACCGAAATGCTCAGACGGCCATTGGACATTTCCTTGACCATGGCGGCAAATTTTTCGGCATTGGTGCCAAGGCCCGGCGTCCCTTTGGGCCACGGCATGACCATCCGCCAATTCAGGCTTTCCTGTGCGGATACGATGGCCGGTGCGGCAACACTGGCCGCAACCGCGGCACCGGCACCAATACCGGCCCCTTTAAGGAACTGACGACGTTTCATTGTAACCCCCTAAACTCTTTTACTTTGGTGATTTTTTGCGCAATCACCGCTAAGCGTTGGGGGATTTTGGCGAAAAGATCGCGCATATGCCACTATTTTTGCGTAGAACAATGCGGATTTTTTCGCCGACGTTACGGCAGCTTAGCTGCCGCCAAGGTAACGATTGTAATTGGCAATAAACTCGTCCGTCGTCCCCTTGCCACCGGCAGTGTTGTAATACTGCTTCCAATAGGCCGCCAGACCGGGGATATCATTTGCATCGGGCAAGGCGGCACTGACCCGCATATAACGAACCCGGCACATGGCAGCAGCATAGGCATTGTTGGTTGCCAACTGCGTTGCCTTGTCAGGTTGCGGCGCCAGATAGGCATCAATCTTGGCCTTCAGATCGGCCCGGTAATCCAGAAAATTGACATAGCAATCATTCAGTGTTGCTGGTTCCATCTGGAAAATCCCGCGGGCCGGACCACCGCCGACCTGTTCAACATAGGTGCCAAGGCCACTTTCCTGGGCGGCGGTTCCCATGATCAGATTTTCCGCGGCCTGTGACCACAGACCAAGATTTTGCAGAATAGGTCGAACAATGGATTGACGCAACTGGTTGGCATTGATCGGCATGATGTTTCCTTTGCGTTCATCAGGGACAGAATTGATCTGCCTGACGACGTACCAGAAACACATTCGTGATCTTGGCCACACAAAACGCCCGCGATAGTTGCATTTGTTGCGCCATATATTATTAGATAATGCTGCAAACAATTGGCAGAAAACGTTATATTTTGAAAGTTCACTTCAAAACCGAACCTTCCCCACCCTTTTGGATAGTTAACATTATAATCTTCATATCCAACCTAAGGTACTGCCCCGCACCCCGGAAATTAGTGATAGCGAGCGACGAGGGACAAGAATGCATCAGGAACTTAAACGCCGTCTTGAATTCATCGATTTTGATGACAGGAAAGCGGCTCATCTGAAAAAGGCATGGCCAATAATCGAAAAAAATCTGGCCCCGATACTGGACGAATTTTACCGCAAGGTGATGGCCCGCGGTGATCTGGCAAAAATTATCGGTGATCCATCAAATATCGAACGCTTGAAAAATGCACAGCGCAAACACTGGGCAAAGCTGTTCGACGGTACATTTGATCAGGTCTATTACGACGATGTACGCCGGATCGGGAAAGCCCATGAAATCATTGGCTTGACACCTGAATCCTATGTTTCGGCATACAACTTTCTGCTCGCCCGGCTTTGCGACATTCTTTATGCATATTTCCGCAAAGATTCAGCAGTTTCCCAAATCGTGACGGCCTCAACAAACGCCATTCTTGTCGATATGGAAATGGCAATCACCGTCTATTACGAGGAAACCCAGAAAACATACAGCAACCGTCTGGCGAAAATGTCGGGCGAGTTCGAGGCAACCGTATCCAAGGTCGTCGAAGCACTGGCAAGTTCGGCAGAAGACATGTCAAGCGCCTCGGAAACCCTGATCAGCAGCATGGGGCAAACCACCGAACAGGTGGAAAATGCAAAATCCGCCGCCGAGATATCGGCTTCAAATGCATCGACAGTGGCAGGATCAGCCGAAGAACTTGACAGTTCCATTCGCGAGATTTCAAGCCAGATTTCGCGTGCCTCGACCGTATCAAACGAAGTTGAAAGTTCCGTGCAGGCGACGTCGGATGTCATTGAATCGCTGAATGTCTCCGCCGAGCAAATCGGAACGGTTGTCGATCTGATCGATAAAATTGCAAATCAGACCAACCTTCTGGCGCTGAACGCCACCATCGAGGCGGCACGCGCCGGTGACGCGGGCAAAGGCTTTGCCGTGGTCGCAAGCGAGGTCAAAAACCTTGCCAACCAGACGGCAAAGGCAACCGGCGATATCACCGCCCAGATCAACAATGTGCAGCAGAATACATCGGCCGCAGTTACAGCAATCCGCGAGGTTGCAGGCCAAATCAGTTCAATTGTTGATTCCATCACCGCCATTTCGGCGGCGGTCGAACAGCAAGCCGCTGCAACGACGGAAATCAGCACGAATATCACATCCGTTTCGTCGGCAAACGGCAATGTCAACACCAGTCTGGAATCGGTCAGCGGCACCGCGCATCGCACCGGAACGGTCGCAGAAGAAGTTTACAAGGTTTCGCAGGTTCTTAAACAGCATTCCCGCCAGCTTAAGACCGATGTGAACAACTTTGTATCTCGATTGACAGAAACCAGTTGAGGGAAGCGGTTTTACCGGTCCCTTGCATCGGAAGGTGAGATGCCAAAGACCCGTTTGAACGCGGTTGCAAAATTTGCCGGACTTGAATATCCAGCCATCCAGGCGGCCTGACCAATCGTCAGGCCGTCTTTTTCCATGGCATCGCGCGCTGCGATCAGGCGGCTCTCGCGGATGAAATCCTTGACAGTGGTGCCATAGGCATTCTTGAAAATGCGTTGCAGGCTGGCAATGCTCATGCAGAGCTTTTCAGACAGCCCTGACAATGTCAGATCATCAAGAATATGGTCTTTGATATAATCGCGAATTTCCTGGGCCTTCTGGTGATGTTCAAGTGCGTCGGGTTCGGCACTTCCCTCCGCGATAAATTCAGCGTCCGGGCGCAGCGAACCGAGTGCCTCGGCGAGAATTTCCAATCCACGGCTTTCAGCATACAAATCGCGAAACAACGGATCATCGGTTGGCGGATACAGCAATTGATCGGCAAGCGCGATTGCGCGACGCGATGGTTGCCATTGGCGCACTGAAATCCCGGCATGAATGAAATCGTTGATGGCTGCATGTCGACTGTCACCGTTGCAAACCCGTTTGACGACCCAGTCATACTTTGCGGAAATCATCACCTTGCTGACATCGTCACCCTTTTGCAGTTCTCGATGCAGCATGACCGGTTGGGATAACGCCCAGATAAACCCGACCGGCTGTATGCGGGCATCAAGGTCAAACGGGACATTATCGAACGCACCGCGTACCCGGCCCCGCAATACGATCGCCACAGTTACCGCCGGATTGACCGGAAATTTCACCGCAGCATCCCGCATGCTAACGGTATCGGTGGTGTGAATGTTCAGGAATGACTGAAGATTGTCGTTGGATAGCCGTCCGCTCATCATCGGGCGACGACGAATACCGTCAGCCGCGTTTCCAGGCAACGCTGTTCCAAAATCCTCAAGCTGCTGGCCAGTGATGGTTTCGCGCCGTGTCACATTACGCCGCACCCGTGGCGGCGCATGCTGCTGATCAAACGCCATATCGAAGCCTTTCCAAGTCCTGATTTCCTGCCACACGCGATATTTGTGTTTTCGCAAACATCAATGGCGATCTCGCAAACGGTATTACGATTGCCCGAACCACCCAGCTAATAATATTCAAAATCATTCGCATTTGGCAAATTTATTTGATAAGGAAATCAGCATGTCGCAGTCATCCAGACCGGTATTGCCGGGCAAATGCCGTCAACCGGTTTATGGCCTGTGCCGCGCAACCCTGCTTGCCGGCGTTGCCCTGACGGTATTGCCGGTCGCAGCCATCGCACAAGAAACCAAAGCCGAAAACGAAACCATCCTGACGCCGATCGAAGTCACCGCTGACCGGTATACCGCCCAAACGGCGGCCGGTGGTGTAACGATCACCCAGGAACAACTGGACCGCACCAATCCCCAGGACATCAAGGATGTCTTTGCAGGAGAAGCCGCAGTAACTGTTGGCGGGCCAACCAAGATTTCCCAGAAGGTCTATGTGCAGGGCATCGAGAATACCAAGCTCAATGTCCAGATTGATGGCACACGTCAGGTTGACTCAACCTATCACCATATCGGCACGGCACTGATTGATCCGGGCATGCTCAAAACCGTGCGCGTTGAGTCTGGTGTCGCGCCTGCCGACGCGGGACCGAACGCGCTTGGCGGATCGGTGGCATATGAAACCAAGGATGCACGTGACGTTCTGTCACCGGACGATCCTTTCGGTGGATCGGCCAAAATCCAGTATAACAGCAATACAAAAGGCTTTAGCGAATGGCTGACGATTGCCGGTCAGCATGATGGGTTTGAAGCACTTGGCTATGTCCAGAACAGCAATCAGGGCAACTACAAGGATGGCGACGGCGACGAAGTCGTCGGCACCGCAGATGGCAGCAAGAATGGGCTTGGCAAATTTGCGTTCACCGGGAACGAGGGATCGCGGATCGAAGCCTTTGCCAGCCATTTCGAAGACGAGGGCGTACGCCCTGCCCGGCCGAACTTCGGATCGCTTGCTGGCGGGCAACTGCCACAATGGATTTCCTACAAGGATACATCGCTGGGTGTCAGCTATGTCGATGAAATGCCGGGAGACCTGCTGGCACCGGAATTCAGCCTGAATTACAGTAAAACCAATCTTGATGTTCCCCGCCTTCAGGGCGGCCCGAATTTCTATCATGTACAGTCCGAGATCGAGACCATCAACGGCAAGGCTGCCAATACATTTGATGTCGGCATGGGCGATGTGACGGCCGGTCTGGATTTCTATCACGATGAAGCTACCGGCACCCATGACCGCACGCCCCGCGACGGAAGCTATAGCGAAACCACAACCAACATCGGTGCGTTTTCGCAAGCCCGACTGTCGCTGACCGATGACTGGCGCGTATCATTTGGTGGCCGTGCAGACCGTCAGTGGTTCGAAGGCGTTGACGGAACCGATTTCGAGGAATTCGGACTAAGCGGCAACGTGAATACCGAGTACGATGTCGTTGAAACGGTTACTGTTTATGGCGGGGCTGGAACACAGTTTGGCGGACTTCCACTTGGTGAATCCGCGATCTACAATTTCAGTGGCGTCTGGAATTATGACGGATTTTCGCCTTCGCGCTCCAAAAACTTCAAGGTCGGCACACGTTATTCGGACGGTGGCTGGTCGCTTGACGGTAACGTGTTCTACAACAAGATTGATGATTCCCACGATCTGACCGGATCCGTGGTTGGCAGTACGGTTTACCGCAACACAACCATCGATCTCGTTACACAGGGCTACAACCTGTCAGCGGCTTACAACTACGGTCCGGGTTTCGCCCGTGTGACCTATTCCCACACGGATGTCGAAACAGATGGTGATGCGCCTCTAAGCACCAATGCATCCTATCAGGGCGTTCTGCAGGGCGATATCTTCACCTTTGAAGTTGCACACGGATGGGATGACCTTGGTGTGCGGGTCGGTACAACGTCCGAACTTGCTCTGGCAAACGATGATCCCGAGGAAAACGGTTTCCCGAAACTCGATACCTATTTCGTGGCCAATCTTTACGGGGAATGGACGCCGGAAGCTTTGAATAACGCGGTGACCCTGCGCGTTGATGCCCTGAACATTTTTGATCGCGACTATATCGACCGTGCAACCCCGGGCTATGACAGTGCTCAAGTCGGAGAACCATATCACGAACCGGGACGCACCTTCCTTGTTTCTGCAAAGGTGACGTTCTGATCAGACAATTTTCCAGCCGGTTTGAAATCCGTGATGGGTGGCATTCGTGCCGCCCATTTCGGCGTTTCAGAACGTATGCCACCCCATAAATACTCCAGCAGGACTTTTGCCATGAAATTCAAATGCCTTCTTGCTCTGGCGACCCTCACGTCGATGATCGGCGGATTGGCCCAGGCCAAAGAAACCATCACGCTGACCGATGTCTCGGGTCGCGAGGTCACCATTGAGGTCCCCGTTAAACATATGATCCTTGGCGAAGGCCGCTTTTTGCCAAGCCTTGGCATCCTTGATCCCGAAAATCCGGTCCGCTGGGTTGCCGGAATGATGGGCGAATTTAAAAACCTTGATCCCGCAACCTTTGCCCAATATCAGGCAAAATTTCCCGAAATTGACGATATCCCGTTGGTGGGGCGCAGTGGCGAAGCAACATTCAGCGTCGAAAAAGCGATTACAGTTGAACCCGATGTTGCAATTTTCGGTATAAACGGTGGTCATGGCCCCGGATCGGATAGCCACGAGGTCCTAAGACAATTCGGGGCGGCCCATATCCCGGTTGTCATGATCGACTTCCGCAGCGAGCCGTTTGAAAACACCCCCAAAAGCATCCGCATTCTTGGCAAACTGATGGGCAAGGAAGATCAGGCCGAGGCATTCATCAAATTCTATGAAGACAATCTGGCCAAGGTCACATCCGGCCTGCAAGCCATCTCTGACAAACCCAAGGTTTTCCTTGAGAGCCGGGTTGGCCTGCATGGTTCCTGCTGCGAGGCGATGGGCAACCAGATGATCGGCAAATTTGTTGAAATGGCGGGTGGGCAAAACATCTTCGCAGACCGGATTCCCGGGGTCATCAGCCAGATTTCAGTCGAACAGCTACTGGTCGATCAACCGGATATATATGTGGCGACCGCGATCGGCGGGGCAACAATGACCGACGAGCAGAATGTGGGCCGTATCATACTTGGAACCTACGCCGATGCCGAAACATCACGCGCGTCCTTGGCCAAGAACATGGAACGCACCGGCTTGCCACAGCTTGACGCAGTTAAACATGGCAAAGTCTATGCCGCGTGGCATCATTTCTATAACACGCCGATGAATGTGACACTGTTACAGGCGATGGCGAAGTGGTTCCATCCCGATCAGTTTTCCGACCTTGATCCAGACGCGACCCTTGCCGAATTCTTTGACCGGTTCCAGCCGGTGGCACTGGATGGGGTTTACTGGATCGGCCTTGATCAACCTTAAGCCCCTGCAATCAATTTCCTCATAAGAAACCATCAGAGATCGGTAAATCCATGTTCAAAACCAAAGGATCGGTTCAGACCGAACATGCCAGCAAATATCTGCAACAACTGTGCAAGCACTTTGCCCATAAGGTAGAAGTCGATTTTACCCCCGATAAGGGGCATGTGAGCTTTCCGATGGGCCCATGCATCATTCAGGCCGATAACACCACCCTGCGCTTTGAGGGACAGTCAGAGAAAGCCGACGGGATCAAGGCCATGAAAGGCGTCATCATTTCGCATCTGGATAAATTCGCATGGCGCGAACAGATTGAATATGTCTGGGAAGACAGTTCGGACTAAGCCCGCCATTCTGACACAAAAAATGCCAGTCCTAAAAAATGCCAGTCTTCCGGACTGGCATTTTTCTGTTTAGCGAAGGTCGTAGATCACCGGGATCGTCAATGTCATTTCTGTGCGCGCCATATCCTCGGGGAATGGCGGAAAACGTTTGACCCGTTCAATCATATCCTGCGTCGCGCGATCCAGAATGGATGAGCCACTCGGGCTAATCATTTCAAAAAGGGAAACCGTGCCATCGCGCTCGATAATCAGGCGGACCATATTCTGCCCTTCGATACCGCGCCGTTTGGCGCGATCAGGATATTCGCGATAACGCATCAGCATCTGCACAACAGCTGTCTGGTAATCGACAAATGCTGCGCTGCTCATTGCAGCACCGCCGCCACTGCCCGACGCGGAACTTGCGGCCTGACTTTGGGTTGCTTCGCCAACCGTCCCCTGGGATTTGACTGAATCCACCGGACCGCCAGATGGCTGCTCGACCGGTTCGGCCGCGGCCTTTTCAACAGGCTTGGGCGCTTTTGCCGGTTCCGGTGTCGGTTTGGGTGGCTCGGGCTTTCTGCGGACCGGCATGACGTCTGCCAGAAGAGGACTGACTTCGGGGACCGGTTCAGGTTCGGCCTCGACCACTTCCTCGACCACAGGTTCGGGAACAGGTTCCGGTTCAACGACCGGTTCGGGCTCGGGCTCAGGCACGGTTTCGACAACCGGTTCCGGCTCTGGTTCGGGCTCCGGCTCAACAACCGGCTCGGGAACGGGTTCCGGTTGAGGTTCTACTTCCTCGACCGGTTTTTCACCCTGTTTGCTGTCTTCTGAATCGGCACTTTCTTCCGGTGTTTCAGCTTCACCCTCGGTCGCCTGTCCGCGGCCTAGCGAGATGCTAATGCTTTGCACGGCCCCCGCGCCGCCCCAACCGGCAGGCTGTGGTTCAGGCATGGCAAGAACAATACCCCCGGCAAGAACAATGCCGGTCAACCCGGTCGCGATCAGGAAATCAATGCGTTTCGACATTTTCTATCCGTCTTGGCCCTGATCTGCTTCCATGGCGGTCATCAACTGGACCTTTTCAATGCCAAGCTCTTGCAACCGTTTCAAAAGGGCAACGACACGTGCGCCTTCGGTGGTGCGATCTGCCCGGATTTCGACTGGCCGCCCGGCATAATCGGCTGGTAGCAAAGCCGCCAGATCAGCAATCTTGCCCTGACGATCATCAATGCCAATTTCGGCATTCTTGCCAAACCACAGCACAATCGTATCTTCGGGCTGGCTTTCGGCCGTGGAACTTGCCGGCGGGTCCACATCAAATGGTCCCAGCTTTTGCAAGCTTCCTGCAATCATGAAGAAAATCAGCAAAAGAAAGACGATGTTGATCAAAGGCAACATCGGTTCCTGTGCCGGGCTGTCATCGGAGACCTGGATACGACGCTTCATTCGATCAGATCCACATCAGTCACACCGCCGCGTCCCAGCGCATCCATGACAACAATCAGATGCTGCAAATCGGCACCGTTGACCGGGCGCAGATGAACACTGGCACCAGCATGTTTGCGTAAAATGGCCGCGGCAAGATTGGAAATCGGCACGGCTTCGCCATTCAGCGACAAACCACCATTTGCATCAACATTGACCGTTACCGGACGGACGTCGCTGCTGCTGCGCGCCTGACCGTCTGTGACAGTCACCGACATCTCGAAACCCTTCCAATCAAGGAAACTGGAGGCCAGCATGAAAAAGATCAGCAGGATAAAGACAACATCAATCAGCGGTGTCAGGCCGATCATCGGCGAAGCACCACGATTTCGATCGCGCAATTGCATAGGGCGTATTCCGACCTTGTTCGGGCTTATTCCGCCGCTTGGCGCAGCTCGGCGACGTTTGACGCGCGAAGCGCCCCCTTCTGAGCCAGTTCACCACGATTGATCACCATGGTGCAGACATCTTCCATGACCGCAGCGGCACGGGCGATAACGCCCTGCATCCACATGTGAAACGCGGTCGCCGGGATGGCGACAACAAGGCCGATTGCCGTGGTCAGAAGTGCAAGCCAGATACCGCCCGAAAGCACGGATGGGTCAATGCGGCTTCCGGCACCTTCCATCTTCTGGAAGGCTTCAATCATGCCCATAACGGTACCCAGCAGGCCCAGAAGCGGGCTAAGCACCGCAATCGCCGACATAATTCGCAAACCGCTGTTCAGACCATCAATTTCCTTGCGCGCGTGCGAAGCAATAATATCGGATGCCGCCTCGCGGTTTTCCGAATTGGCCACGGACAGGGTCATGCCAAACAGACCGATCCGGGCAGCCGGATGACGGCGGCGCGAGAGGATTTGCGCAACCTGTTTGTCATCACCATTGGAAAGATGGCGTTCGACATCCTTGGCAAAACCATCAGCAAAAATTCCCCGCCGGATAAAACCAACCAGCTTGTAAAAGAAAATCAGCATCCCGATTAGCGCAAGTGCCGCCAAGACCCAGCCGACAACGCCGGCACGATCAACAAGATCATAAACCGGCAGACTGCTGATAGCGTCCGGGACAATTGTGCTTTCGGTGGTGCCAAGAGTGTTATCCGCCATCGGCAAACCGGTTTGCGGATCAAGAGTTACTGCTCCGTTGGTGGCATCCGTGGTTGCACCGTCAAGGCCGAGTGGAGTCTGCGCATCCGGTGATGCAGACAGCGGGTTTACGGGTTCAGGCATGTAACTCTTCCGATCCAAAATACGAGCAGCACCGGACGTCCTGCTCCGGTGCATTTGAAACTGATTTGCATTACTTACAAGAAATCACATTGCGATGCAATCGCAACTGCGAAAAGATGCGCTTTTTTCGCGCATGGCCGCATTGCATCGCACGTAAAACAGTGCCCGTCGCACACCCTGAAGATGGACGGAATCGGTTTTGAAAACAGAAAAGACCATGGAAAAGCAAAACCCCCGGAACATTTGGGTTCCAGGGGTTTTGAAATGGTGAGCCCGACAGGATTCGAACCTGTG
>NZ_JPWA01000043.1 GCF_003326475.1 Thalassospira xianhensis MCCC 1A02616 | reverse complement strand
TTGCTGTTAAGGGCGGCAAGTCGTCCGCCGATCTGCCCGCCAGCCTGCTGGGCGATCTGGCCGTTGATGGCGGTGGTGCTGGCGTGAACGTCGCCGGAAAGCTGTTCATAGGCGCGCTGGACTTCGGCGGTGGTCAGCCCCTGAAGGGCGGTACGGATGGTATCACCGTCTGCCCCCGGAAGATCATCGATGACAGCGGCGACCGCCGACTGGTTGCCGGTGACGGCATGATCGGTAAAATCGGTGTCGTTGCGTGTGAGGCTAAGTGTCACATCGTTGCCGGTGCCGCCACTACAGGCAACAGAGGCATCATAAAAGGCAAGCTGGTTATTGATGCTGTTGAAGGTGCCGACAACTGCATCGACCCCGTCATTGGCGATGATGATGTGGGTGTAATTGTTCTGGCCGGACATATCATTATCGGGCAGGCCAAGAATGCGGAGCGTCGCACCACCAAGATCAACCGCCCCGTTGACGATCACCTGATCGGCATCACCTGCGGCATTGACTTCGATCGCGAGGATGGAGCCGGAGGTCAGCGTATAGTTGCCATTCACCGTCTGGGTGCCAATCGAATTGCCCGGCGCGTGAATGCCGCCCGATTGCAGTGTGGTCGCGCCAACGGTGCCAGTACCGCCAAGCGTGGTGCCGTTCTGGATTGTGAAGGCCGAGGAACTGGCCGAGCCATTGACCAGCAAGGTGCCACCCGAGACGGTGGTGGTGCCGGAATAGGTGTTGGTGCCGGTAAGGGTCAGCGTTCCTGCCCCCAGTTTGGTGACCTTGCCAGCACCGGAAATGACATTGGCATAGGTCAGGTCATCGCTGCGATTGAAGGCAAGTGTGCCGAGGCTGGTGACGTTAAAGTTCCCGCCAAGGGCCCCGGTGGTGCCGCCATTACCGATCTGAAGGGTTCCCTGTCCGACATAGTTGCTGCCGGTAAAGCCTGATGAATCGCCGGTCAGGATTTGCGTATGGTTGCCGTTCTTGTTGAACTGCCCGTTGCCGCTGATCACGCCGGAATATGTATTGGAACTGGTGGAAGTAATGGTGAAGGTGCCGGTATTGACGATGTCGCCGATCAACTGCCCCCCGTTTACCGCGGCGGTGCCCGTGTTGTTGAAGGTGCCGGTATTGTTCACCGTGGCCCTGATCGACATGTAACTGTTGTTGACCAGGGTTCCGGTATTGTTTAGCGCACCGCCAACATCGAAGGTGCCGTTGTTGGTCAGCGTGCCGATATTGTTGATGGTGCCCGTGCTGTCAAGGGCACTGCCGGTTCCGATGGTGCCACCGTTGAAATCACCGGCAGGATAGGTGCCTGGCACTGTATGGCTGTCACCGTCGGGGACGTTGATCACCGATTGTGCGCGTGCCACGTGCGGCATTGTGAGGATGGCAAGGCTCCCGGCCGCAGAAATAGAGCAGAGCATAGTTGCATCGCGCAGCGCGGCACAAAAGTACCGCATTGATAGTGGATTTTGCATGGTTATCTGCCCGTCAGTCCCAGATAGTCCCCAAGTCGGGCAGTTTTGTTTCCGGGTTGTTTCCCGTCTGTCCCGTGTTTTCGCTTTAGGCAGTGGGAAAAAGATACGCAACCGGAAAGAGACCAACGAACATGCAGTTTCGACGAACCGACAAAACGGCACATCAGAATCAATCAAATAGGGTATTTGGCGGCGGGACTGGATGGGGCGGGGCTGAAAGCCCTAAATGCGATTCAGACGCCGAGCTTGCTGCGCAGTTCCTGGCGGTAGGGGCGAGAGACACTTTGGGTTTCATCAAGAATACGCAGGCTGACCTCCCATCGATCCCCGCTGCTGCCTGCATGGCGATTGAGTTCCGCGACATGATGCAGATTGACAATCGTGGTGCGGTGGATGCGGTGAAAATGGCCCGGCGGGAGCATTCCCGCCCAGACCGAAAGCGGGCGCAGGTCCGTCATGGAGGAGCCGTCCGAGAGAAACAGGGTGGTATAATCCCGCGCCGAGCGCAAACAGACGATTTCAGCCGATGTTACACCCCGGACCCGACCAAAGGTGCGGATATAGATCAGCGGATCGGCCGACAGGTGGGCTACCGGTTGTCTGTTTTGTTGGGCGGGGGTGTTGCTGCCATAGCGCGCAAGCGCAATCAGGTTCGCGCAACGGTAAAGCTGTGATGTGATTGCGCCATCCCAATGCGTATGTATTCGGGTGGCATCAAAACCGATACAGGCGCGCAGGCGGTCTTCGAAAAAGACCGGGATGCAAAGGACGCTTTTGTCATTCTGGCGCAGCATTTCGGCCTGAAGATCGCGGGCGGGACGCGGTAGGGCACTTACATCGTTGATCATGACCGCCTGATTGAGCGACAGGAACTGTTGCAGCCATGCGATCATGGTAACGGGGGTATCTTGCAGATCGGTGACATGCGAGGTAACGGTTTCGCGGCTCCATTCATGGGTGTTGCGAAAGCGCAGAAGCGTTGCGTCATATTCGAACATCCATGCCCGGTCTGCCTCGGCGGACAGTCCGGTCAGTTCCAGAATGCCGGTAATTGCCTGATCACAGGGTTCGGTCAGCAGCATCTGTGCTGTTTGGAAAACCCATGTGTCGCAGCGATCATCCGAAATGTTCCTGCAATCGGGCGACAATGAGAGATCGAAAAGTTCGAAAGACGGGCGCGCTAAAACCTGCGTGCCGGAATGCGACGCGTCCAATAGCATGGTTTGTGTAACCCAATCTGAATTTGATTTTATTATTGTTTCAGATGGTACACGTTTGCGAGTGGATCGCAAGAAGTCAGTGTGAGGGCTGCAGATCAACTTCCGGTTCGGGATGGCGCATCTTTTGCGAGCGCGTCCAGATAGGCCAGAAGATCGGCGATGGTTTCCGGCGTGAAGGTGAATTCCGGCATGGTCAGTTGATCGTGCGACACGGTGATGCCTTCGGCCAGTGCTTCTTCGAGGTTTTCAATCGGCCAGCGTTGACCGAAGCTTGCCAGTGGCGGGGCGGTGGTGATTTCGGGATCGGGATAGGGATCACCGGCAAATTCCATATGACACCGCAGGCAGGTCTGTTCGGCAATCGCCTTGCCGCGAACGATATCGCCCCGTTCCTCGCCGCGATGGGCAAGCTGGTTGCTGATCAGCAGGAAGGCCGCGGCGGCGACCCCGGTGATCAGGATGACAAGGCTTCGTTTGCGTATCATGGCGGTTCCCTCTTTCGTCTTTGGCGGGAGTATAGCGCCATTTGGTAAATGAAGTTTTTCGAATGTGCAGGCGGGATGTTGCGAAAGATATTGATAATCAGTCTTAATATCTGCTAGTGAAGCATCATTGTTTGTGCCGTCCCGAGGAAATACGGCTTTGTCCGCGAACCCCAATGCCCTTGTCCTGTTCATGTCGCATCGTCCGGCACTGGTCAATTATGCCAGCAGCATCACGGGCAATCGCGTGCAGGCCGAGGATCTGGTGCAGGAAGCATGGTTGCGGTTTGACGCGGCATCGGACCGGCGGCTGATCGAGGATGCGACGGGGTATCTTTACCGGATCGTGCGCAACCTGGCGCTTGACAGCAAACGCAGGCTGGTGCGCGAAAGCCGTCTGACATCGGCGGGGGACTATGACGAGGCGGCCCGGATATCGGCCGATATCGCCCCGGATCCGGAAACCGTCGCCCTTTACAAGGATGAATATGCGATCGTGATGGCGGCGATGGATGAATTGCCCGAACGTACGCGCATTGCCTGCGAAATGCATCGGTTTGGCGGCGCGAAGCTTAAGGAAATTGCCGCCTTCCTTGGCATATCCGTGCCGCTGGCGCACAAGCTGGTGGCGGACGGGATCGAGCATTGCAAGCAGCGGCTGGATCAGGCATGAGCCGGGTTCACAATATTTATAGAAAAAAGTTCCGCAAATGCGTTTAGTAGTTGTAGGGATTTTCGGGACAGGCCGGTGCGCACCCGCAATCTGCGATACCGACCGGGAATAGAGACGAGAATGGCAGCGAACACAGATGCGATCCCGCCGCAGGCCTCACGGGAGGCGACCGACTGGCTGATCCTGTTGCAGGAAGAGCCGGACGATCAGGATATTCTGCGCGCATTTGCGGAATGGTGCGAACGTGACCCCGCACATATGCAGGCATGGAACGCCACGCGCCGGGCGGCGGATGTGATGGCGACAGGTGCGCCTGAGCATGCTGATCGCTGGCAGCCCTTCGTTCGTGAGATGCGAACGGGGGGTGAAGGATCGTCTGTTTCATCATCGCGCAAAGACAATGTCGTGCGCCCGGCTTTCGGGCGGCGAAAGATGTGGCTTGGTGGCGGGCTTGCCATTGCCGCATCGCTTTTTGCAGCAGTGATCGGGCCGGGGATCGTTACCCGTGCTGTTACCGGCTGGCAGGCCGATTATGTGACCGATACTGCCGAGATGCGCACCATCACCCTTGCCGATGCCAGCACGGTGACGATGGCACCCGAAAGTGCGATCCGGGTGCGGTTTGAGGCGGGCGAGCGCCATATCGACCTTTTGGGCGGCGAGGCGTTTTTTGAGGTTACCCCGGATGCCGAACGGCCCTTTACGGTTTTTGCCGACGAGGTTGGCGTGACGGTGCTTGGCACCGGGTTTGACGTGCGGCGCAATGAGGCGGGCACGGATGTTGCGGTCGAGCATGGTCTGGTGCGGGTCGGGTTTGATCAGATTACCCCGCCGGTCGCAGAGTTGCTGGAAGCCGGGCAAAGTGCCAGCGTGACATGGCAGGGCGCGGTGGCGCGCGGCCAATTGCCCGCAGGTCAGGTTGCCGCATGGCGGCAGAACCAGTTGATTGCACAGGATCAGCCGTTGGGCACCGTGATTGACGGGCTGCGGCGCTATTATCCGGGCCGGATCATCATCACCGATGATGCGCTGGCGTCCCGACCGGTTACGGGGGTTTATAACCTTGCCGATCCGCTGGCGGCTCTTCGCGGGATTGCGCGGGCGCAAAATGCGGTGGTGCGGCAGGTGACGCCTTGGGTTTTGCTGGTGTCGGCATCCTGAAAATGGCCTGAAACAGGCGTTTGACAAAAACCTGAAAAATTTTCCGAAGTTTTTTTGAAAAAAATCCCCTGAGGCGCGTTTTGTGTTTTAAGCGCAAATGAGAAGCGTTTTTATTCTCATTTGCAATCATGTATATGACGCAGAACGGAGATCCATGGAATGACCACAGGGGGTAAGGCGGGTATGCGGAGCCGCAGCAGACAGACGGTTTTTGCAAGCGCGCTTTTGGTGACAAGCGCATTGGTGCCGGTATTGGTCGCAGCACCGGTGATGGCGCAGGCACAGGTGGCGCAAAGCGGGGCGGGGGTCCTTGCAACGTCACATGCATTTGATATTCCGGCGCAATCCATGACCAGCGCGCTGGCCCTGTTCGGGCAGCAGTCCGGTCTTCAGATCACGGTTGATGGCGCACTTGTGCGCGGGGTTGATGCGCCAGCGGTCAGCGGCAGCATGACATCGCAGCAGGCGCTGGACCGGCTGTTTGCCGGAAGTGGCCTGACCTATAACATTTCCGATGATGGCACCGTGGTGGTCGAGCAGATCGCAACCGGTGCGGCAGCGGCAGAAGGCGAGGTTCTTGATCCGATCCGGGTCGAGGGCAATGCAGAGGGTACCTATGGCCCGATGGGGCCGACACGCGATAGCGTTGTTGCCAGCCGGTCGCGCACGGCATCGAAAACCGACACGCCGATTTTGGATGATTCCGCCGCCGTGTCCGTCGTGACGCAGAAGGAAATGGAAACGCGCAATGTGCAGGACGTGCAGCAGGCGGTCGCCTATACCGCAGGCGTTCAGGCCGGCGAATACGGGTCGGATGTGCGGTATGACTATATCCGTATCCGGGGATTTTATTCGTCGCTTTCGACCTATCGCGACGGATTGTCATCGCGGAACTATAACTTCACAACCGCCCGCCAGGAGCCCTATGGCCTTCAGCAGGTCGATATCCTGAAAGGATCGACATCAAGCCTGTTTGGCATGAACGGGCCGGGGGGCTTGGTCAACCTGATTACCAAACGCCCGCAGGACGAAGCCGGTGGCGAGGTTTTCACAACCCTTGGCGAAAACCATGTGCGCGGTGGCGGTGATGTGACCGGACCGGTCGCGGAAGACAGCAACTGGACCTATCGCCTGACCGGACTTTGGCAGGATGCGGAGCGCGAACAGGATTATTCGCAGGATGACCGGATTTATGTGGCACCTGCCTTTACCTATAAGCCGAAGGCGGGAACGGAATTGACGATCCTGACCAGTTACAGCAACCGCGAAAGCAATCTGGGTTACGGCTTCCCGGCCGGGGTTGAAACCAGCCGAAATGCGTTTTTCGGTGAACCGGATTTCAACACTTTCGATACCGAAGAAACCAATATCGGGTATGAGTTCTCGCACCAGATTACCGACAAGCTGCAATTCCGCCAGAACGCGCGATATACCCATGTCGATCTGGATTACGAGACGGTTTACCTGCAAGATACCGCCCCGCTTGCGGATCGTTATGCCTTTGCGATTTATGGCGAACTTGACCGCTTTGCCATCGACAACCAGGTGCAGTATGACACCGCACTGAATGAAACTTTCGACAGCAAGACGCTGGTCGGGTTCGACTTCAACCGCGATCAGAACCGCGAAAAGCGTTTTGACGGGAGCCCTGCATCAGGTGCAGGTGCACCAGCGATTGATCCCTATAACCCGGTTTATTGCGGGCGTTCGTGCATTACCTTTAGCAGCAGTTCGGACACGGAAATCACGCAGGCGGCCTACGGGCTTTATGCGCAGGAACAGCTTACGATTGCCGATGACTGGATCGCGACTGTGGGTGGACGTTTCGATTATGTCCAAAGCGATACCGATACACTTAGCAGCGGGGCAACCGAGGAACGCGATGACCATAAATTCACCTCGCGCGTCGGCCTGACCTATAAGGCGACGGACGAGGTTTCGGTTTACGGGAACTATTCGGAATCCTTCCAGCCGGTTTATGGCAGTGCGGCTTCCCGCCCGGATGGGACCGCGCCACAGGAAGGCACGCAATACGAGATCGGCGTCAAATATCAGCCAACCGCAATTGATGCGATGTTTACGGCCGCGCTGTTTGACCTGACACAGGAAAACGTTTCGCAGTGGAATTCCACCACGTCGACCTATCAGCAGATTGGCGAGATCAATTCGCGCGGGCTTGAGCTTGAAGGCAAGATGTCGCTTGACGAGCGGACCAATCTGACGCTGGCCTATACCTATCTTGATGCCGAAATCAAAGACGATGTTGTTGCGGGCAATGTCGGCAACCGTCCGTCAAACGTTCCTGAACATAACGCATCGGCGTGGCTGGATTACACCATTCCGGAACATGGGGTGTTTGGCGACCTGACCCTTGGCGGTGGTGTTCGTTTTGTCGGGTCACGCTATAACAACGATGCCAATACCGATCTGCTGGGATCGCATACGGTGGTTGATGCCATGGTGAATTATATGGTGACTGACAATGTCAGCCTTGCGGTCAATGCGACCAACCTGTTTGACCGGGAATATGTCGCGTCCAACACGTTTGGCAGCCGTTTCTATGGCGAGGGCCGCACGGTTCTGGCGACGCTGAAATATAGCTGGTAAGATTTCCGATCCTTAAAGATGTCGGCGGCCGTATCCCCGTGATACGGCCGTTTTGCATGGCGGGGTTGCTGGTTGGTGTCTCTATCGGAAAACGGAAACCTTTGGTAGAATTCCGCAACGTTCCGGGAGGACATCATGGATCAGCGTCTTTTGGGTAAAACGGTTCTGGTATTCGGTGGTGGCTGCTGTGCGCCGGGATGGGGAAATGGCAAGGCGACGTCCGTGCTGCTGGCCCGGGCCGGGGCGAAGGTGGCGGTGGTTGACATCAACAAGATCGCCGCAGATGAAACCGCATCGCTGATCGAGGAAGAAGGCGGCGAGGTCATTGCATTGACCGCCGATATCACCAAACGCGATCAGGTCGATATTGCGGTTTCGACGGCACGCGGGTCGCTGGGCGAGATTGATGTACTGGTCAATAATGTCGGGATGGTGATTGGCGGCGGGCTTGAACGGCTTGACGTTGACGACTGGCACAGCGCGTTTAAGACCAATGTCACCGGATTTTTCCATAGCTGTCAGGCGGTGATGCCCGCGATGCGCAAACGCAAAAGCGGATCGGTGATCAATATCGGATCGGTCAGCGGGGCGCGGCAGATGGGAATTGATTATCCGGCCTATGCCGCAGCCAAGGCGGCAGTTACGCAATTCACCAAATCGCTTGCGGTGGAATATGCGCCGCATCATGTGCGGGTCAATGCGGTGGTGCCGGGGCTTATTCATACGCCACTGGTCGAGGCATCGCTGGCACGGCTTTATGACGGGGCGGAAATCAACCGCATTCTTGAAACCCGCAATGCACAGGTGCCGATGGGGCATATGGGTGATGCGTGGGATGTGGCAGAGGCGGTTTTGTATCTGGCATCGGACGGGGCGAAATATGTCACGGGGATCGAGCTTGTGGTTGATGGCGGGTTAAGCTGCACGACACGGTGACGGGCCATGAGGTGAACTGGTTCACCTATAGCGGATTTGTGATTTGCCTGCCGATGCGGATTGCCGAAAACTTTTCGCATCCTTGCCACCGAATTCATGATTTCCGCCCCGGTTAATCCCGAAGGGAGCATATGATGAACCGTTTGACGGCCAAAGATTTCTCGCCGCAATTGCTTGAGCTTTATGATTTTTATGCGCACGGGATCATTTCGCGGCGCGAATTTCTTGACCGGGCCGCGAAATATACTGTCGGTGGGGTCACCGCAATGTCGGTTCTGGCGTCGCTTAGTCCGGACTATGCACTTGCGACACAGGTTGAGTTTACCGATCCCGATATTGTCGCCGAATATATCATGTATCCGTCGCCCAACGGCCATGGCGAGGTGCGGGGCTATATGGTGAAGCCCGCAAATCTGACGGGCAAGGTCCCCGGCGTGGTGGTGGTGCACGAAAATCGCGGGCTTAATCCCTATATCGAGGATGTGGCGCGCCGGGTGGCCAAGGCCGGTTTTATTGCCCTTGCCCCGGATGGGCTGACATCGGTTGGCGGATATCCGGGCAATGATGACAAGGGGCGCGAATTGCAGCGTCAGGTCGACCCGACCAAGCTTATGAATGATTTCTTTGCCGCCATCGAATTCCTGACCGCGCATGAGGCAACCACCGGCAAAACCGGCATAACCGGTTTTTGTTATGGCGGGGGTGTGTCGAATGCCGCGGCGGTGGCCTATCCGGAACTTGGTGCTGCTGTGCCGTTTTACGGCCGTCAGGCGGACGTGGCCGATGTGCCGCGCATTCAGGCGCCGTTGCTATTGCATTACGGCGAACTGGACGAGCGGATCAATGAAGGATGGCCTGCATATGAGGCGGCATTAAAGGAACATAACAAGGTTTATGAGGCCTATATCTATCCAGGCGCCAATCACGGGTTCCATAATGATTCAACCCCCCGCTATGACGAGGAGCAGGCCAAGTTTGCCTGGGACCGCACGATTGCGTGGTTCAATAAATATCTGAGCTGAACTGCGTTGCAGCCTGCACATTTATTAACAGCCCGGCAGTCACTATTCCGCCGGGCTGTTTTGTTTTCGGCTGTCTTGTTTAGTGGCGCTTGACGGGAATGGCTTTTACGATACATCATAAGTTACGTGATTCGATGTGGCTTGTGATGAAGGAGCATTTTCGATGCAAAACGCGACCGAACGGCGGGAAAACAACCCGGTTGAATTCTGGGAAGATCATTACCGGACAAAAAAGACCGACTATTCGGGTAATCCGGGGGAGTTGCTGGTGCGGTATGTGGCCGACCTGACGCCGGGGCGGGCATTGGATATTGGCTGTTCGCATGGGGATGATGCGCTTTGGCTGGCCGGGCGGGGCTGGGATGTGACGGGGGCTGATATTTCGCAAACCGCGATTGCGCGGGCGCAGAAGCGTCTGTTGGGGAGTGACCTTGCCGGGCGGGTACGGTTGTTGCCTGCGATCTGGAACACGAGATGCCGGACGGGGAATATGATTTGGTGACCGCGTCCTATTTCCAGTCGCCGGTGGCCCTTGCGCGGGCCGATATCCTTCGGCGTGCGATGGCAAAGCTGGTGCCGGGCGGATATTTCCTGTGTATCGCGCACGCATCGGCCCCGCCGTGGCGCAAGGGAAATGGCCAGCATGAATTTCCGAGCTTGCAGGAGGAACTTGATGCCTTTGCCCCAGCGCCGGGTGAATGGATTTTGCATAAACCCGGGAATATGACGCGCAAGGTGACCGGGCCGGGGGGGCAGGTTGCCGACGTCAGCGATATCGTACTGTTTTTTGAGCGCGTGGGCACCGCGCGTCGGTAGGGGAACCTGTGGCGCGATGGACTCCTGCCTTCGCGGGAGTGACGGTTTAGGGGAATGTTACCCTTATGGTCGTCATGCCCGCGCAGGCGGGCATCCATCGGGCGGCAAGTGTGGTCTTTGGGGATCGGAAAAGGGCGGGATCATGTGACCCCGCCCGTTGTTTCTATTCGCGGAACTTTTCGCGGGCTGGGGCACCGCCGCGACCGCGTTTGAGGCTGGGTAGGGCCAGCATGGCAAGCACGAAAAGCCCGGTTGCCAGTTTGAGATCAGGCGGGGGCATACCGGCGGCCAGGCAGAGCGACACCAACTGATAATAGATGATCGCACCGACAAACGGAGCGAGGAGTTGGCGGAAGACGCTGTGTTTGCCAACAATCGCCTCGCCGATCATGAGTGCTGCCAGACCATTGATCAGGATGCCAAGGCCCATATTCACATCGGCAAAGCCCTGTGACTGGACCATAAGCGCGCCACTGGTGGCCGAAAAGGCACTGGCGAGGCCAACACCGCCGATGGTCGAAACCCAGACGGAAATGCCTTGTGCTTCGGCCATTGCGGGGTTGGCGCCGACCGCGCGCATGGCCGTGCCCTTTTCGGTTTTGAAAAACCAGTTGAGCGCCACGAACACCGCCGCCCCGATGATCCCGGCAATGATGATCTTGGCCGCCGGGAAGCCCGGCGTGACGAAGGGCGCCCAGTCAAAGACCGAACCGGTGCCAAAGATCGACAGGTTCGATTTGCCCATGATGCGCAGATTGATGCTGTAAAGCATCGTCATCATCAGGATCCCGGCCAGAAGCGTATGGATGCGGAACCGCAGATGAATAAGTGCCGTGCAACAACCAGCAGCAAAACCACACAGAAGGGCGGCGATGATTGCCAAAGCCGGATTGACCCCGGCGGCAATCAATACCCCGGCAACACAGCCGCCCAGCGGATAGGCGCCTTCGCTGGTGAGGTCGGGGAAATGCAGGGTACGGAACGGGATCATGATGCCCATGACGACGAAAGCCAGAATAAGGCTTTGGGCCAATGTTACCGGGACCAGCGCCACATAGCTTGTGAAGGTCGAAGAGAGGAATTCCATCATCAATCAGGCCCCCAGCAACATGGCATCGGATTTGACCGAGAAATGATCGATCAGCTTTGCCACCGTGACACCGGCCTTTTCTTCGCCGCCGATTTCCAGTTTGACCTTTCCGGCGTCCAGCATGATGACGCGGTGGCCGTAATCAACCGCGTGCTGCATGTTATGGGTGACCATCAGGGTGGTGAGTTTAAGCGCATCAACCGCGCGCACGGTTGCCCCCATGACAAGATCGGCAGTGCGCGGGTCAAGGGCGGCGGTATGTTCATCAAGCAGCAGCAGATCGGGCGATCCGCCGACCGCCATGATGAGGGATAGCGATTGGCGTTGCCCGCCAGATAGCAGTTCAACACGGGTATCAAGCCGGTTTTCAAGGCCAAGACCCAGGATCGACAGGCGTTCCTTGTAATCAGCAAGACGTTTGGGATTAAGCCCACGGGCAAATGTGCGGCTTTTGCTGCGCAGTTCGGCAAGCAGCATGTTTTCGGCAACCGTCATGCTGGCGGCAGTACCCAGCATCGGGTCCTGAAACACACGCGCAATCCGCATGGCGCGTTTATGCACGGGCGTGTTGGTGACATCATCGCCATTGATCAGGATCTGGCCGCGATCAAGGGGCATCGCGCCGGAAACGGCGTTTAGCATCGTGCTTTTGCCTGCCCCGTTGGAGCCGATGACAACACCGAATTCGCCGGTTTGAAGTGTCAGCGAAAGATCATCAAGCGCGACTTTTTCGTCGGGCTGGCCTTTGTAAAAGGTTTTTCGTGCAGACCGGATTTCAAGCATCCGTATCCTCCGTAAAGCAACATTGGCGCCCCCCGGTGATACCGGAATGCGGGGCGCCAAATGTAATGTGAGGCCGGATCAGCTTATTCGACGACGCAGCCGCAATTGGCGAGTGCCTCGGGAATGGTGATGCCAAAGGCATCGGCGGCTTTTTTCGAAATCAGTGGCTCGTGATTGACATAGGATGGTTTGGACGGCGCGATGGATGCCGCGTCCTTGCCATTGAGGATCTCCGCCGCAATGATGCCGGCACTTAAGCCGACCTGCGCATAATCGACCGAGAAGCTGGCAGGCACGGTGCCATTGGCAACGGCCGAGCTATCGGAATTGACAATCGGAACGCCGATCTGGCGCGCAGCCGCCGAAACCGCGGCAATCGCCGGCTGGATCAGGTTTGATGCCGGGGTGTAGATGACATCGGCCTTGCCAGCGACCGACGTGATGCGCTGCTGGATATCATTGACGTTATCAATTCCAACTGGGACGACTTCAAGGAAGTGTGCCGGGGCCAGTTCCTGCACCTTTTCAAGCAGGGCCACGTCATTGGCTTCGCCCGGGTTATAGGGCAGGGCAAGACGTTTGGCATTCGGCAGCAGCAGTTTGGTGAATTCCAGAACCGCATCGATATCCTGCAAGTCCGATGCACCGGTCATGCCTTCATCACCGGCTTCCCACGACGGGACCAGCTTGGCGGCGACCGGGTCGGTCACGGCGGAAAACACGATCGGAATGCCCGATCCGGCCAATGCTTTCTTGGCGATCTGGGAAACCGGGGTGGTGACGGTAAAGATCAGTTTGGGATTTTCGGCCTGCAATTTGGCGATCATCTGGGGCACCAGAGACGCATCAAAATTGGTGTGGCTTTCGGAATAGACAACGTCGGTTCCCTCGGCAAAGCCGCCGCTTTCCATGCCTTCCTTGAAACCGGCGATGGCGGCGTTCAACTGCGGATGTTCACCGAAATTGGCAATGCCGACCCTGATTGGTTCGGCAGAGGCGGTGCTGATGGCCCCCAGCATCGCGCCAGCAATCAGAAGACCGGAAAGCGGACCGGATTTGAAGATTTTCATTTTTTACGAAGCTCCCTGATTTATCAGGCCGGTATGTGGCAGACCGACCCTGCCAACGGATCATGCGAAGTTCGACACGGCCCGTCAACAGGATGTCACGCGCAGCACTGTAGAATTATCAGGGAAAGGTGATGTTGTTATTCGGCGGCCCGGGATGCAGGCGATTGTTCCCGCGCCATATCGCGGTCGGTGGCCGGCGGCATGCCAAACATGCGGCGATATTCGCGTGTGAACTGCGACACGCTTTCATAGCCGACATCATAGGCGGCACTGCTTGCGGTCATGCCTTCGGCCATGATCAGGCGGCGTGCCTCGATCAGGCGAAGCTGTTTTTGAAACTGTCGCGGGGACAGCGAGGTCACGGTTTTGAAATGCTGGTAAAACGAGGATGGGCTCATGCCCGCAGTTGCGGCAAGTCGATCCACCGGCAGAGGTTCGCTGAATTCCTCGCGCAGGATGGCGACCGCACGTGCCACGCGCTGGGTATGGCTGTCGGGCCAGCCAAGCTGGCGGATGGCAGCGCCATGCGGGCTGGTCAGAAGCCAGTAATGCAATTCGCGGATCAGGGATTGATGGAGCATCGGAACGGCATCGGGACGATCAAGCAGACGCATCAGGCGAAGGGCAGTATCGGCGACCTCGGCATCGGTGGGGGCGACAATGACGGCGGCATCATCGCTTTGCGGCGGGGTGCCCATCTGCAATGACAGGTCGGCAATCACCGATGGATCGAGATCAAGCACCAGCGACATATAGGGCGCATCGGAACTGGCATCGGTGATCTGGCTTACGGTCGGGACATCGGCCGTGATCAGAAGGGTATCACCCGGGCGCAGGGTGAGGGTCCGATTGCCAAGGGCAACCTGCTTGCTGCCCTGAAGGATAAGGCAAACCAGCGGGCGGGAGATGGCATAATCCAGCCCGCTTGGCGTGACGGACCGGATGGTCGTCAGGCCGGGAATGGGTGTCTGGGCCAGTCCGCTGTCGATGGAGCGGGTATCAAGCCATGACCGGACCGAGGTGAGAAGCGCGTTTGTCATGCCGTGATCCTAATCCCGATTGATATCGTCGTAAATATGGTTTGGAGGATTAGGCTAAGTATGCCGAGGTTCCGGCAACGACGGGCGGGAGGGGGCAGCAGTATAACGGACAACACCAAACAGCGTGAACCAACATCACCAAACCAAGGAGTTGTCCGATGACCAAGATTTCAATTGTAACCGGTTCCAGCCGTGGCCTTGGCCGCAATACCGCCCTTGCCATTGCCCGCCACGGCGGGGATGTAATCGTGACCTATCACAGCCGTTCTGACGATGCCGATGCAGTGGTTTCGGAGATTAAGGCAATGGGGCGGAAGGCATTGGCCCTGAAGCTTGATGTTGCTGACATTTCCAGCTTTGCCGGTTTTGCCGAAAACCTGCGCACCGGATTGCGCGACGTCTGGGGCCGGGAAACGTTTGACCATCTTGTCAACAATGCCGGTCATGGCGACATGGCATCAATTGCCGAAACCACCGAGGCACAGTTCGACAAGCTGGTTGATGTGCATTTCAAAGGGGTTTTCTTCTTAACGCAGGCTTTGTTGCCGCTGATTGCCGATGGCGGGCGGATCGTCAATCTGTCTTCGGGGCTGACCAAGGGGGCATTCCCCGGATTTTCCGCCTATTCGGCGGTCAAGGGCGCGGTCGAGGTGCTGAGCCTTTATATGGCCAAGGAGTTTGGGGTACGCGGCATTGCGGTCAATACGGTCGCACCGGGCGCGATTGAAACCGACTTCCTTGGCGGTGCGGTGCGTGATACCCCGGATCTGAACAAGGTATTTGCCGAAATGACGGCCCTTGGCCGGGTGGGCGTGCCTGATGATATCGGCCCGATGATTGCCAGCCTGCTGTCAGAAGACAATCGGTGGGTCAATGCCCAGCGGATCGAGGTTTCCGGCGGGCAGGGTATCTGAGCCCGGTCAGGAACGGACTGCAAAGGCCCGGCTGGAAATCGAAACCGAATTTCCGGACGGGTCTTTCATATTGGCGAACTGATAGCCATCCGCCTGATGGATCGGGCCGACATCAACGCCACGGGCAACCAGTTGTTTGCGGAAGGCGTCGACATTCTTGACGTCAAAGACCAGTTTGATGAGGGACTGGCCTTCTTTCTGTCCCTTGCCCGCAGGATGAAGCATCAGGATCAGCCCATCTGTTGCCGGGCGCAGTTCGACAATGCGGTCGCCCTCGTGACGGACCGCGCGATAGACGAAAAGATCGCCATAGAAGCGGATCATTTCATCGATTTTTCTGGTGTAAATAACGACCCGGTTACAGGTAATTGGCATCTGGGTTTCCGTTCGCCCCAAGCTGTCAGCTGCCACTTGTGCCGCTAAATACCGTGATGCCATTCACGACAATCCGGCCATCGCGCAGCAGTTCCACGTCGTAATTCGTCGTGCCCTGTTTGCCCGGTTCACCGGCTGCAAGGCCATCGACGGCAAAGGGAACCAGCGCACCGAGCAGGGTCGGGCTTTGCGGGGTGCCGATCAGGTCCTGCAGGCGTTCGCGCCCGATCAGGTCGACGTCAAGTTGGCCCGAAAAGCCGTAACGCGCGGCTTTCTGGGCGATGAATTCACCCTTGCCCAGTGCTTCGAGGCCACGGCCTTCGACATAGATTTCGTCAATCTTGACCGGGGCACCGTTATCGGCGGCCTTTTGCCAGAGGTCATTGGCGATCTGGCGACGGGCCGCACGCGGGGCAAGGCCGGTCATCATGTCGTTAAAGCCCTTTTGCAGGATAGGCCGGGCTTCGGACCAGGGCAGGTCGGTGCTGCTGCTTTTGATGCGCACGGTGCGCGGTTGCAGCAGGCTTGGCAGCCACAGGCCGTCATGGGCGTAATCAAGATGGGTTTCGTCGTTTTCACCGGGATAAAGCAGGAAGCTTGTGGATTTGACCGAGCCAAGTTTTTCCCGGTTCGGTCCGGTCCACTCGGCGGCCTGCCATGAAATGCGGGCTTCTTCGGGCATCCAGCGAATGACAAGGCCATTCATCAGCCAGTGTTTACGCGTGACCGGTTCATCACCGATCAGGAAATCCGCCGAACCGGTGAAGTTGACCGGCACACCGTTAACATGGTCCCAGCGCAGGCTGCCCAGTGCCTTGCGCATGGTCAGTTCGCGCTGGTCACTGGTGGCTTCGGCCAGCATTTTGCCGCGTTCGGGCAGGGTTACGCCAATATCGACCTGATTGGCGATATCGGTATCGTTCATCGTGACCCGGACATCATCCAGGACCAGTTCACGCGCCGAGCTATAACCGCTGAGATCAAGGCGGACATCGTCATAGGTGAAGATGACGGCACCATTGCTGTTTTCCGCCGACATTTCGGTGGCGGATATGCCGTTCTGCATCAGGATCGCATCCATGATTTCGCGGGCCTTCTGCGTTTCAAGTGCAAAGGCGGTTACGCTTGTTGCGCAAAGGGAAATCAGTGAAACACCAATGCCGATGACAATACGGCGTGCAGGCATGATCGGGGCCCCCAAGGGTAATGGTTTGAACGGTTCCATTGTTTAGCGCAAATTTGGTGAAGATGGGGCAGGGATTGCTGCAAGCTGCCTTCAGGCTGCCCTGAATGGCCTTGGTGTGAAGTGTATCACATCGGATTTGCAGGGTGATCCGCGGTTTGCAGGTCCATCCGGATCAGTCCGAGGCGCATCCCAGTTCGTCGCGTTTGCTGTCGGCGGCAACACCGCAGAGGAAGACATCGACGGCGCGTTTGACCCTTATTGTGATCTCTTCCTCGCTGAGTTTGGGCGGAGAGATCATTTTCATCACCTGATTCTGCCAATCGCCGACAATCATCGCATCGAAGATTTCCGCATAATGATCGGGATCGTCGATGACAAGATTGCCAAGGTCGTTCTGGCGTTTCAGGTAGTTTGCAAGGCGTTTGCGTGTGCTTTCGGGGCCGACTTCAAGGAACTTCTCAACCATTGGTATAAAATGCTGTCCTTCGGAGAACAGAATCTGCGTGAAGCGAACGGCTTCCTCGGTTAGTATCTTGGTCGATAGTTTAAAGGCGAAGTCGGTCAAAGCGTCACGAGGAGGGAGATTGGATTCCAGCGAAATATGCAGTTCCGCGGAAAATTCCATGCACCGTTCTGTCATGACGGCAGTCAGCAACCCATCCTTTCCGCCAAATGCCTCGTAGAGAGTTGTACGTGAGCCACCAGATCGAGAAATTACGTCATTTAGCGTAACGCCAGAAAAGCCTTTCTCCAGCAGAAGCTGCCATGCAGCATCCATCATCGCGCGTCGTCGTGCGAAGCCGCGACTGGATTGTTTTCCTTGGATTTCTGACGTTTCGCTCATGGTTTTTCGATCTTTTCTGTCGGCGGTTTTTTTGGCTCTTGATCGTGCAGCGCACAATGTGTACTGTACCGTACAGTATTTAATAATTCAATGGCAAAGCTGCCTGATATTCCCCGGCACGGCAGCGGTGCTTACAGGACTGTGAGAAGGAAAATCATTTTGTCGATGCGATCTTGTTTGAAACTTGCAGGCGTTGCTGTGCTTGCATTGATGGTTGCGGCCTGTGACGAAGCGCAACAGTCGGATGCCAGCGCACAGCAGCAACCGCAGGCAACGCCGGTTGGTACCGTGACGCTTGAAGCGCAGACCGTCGGTCTGATCGAGGAAATGCCGGGGCGTACCGTTGCCTTCCGCAAGGCTGCCGTGCGCCCGCAGGTCGATGGTATCATCAAGGAACGCAACTTTACCGAAGGCGCGTTTGTTGAAGCCGGTCAGCAGCTTTACATGATTGATCAGGCCGTCTATATGGCGGAACTTGACGCGGCGCAGGCGGAACTTGCCAAACAGCGTGCGACCCTTGATCAGACGACGAAAACCCGCACGCGTTATGAAAGCCTTGTGAAAACCCAGGCGGTTTCCGAGCAGACCTTTGACGATGCGATTTCGGCAGAAGCGCAGGCGAAAGCAGCGGTTGCCGCTGCACGCGCGCAGGTCGATCAGGCACGTATCAATGTTGAATACACCACCGTAACCGCCCCGATTTCCGGCCAGATCAGTTCGTCTGATGTGACCGAAGGTGCGTTGGTGACGGCCAATCAAGAGGATGCGCTGACAACGATCACCCAGCTTGATCCGATCTATGTCGACGTGACACAGGCCGGTGGCCGGTTGCTGAAAATCAAGCAGGCGATCCAGAATGGCCGCATTCAGGGTGTTGAAAACGGCAAGATCGAAGTCGCCCTGATCATTGATGCGACAGGTGTGGAATATCCTCATACCGGGACATTGCAGTTTTCTGACGTATCGGTGAATGAAACCACCGGAACGATCCGCCTGCGTGCGGTTTTCCCGAACCCGGATGGTGTGTTGCTGCCGGGCATGTTCGTGCGGGGTCAGGTGCGTCAGGGCAAGCTTGAAGGGGCCTTCCTTGTGCCGCAGAAAGCGGTGATGCGTCGCCCGGACGGCTCGGCGTATGTCTATACGATCGGCGACGGCAAGGTCGTTTCCAAAGATATCCAGATCGAACAGTCGCAGGGTGAAAACTGGCTGGTCACCGATGGCGTCGAGGATGGCGAACAGCTGATCGTCGATGGCATTCAGCGTATTGCACCGGGGGCGCCAGTAACGGCGGAACCTGTCGAGAGTGCGAATGCCGCCCAAGGTTCAGCCCAGTAAGCTGACGATTAAGGACGATTTCTAATGGCAAAGTTTTTTATTGATCGCCCCGTCTTCGCCTGGGTTGTGGCTCTGGTGATCATGCTGGCGGGGGGGCTGTCCATTTTGCAGCTGCCGATCGAGCAATATCCGTCGATTGCACCGCCATCGGTGCAGATCGAGGCGACCTATCCGGGTGCTTCGGCGGAAACCGTTGAAAACACGGTGACGCAGGTCATCGAACAGGAAATGAACGGGCTGGATTACCTGCGCTATATGTCGTCGAACAGTAGTGCGACGGGTAGTGCATCCATCACCCTGACCTTTGAACCCGAAGCCGATCCCGATATCGCGCAGGTGCAGGTGCAGAACAAGTTGCAGGCCGCCATGTCGCGCCTGCCAAGTGAAGTTCAGCAGCAGGGCATCACGGTTTCGAAATCAAGCGGTTCGTTCCTGATGGTGGCGGGCTTTGTGTCGGCCGATGGTTCGATGAATGCCGAAGACCTTTCGGACTTTGTGGTGTCGACCATCGAAGACCCGATTGCACGTGTGAACGGTGTTGGTTCGGTACAGGTGTTTGGTGCGCAGCATGCGATGCGCATCTGGCTCGATCCGAACAAGCTGATTTCCTATAACCTGGCGGTTTCCGATGTCAGTTCGGCAATCGAAGCGCAGAACACGGAAGTCACGGCCGGTCAGATCGGCGGTGCGCCGTCGGTGCCGGGCCAGCAGATCAACGCGACGATTACAGCCCAAAGCAAGCTTACGACCGTTGACGAATTCGCCAATATTCTGCTGCGTGTGAATACGGATGGTTCGCAGGTCCGTCTGGGCGATGTGGCGCGCATCGAGATCGGTGGCGAAAGTTACGAGGTCGTTGCGCGGTATAATGCACAGGCCGCTACCGGTATCGGTATCAACCTTGCGACCGGGGCCAATGCGCTTGATACCGCCGAGGCGGTGAAAGCCCGCCTTGAGGAGCTTAAACCTTTCTTCCCGCAGGGGATGGAAGTTGTTTATCCGTATGACACCACCCCCTTCGTCAAGGTTTCGATCGAGGAAGTGGTGCGGACCCTGTTTGAAGCTATCGCGCTTGTCTTCGTCGTGATGTTCGTGTTCCTGCAAAACTGGCGCGCGACCCTGATCCCGACGATTGCGGTGCCGGTGGTTCTGCTTGGTACGTTTGGTGTTCTTGCGGCGTTCGGATATTCGATCAACACGCTGACCATGTTTGGCATGGTGCTGGCGATTGGTCTTCTGGTCGATGATGCCATCGTTGTGGTCGAAAACGTCGAACGCGTGATGCATGAAGACGGCTTGCCGCCGCGTGAAGCAACGCGCAAATCCATGAGCCAGATTACCGGTGCACTTGTCGGTATTGCGCTGGTTCTGTCGGCGGTGTTTGTGCCGATGGCGTTCTTTGCCGGTTCGACCGGGGCGATTTATCGCCAGTTCTCGATCACCATTGTTTCGGCGATGGTGCTGTCGGTGATCGTGGCGATTGTCCTGACACCGGCCCTTTGTGCGACCATGCTTAAACCGTCCAAGGGCGATCCGCATGCCAAAAAGGGTTTCTTTGGCTGGTTCAACCGCGGTTTCGATAAGACCAACAACTTCTATCAGGGCAGTGTTGGTCATGTTGTGAACCGCAAATGGCGCTATCTGTTCGTGTACGGCATTCTTGTCGGTTGTCTGGCCTTCTTGTTTGTTCGTTTGCCGGGGTCATTCCTGCCGGAAGAGGATCAGGGGATCATGTTCTCGATGGTTCAGCTGCCAGCCGGTGCCTCGCAGGAGCGGACGGTCGAGGTTCTCAAGAAGCTTGAAAAGCACTTCATGGAAGACGAGAAGGAAGTGGTGAACGGTATCTTTACCGTGGCGGGCTTCTCATTTGCCGGTAATGGCCAGAATGCGGGTATCGCCTTTGTGAACCTTAAAGACTGGTCGGAACGGACATCGCCCGGTCAGTCGGTTGAGGCGGTGATCGGGCGGGCCTATGGTGCCTTTGCCCAGATCCGCGAAGCCATGGTCTTTGCCTTTGCCCCGCCTGCGATTATCGAACTGGGCACGGCGAACGGCTTTGACATGCAGTTGGTGGACCGTGGCGGTGCGGGGCACGATGCCCTGATCGCGGCACGAAACCAGTTGCTTGGCATGGCGGCACAGGATCCGCGTCTGGTCGGGGTGCGTCCGAACGGCCTGAATGATACACCACAGTTCGACATCAATATCGATCAGGAAAAGGCAAGCGCGCTGGGTGTCAGTATTGCCGACATCAACCGCACGCTGGCAACTGCCTGGGGCTCAAGCTATGTCAACGACTTCATCGAGAAGGGCCGTGTCAAGCGCGTCTATATGCAGGCAGATGCGAAATACCGCATGATGCCCGAAGATATGGATCATTGGTATGTGCGCAACAGCCATGACGAGATGGTGCCGATTTCGGCCTTCTCGACCACGCAGTGGACATATGGTTCGCCGCGACTGGAGCGCTTTAACGGTCTTTCGTCTGTCAATATTCAGGGGCAGGCGGCACCGGGCGTTGCATCGGGTGATGCGATGACGGCAATGCAGGAAATCGTTGCCAAGCTTCCGGGCGGCATCGGCCTTGAATGGCAGGGGCTTTCCTATGAGGA
Source organism: Thalassospira xianhensis MCCC 1A02616 (assembly GCF_003326475.1). Classification (GTDB taxonomy): domain Bacteria; phylum Pseudomonadota; class Alphaproteobacteria; order Rhodospirillales; family Thalassospiraceae; genus Thalassospira; species Thalassospira xianhensis. Next base: position 12,506 of record NZ_JPWA01000043.1, on the reverse strand, counting down.
ACGCGAAGCAGGCGAACAGGGCCCGGCCCTTTATGCCCTGTCGATGATCGTGGTCTTCCTGTGCCTTGCCGCACTTTATGAAAGCTGGGCCATTCCGGTTTCGGTGATGATGGTCGTGCCACTGGGCGTTTTGGGGGCCGTGATTGCAGCGCTGCTGCGCGGGCTTCCCGATGACGTTTACTTCCAGGTGGCGATCCTGACCACGATTGGTCTCTCGGCCAAGAACGCCATTCTGATCGTCGAGTTCGCGCGTGAGCTTTATGATCAGGGGATGGGCCTGCTTGAGGCAACGGTCGAGGCCGCGCGCCAGCGTCTGCGTCCGATCATCATGACCTCGATGGCGTTCACGCTGGGCGTTTTGCCGCTTGCGATCAGTACCGGTGCCGGTGCGGGGGCGCGTATCGCGGTGGGGACCGGGGTGATGGGCGGCATGATTGCGGCCACGATCCTTGCGATCTTCTTCGTGCCGTTGTTCTTCGTGCTGATTGTTGGCACCTTTGCCAAAAGCCGTTCGAAACGCGGTGACGTCAAAGCCGCCCACGAACATCCGGCGGAATAAACCAAAAAGCAAAGCCGGTCTGATTTAACAGACCGGCTTTGTCGGCGCGCTCGCGACGGTTGCAGACTTGTCTGCGCAGTCCCCCGACCCCGCCGTTGCGCGTGCGTAAGAAGGGCTGGTGCAATGCACCGGCCCTTTTGTTTTGTCCCGACATGGTCATAAGGTCAAGCGGGTAATTTTCCCTACTCATTCGAATGGGTTTCAACTTTCAGGTGCTATTCCTTTGTGTTGGATAGGCAAATTGACGATTTCTGTTTCACTGATCTTGGTTTTTTTCAAGCAATTTAATTGCTTTTGCGTGTGTTCAAGTTGCATTGACATCTAAAAGTTTAGTTCGATAAATCTTTATTAGGGACAGTCGTTTGATTTGCTTAACAGGGGCATACTTTTATGAATAAAGCAGTGTTACGTGGCACGACCGCGCTCGTTTTGATGTCTTTACTTGCCCTTGGGGGATGTAACAAAACTACCGGACAGACCGTTGGCTCCATCGTTGGGGTGGTTGGCGGAACGATACTTGGTGCGCAATTCGGGAACGGCACGGGGCAGCTTGTTGCGACAGCGATTGGGGCAACAGCGGGTTATATGATTGGCGACTGGATCGGGGGAATGCTGGACCCGACGGACGCCGAAGCCGTGCAGCAAAGAACCAATCAGACACTTGATGCCGGAAATGATGGCGATGTGGTTACCTGGAACAACCCCGATACGGGGGCAAGTGCGGAAATTGTTCCGACCAACACCCGCCAGGTTGCAGCCAAGGTGGAAGTGCAGCGCCCGAAAGTCGTGGCAAGCCCGGTTGGTATGACGATTGTCGGTGAAGAGCGTGTGGTCACCAAGGGGGCCAATGTGCGTTCCGCGCCTTCGACGGATTCTGATGTCCTGACAGGATTGCGGGCAGGAGACCGGATCAATGCGGTTGGTAGTGTTGCCAATGGTAACTGGTATCTGGTGGGGCGTGATGGCAAGGCCATTGGGTATGTGTATCACACGCTTCTGGCAGAGCCGAATGTGATCCCCGATATGCAGATGGCCGCAGCAGATACGGCACAAGATCCCGAAGCAGCGAAGGTCGCCGAGGAAAAGGTTGTCGAACGCGATAGCGATGTCATTGATCTTGACGCAGAGTTTGAGACCGAAACCCTTATCGTGCAGACGACCTGTCGCGATGTTTCCATGACAGTAAGTGACGGTAGCGAGAGCGAGCAGAAAAACTATTCGGCCTGCAAGTCGCCGGATGGTGTCTGGGAGCTGGGTTGATGGGATATCGGCGTTTTATTTTGGCACCGCTGATGATATCAGCGGTGGCTTTGTCATTGCCGTTTGACGTTGAAGCGGCAGAAACAAAGCAGATCGCGCGGTCCTCGAAGCTTGGCATCGAGCTGTTTGGCGTCGGGGGCGATAATTGGTGCAAAGCGGATGCGCATTTGAAGCTTGCACGCAACGCCGACAGTCCTTTGGTCGATAAGGAAGAAACCCTTTTTCCGACAATCGCAAAGGTATTTGACGCGGAATGCCCGCAGATGGAAGTGGCCAGGGTCGAGGTAACCGACAGCGCCGGTACCCTGACACGCGATTTCCGTATTGCAAAGGCCAGTGGGTGGGCTATTGCGCCAGAGGCTGCGGTGGGTGATCCCGCGCAAAAAACTGCGGAGGATGTGTCGCCGAAAGACGATGCAGCGAAAGAAATAACCGAAGTACCGGAAGCGCCGCCAGCGCCGACTGTTGCAAAGCAGGAAAAGCCGGTTGTTGTTGAGAAGAAGCAACCGGATGTGAAGCCGGTTTCCTTGACGGCCGAGAATGTCTTTTGGCTTGCAGCGAAATACTATCCCGAGGCCCTGAACGATGATCGTGTGATTGATCAGTTAGCGTCAATAGATGGCTGCAAAGAATATAACGCGGTAAAAAACAATGAATTTGATTATCGGGACTGGCGGGAAAAGGTCAGGCCGGGGGTTTTGGTTAGTTCACTGGCCGCCGGTGACGTCTTTGAGTTTACCCTCGATTTTCGCGTCGACCGGGGCTACGACTTTGATACCTCTATGTTGGATATTGGAAGCTTTACTCCTCGGGCGAAGACTTACTCTCTGACTTGCAGGTATGATAACTTCAATGACAATGTAATTGCAGGGAAGGTGTCCGTTAGTTTCGAAGGGCTACCAGATAGTTTTAACCAAAAAATCTATTTGCCGGATAATTTAGGGCGTAGCGCGGTTGATCGACTGCAGGAAACGCGCAATGAAGTCCATGTTACTTATCGTGCACGGTTAAAGGATGGTGGGCTTGAAGACGAGCGTTGGAACCGTTTTTACAAGCTTAAAGCCGAATTCATTGATGTTAAAATCTATACCGGAAAGCAAAAGGATTATTTGCTGGTCCATCATGATGAGGCGAAGTTTGTTGCGGCGCGTGAACAGCATATGGCCGAAGTGAGGAAGGCCGCAGAAGAGCAGCGTCGGGCCGAGGAACAGCGTCTTGCTGCCCAGCGCAGCCATGAAGAAGAGCTGCGCCGTGTTCAGCAGGAACGCGAGGATGCGCAAGCGCAAAAGCTTTATGACAGTCTTGCCGGAGATGGTGTCGTTCCGGCCAAGCTTGCGGCCTTGCATCACGATGGCAATCCGTCTTTTGACAATCCCTATGATATTGCCGCCAGCGCCTTTTCTCGCGGCCAGAAATTTCCGGTTCGGGCCTTTGTGGAGGTCGGGGATCGCGACAGTGTCGGTTATCGCGCCAAATGGCCATCGCGTGTCTATCTGACGGGGGAGGGGCTAGAAGAAGGTGATTGGTATTTTGTTTCCGGGATGGGGGACGGCCAGAAGATCGACGGCGCGCTTTATAGCGTTATATCAGTTGATAAGGCGACGAAATGTGATGGCCGGATTTGCATGAATAAAGAAGATGTTGCGGCTTATGTCCGGTCACAATATCCGCAATGGTCAGGCGCAAGGGAATAGGTGTGGATATGGAACAGAATAATAATCATATGTCCGAGCCTTCCCGAAAAGGTCGCAAAAAAGTCGGGCTGATTGCAGCGTTGGTTGCGATTGTGGTTCTTGTGGGGGGATATTTCGCCTTTCAAAGTCATATCGCGAATGAGGCAGAAATCGAGATCGCCCGGTTCCTTCGTGAAAACCAACTTGATCGCGACATCCGTTATCGTGAAATCGATGCGTCCCTCATTGGGCAGAGCGTGACTTTGTATAACCTGCGACTGAGTTTGCAGGGAACAGAGGGCACTGTTGGGGCATTAACTGTTTCGAACTATGATTTGGACGAACGTAGCGGCCAGTTGAGAAGTGTCGATCTTCTGCTGGAAGACGTTGATTTTCCGATTGCAGCAAGTCCGTTCGGACTATTTGGCGGACCGTCGCCGTTTCTGATCGGAATGGACGCTATGCGAGGCGATATTGGTATTGAGTATGAGTATGATATAGCCAAAGGTGACGTGTTGGCGGCCGTTGAGGTTTCGATGCCTGATTTTCTTGATGGTGAGTTCGAAGTCAGTATCAGCCGTTTCACGGCCCCACCAGTGGAGCGTTTTTCTGCGCGTGGCTTTAATACAATGGGGCGGATGTTTGATGACATGGGGAAGGCCGATTTGAATTCGGTTTCTCTGCGTTTGACGGATCGGGGTCTTAAAGACCGGATTGCAGAATATGCCAGTGTGGAAAGTGGGGCTGCTCTTGATGGGGCAGCCTATCGCAAAGAGCTTTTCCATAAGCTGGATCATCAAATTTCGGAAAATCCACCCCAAAGTCGGTTCGAGAATGACATGGCTGAGGTGGCCAAATCAGTACTCGATGCTTCCGGGGGGACTTTAACAGTTGCCTATGAACCGCAGTACCCGACACCGTTTGAAGATATTGGTTCGGCTGTATTCGAGGTTATGTTTGGTGGCTTTGGGGGGCTTGGAAAACAGGCGACCCGTAACCGTGATGCCTTGTCTGAACTGATTGATCGAGAGGTCTTGAAAATCGAGTTCGATAGCTGATTAAAAAAGGAAGCAGCCGTCAAAGGCTGCTTCCTTGAAGCAATCTGGGCTAAAAGTCTATTTCCGCACCAACACCGCCAAAAGCCTATCCAGGAACTTTTCACAGCGCGCGAGCTGGTCGAGTTCGATGAATTCGTCGGGTTTGTGGGCCTGTTCGATGCTGCCGGGGCCACAGACAACGGTGGGGATGTCGCCCATCGCCGAGAATACACCGGCTTCGGTGCCGAAGCTGACCTTGCCGGTGGTGTTGGCCCCGGTCAGTTCCATGACCAGTCTGGTGACTTCCTCGTCATCGCCGGTGGCGAGGCCCGGCATGTCGGAGACGACTTCGATTTCAACCCCGACATCATCATAGGTTTCGCGCATTTGCGGGATCAGGGTGTTGTCGAGATAATCGAAAATCAGGCCCTTAAGTTCGTTGCGGTCATGATTGGGCAGATTGCGGAATTCGAAATCGACATAGCAATTCTGCGGGATGATGTTGAGCTGTGTGCCGCCATGGATCACGCCGCTATGGAAGGTCGTATGGTTGGGAACGAACTCGTCATCATGCGGGCCTTCATTGCGGAATTTTTGGCCAAGGCGGCGCAGGAACACCACGAATTCGGATGCGAATTCAACCGCATTGACACCTTCGCCCGGAAGCGACGAATGGCCCGACCGGCCGGTGAAATGCGCGCGGGCGGAATATTTGCCCTTGTGCTGGGTAATGACCTGCATGTTGGTGGGTTCGCCCACGATGCACATGGCGGGCTTATGGGGCAGGGCGTTGATTGCCTCGACCAGGCTTGGCACGCCGAGGCAGCCGACTTCCTCGTCATAGGTGAAGGCAAGATGGATCGGCACGCGCAGATCGGCATTTTTGAAGGTTTCGGCCTTGGCCAGCAGGCAGGCAAGGAAGCCCTTCATGTCACATGCTCCGCGGCCATAAAGCTTGTCGCCGCGGATATCGGTGGTGAACGGGTCGGATGCCCAGTTCTGGCCTTCGACCGGGACCACGTCGCTATGGCCTGACAGGATCACGCCGCCATCAACCGCCGGGCCGATGGTGGCATACAGGTTCGCCTTGCTTCTGGTTTCATCAAACACAACCGCGCACAGATAGCCGAGACTCTCAAGATAGCTTTGCGCCTGTTCGATCAGGGCAAGGTTCGGGGTCAGGCTAACACTTGGATGGCTGATCAGTTTGGCGAGCCAGTCAAGGGTTGCCGCAGACGGCATGGCGGTTGTGTTGGCGGCACTCATTCGACGAATTGTTCCTTAAGAATGCGTTCTTCCAGATTGTGTTCGGGATCGAACAACAATTTGATTTTCATGTTGCTGTCTTCGCGGATGATTACGCGCGAGACATCGCGAACCTCGGTATAATCGGCCACGGCGGAAACCGGACGTTTTTGCGGGTCCTGCACATCAAAAACAACTTCGGCACCGTGCGGCAGAAGCGCGCCGCGCCAGCGACGCGGGCGGAACGGGCTGATCGGGGTCAGGGCCAGAAGGCCGCTTCCCATCGGCAGGATCGGACCGTGTGCGGACAGGTTATAGGCCGTACTTCCGGCAGGTGTGCAGACCAGTGCGCCATCGCAGACTAGTTCGGCCAGCCGTTCAACCCCGTCGATCTTGATGCGAAGTTTTGCCGCCTGCCGTGTTTCGCGCAGAAGCGAAACTTCGTTGATCGCAAGCGCACACATGCTTTCGCCCTGCATGGTGTGGGCTTCCATCTGAAGCGGGTGCAGTTCGACAGTCTGGGCTTCGGCGATGCGTTCGGGCAGATCGATTTCGCGGAATTCATTCATCAGAAAGCCGACCGTGCCTCGGTTCATGCCATAGATCGGCACCTTGCGGCCCATATAACGATGCAGGGTTTCGAGCATGAAACCATCGCCGCCAAGCGCAACAATGACATCGGCGGTGTCCGGCGAAACATGGCCGTAGCGATGCTTTAAGCGATACATCGCGTCTTGGGCAATTTTGGTGTCGGCAGCGACAAAGGCGATGGAATGAATATGCATCTGCTTTCCGATCGAATGCGATCCTGTCATCGCATGCCACCATAATCGTTAAGAGGGTGGCGTTTGGCCTGGTCTTGATATGCGTTTCCATGCCGTTTCCGGCCGGATATGGGAACCGTATCACGGCCCCGTAATCCCGTAATAGAGACTGGTTTGCTTGGAATTGCAAGGGGCTGGATCATCTTGCGGACGGGGATGCTGTGAGCAGGGGCACGTTAGGTGCAATGTGCTCTCGTATTGACCTTGGATCAAAAACAGGGGAACCTTGGGCAGCCTTATCAAACGTGGCACAAGATATAAAAATCATGAGCAAACCGCCCTTTAGCATTAATGCCGCACTGGCCCGGATTTCCCATCCGGATGAGCCGGTGGATGAGGGCGCGATTGAAAACGCGCTTGCCGAACATTCGCAAAATGCCATGGCGACCACACGCCAGCCCCGCAATCCGCAGGCCACCCGCAAACTGATCCTTGATGCCGCATTCTACGAAATCCGCATGGCGGGGTTTGCGGGGGCATCGATCAACCGGATTCTGGACCGTACCGGCACGACCAAGGGGGCGCTTTATCATCACTTTCCCGGCAAGGCGAAACTCGCCTATGCCGTGATCGAGGAGTGCCTGCCGCAATATATTGATGATGTCTGGCTAAAGCCGCTGGATGGCGAGGAAGATATTCTGCCTGTCATGATGGGGCAGGTCGATAGCCTTGGTACCAAAGAAGCCCCCAAGCTGCTTGAAGGTGGCTGTCCGCTGGCGCGGCTGGCATCTGGGGCGGCGGAACTTGATGACAATCTGCGCAAGCGGATCGACGGGGTTTACCGATATTGGCGGCGGGGGCTGGCGCTTCATCTGGGCCATGGGCAATTCAATAAAACCATCCGCACCGATATCGAGCCGTCTTCGGTGGCTGAATTTATCATTGCTACCCTGCATGGCTTCCTGACCCGCCCGCCTGCCTTGCGCAACAGCGAAACCCATGATGCGTTCGCACGTGAATATGCGCGGTATCTGAACGGGCTGAGACCTTAGCGTTTAAAGGCAAAAGGGTTGCTCAATTAACGGTGTTTCATTTTATAACAAAAAATAACTGTTATTTTCGATTAATTGACATTGTATACGTGGTGATTATATAAGTTTCACAGATTTCTAATTCACTAAATCGGAGACAGGCCCCATGCGTTCTCTTATTCTTTCTGCTGCTGCGGCAGTGGCGATTGTCTTTGGCGGCGCGGCAGCACAGGCCGAACGCCTGACCGAAAAGCCGCTGGTCGATGCCGCATGGCTTTCGGACAATCTGGAAAACCCTTCACTGGTGGTTGTCGATATCCGGTCGCTGACCAAAGAAGGCAGCCCCTATGATGCCGGGCATATTCCGGGTGCGGTTTTTGCGCCTTATGGCAAGTTCGGCTGGCGCGCCAAGGTTGGCGAGGTTGTTGGCCAGTTGCCACCGATTGATGTGATATCGGCCCGGATCGGCAGCCTTGGCATTGATAATGACAAACAGGTTGTTGTCGTCCCGGCTGGTCAGAACAGCTCGGATTTCGGTTCGGCCACGCGTGTCTACTGGACCTTCAAGGTGCTGGGTCATGATGCCGTAACCATCCTTGATGGCGGGCAGCGTGCATGGGAAGCCGCCGGTAAGCCGGTATCAAGCGAGGCGGTTGCACCACAGGCCGTGGCCTTCAATGCCAATTTCCGCCCTGAGCTTCTGGCGACCGCCGATGACGTTGCCAAGGCACGTGAAAATGGTGTTGCGCTGGTCGATGCCCGCCCAGTTTCGCAATACAAGGGCGAAAGCAAAAGCGGTGTTGTCGCCCGTGCTGGTGCCATTCCGGGGGCAGTCAATATTTCGCAGTCCGAGTTTTATAATGATCAGCAGGGTGCGTTTGTCGCATCCGATGTGATCGAAGGACTGGTGGAAAATGCCGGTGTTGCCAAGGACGGCGCAGAAATCACCTATTGCAATACCGGCCATTGGGCATCGGTTGCGTGGTTTGGCCTTTCGGAAGTGATGGGCAACAAAAACACCCGTATGTATGACGGCTCGATGACCGAATGGGCGGCTGATCCGTCACGCGAAGTGGTCATTCCGGAATAATTCGGAAATACGGCGTAACGTCCCTATAATACGCGATGTTTTAACGGAACCGGTGATTCCGGTTCCGTTCGTTTTCAGGTTCCCTGTCAGATAGAGCGTCACCACCATGTCTGAAACGACCCTTTCCCAACGCGCACCAAGCGCCCCCGTGCCGGGCTTTAGCTTTGATAAAGGACCGGCGGCCGTTACTGCTATCCTGTTTGTCATTGTCGCGGTGCTTATTGCGCAGGCCGTCGATATCCATCAGGCCGTGCTTTATGGTCTTGGCGGATTGCTTGGCATTGCGCTTTATCATGCGTCATTCGGGTTCACCGGTGGCTGGCGCCGGTTTTCGGTTGAAAAGCGCGGCCGCGCGATGCGGGCCCAGCTTTTGATGATTGGCGTTGCTGCGGCGGCGTTTATTCCGTTGCTTGCCATTGGTGCACCCCTTGGTACACCGATTGTGGGGGCGGTGGCACCGGTTGGTGTTTCGGTTCTGGTCGGTGCGTTCATGTTCGGACTTGGCATGCAGCTTGGCGGTGGATGCGGATCGGGCACGCTGTTTACGGTTGGTGGTGGCAGCGCGCGCATGTTGCTGACGCTTGCATTCTTTATCATCGGGGCGGTGATTGGTACGGCGCATTTGCCAATGTGGCTTGAGCTGCCTTCCATGCCGCCCATTAGCCTTGGTACCGAGTTCGGTATCTGGGGTGGTTTGGGCGTGACCTTTGCCGGTCTGGTGTTGATTGCGCTGATCACGGTCTGGGTTGAAAAGCGTGCACATGGTTCGATTGAAGCCGCACCGGTCGCGCCGCGTGCGGGATTTGCCCGGTTGCTGCATGGTCCCTGGCCGATGGTCGGGACCGGTGTTCTTCTGGCGGGGCTTAACGTCGCAACGCTTTTGAGCGCGGGGCATCCGTGGTCTATCACGTTCGGGTTTGGTCTTTGGGGTGCGAAGATCGCCCAAGGCATTGGCATTCCAGTCGAAACCTGGGAATTCTGGAACTGGGCCGGTCCGGCCAAGGCGCTTTCAAATTCGGTACTGGCGGATAATACGTCGGTGATGAATTTCGGCATCGTGATCGGGGCGGCATTGGCGGCAAGCCTTGCGGGCAAATTCGCGCCCAAGGTCAAGGTACCGTTTGCGTCGCTTCTGGCGGCGGCGATTGGTGGAATATTGATGGGCTATGGGGCGCGGTTGGCATTTGGCTGCAATATCGGCGCGTTCTTTAGCGGCATCGCATCTGGCAGCGTGCATGGCTGGCTCTGGTTTGTTGCTGCCTTTGCCGGTAGCTGGATAGGGATCGCCCTTCGCCCGGTATTTGGCATGGACGGATTTAAAAAGTCATGAGTGAAAAAAATACAATCCTGTTTGGTGCGGTTTTCCTCGCGGCCAGTGGGGCGGTGGCGTTTGATCATTTCAATCATACCAATGCCCCCGTCAATCCACCGGCAATCAGCAATCCGGCCAACAATCCAGTGGCGAGGGGCAATCCATGTGCGGGTAATCCGTGTGCTGCAAACCCTTGCTCGGCGAATCCCTGTTCTGCCAATCCGTGTGCCGCCAATCCTTGCGCAGGATATAATCCGTGTGGGGCAAATCCCTGTGCCGCAGCGCCGTGCAGTGCCAACCCTTGCGCAGCCAGCCCATGTGCAGCAAATCCTTGCGGCGTCTACAATTCATGCAAGGCTGGGAATCCTTGCGCGGCTTCGCCCTGTGGCCCCGGATATGCCCCGGCTCCCTGCGCACCGGTAAATCCGCGCCACGAATATATGAACCCGTGTGCTGCGACCAATCCATGCGCGGCTGCAAACCCGTTCGGGGCAGGGAGCCCTTGTTCAGCTAATTAGGGGTGGAAGTATTTGTCGTTAAAACAAGCCCGGAATGCTTAAGCAACGGGCTTGTTTGCAATTTAAGCGTGGCTCATGACAAACATGGTGTTTGACAAGCCGATAAAACTCTGCGCATGGTGCCCTTGTTATCTGATCGCTCCAGAAGCGTAGAGGGGACTTTATTGGCCTCGCCTGTTGAGTGATCTACCGGAAAACCGCATTGAAGGGCCCTACTACGCGGGCTTTTCCGAAAGAATATGCAAGGCGCAGAGCTGACGTAATACATTCAAGGGCCGATTCCCTTCCCTCTGCTGCCGCAATACCAAGAGATACTTTTATTTGACCCAATTTTCGGATCTCGGCCTGGCCGAGCCCGTCCTTCGCGCTCTCAAGCATGAAGGGTATGATGTGCCCACGCCGATCCAGGCGCAGGCCATCCCATCTCTCCTCGAAGGCAAAGACCTTCTGGGGATAGCACAGACCGGCACTGGCAAGACTGCTGCTTTTGCACTGCCGATCTTGGACCGTCTTTCCAAAAACGAAACCCGCACCCCGGCCAAATCGTGCCGTGTGCTTGTGCTTGCGCCGACGCGCGAACTGGCCGCCCAGATCGGCGACAGTTTCCGTGCCTATGGCCGTTTCATGAATGTTTCGGTTGCCGTTGTCGTTGGCGGTGTCGCGCATGGCCCGCAGATCAAGGCGATTACGCCGGGTGTTGACGTTCTTGTCGCAACGCCGGGCCGTTTGCTTGATCATATCGATGCAGGCAAGCTGAAGCTGAACAATGTTGATGTCGTCGTGCTCGACGAAGCCGATCATATGCTTGATCTTGGCTTCCTGCCGCCGATAAAACGCATTATCAAGATGCTGCCGCGTGATCGTCAGAACCTGTTCTTCTCGGCTACCATGCCGACCCAGATCGGGCAGCTTGCCGGTGATATGCTTTCCGATCCGGTCAAGGTTTCGGTGACCCCGGTTGCTACGACCCAGGAACGTGTCGAGCAGTCGGTCTATATGATCGAGAAAAACCGCAAGCGTCAGCTTCTGGCGGAATTGCTTGATAACCCGCTTTTCAAACGTACCCTGGTCTTCACGCGCACGAAGCGCGGCGCGGATCGTGTGGCGCGTCATCTTGAAAGCTGCAAAATTAGTGCTGCCGCGATTCATGGTAATAAAAGCCAGAATCAGCGCGAACGTGCATTGAACGCGTTCAAGGATGGTCAGATCGGCGTTCTGGTCGCAACCGACATTGCCGCACGCGGTATTGATGTCGATGGTGTGACCCACGTTGTGAATTTCGAACTTCCGAATGTCCCGGAAAGCTATGTGCACCGTATCGGTCGTACCGCACGCGGTGGTGCCAGCGGTTCGGCGATTGCATTCTGTGACGAGGAAGAACGCGGTCTTCTGCGTGATATCGAAAAAACCACCCGTCAGTCGATCCCGGTAATTGATCGTCGCGATGCAAAGGCAGCCGCTGAGCAGGACGCGATTTCAAAAGCCGAGCGCGATGCAAATCCGGAACGCCGTGCCAGCAATGGCAATGGACGCGGCCGGAATGGCGGTGGTCGTCCGGGTGCAGGCAATCGTAATGGTCAGGGGCGCAATGAGGCCCGTGGTCGTAATGATCGCAATGACCGGAATAATGATCGTCGTCGCACCGAAGAAACCACGCGTGATGTCGCCAGCGGATCGGAAAATTCCGGCCGTTACAAAGGCGGTATCAAAGCGGGTGCGGATCGTAACGAACGCAATGATCGCAATAACGAGCGTTCTGATCGCGCAGCGGCTCGCCCGCATGGGCGCGATAGTGCACGCCGTGATAGCCGCGATGCCCGTGATACCCGTGGCGCAAATAGCGATAATCGGGTTCGGACACCGAAAAAGGTGACTTCGAACGGGACGGGCGGCGGTGACAATCGTATTGCATCGAACCTTTCATTCCTTGGCAGCTCGGACGAGCGCCGCACAACCGGCAACGGTGCGAGTGCAAATGGTAAGCCGGGTAATTCCGGCAAGCCGGCCGCCCGCAACG
>NZ_JPWA01000042.1 GCF_003326475.1 Thalassospira xianhensis MCCC 1A02616 | reverse complement strand
CCTGTGCCATCGCCTGGGCAATCTGCGCGGCAGCGGCTGGGTTGCTTTGCGTTGCGCGCTTGGCAATTGCGGCGGCAAGCGTCGGGTTGGTCTGTACCAGATTGGCAACCATCGTGCTCAATGCTGCCGGGTTGGCGGCGGCACCATCAATCTGAGAACCGATCTCGGCATCTAACACATTGCCTGCCTGAGCATAGGCAAGTGTCTGCATGCCAAAGAAAACACTACCAGCCAAAGCAGTGGCAACGGCCAGTTTCTGTAAGCGCCGCATAGCACATCTCCCTTCGAAAACCTTATTCAGTTCCCGACACAGGAACCGACCCTATCTACTTGGTTAAATACTATCTGTTTCCAAAATAACCGGCAAAGCATTCTTTGCGGTTTATGGCAAAAATCTGATGGAAACAGGTGTATATGTGTCATTTATGCCACATGTGTGGCTTTTTTTTCAGTACTCAATCATGTCAAATGGTTGCCGATCTGTAGGTATGCCGATCTGTGGGTATTTGGTGTCTCAGGGTTGAATTTTGAGTTTGGAAAGTTGCAAAAAAGTGTGAGATGATTCGGACAGAGGGTTACCCGCGTTGCAACTTTCGCCTGTATATACCTTTTGCCAGAGCAGGTATGTGGCAGGTTATTTATTCAGCTGGGCAATAAAACGGCTGAAGCGGTCGATATCACCGTGAGCCATGGCGCGTATGACGACTACCATCGTTTTTGGGCTTTGTTTTGCGAGTGCAATCAGGTCGCGGCGTTCAAGTGTTTCGATCCAGCGCACCTTTTCCTCGATCGTTTTCTGATCGTCTTCGGAAAGTTGATCCCACAGGATTGTGGCATATTCGATCTGTGAAATTGCAAGGGATCTTTCGTAAGGACCGGTAACAAGCGATGTTGATAGCGCCTGCATTGCCGTTCCGTCCTCAACGCCACCGGTTTGCAACCTGATGTAGCAAAGCCGTGCCCATGAAAAGGGATCCATCGGCGAATGGGCGATGGCATTTTCAAAGGCGGTTTCGGCCAGAGCAAGATGTGCCTGCCGTTCGGTTTTATTTTCTGCCCGCGAGGCCAGGGCGAGTTCCACATAACCGAGACGCGTCTGCACTTCACGTTCGTCGACCCAGTCAATCACGCGGAGCAGCCGGTCTTTGAGCTGTGTAATATCGGCTAATGGAAGGGCAGGGTTATCTATCTGTTCGTATACCGGTTTTGAAACCGCGAGCATGATGGAGGCAAAAGTGCGCGGAACGGCAAGCCAGATGAGAAAAGCCGCGCCGACCAGCCCGATACAGGCAGGCAGTCGGCGCAAAATGGAGCGTTTCATCGATTATTTGCTCGAATAGTAGTCTTTGTATCGACCATAATAGTAGCCGTAATCACCATAGCCATATTTGGAATGTTTTTTCACATTCACCTGGCTAAGAACCGTCCCGGCAAGGTCGATACCCGATTCAACCGTTTCCTTTAACCCGGACTGTACCAGCGCACGAGGTGTGCCGTCCCATTTTACAACGTAAAGCATCTTGTCAGCCATCAGGCCGATGACCTTTGCGTCAGAAACAGCAAGAATCGGCGGCGCGTCAAGCACGATGAAATCGAAATGCGCGCGAAGTGCCTTGAGATTTTCAGCCATGTGGCTTGAAGACAGCAGATCAAGGGCATTTGCCTGAGTGTTCTTGGCCGGAAGTACATAAATGCCGCTTTCCGGATCTTTCTTGATTGTCTGGTCCAACGAGCACTCATTGGCCAGAAGCTCGACGATACTGTTTTCATTGCTGACGCCGAAGGTGCGATGCACGGTCGGGCGCCGCAAGTCGCAATCGACAAGCAGGACGCGTTGCCCGGAAGTTGCGGCAACCTGCGCGAGCCACGCGGCCAGGGTTGATTTTCCTTCGGACGGGACTGTTGAGGTGATTCCAACCACCTTGGGCGGTGCATCGACGTTTGACAGCATCAATGAAGTCCTGAGGCTGCGAACGGATTCAGTTGTCGCAGATCCGGGTTTTTGTGTCGGATATCGTCCGACATCGGTCCGACCCAGAAGTGTCCCGGTTAAAAGCGGGACCATGCCGATTGCCGGAATACCGGTCATTTGTTCGATCTGCTCGGCACCACGGAAGGTGTTGTCAAGCTGCTCGAGAACAAAGACCAGAACAACGCCAAGGAACATTGAACCGACAAGCGCAACTGCAATGATCAGTTTTTTCTTTGGTGCTGATGGTTCAACCGGAACTTCGGCGCGGGCTATGATGCGGGCATCTGCTTGCTGGAGATCTTCCTGATTGTTCGTTTCCTTGAACCGGTTCAGGAAGTTTTCATAAAGCAGGCGGTTGGCATTTGCTTCGCGTTCGAGCTCGCGCAGGCGGACTTCGGCCTGATTCTGGGAACTGTTTTTGGTTTCGAGTTGTCCAAGGCTTTGGCGCAGGGTGGCGACGCGTGCATCGGCAACACCCATTTCGTTTCGCAGGCTTTGTGCGATTTTACGGACCTCTCGCTCGATCGAGGCGCGCAGGTCGGTAAGTTCTGCGCGCGCCTTGATCATTTGCGGATGTCTGTCACCATAACGCGATTCAAGTTCGGATACTTTGCGCAGGACCTCGGCTTCCTGATCACGCAGACGCTGGATCAGTTGCGAATTCAGTACTTCGGCGGCCGATGCCAGATCCGAGCTGCTGCTAAGTAGGCGCTGCACCTGATTTAGGCGCGCCTGGGCTTCTGCCCGGTCTGCCTGTGCCAGAATCAGTTGCGAGTTCAGTTCCGAGATCTGTTGTTGCGTCATCGAACTGCTTTGACCGGAGCTTGCCGCAATTGTCTCGCGGTAATCCTCGACAGCGCGTTCGGTTGTTTCGACGCGCTCGCGCAGATCCCCAAGGCGATCATTCAGCCATGATGTTGCCCGGCGGGTTGCCTCGAACTTTGCTTCAAGCTGATCGACGATATACTGGTCGGCGATGGTGTTCGCGATCAGCGATGCCTTGCGCGCATTGGTGGAGGTGAAGTTGATTGCAATGACCTGGGACCGGCCGACAATGCCGACTTCGAGCTGTTCCTGAACGGCTTTGACGACACGGTTTGTTGTTTGTTCGGTGAGTTCGTCCTCACTTAGCAGAATCTCGTTTTCAGTCAGGCCAAGCGAGACCAGAACATCGTGCGGAACATAGCTTTCGGGATCAAGCAGCGATGCCATCCACGATTTTTTGGCAATTTCGATATTGAATTCCGGGTCCTGTTCCAACTTCAGCTTTTCGACCACGCGCCGGATCAACGACGAGGAATGGATAACCTCTACCTCGCTTAACAGTGCGCCCATTTCGGCGGACATGCCCGTCATCACGCTTTCGATATCGACAACGTTGGATTTCCGGCCATCGATAATAACGTTGGTGGTTGCGGTATAACGCGGTGCGACCTGAAACACGATCAGGGTTGTGAGCGCCGTCAGGATGGCGACGACGGAAAAAATAACAGATTTGCGCCGCCACAATGTGCGCAGCAGTTCCTGCAGATCGATTTCGTCACTGCTGCTTTGCTGAGAAATGCGATCGGTCAGGCTTTTCAGGCGTGATTTGTTATGTTCACGCGTGCTGCTATCCATCACCGAACTGACCTTGGTCGTGCTGTTCAAAACGGCCCCCATATTTCGACCCCAACGTAACCACTTGTATATGATGCGGCACGGATGCGAAAGCTATACGGAATTTGTTGACTGGCGGCAACCATTCACAATCGCGATTTGATCGAATTTTGATCGGAATTTGTATGGTTGCAGGCAGGTTGGCCTCATTCTGGCTTGATCAGATGGGTAGAGCATGGATATACGACAAGGGTATAGGGATGGGGACAGGGACATGAATTTTGTACGCCGGTTTGTGTTTTACGGGTTGCTTGCCCTGATTGCGATTGCGCCTCTGCCGTTTGGTTCGAACCGGCCGTGGGCATGGTCCATTCTTTCCCTTTGGGTTGGCATTCTTGTTTTGCTTGATGCCGTTGCGGCATTTGCCGACCCGGTTCGTGGTGAAAGCCGGTTTATGAAACGTATTGCCATTCCAGCAGTTCTTTTTATTCCCGTTGTCATCTGGATTGTGATCCAGGCCACCCCGGATGTTTTACCCGCGGCTGCCCACCCGATGTGGGGAGAGGCAGCAGCACAGCTTGGCCGGGATATGGCCGCATATGTGTCTATTGATCCGGAACTTACGCGTGATGCCTTGATGGTGCTGCTTGCCTATGCCGGTGTATTCTGGCTTGCCGCGCGGCACGGGCGGGACCGCGGGAATGCTGCAATCATGTTGAAGTTTTTCGTTATTGTTTCGACTGTTTATGCGATTTACGGCCTTAGCGTATTTTTCGGCGGTTGGGAGAAAATCCTTTGGTATGACAAAACGGCTTATCGAGGGGATTTGACCAGTACATTTATTAACCGCAACAGTTATGCCACCTACGCGGCAATGGGGCTCATTGCGTCAGTTGTCATGTTTGTGAATGTGCTTGCCCATGATTTGCGAAGGGGCAGTGCGGGGCGTAAAATGATCCGGCGAATGATGGATGGGGTGATGAAAAAGGCATGGTTGCCGATCCTGGGGGGCTTAACCACAGGGACGGCTCTGATGCTGACGCATTCGCGCGCTGGCTTTGCCAGCGGTATGATTGGTGTGATGGCTGTCCTGATTGGTCTTTTTGTTGCACGGATGCTACCCCGTAAGATTGCCGGATGGTCTGTGGGAGGGATCGTTTGTCTGTTGATTGTTGGCTTCTGGTTTAGCGGCCACACCCTGGAGCGGAGATTTGAAAGATTGGACACTGATCAGGCCACGCGCCTTACCGTCTATGAGCGGACAATAGACGGCATTCAATTGTCCCCTGTGACAGGTTATGGCTATGGTGCGTTTGAACCCGGATTTCGCCAATTCAAGCAACAGAATATCTCCGGACTGACATGGGATTTAGCGCATAACAGTTATCTGGAATTTGCTTTCGGGGCCGGTTTTACCACGCTGTTGGCGTGTTTGATTATATTTGTTGTGATTTTCGCAAAAAGTGCATCTGGTCTTGTTTTACGACATCGTGATCAGATTTATCCGATTGTAGGTGTGGCTTCCTGTCTGACGGTTGCTGCACATAGTTTTGTGGACTTCAGCGTGCAGATGCCTGCAATGGGCATCTGTTTTATGTTTCTTGTTGCTTTGGGGTGGGAACAGAGCTTTTCTGGCGAGAACAGATTGCTCAGTTAATGCTGATTCTTTAAGGTTTTGCGTCAGGATTAAATCCATCAGGATTTTGTGATTGCCAGCGCCAGGTGTCAATCATCATCCGATCCAGATTATACTCCGACTGCCAACCCAATTCGTTCCAGGCTTTCGTTGGATCGACCCAACATTCGGCAATGTCACCCGCACGCCTTGGCGCTATAGTATAAGGCACTTTCTTGCCTGAATCCTGCTCGAACGCCTGTACCATCTGCAATACAGAGAAGCCTTTGCCCGTGCCGAGGTTCCAAATGTTTATTCCGTTACGGTTGGATAACGCTTGCAATGCTTTCAGGTGACCCCGTGCCAGATCCACGACGTGAATGTAATCCCGTATGCCTGTACCATCCAGTGTCGGGTAATCGTTGCCAAACACTGTTAAGGACTTACGCTTTCCAATGGCTACCTGACTGATATAAGGTAGCAGATTGCTGGGGAAGCCTTTGGGGGATTCTCCGATAAGGCCGCTTTCATGGGCACCCACCGGGTTGAAATATCGAAGAATACCAAATGACCAGCGCGTATCGGACGCAGCCAGGTCGCCAAGGATCTGTTCGACTATAAGCTTTGAGCGCCCATAAGGATTGGTTGGTTTTCCGGTGGGGAAATCCTCCCGGATTGGCATTGTTTCAGGTTCACCATAAACTGTGGCAGAGGAATTGAATACCAGTGTAAATACGCCCGCACGTGCCATTGCTTGGCACAGATTGATACTGCCAGCCACATTGTTTTCGTAATAACGTAGCGGTTGATGAAGGCTTTCTCCTACAGCTTTCAGGCCCGCAAAATGTAGTACGGCACCGATATCGTGGTTAGAAAATACCTTGTCCAACAATTTCCTGTCTCGGACGTCGCCCTCAATAAAATAAGGCGCCTAGCCACAAATTTTCTCTACCCGCCGCAAAGATTCACACGAACTGTTACAAAGGTTATCCAATGCGACGATGCCAAATCCTGCGTCAAGCAGGCAGAGGATCGTATGTGAACCAAGATATACTACTCCTCCTGTAACGAGGATGTTTTGTGTCATTGTTAATCCTTGCAACAGGTCTAATGGAAAGAGGTGAGTTGCTTCTCAAGCTCCAATTCCTCCGACCTCCGGAGGACGAGAGCCATGAGAGTAAAGTAAAGGAAGGAAGCTAGAGGAAGGGCATCAATATCCTCGAAAGCCAAGGCAATGAAAAAGGCTAGAATCCCTGCTGCCATACTTCGGTCATGAGAAGTGGCGGGACCCGACAGCAGAATCGCTATCGCTCTTCTTGCCACTAGGACAAAAAAAGATAGCAGAAAGATAAACCCGATTATTCCTGTTTTATAGAGAGTAGAGATGATCGTTGAATGCGAACCAATAGGAATTGCAGCGATGCTTTCATCACGTGCCTTGACGCCAAATCCTAAGAGCGGGTGTTCATTGATCATAGAAGAAAGGGATATTTCGTAGATTCTGAAGCGTAGGGCAGAGCTACCGGCGCGGCTTTCGTTGATTCTCTCCCAAACGTCGTTCAGCACGGGGAGAGTGATCATAAGGAGTACAACTGTAAACATCGTGACAAGCAGCGTCAGGGTGCGCCTGTTGTTCGATCCCTTGATTCTGGCAATGATAGCCGCATAGAGAAGCAATGCGATATAAACGACAAAAGCACCGGCGACAGCGCGTGACGCCGTCATATTTAAGATGACATGAAAAGACAGGGCCGGAATGATAAGGATTCTCAGGGAGCGGAGCCGGCTCCATCTTTCAGGCCAGGATAGACACGTGAGCAGAAAGATCAGGATCGCGAAGGCCGTTGGATACGGAGAGAGGATTGAGAAGCGATAGCCAGAACCAAAATCGGCCCAATTTTGAACACTTATGTTCAGAGTTGTATTGTCTCTGATGTTGTTTGGCAAGTTTCCCACGTCGATCAAAGAAGATATCAATGTTGGATATGCCGGTGCGACGCCGGGTATGAACGCGAAAGCCCAAGTAATCAGCAGGATAAAGCAAAGTAGAGTAAACGCCGAGCGGCCAATGGCGCGAGAGTTGGATTGCCTCTGCCCGACAATCAGGAAGAACCCCATCATCCAAAAGGAGAGATTATAAAAACCTGCTAGGACGCGAGTGATCTCTGCGCCTTGCAGCACCGCAAGGAAAAGAGAGAAGGTGTAAACTCCGATGTATCCGAGCAAGGTCATCTCCACGCCACCCAGACGCGTGAAAAGGTTGGAGCGGCGTAAGCCAATCCATGCTGTGAAAAGCTGATAGATGACAGGAGTGAAACCGGAAAGCCAGATCAGCGGTGAGAGAAGGATGATGTGGGCAGGATTCATCAAAGGGCTTCCTGTTTGTAGGCGGGTAAACTCATCATCCGCAGATATTCGTCCACCATGGAGGTTTGCGCGAAATGGGCGGCACGGGCCTTTCCTTTCGCGATCATTTCCTGCCGCCTGGGCTCATCCAAGTTGGCAAGCGTCTCTGCCCAGTTGATTGGCTCTGACGAGCAATAGAGCGCCGCATCGGCACCGGCTTCGCGCATTACTGGGACGTCATGGGAGATTACCGGTGCACCTGAAGCCATGGCCTCAAGCATTACCAGCGGATGGCCCTCGTAAAGGGAAGGCATGAGTAACCAATCGACGGCGCGATAGAAACGGGAGACGTCTGCCCCGACAAGTGGACCGAGAAAATGCACCCGAGCGTCAACGCCCCTTTTTACAGCCAAGGCGCGCAACATGGCTTCTTGCGTGCCATCGCCTGCAATAAAGAGATGGGCGGATGGGACATATGGCAAGGTGCGAATTGCAAGCTGAAAGTTTTTCTGTTCATGCAACCGTCCGATACACCCTAGTACTGGGACACCTGTCGTTATGCCCAGTTTTTTCTGGCAAGCGGGCTTGTCATCCTCAATCACTGGTAAGGTGGGCGGATCATTGTAAATGATTTCCGTCTTGCGTGCATAAGCCTTGCCGCGATGGGCAAAGGTGGAGGCCACGAAACCGCTCACTGCTATATTCCTGTATATTAGAGGTGTACGGCACAACAGGTTTTCAACTCTTTCCGTCCCCCTGGATTGCTCAGTAGCGGGCCATGCCTGACTGGAAATGAAACGTCCGCTTTTTCCAACCATCAGGGCTCCGATGATATTGGCGAGCGGATGAAACCCGATGGCGACAAGTGGGGCCCGCATTGCACATTCTGCCCGACATCTTGTGAAGAAGTGCCACCATTCAGTCAGCGTTTTGGGCTTTCTCTCTGCTATAATGAAGCGATCCTTGATGCCGCAGTTCCAGTTCGCATTTTCCTGGAACAGAAAGCCAAGCTCCGCCCGGTAACCTCGTTCACGAAATGCTGATGTCAGACGTACGGCAACATTCTGCGCGCCGCCGACGCTGTGATGGGAGACGAGACAGAGGATATCTGTTGTCATACCCTGCACCTTTCCAACAACGCCGCAGCCTGTTCAGGAGGGATTTCGCTGGTTGCGGTATGATCAATATCGAGCAGCCAGCCCAGAATGTAGTTGCGTAGATGCGCATCAGTGAAGTTTGTGTAAAGGGCATTGCCGTAGATTGTTACCGGGCGGCGCAGGAGGCGTGCTTCAATGCCGACGGTTGAGTTGATGGTTGCGATAAGACGGGCATGTTCCATCAATACGAATGTATTGGCGCGTGAGACCAGAAAGCCGAGCGTGACTTGTAACGCCCTGACACGACGAGCGAAGGCCGGGTCGACCTCTGCTGGGTGTAGCTTGACGACGAGCTTGCAGCCCATCTCTTGCGCCTCGTTGGCTGCGCGGTACAGAGCGACTTCATTGTTAACAGTACTGTTCAGCAGAACATTCGTATCGGTGCTTAGTTGTAGGGGCAGAAAGACATAATCTGTTCCAGTGATATCGAAAGCGTCTTCCTGTAAAATTTCGCTGGCGGGACCCCGACGTAACAGGATGCGTCTTGTCTTGGATGACATTGTTTCTGTTCTTGTCCACGGGACGCCTGCGAATATCCCGATCAGGTCCAGAATTGCACCAGAATTAAATCGTTGCCGATCCATGGATTGCGGTACGACGTGAGTATTGCGTTTCTGTGCTAAAAATGACTGTTTCCAAGTGTTAAATAATTCTTCTGATACAGGATAACGCATAAGAATGTCGGGTTTTGCAGCAATATGCGCCCGTGCATTAGCCCCCTGCGAATCTACAAATAATTTTCCAGAGATGTTGGATATTTCCAAAAAACCGGTCCATATGTCGTGTCGTACGGCAAAGTCTGTGAGCGCTTTTCCCGCAACACTACCTCCATTCCAGAGTAGTATGCCGTCAAAAGGTTGAAGATTGTGGATGCGGGTGGCTGCTAAAATTGTTCCAGTATAAAGCTGTGCGCAACGCGTTTGTGGCCATTGTAACGCCGCTGCTTCGATAGTGTCGTCAAGTCTTGGTGCGTCAACGGTAGTGTGCCCAAAACGGCATAACGCTGCCGTCTCGCCCTGCCATCGCAATTCCGACCATGCGGCCATTGAGGACGACAAAAACACGACCTCATGCCCCAAAGCTTTCAGTGCACGCGCCAGCCGTCTATAAAATGGCAAACGGCGGTTCCAATCGATATGTATAAGGATGGTCAAAAGATTAATCCCGGTATTGGAATACATACATCGGGCTGGTGTGCTCATACTTTATAGAGAGTCTTCCGTTTTCTGGCGGCAATAATGTCAGTGTATATCTTCCTTTCATGATTGCGGCCCGATTACAATGATAGTACTCAGACAAAAACATCAGCATCTTATCCAAATTATTTCCGTAAACCTCAGCTATTATAATACGCGGAGGTGAGATTTTAATTTGGGACATTGCAGCTTCTATTACGGCAACTTCTGCGCCTTCGATATCTAGTTTCCAAACGTTACAATGTCGACCATCAAGAAGGGATTGTATGGATTTAGTAGCAACCTGTTGTGTTTTAGAACCAAATATGTCATCGAAGATTTTTCGTGTTTCTAAGTCGATTGTGTGTCCTTGATTATGGGGACTTGAAATATAGAGTTCAGCAACGCCATCGGAATGACTTAATGCACATTCATGCACTTCGATGCGCTTATTAGAAATTTTTCTTAATCTAGCAGCTAGTGTGGGTTCCGGCTCAATGCAGAGAACCATAGAGGCACCACATGAGAGCGCTTCAATTGCGGTTATGCCAATATTAGCACCCGCATCCAGAACATAATCGCCAGGTTTTATGAATTTTTGAAAAAGTAGTAGATCAATATCTGCCTGAGGAATGCGACATTCGAACAATATTCTTAAAGCATATTGGCGTTCATGTCTCATCGACATATCAAACGTAATTTCGTTTTCGTAGAGCTTTAATGTAAGTATTCCTGTGTATTTGATTATTATGTTTAATAAATGTTGGTTGTTTATTTTATTTATAATGAATTTTTTGATTGTTTTTTGCATGTTAATGTCCTTTTGAGTTGTAAAAAATGATATTTAATTTTGAATTTTTTCTTCTTAATAATAAAAGGGAAATGGCTATGCTAGTGGAAGTGCTTTTTGTGTATTTCTCCGACATTGATTTACTGTTGTGATAATTTTCTCTCATTGCTTTGAAGCCAATGAGAAAGGTCACGATCAAGAAGCTGTTCTAGCTTTCTGACCTCCGGGCGGAAGAAGGAGATAAGTTCTTCCTGCATTTCTGCTGAAATCGGTGTGCGAGGCTTTTCCACTTTGTTAAACTCACGGATAGAGGTCAGTATTCCCATCCCTCGAAGAGGATTAAAACCAATATTATTTCTGAGTTGTTGTAGTGCTCTAACCGTTCGCGCTAACTTAAGGCTTTTGTGTTTCTTGGCGGAATTATAGATGGGGAATTTGGTGCGGCCATCATCCGGAACATTCAAAAAATCCAAAAGAGATAGATAAACGCTGCGTGGATTCTTCTTCATATCATCTATGAAAATGAAGTGACACTTCTCTTTAGGGACGAGCTTGAGTAGGTTCTCGACCTTTGTGCCAAGGTTGCACCATTCTGCATATTGTACCAAATAGGGGTTTTTGTAGCTTTTGGGCGGTTTGATGCCTTGTGTGATATCTATTTGCAGCCTCCATGCTGTTGCAAAGTCTTCTTGGTCTTCTTGCAAGCCCCAAATTGCTTGTTCATGAAGGGAAACTGCCATCTCGTGAGGTGCGCGCAACATTGCAATAAACTTGGCATTTGGCGCATAGCTTAGAATTTCTCCAATAGCAACTGATGATCCCCAGTAATGTGTTGACGCTTCACCAACTGCAATATGCTGTTGATCTGCTTTAGAGAAGAACTTTTCATATTCATCGAAGTTCTTCTTCCAATATTTGTCGTGATGGGGGAAGTCGAAACAGAAGAAATGCAATTCCTTTTCCGGTGGGATGAAAATTTCTGGATGTTCGGACAGCCATTTTGCCATGGATGTTGTGCCGCATTTGGGGGCACCGATAATAAAGAAATTGGGTTTTTTCATTTTAGTCTCTTCAGATTTTCTGCCAATGGAACATGGAGCTGTTGATCTTGAGGCGCGCGCGCAAGATGACCCACAAGGTGACCATTTGCGCAGAAAGGGCGAAGGCTGTCGCTATGGCTGCGCCAACCATGCCGAAGGCGGGAATGAGCATCAGATTGAGGATAATGTTCAGTGTAGCGCTTGCGACTACTATACGGGCTGTGTCGCGTTCGAACCCTGTCATTGCAAGCAACATGCCGACGGAACCGGTTATCGCATTGATCACCTGTCCCCCCGCCAATATGGCGAGCGGCAGATGAGCGGCAGCATATTCGGCGCCGACAAGGAAGGTGACGATTTCCTCGCCAAATAGCATGAAAGCAAGGAAAGGCGGCAGCGCCAGAAGCGTTGCAACAAGTGCTGCTTTGCTTGCCAGTTGTTGTAATCTCCGCCTGTCATCAAGTTCGTGCAACCTTGCGAATTGTGGTGGAACAACCAGATTGACGGTCAGCAGACCAAGGGTGGTGAGCCAAGCCCACTGCGCAGCGATACGATAGACGCCGACCTCTGCTTCACTGCGCATCAGACCAAGCATGACAATATCCGTATAGCGGGTAATCATCCCTGAACCGGCGATCAAAGCGAGTGGCAGCATTGCTTTGCGCCAGGTGGCTGATTCGTATCGTGTTGTGTCATTATGCCCTCCCGGGCGAACCCATGAGAGTAGAAAGGTCCCGGCAAGGAACGCGCCTGCCCCTGCGGCCACATGCAGCATCATGGCTGTCGCAGCATCAAGCGGGCTGACAAAAATAAAAGCCACGGAAAGCAGAAAAATGAACAGTCCAGGCAGGAGAATAAATTCTGGTAACAGTCCGCGTACAATCACACCAAGCCCGCGCATTGCCGCACCGCGCAAGGTACCGAACGCGATCAGCGGCATCAGGGCAAGCCCCCAGTAAAAGGTCGGGGAGGTGAGTGCCGGAACGTACCCCTTCAGTACAAGGGATGCTCCGCCTCCTAGCAAAGCAAGGACTATACAGGAAAGAACCACCATGCGCCCCGCCCAACGCCACAAACCCTTGATAAGTGCATTGTCCTGATTAACCATGGCACGGGCGGTTTCGCGAATTACCAGATTGGGTAGGCCCATTTGCGCAGGGATTGCAAGTATTGAAACCAGCGCAAAGATGAATGAATAAAGGCCAAACTGTTCCGGCCCCAAAAGGCGCGCCAGCAGTATCGAAAGGACAAGGGACATGGCGATGCCAACGAGCTTGATCAGTCCTGCACCGAGCCCGCCACGCAGAAGCTGCGCACGCAATCCTTCACCCTTCATTAGGGCGCATGCACGTTGTACCCGACGGAGAGGTCTGGATAACAAATGTTGCGCTGTCATACTATGCCTTGTCCCCGCGGCGGAGTACTAGCCAGAGTGCATGAAGATTGGTTGTCAGATAGCGCCGAACGAGTTTGCGATTGGTCGCCATACGATACAGCCATTCGATATTGGCCCGCTGCATCCATAAGGGCGCGCGCGGATAATCACCGGTGACATAATTGTAACAACCACCGCAGGTGACAAGCCAGCCACAGGTCAGGTGATCGCGCCATTGGACGCTGAAAACCTGTTCCTTTGGTTTGCCCAGTCCTACCCATAGTACATCAGGTTTGAGTGTGTTGATCTCCTCGATAACGTTAGCTTCTTCATCGATAGAAAAAAAACCGTTCCGGCGGCCAATGATATTCATGTCTGGATAAAGTACTTTCAGGCGGCGTGCGCATTCAGCATTGACCGTTTCTGTCCCGCCCAGAATATAAAAAGAAAGGCTGTTTTTGGCCGCCGCCTTTGCGCAATCATGAAACATATCAGTGGTGGCACTACGTTCGGCGATGGGGGTTTGGGTTAGTATGCGGGAGAGCGAAACCAGAAAGCCGCCATCGGCATGAATGATATCAGCCATATCCATGGCAGTCTGATAGTTCTCATCCGAGGCATAAAGTGAAAGCCCATGCCCGTTAAGGTCAAACACCAGACGCGGCTTCGTCTTTATTTCGCGCGCGGCAAGGCAATCATCGACCATGGCCTGAGCCAGTTCCGTTCGGGAGGCCGTGACTATCTTCTGTCCGCCAAGGTGGCAGTGTTCAAACGGCGCCCAGAAATCAGGATGAGTGACAGCCATATCTTGTTTCATAAAGTAATCAGTGGTCACGGGATGCATATTTCGTTTTCAGTACGCGTTCCGTGACAGAAATGCACCACATACAGTTAGTATGAGAACACGAACATCCAGCCAAGGCGACCAATTGGAAATATAATATATGTCATGCAGAATACGCTGTCGCATTTTCTCATCCGTATCGGTTTCCCCTCGCCAGCCATTAACCTGGGCCCAACCCGTAATTCCGGGCTTTACACGATGACGGGCAAAGTAACCGTCGATATGTCTACGATATAGCGTATTATGCTGTGTCGCATGCGGTCGTGGGCCAACCAGTGACATGTCTCCGTGTAGCACGTTAAGCAGCTGAGGTAGCTCATCCAGGCTGGTTTTGCGTATAAAGGCCCCAAGAGGCGTTATGCGCGAATCTCCTCGAGTTGCTTGTGGTATGGTTTCCGCGTCCCCTGTGGCGCAGCTATCAATATACATTGACCGGAATTTAAGCACCCGGATCGGTTCGCCGTTAAAGCCATGGCGGAGTTGTATGTAAAATACTGGGCCTGGACTGGTGACTCTCACAAGAAACGCCACGATAAGCATAATTGGTGAGGCGATAATGATCGCAATCGATCCGATCACGATATCCTCGACCCGCTTGATCCACCATCCCCGTAATCCGAACGGACGAACCGCGCGGCGAATGAAGGGAAGGCCGGCCATTACGATCCATTCGCTGCCGGGATCCAAAGTGGTATTTCCCTCTCTATCGACAGGCCGACTACTCGAAAAGTCTCCGATTTCAAGTATTTCCGCGGATATGGCATACATGTCGTCGAGCTCGTTGGCGAAGCGTACTTTATCCGTTTCCGAGAGCGCCAATATGATCATGTCAGGCCCGGCGCGACGCAATTTGGCAAGGCAGCCTTGCAGCTCGGTTGCTGTGGTTTCCTCCTTCCTGATCAGGCAGCGATGGATGATACGATAGCGATGCGCCAGAACCCGGGACTCAAGCGTCTCGATTATATGCGGGGTCGGTAGCGAGCCGATAATTGCAATCGTCGGACGGAAAATATCTTGTTTGCCAAGGGCGCGTAGAATTCCAAAGCTGCATATCCGAAGGGTGATAATGGATATCAAGCCTGCCAATGCATAGTATGCCGTCCAAAGGCGGGAGAATTCATCGGAAACCTTGGAGAAATAGGCAATCGCCAGCAGGATCGCAAATGCAACCGAAAGGGCGGCGATCACGCGCAGAAGCCCCATCTGAAGCGTTTGCGGATCAAGCGTGTGATAACCGCCCAAAACCATCATTGCAGCCAGATAAAAAAGTGGTGTTGCAAATATTGGTAGAATAAGGTGATCTGGTGGCAGGATTGCATCAAAACGCAACCAAGACGCAAGCAATGCCGCAAGCAGCAGCACCGCAATATCGCCAATCGCCATCAAATCCCTGAGAAGCACGTGGCTTCTGCTATGCGCAAGCACTCTGGTCGCCCCCAAATTAGGTCCTGTCCACGACGTAACTACGCGGTTCATGATCCGCTTGCTACCGCCTGTATAGTGACCCCAACCAGTTGATCTTTTTGATTCTAATTGTTGAATTTCCGCTTGTTTCTGCGGAATTGCGTTCCAGTTTGATTTGATTTTCTGTCTATAGCAGGTCGAATATTGGATTGTACCTATACAAAAGAATTATTTCGAGAGATTTTATGAGTAGTATTCACAGCAGCGACATGTGAAAGGCTGGAAAGAAACGCATGTTCAGGAATTCAGGGGGTGATTCTTCCTTTGGTCTCAACGGTATGATTGTACCAATAATGCTGTGGAAAAATGATCGGGTCGGCTAAGAAAAAGAGGAAGCCGGTGTACTTGCCCGACCCCGAACAGGATGCTAACCACCAGGTTTTAAGCCGTTTTCGTGATCGATTCCGTTCAGGCATGGAGCTATCGAGCCCGGCGACCCCTTGATGAAATTTTTTTGCAAGCCTAGGGTCGGCAACATGGTTCTCTGGGATGCTGCTATGCTTCGCCATGTAAAACCGTTTATTGGAGAACAAAAATCCGTTACGGAAACTGATTACAGACGCCCCACTTTCCGAGAGCAAAACCCTCAAATTGGATGGGCTGTCGATTACAACCGAGCGTATGAGCAGGGATATTGGCCGCAATCACATATTTTGCTTTTCATCTTCTGCTGATCTAATCTTCGAAAAAATAAAAACAAAATGACCGGGAAGATCGGCGGAGGAATTCAATGAGATCGACTGCAATGGGGGCACCGGATCTGGTTGCACCATCACCTGCTGCGCAACTGTATGGCAAGCCGGGGCCGGAATTCGGGCCGTGGCTGGAAAAGGCATCGATCCTGATCGTCGATGACGAACCGGGCATGCGCAATTTCCTTGTGCGCACATTGGGGCCGCGCGCCAAGCGGGTGGAAGAAGCCGCCGATTGCGAAGAAGCGACCAAGCTTCTGGATCAGCATCATTTCGACGTCGTGATCCTTGATAACATCATGCCGGGCAAGTCCGGGGTTGAGTGGTTGACCGAGCAGCGCGAGATCGGCTTTTTTTCCGATGCCATCCTGATGACGGCTTATGCCGATCTGGATACCGCGATCAAGGCATTGCGGGCGGGGGCGGTTGATTTTGTCCTTAAACCGTTTCGATCCAACCAGATTTTGAATGCAGTAGCGCGCTGCCTTGATCGGATGCGGTTGCGGCGTGAAAACCATGTTTTGCGCCATGAGTTGCGCGCAACATCTGATCATGTGCTGCTGCGTGACAAGCTGATTGGCTATTCTGCGCAAATCCAGGAAATCCGTGAAACCATTGCACGAGTGGCGCCATTGCCGACCTCGATCCTGATTTCAGGGGAAAGCGGTACAGGCAAGGAAGTGACTGCGCGCTCCTTACATGCGTTGTCCGACCGGGCCGAAAAGCCGTTCGTGCCGATCAATTGTGCCGCCATTCCGTCCGAGATGATAGAGGCCGAATTGTTCGGGCACCTGAAAGGGGCCTTCACCGGGGCGCAAACCACGCGCGACGGGCTTTTCATGCATGCGCAGGGTGGTACCCTGTTTCTCGACGAGGTCGGGGAATTGTCGCTGGCGACGCAAAGCAAGCTTTTGCGCGCGATTGAAAGCCGCCGTATCCGCCCGGTGGGATCGGAGCGCGAGGCACCGGTCGATCTGCGGTTTATTTTTGCCACCAATGCCGATCTTGAGGCAGAGGTCGAAGCGGGCCGTTTCCGTGCCGATCTGTTTTACCGGATCAATGTCATGCATATCGCCATGCCGCCCCTGCGCGAGCGCGGGGATGACGTGCTTGAACTCGCCAGCCTGTTTATGAGCAAACTGTCCAAGCAGCTTGGGGTGCCGCAAGTCGCGATGGATGGGGCAGTGCGCGCCGGATTGACGCGATATGACTGGCCCGGCAATGTGCGCGAATTGCGCAACCTTGTGGAACGCACCCTGATCCTTGGGCGGTTCCCGGCAGAATTCCGCGACGAGCAGGCTCGGATGGATGGCCATACCGATCAGGACGAGACGCTGGAGGAAATGGAACGGCGTCACATCATGGCGATGGTGCACAAGACCGGCGGCAATCGCAATGAAGCCGCGCGGCGTCTGGGCATCTCGCGCAAGACGATTGACCGCAAATTTGCCGATTGGGCCGATTGATGCAGTGGCCCGGCCGCCGCACCAAGCGCACCCGGTCCGTGCGGTTCAAATTACTGGCAATTGCGTTATTGCCGACACTCGTCATTTTACCATTGCTTCTTGGCGTGATGATGGTGCGCTGGAACAGCAAGTTTGACGCGCTTTTGACATCGAAGGTCAATGGTGACCTGACGATTGCCCATCAGTATTTCACTCATATCCTTGAAACCACCGGCGAGCAGATCGAGGCCCTTGGCCAATCAGTGACGTTTCGTGATGTTTTGGCATCGGGGGACCGGACGCGGATTGATGATCTGCTGGCCACAAAGCAGGCCGAGCTTGGCCTTGATTTCCTGTATATCGCCAATCGGCAGGGGATTGTTTCAGGGGCAGCACCAAGGCAGGCCACGCCGCGACTTGATGCCGACTGGCCGGTGATTGCGACGGCCCTTTCGGGGGCATCCTTGACCGGGGTGGATATATTTGACAATGCCGATCTGGCGGCGATTTCGCCCGGTCTGGCGGCGCGTGCACGACTTGATCTGGTGCCGACACCCAATGCGGTGCCAACTACGCGCGATGCAGAAACGCGTGGCATGGTAGTGCATTCCGCAAGCCACGTATCCCTGCCGATGATCGGGGCAGAAGGGATAGACGGCGCGCTGGTTGGCGGAATATTGTTGAACCAGAACCTTGTCTTTATCGATACGATCAATGATCTGGTTTACCGCCAAGGTAGTCTTCCCGAAGGCAGCCAGGGCACGGCTACCCTGTTTCTCGACGATGTGCGTGTCAGCACCAATGTGCGGCTGTTTGAAGGGCGGCGCGCGCTTGGCACGCGGGTATCGGCGGCGGTGCGCCAGAATGTTCTGGAAGACGGCAAGGTGTGGCTCGATAGCGCGTTTGTCGTCAATGACTGGTATATTTCAGCCTATGAGCCGATTACCGATAGTTTTGGCAAGCGGGTCGGCATGCTGTATGTCGGGTTTCTTGAGGCACCGTTTGCCCAGACGAAATATGAAAGCCTGCTGATTATCATTGCGGCGTTTCTGTTTGTCGCAACCCTGAGCGTTCCGATTTTCCTGCGGTGGGCGCGCGGCATTTTCAAGCCGCTTGAACGCATGACCCAGACGATTGCCCGGGTCGAGAGCGGTGACTTTGGCGCGCGGACCAATATCGATCAGGTGCAGGATGAAATATCGCTGGTGGCAGAACATCTTGATGATCTGCTTGATCAGGTGCAGGAACGAGACAAACGTTTGCGCGCCTGGAACGAGGAACTGAATGCGCGTGTCGATGCGCGCACCAGCGAACTTCGCGAAGCCAACCGGCAGCTTGAAGCGACAACCAAGCAATTGATCATGTCCGAAAAGCTGGCGGCAATTGGCGAAATCACGGCTGGTGTCGCGCATGAGATCAACAATCCGGTCGCTGTGCTTCAGGGGAACCTTGATGTGGTGCGGGATCTGCTGGGTGAGAATGTGCGGCTGGCGGAAACCGAATTCCGTTTGATCGACGAACAGGTCAGTCGCATCAATCTGATTGTCACCAAGCTTCTTCAATTTGCCAAACCCGAAGAATATGCCGGGTTTGTAGAGCGCCATTCACCGGGCGAGGTGATTGGTGATTGTCTGCCACTGGTGCAGCACTTGTTGAACAAGGCCGATATCGAGGTATCACGTGAAAGTCTGGCCACGCGGCTTATCCTGATGAACCGGACGGAATTGCAGCAGGTGCTGGTCAATCTAATGGTCAATGCGCTGCATGCGATGCCCGGCAGCGGTACGCTTACCCTGGTTGACGAGGATTTTGACCAGAAAGGAAAACCCGGCATTCGCATTTCGATCCGCGATACGGGTACGGGCATGTCGCCCGAAATACTGGGCCGTATTTTCGACCCGTTCTACACGACCAAGCGCCGTGAAGGTACGGGGTTGGGGCTGTCGATCAGTAAAACCCTGATTGACCGGCAGGGCGGAACCATGACGGTTGAAAGCGAGCCAGGCAAAGGAACGTTATTCACCATCTGGTTGCCCGAGGCGGACTGATTATCCCGTCAGAGATTGGACATTTTGTCCGGATGGTGCATTGCACAGTAAAAATTTGTTGGACATTTTGTCCATGCGCGTGCGCCGCAATATTATGATTGTCTTTCCAAAACTTCCAGAAAATCAGGCAACAGACTGAATGGCATAGCAATTGCGACGCTGTGTTTTCCGGGTCTTACCGATATGGCCATGCAGCATTCATCCGAAATTGGGGGGATGGGGCCACCGGATGAACATAATACCGGGAGGAAAAACACAAATGTTTGATCGCCTTAAAAAAGAACATATCGTCGCAGGGGACGATTTCAACCGCTGGAAAGTCCCGCCAGCATCCATCGCCATTCATCTTTGTATCGGCTCGGTTTACGCGTGGTCGATTTTCAACCCGCCTTTGATCAAGGAATTCGGCGTGGTTGCCGCAAGTTCCGGTGACTGGGGGCTGCAATCTGTCGTCTGGATTTTCTCGGTTGCGATTGTCTGCCTTGGTCTTGCGGCGGCATTCGGTGGCAAGTGGCTTGAAGAAGTCGGCCCGCGTATGGTTGGCGTTGTTGCTGCCTGCTGCTGGGGCGGGGGCTTCATTATTGGTGGTCTTGGCATTGCCAGCCATCAGCTTTGGCTGGTTTATCTTGGTTACGGTGTGATTGGCGGGGCCGGCCTTGGTCTTGGCTATGTATCGCCGGTTTCAACGCTGATCCGCTGGTTCCCGGACCGGCGCGGTATGGCAACCGGTATGGCCATCATGGGCTTTGGCGGCGGGGCGATGATCGCAACACCGATCAAGGAAGGTTTGCTTTCATTCTTCTACAAGGTGCCGGAATATCTTGGCCCGGAAAGTGCTGTTAACCTGGTGACCGAAGGCGGCAAACGCATGGCCGAAGTCGGTGGCCAGATGGTCGAAGTCGTGATTGCAGGTGCAGCCCAGGTGGCATCGGCGCCGGTTCCGATCGAGGAAGGTGTTTATGTTGCGGGTACCGGTAATACCGGTGCATCGGCAACCTTCATCACGCTTGGTGTGGCCTATTTCATTGTCATGATCATTGCGGCATTCTCGTATCGTGTCCCGCGTGAAGGCTGGCTGCCGGCAGGCTGGACACCGCCAACGGGTGAAGAAGCCTCCAAGCGGATGATCACCCAGAAAAACGTCCATATCGATCAGGCACTTAAAACCCCGCAATTCTACATGCTGTGGATCGTTCTGTGCTTTAACGTGACGGCGGGTATCGGGGTGATTGGTGTTGCCAAAACCATGATGACGGAAATCTTTGGCAGCACGCTGCCGCTGATTGTCAATTCCGGTTTTGCTGCGACCTATGTCTTCATGATTTCGGTCTTTAACATGTGCGGCCGGTTCTTCTGGGCATCGACCTCGGACTATATAGGGCGCAAGAACACCTATTACTGCTTCTTCATTCTTGGCATCATCCTTTATCTGTCGATCCCGTATGCTGCGGGGCAGGTCAGTGTGAACCCGGTCGTTACGTGGCTTGTGATGTTCTATGGCGCAACCATGATCATCTTCACCATGTATGGCGGTGGTTTTGCGACCATTCCGGCCTATCTTGCCGATGTTTTCGGCACCAAATATGTCGGTGGCATCCATGGCCGTCTTCTGACCGCATGGAGTGTTGCAGGCGTGCTGGGGCCGGTTGCCATCACTCAGCTGCGTCAGACCTCGGTCGGGAACTCGGTCAAGGAACTGGCGGCCAAGATTGATCCGGCAGCGTTTCAGGCAAAGTTTGGTGCCGGTATGGATCAGCTTGATCAGCTGATTGCTGCCAAAACCGTTACCATTGGCCGTCTGATGGAAATCGCCCCTGCCGAGACGGTTGATCCGACGCCGAGCCTTTATAACACCACCATGTATGCCATGGCGGCCCTGCTGGTGATTGGCCTGATTGCCAACGCACTGGTCAAGCCGATTCATGACAAGCATTACATGGAAACCGCGGCCGAGCCTGCAAAGCCAGCACCGTCCGGCCGCGAGGCAACGTCCGAAGCGTAGTACCAAACCCCGGAGCCGGTCGGCTTGACCCCGACCGGCGCCAAAGGGTTCGGGTATGTCTGTCTGTCCCCGGACCCGTCTGGACATGAAAGTGCATCAATGTCATGTCCGGTCCTGTTGCAGGATTAACCCCTCGGTTTTTATGGCCTTTCGGGTTATCCTGCGATCAGGACATCGGCCTCGTAAATGGTGTCCATCAATCACATAAAGTGCGTCACCATATGGGGTTTTCCCGAAAGGCGCCGGATACGCCATGATCGACAAACTCGAAATGTTTATGGTGCTTGCCCGCGAGCAGCATTTTGGTCACGCCGCCGAGGAATGCGGTGTGACACAGCCAACCCTTTCCAGTGCCCTGCGCCAGCTTGAAGACCATCTGGGGGTGGTGCTTGTGCGGCGCGGATCACGGTATCAGGGGTTAACGCCCGAAGGTGAACGGGTTCTGGAATGGGCGCGTCATATTGTCGGCAGTTCGCGTTCGATGCGTGATGAAATGCGCGCCATGCGGTTCGGTTTGACCGGACAGGTGCAGATCGCAGTTATTCCGACCGCACTTTCGATGGTGCATGAATTGACGACCCCGTTTCGAGAAAAGCATCCGGATGTGACCTTTGCGGTATTGTCGCGGACATCGACTGAAATACAGGCATTGCTTGATAATCTTCAAATCGATGTCGGCATTACCTATCTGGATAATGAACCGCTTGGCCGGGTGACATCGATCCCGCTTTATTATGAACGCTATCACCTTGTGACGTCGAATTTCGATGATATCGGGGACCGCGAAAGCATCACCTGGCGGGAGGCGGCAGAGTTTCCGTTATGTTTGCTGACACCCGATATGCAGAACAGGCGGATTATCAATCAGCATCTGACCGAGGCAGGTGCGCGCGTCAGCCCGACACTGGAAAGTGATTCGATGATTGCCCTGTTTACCCACGTTCATACGGGGAACTGGGCCAGCATCATGCCGGTCAAGATGGTCAAGGAATTCAGCATGCGTGATCGGGTCAAATCGATCCCGATTGTCGATCCCGATGCATCGCATCTTGTGGGCATGATTGCGGCGAAGCGCGAGCCGGCGACACCGGTTGTGTCCGCATTGCTGAAAGAGGCCAAACAGATTTCGGAACTTGAACTGGCCTGATAGCGGCTTGATAGGTTTTCGCTATCGCGTAACGGGATGCCTTTATTGAACCGGCGGCGGCAATCACCGACACTGGCTGGAATAACAAAGAATTCAATAGACTGCTAAGTGAGAGAGGCTTGCATGTCTTTAACCGAGACGACCGAGGAAATATCCATCCGCGTCGGCACCATCTGTGATGGGCTGTCCGGACTTGAAGGCGCGCTTTTGCCGATCCTGCATGAGGTGCAGGAAGAATTCGGCTTTATTCCCGAAGGCGCCCTTCAGACCATCGCCAAGAAACTGAACCTTAGCCGGGCGGAAGTCCACGGCGTTGCCAGTTTTTATCATGATTTCCGTGAGGAAAAGCCGGGCCGGCACGTGATCAAAATCTGCCGTGCCGAGGCCTGCCAGTCGATGGGCGCGGATGATCTGGGCGATCATGCGAAGCGCAAACTGAAAGTCGACTGGTCGGAAACGACCAGCGACAAGAATGTGACGCTTGAACCGGTCTTCTGCCTTGGGCTGTGTGCCTGCGCACCGGCGGCCATGGTTGATGGCAAGGTTGTCGGCCGGGTAAACAAGGATCGTCTTGATCGCATCCTGAGCGAGGTGAGATCATGACAGTCAAGATTTACATCCCGCTTGATTCCGGTTCGGTTGCCCTTGGTGCGGATGACGTGGCAAAGGCCATCGCCGCCGAAGCGATCAAACGCGGTGAAGATGTCCAGATCGTGCGCAATGGTTCGTTTGGCATGTACTGGCTGGAGCCGATGGTTGAGGTCGAAACATCGCGCGGGCGTCTGGCTTATGGCCCGGTCGCGGTTGAAGATGTCGACAGCCTGTTTGATGCCGGGTTCCTTGGTGGTGGTGAACATAAACGTTTCCTTGGCCACACGCAGGATATCCCGTTCCTGAAAGCGCAGACGCGCCTGACCTTCCAGCGGTGCGGGATTATCGATCCCGTGTCGCTTGACGATTATCGTGCCAATGACGGGCTCAAGGGGCTTGAAAATGCCCTTAGGATGACGTCCGAGGATATCGTCAAGGCGGTTACGGATTCAGGCCTTCGCGGTCGCGGTGGTGCCGGTTTCCCGACAGGTATCAAATGGAATACCGTGCGTCAGGCACCCGGTGATCAGAAATACATCGTCTGTAATGCTGACGAAGGCGACAGCGGCACGTTTGCTGATCGGATGATCATGGAAGGCGAGCCGTTCGTCCTGATCGAAGGGATGATCATTGCCGGTCTCGCGACCGGGGCGACCAAGGGATATGTCTATACCCGGTCGGAATATCCCGATGCGATCCGCATCATGAACGAAGCGATAGAAGTCGCACGAGCAAACAAACTGCTGGGGCCCAAGGTTCTGGGATCAGATTACGCGTTCGACATGGAAGTCCGCATGGGTGCGGGTGCCTACGTCTGTGGCGAGGAAACCTCGCTTTTGAACAGCATGGAAGGCAAGCGGGGTGTTGTCCGCGCCAAGCCGCCGCTTCCAGCACTTGAGGGCTTTATGGGACGACCGACGGTTGTTAACAACGTTATTTCGTTGTGCTCGGTACCGGTGATCCTTGAAAAGGGTGCGGAATATTACCGTGATTTCGGTATGGGCCGGTCGCGCGGGACCATTCCGATCCAGATCGCGGGCAATGTCAAACATGGCGGCCTTTATGAAACGGCCTTTGGTCTGACACTTGGTGAAATCGTTGATCAGATCGGTGGTGGCACGGCAAGTGGCCGCCCGGTCAAAGCCGTTCAGGTCGGTGGTCCACTGGGCGCATATTTCCCGCAGGAACTGTTTGATACGCCATTTGATTACGAGGCATTCGCCAAGGCGGATGGTCTGATCGGTCATGCCGGTGTTGTCGTGTTTGACGACAGTGTCGACATGATGAAGCAGGCCCGTTTTGCCATGGAGTTCTGTGCGATTGAATCGTGTGGCAAATGCACGCCATGCCGCATCGGGTCAACACGCGGCACCGAAGTTGTCGACAAGATCGCGCGCGGCGAAGATCCCGAAATGCAGAAGGAACTTCTGGCCGATCTGTGTGAAACGATGAAATTCGGGTCGCTATGCGCGCTGGGCGGGTTTACGCCCTATCCGGTGATGAGCGCACTGACCCATTTCCCTGATGATTTCAAGCCCCATGCGCTTGATATAGCCGCGGAGTGAGAACGATGTCCTTGGTAAAAGAAGTCGACTACGGAACCCCCGCCGCGAAATCCGAAAAGACCGTGACAATCAATGTCGACGGATTTGATGTGACCGTGCCCGAAGGTACGTCGATCATGCGGGCCTCGATGGAGGCGGGCATTCAGGTGCCGAAACTGTGCGCAACCGATATGGTCGATGCGTTTGGTTCGTGTCGCCTGTGTCTGGTCGAAATCGAAGGTCGCAATGGCACCCCGTCATCCTGCACCACCCCGGTCGCGGATGGTATGGTGGTCCATACCCAGACCGAACGGCTCAAGAAAATCCGCAAAGGCGTGATGGAACTTTATATTTCCGATCATCCGCTGGATTGCCTGACCTGTGCGGCGAATGGCGATTGTGAATTGCAGGACATGGCCGGTGCGGTTGGCTTGCGCGATGTGCGCTATGGTTATGACGGGGGTAACCACGTAAAGACCCGCCAAAATGGCGAAGAAAACCCGCGCTACATGGCCAAAGACGAGAGCAACCCGTATTTCACCTATGATCCGTCGAAATGTATCGTCTGTTCGCGTTGCGTGCGGGCATGCGAGGAAGTACAGGGGACCTTTGCCCTGACGATTGAGGGGCGCGGGTTTGAGAGCCGGGTATCGCCCGGCATGCATGAAAACTTCATGGATTCAGAATGCGTGTCGTGCGGTGCCTGTGTTCAGGCCTGCCCAACGGCAACCCTTCAGGAAAAATCGGTGATCGATATCGGTCAACCGGAACATTCGGTCGTGACCACGTGCGCCTACTGCGGGGTTGGCTGCTCGTTCAAGGCGGAAATGCGCGGTGATGAACTGGTACGCATGGTGCCGTATAAGGATGGCAAGGCCAATCGCGGGCATTCATGCGTCAAGGGTCGGTTTGCCTATGGCTATGCCAGCCACAAGGACCGTATCCTGAACCCGATGATCCGCGAAAACACATCCGATCCGTGGCGCGAAGTCAGTTGGGAAGAAGCCCTTCGTTACACGGCGGACAAGTTCCGTTCCATTCAGGAAAAATACGGCAAGGCCGCGATTGGCGGGATCACGTCATCACGTTGCACGAACGAGGAAACATTCCTTGTCCAGAAGCTGATCCGGGCCGGGTTTGGCAATAACAACGTCGATACCTGTGCGCGTGTCTGCCATTCGCCGACCGGTTATGGCCTTAAAACCACATTCGGGACATCGGCCGGAACACAGGATTTTGACAGTGTCGAGCACACCGATGTTGTGATCCTGATCGGGGCCAACCCGACGGACGGGCACCCTGTTTTTGCATCGCGCCTGAAAAAGCGGTTGCGTCAGGGGGCGGAGCTGATCGTGATCGATCCGCGCCGTATTGATCTGGTGCAGTCACCGCATATCAAGGCCGCCGCCCATCTGGCATTGCGTCCGGGGACGAATGTTGCGGTTCTGACATCGCTTGCGCATGTGATCGTGACCGAAGGCCTGTTTGACGAGGCTTTCATTCGCGAACGGTGCGACTGGAACGAGTTTCAGGATTGGGCAGCGTTTGTATCCGATCCGCAAAACAGCCCGGAAGAAGTCGAACGCCAGTCAGGCGTTCCGGCTGAAACCGTGCGCAAGGCGGCGCGTATTTTTGCCCGCGGTGGCAATGGCGCGATCTATTACGGGCTTGGCGTGACCGAACATAGCCAGGGTTCGACCACCGTGATGGCTATTGCCAACCTTGCGATGGCGACCGGCAATATCGGGCGTCCGGGCGTGGGTGTTAACCCGCTTCGTGGGCAGAACAACGTGCAGGGTTCGTGCGATATGGGATCGTTCCCGCACGAACTGCCGGGCTATCGCCATATTGCCGATGATGCGACACGTGACGTGTTTGAAAAAATCTGGGGCGTCAAACTGGATGACGAACCGGGGCTTCGTATTCCGAACATGCTTGATGCCGCCGTCGAAGGCACGTTCAAGGGTATTTACATTCAGGGTGAAGACATCCTGCAATCAGATCCGGATACCAAGCATGTTGCCGCCGGTCTTGCCGCGATGGAATGCGTTGTTGTCCATGACCTGTTCCTGAACGAAACGGCGAACCATGCGCATGTGTTCCTGCCCGGTTCGACCTTCCTTGAAAAGGACGGGACATTTACCAACGCCGAACGTCGCATCAACCGTGTGCGCAAGGTGATGAGCCCTAAAAACGGCTTTGCCGACTGGGAAGTGACCCAGAACCTTGCCCGTGCGATGGGGCTTGATTGGAACTATACCCATCCGTCGCAGGTGATGGATGAAATCGCGCGCACCACGCCAAGCTTTGCCGGGGTCAGTTATGACCTTCTGGAACGTGAAGGGTCGATACAGTGGCCGTGCAACGAGAAGGCACCGCTGGGCACCCCGGTCATGCATATCGATGGTTTCGTGCGCGGAAAGGGCAAGTTTGTTGTGACCGAATATGTCGCAACCGATGAACGTACCGGTCCGCGCTTCCCGCTGTTGCTGACCACGGGGCGCATCCTTAGCCAATATAACGTGGGGGCACAGACCCGACGGACTGCCAACAGTGCATGGCACAAGGAAGACCTGCTGGAAATTCATCCCCATGATGCCGAACAGCGCGGTATCCGCGAAGGGGACTGGATCCGTCTGGCGTCGCGATCGGGTGAAACGTCGTTGCGTGCAACGATTACCGATCGGGTTGCGCCGGGGGTGGTTTACACGACCTTCCACCATCCGGGCACACAGGCCAACGTGATTACCACCGATTATACCGACTGGGCGACCAACTGCCCGGAATACAAGGTTACCGCCGTTCAGGTTACGCCCAGCAACGGGCCGACCGAATGGCAGGTGGAATATGACAAGCAGGCCGAACAGGCGCGCCGTGTCCTTCCGCGTGTTGATGCGGCCGAATAGGTGCGAAACATTGCCTGGCTTCATGATAGGATATCATCATGAAGCCAGGCGTTTTCGCCTGTAAATCAAGAATTCTGGCGGGAGTTTAAACGCCAATGGCACCTGACAAACTCGTCTATATGGCCAATCAGATCGCGACTTTTTTCAAATCCAAACCCCATGCCGAAGGCGTGGCTGGTGTGGCAGGGCATATCAGCGATTTCTGGGAACCACGGATGCGCAAGCAGCTTTTTGACATGATTGAAAGCGGTCATGAGGGCTTTCACCCGCTGGTGATCGAAGCCGCACCATCGATCCGCAAGGTCAAACAACCGGCGTGACGACAGAAATGACATCAGCAAACCGCATCATTGATGGTCGTGACCATGACCCGGCGCGTGCCGTTGTGCGCGGCGATGGCGGTAATGATGCGCCGATTATTCTGCAGCCGGAAATTCCGGCTGCCCTGACATTCAACGGTAAATCCCATGCCGTGATGATGGTATCACCCCACGATCTTGAAGATTTCATGATCGGATTTGCCTTGTCCGAAGGCATAGCTGACCATGTGGGCCAGATCAATCTGCGTGATGTACGCAAAACCCTGCAGGGATATGTGATTGAGGCCGATCTGGATGAAGACATCCTTGACCGGCTAGAAGTACGCCAGCGTACCCTTGAAGGGCGTTCGGGATGCGGGCTTTGCGGGGTGCAATCGCTTGATGCGGTGGCGATGGACAAGATCGGCACCGTTGTGCCGTCGAACATGCCGCAGGACGTTGTATTGCGCGCCATTGATGCACTTCCCGATCAGCAGACACGTAACCGCGAAGGTGGCGGGCTTTTGCATGCCAGTGCCTTTGTTGATGCGACCGGCGCCATTCGCATCGTGCGCGAGGATATCGGGCGCCATAATGCGCTGGACAAGGTTCTTGGGGCAGTGGCGCGTGAAGGCCTTGATAAAACGGGTGGGTTTATCCTGATGACCAGCCGCTGTTCTTATGAAATCGTCACCAAAACCGTGCAATGCGGGGTGGGCGGGCTTGTAACCCTTTCGGGGCCGACATTAACCGCGGTCAATCTGGCACGGCAGGCGGGATTGACGATGATTTGCCGTGAACGGCGCGGATTGTTCCGGCGTTTTGCCTGAACCCGATTGTGTAAAGCCGGATCAGGCGGAAGCGCGCGGGATGATCTGGAAACCGACATCAATGCATTTTTCGGGCAGTTCCTGATTGCCGATCCGTGCGACCAGTGCCTCGGCGGCTTGGGCCCCCAGATGTTTGCGATTGATATCGACCGTGGTCAGGGCCGGAAGAGTGAAGGCCGAAAAATCCTGATTACCAAAGCCCATCACGGCAATATCGCCGGGGACGGATATGCTGCGTGACTGTGCCTCGATCAGAACC
The DNA here is from genome assembly GCF_003326475.1 of Thalassospira xianhensis MCCC 1A02616. GTDB lineage: Bacteria > Pseudomonadota > Alphaproteobacteria > Rhodospirillales > Thalassospiraceae > Thalassospira > Thalassospira xianhensis. Next base: position 7,231 of record NZ_JPWA01000042.1, on the reverse strand, counting down.
CCGTGCGCCAGAAGATCCGAACTGCACATGACCAGACCATTGCGAAATCCGCTGTCAATTGCACGGGCCAGCCCGTTACGGCCCCGTTCGATGGTTGCACCGCTTTCAAAGCAGATTGCATCCGGTCTTGTGCCGGTCAGTTTTGCAAAGCGTGCACAAAATGCATCCTTGCGGCGAAGGGCGCGTTCATCGCCCGCCGATACCGCGATAGCATTGCGATAGCCGCGTTCAAACGCGAATTGCGCCATCTCTTCGCCAGCCCGAATATGGGAAAAGCCGATGCAAACATCAATCGGGGATTCGGTTGTGTCCCAGACTTCGACGACCGGGATGCCAGCCCCCAGCAACATGCGTTTGCAGCCTGCTGAATGGTGGATGCCGGTCAGAAGAATGCCATCCGGGCGACGGCTGAGCATCGTGGATAGAACAGCCTGTTCTTCTTCCTGTGAGAAGCCGGTTTCCGCCATTAGAACGTGGTAGCCCGACCCGCGAATGACGTCGATGAAATTCTGCATCAGGTCGGAATAGATGACATTGGTGATCGATGGCACAAGGGCCGCGATCAACTGGCTGCGTTTCGATGCCAGAGCACCGGCAACCATGTTGGGAACATAGCCGGTCAGCTCAATCGCATCCTGAATGCGTTTAAGCGTGTTTGCCGAGACCTTTTTGGGATCATTCAAGGCACGCGAAACTGTGACCTGCGAAACACCGGCCAGCCGTCCCACGGTTTCCATGGTAACCGTGCCGGTTTTCAGATCGCCATTTTTCAGGACGTCATTATGTTTCGGTACACTTAGCAAATCGGTTTCTCGTGACAGGTCAATCCGTTACGGATCATTCCGGATGTCGGTTCGGGATCGGGTGACCCCTGAATTCAAACATTACATAAGCCATTCATCGGGGGCAAGCGGGCCGTCCGTCACCACAGGCGACAGACGGCTGTGCCGGTGGTTAGCGCATTTTTTTGGTTTTGCGCGATACCATGATTGAAAAGCCGATCGACAGGGCAATCAGTACCCAAAGCAGAACCGCGATCCAGCTTTTGGTAAAGAAGATCGACAATGTGCCAAAAGACTCAAGGCTTTTGACGAAATAGATTTCTGCTGACGGGCCAAGAATGAAGCCGATGATAAAGGGTGCGATTTCAAGGCCGATCTTGTGCGCCAGATAACCAAACAGCCCAAATATCAGTAGCGTCCAGACATCGAACATCACCCCGTAATTGATCGTATAGGCACCCACCACGCACATCATCAGGATGATCGGAAACAGGATGTTTTTCGGAACCGATACCACCTTGGCGATATGGCGGATGGCAAAGATCATTACGAGGAACATGACAAGGTTGGCGGCCAGCATGGCGATGATCATTGCATCCCACGTCACCGGATTGTTGCCGATAAACAGTGGGCCGACCTGAATGCCCTGAAGGGTGAAGGCCCCGATCAGGATGGCGGTGGTTGAATCGCCCGGAATACCAAGTGATAGCAACGGCACCAGTGCCCCGCCGGTCAGGCCGTTATTGGCGCTTTCCGATGCAATTACACCGGCCGGTTCCCCCTTGCCAAAACGTTCGGGATGACGTGAAAAGTTCTTTTCCTGACTGTAAGCAAGGATCGATGCGGCACTGCCGCCAACACCAGGTAGAATGCCCACAAAGGTGCCAATCCCTGAGGAGCGGATCAGGTTGATGATCTGGCCCTTGAAAACCGACAATCTGAACGGTTTGCCCTTGGCGATTTTTACACCCGAAAGTCCCTGTCCTTCGGGCATGCCGTTTTCGGCTTCAATCAGGATGGTTGCCAGGCCAAACAGGCCGATCAGAACCGGTAAAAGTGAAAAGCCGCTTTCAAGGTAATATTCAAGAAATTCCGGCACGAGGCGCAATTCACCGTTGCCGCCTCGTGAAATGTCATAGGCCCCGATCAGGCTGATGAAGATGCCCAGAACGCCGCTGAAAATGCCGACCAGAAGGCTGCTGCTGAGTGCGGCCATGACGGTAAGGGCGAAGAAGATGATCAGGAATTTTTCGATATAGGAAAACTTGATCGCGAAATCAGCCAATGCCGGCGCAAACAGATAAAGTGCGGCAAGACTGATTAGGCCGCCAATGACCGACGAGATGATGCCGATCTTAAGCGCATTTTCGCCTTCACCGGCCATCGTCATCGGATAACCGTCAAGCGTTGTCGTGATCGAGGATGGCGTGCCCGGGATGTTGAGCAGGATCGCCGGGACAAGCCCGCCGGAAATCCCCCCGACATAGAGGCCAAGCAAAAGTGCCAGCCCGTTTTCAAGCCCCAGCGAGTAGGTCAGGGGCAAACAGACCGCAACCGCCATGGTCGCTGTCATGCCGGGGATCGCGCCAAAGATGATGCCGATCACCGTGCCAACGGCAACAAGCGTAAAGAACAGCGGTGTCAGGATGGAAATAAGATCCATGATAAATCTCTTGGGTCAATCCGCGCCTTGGTTCAGGACCTATGGCAGCGAGATATTGAAAAGTTCGGACAGGATGTACCAGACGAGGCTCGGCGCGATGATCGCATTCAATCCCGCGATCAAAAGCTGTTTGCGACCGCGTTCATGCAGATACAGCACGCTCATGCCAAAGAGATACGGGATCGAGCACAGGTAAAATCCAAGGCCGGTATTGGGAAACAGATCACCAACCGCGGGCATCGCCAGGAAATAAACGACGGTTCCGGCAATCGTTCCGAAGAAGCGCATATGGTCGATGCCAACCGGCCACCAGGGGCCATTGCCAACTGCGGCCAGCATGGTCTTGCCGCGCGTCACAAGGATGGCAACAAAAAGGATGCCGAGGATGACGGCAATGATGGTCGGGAAAACGGTGTGTGATGTATCGAAATTGATCGACACACCAAGCAGGGAGTCTTGGGACATGGGACGCCTCCTTATTTCGCCTGTCTTTCCATCCATGTTGGGACAGCTGCGGCAAAATGCGAAATTCCGATCGGGTTCGGTGTTTCTGGCCGGGCAGGGCAGGCGAAACCGGCCCGAAGCAATGTCCGGGCCGGGTGCTGGTCTTAGTTCGTGGCGATTGCGTCGATGATGTGACGGTAATCTTCACGCTTTGCCTTCAGATATTCCGTGGCTTCTGCCGACGGCTTGAAGTTCGGGATAAAGAAGGATGCCTTCTGGGTTTCCTGAATTTCGCCCGCTGCAAAGATTTCGGTCAGTGCCTTGTCGATCGTGGCAATCTGTTCCGGATCCATGTCTTTGTTGAACAGCAGGAAGAATTCCTTGTCGAAGGTGAAATCCTTTTCGCCATCCATGGTGACGCTGACATTCGGGGTGGTGAAGGCCAGAAGTTCGTCACGCGTGGTATCGCCCATGCCTTCCGGGTTTGCCTGTGCGATGGTCTCCTCGCGCGCGGTCAGCCAGATGAAGCGCATGGCTTTCTGGTCGTCTTCCGGAAGCTGGGTGAACTGTTCATTGGCCTGTACCGAGCCATTGATTACGTCAGCCTGACCATCAAACAGCAGCTGGTTTTTATCGGCCTGCGAACCGGTATTGACCGGCACGATGTTTTCTTCGGCGCCCGGATGCTGGATTTTCACGGCGTTCTTAAGTGCCGAGAAACCGATTTCCGAAACACCACCAGCCTGAATTGCAACGCGCACGCGCTGTCCGGCAGCGGCAGCGGCAATCACGTCTTCCATGGATTGCAGTGGCGAATTTTTAGCAACGAGATACGCATTGCCCGGATTGATTGCGACGGTCGGGCCGACTTTGAAGTTTTCAAAGATATCGTCATATCCGCGAACGCCATACAGATGCGCAAGATAGGACTGATCATGGAAAATCATGATGGTGGTTCCGCGGCTATCACGTTCCAGCGCCTTGAAAGCCTCGCTGGCACCGACCGCGTCAACCTTGACATTGATGTCAAGTTTTTTGGAAAGCGCTTCGGCGATGATTGCGCTGTTCTGATAGGTGTCCCCACCGGTCGATTTGGAACCGATTACCATGCGGACATTGCCTGGCAGTTCCGACGCGCTGGCGAGAATCGGTGTTGCAACCATGGCAGCCAAACCGGCTGCGGTTGCGAGGGTTTTGAAAAGTCCGGTCATTGTTTCCTCCCGAATGACACGTTCCTGATCGAGGGCTCCTTGCCCGTAGTAGCCCGGTCGGTGTGGTTCCCGAGGGCAACGCTTTGCTTGTTCTTGTTATTGGCGCCTGTAAATTTTCAGGCGATATGAAAGCGCATACATAATTTCATACAAGTCGATTTAGCTTCTGTCAATGCCGGAATCTTTGGTCTTTTTCTCTGTGCTTCAGGTGAGAAAATACCTGTAAGATAACTTGACAACGAATCTGTGTATGCGCATACATAAATTCATAGAGGAAATCGCATTGTCCTGTCGGTTCTGCATGTGCATAGTCAACCGGCGGGTGGATACACGGGAGGAACGCCATGTCCGAAAAACAAAAAAAATCTGCCGAAGATCTCAGAAGTGCGCGCTGGTTTGCGCCCGACGATTTGCGTTCGTTCGGTCATCGTTCGCGTCTGATGCAGATGGGGCTTGATCCGGAAGACTGGACGGGCCGCCCGGTTATCGGGATTCTCAACACCTGGTCGGAATTGAACCCGTGCCATGCGCATTTTCGCGAGCGTTCCGGTGACGTCAAAAAAGGCGTGCTTCAGGCTGGTGGTTTCCCAGTCGAACTTCCTGCCATTTCGGTTGATGAATCTTTTACCAAACCGACATCGATGCTGTATCGGAACCTGCTGGCGATGGAGACGGAAGAACTGATCCGTTCCCACCCGCTGGATGGTGTGGTTCTGATGGGCGGTTGCGATAAAACCACGCCGGGCCTTGTCATGGGTGCGATTTCGGCTGGTGTCCCGATGATCTATCTTCCGGCCGGTCCGATGCTGCGCGGGAACTATGCCGGTAAAATCCTGGGTTCAGGGTCGGATGCGTGGAAATACTGGGATGAACGACGTGCCGGTAACATCAGTGACGAAGAATGGGTTGGGGTCGAAGGCGGCATTGCACGTTCCTATGGCCACTGCATGACCATGGGCACCGCGTCGACCATGACCGCGATTGCCGAAGCCATGGGGCTTTGCCTTCCGGGGGCATCGTCGATCCCGGCACCGGATGCCGGTCATATCCGCATGTCGACCCAGTGCGGCCGTCGCATCGTCGATATGGTCTGGGAAGATTTGACGCCTGAAAAAATCGTTACCCCGGCATCTGTTCGCAACTCTGCGGTGGTTGCGATGGCAACCGGCTGTTCGACCAATGCGGTGGTACATCTTCTGGCGATGGCGCGCCGGGCCAGCATCAAACTTGATCTTGATGACCTTGACGCACTTGGTCGTACCACGCCGCTGATTGCCAATATCCGCCCGTCGGGCAAGGGTGATTACCTTATGGAAGATTTCTTCTATGCCGGTGGTTTGCGCGCGCTTATGGCGGAACTTGGCGACAAGCTTGATACAAGCGTTACGACTGTGACCGGCAAGACGCTTGGCGAAACGCTTGAGGGCGCGACTGTCTATAACGACGATGTCATTCGTCCGTTGTCCAACCCGGTCTATCACGAAGGATCGCTTGCGGTTCTGCGTGGCAATCTGTGCCCGGACGGGGCGGTGATCAAGCCGGCCGCCTGTGATGAACGGTTCCGCAATCATCAGGGCCCTGCCTTGGTGTTTGACAGCTATCCGGAAATGAAAAAAGCGGTTGATGATGAAAATCTCGATATCACGCCCGACCATGTGATGGTTCTGCGCAATGCCGGGCCGCTTGGCGGGCCAGGTTTCCCCGAGTGGGGGATGCTGCCAATTCCCAAGGCGCTGATAAAGCAGGGGCATCGCGATATGCTGCGCATTTCGGATGCCCGCATGTCAGGCACGTCTTACGGGGCCTGTGTGCTTCATGTTGCACCGGAAAGCTATATCGGTGGGCCGCTGGCACTTTTGAAAACCGGCGACATCGTTAAGCTTGATCTTGATAACCGTCGTCTGGACATGCTGGTGGATGAAGGCGAACTCGAACGTCGTCGTGCGGCATGGCAAAAGCCCGAGGATCGTTATCAGCGCGGGTATGGCTGGATGTTTGGCAAGCACGTCACCCAGGCAAACGAAGGTTGCGATTTCGATTTCCTGTCGCCCGATTTTGGCAAAACCGCGGGCGAACCGGATATTTTCTGATCCGGTAGCAATCGACTGATGACAAACAGGTGGCGCACCCATCGCGCCACCTCCAACAGAATTCAGGGACTTTGACCAATGGCACTTTCCAAAGCCGATTTGCGTGGCGTGTTGTCGGGGATTTCCGGCATTCTTGTGACGCCTTATGATGAAAACGGCGATGTCGCGCCGAAAAAGCTCTCCCCGATCATTGACCGTGCGCTGGCCGCAGGGGTTCATTTCCCGGTGGTAAATGGCAATACCGGCGAATTTTATGCCCTGACCACGGACGAGGCCATTACGATGGCCAAATCGGTTGCCGAAATGCTGGATGGTCGTGCGCCGATGCTGGCAGGTGTCGGGCGTGGCATTCGTGATGCGGTTGCGCTGGCAAAGGCATCGGCAGAGGCCGGTGCCGAGGCGCTTATGATCCATCAGCCGCCAGATCCCTTTGTCGCACCGCGCGGTGTTGTCGACTATCTTAAACGCATTGCCGATGCATCGGATGGTTTGCCGATGATGCTGTATCTTCGCAACGATACGATTGGCACCAAGGCGATTGCCGACCTATGTGCTGTTGAAGGTGTTGCCGGTGTCAAATGGGCGACGCCAAATCCGATGAAGCTGGCCGAGGCGATTTCAGCCTGCGATCCTGATATCGTCTGGGTTGGTGGGCTTGCCGAAGTCTGGGCGCCGACCTTCTATGCGGTGGGCGCGCGAGGCTTTACGTCGGGTCTGATCAATGTGTGGCCGGAACGCTCGATGGCGATCCATGCGGCCCTTGAGGGCGGCGATTACGAAACCGCACGCAAACTGATTTCGGAAATGCGGGCGTTTGAAGATGTACGTGCCGAAGAAATGAACGGTACCAACGTGACCGGGGTTAAATCCGCGTTGCAGCTTCTGGACAATGATTGCGGTCCGACGCGTCCGCCGTCAGCCTGGCCACTGACGCCTGCGCAGCATGAAAAGCTTGTCGGCTTCATGCGCGAAAACAAACTTGTGAAATAAGCGCCGGAATATCCCAGCGCAAAGGAGGCACCAATGTCCTACAAACTGACA
>NZ_JPWA01000041.1 GCF_003326475.1 Thalassospira xianhensis MCCC 1A02616 | reverse complement strand
AGTATCACGTGGCGGCCCGGCGCGTGAAAACCGCGAAGATCGCAGTGACCGCGGCACTCGGGACGACCGGGACAGTCGTTTCGGTGATCGCGACAACACAAATCGTCCGGCGAACAAAGGCCGTGGGCGTTATGCGCCCGGCGGCAAAGCAGGTGGCAGCGAACGCAACAGCGACGCTGGAAAATCGTTTGGTGGCGGTCGCGGCAAACCGACTGGCAACACCGGTGGTAACAACCGTGGTAGCATTGCCGATGGCAAACCCGGCAATCGCCCGGCAGGACGCAGCGGGTCGAAACCGGCAGGTAATCGCCCGCGCGGCAAAAAGGGTTAAGACAGAATGCGGATTGTTGGCGGAAGTCTTCGCGGGCGGCTTTTGACGGCCCCAACCGGGCGTGATACGCGCCCGACGCTGGATCGCGTTCGCGAAGCCCTGTTTAACATCCTGACACATGCATCGCGCTGGTACGAGGACGACCAGAACCCGCTTTATGACGGGCTCATTCTTGATGCCTATGCCGGTTCTGGGGCGCTCGGCCTTGAAGCCATTTCACGTGGTGCGCAAAAGGCCGTTTTCTTTGACCTTGATCGTGGTGCCCTTGCCGCAATCGAACAGAATATTGCCGATTTGAAATTGGGCGATAAAACCCGTGTTCAGCGCGCAGATGCAACCAAGCCGCCCCGCGCGCCCGAACCCGCCAGCATGGTGTTTCTTGATCCGCCCTATCAGAAGGATTTGCTTGGCCCCAGTATTACGGGACTGGCAAATGCCGGTTGGATCAATGATGAAACGCTGATCATTGCAGAACGTGATCCGCGCGAACCGGCACCGGAAGTCGACGGCCTTGAAACCCTTGATAGCCGCAAATATGGCCGCTGCCAGATCGATATCTATCGCCTTGGCGCTGCGTCCTGAACCTTTATTGATTTCCTGGCTGTGTTATGGTGGGCTGCCTTTCGAAATGTCAGGCGATGTTGAGCGATGAAGTTACTGCCCCCGATAGCACCCGATCCTGAATTTGGTCGCCGCCTGCGCCAATGGCGCCGCGAAAGCGAGATCAAGCAATCGCGTCTTGCCGATATTGTCGGCGTCACACAGGCAACCGTCTCACGCTGGGAAAAGGGGTTGCAAACCCCGGCCCCGCTTCAGATCGACCTTTTGCATCAGATGATGACGCGCAACCGCAATTTCCGATTGGATCAGGCGATCAAACGGCTGGTGATCCATTCGCGGCAACGTGTTCATCTGATCGAGGATCGCAGCCATCGTTTGCTGTGCGCATCGGGACCGCGCGAAAAGGAATGGCAACGGGATTCTGGTGATCTTCTTGGCACATCCCTTTGGCGCTTTGCCACGCCGGAAATCGCACAGGCGGAAAAACGCCTGCATCATATGGGCTGGCACGAAGATCAGGCTGATCATCTGACCTTCGAAACATCCGGGCGCAACGGCCCACCGATGCCGATTGTCGATAAATTCATCCTGTGGGAACGGTTTTTCCTGTCCGATGGCACCGCCGTTCGTCTGACGACCGGCTTTGATCACCCACCTGCATAACCGTTTCGCGCATATTTCATACGTGGATCGTTGCAACGGGTTTCCGGTAAAAGAAATCCGTTCTTTTGGTTTGCCCCAACCAAACAGTTTGCTCAAGTAACGGATTGCCCCCTCATGCCGCCGATTTTTGCCATTTGTGTTCTTTACGGTCTTGGACTAACGGCCTCGATGCAGGTCGGTCTGGTGGGGCCGATAGCCCCCGATCTTCGCGCCGGTTTTGATCTTAGCCAGGCACAGTTTGGTCTTGTCGCATCGCTGATCACTGCGGCGGGTGCCATTTTTGCCATTCCCGCAGGGGTTTGGGCTGCACAGGCCGGCTTGCGCCGTTCGCTGTTTCTGGGCGGCATCATGATGATCATTGGTGCTGCACTCTTCGCAACAGCATCCAGCACCGGAATGCTTTATGTCGGGCGCCTTGTCACCAGTGTCGGGTATCTTCTGATTGTGGTTGGTGCGCCAAGCTGGATGACCAATCTGGGCAATGCCAGAACCGTTGCCATGGCCATGAGCATCTGGGGTACTTTCATCCCGGTCGGCATTGCGATGGGGAACTGGACCAGTGCCGCAATTGTCGCGTGGCTTGATTGGCGCATGGCAGTTGTCGCCTGCACCATCCCGGTTGCGGTTCTTTTACCCGCACTGATGTTGCTGAGCAAACCGCGTGAACAAAGTTTCAACCGGTCGCTGACATCGGGTATTTCGGGTGTGCTGAAATCACGTCCGGCAATGCAGATCGCGCTTACCTTTGCGGCCTTTGCAGGGGCAACATCCGCATCCCTTGCCTTCATGCCCGCCATGATGGCAGATAATCTTGCCATCAGCATTCCCCTCGCTGCGGCGATCATTGGCATTACCGCAATTGCCGGGAACATCATCGGCAGTGTCGGTGCGGGAATGGCACTGGGCCGCGATATGCCTGGGCGTATCATGCTTGCCATCGGACTTCCGGTCATGGCTGCGGCGATATTCACCCTGTTTGTCAGCCAGATCATCACTATTAGCGTCTTGGCGCTGGTCCTGTTCAATATCGGCCAGGGCGTCGTTGCCGGTACATGCTTTGCGCTTTTGCCCCGTATTGCAGATCGTAATCTTTCGATGCCGGCCCTTCAGGGGATGCTTGCCCAGTTTGCCGAGATTTCCGTTGTGATTGTTCCGCCAGTCGCCGGTGCCATGATCGACTGGGCAAACTGGAAGGGGGCGGCATTTCTTCTGGCCGGTTTCTACCTTGCCGGATTTGCCATTTCGCTTCGGTACCGTCAGATCCGCGTCGTAACCGCGGGTTAGTCCGCCTATACAATCCGCTGTCTTGACCTATCCCGTAAAGCAGGCGACCCTCCTTGCCGGATCAAATGCAAGGGGCAAATAACGCTCTGCACAAGGGAAACGGAATGACCTGGATTAAAGCCACCTTTATCGGCCTGATATTGCTTGGCATTCTGGTGATTTCCGCGTTCTTTATCTGGCTGGCACCTGTGGGAGCCGGCTATACGGCCAAGATCATGTGTTCGGCCATTTTTGTAAATGGCCTATCCTCGGACCGCGCCCGCGACGAGGATGTACTTGCCGATAACAATCCATTGCTGTCGCTGATTACCGCGAATGTCGACCTGCGCCATCAAACGGTCAGCGCGCATGCGTTTGGTTTTCGCAAACGTATCGCGGTTTTTCGCCCAAACCTTGGCTGCACACTCTCCGATGATCCGGCACGGATTGAACAGTTGCGCGCGACAAGCCCGCTGATCCGTCCGATCCCGGCACAACCGCTGCGAACGGCATCCGTGCCAGGCAATATCGACCGGCGGGCCTTTAACAATATTCTTGCCGATGCGATGGACGAGCCGGGCACGGATATCTCGCGGCGCAGCCGCGCAATTGTGGTGTTGCATCGCGGCAAGGTCATTGCCGAACGTTATGCACCAGGGATCAATGCAACGACCCCCTTGCCGGGTTGGTCGATGACCAAAAGCGTATTCAATGCGCTGCTTGGGCGAATGCAACAGGAACACATGATCCCCGGAGTTGACAGTCCGGTTCTGATCAATGAATGGCAGTCCCGGGTTAACGATCCCCGTGCTGTCATCACCTATGACCAGCTTCTGCATATGAGCAGCGGGCTGGAATTTGATGAAAGCTACTGGAACCCGCTATCGGACGTGGTCCAAATGCTGTTTGTCGAACCCGCCACTGCCGGATTTGCCGTGACGCGCCCGCTTGAACACAAACCCGGTGAATATTTCTCTTATAATTCCGGGGCGACAAACGTTCTGTCGGCGGCAATGCGCAATATCAGCAGGTCGATCCTAAGCTATCAGCATATTCCCTTTGATATGCTGTTCCGACCACTTGGCATCCGCAATGCGGTAATCGAAACCGATCAGGATGGCTATTTCATCGGCTCCAGCTTCATGCATGCCTCGGCTCGTGACTGGGCAAAAATTGGTCAGTTATTCCTGCAGGATGGCGTCTGGAACGATGAACAACTGCTTCCGCCAGACTGGGTGAAATATTCGGTCACGCCTGCACCAGCCGCCCCAAACGGCATTTATGGTGCCCATTGGTGGCTTCAATTGCCCGGTTCACGTGACAAAGACGGTAACGCACGCGTCAATGGCCCAACGATCCCGGATGATGCGTTCTTTGCACTTGGTCATGATGGCCAGATCATCAGCGTCATCCCGTCAAAGGAACTGGTGATTGTAAGACTTGGATTGACCAGAGATGGCAGCGCCTTTGACCAGTATCGCTTTGTCGGATCAATTTCTGCACTGTTTCCCGATATTGTCGCACGCAATGGTGATACCACTGTGGAAGTGGAAAATACCGCACAGTCAGCCGAATAAACCCCGGCGCGTCATTCAAACAACCGTACCGGCAACCCCGAAATAGCCCATCACGATGCCACCGGCTCCCCCCGCAAGAACCAGTGCCCAGACAGGCATCAGCCGCCATTGCAAGATTGTGAATGCGATGAACGCAATCACCACGTCCTTCACGTCATGAATTGATCCGGTCCAGATCGGATCGTACAGAACGGATGCCAGCAAGCCCACCACCGCAGCATTGACCCCTGCCAGCCCCGCACGCATTTTGGGCATATGCCGGATACGATCCCAAAACGGCAATAATCCAATCACAAAAAGAAACGCCGGCAGGAAAATGGCGAACAGAGCAATCATCGCCCCTGCGATCCCACCTGTATCGGTTTGCAACACTGCACCCAGATAGGCAGCAAAGGTAAAAATCGGCCCCGGTACTGCCTGTGTTGCACCATAACCGGCAAGGAACGTATCCGTATCGACCCAACCGGGCGCAACAACGGCTTCCTGCAGCAATGGCAACACTACATGCCCGCCACCAAAAACCAGCGCCCCGCTGCGGTAAAATCCGTCAAATACGGCAAGCCATGATGACGATGTGACCTGTACCAGTAACGGCAACCCGATCAGTAGCACACCAAAGATTGCCAACGCGATCACTGCCACCTTCGGGGAAATACCGGCAGCCAGCTTCCCGTCCAGCTTGACCAGATCAGCCTGCAGGAACAGCGTCCCGGCAACCAGCCCTCCGACAATGACGATGGCCTGCATGCCCACACCACTAAATGCAATCATCAGCGCGGCTGCAATTATGGCAACAACCGCACGCGGAATATCAGGGCACAGGCTTCGCGCCATGCCCGAAAGAGCGTGTGCGACAACACCAACCGCAACCAGCTTGAGCCCCCATATCATGGGGCCCGTGGCGGCAAGGTTGCCGCCAGCCAACCCAAGCCCAAGTGCAGCCAGAACAATTGCCGATGGCATCGTAAAACCGATCCATGCGGCAAACGCACCGGGAAATCCGCCCAGCGACATGCCAATTCCCATCCCGACCTGCGAACTGGCAGGCCCCGGCACAAACTGGCAGAGTGCGACCAGATCGCCGTAAGTCGCATCAGAAAGCCATTTGCGGCGGACTACGAACTCTTCACGGAAATAGCTGATATGGGCGACCGGCCCGCCAAAACTGGTTAACCCCAGACGCAGAAAAATCAGGAAAATCTGCCAAAGGCTTAAATCGGGCTTGGCCAGGTTTTGGTCGGTCATGCTTTTCCCGTGCTCAGATCAATGCGTTCCCGATGGAACGGAGGGCGAAGGATAATGGATGCACTGGCACGGCCAAAGCCCAAAGCAGCCGATTTTGCCGACTTCATCAAAACATCACAAAACGCCCGGCTAAGATATTGACAAATATAACATTCTTTCCGCAGCGAGCTTTGATTGGGAACTTTTTCCGGTTTTTTAGAAAAAGTTCTTGATTTGTTCTTTTCATTGTGGCATAAAGATAAAGTCAACAGGACAAATGGGCCCGGAGACAAAACCCGCAAAGCGTGATTCGCTTTTGCGGGTTTTTGCGTTTTGGGCGGCAAAAATGGGAATGAGACGATGACAGGGCAGCAATCTGACAGGATGACATGGCAGGGACGGCGTCGCCAAAAGGACGTTCATGGCGCATGGAAAAGTCATTACGGCGGCGGTGTGTTCGTGCCGTAAGGCTGTGAGAATCATGCGAAAAAATGTTGTTTATCATGACGGGAGAGTTGTGCCCTTTGGGTAAGGGTGTTTGTTCGGAGCAGCGGGAGCCGGGGCCAAGTTGGTTCGGTCCAGTTCAGTCCGATCGGTAAAGCGTGACAATGCCGAGAATCAGCGGGCCTGAATTGTGCCCGGATTGGGTCGACACTGGATCGGCTGGCCGGGATTGGCTGGCCAGGTCGGTTGTCAGCGGACTGGTGGTGCGTTCGGACGTGCCGAAAGGCCGGTGATCGATGGCGGGATTTGTGTGTCTGCCATGCCGCAACGCCGTTGCCCTTGGGGTGATGTGTGTTTTGGGGCAACCGAGAGCGAGCAGCGTTTGTTCGAGGCAGCAGGGTTCGGGTCGCGGCCCCTCTGGTTGGTGGCGTTTGGCGATTGATCAAAACTGTCATTCCGGGCGCAGCGAAGCGCAGACCCGGAATCCATGCCCCGTTGAAAGAGACTGGATTCCCGCCGTCGCGGGAATGACGATCAGGTTGAGAATGCTTTGTCAGCGGTCCGGGGTTGGTTGGCCGGGCAGTTGATCAAATCGTCATTCGGGGCGCAGAGCCGGAATCCACATCCCATCGAAACGGAACGGCGATCAGGTTGGGAATGCGTTGTCAGCGGTCTGAAACGCCCGCCGCCGTGAGGCAACGGGCGTTCTCGTGAATGTCAGGAGGACCTAGCGGAAGGCGGGCTCATCAAGGGAACGCAGTTTGCGCGAATGCAGCTGGTTGACCTCGTTTCGCAGGGTATCGATGGTATCAAGACCGACCTGAAGGTGTTGACCGATACGCTGACGATAGAAGTTGTTGGCCATGCCCGGCAGTTTCAGTTCGCCGTGCACCGGTTTATCGGAAACACACAGCAACGTGCCGTAAGGCACACGGAAACGGAAACCGTTGGCGGCGATCGTGGCACTTTCCATATCAACCGCAATCGCCCGCGACTGGTTCAGGCGGACAAACAATTCGCTGTAACGCAGTTCCCAGTTCCGGTTGTCGGTCGTGGCGACGGTACCGGTCCGCATGCGGGCCTTCATTTCGCGCCCTTTAAGACCGGTGATCTTGGCCACCGAATTGGCAAGAGCGACCTGCACCTCTGCAATCGGGGGCACCGGAATCCATAGCGGCAAATCGGAGTCCAGAACATGATCGTCACGCACATAACCATGCGCCAGAACATAATCGCCAAGAAGCTGACTGCGTCGAAGACCGGCACAGTGGCCCAGCATCAACCAGCAATGCGGGCGCAGAACGGCAATATGGTCGGTTGCGGTTTTGGCATTTGACGGACCAACGCCGATATTCACCAACGTCACCCCAAGCCCGTCTTCACGGATCAGGTGATAGGACGGCATCTGTGGCAATTGTGCGACCGGTTCGCCACTTTCAACCCAGCCCTTTGGCGCGTTTTTGCGAACATGGACTTTCGGTCCCGGTTCGACAAAAGCGACATAGGGGCTTTGGGGGTCTTCCAGCTGGAGCTTGGCGAATTCGATGAATTCGTCGACATAGCGCTGATAGTTGGTGAACAGCACGAACTTCTGGAAATGTTCCGGCAATGTCGCGGTATAGTGCCGCAAACGCGCCAGCGAGTAATCGACACGTTCGCCTGAAAACAGCGATAACGGCTTTGGCCCCTCGGTAATGCCGTAATGCACACCATTAGCAATATCGTCATCGGTGCGCGCCAGATCGGGCATATCGAAGATCATCTGAAGCTGTCGGATGTCGGTCGGGCCGATATTGTCGGTTGCGGTTTCAACAAGAAACGGCAACGGGATCGGGCGATCCGACACACCAACGACGACCGGCACGTCGTGGTTTTTCAGCAGAAGTTCGATCTGTTCACGGTAATATTGTTCGAACAGGTCCGGGCGCGTCAGCGTCGTGCCATAAATGCCTGGGTCACGCGGCGCACCATAGGACAGAGTGCTTTCGACATGCAATTTCTCGGGCGGCACCTCGATCCCGAGATACGGGTAATAGGCGCGCACAGGCGAGGATTGATGACCGTTTCCAAAGCGGGTGAAGGCTTCGCGAACAGATTCTGCACCCGTCGTATAAATATCCTTGATACGGGCGATTGCCTTGTCGGCGTCAGTAAATTCAAACAGATCGCGTACCGATCCGTGGACTCCGGATACCATAACAGGTTGCTCCTTTTTCTTATTGTTGTATTGAGCGGGAGATTTATCACCGCTAGCCTTGCCTCTGGCAACCCCCAATTCATGCATGGCCGAACATCAAAACGGCGGATCCGTTACGCAGAATTGAGATACCGATTGTGTCGGAGGCGCATAAAGCCGGGCCACACGGAAACATGCCAAACATATATGTCGGGATTATTTTCAAAAAATCCAAATGACAGTTTTGATGCATGGCTCATAACCATGACGCGAAATTCATCCCCGCACGGGGATGGAAATCATCGATTCGCGGCCTCATCGCTGGCAAGGCAGCATCAAAACAAAAAAAAGGGCCGAAACCAAGCGGTTCCGGCCGATTTCGGAGAAGGGCCTTAGACGTTGAGGGAAAAGACGATCAACTCCGATGCATACTTTATCTGACCATTGGTCAACAAAGTCAATAAATTTTCAGAACAATGCAGCGTTGTGCTTAATGCATCATTCCTGCAATAGCCTGGCACTTGAGGCCAAGGACTTCAGCTTTTTCAGACGTCGGTAGTACAGCAGATCAACTGTCTCGCCGTCACCTAAATGATCTTTTTCGATATCGCGGACAATTCCTGCTGCGCGCGGATCGGACTGGACAAGGCTTTCGATATCGCTCTTCTCCTCGTCATCAATCGATCCGAGCACGTAATTCACTATGTCGTCCTTGCCATATACAGCAAGTACATGGGTCATCAGGCTGCCTCCGCCACGAACCGCGACGCGTGCTCCCGTGATTCAATCCGGCCGACGGAAGACCGCAGCTTCCGGCGGGCCCGACCAACGCGGGATTTGATCGTGCCAATCTCGACATTCATTCGTTCGGCAGCGTCCTGATAGGAAATCTCTTCAACGGCGGTAAGAAGGATCGCCTGACGTTCCTGTTCGGGAAGCTCGTCGAGAATACGGTCCGCGTCACGCAACTGCAAACGGGCCATCTGATTACTGCCATGCCCATAGACATCGCCCAGATCATCCCAGTCGACATGATGCCCGCGGGTTTTCTCCCGACGTTTGCCCGAAATGAATGTGTTGAACAGAATCCGGTGCAACCACGCCTTCAGGCTGGTGCCTTCTTCAAACTGGTCCTGCTTGCTGATGGCTTTCAGCAAAGTGTCCTGCACGAGATCCTGTGCACGATCCATGCTGCCAGCCAGACGGTATGCATGGCGACGCAGCGCGGGTACGTGATCTTCAATTTCGTTCATTACTTGATCAGACATCACAACCTCCATTTGTTGGATGAAGAGACCATAACAAACAAATAAGGCAATAAAAGTAAAATCGTATGATCAATTAAGTGAAGTCATTGAACAACCGTCACATTACTAACAAACTCAATATAACTATCCACATCAATTATATCACGTTACTTATCATCATAAACAAACACATGTTATTTATTTTGAGTAAAGCACCCTTTATACTCATAACACGGAACCATCGTAATCTGGTTGTTTTATGGAAGAAATGGCGATAACGTCACTTACTCCAAAATATCGGAAACCACTGCCTACCAAAGGTTACAGAACGTTTTAACTGTGGATTGACCCTCAGAAGGAGCCCGTCGTTGGCAAGTCCGAAAAGAACCGAAAAATTGCAGATCATGCTCGATGACGAGGAGTTGAAATTCATCGACGACTGGCGTTTTGAGCACCGTATGCCTACCCGTGCTGCCGCAATCCGGGAACTGATCCGTCGCGGACTGGTCGCAGGAGACGTCGAAGATCCGGAAACCGAGGGCAAAAGCACCAGTGATTTCCGAATTGAACCGGAATAACACCAAAAAAATTTATGAAAAAAGCCCGGCTTTTGCCGGGCTTTGTTATTTCCGGGCCGTTAAACGGCTCGTGGTAACTTTTACGTCGCCATTTTTTGGCTTTTTTCCTTCAAAAAGCCGCGCAACACCGACACCAAATGCAAGAATCAATAACCATAACCCGTAATAGCGCAACGCACGTGACATCCCGATGGCGATCAGAAACAGCCAGAAGGGATAAGTCGTGGCCCCCGCAGCAATAGCCGCAAGTTGCATTGGAACGGGCGAAATACTGATCGCAAACACGACCCAGAAGCCACCTTCCTCGAACTGCTGCTCAATCTTTTGGAATTCCCCCTCGCCGCCGCCCATTTCGATCAGGGGGCGAACAAATTCATCTGATAGTCCGTAAGCCACCAGATACAGAAACACCGCTCCTGCGACGCTGCCCGCGAGGGTCACCGTCGCAACGATTGCCCCACGTCGACGGGATGCTGCCATGATGGGGGCAATCAGAATTTCGATTGGTATGGGAATGATGGTGGTTTCAAGAAACGACGCAACAGTGATGCCACCAAGACCCTTGCGACCGGAGGCGAGCTTTTCAAGACGAAGTTGCCATAAACGCCACCATCGCCGAAAGCTGCCTTTGATTGGTTTTCTGTCTTTCTTTTCCATGGATGCTCTTGATTGAACACGGTCAAACGTGCAACGGCCCACCCATAAAGGGTGGGCCGCCGACACCCGGAACACCACTTCACCGAGTTAAGGTTGTGATGTCTTATTCGGTGGTGTGATCGTCCGAGAGCGCCTGTTCGGCATTATTAAGTGCCTCAAGGGTTTTGGCCTTCATGGTTTCCCAGGTATCAGCCGATGCATCCTTGGTTTCTTCATACGCCTCGTTCAGATTTTCACTGGCGCCGTCCCAAGCTTCTGCAAGTTCATCCACAGCGTCTTCGCTTTGCTCGCTGACATTTGCGGATACTTCATCGTATTTCTCGCCAAGCTGATTGGATTTTTCTTCAACCCAGGCAAGAAATTCGTTCTTTTCTTCATAGGTGAAATCTTTGGCATCTTCATAGCCAGCCTCGGCCTTTTCAGCCATTTTGTCGGCGTCCGATTTCATCGCGTCATCGGTTGCCATCGTGCCCGTCTGTTCAGTGTTTTTCTCGGCATTTGCGTATACCGGTGCGGCCACGGCAAAAGACATCAGAATAGTACCGGCCATAAGAACAGTTTTATTCAGCATCACAACCTCCTGGTTATTAAACAACAGCGCATTTTATTTGACGCTGATTATCCTATTAAACGGGAGATGCGATAAAATGTTCCAATTGTGTTGATTTTAATTTCTGGAACTTTCTCCTTCTGGTGACGTTTCAAGAGCAAGCGTTCGGGATATAGACGACCACCCTTCTACGGGCTGAGGTCAGAGCGACAGAACGTGAAAAGAAATACAGGAGTTACAAATGGCACGTAGCAGTATGCAGAGTGTTGCGAAAGAATTTCCGATCAAGACCGGTGTCGACCGCAAAGACCGTCGCGAACTGGCCAAGATGCTGACCAAGATCATTGGCTCGTCGCACGTACTGTATGCCAAAACGCGTGGTGTCCACTGGAACGTGGTCGGTCCGGCCTTCTATTCGCTGCATAAAATGACCGAAGAGCAATATGAGGACCTGAACGAAGCGATTGACGACATGGCAGAGCGCATTCGTGCAATCGGTTTTCAGGCGCCTGTCGGTCTGGCCGAAATGATCGAAAATTCTGTGATCAAGGATCAGACCAAGCTTCTTCCGGCCAATGACATGGTCAAGGAACTGGTCGAAGACCATGATAGCTTGTCGCGCCTGTTGCGTGATGGCGTGGCAGAGGCCGACGAAGCCGAAGATGTCAAAACTGCCGACCTTCTGACGGAACGCATTGGCGTTCATGAAGAAGCGGCATGGATGCTTCGCGCAACCATTTCGTAAATCACCCACAAAACCGGCGCCAGATTGGCGCCGGTTTTGCGTCTCAATCTTGCCGTTCTGTTTGGTCACTGTAACAGCCAGCAAGTCCCGCACCTGTTTTGGAGGCACCAAGGTGAAATCGACTGATTTGACAGGCAAGGTATGTATCCTTCTGACACGCCACAAGGTGCCCGATGCATGGCGGGACAATGGTGCAGAACCATTGCGGGCCATTTTCGAGGATGCCGGCTATAGGGCCGAACTGGAACTGTGTGACGATCCCGTCGCCATGAATGACTTCATCAGCGCGTCCTGCGAACGGGGCGATATTGTCGTGATCGGCGGCGGTGATGGCACGATCAATGCGGTTATCGATACCGTGATTGAGGCGGGCGTGGTGATGGTTCCCCTGCCGCTTGGCACGGCAAACGATTTTGCCCGCAGCCTGTATATTCCCGACGACATCCTTCAGGCCGCGCGCGCGGCAATCAATGGCCAGATAGCCATGCTTGATATCGGGCGGGTCAATGGCAAAAGCTTTGTGAATGCGGCCAGTATCGGCGTCCCTGCCGATGCCCGAAAACGCATTGATCCGGATTTGAAACGCTGGACCGGGGCCATCAGCTATGCGGTGGCCAACTGGCAAAGCTGGAACGACATGAAACCACTGGAACTGAGCGTGACCTG
The DNA here is from genome assembly GCF_003326475.1 of Thalassospira xianhensis MCCC 1A02616. Classification (GTDB taxonomy): domain Bacteria; phylum Pseudomonadota; class Alphaproteobacteria; order Rhodospirillales; family Thalassospiraceae; genus Thalassospira; species Thalassospira xianhensis. Next base: position 26,857 of record NZ_JPWA01000041.1, on the reverse strand, counting down.
TGGCGACAATCCGGCAAGAAATCTGAAACTGCGCCAGTTGACGGTTACCAATGGCCAGTATTTTGGCGGCGGTTTGCGTCCGCGTGAAAACAAACGCCTTGATGACGGCAAACTTCACATGTTTGCCATTCAGGCCAATGTCGACACATTGTCGGGCATGGATATTGCGGCTGAATTGCTGTTTGGCTCGGTCGATGACAGCTCATATGCGATCAGTCAGGAATGCGACGACATCCGCCTTGAGGGTGGCGAAGGTGAACCCATTCTGGCCGACGGCGAAATCATAAGCCAGTTGCCTGCGCACTTCACCCTGGCGGCCAAGGTTCTTCCGGTTTTTGCCCCCAACGCCTTTCACGGCGAGACGGACCGCACGGCATCGTTTCAGGATCAGGAAATCGTCAATGACGTTGCGCTCGACGCGCTTGACCTTTCGCTGCGGCTATCAGCCATTTACCCCATGGCCACAGACAACAAAATGAAGGCGATCTGCCACGATACCGCCAATCGCCTGCGTGACATCAATCGCCGTCTTGAACTGGCCCTTCGGCCCTATGGCCTGCCGACATCGTCCCCCGATCCGGATTTGCACAGTCTGGAACAGTTACGCGACCGGGCAATGTCATGGATGCTGACTGACGCCGATATGCGCCTTGCGCGGGGTTTGAAAAACCAGTCCGTAGAACTCGGAAAAACACTCGATCTATGTGCTCTTGACGATATTCCGGGCGACATATCCGCGCCCCTTAAGGATATGAAGCAGCTTATCGGTGATTTGCAGCAAAGGCTGAATGAATTCCAAGCATAGAAAAAGGCGGGATTTCCCCCGCCTTTTTTATTTGATGCCTAGCGGCCTCAGTCTTCGAGCCCGGCCAGACTGCGGGCAAATGATTTTGCATCAAACGGACGAAGGTCTTCGGCACTTTCGCCAACACCGATCGCGTGAACCGGTTTGCCAAACTTCTCGGCCAATGCAACAACAACGCCGCCCTTTGCCGTGCCATCCAGCTTGGTCACGATCAGGCCGGTAACACTGGTTGCCTCGGAAAAGACTTCGACCTGGGAATGGGCATTCTGTCCGGTGGTGGCATCAAGCACCAGCAACGTATCATGCGGGGCGGTTTCATCGCGCTTGTGGATCACGCGCACGATTTTCTTAAGTTCGTCCATCAGATGCGCCTTGTTCTGTAAACGCCCGGCTGTATCGATCAGCAAAAGGTCATAACCTTCGCGCTTGGCCTGATCAATCGCATCAAAGGCAAGACCGGCTGCATCGGCCCCGGTATCACGCGCAATCACCGGGCAACCGGTACGTTCGCCCCAGACTTTAAGCTGTTCAACAGCAGCAGCACGGAATGTATCGCCCGCCGCCATCATGACCTTAAGCCCCTGATCGCGATAGGTTTTGGCAAGCTTTCCGATTGTGGTCGTTTTGCCCGATCCATTAACGCCAACCACAAGGATCACATGGGGCTTTTTGGTCGCATCAATCACCAGCGGCTTTGCCACGGGTTCAAGGATTTTGGCGACTTCGGTGGCGATGAATTCCTGAACCTCGGCGGGATCGACTTCCTTGTCGAAACGAGTCCGCGACAATTCTGCGCCCAGTTTTGCTGCCGTGGTGACACCCAGATCTGATGTGATCAGCAGATCTTCGAATTCTTCAAGCGCATCGTCATCGAGACGGCGCTTGGTGAAGATATCTGCAATCCCGGTGGTCAGTTTCGAGGAGGAGCGTTTCAACCCGTCTTTCAGTCGGGCAAACCAGCTTTTTTTCCCCTCTTCACTCATCCCGCAAGCTCCGCTTTCAATTTTCCGTCTTCAACGCCAATGACTTTGGCCTTTGCAATTGTGCCCGGTTCTATCACGCGATCCAGCGTAACGGGAGCAAAATGCTCCGTATGTCCGGTATTTTCCTTTTCCACCAACACATTTTCGGTCAGGCCGATGCGTGATTTCAGGAAATTGTTCAACTGAATTTCACCGGCATCACGAAGCGCGCCTGCGCGTTCCTTGCGGATATCCTTGGGCACCTGGGGCATACGCGCGGCTGGCGTTCCCGGACGGGCGGAATAGGGAAACACATGCAGGTAAATCAGGCCGCATTCATCGACAAGACGCAGGGTATTTTCCGCCATTTCATCGGTTTCGGTCGGGAAACCGGCAATGATATCCGCCCCGAAGGTCACATCGGCGCGAAGTGCACGGACCTTGTCACAGAAATCGATCACATCCTGACGCAGATGGCGACGTTTCATGCGTTTGAGCACCATGTCGTCACCCGCCTGAAGGCTGATATGCATATGCGGCATCAGGCGTGGTTCGGTTTCAATCAGGCGGAAGATATCCTCGTCGACCTCGACCGGGTCAATCGATGAAATCCGCAGGCGCGGCAGTTCGGGCACCTGCGCCAGAAGACGGCGCGCCATCTGCCCCAATGTCGGCTTGCCCGGCAGATCATGACCATAGGACGTAATATCCACCCCGGTCAGAACCACTTCGCCGTAACCGTTGGCGACCAGTTCGCGTACCTGCGTCACAATCTCGCCCATCGGCACGCTGCGCGAATTGCCGCGACCAAACGGGATGATGCAGAATGTGCAGCGATGATCACAGCCGTTCTGGACCTGCACAAAGGCGCGTGCACGGCCTTCGAAGCCTGAAACCAGATGGCTTGCGGTTTCCTCGACCGACATGATGTCGTTCACGACAACACGTTCATGTTCGGGCATCAGGAAGGTTTCGGCCTTCATCTTGGCATCATTGCCAAAGATGCGGTCGATCTCGGTCATTTTGGCAAATTTGTCGGGATTGACCTGAACAGCACAGCCGGTCACGAAAATCTTGGCATTGGGGTTTTCACGACGCAGGCGACGGATGCTTTGGCGGGCCTGGCGTTCTGCCTCGGTCGTAACCGCGCATGTATTGATAATGATCGCATCATCAAGACCGGCATTTTTGGCATGGTCGCGCATCACCTCGGATTCATAGGTGTTCAGGCGACAACCAAATGTAACGACGCGCGGCTCTGTCATGCTCGCCCTTTTAATCATCCATTCCGGTTTGGAAAACACTTCCGTCGGCGCCAGCCAATGATTTGCCTGCTGCCAGTACGGAACGTCCGGCAAGCTCAATCGCCTTGCCGGGCGCTGGTTACATACGCTTTTAGCAGTTTTAATGCAAGTCTGGCCGGTTCATGGCACGCATGCACCGAACGGGTCGGGCAGGCTATTCGGCAGCGAAGTTACGATTGCGGCCGTTCTTTTTCGCCCGATAGAGCGCATTATCGGCCCGATCAACGACCTTGGCAGCTCCTTCGCCCTTCACGTATTCGGCCACACCAACCGAAACCGTCATGTGACCGAACGACGTTCCGCTGGATTTGGCACGTACTTCTCGGGCGGCGATGCGCTTGCTCATATCCTCGGCCAACAGCATCGCATCCTTAAGCGGCGTCTGGGGCAACAGGATGGCAAACTCGTCCCCGCCATAGCGCGCCACCAGATCGCGGCCCTTGGTGTTTGCCTTGATCATGGATGCGATCAGGACAAGGATTTCATCGCCGATCCGGTGACCATATTTGTCATTCACCACCTTGAACTGATCAAGATCGACCATCATCACGCAAAATGGTTCGTCAATGTTGCCGGTGTCAAACTCAACGCAGCAACTGGCCAGGGTTTCCTCGAAATGCATCCGATTGGAAACACGGGTCAGGCCATCGGTGTAGGATCGTTCGCGGGTTTCATGCAGTTCACGTTGCAGATGGGTGATTGTCTTCAGATAGTCGCCAAGCTGTTCATGCAGGCTTTCGACCGTCGTTTGCATCCGGCCGGTATGCAGCGCAACATTGTGAATTACCTCTGCGACCTTTTCACCAGCTAGCAGAGATTCTTCGGCTTTGCCCAGCACATCGCCATAAACGCGCAGTTCGTCACGCGTACTTGTCAGGCTGGCATCGCTGTTTTCGACAACATCGGAAAAATCTTCCATGCCGCGCTGAAGAAAATCGGCGGCCTGGCGGTCAAAGATATACCGGTAATAAAGTTGTAGCAGCGTTTCTTCGCCGATTGCCTCGCCACTTGCCTTTACCGCGTCGATAACCCGCAGAATTTCGGGGTTTTCTTCTGCGTAATAGACAAACCAGACATGATAAAGTTCGGGGGTTGGTCTCAGGCCATGATCGCGCAGGGCATCAAGCGTTGCCTTGGCATAGTCCCAGTGTTTGGAAACATGATGATCCGTCGTTGTCACAACGGGTGCTCCGCCTTTTTATTTACCCATTATATTTCAGAGCCCTAGGCCCGCAGAGGCGTTTGCTCGTGAAGAACATAGCCTAATCTGCGAGTCTGGACCACTCATCCGTAATGGTAATCTGTCGGCAGTCTACACCTTGAGCGGCTGAAATCAGCCGCCCCGGATCATTGTACCGGCACCGCGTTCGGTAAACAGTTCCAGCAAGACCGCATGCGGGGCACGACCATCGACAATTACCGCGGCCTCTACCCCATTGCGGACTGCATCCATGCAGGTTTCCGTTTTCGGGATCATACCGCCCTGGATCGTGCCATCGGCAATCATTGCATTGATGCTATCGATATCCGCGTCACGCACCAGTTGCTTGTCGGCATCAAGGATACCTTTGACATCAGTCAGCATATAAAGGCGACGGGCACCGACAGCCTGTGCAATGGCACCGGCAGCCGTATCAGCATTGATATTGTATGTCTGACCGTCTTCACCAACCCCTATCGGTGCAATTACCGGAATAATGTCGGTATTGATGAAGCAATCAAGCACATGCGGATTGACTTCGACCGGTTCACCGACAAAGCCCAGATCAAGGACCTTCTCGATATTGCTTTCGGGATCGCGCTTGGTGCGTTGCAGTTTGCGCGCCTTGATCAGATGGGCATCCTTGCCGCACAGGCCGACACTGACACCCCCGGCTCGGTTGATGTTCGAAACGATTTCCTTGTTGATCTTGCCAGCCAGAACCATTTCGACAACGTCGATGGTCTGCTGATCGGTCACGCGAAGGCCGTCAACAAATTCGGACTGGATGTTAAGCTCTTTCAGCATCTGACCGATCTGTGGGCCGCCGCCATGAACCACAATCGGGTTCATCCCGACCTGCTTTAACAGCACCATATCCTGGGCAAACAGGCGTGCCAGTTCCGGGTCGCCCATTGCGTGCCCGCCATACTTGACCACGATCGTCTGACCGTTATAGCGTCGCATATAGGGAAGAGCCTCGGACAGGACCTTGGCGCGTGCCAATGTCCGGTAAGCGTTGGACTCCGAGTTTTCTTCTTCAGAACGGACTTCTTCGTTCATGTCTTTTCCCCAATGTTATACGAGCGCTATCGGGTGATTATAGCAGCGTTGCGATTTCCGCGCGAAGCGCTTCAAGGCCGGTGCCTTTTTCGCTTGATGTCGCAAAAAGCTGCGACAGGGCTGCGGGGTGTTTTTTCACCGCTTCGACCACTTCGCGAATGCGTTTTTCCATCTGACCTTTTTTAAGCTTGTCGGCCTTGGTCAGAACGATCTGATAAGACACCGCTGCCTCATCAAGCATCTTCATCATTTCAAGATCGGCCTTCATAAAGCCGTGCCGGGAATCGATCAAAACAAACACACGCCGCAACGTTACCCGTCCGCGCAGATATTGTTTGATCACATTCTGCCATGTATCGACGATATCCTTGGGGGCCTTGGCAAATCCATAGCCCGGCAGGTCGACGATATTAAGCGCCCCATCCAGATCGAAATAGTTCAGCTGCTGGGTACGGCCGGGCGTGTTCGACGTCCGGGCCATATCCTTACGCCCGGTTATGGCATTAAAAAGGCTGGACTTCCCGACATTGGATCGCCCGGCAAGGCAGATTTCGATCTTGTCTTCGGGCGGCAATTGTTCGAGTTGCGCCACCCCCAACATGAAAGTAACCGGGCGGGAAAACAGTTTCCGCCCGGCTTCGATCTGAGCCGATTCAAATGTCGGGATTGCAGTTGCCGATGGCAATTTTTCTTCGGTCATTGTCGTTCCTTGAGCCCCGCGGGGACGGTTGCCCGCCCCGCGGAGAGGATGGGGATCAAATCCCCATTTTGTACATGATGTAACGCTGTTGTGCGATCGACAGCAGGTTGTTCCATGCCCAGTAGATCACAAGACCCGCCGGGAAGCTTGCCAGCATGAAGGTAAAGATCAGCGGCAGGAACATCATGATCTTGGCCTGCGTCGGATCAGCCGGTGCCGGGTTCAGTTTCTGCTGCAGGAACATGGTGATCCCCATGATCAGCGGCCATACACCGATCATCAGCATCTGCGGCGGATCCCACGGGATCAGGCCAAACAGATTGAACAGCGAGGTCGGATCCGGTGCCGAAAGGTCCTGAATCCAGCCAAAGAACGGTGCGTGGCGCATTTCGATGTTCACGAACAGCACCTTGTAAAGTGCGAAGAACACCGGAATCTGGACCACGATCGGCAGGCAACCCGATGCCGGGTTGATCTTCTCGCGCTTGTAAAGCGCCATCATTTCCTGCTGCTGACGCTGACGGTCATCCTTGAACTGCTCGCGCATCTTGGTGATTTGCGGCTGCAGTTTTTTCATCGCACTCATGGATTTGTACGACTTGTTGGCCAACGGATACATCACCGCCTTCACAAGGACCGTGAAGATCAGGATGGAAACGCCGAAGTTGCCCACCAGATGGTTGAGCCACTGCAGGAACAGGAAGAACGGTTTGGTCAGGAAGTAGAACCAGCCGAAATCAATCGCGAGGTCGAAATTCGTAATACCATAGTCATTGGCATACTGATCAAGAAGCGACACTTCCTTGGCACCGGCAAACAGACGGGTTTCCGAAGCGGCTTCGGAACCGGCCGCAACCGTGCGGGCCGCGCCAAGATAATCCGTCTGGTACTTGTCGGAATTCTCGGCAACATGATGGCTGAAACGCGTGGTCAGTGCCTCGTCCGAGGACGGCGCAAGCGCAACCAGCCAGTATTTGTCGGTAATGCCAAGCCAGCCGCCAGTGGTTTTCTTTTCCACGGCACCGTCTTCGGCAAGATCGTCATAATCGATTTCCGTCAGGGTGCCGTCAATGACGCCAAGCGGACCTTCATGCAGGATATAGAACCCTGCCGTGGTCGGCTTGCCCTTGCGCGAAATCAGGCCGTACGGATACAGCGTAACATCCGAACCGCTGTCGTTTTTCACCGACTGCTTGATCGAGAACATATAATTGTCGTCGATCGAAATCTCGCGGTTGAAGGTCAGGCCGCTGCCGTTGTTCCAGCTCAGCGTTACCGGTTTTGACGGGGTAAGCTCGTTGGAGCTTGCCGTCCACTGGGTATCGCTGTTCGGAACACTGACCGACCTGTCTGCGGCAACCCAGCCGAATTCGGCAAAGTACGCATTGTCGCTACCAGTCGGGTTCAGAACGTGGATCAGCGGGCTGTCCGGTTCTTCGGTCTCGCGGTAATCCTGCAACTGGATGTCGTCAATCACGCCACCAACCAGACGGATCGAACCCTCGACGCGCGGGGTTTCAATCTTGATACGCGGAGCTTTTGCAAGTGCTGCGTCGCGGTTGACGACCGGAGCCGCCGGTGCTGCACCACCTGGTACGCTGGGCACGTTCGAGGCAGTCTGCGGTGCAATATTGCCATTGACGTCAAGTTGTTCGCGAACTTGCGCTTCTCGATCCTGCGGCGCAGGTTCGGGAGCGAAAAAGAATTGGAACCCGACAAGGATTGCGACCGAAGCTGCAATCGCAATCCACAGGTTACGTTGTTCGTTCATCGCCTCTTTCCGCTTTCGTCCGGCGGCGCAAGACGCCTGACCGGTATTCTATTTACATGACTAAAGCGCCGTTAACCGGAGTTCATCCTCCGACGGCGCTTTGTTTTGTTCACAGCCACATCCGGGCACGGGATCATAACCATGACCACCCCATGGATGGCAACGCATTATCCGTTTAAAACCCATCCAGCCGCCTTTTATTGCCCCATGGCGGGCAAGTGCCTCCATCATATAAGCCGAACAGGTCGGCTGATATCTGCAGGACCACCCGATATAGGGCGATAAAAAGAGCTGGTAGCCGCGAACCGCGATTTGAAGAAGACGCGCCAAGGGGCCTACATTCGATCCGGGAAGGTTACTCATTTGGCAGAGTCTCCTGCCTTCGTCGCACCACCGGAATTTGATCCGCGTCCCTTGCGGGGGCGCTGACCATCCGGGGCGGAAGGTTTGGCATCAGGGATACGCCGCAGGGCAAACCGCATATCATCGACCAGTTTTTCAAACTCCCGGTCAATGGTCTGCTGACGACCGATCACGACATAATCCCAACCGGGCAATGCCATTTCGCTCATCAATTGGTCCGCCACAGCACGCAAACGCCGCCGAACGCGATTGCGAACGACGGCCTTGCCCACCTTTTTGGTGACGGTAAACCCGACTCGTGCAAGTCGATCTTCACCGGCGTATTCTGTGTCCGGTTTGATCCCGGGACGCGGAGCGCCCTGAAGGATCAATCCTTGTGTAACCCATTTCCGGCGGGTGCCTGCGACGCGAAGAAACTCTGCGCGCTTTTTCAAGCGTTCCACCGAAACGGTCACAACATTAGGCCGACAGACGCTTGCGGCCCTTGGCGCGGCGTGCGGTCAGCACACGGCGGCCACCGACGGTCGCGCTGCGGGAACGGAAGCCGTGGCGGCGTTTCCGTACGAGTTTGCTTGGCTGGTAGGTGCGCTTCACTGCACTTACTCCGTTCTAATAAAGGTAATCCGATAAAATTCGAGGTCCGCTGTATAGGACTTCACACCATGGCTGTCAATCGCGACAGGGTGAATTCCCCCAGAAAACCGGCAATGCCGCCGAGATTGCGTCCCGACGGCATCCAAATCGTCTTTTCGTCACCACTCGATACGTTCGACATTGGAAAATGTCAACTCGGTTCCATCAGAAAACACAATGGTTCCCGACGAATCGGTGGATAGTTCCATGTAGTTGTGTTTCGATTTCGTAATGTTTCCTTCATCAAGAACAAGGGTCCAGTCACTCGAATCGATATTACCGCCATCCGCACCATGCAATTCGATGGTATCGGTAGTCCATCCGTTGGCCCCGCCATCCACATGATCAGAACCATCACCCATGTTGAAAATAAACAGATCAGACCCGCCACCGCCGTAAAGCCGGTCATCCCCGGTGCCGCCGATCAGGGTATCGTCATCATCCCCGCCCAGCAGCATATCGTTTCCGGCTCCGCCAAACAGGGTATCGTTCCCGGCACCACCAGTCAGGGTGTCATTTCCATCGTCACCGTAAAGACGGTCTCTGTCGCCCCCGCCATCAATCGTGTCGTTACCCGACCCGCCATACAGCGTATCGCGCCCCCAGCCGGTGGTTAGCGTATCGTTGCCCGATCCACCGTCAAAATAGTTCGACCCGCCATCCGCGTTCAGGATGTCGTTACCGTCGCCGCCAAGGAAGGTGTCATCACCGTATCCACCATGAATGGAGTCGTTACCGCCTTCGCCCCAGACAGTGTTGTCCCCGCCGCCAACATCAATACGATCATTCCCGTCACCGGATGCGACCGTATCTTTACCGCTACCGGTCGTGATGCTGTCATCACCACTGCCGCTCAGGATGGTGTTCCGGCCTTCGCCACCCGTGATCGTGTTGTTGCCGTCCCCGGCATCAACATAGTCGTCTTTGCTGCCAACACTGATCGTGTCATTGCCGGTGCCCGTCCAAATGCGGTTATCGCCTTCCCCGGCATTGACGATGTTGTTGCCATCACCGCCGACAATGGTGTCATTGCCGCTGCCGGTATAGATGGTGTCGTTACCCGCACCGGTCTGAACGGTATTCGCGCCTTCACCGGCATAGATGATATTGTCACCGCCGCTGGCATGGATCTTGTCATCGCCGCTGCCGCCGGTGACATAGTCATTCCCCTCACCGGCATAGATCGTATTTGTGCTTTCGCCACCATGGACGGTGTCGTTGCCTGCACCGGCATTGATATAGTCGTTTCCACCATCGCCGGTGATGCTGTCATCACCGTCACCGGCATAAATCACGTCATTACCGTTCCCGGCCCAGATCGTATCGTTGCCAGCGTTGGTCCAGATGGTGTCATTACCGCCACCCGCACCGATGGTGTCATTGCCGGAACCGGTCTGGAATGTTTCGTTTGCTTCCGTGCCCCAACGGGTTTCATTCGGATCGGCGACTTCTTCCTCGATTGTAACCAGAAGGATCGCGGTCGTTGTGGCCGTATCGCCACCATCACGCGACTGGGCCGATACCGTCAGTTCGAACGTGCCGAAATAGTTACTTGCCGGTGTCAGGGTCAGGCCACTCAACTGTGCCGCACTCAGCGTCCAGGTACCATTCCCGTTATCAGTCCCGGCAGACAGAGTCGCCCCACGCGGCACACCACTGATGATAATCGTCAGGGTCTCGCTGCTGTCGGTCAATGCCGCGTCGATATCAAGCGCAACAGCATTGCCTTCGTCCCCAGCGGCGTCAGACAGATCAAGTGTCGGCGCATCCGCAACACCGGTAACATCAACCGTAATCGTATCCGTCGCAGTGGCAACATCTTCACCGTCCGCAGATTTCGCGGTCACCGTCAGATCAAAATATCCGCTGAAATCATCCGCAGGCGTGATCGTCAAACCATTCAGATCCGCAGCAGACAGCGTCCAGCTTCCGTCACCGTTATCTGTACCCGCAGACAAGGTCGCACCTTCTGGCACGCCACTGATTGTGACGGTCAGGACTTCAGATGCATCTGTCAGACCTGCATCGATATCCAGTGCAATGGCACTGCCTTCGCTACCCGCGGCATTTGACACTTCCAGCGTCGGGCCATCGGCAACGCCTGCAACATCAACAGTGATCGTACCACTGCTCGTCGCAACATCGTCACCATCCGCAGATTGCGCGGTCACCGCCAGATCAAATGATCCGCTGAAATCATTCGCAGGCGTGATCGTCAGACCGTTCAGGTCGGTTGCTGACAGCGTCCAACTGCCATCACCATTATTGGTTCCAGCCGACAAGGTTGCACCTTCCGGAACACCACTGATCGTAACCGTCAGGACTTCGGAGCTGTCCGTCAGGCCTGCGTCAATATCGAGCGCAATGGCCGAATCTTCTGAACCACTGGCGTTAGAGACATCCAACGTCGGAGCATCGGCAACGCCTGTAACATCAACAGTGACCGTACCGCTGCTCGTCGCAACATCTTCGCCATCCGCTGACGTTGCCGTCACACCAAGCTCGAAGCTGCCGGAGAAATCATTCGCAGGTGTGATCGTCAGGCCTGCAAGATCGCCCGAACCCAGCGTCCATGTGCCATCACCATTGTCAGTACCCGCCGACAGGGTTGCACCTTCCGGCACACCGCTGATCGTGACACTTAGAACTTCGGAGCTGTCCGTCAGGCCTGCATCAATGTCGAGTGCAATCGCAGAATCTTCCGAACCACCGGCATCAGAAACGTCCAATCTCGGTGTATCCGCCACACCTGCAACATCAACAGTGATCGTGCCGCTGCTTGTCGCAACATCTTCACCATCCGCTGACTGCGCCGTCACCGTCAGATCAAACGATCCGCTGAAGTCATCCGCGGGCGTAATCGTCAGACCGTTCAGGTCCTCAGCAGACAGTGTCCAGCTTCCATCACCATTGTCGATACCCGCCGACAGGGTCGCACCGTCCGGCACGCCACTAATCGTGACCGAAAGAACTTCACTGGAGTCGACCAAACCCGCCTCAATATCGAGAGCAATCGCGCTGTCTTCGGAGCCGCTGGCATTCGCAACATCAAGTGTCGGGGTATCTGCTACACCTGCAATATCAACAGTCATGCTGACCGTTGTGGTGGCAACATCGTCACCATCCGCTGACTGCGCGGTCACCGTCAGATCAAACGATCCGCTGAAGTCATCCGCTGGCGTAATTGTCAGACCGTTCAGGTCGGAAGCAGACAGAGTCCAACTGCCATCACCGTTATCTGTACCCGCAGACAAGGTCGCACCTTCTGGCACGCCACTAATCGTGACGGTCAGGATTTCAGATGCGTCTGTCAGGCCAGCATCGATATCCAGCGCAATGGCACTGTCTTCAGAACCACTGGCATCAGAGACATCCAACGTCGGCGTATCGGCCACACCCGTAACATCAACAGTGATCGTGCCGCTGCTCGTCGCAACATCTTCACCATCCGCAGATTGCGCGGTGACCGCCAGATCAAACGATCCACTGAAATCATTCGCAGGTGTGATCGTCAAACCGTTCAGGTCGGCAGCAGATAATGTCCAGCGGCCATCGCCGTTGTTGGTTCCGGCGGACAAAGTTGCCCCTTCCGGAACACCAAAGATGGTCACCGTCAGGACTTCGGAGCTGTCCGTCAGGCCTGCATCAATGTCGAGCGTAATGGCCGAATCTTCTAAACCACTGGCGCTAGAGACATCCAATGTCGGCGCATCAGCAACACCCGCAACATCAACCGTAATCGTATCCGTCACGGTGGCGATATCGTTGCCATCAGCAGACTGCGCCGTCACCGTCAGGTCAAACGACCCGCTGAAATCATCCGCGGGCGTAATCGTCAGGCCTGCAAGTTGATCGGGACTTAGAGTCCAACTGCCATCACCATTGTCAGTACCGGCAGACAAAGCTGCACCTTCCGGAACACCAGAGATGGTCACCGTCAGCACTTCGCTGGAATCCGTCAGACCCGCGTCAATATCGAGCGCGATGGCAGAATCTTCGTTGCCAGATGCATCCGCAACATCAAGTGTCGGGGTATCGGCAATACCCAAGACCTCCACCGTGATCGTGCCATTACCAGATTGCGAACCGCGTGTAAGACGTATCGGGTCGGAGGTCGATGCTGTGGAATCACCGTCAGTCGAGTGGGCAACAACAGAAAGATCGAATGATCCGCTGTAGTTTTCGGGCGGGGTGATCGTCAGGCCTTCAAGGTCACCGGCCTCAAGAGTCCAGCTTCCATCACCATTATCGATACCAGCAGACAAGCTTGCTCCGTCCGGAACACCACTGATCGTTACGGTCAGAACTTCACTATCATCGGTGAGAGATGCATCAATATCCAGAGCGATAGCTGAATCTTCGTTACCGGATGCATCAGACACATCAAGCAGTGGCCTGTCCGCAACGCCCGCAACATCGACCGTAATGACTCCAGTCGCACTTGCGATATCGGTTCCATCCGCAGATTGCGCAGTGACACCAAGATCAAACGAACCACTATAATTGTGCGCCGGGCGTATCTTGAGACCATCAAGGTCAGCTGCCTCAAGAGTCCAGCTTCCATCACCATTATTTGTGCCTGCCGACAGGGTTGCACCGTCCGGGACACCGGAAATGGTAACGGTCAATGTTTCGCTCGAATCCAATACACCGGCATCGATGTCCAGCGCAATTGTCCTGTCTTCGTATCCGCTTGCATCGGATACTTCCAGTGTCGGCGCATCGGCGACACCCGCGACATCAACCGTAATCGTATCCGTCGCGGTGGCGATATCGTTGTCATCAGCAGACTGCGCGGTCACCGTCAGATCAAATGAACCACTAAAGTCCTCCGCCGGGGTAATCGTCAGACCGTTCAGGTCCGAAGCAGACAGAGTCCAGCTACCATCGCCATTATCAGTACCCGCCGACAAGGCCGCACCTTCAGGAACGCCACTAATCGTGACGGTCAGGATTTCAGATGCGTCTGTCAGGCCAGCATCGATATCCAGCACAATGGCACTGTCTTCAGAGCCCTTGGCGTTCACGACATCAAGTGTCGGCGCGTCTGCGACACCTGCGATATCAACTGTGATTGAACCGGTTGTGGTCGCGATATCTTCGCCATCGGCAGACGTTGCCGTCACACCAAGCTTGAAGCTGCCAGAGAAGTCATCCGCTGGCGTAATCGTCAGACCGTTCAGGTCCGCAGCCGACAATGTCCAGCTACCATCGCCATTATCGGTACCGGCGGACAAGGTCGCACCTTCCGGCACACCGGAGATCGTGACCGTGAGGACTTCGGAACCATCCGCCAGAGCCGCATCAATGTCGAGAGCGATGGGGCTGTCTTCGGCACCCGAAGCGTTCGAAACTTCAAGGGTCGGGGCATCAGCAACACCAGAAACATCGATCGTAATAGTACTGCTGGTCGCCGCAACATCTTCGCCATCCGCAGACTGAGCGGTCACAGTCAGATCAAACGAGCCGCTGAAGTCATGCTCAGGCGTGATCGTCAGCCCTTCGAGGTCATCCGAACTCAAAGTCCAGCTGCCATCGCCATTATCGGTACCAGCGGACAAAGTCGCACCTTCCGGCACACCGGAGATCGTGACCGTCAGCACTTCAGAGCTATCTGTTCGACCCGCATCAATATCAAGCGTGATGGCACTGTCCTCGGTGCCGGACACATTTGACACATCAAGTGTGGGTTTGTCCGCGACACCGGCCACATCAACCGTAATGGTATCGCTGATTGATGCCGTGTCGCTCCCATCCTGAGATGTTACTGTTACGGTCAGATCAAAGCTGCCGCTGTAATCACCGCTTGGGGTGATGCTCAGACCTTCAAGATCACTCGCGCTCAATGTCCAGCTGCCATCACCGTTACTGGTCCCTGCCGACAGGCTGGCCCCATCGGGAACACCGCTGATGGTGATGGTCATCGTTTCGCTGGTATCTGTCAGACCCGCATCGATATCCAGCGCGATAGCATTGTCTTCGGAGCCAGAGGCGTTCGAGACATCCAGTGTGGGGGTATCCGCAACACCCGCGACCTCGACTGTGATGGTATCGCTGACACTTGCTGTATCCTCACCATCGGTCGAAGTCACTGCAACGTTCAGATCAAACGAACCAGAATAATCATCGGGCGGCGTAATCGTCAGACCTTCAAGGTCGTCCGCTGCCAGCGTCCAGCTGCCATCGCCATTGTCAGTGCCGGCCGAGAGAATCCCGCCGTCCGGAATACCAGAGATTGTGACAGTCAGAACTTCGCTGCTGTCGGTCAGACCGGCACCAATGTTGAGCGTAATCGCACTGTCTTCACGGCCTGACGCATCAGAAACATCAAGTGTCGGCAAGTCCGCTTCGCCAATCACATTGACCATGACGGTATCGGTCACGCTTGCAATATCAACGCCGTCGTGGGTACTTGCCGTAATTTCCAGATCGAAGCTACCGCTATAGTCAACCGGCGGCGTGATTGAAAGTCCCTCAAGATCATCCGAGGTCAGCGACCAGGTACCATCTTCATTCAACGTACCTGCCGACAATGTTGCGCCTTCCGGCACACCAGAGATCGTGATCGTCAAGGTTTCGGAGTTATCGGTCAGACCTGCATCGATATGCAGTGCTATCGCACTGTCTTCGGCACCCGAGGTACTCGAAACATCAAGGCTCGGTGCATCCGCGACACCCGTAACATCGACCGTGACAGAATCGGTCGTCGTTGCAATATCGTCACCATCGACCGTTTGTGCCGTCACGGACAGATCAAACGACCCACTGAAGTCACCCGCAGGTGTAATCGTCAGTCCATTCAGGTCCGCAGCAGACAGCGTCCAGCTACCGTCTCCATTATCCGTTCCAGCGGACAAGGTCGCGCCATCCGGAACACCACTGATCGTAATGCTCAGAACTTCGCTGCTGTCGGTCAAACCGGCATCAATGTTGAGCGCAATGGCACCGTCTTCAGAGCCGGAGGAATCAGTAACTTCCAAAGTCGGCGCGTCGGCCACGCCAGTGACATCAACGGTGATGCTGCCCGTTGTGGTCGCAACGTCCTCGCCATCGGCAGACGTTGCCGTCACACCAAGCTCGAAGCTGCCGGAGAAGTTATCCGCTGGTGTGATCGTGAGATCTTCAAGATCGCCCGGACCCAGCGTCCATGTGCCATCACCGTTGTCAGTACCCGCCGACAGGGTCGCGCCGTCCGGCACGCCGGAAATCGTAATGGTCAGGACTTCACTACTGTCCGTAAGGCCTGCATCAATGTCGAGCGTAATGGCTGAGTCTTCATTGCCAGATGCATCCGCAATATCAAGCGTCGGAGTGTCCGCAAGACCGGCAACATCGACCGTGATGGTACCACTGCTCGTGGCAACATCTTCACCATCCGTCGACTGAGCGGTAACTGTCAGATCAAACGACCCACTGAAGTCACCCGCAGGCGTGATCGTCAGTCCATTCAGGTCCGAAGCAGACAGCGTCCAGCTACCGTCTCCATTATCCGTTCCAGCGGACAAGGTCGCACCCTCCGGAACGCCACTAATCGTGAGGCTCAGGACTTCCGATGCATCTGTCAGACCTGCATCGATATCCAGTGCAATGGCATTATCTTCGGCACCCGAAGCGTTCGAAACCTCAAGATCCGGCGCATCCGCGACACCGGCAACATCAACCGTGACAGAAGTCTCGGTCGTCGCACTATCGGCACCTGCTACAGATGTTGCCGTTACTGCCAGATCAAAGCTGCCTGCGTAATCCTCCGGTGGCGTAATTGTAAGCCCTTCAAGCTGATCCGGGCTTAACGTCCAGCTGCCATCACCATTGTCAGTACCCGCCGACAGGGTCGCACCTTCTGGCACGCCGCTGATCGTGACACTTAGAACTTCGGAGCTGTCCGTCAGACCAGCGTCGATATCCAGCGCAATAGCCGAATCTTCCGAACCACTGGCGTCAGAGATCGCCAATGTCGGCGCATCGGCAACACCTGCGACATCAACAGTAATACTGCCCGTTGTGGTCGCGATATCTTCGCCATCGGCAGACGTTGCCGTCACACCAAGCTCGAAGCTGCCGGAGAAATCATCCGACGGGGTAATCGTCAGGCCTGCAAGCTGATCGGGACTTAGAGTCCAGCTGCCGTCACCATTATCGGTACCGGCAGACAGGTTCGCACCTTCTGGCACACCGCTGATCGTGACACTTAGAACTTCGGAGCTGTCCGTCAGACCGGCATCGATATCCAGCGCAATGGTAGAATCTTCGTTGCCAGATGCATTCGAAACTTCCAGCGTCGGCGCATCGGCGACACCGGCAACATCAACCGTGACAGAAGCCTCCGTCGTCGCACTATCGCCACCTGCCACGGATGTGGCCCTGACCGTCAGATCAAAGCTGCCCGCATAATCCTTAGGGGGCGTAATTTTAAGCCCTTCAAGCTGTTCCGGGCTTAACGTCCAACTGCCATCACCGTTGTCGGTTCCCGCAGACAGGGTCGCCCCCTCCGGCACGCCCGAAATCGTCACGCTCAACGTCTCGGTCGCATCCGAAAGCGCGGCATCAATATCGAGCGCTATTGCCGTATCCTCGTTGCCCGAGGCATTGTCCACCTCAAGCTCCGGCGCATCGGCAAGCGGGTTGAAAGCTTCACCGTCAACAAAGACCTGAAGCTCTTCTATATTCACAACCTCAACGCCAAGTGCGGCGAGTGTCAGACTGCTCCGCTCTCCGCCATCGATGTGATTCTGCAGTTCCTGCAAAGCACTCAGGACGTCCGGGTCAGAGAGCTGTTCTCCCGTCAGATGAAGCTTGAGGATGTCGGTATCACCGCTGCCATCAACAAGGCCGATCTGTCCGCTTTCGGGCTCGATCGTATATTCCAGAATGTCGTTGCCCGATCCGCCATCAAGCGTATCACCACCCGATCCGATCAGCGTATCATCCCACGAACCGCCTGAAAGCACATCGGTGCCTTCGCCCCCATCAAGCGTGTCGTTGCCGCTACCGCCTTCAAGGGTATCATCCCCGGCACCACCAGTGATGATGTCTTCGCCACTGCCACCGTCGAGGTAATCATTCCCCTCGCCACCGGCAATCGTATCGTGCCCGGTACCGCCATAAACGCTGTCGTCTCCGGCACCGGCATCAATCGTGTCATGGCCATCACCACCATATACCGTATCGTCGCCCGCACCCGATGCGATGCTGTCATGATCCCAGCCGCCTTCGATGTAATCGTCGGTATCACCGGCGGTGATCTGATCCTTGCCATCACTGCCGATGATGGTCTCTCGCCCGTCCGATATGACATCAACGGTTATGGTATTCGAAACGCTCTGGCTGTCTGATCCATCGGTGGAAGTCACCGTCACACCGATGTCAAATGATCCCCAATACTCGTATGGCGGGGTAATCGTCAGGCCTGCAAGCTGATCGGAACCAAGAGTCCAGCTACCATCACCGTTGTCGGTACCTGCAGATAAGGTCGCACCTTCTGGCAGGCCGGAGATCGTGACCGTCAGGACTTCGGACGCATCTGTCAGAGCTGCATCAATGTCTAGAGCGATGGCACTGTCTTCGGCACCTGAAGCGTTCGAAACGTCAAGGGTCGGTGCGTCAGCAACACCAGCAACATCAACAGCAATAGTACCCGTTGTAGTCACAACGTCTTCGCCATCGGCAGACGTTGCCGTCACACCAAGCTCGAAGCTACCGGAGAAATCATCCGCAGGCGTGATCGTCAGTCCGTTCAGGTCGGCAGCAGACAAAGTCCAGCTGCCATCGCCATTATCGGTACCCGCCGACAAAGTTGCACCTTCCGGCACGCCCGAGATCGTGACTGTCAGGACTTCAGATGCATCTGTCAGACTTGCATCAATATCGAGCGTAATGGCTGAGTCTTCATTGCCAGATGCATCCGCAATATCAAGCGTCGGAGTGTCCGCAAGACCAGCAACATCGACCGTGATGGTACCACTGCTCGTGGCAACATCTTCACCATCCGCAGACTGCGCAGTAACTGTCAGATCAAACGATCCGCTGAAGTCATTCGCAGGCGTGATCGTCAGACCGTCAAGGTCATCCGAACCCAGCGTCCATGTACCGTCACCATTGTCTGTACCCGCCGACAGGGTAGCACCATCCGGAACACCAGAGATCGTGACCATCAGGACTTCGGAACCATCCGTCAGAGCCGCATCGATATCCAGTCCGATAGCACCGTCTTCGTTACCGGAGGCGTTCGAAACTTCAAGGGCCGGGTTATCTGCCACCCCAGTAACATCAACAGTGATGCTGCCCGTTGTGGTCGCAACGTCTTCGCCATCGGCAGACGTCACCGTCACGCCGAGCTCGAAACTGCCGGAGAAGTCATTCGCAGGCGTAATCGTCAGACCGTCAAGGTCACCCGAAGCCAGCGTCCAGGTGCCATCACCATTGTCAGTACCCGCCGACAGGGTTGCACCATCCGGAACACCACTAATCGTGATGGTCAGGACTTCTGAACCGTCCATGAGGCCCGCATCAATATCCAGCGCAATAGCCGAATCTTCGGAACCACTTGCGTCAGAAGCCTCCAATGTCGGCGCATCCGCGACACCGGCAACATCAACCGTAATCTCTTCGACAACGACTGCGCTATCCGTGCCGTCAGTTGTCGAGACAGATACGGTCAGGTCGAAGCTGCCGCTGAAATTTTCACCGGGTGTGATCGTCAGGCCTTCGAGATCGGCGACATCAAGGGTCCAGGTTCCATCACCATTATCGGTTCCGGCAGACAGGGTTGCACCATCGGGCACGCCAGAGATGGTAATCGAGATGCCCTCGTTCGCGTCAAGCAGTTCGGTATCAATCGACAGCGCTATCGCACTGTCTTCCACGCCAGACGCATCGCTGACATCCAGCGTCGCACCATCCGCAACAGCCGCGACATCAACCGTGAAGGTTGTACTTGTGGAGGATTTGCTGCCGTTTGCCTCGGTGCTGGTTGCGGTCACCGACAGATCGAAACTGCCGTTGTAATTTTCGCCCGGCGTTATCGTAAGACCCGCGAGCTGCCCCGGCGTCAGCGTCCAGGTACCATTACCGTTATTCGTGCCCGCTGACAAAACCGCGCCATCAGGCAGACCCGAGATCGTGATCGAGAGTGTTTCGTTTCCACCATCAAGGTCACGAAGAGCTGCGGACACGTCAAGCGAGATCGCGCTGTCTTCATCGCCGATAACATCTGCTGCCGACAGGCTGGGTGTATCGGCAACTTTTGCTACTTCGACCTGAGGCTCCTCCTCCAGAGCATCATTTGCGTCGTCAGAGGCAACCGCGCCTGCAGGTACCGCGTTTTCGGAAGCTTCTGGCGTTGCCTGCGCAACGAAATCGGGTTCAAAATTTTCTCCCGATCGGCCTCGACCACCTTCGCGCGCGCCAGGAATCGCTGTTGTGTCCGGCGTGGAAACCGGTTGCAGATTCTGCGGATTGCCTGTTTCACCGGCACGAAGGGAGATCGGGTCCCGGCCGGAACTGCCATCGGCGGTTTCAGATCCCTCGCCAACCGTGTCTATGTTGTTTTCGAGCTCTGTACGCTCAGACTCGGCCAGAGTCTGCTTTTCGGTCGCCTCGGCCTGGATTGTTTCCTCTGCCCGCTTGTCACCGGCATTGCGGCGGCGAAACTCGCGCTGCTGTTCGCCTTGCGGGTTATTGACCTGATTGCCGTAATGAACATTGCCAAGCTGTTCGTTGGAACCGGGCCCGTCACCATCCTTATCGCCATGCAGTTCGACATGTTCGTCCGCGTCATCGTCACCGCGATCATCACGCAAAAGATCATCAGCGCCGGTATCCGTTTCAGACCGGTTACCGCCCAGTTCATTGCGAGTGTCTTCTGCGTCGCGAGGATCGTCCGCCATCTAGCCCATTCTCCGAGAAATGCGGGAAGGGAATCCCCGATCCGCATTTCTATACAAAAGTATAGAATCCTCTGTTTTACCAGAGAAACTTGCGGCCAGGCAGTAGAAATGAACCAAACATTTCCAGCGGGACCATTATGAAAACTCAGCGTTCGCTAAATGCCTGATCAAGCGAGACATAAACCGGCTTGAGCAGATATTGCAGCAACGTCCTTTCCCCCGTCTGGATATCGGCCTGAACCGTCATGCCGGGGATAATCGGCTGAGCCTGTGCACCTTCACCGACATGGTCGGAATCAAGTGCTACCCTTCCTTTATAATACGGTCGGCCTTCTTCATCAACAAAAGTAGAGGCCGATATCGATACCAATTCACCACTGATACTACCATATCGTATATAATCAAACGCGCTGACTTTAACAGTCACCGGCTGCCCCAAATGGACATGGCCGATATCCTCGGTCGAAATCCGGGTTTCCGCGACCAGCGCCTCGTCAGTCGGTACCAGTTCCATGACCACCTGTGCCGGAGCAATAACCCCACCAATCGTGGTAAATTGCAGCCCCTTGATATAGCCTTTGGATGGCGCGCGAATTTCAAGTCGCGCGACCCTGTCCTTAAGCTTGCGCAGGGCCTCATCAGCCTGGGCAATTTCACCACCGAGCCGCCCGAGTTCACTTAGCGCCTCCTCGCGCTGACTGTGTTCCAATTCATTCTGACGCAAGTTGGCTTCGGCGATGGTTTCGCGCGCACGTGCCATTTCGGCAACCACGCCCGACAGATTGCCCTGCGCCTCGTTCAGTTCGCGCTGGATATTCAGGAACAGCACCTTGGAGTTAAGCCCCTGCTCATAAAGCGAGCGACGCATCGTTACTTCCTGATTGAGCAGGTCGACAGAACGGCGCAATGTCGCTTCCTGTTGCTGGAGCTGGGCCAGCTCGGCATTGCGCTCCTTGATCTGGACTTCGAGGATTTCGCGCTGACTGCTATCAAGATCGGTCTTGATTCGATAGATTTCCTGCTGATTCTTTGCCAGTTCAGGATACCGGTCTATCAGAAGGGTAAAATCGGGTTCACGCGATTCTGCCAGTGCGCGATAACGTTCGGCTTCAAGACGCAGGCTGGCCAGTTTGGTTTCGGCCTGCGACAATTCTGCCTGCGATGCCTCGGGTTTCAGGCGCATCAGAACCTGATCTTTCTCGACCAGATCACCGTCACGTACCATGATTTCGGAAATGATCCCGCCTTCAAGATGCTGGATCTTGTTGACCGCACCGGTTGGCATCACCTGCCCGAAGGTGGTTGCAGTTTCCTTGATCTGAGTGGTTGCCGCCCACGCGATGAGGGCGATGAAACCGACCGAAAGCATGACCATTGCCGAACGGACAAAGACAGAAATTCCGCCTTCTTCCAGCAATACAGCATGTGACAGATAGCGTGCCATGCGGCGCGACTGGCGGAACCGTTCTATTGCGGTGTTCTGAACTGCTTCGCTCATAGGAAACCTCCGTCAAGCACCTGCTGCTTGATGCGAGCAGGCGGTGCATCGGCACGCACCTGCCCGGCTTCAAGAACAATTATGCGGTCGGCCAGATCAAGGTGGCTGGGCCGATGGGTAATCAGGAAAATCGTCGATCCGCCGCGCAGGCGATTGATCGCATGCTGGAATGCCCGATCCGCTTTCTGATCCAAACCATTGGTCGGCTCGTCAAACAGGATGATCGGAGCTTCGCGGACAAAGGCACGTGCCAGCGCAAGTCGCTGCAGGAAACTCGCCGAAAAGCGCGACGAATGCTGATCCCCGATCCGGGTTTCAAAACCGTCGGGCAAGGCTTCGATTTCGGAAAGAATGCCTGCAGACATACAGGCCATCCGCAATTCATCGGGTGATGCAATCGGGTTGGCAAGGCGCAGGTTTTGCGCAATTGATCCGCGGAAAAATTCAACATCCTGCGGCACATAGGAAATCGACTGACGCAGGGTTTGCGGGTCCATCTGGCGAATATCCGCCCCGTCAATCAGGACCGCCCCGGCCTGTGGCTGATACATACCGGCGATCAATTTGATCAGCGATGACTTGCCAGCCCCGTTGGATCCGACAACCGCAACCACCTGCCCGGCCTTGATATCGAAATTCACCCCGACCAGTGCCGGATCGGAATCCGGCGTATAGCGGAAACTGACACGCGAGAAGGTCACATTGCCTTCGAACCGGCGTTGCCCGACTGTGCGGGGCACCAGATCACGTTCAGGCGCCAGGGTCATAAGGCGATTGATCTGGCGCACGGAGCCTCGCAACTGGGCAAGGCGCGGCATGCCGACAAATGCCTGATTGATCGGGCCAAGAACACGCCATGCCAGCATCATTGATGCCACCAGCGCACCGATGGTCATTGAACCGGCCATCACCTGCGTTGCGCCAAAGGCAAGAATAAGCGCACCGGCAGAAATCATCAAAATCTGGGCAGACGTGTTGATCACATTATTGACCATCGCCACCCGGAACCCGGCATATGCCGTATCGGCCGAAATATCGCGAAACCGCGACAGCCAGCGATGTTCTGCACCGGTATATTTCAACGCATGCATCTTGCCGACCGTCTCGACAAGGAATTCCTGCCGGTTCGCACCATTACGGCCAAGTTCCGAAACCCGTCGTGATACGACCGGGAAGGACACCATGCCGATCAGGGCGAAAATAACAATCAGCCCAATCGGAATAAGGGCAAGCCAGCCTCCAAGGATCGCCAGCACGATCAGGAAGACCGGCAGGAACGGCATTTCAAGAATGACAAGCGCCATCGGTCCGCTGAAGAATTCACGCACGCTTTCAAAATCGCGAATGCGCGAAATCTGCACCCCGACCGGTGCCCGTTCGGTAAAGGCCGGTGGCAGGGACAAAAGACGTTCGAATATGGCACTGCTGACAAGGGTATCAAGGCGCGCACCAAAATGGCAGACCATCTGACTGCGTAAATTGCGCAAGACCCAGTCAAGGATCAGAACAATTCCCATACCAATCCCGAACTGGATCAGCATGGGGATGGATCGCGTGCCGATAACCCGGTCATATATCCCCATGACAAACAGCGGGCTGGCCAAGGCCATCAGATTGAGCGTCAGCGTAATCAGCAAAAGCTGTCCGCCAAGAGCAGAAAACCTGTCCGTAATTCCACCAAACCAGCCACGCTTGTCATCTTCAAAGAATCGTTCGTTCCGGCCAGCCTGGGTGAACTGGAACAACCGCCCGGGCAGATTGCCGGGCTGGATCACCTTTTCGCGGCTCGTACCACCATCAAAAACCCGAATGCCAACATTTTCCGGCTTGATCACCACAAGTGCGGTGCCGTTATCTGGCACAAACAAGCAGGGCATCAGGCGATCATCAATCCGGTCAAATGTGGTATCAATCTCGCGCGACCGGTAATTCAGGTTCGCCAGCACATTTCGAAAATCGGTAAGATCAAGTGCCTCGTCCATGTGCGGCAATGCTTCGGCAACCTGACGGGGCAGCCCGCGCCAGCCAAGCGCCTGTAATAGCGGCCACAGACAGGCATCGAAATCTGACTGGGCGTCGTGGCTTGCAAGGCCCATACGGTAGTTCAGCGCGAAATCCATGTTTTCGATATTCATGACCGGGCTCCCGCGCGTTCGACTTCTTCCGCCTCAATCACCGGCTGGGTTCCGCTTCGCCGCAAAACCGGGACCAGACGTTTTTCAATCAGCCGATATTGTTTGTCCGCAAGGGCGATCAATGATGGGCGGTGCGACACCATCACCAGCGTACAATGCTTGCGAAGTTCAATCAGCAGACCGGCCAGAATGTTATCGCCAGCAATATCAAGCGAACTGTTGGCTTCGTCGAACAGCACAATTCGCGGATAGTCGATCAGTGCACGGGCAATTGCGATACGCTGTTTGACACCTCGCGGCAGGGTTTCGGATGCCTGCCCGCCCACTTCGGTATCGTAACCGTTGGGCATGCGCATGACGATTTCATCAAGCCCCAGACGCCGCGAAATTTCCACGACACGGTCACTTCCGATTTCCTTGCGGAAGGATGTGATGTTTTCAAGGATCGTTCCCTTGAACATCACACCATGCTGCGGCAGGTAGGCAATCTGGCGGCGGATCGATTCCGATGCGTATTTCTGAGGATCCCGGCCATCAAGCCGCACTGTACCGCTATCGGGGCGCAAAGCCCCCATAAGAAGCCACAGCAAAGTGGTTTTGCCGGTTCCATTCTCGCCGGTGATCGCCACTGACTCGCCCGGTTGGATCGAAAGTGTCAGATTTTCAAAAATTTTCTCCCCGCCAGTATGCGAGAAACTGACATCGTCAAGCTCTATGCGTCCGTCAAGAGGCGGCATTTCAGTAGCATCTTCGGCGTCTTCCGGGGGTAACCGGAAAAGTTCGCGACAACGATCACGCGCCACGCGAATATTCTGAAACTGGGTCCAAAGGCCCATGGCTCGTTGCAGCGGCTGGATCGAACGCCCGGCCAGCATGGTGCAAGCCGCCAGACCACCGACCGTCAAATCGGCATCGATGACCAGAAGACTGCCAGCACCGGCAACCAGGATCATGGTGATCATCGAAAAGCTGGCACTGGAATTGATCGCGGCATGTGCACTGCGCGCAGCAGCAAGGTCATCCTCGGAACACTGGTTCTGCAACTGGTCATGACGACGGATCATCATGTTTTCCATCGCCATTGCCTTGATGGTGTGAATACCGGTCAGGGTTTCGATGATGAAATTGTAACGCCGCTCGTCGGCCTGACTGCGTTCATCAAGAGCCTGGCGCAATCGCCGCCCCAGCACCATCGCCGTCAACATGAAGGCCATCAGAATAACCAGAGGAACAATGACAAGCTTGCCCCCGATAATCGCGATCAGACCAAGGAACAGAGCAATGAACGGCAGATCAATGACTGCCCCGATAGCCTGCCCGGCATAGAAATCACGCAGGACATTCAGACTGTTCAACCGCTGCAGATGCAGGCCCGGTGCTGTTTTCTCGTAGTCGGAAAGACTGGTCGCAAGCAGATGGCCAACGGCAGATTGCGAGCTTCTATGTTCGAACTTGGCTGCTGACAGCGACGAGATATAGGCACGTCCCAGACGCAGGATCGCCTCAAGCGCCAGTGCGCCGAACACACCCAGAACCAGCAGGGTCAAAGTCGGAATGGCATTGTGGGGCAGCACGCGGTCATAGACCTGCAACAGGGTTACAGGCAAAGCCAGCGACAAAAGGTTGATCACAAGTGCTGCGAGCAAAATGGTGAAACGGCCCGCGCCCAGATGCGACAACGTCCCTATATGCAGGCCAGGCTTGCGTTTCATAACGCCGTTATTCTCCAGGTCCGAGCGAAACCATACTAAAGTGGGTGTATTATACCTTAATATAGGATCAATAGCCCAAGCCTAAGCCCAAGGCAAGAAGATCCTGAAGGTTCTACAACCCGATATATTGTTCGCGCCGTACCTGGCGTTAGATCAGATTACTGCGTGTAAAATACTATTCATCACCACGCAACCGGTCTGTTGCGCGCCTTTCGGCTTTTGTCGGACGACCGCTTCCGGCTTCACGTTCGGCAATCGGGGCGGTTCGGATATCCGATGCAACTTCCTTTTTCGCCACACGCGGCGGGGAATGATCAACGTAAAGCAGTTGGGCTTCGGGGGCTGGTCCGCGACGGTCCCCCGGTGCCACCACCTCGATCACCCGCAGATGTGGCCCCTGAAAGAATTGCAGCCGATCCCCGGCCACGACCGTCACACTGGCCTTGGATACAGATTGCCCGTTCAGCACGATATGGCCCGACTGACACGCCTTGCTGGCAAGCGAGCGCGTTTTATAGAACCGCGCATACCATAGCCATTTGTCTATACGGACCTTGCTGCCTGTCTGATCAAGTGTCATGGATTGTTTTTACCATCCCCAAAGCAGAACGGCGACCCCGCAAAGGGTCGCCGTGGTGCCGAAAACAGTTCAGGATCACCCCTTTGCCGCAAGCATTTCCTTCAGCTTGGCGAAAGGTGAATCCTCGTTGATCTGGTTATTTTTGGCCGGGGCGTTGTTCGGACGTCCATGCCCGCCACCGGAACGGTCGCCGCCCTTGTTCGGGCCGCCACGGTTCGGGCGTTGACCACCCTTGCCTTTGGGAGC
>NZ_JPWA01000040.1 GCF_003326475.1 Thalassospira xianhensis MCCC 1A02616 | reverse complement strand
CGGGGCGGGGGGCGACCCCGGCCAGTTCGGGCAGCTTGGCAACCGATCGTTCGGCAAAGAAAATATGGCGCAGCGCCTTTGACTGGTCACTGTCGCGAAGGCGGACGAAGTTTTCGCGCTCAAGCCCAAGGGCGGCTTTGGCGTCGCCGGTCACGGCGGCCCGGATGGTTTGGGCGGCAATCACCGGGGCATCCTGCCCACGGGCCTTTTTGCTGATCCCGGCAAGGGTTGCATCCCAAGCATCGGCATCCGGGGCATTGGCCGGGGCGCGGTCAATCAGGGCGGTCGGGCAGGGATAGCTTTTGATCCGTTCGGCCAAGGCGATTGCGGCGGCCCGCACATCACCGTCCGCAATTTCGTCGATCAGGCCGTAATCATGGGCGGTGGTGGCCGTTACCGGTTTGCCGCCGGTGATTATGGCAATCGCGTTTTCAACCGCGATCAGACGCGGCAATCGCACGGTGCCACCGGCACCGGGGATCAGGCCAAGATTGACCTCGGGCAGGCCCAATTTGGCGGTGGCGGTGGCGATGCGGTAATGACAGCCGAGTGCGACCTCAAGCCCGCCGCCAAGCGCATTGCCGTGAATGGCGGCAATCAGTGGCTTGGTCGATTGTTCGAGTTTGAGGATCAGATCGGGCAGGATCGGGTCCAGCGGCGGTTTGCCAAATTCGGTAACATCGGCCCCGGCGATAAAGGTTGACCCGGCGCAGGTCAGGATCGCAGCGCGGACGGCGTCATCGCGGTTGATCTGATCGATCGCATCCCAGATTCCCAGACGGACCGCATGGCTGGTGGCGTTGATCGGCGGATGATCAATCGTGATGATCGCGATGTCGTTTTCGGTGGTGAGGCTGATGGGGGAGACTGTCGACATTATGCGTCCTCCGGCTCGATCGGATGAAGCAGGCAGGCGACGAGATCAGAGTCCGGATCGGCCAGATCGGCGATCACGTCGAAATGGTGTTTTTCGGGTGCCTCGACCGCGCGGGTCGAGGCACCAAGCCCGGTCCAGATATTGGCAAGAAGATCGTTCTGGCGGACAAATTCCGGCCGTTCATCCGCGCCGACCCAGCAGGTGATCGAGCATGGCAGATGCGGGCGGGTCAGTGCGGCACTTTCGGAAACCGCCTCGTCTTCGTCGAGTTTCAGCACATCATTCATCGCGGTTTTCAGAAGCGGGCGCAGATCGTGCAGGCCGCTGATCGAAACGGTGTTTTTGATGCGTGCCTGCGTTGCCGGTGACAGGGGTGAGGAGACGCAATTCATCCGGCTGACCAGATGGCCGCCGGCCGAATGACCGGTCAGGTGGATCGGGCCAGAAATGCAATTGGCAACATGATCAATCGCCGCCCCGATCTGGCGGGTGATTTCCGAAAGGCGGGCGTCGGGGGCCAAAATATAGCTTGGCAGACAGACCGCCCAGCCGCGCGCAACGGCACCGCGGGCCAGATGCGACCATGTCGATTTATCAAACGCCTTCCAATAGCCGCCATGCACGAAAACGACCAAACCCTTTGGCGTGCCTTCGGGCAGGAACAGGTCGTATTTTTCACGCTCGGCATTGCCATAGGCAATATCGAGTTCCACCCGGCCTGACGCCGCCATTTCATCGCGGAAGGCCGATGCCAGTTTGGCCCACATGCCGGGAAATTCCGCCGCACCCCTGATATGGTCGCCATTGGCGTATGCGTCGTCCCAGTTGGTGATCATTTTTTATCGTTCCCTTTTTGGAGTGCGGGTTTTTGTATAAGCCCGCAATAGACTTCGTCAGGTCCTTCGGTATCGAATCACGTCATCAATCGTTCCAGCCCGTCCCAAGAGCTACGCAAAGGTTCTCTGGTTCTGGGATCAAGGAGCCCGACTTCTTCGATCAGAAAGTTCATGCGCCCAAAGT
Organism: Thalassospira xianhensis MCCC 1A02616; assembly: GCF_003326475.1. Lineage (GTDB taxonomy): Bacteria > Pseudomonadota > Alphaproteobacteria > Rhodospirillales > Thalassospiraceae > Thalassospira > Thalassospira xianhensis. Next base: position 39,576 of record NZ_JPWA01000040.1, on the reverse strand, counting down.
TACAAGGTGCGCACGTAATCACCAGATTATCGAGTTCGTTGTTGCCGCCCCTTGCGTGGGGGATCACGTGATCATATTGAAGCCACATCGCTTGAAATGCGGCGTGCTGTTCGGTGTTTTTCCGGCCCCATTTTAAGGATTCCGGGTAGAGCACTGCCAATTTCGCACGGACTTCTTTGCGAATGATGGGAATGCCGCAAAAACGGCAATGGAAAGCATCCCGTTCATGGAGATGCTTTTTTTCCAATGCATTTGGCATCCGGGCCGCAACCCGCTGTTCTTTGGTCAGAACAGGTGCCGCGCCAGAAACCCCGCCAGAGGAGACGTAGGGGCTGTTCTTGCCCCAGATTGATTCCGTCCAGTCCCGGATGATCGGCATATCTGATCGTTTGATCAGCGTTGCAGCCTGTTCATGTTCCCCCTTTAGATGCGCAGTTACCGCAGCATCCAAATACTGAGCCGCTATCGCAATTTCAGAGATTGGCTCGCGGAAACATGACCGCAGGTCGGACATTAGAGATACCTTGTTGTTGGCTTGTTTGAAGCAACTTGCATCATCTTGTTTCGGGGATTCTAGGGGAAAATCGATATATTTCAAACCCAAATATTTTATGCTTGAAATAAATTTCCGGCAGGCGTACCGTTTTTGGAGTTTCCCAAAACAACCGGGGCAAAGACCCCCATATCAAGAAGGGAAAATCAGGTGAGAATAGCTTGTTTGGGTGGCGGTCCTGCGGGGCTTTATTTTGCGATTTCGATGAAATTGCGCGATCCCGGCCATGAGGTCGTGGTGATCGAGCGCAACAAGCCCGATGACACGTTTGGCTGGGGCGTTGTCCTGTCGGACGAGACGCTGACCAATCTGGCGCAGAATGATGCCAAAAGTGCCGAGGCGATCCGGGCGCATTTTTCATATTGGGATGATGTTGCGGTTCTGTATCGCGGCGAAAAGACCGTATCGACCGGGCATGGTTTTTGTGGCATCGGGCGCAAGCAGCTTTTGATCCTGTTGCAGCAGCGCGCCCGCGAATTGGGTGTTGATCTTCGGTTCGAGACCGAGGCGCAAAGTGCCGCGCATTATGCCAAGGAATTCGACCTTGTCGTCGCGTCCGACGGGCTTAATTCCAAAACCCGCACCGAGTTTGCCGATAAATTCCAGCCCGATATCGATACGCGGAAATGCAAGTTTGTCTGGCTGGGTACGCATCAGAAATTCGATGATGCCTTTACCTTTATTTTCGAGGAAACCGACAAGGGCTGGGTCTGGGCGCACGCCTATCAGTTTGATGACAAGACCGCGACTTTCATCGTCGAATGCTCGCAAGCGACCTGGGACGCCTATGGTTTCGGCGACATGACCAAGGAAGAGTCGATCGCCACCTGCGAGGAAATCTTCAAGGACCATCTTGGCGGTCATGCGTTGATCAGCAATGCGCATCATGTGCGCGGTTCGGCGTGGTTGAGCTTCCCCCGGGTTCTTTGCAAAACATGGTCGCATGAGAATATCGTCCTTATGGGTGATGCGGCGGCAACCGCGCATTTTTCCATCGGATCGGGCACCAAGTTGGCCCTTGAAAGTGCCATCGGGCTTGCCAATTACCTGCATTCCGAGGCCGATTTGCCATCCGCCTTTGCCAAATATGAAGACGAACGCCGGTTGGAGGTTTTGCGCCTGCAATCAGCAGCGCGCAATTCGATGGAATGGTTCGAGGAGATCGAACGGTATTTTCATTTCGATCCGGTGCAGTTCACCTATTCCCTTTTGACCAGATCGCAGCGCATCAGCCATGAGAACCTGCGTATGCGCGATGCCAAGTGGCTTAAGGATGCCGAAGGATGGTTCCAGCGCAAGGCGGGCATTCCGGCAAATGACGAAGTCCGTCACCCGATGTTCGTGCCGTTTGCATTGCGTGACATGAAACTGAAAAACCGCATCGTGGTGTCGCCAATGGCGCAGTACAAGGCGGTGGATGGCTGCCCGACCGACTGGCATCTGGTGCATTATGCGGAGCGCGCCAAGGGTGGTGCGGGGCTGGTTTATACCGAGATGACCTGCGTTTCCGATACGGGCCGGATCACGCCCGGTTGCCCCGGTTTTTACGCGCCATCGCATGAGGCGGCATGGAAACGGATTGTTGATTTTGTCCATTCCGAAACGGATGCCAAAATCTGTGCGCAGATCGGCCATTCCGGGCGCAAGGGTTCGACCCAGTTGGGTTGGGAGGAAATGGATGCGCCGCTGAAATCGGGTAACTGGCCGTTACTGTCGGCATCCGATATTGCGTGGTCGGATCGCAACCAGACGCCAAAACCGATGACGCGCGACGATATGGATAGGGTGCGTGATCAGTTCGTCGGGGCTGCCGAAATGGCGGATCGGGCGGGCTTTGACATGATCGAGGTCCATGCGGCGCATGGTTATCTTCTTTCATCCTTCATCAGCCCGGTCAGCAATACGCGCGATGATGAATATGGCGGGTCGCTTGAAAACCGGATGCGCTATCCGTTGGAAGTGATTGATGCGGTGCGCGCCGCATGGCCGGCGCACAAGCCGTTATCGGTGCGTATTTCGGCCAATGACTGGGTCGGGGATGATGGCGTGACACCCGAAGAAGCGGTCGAGATCGCCCGGATGTTGCAGGCCCATGCTGTTGATATCTGTGACGTATCCGCCGGTCAGACGACCAAGGCCGCACGGCCCGTCTATGGCCGCATGTTCCAGACGCCGTTTTCCGACCGGATCAGGAACGAAGCACATATGGCGACCATGGCGGTTGGCAATATTTACGAACCCGATCATGTCAATTCGATCCTGATGGCGGGACGGGCGGACCTTGTCTGCCTTGCGCGGCCCCATCTGGCCGATCCGTATTGGACCCTGCATGCCGCAGCCGGGCTTGGCAACCGGACGGAAAACTGGCCGGAACCATACCATGCCGGGCGTGATCAGATGTGGCGTCTGGCGGAACGGTCCGACGTCATGACCGGGAAGGTGTAACCCATGGGAAACCTTGCCATCAGCACAGCATTGATTACCGGCGGCGGGACGGGGGTGGGGGCCGTGATGGCCCGTATGCTGGCCGATGCCGGGGTGAAGGTCGCGGTATCCGGCCGTCGGCCTGAGATGCTGGCCGAGGTGGCAAAACATCCCAATATCACCGCCATTCCCGCCGACGTGACGGACGAGGCATCGGTGCGCGCGATGTTTGGCACGTTTTGCGATGTGATCGGCGCGCCCGATCTGGTGATTGCCAATGCGGGCATGGCCGAAAGCGCGCCATTTGGCAAAACATCCATCGATCTTTGGAAGCGCACGATGGATGTGAACCTTACGGGGACGTTTTTGACGTTCCGCGAAGGGTTGAATGTGATGGATCGCGCCAGGCCGGGGCGGTTGATTTCGATAGCATCGACGGCGGGGCTTAAGGGTTATGCCTATGTCACCGCCTATTGCGCGGCAAAGCATGCGGTGGTCGGGCTTGTCAAAAGCCTTGCGACCGAGTTGGCCGCGACGCCGATCACGGTTAATGCGGTGTGCCCCGGTTTCATGGAAACGCCGATGCTTGAACAATCGGTTGCCAATATCGTTGGGAAAACCGGCATGAGTGCGGAAGACGCACGCGCAAGCCTTGCGAAGATCAATCCGCAGAACCGGTTCATCCAACCCGAAGAAGTTGCCGAGACCGTGATGTGGCTGGCAAGCAGCCAGGCCGCATCGATCACCGGGCAGGCGATTTCGGTATCGGGAGGAGAGATATGAATATGGATAAAACAGTCCGCGACCCCGATATGCCGCCAAACGAAACATCGGATATCTCAAAGGCGCGCCTTAGGGCGTGGCTGCAAATCCTGAAAGTGTCGCGCAAGATCGAGGGCGAGCTTCGCGAGAAGATGCGCCTTGAATTCGGGTCCACCTTGCCGCGCTTTGACGTGATGGCAGCCCTTTACCGATCCCGCGATGGCATGCGGATGAGCGAGCTTTCAAGCGCGTTGATGGTATCAAACGGCAATGTCACCGGGATTGTTGACCGGCTTGTCACCGAGGGGATGCTGGTCCGGGTGCCGGTTGAAAATGATCGTCGGGCATCCATCGTTCGCCTGACGGAGGCGGGCGAAAAGGACTTTGCCGAGCGCGCGCTTGTGCATGAGGGCTGGGTATCCGAGCTGTTTTCCGATCTGTCGGCCAGTGATGCCGATGCCCTGATCCGTATCCTTCGGACTGTTTATCATCATAACGAGGCGCACCATGACTAAGATGGCAAACATCACGCCAAAGCATTTCAACTGGCGCATGGAAGGCGATGTTGCGGTCATTTCGCTGGATCGGCCGGAACGCAAAAACCCGCTGACTTTCGAGAGCTATGCCGAGCTTCGCGATACGTTCCGCGATCTGGTTTATGCCGATGATATCAAGGCGGTGGTGTTTGGATCGAACGGCGGCAATTTCTGTTCGGGCGGGGATGTGCACGACATTATCGGCCCGCTGATCGACAAGGACATGAAGGGGCTTCTGGAATTTACCCGCATGACCGGTGATCTGGTCAAGGCGATCATTGGCTGTGGCAAGCCGGTGATTGCGGCCGTCGATGGCATTTGCGTTGGTGCCGGGGCGATCATTGCGATGGCATCCGATTTGCGCATCGCGACCCCGGTATCGAAAACGGCGTTCCTGTTTACCCGTGTCGGGCTTGCGGGTTGTGACATGGGGGCATGTGCGATCCTGCCGCGCATCATCGGGCAGGGGCGTGCAGCCGAGCTTTTATATACCGGACGGTCCATGAGTGCCGATGAGGGCGAGCGGTGGGGGTTCTATAACCGGCTGGTCGAGGGGGATGTTCTGGAGGCCGAGGCGATTGCGCTTGCGACCCGGATTTCCGAAGGCCCGAATTTCGGCCACATGATGACGAAAACCATGCTGGCGCAGGAATGGAATATGGGGATCGAACAGGCGATTGAGGCCGAAGCGCAGGCGCAGGCGATCTGCATGCAGACCGAGGATTTCAATCGCGCCTATAAGGCATTTGTCGCCAAGGAAAAACCGGTGTTCGAGGGGAACTGATGGCTGATACGTCCTATCTTGACTGGCCGTTTTTCGAAGACCGGCACCGCGACCTTGCCGCACGGCTTGATGCGTGGGCGGCGGCCAATCTTGACGGTATCGATCATCATGATGTCGATGCGGCGTGCCGCGATTTGGTGGCGCGGCTTAACGATGGCGGGTGGCTTAAACATGCGGCGATTGACCCCGATCAGGACGGCGCGAAGCTTGATGTCCGGTCGCTTTGCCTGATCCGGGAGACGCTGGCGCGCTATGACGGGCTGGCCGATTTTGCCTTTGCCATGCAGGGGCTTGGCAGCGGGGCGATTTCGCTGTTTGGCACCAAGGCACAGCGGGCGGAGATCCTGCCGAAAGTACGATCCGGCAAGGCGATTGCGGCCTTTGCCCTGACCGAACCGCAATCGGGATCGGACGTTGCCAATATCGCGCTTGAAGCCCGCGCGGATGGCAGCGATTTTGTCCTGAATGGCGAGAAGACCTGGATTTCCAATGGCGGGATCGCCGATTTTTATTGCGTGTTTGCGCGGACCGGCGAGGCACCGGGGGCCAAGGGGCTTTCGGCCTTTCTGGTGCCCGCCAACACACCGGGGCTTTCGATTGCCGAGCGGCTGGAAACCATTGCGCCGCATCCGTTGGCGCGATTGAAATTCAGCGATTGCCGCATTCCGGCGACGGCCCTGATTGGCCTTCCGGGTGAAGGGTTCAAAATCGCGATGTCGGTTCTGGACGTGTTCCGCTCGACTGTTGCCGCGGCTGCACTCGGCTTTGCCCGTCGGGCGTTGGATGAAACCATCAACCGCGTTCAGTCCCGCGAATTGTTTGGTGCGCCGCTTTTTGATTTGCAGATGGTGCAGGGGCATGTGGCCGACATGGCGCTTGATGTCGATGCCAGTGCGCTTCTGGTGTATCGCGCCGGGTGGCTGAAAGACAGCGGGGCAGCGCGGGTGTCGCGCGAGGCCGCGATGGCAAAACTTTATTCAACCGATCATGCCCAAACCGTCATCGACAAGGCGGTACAAATACATGGCGGCGATGGTGTGCGTTCTGGTCACATCGTTGAAACGCTGTATCGGGAAATTCGCGCCCTTCGGATTTATGAAGGCGCGTCAGACGTCCAAAAAATAATCATTGCACGGCAAACGCTGGCACAAAAATAGCTGTATCAGGGGCTTAACCATGTCGCACGTTCTGGGTCCGACCGCACATAGCGATACGTTCGCAAGGGACAATCTGCCACCGGTCGAAAGTTGGCCGGTCTTTAACCTCGAAAAGTTTCAGTATCCCGAATATCTCAATGCCGGGGTCGAGCTGACCGACCGGATGGTCGAACAGGGATTTGGCGATAATACCGCCCTGATCGGCAATGGCCGCCAGCGGACATACAAGGAATTATCCGACTGGACCAACCGCATTGCCCATGCGCTGGCCGAGGATTATGGGGTCAAGCCCGGCAACCGGGTTTTGATCCGGTCGGCCAATAATCCGGCGATGGTGGCCTGCTGGCTGGCGGCGACCAAGGCGGGCGCGGTTGTCGTCAATACCATGCCGATGCTGCGTGCCGGTGAACTGGCGCAGATCGTTGACAAGGCCGAGATCGAATTTGCCCTTTGCGATACGCGGCTGATGGACGAGCTGGTGGCGTGTGCCAAGGACAGCAGGTTCCTTAAGAAAGTCATCGGCTTTGACGGTACCGCCAATCATGACGCGGAGCTTGATCGCATTGCGCTGACCAAATCGGTGAAATATGAGGCGGTCAAGACCGGGCGCGATGATGTGGCGTTGCTGGGCTTTACATCGGGTACGACGGGGGAGCCCAAGGCCACCATGCATTTCCATCGTGATCTTCTGATCATTGCCGATGGCTATGCCAAGGAAGTCCTGAATGTGACACCCGATGATGTGTTTGTCGGATCGCCGCCGCTTGCCTTTACCTTTGGGCTTGGTGGGCTTGCCGTTTTCCCGCTTCGGTTCGGGGCAACGGCGACATTGCTTGAAAAGGCATCGCCGCCCAACATGATTGAAATCATCGAAACCTATAAGGCAACCGTGTGCTTTACCGCACCGACGGCATATCGGGCGATGCTGGCGGCGATGGAAGACGGGGCGGATTTATCGTCGCTGCGCGCTGCCGTTTCGGCGGGCGAGACATTGCCCGCACCGGTTTACAAGGCATGGATGGAAAAGACCGGCAAGCCGATGCTGGATGGCATTGGTGCGACCGAGATGCTGCATATCTTTATTTCCAACCGGTTTGGCGACAGTCACCCGGCCTGCACCGGGCGCCCCGTTGGCGGATATGAAGCCAGGATCGTTGATGATGAAATGAACGAGCTTCCGGTTGGCACGATTGGCAAGCTTGCGGTGCGTGGCCCGACCGGGTGCCGGTATCTGGCCGATGATCGGCAGCATGGTTATGTGCGCGATGGCTGGAACCTGACGGGGGATGCGTTTTTTGTCGATAGTGACGGCTATTTCCATTTTGCCGCGCGCAATGACGATATGATCGTTTCGTCCGGTTACAACATTGCCGGGCCTGAGGTCGAGGCAGCGTTGCTTGCACACCCGGATGTGGCGGAATGTGCGGTGGTGGCAGCCGCCGACGAGGAACGCGGTTATATCGTGCAGGCGCATGTGGTATTGACCCCGAATGCCAATCCGTCACCCGAAATGGCGAAGCTTTTGCAGGATCATGTCAAGGCGACGATTGCACCTTATAAATATCCGCGTTCGATCCTGTTTATCGACGCGTTACCGAAAACCGCGACTGGAAAAATCCAGCGATTCCGCCTGAAACAGGAAATGTCTGCATGATTGACTTTGCCGCCACCAAAGCCTTGTTCCATATCCCTGACGGGGTGATTTACCTTGACGGTAATTCATTGGGCGCGATGCCGAAAAGTGCGGCCGCGCGCGCCAAATCCATGATCAGTGATGAATGGGGCGAGATGCTTATTCGCGGCTGGAACGATGCCGGGTGGATGGAGCAGCCCAAACGCGTTGGCGATCTGGTCGCGCGTCTGATCGGGGCGGCACCGGGTACGGTGGTGATGGGCGATACTTTGTCGATCAAGGTTTATCAGGCGCTGGCCAGTGCGCTTGAAATGAACCCGGATCGCAAGGTGGTGGTATCGGACAATGGCAATTTCCCGACCGACCTTTATATCGCCGATGGCTTGATCAAAAGCCTTGATAAGGGCCATGTTTTAAAGACGCCCAACCCGGAAGATGTCGAAAGCCTGATCAAAGAGGACTTGGCGGTTCTGATGCTGACCCATGTCGATTACCGCACCGGGCGGATGTATGACATGAAACGGATCACCACGCTGGCTCATGAGGCGGGCGCGATTGTGATCTGGGATCTGGCGCATTCGGCGGGGGCGGTTCCGGTCGACCTTGCGGGATGCGAGGCCGATTTTGCGGTGGGGTGCACCTATAAATACCTCAATGGCGGCCCCGGTGCGCCGGCATTCATTTATGTCAGGCCCGATCATGCGAAGACCGTGCGCCCGGCATTGTCGGGATGGTTGGGTCATGCGGCCCCGTTTGCCTTTGACCTTGAATACAGCCCGGCCCCCGATGTTTCGCGGATGCGGGTTGGAACCCCGCCGGTCATTCAGATGACGGTTCTGGAAGAAGCAATGAAGGCGTGGGATGGGGTCGAGATGGCCGATATCCGGGCGCGCAGCATTGAGCTTTGCGATCAGTTCATCGCCGGGGTCGAGGCAAGTTGCCCGATGCTGGAACTGGCAAGCCCGCGCGATGCCAACAAGCGCGGATCGCAGGTATCGTTCAGGTTTGAAAATGGCTATGCGGTGATGCAGGCCTTGATTGCGCGCGGTGTGATTGGTGATTTCAGGGCACCTGATATCATCCGGTTCGGCTTTACCCCGCTTTATATCGACAACAACGATGTTGATGGCGCGGTGAAGATTCTGGCCGAGATCATGGAAACGTGCGCCTGGGACAAGCCGGAATTCCACAAAAGGAATGCCGTGACATGAGCGATAAAGCCAAAAATACCGGCTGCCCGATGAACCAGCCCTATGACCCCAGCACCGAGGGTGCGCGCACCGATTTTTCCGATCAGATGTCGTATGGCGATTATCTGGCACTGGATGCGGTATTAACAGCGCAGCATCCCTTGACCGATGCGCAGGATGAGTTGCTGTTTATCATTCAGCATCAGACATCCGAATTGTGGATGAAGCTTGCGATCCGGGAAATTACCGCCGCGCGCGATGCCATCCGCGAAGGTCGTCTGCAACCGGCATTCAAGATGCTGGCACGGGTATCGCGCATATTCGAGCAATTGAACAATGCGTGGGACGTTTTGCGGACCATGACGCCAAGCGATTATACGACATTTCGCGATGCGCTGGGCCCGTCGTCGGGCTTCCAGTCATACCAGTATCGCCAGATCGAGTTTATGTTAGGCAATCGCAACCATGCGATGTTGCGCCCGCATGCGCACCGCGACGACATTACCGAAATGCTCAACGCCGAATTGGCAACGCCCAGCCTTTATGACGAGGCGCTGGCCCTTTTGGCGCGTGAAGGCATCGCGGTGCCAGACGCGGTTTTATCACGTGATGTCAGCGCGCCATATGAGGCGCATGACGATGTGATTGCGGCATGGCATCGGGTTTACAGCGCGCCGGAAAAGCATTGGCCGCTTTATGAGCTGGCCGAGAAGCTTGTGGATTTTGAAGATTATTTCCGGCGTTGGCGATTCAACCATGTGACCACGGTGGAGCGCGTCATCGGCTTCAAACGCGGGACCGGGGGGACCGGCGGGGTGAGTTACCTTAAAAAAATGCTGGAAGTTGAACTGTTTCCGGAACTCTGGCGGGTGCGAACCACGCTTTGAGGATGGACGGGCCTGATGGAACACTGCAAAATCAGGGGCAGGCATCAGGTCGATAAGTCCGTGACAAAAAACAAGAAAGTCACGGAATGCCGATGTTGCTGAGTAGATAAAAACATAAACACGGAGGCTTTGATGAAGGGCACTAAGACGACAATCGCAGCTTTGGCTGCGCTTTTGATGGCGGGGGCGGCACAGGCCGAGCCGGTCAAGGTTGGCATGATCACGACCCTTTCGGGTGGCGGTGCGGGGCTTGGCATCGACGCGCGGGATGGTTTCATGCTGGCGGTCAAGCAGGCCAATAACCCGGACCTGACGGTTGTGATCGAAGACGATCAGCAGAAACCCGATATCGCGGTTCAGCTTGCCGATAAAATGATCCAGAGCGAGAAGGTCGATGTACTGACCGGTATTATCTGGTCGAACCTGGCGATGGCGGTGGTGCCGTCAGCCGTGGCACAGGACAAGTTTTATCTTTCGGTCAATGCCGCGCCGTCGCAATTGGCGGGCAAGGGCTGCAACAAGAATTACTTCAGCGTTTCGTATCAGAACGACAACCTGCATGAAGCCGCAGGCGGTTATGCGACCAGTGCCGGTTACGAGAAAACCTTTGTGATGGCGCCGAACTATCCGGCGGGCAAAGATTCCATCAACGGGTTCAAGCGTTTCTATCTGGGGGATGTATCGGGCGAGGTTTACACCAAGCTTGGTCAGACCGACTATGCCGCCGAAATCGCACAGATCCGTGCATCGGGCGCGGATAGCGTGTTCTTCTTCCTGCCGGGCGGCATGGGCATTGCGTTCATGAAACAGTATGCCCAGTCGGGTGTGGATATTCCGCTGATCGGTCCGGCATTCTCGCTTGATCAGGGCATTCTGGGCGCGATTGGCGATGCGGCGATTGGCATCAAAAACACCGCCAACTGGTCCAAGGACATCGACAACGACACCAACAAGGCGTTTGTCGAAACCTTCCAGGCGGAATATGGCCGCCTGCCGTCGATCTATGCGTCATATGGCTTTGACACCGCCAATCTGTTGCTGTCGGCAATGGGCAAGGCAGACGTCAAGGATGCCGACGCATTCCGTGATGCGCTGCGTGCGGCGGACTTCAATTCCGTCCGTGGCAAGTTCATCTTTGGCCCGAACCAGCATCCGATCCAGGACATTTATGTCCGTGAAGTGGTGAAGGAAGGCGACGTTCTGACCAACAAGATCATTGGCACAGCCCTTATCGATCATGCCGATGCCTATGCGTCGGAATGTGCGATGTAACGACGAAGTCTGTTTCATAGACTGGCAAGTTCGGCGGGCATTTGTGCCCGGTTTCCGGGGCTGATGCCCGCCATCTTGCGACGGAGTTTTCCTTTATGTTTTCTTTATTTCTGGAGCAGCTTCTGAACGGCCTTCAGTCGGGGGTCATGCTGTTTCTGATGGCATCGGGTCTGACGCTTGTTTTTGGTGTCATGGGGCTGATCAATCTGGCGCACGGGTCGCTTTATATGGTGGGCGCGTTTGCGTGCGCGGCCGTTGCGGCATGGACCGGTTCATTCTGGCTTGGCCTTGTCGCGAGTTTGATGGCGGCCGCCCTTGCAGGCGCGCTGGTCGAGATGCTGGTGATCCGCAGGCTTTATAAACGTGACCACCTTGATCAGGTGCTGGCGACATTTGCGCTTATTCTTATTTTTTCCGAAGGCACCCGCTGGATTTTCGGGTCCTTCCCGCTGTTTTTAAATGTCCCCGAAGCCCTTTCGGGCACGGTGACGATCCCCGGCGGATCGCAATATCCGATTTTCCGGCTGGCGATTATTGTTGCCGGTCTGATCGTGGCGGCGGGTCTTTTTGCCCTGATTGGCAAGACGCGGCTTGGCACGCGCATTCGCGCCGGTGAAGCCGACCGCGAAATGATTGCGGCACTGGGGATCAATATCGACCGGCTTTACACGGTTGTTTTCGCCCTTGGTGCGGCATTGGCCGGGTTGGCGGGGGCGTTTGTCGGCACGACGCAATCGGTACAGGTCGGCATGGGCGAACCGGTTCTGATTTTGGCATTCGTTGTTATCGTGATTGGCGGGATCGGGTCGATCAAAGGCGCACTTATCGGATCGCTTCTGGTGGGCTTTACCGACACGATGGGGCGGTTTTTGCTGCCCATCGGGTTCGAGGCATTTTTCGATCCGGCAAGTGCGACGGCGATTGGGTCCGCACTTGCATCGATGCTGATTTATATCGTTATGGCGCTGGTGCTTTTCCTGCGGCCAAGCGGTTTGTTCGGGACGGAAGCCTGATATGAGCATGAACCGCGAAACCATCCTTAATATCGTTCTGGCGGCGTTGCTGATTGCGGTGCCGGTGATCGCACAGATCATGGGCGAGCCGTTTATCATCACCCTTGCGACCAAGGTTGCGATCCTTGGCATGGCGGGGGTCGGGCTTAACATCGCACTTGGCTATGGCGGGCTTGTATCGTTTGGCCATGCGGCGTTTTTCGGGATCGGGGGTTATGCCGCCGGTATCCTTGCCAGCCATGCGTTGAATTACGAGCCGATCATGGAGGCCCCGTTTGAGATCAACGGTACGACACAGATGATTGTCATCTGGATCGTGGCATTGATTGCATCCGCTTTGGTGGCGCTTCTGATCGGGGCGATCACGCTTCGGACCAGTGGGGTCTATTTCATCATGATCACGCTGGCCTTTGCGCAGATGATCTATTATTTCGCGATTTCCTGGCCTGCTTACGGTGGGGAAGACGGGCTTTCGATCTATGTGCGCAACAGCTTCCCGGGGCTGAACACGCTTGATCCGATCAGCTTCTTTGCGCTGTGTGCGGCGATGCTGGGTATTGCGATTGCGTTTTCGGCGGTGCTGATCCGGTCGCGGTTTGGTTTGGCCCTGCATGGGGCGCGGCAAAACAGCCAGCGCATGATGGCTATTGGTATTGCGCCGTTTCGGGTGCGTCTGGTGGCGTTCGTGATTTCGGCGATGATTACCGCATGGGCCGGTGCGCTTTATGCCGATCTGAACCGGTTTGTCAGCCCGTCGATGCTGTCATGGCATATGTCAGGCGAAATCATGGTGTTTGTCATTCTTGGCGGGGTCGGGCGGCTGTTTGGTCCGGTTGCGGGGGCGGCACTTTACATCCTTCTGGAACATCTTCTGGGCGGCATGTTTGAATATTGGCAATTGCCGCTGGGTATTCTGTTGCTGGTGGTGGTGCTGTTTGCACGCGGTGGCCTGATCGGCCTTCTGGCGGGGGAGCGCAAACATGCCTGAAGCCATTCTTTCACTATCCAATGTCACCAAGCAGTTCGGCGCGTTGCTGGCCAGTGACAATGTGTCGCTGGACCTTTTGCCCGGTGAAATCCATGCCCTGATCGGGCCGAACGGGGCGGGGAAATCCACCCTGATCAAGCAGATCGCGGGCGAGATCAAACCTGATAGCGGCGACATCCGTTTTGCCGGGCGCGATATCAATGATCTGAGCGCGGTGGAACGATCCCGTATGGGGTTGGCGCGGACATTTCAGGTGTCATCTTTGATGCCGGAATTCTCCGTCCTGCAAAACGTCGTTCTGGCGCAGCAATCGGTCAGCGGTAAAATCTTCCGGTTTTTCAAGCCGGTTCTGAGCGATGCGTCGCTTCTTGAACCGGCGATGGCGCAGCTGGAACGGGTTGGCCTTGCCGACCGGGCCCATATGCGGGCCGCCGACATTTCGCACGGTGAACGCAGGCAGCTTGAAATGGCGGTTGCGTTAGCACTTAAACCGCGTGCCTTCCTGCTTGACGAGCCGATGGCGGGCATGGGGCCGGAAGGGTCCAAACGTTTGACCGGGTTCCTGGACGGATTGCGGGCAGAAGCGCCGATCCTTCTGGTCGAACATGATATGGACGCGGTTTTTGCGCTGGCCGACCGGATTTCGGTTCTGGTCTATGGGCGGGTGATTGCGACCGGCACGGTTGACGATATTCGTGGCAATGAAGACGTCAAGCGGGCGTACTTGGGGGAGGAAGCCTGATCATGAGCGCACTTCTGGAAGTATCAGGCATCACCGCGTTTTATGGTGCATCACAGGCGCTGTTTGGCGTGGATCTGATCGTGAATGAGGGCGAGGCGGTTGCGCTTATGGGGCGCAACGGCATGGGCAAGACCACGACGATCAAGACCATCTGCCGGATGATGAGCCACCGGGATGGCGAGGTCCGCTTTGCCGATACCGATCTTGCGAAACTGCCATCGCATAAGGCAGCACGGCTTGGCATCGGGTTGGTGCCCGAAGGGCGGCGGTGCTTTGCCCGGTTAAGCGTGATGGAAAACCTGATGGCGGCGGCACGGGCCGGTGAATGGGATTTTGACCGGGTGGCGGACCTTTTCCCACGGCTTGCCGAACGGCGCGATCAGAAAGCGATGACGCTTTCGGGGGGGGAGCAGCAGATGCTTGCCATCGGGCGGGCATTGATGACCAACCCAAGGCTTCTGATCCTTGATGAAGCGACCGAAGGATTGGCTCCGGTGGTGCGGCAGGAAATCTGGGCTGCGATCAACCGGCTTAAACAATCCGGCCTTTCGATCCTTGTCGTTGATAAGTCGCTAAAGGAATTATCGGGTGTCGCGGACCGTTATGTGGTGGTCGAAAAGGGCGTTACCGCATGGACCGGCGCGGTCGGTGATCTGAGTGATGAACTTGCCGACCGGTATCTGGGGGTGTGAGATGACGACATTCACCTATGCCCAGAAAGTCCTGTTCCAGCATTGCGACCCGGCGGGGATCGTTTTTTATCCGCGCTATTTCGAAATGATCAATGCCACGGTCGAAGAATGGTTCGAGGCCCGTATCGGGTTCAGCTTTGCGCAGATGCATGGGGTTGACGAGGTGGCGGTGCCGACCGCAGGGCTTCAGATCAGCTTTACCGCGCCAAGCCGCCTTGGCGAGATGCTTGAATTTCGGCTAGTGCCGAAACGGTTGGGGCGGTCCAGCCTTGATCTTGAAATCACGGCTGTCTGTGGCGACGAGCAACGCCTTTCGATGACAGCGACGCTGGTCTTTACCAGAAGGGGTGCCGGGAAATCGGTGCCGTGGCCCGATGATTTGCGTGCCAAAATCGACAACGAAATCAATGAAATGGTAGAAAAAGATGCATAAAATCATTCAGCCAGACGGATGGAAACCGCCCAAGGGTTACGCAAATGGCGTGCTGGCCGACGGGGTACCGCTTTATATCGGCGGGCAGATCGGCTGGAACGCTGATCAGGTCTTTGTCGCCAAGGATTTCGTCGGTCAGATGGAACAGGCGCTGCGCAATATCGTCGATGTGCTGGAGGCCGCCGGTGGCGGGCCGGAACATTTGACGCGGCTGACATGGTATGTGGTCGACAAGAAGGAATATCTTGCGAAACAGCGCGAGGTCGGCGAAGCGTATCGCCGCGTGCTTGGCAAGAATTTCCCGGCGATGACGATGGTTGTGGTAAGCGCCCTTGTCGAAGACGAAGCCCTGATCGAGATCGAGGCAACGGCATCGGTCCCAGCGGATAGAAACGCGGCCTAAATACAAAACCCCGGCAGATGCCGGGGTTTTTTGTTGGGATGGGCAACCCTAGATTTGCCGGAAGATCAGGGATGTATTGATGCCGCCAAAGGCGAAATTGTTGCTCATCATATGTTCGGCTGAAATGCTTCTGGCGTCGCCAAAGATGTAGTCAAGTTCAGCGCATTCCGGATCGACCTGTTCAAGATTGGCGGTGGCGACAAATTTGCCTTCGCGCATCATTTCAAGGCCAAGCCATGCCTCGATGGCACCACATGCGCCAAGGCTGTGGCCGAAATGGCCCTTTAGGGTGTGCATCGGAATGGCGCGATCAAACACCGCACGGGTCGCCTTGCTTTCGGCGAGGTCGCCGTGATCGGTGGCGGTGCCGTGGCCATTGACGATATCGATATCGGAGGGTGACAGCCCGGCAGTTTCAAGCGATTTACGGAGCGCCACTTCCATTTTGTCCGCCGCGGGCTGCGTGATGTGTGCGCCGTCCGAATTGCTGGCGAAGCCGACGATTTCACCGTAAATGGTCGCCCCGCGGGCCTTGGCGTGTTCGTATTCTTCGAGGATCAGCGTTCCGGCCCCTTCGCCGATCACCAGACCATCGCGCCGCGCATCGTAAGGACGCGGCGAGAGTTCCGGGGCGTCGTTGGCGGTGCTGGTGGCAAACAGGGTATCGAACACGGCGACCATGGTGGGGCAGAGTTCTTCGGCCCCACCCGCGATCATCAGATCCTGCATGCCGAATTTGATCGCCTCGTAGGCGTAACCGATGCCCATACTGCCCGATGTGCAGGCGGTCGAGGTCGGGATGATGCGCCCGGAAATGCCATAGAGCACGCCGATATTGACGGCTGCCGTGTGGCTCATCATCTGGATGTAGCTGGTGGCGGTGATGGCGTTGCTGTCGCCATGTTCCATCAGGCGGGTAAAGCCGAGAACGGGCGGGGTGCTGCCAAATGACGAGCCGTAGGCAATGCCAAGACGCCCGCCCTGCAGGATGGCGGTATCATCACGAAGGCCGGCCATTTCCAATGCCTTGTCGGTGGCATCGACTGACATCTGGGCGACACGGCCCATGCTGCGGAGCTGTTTGCGGCTGAATTTGCCCTTGAGCGTGAAATCCTGCACGGGGGCGGCAAGGCGGGTGCGCAGATCATATTTGCCATCCCAGTCATCCATGCGCCGGATGCCGGTTTCGCCAGATGCCATGCGCGATGAAATGGTTTCCCAGTTATCACCAAGGGCGGTGATGCCCGCCATGCCGGTGACGACAACCCGACGGGTGGAGGTAGTGTTGGGGTGGCTCATAACATGCCCCCATTCACACTGATGACTTGGCGGGTGATGTAGGACGCATCGGAACTGCATAGAAACGCGATGGTGGCGGCGACTTCATCCGTTGTGCCGTAGCGGCGCATCGGGATCATCGCCTTGACCTCGTCCTCTGGCAGGTCGCCGGTCATCTGGGTTTCGATCACGCCGGGCGCGACGGCGTTGACGGTGATTTTGCGCTTGGCGAGTTCAAGGGCAAGCGATTTGACAGCCCCAATGATCCCGGCCTTTGACGCCGCATAATTCACCTGCCCGCGATTGCCAGCGATCCCGGCGATGGAGGTGAGCGCCACGATACGTCCACCCTTGCGCCGTTGAATGATCGGCATGATCAGCGGTTTGATCACATTGTAAAAGCCATCCAGATTGGTGTGCAGAACCCGGTCCCAATCGTCGTCTTCGAGTGCAGGGAACGGTCCGTCGCGGGTCAGCCCGGCATTGAGGATCACGCCATAGGGGGCGCCATGATCGGCAATGTCGGCCTCAAGTGCCGCGCGCGTGGCATCACGGTCAGCGATATCGAACTGGATCAGGCGGGCCGTGCGGCCAAGGGCGATGATATCATCACGGACGGCTTCGGCCCCGGCCAGATCGGAATGATAATGGACGACGATATCAAAACCGTCCCTTGCAAGACGGCGCGCGGTGGCGGCACCGATCCCCTTGCTTGCACCTGTTACCAGAATGGTTTCTGTCATGGCTTTGTCGTTTCTTGGTTGCTGGTTGGGGTTTCGGATGCGGCGTCATTTGGCTGATAGACATTGATGCGCGCGGTCACAAGGGTTTCGGTGCCCTTGCGGACTTCGCCGTCAAACACACCCATTTCGCCGTCTTCGAAAATGTTTTTCACATGGATGACAAGCACATCGCCATCGGCAAAGCCGTCGCACACCATGGTCATTTTGCGCGTGCCGAGCAGGTAGCCGATTTTGGGGGCTGTGCCGGGGGCGGCAGACTGGGCGCGCCAGCCGCTATAGGCGGCGACCGACTGGGCGATATATTCAATCCCGACATAGGCGGGGACGCCATGCGTGGGGGTGAAGAAAAGGCTGTTTTTGGTGATGCGGACTTCGGCGGTCAGGCTTTCGGCATCGGCGGCGAGAATGCGGTCGATCAGAAGCATCGGGGCCGCGTGCGGCACCAGTGTTTCGACCGGGGGGAAGGCTGGCGGGAAGGCGGGTTTTACAGACGCATTCATGCGCGGTCCCCCCGGTTCCAGCCCCGGCCAAGAATGACCGAGACGTTGCTGCCGCCAAAGGCGAACGAGTTGCTCATCATCGCCAGCCGATCCGCGGGCGCCAATTTGGAGCCCGGTTTGGTCTCCAGATTGATGTCGGGAATTTCGGGATCAGTCGCACCATCCCAGATATGACGCGGCAGGGGCGCGCCATTGGCAGCATCGCAAAGCGAGAGCCACAGCATTGCGGCTTCGATGGCGCCCGCAGCACCCAGCGTATGACCGGTCATGGGTTTGGTGGAACTTGCCGGGACGGTGGCGCCCAGAACATCACAGACCGCACGGGCTTCCATGCCGTCATTAAGCGGGGTCGCGGTGCCGTGCAGATTGATATAGGCGATGTCGGCGGGGGTGAGTTTGGCGTTTGCCAATGCGTTTTGCATTGCCATGGCGGCCCCCCGGCCATCGGGATGCGGGGCGTTGGGGTGATGGGCGTCGGAGCTTTCACCGACACCGAGCAGTTCGATGGCATCGACACCCGGATTGGCATCGCGGCGCAGGATGAAAATCGCGGCCCCTTCGCCGATATTGATGCCGTCGCGATTGATGCTCATGGGATTACAAATGCCGCTTGAGACCGATTGCAGAGCATCAAAACCGCGCACGGTCAGACGGCAGAGGCTATCGACGCCGCCAACCAGAACCGCATCGCACAGACCGGCACTGATCAGGCGCGCCCCGGCGGCGAAGGCCTTGGCACTCGACGAGCAGGCGGTTGAAATCGCATAAGACGGTCCGCCAAGATCAAAGGCGTCGCGCAGGAAATCGGCGGGCGATCCGATTTCCTGATGGCTATACAGGAACGTTTCGGGGAAGGCACCGCCATCAAGGGCGGCTTCGTAATCGCTTGTGCCCTCTTCGATGCCCGATGTGCTGGTGCCCATGATGACACCGATGCGGTCGCGGCCGATATCGGCGATCAGATTGGTGATGTTGGTTTCGATCTGCCGGGTTGCGGCCCAGAGCAGGCGGTTATTGCGGGTATCGTGACGGGCAAGGTTTTCGGGTAGCGGTTCGGGATCATGCGTGACGGTGCCAAGGATCGTGGCACGGTCGGGCAGGAAGCCGTCGCGCGCGATCATATCCGCCGGGCGATCCCCAAACAGGGTCGTGCGGCTTTCATCGATCCCGCTGCCAAGGGCCGATACGATGCCAAGGGCGGAAAGATAGAGCGAACCCGGCGTCATGATCACGATCCGGTCCGTTGTGAACGGATCGTGATGGCATAGCCGAACCGTTCATTGCGCAGCTTTGCAACGCCCTGCCAGACATCGCGGATCGGGCGTTCGATCCGGGCGTAGGCGCGGCCGCTGTCATCCATGCGAAGCATGCGTTCGCCCATGGTTTCACGGATCGACATATTGCCCGGCAGGGCATCGCGCACGACATCGAGCGGCCAATAGACCATGATGATATCGGCAAGCATGCGTTTGGCATCGAGCGTTGCGGGCAGCCAGTCGGCGGTTTGAACCGACAGGGCATCGGTCGTCCAGTCGATATCAATCGCACGACGGCCCAGATCATCGATCATGACGATGCGGACGTGATCGCGTTCAAGGGACAGCCGGGCCTGAAAGGTGCCGGTTTCGGTGCTGCTGCCGTTTTTCCAGCCTGCGGTGACCTGCTGGGTGACGTCGATGGCGTCATCATCGGTCCATGGCTGTTCAGGCAGGGTGAATTGGTAACCCTCGTCAAGCGTCACGGTTTGCGCCGGTGTTGATGTGAAGACGTCCGGCATGGAAAAGTCGGGCATTGTCAGATCGGGCATGTTCATTGTTTCACAGGCGCTCAGGCCCGTGGCAAGCATGCCAGCGAAAAGGGTTTTTACGACGACGGAGCGCATAGATCGTGCAACATCTCAAGATAGCGTTCGGTTTTGGCGACCAGCGGGTTTTCCATATTCCATGCATAACCTGCAAGGATCGAAACGACCATACGTTTCAGTTGTGAATCGTCATCGGGCTGATTGAAAATAATCGTCTGTAACCGTCCGTCATACCATGCATCGACGTAAGCCCGGAACGTATCGACCCCCTTTGACAGCGGTTCGGCGAAATCCATGTTCCAGTCGACAGCATTGCCATTATGACGCGCGATCAAGGCCTTGGCGGCCAGTTCGGCGGAATGCAGGGCAATGGTGACCCCCGATGAAAAGACCGGATCAAGGAAGCCCGCCGAATTGCCGAGCAGCACATAACCATCGCCAAAAAGTTTTTCCGACTGCGCGCTATATCCGGCGATGGAATTGAGATCGCGGATCGGTTCGGCGTTGGCCAGAAGGCTTCCGAGACGTGTGTCATTGATCAGCTGATTGAAAATGTCCTGATCAGACATGCCGGCAAAGGCCGGATCGTTGTCGGGATATATCGTACCAACGGACGCGGTGCCATCGGAAAACGGGATCAGCCAGTACCAGATTTCATGACGGGTCGGATGCACCGTGATCAGGATTTTTTCGCGGTCATAGCCGGGATCGGTGATGTGATCGCGCATATGGGTGAAGAGGGCACGGCGTTCAATCGACTTGCCGGGCCGGGCAAGGCCGAGCATCCGGGGAAGGACGCGGCCATAGCCGCTGGCGTCGACCACGAACCCGGCGCGCAGTTCACCGGGATTGCCGTTTTCATCGGTAAAGCCAAGGCGACAATCACCGTCTGAAAGATGTGCCGACGTGACGCGATGGCCAAAGCGGATATCGACCCCGGCGCGGGCGGTTTCGGTTGCGAGAATCTGGTCAAAGCGGGCACGTTTGACCTGAAACGTGGTGCCCCAGCAATCGGCTGGTTCGAAATTCTGGCGGAAATCAATCGACATATATTGGGGGCCGCATTCGAAGACGGCACCGTTTTTAAACTGGAACCCGGCATCGGTCACGGCATCCAGAAGCCCGGCGCGTTCCAGCACATTCATGCAGTTGGGCAGCAGGCTTTCGCCAATCACGAAGCGCGGGAATGTTTCGGCTTCGAGCACGGTAACAGCCATGCCGGCATCATGGAGGAATTTGGCAATGACCGATCCGGCAGGCCCGGCACCGATGATGGCGATATCGCAATCGGGTCTCACTATTCCTGTCCCCGCTGGTTTTGGGTTTGGGTGTTATTCTTCGTTGGTGCGGTCATCCAGAAGGCCAGGAACCACGCCCCGATCAGGCCGATTGCAATCACCGATCCGATATCGCGCACCAGCGGCACGGATGATGTGGCAAGCAGGCCAAAGGCCAGCACGCTGCTGATCAGCGACAGCAACACCGCAAGGCGGGTGTCGTCATCATGTGGACCGTTGCGGCTTTCGGCCAGAAACAGCACGTAATCCGCGCCAATGGCAAAGACCAGAAACAGCGCCATGGTGGTAAAGAAGCTTTGGGCGATGCCAAAGGCATAACCGCCCAGCACGGCAAACAGGATCGCCCCGGCGGGGGCGGCAAAAACGCAGATGCCGGTGCTAAGCCCGTATCGCAGAACGGCAAGGATGGCGGCAACACAAAGCGCGCCCCCCAAGGCAATCCATGCCCACAGGCGATAGGCGGCAAACTGGTTGCTGATCGCGATGGGCGGGTTGATCAGGGTGACGTTTTCGATATCGCCAAGGGCGGTGCTGATGGCGTCAATATCGGTGGCGTTGCGAAGCCGGATGATGTCCGAACCGTTGGAATGCAGGCGGGCGATTTCGGGCAATGCCCTTGCCGTGTTGTCATCGGGGATGAGGTAATCGGCGGCCTTATCCGGCGCGGTGATAGTGACCGGCAATTGATCGGACAGGGCGGTGCCAAAGCGATCATAAAGGCCGGTTGTGACCAGATCGCGGTTTTCGGTTTGCCGGGTGATGGACGGGATCAGATCGGACAGGCCGATCATGCCGCCAAGCCGGTTATCGGCGATCAGCGGTGTCAGGGCATCGCGCACCGCTTCGCCGGTTTCAAGACGGTCTTGCGGATTGGTGCCATCAATGCGGATGAAGACGGGGCTGCCGCCAAGGCCAAGGATATCGGCGATTTTACCGGCGTCTGATATCAGCGCGTCATTGCCGTGGCCGAACTGACGGATATCGTTATTGCCGGGGATCAGGAAGGCCGAAAGGGCAAGTGTGATGATGATCGCGGCACTTGCGATCAGCCGCACGCGGATCGGGGCGAATGTTTTGCCAAGGATAGCTTGCAACCCGTCATGGAGTTTGAGGATCGGCGAGGATGGCCGGACATCGCGGGCCGGGATCAGGGGCAGCAGGAACAGCACGGAACAATAGGCGGCCACCAGACCGGCAACCGAATAAACCGCGATCTGGGACAGCAATTGCGTGGGGCTTAACGACAGCGCGCCAAAGCCGATCACGGATGTCAGAAGGCCAAGGCTTAGCCCCGGTCTGATTTTACGCAGCCGATCAACTGGCGACCCGGCATCGGAGCGGAGCACAAGGTAATGCAGGGCATAATCGACCGAAATGCCGATCATGGTCGCGCCAAACACTAGTGCAATCGCATGGATCGCCGGGAAGATCGCGACCACGGCGGCAAGGCCCGCCAGAAGGCCGCTGCCGACGACCAGAAGCGCACCGAAAAGCGGGAGGGGGGAGTAGAACACCAGCCCGATCATCACAAGGATACCGATGGTCGCGATGATCGCGATGCGTTGCACATCGGATTGCGCACGGCTGGCTTCCGCCACGGCAAAGAAAATCTGGCCGGTTTTGGCAACGCTTAGGCCGGGGGTGGCATCGGTGATGGATTGCAGGGCGGCGTTGGCCCCGGTAACCCAGCGTTGATCGTTGCCAGAGCTTCGCAGATCGGGTGACAGGCTTGCCATCACCGGCAGGTAAAATTGCCCGCCCTGCGCGATTACGTCATTGCCGGTGCCAAGCTTTGCACCAAGGTCAGACAGGAAGGCGGGCAGAAGGGCGAACGGGTCCTGTTTTAGCGACTGGCTGCTTAGGGTCGTTGCCGGGGAATAGAGGTTCTGGATGGCGCGGCGATAAAGGGTTTCGGCGTTGCCATCTGTCAGTTCTTCGCGATCAGAGGGGGATAGCAGGCTGTTGGCGTGCGGGCTATAAAGCGCCATCAGATCGGCAAAGCGATCATTGTTGTGACCGGGAAGGGTGATGGCCTGCGTGCCATCAAGGGCGGCGATCCGGTCCGCGAAATCAGTGGCGGCGGTTTCAAGTGTGTCTCGGTCAGAATGCGAGAGCATGAAGATCGCCTGCCGACCATCATTTGCCAGCAGATGACGGACGGTGGCGATGTCGCTTTGCGGGCCGTTTGGGTCTGCATTTTCCTGCCCGATCAGCGACAGGATATCGGCATCGATCCCGGTATGGCCGCCGCGCAATTGCCAAGTGGCAAAAGCCGCCATCGCGATCAGGCACAGGGCCCAGAGGATTGCGCGCAATGCCATTACTGACCCGCGCCGGTCAGTAAGTTGGCAAATTCGGGCGGCAGCGGCAGGCTTTGCAATGACTGACCGGAAAGCGCAATGGCATCATGATCGCCCGCCGGTTTTTCCAGTCGGACATTTTCGACAAAATCGGTACCGGTGGCGGTGATTTTGCTGATCTGGTTTTGGATGGTGCTGCCGTCCTTTGGCGTCAGGATGACCTGCCATGCGTTACTTTCGGTTGTGTCCCTCGCGATGTCAAAATGCTGTTCCAGCGGTTGCCAGTTTCCGGCAAGGACGGCTGAAATCAATTCGACAAACTGGCGGAACTGATCACCGCGGGCGAGTTCATCGCGGTTGCCCTGATCATCGATCCGGGTGATGCCGTGATCATCAAGGATCGTGGTGCCGGGGAAGGGGGCAAGGGTGCGCCAGACCAGTCCCTTGGTCGGGGACAGGACGAAATCGCCGTTCGAGGTGAGCGGTTTATCAAAGCCGTCAAGATGGCGGTCCATGGTGAAGGAGCCGCCGAGATATTGTTCGGTGCCGATGGTGGCCGGGGCCGGAATATCATCCGCCCGTGCGGTGCCGGTCATACTGGAAGTCAGCAGGGCGACGGTTGCGACGGATGCGATCAGGCGGCGGATCGGGATCAAACAAGGGCCTCCATCTTTGCGATGAAGAAATCGGGGCTGCGATAGAGCATTTCGCCGCTGGATTTTTCGACCGCGACCTGAATGGTGAAGCCCTTGGTCAGTTTTTCACCGGTTTTGCTGTCGCTGACCAGATAGTCGATTTTAAGCCGGTTTTCATATTCGCGAAGCGTCGCGGTGATCGTGATGTTTTGCCCGAAGGTGCAAGGGCGGACATATTTGACCCGCATATCCACCACCGGCCAGACATAGCCCGACGCATCCATTTGCGGATAATTGTAGTCGATCCGATCCAGCAGCGCGCAGCGGGCATTTTCAAAGAACTGCACGTAATTGCCGTGCCAGACGACATTCATCGGATCAAGGTGATAGAACTGAACCGTTTCGGTGACCGACGCACTGATCATGATGCCAGACCCCCGTCATAAAGCGCCCAGTGACGCGATTGAATGCGGCCGATCAGAAGGCGGAGTGTGGATTCAAGCGGCTGGTCTTCGGCGATGAACGGGATGTCGTTGCCAAGCGCATCAAGGAAGGCGGTGATATCACTGCCAAGCTGATTGGTTTTGAGATCGCCGTTTTTAAGGCGCAGCGTGATCGCCTGTTTGACGGCAATCAGGTTGGCAGCCGCGACCTGTTCGGTCAGTTGCAGGATGCGCAGGCAATCACGGGCGGCAATCGTTCCCATGCTGACCTTGTCCTGGTTATGGCATTCGGTCGAACGGGAAAAGACGCTGGCGGGCATGGTGTTTTTCAATGCCTCTGCCGTCCAGGCGGAAACGCCGATCTGCACGGCCTTCAGCCCATGATTGATCGAAGCGCGATCGGCATCCGACCCCGACAGGTTCGATGGCAGGCCATGATTGAATTTGGTATCGACCAGAAGCGCCATCTGCCGGTCCATCAGGTCAGCGAGATTGGCGATCAGGGTTTTCATGCCATCGGCGACAAAGGCAACATGCCCGCCATAGAAATGACCGCCATGCAGGATGGTTTCGCCTTCGACATCGATCAGGGGGTTGTCATTCGCACTGTTAAGCTCGGTTTCGAGCGTCGCGCGGAAGGTCGGCATCATGTCGGCAAGAACACCGATGACATGCGGTGCACAGCGCAGCGAATAACGATCCTGCAAGCGGGCGGGGGCATAATCCGCGCCCAGATCGGCAAGGTCGGTTTCGATAAAGGACGCAATGCGGGCCTGCCCCGGATGGGGTTTTGCAGCAAACAGGCGTTTGTCAAAATGGGCCGGATTGCCGAGCAACCCGATAGAGGCAAGTGCTGTGATGCGTGCGGTCAGGCGGCAGAGGTAATCCGCACGCATAAAGGCCTGACACATCATGGCGGTCATGACCGATGTGCCATTCATGATCGCCAATGCTTCCTTGGGACGCAGCGTTAACGGCGTTAACCCGGACGCGCCAAGCGCATCAAGGGCGGTCATTTTCTGGCCGCGATACAGCACGTCGCGTTCACCGATCAGGGCGGCAGCCACATAGGAAAGCGGGGTCAGATCGCCGCTGGCGCCGACCGATCCTTCTTCGGGGATAAGCGGCGTGATGTCATGTTCGAGAAGACCGGCAAGCTGGCGCAAAAGATCAAGGCTGACGCCGGAATAGCCGGTGCACAGCGATGCAAGGCGGACGGCAAGGACGGCGCGCGCCTGATCGGGCCTGAGGATATCGCCAAGGCCGCAACCGTGAAACCGGCTGAGATGAAGCGGCAGTTCGGCGACCAGCTCGGGCGGCACACGGCGCGATACGGAATCGCCATAGCCGGTGGTGACACCATAGATATGGCCGTGATCGCGCAATTCCCGATCAAGGAAATCGGCCCCGGCCTGAATGCGGCTGGTGAACTCCGGGTCGGATGAGAGGACGGGCAGGGCGCGTTGTTCGGCAAGGGCAACGATATCTTCGATGCGCAGGTTTTCCTCGCCAAACAGGACAGTGGTGCGGCTGTTATTCATTGTTGTCCTTTTTATTCGCCCAGAAGTCATAGAAATTGAACCATTGCAGCGGCCGCGTCACAACAAGCTTTTCAAGCCAGCCTGCATATTGTTCGGCATATTCGGTGATTTTACCGACCCGGTTGGCACGCGGCAGGGTTATTTTATCGGCCAGTTTTTCCCACGCGATTTCAAACCGGTTTCCGTTGCGCCATGCGGCGGCCATGTAAACCGGGCATTGCAGCAGATGGGCCAGAACAAACGGCCCCTGCGGGAACGGAGCCGGATCGCCCAGAAACGGGACACTTACCGATTTATCACGCGCACCAATGGCAACGCGGTCAGCCGCAATCACGATCCATTCGCCGCGTTCGACCTTTTCACGCAGCAGCATCGCGGTATCGGGGCCGATTTCGGTGACCTCGATCAGATCAACTTGGCTTTCGGGGGCGAATTTTTGCAGGACACGGCCAAAGCGGGCAGCGTTTTTTTGATGCAATAGCACATTGACACGAAAATCGCGGTCGCGGCTGGCAATCGCCCTGACCAGTTCGATATTGCCGAAATGGGATACGAACAGGATGACGGCCTGATCACGCGGCATATAGTCAAACAGGCTTTCGGCGTGATCGGGCAGGTCAAGATCATCGATCTTCAATTCGCCTGACCATGCGGCGATCTTATCCAGCGCGCTTTCGCCGAAATTCATGAAATGGCGGAAACTGTCACGCAGGCCCGGTTTGGGGTGGCCGGTGATGGCGGCAATCCGGGTCAGGAAATCCTGCGAAGCCCGCCTTGCAATCCGCCCGGTGGCAAAGAAATAGGCAATGATCGGAAACATCACCACCATGCAAAGTCGCCGCCCGCCATAACGGTAAACCATGCCAAGGAACCGGATGCCCCAATACATGCCGCGTTCATCAATTTCCGACCAGTGCCGGGCGGATTTTCCCCCGGTTTCAGGATGTTTTTCGGGATCAATACCGGTGCGGTGTTTCTGCCCGAAGTGACCGCCACGCGCGATAAAGCCCGGCAGGCGCACCAGCATGCCAAAGAACAGCCGGGTGTGCATCCAACTGATCAGGACATTGTCCTTCCACATGCGGAAGTTCGATGTGTTGTTTTCGGGATATGTGACTTCGGTCGGAACGTGATGGATCGGGACACCGCGCCAGTAAAGGCGCACCATCAGTTCGGTGTCGAAATCCATTTTATGGCCGCAGCCTTCTTCGCGCCAGACCGCGAGGCTTTCGGATACCGGATACACGCGAAAGCCGCACATGCTGTCGCGGATATGGGTCGATAATGTTTCGATCCAGACCCAGACATGGGAAATCCAGCGCCCGATGCGGCGTTTTTCCGGGATGCTGTCGTCATAGACCGGAAGGCCGGTGATGAGGGCAGCCGGGTCTTCGCGGGCGATGCGGATCATTTCTTCGATCCGGTCAAGATTGTGCTGCCCGTCGGCATCGACCTGAATGGCGTGGGTGAAACCGGCGCGTTCAGCCATGGCAAGGCCCGCCATCACCGCCACACCCTTGCCGCCATTTTCATCGAGATGCTGACAGGTAACCCCGTTTTCGGGATCGTGCAGGGCTGCCACAACATCATGCGTTTGCACGTTCGAGCCGTCATCAATGATGATCACCGGCAGATCATATTCGCGGATGCGCGCCACGACATCAGCCAGGACATCATGATGGTTATGGGTGGGGATGACGGCACAGATTTTCATGAGGCAGCCTCGCGCCATTTCAGAATACCGGAGCTGTGATCGCCTTCGGCGTCGGAATGATAACGGAATTTGATTTTTGCTTTGTCGCGGTCGCAATCAAGTTCCAGCATCACGGTCGATCCGGGTGTGATCGGCTTTCGGTATTTAAGTTGTGTCACTTCGCCGATGGTGACCGGTACGTCAAAAAGCGCTGCGGCCTGATCCACGGCCCAGTGCAGTTGCACCACGCCGGGCAGGATCGGCATGCCTGGAAAATGGCCACGGAAATAAAACAGATCCTTGGGCAGGTGCAGCGCCAGATTGACGAGGTCATCATCGCGATTTTGTATAACGATTTCAGGTGTCACGGGTTCCATATCGGCAAAAAGCGCGCGCAGCAAATGAAGCGGGCGTTTGCCCTGACTGTCGGATGGTAACCGATCGACAAAGCGCCAACGTTGCGGCAAAGCAGCGTCGTCTTCGAATTTTGCGATTTCACGCCGCAATTGCCGCCCCATGCGAAACCGCCCAATATCGGACAGCATTTCGCGGCCCGCGGGCGACAGGACGGCGACCACGCCGAGGCGTCGGTCATTTTCATCGGGGATGAGTGCAAGGGCGTCTTCGACCAGATGACTTTGGCGCAGATGGCGTTCGACAGCACCCAGCGAAATGCGTTTGCCTTCGACCTTGACCACCCGGTCGGCCCGGCCATGCAGGGTGAAGGTGCCGGTTGCGTCATCAATCACGGCGATGTCTTCGGTCTGATACCAGTCATCGCCTGCAATATGGGCGGCACGCACGCGCAGGCATCCGGAATCATTCAGCGCCACTTTGACCCCCGGCAGGGGACGCCACGGGCAGTCATCGCCGGTCTGCTGGCGATGGGCGATGCCACCGGTTTCGGTGCTGCCGTAAATTTCGGTCGGACAGGTGCCGAGCATGGCGGTGGTTTCGGTTGCGGCGGCAAGATCAAGCGGGCCACCCGATGAAAAGATCAGCGATGGGCGCGGCACATCTGCCAGATCGGGATGCAGGTTTTTAAGATGTGCGGGGCTTGTGATCAGGACATCGCCCGCCCCGATATCGCCCTGCATCATTTCCCAATAGGGGGCGGGATCGGCGGTAAAGATGCGCCCGGTCATCACCGGCCAGACGATGCGGAAAATCAGGCCATAGATATGTTGATGCGATACCAGCCCGACAATTCGCGCACCGTTTGGAATGTGCTTCTGCCAAAGCGGTTCCTGTATGGTGATTTCGGCTTCGATCAGGGCCAGTGTTTTAGGGATCGGTTTGGGTTCCGCGGTCGAGCCGGAGGTAAAGAACACCGCCCGGCAGTCCGATGCGGCGGGCAATGTCATGTGGCTGCCGGTATTGGTCGCAGTGGCCGAGGCAAGTCTTTCGCGGATCGCGGCGTCATCCAGATACAGATCGAACTGGTTGCTGATACCATCAAGATAGGCGGGGCGGTCGGTTGCCGGGAAAATCACGGTGGCCCCCGCCCGCCATGCCGCGGTGATCGCAATCAGGAACAGACGGGCCGACTGGCAATGGATGGCGATGCGCGAAGACTGGCACAAGGTGGGGCAAAGCCGGTCGATATCGGCCAGAATATCACCCGCACAGAAGACCCGGCCGCCTTCGACGCAAAGGGCGGTGGCGGCGTTTTTCGGATCATGCAGGTTTGCGATAAAGCCGGTCATGGGGTTTCGATATTGTTTCCGGTTTTGCGATCATGGCGGGCGCGCAAGAAACGGCGGACCGGCCATTCGCCAATGAACAGGATGCCGATCAGGCCATAGGACAGAAGCCCATTATAAAGCGTCCAGATTTCCATACTCGCATAAAGTGCCGTCCATGTGGCAATCATCGCGTTGAGCGCGAAAAATCCGATCCAGACTTTGGTCAGTTTGCGCGTATAGGCAACCGAATAGGCATCAAGATCAGGCATTTTAAGCCGGGCGAGGCGCTCGACCATTGGGCGTTCGGTAAACAGCGTGACGGTAAAAATCGTGCCCATGGTCAGGCTGACGATCACCGGATAAAACCGGATGGCAACCAGTTCGCTTGCGATTCCGCCTGCGGCGACAATGACTGCGACCAGAACCGCAAGACCCGCCGCCCCATAACGCTTTTGCAACGCAAATGAAGCAGCACGCAACAGAACGAGGATCAGAAGCCCGATCAGGATGATCTGCGGGGAAAAAACCGTCAGTCCGAAATAAACCAGAACCGGATAGATGATACCCAGTATGGCAAGCAGGATGGTCGCGATCCGTTTAGGAACTGACCAGGTCATGGATCTTCTCGACGACGTCATCGACGGTGCGGACAGACCGGAATTCCATGGCCGGGATTTTCTTGCCGGTGATTTCCTGGAATTTGACGATCAGGTCGACGGCATCAATGCTGTCGAGGTCAAGGTCTTCGAACAGGCGGGCGTCCGGGGTGATATCCTCGGACGGGACTTCGAAAAGTTCAACAAGGTAATCGTGAAGCTGCTGATAAACGTCCTGGCGACTTTGCATGATTACCCCTCCTTGCCCGATGCCTGAATGAATTTCGCCAGATTGCGCACCGATGCAAAATGGGTTTTGACATCTTCGTTCTTGGCATCAATCCGGACATCGTATTTTTTCTGGATCGCAACGCCAAGTTCAAGGGCATCGATGGAATCAAGGCCCAGCCCGTCGACAAACAGGGCTTCTTCGCTGTCGATATCCTCGACACTTATGTCTTCGAGATTAAGCGTCTCGATAATGAAGGCTTTAAGTTCTGTTTCCAGCGAAGTCATGCGTCAGTCTGTCCAGATAATAATCTTTGATGATCCGGGTCAGCAAACGCGCCTGTCTGGCACGGCTTAATGTCGGATCAGCAATGTCCCCAAATGATAGCGGTGCATCGACCACGAGGCGAAAACGGATTTTCGACGGCGGAATGCGATACCACGGTACCCCCTTTTTCAGGGTATCGTGATTACAGTGCACAACCACAGGAATCAAGTCGACTTGTGTTTCTATCGCGATATTCGCTACCCCGCGTTGCAATTGGCCCAGTTTGCGGCGGCTGGGTGTGCGCGTGCCTTCGGGGAAAATCAGGATACAGGCACCGTTTGCGAGATGATCGCGCGCCTGTGAAATCAGGTTTTCGGGATCATCATTATTGCGAATGAAACCGGCCGCACGTACCACACCGGCCATGAACGGATTACGAAACAGTTCGTGTTTGACGACACACTGGCAGCGATCCATCTGGGCCAGGATCATCACGACATCAAGCAGGGTCGGGTGATTGGCGATGATCAGTGCACCACGCGCGGATCGCAGATGTTCGATATTTTCGGTCTGGGCGACGGCCACGCCGGTGACATCAAGCATCCATGTGAAAACACGAAAACCGCGACAGATGACAAACTGGGCGTAATTGCGGCGTTTGGCGCGGTTGCGCAGGATGATCATCATGGCCGGGAAGATGGTGATGGCCATCAAAAGCCCGCCCAGACCAAACGCCGAAAAGGCAAACCCGGTCGCCAGCAATCGCCAGTACCAGTTAAAGCCCTTTGACGGCGTTGTCGGCCGTTCCCGTGTTTCAGCCATGCGGTTGCATTGCCCAGCCACCGGATTGACCCGGCAGGTTCAGGCCGGCTTTTGACGATGCCCCCAGACAGGCGGCAATCGCGCGTGCCTGCCGGTGGGGCTGAACGGCGGGATCATGATCGGGGATCGGATCGAACCAGAACATTTTGCCATCTGGTTCCGATGGCTGGTCAAAGCGGATGGCAAGGGCGGTGCCGGAAATGTCGTCCGGGTCCTGATCCTGATAGATGCCGGGCAGCGGCAGATCGACATAGCACAGGATGACCGGGCCATCTTCGCTGGTGAGTTGGCATAATGTTTCGGTGAGCGCTGCGATCAGGCTGTCATTCCCGGCCGAGATTGCGGTGTGGCTTTGGGTGATCGACCAGTTGATCGAGGCAACGCCGACAAGCGCGTTATGCACCGACATGCTGAAATCGGCGGGGGAGAGGGTTTCGTTTGTTGCGACCTGATGGAGGAGTTTCAGCGTGCGATCAATATTGCCGTGGCGGGAGGCAAAAACGATATGCGGATTATCGCCATCACGGATGGTGTGGCCGAGCACCTCGGCGGCGGCGCGACCATAGAGGTCCAGGCGCCGCCGCCAGACGGGTTTGAGGCTGCGCGCCAGATTGGCTCCGGTCATATCGTCAATCGGGATTGCGGTATGCGGGATTTCGGTATGCCCGGCTGTTCCGGATTTCAGGACCGCGCGATCATCGCGGTCTTCCCAGAACGCCCAGTGCGAAATTCTGGCGTGCAGCAAACTCATATCCAAACCTAGTTCGCGAGTACGGCCTTTGCCGATACCTCGCGCAAGATATCCTGTCTCAGATTGTTGACCCAGCGATTGTAATTATAATGGATCGAAGTGCCATCATAGTTCAGATTGGTGCTGTCGACATAGGAAATGGAAAATTCGGACTGGTCAAAATCGATTTCAACCTTGGCCAGATGATCACGCGGAGAATAGGTCGCGATCAGTTCACCTTCGGCCTTGCGCTGAACGATCCATTCACGTTCGCCAGCGGCCTTGATGATGCTTTCTTCGATCTGTGCCATGCTGAGTTTTGACGCATCAGCCGGGAAGGGCTGACTGCTGACATTCTGAACCGGGGCGGTGCGGCACGCGGCAACAACAAGTGCCAGCAAACCGACGACTGCAAATTTCAAACTGCGCATATCCAACCTGCCTTTTATTGATATTATCCGATTGATCCGGTTGATCGGATCAATTATCGCGTTTTTATTGCCCGAGCCGGGCAGACGTCCCTGATTTAATGAAGCCGTCGCCAACAACACAACCAAAACTTGCCAGATATATGAAAAAAAACGCAATCATCGATGTCAAGACCGCGTTCGGGGGCGACGTTTTATGGTGCTGGCAGCGGATCGATGATCTGAAGGGGGATCGCGCGGAAAAGCGCCGCCAAAGCTCGGCCCAAGCGTGGCAGATTTTGGGCGATCTTGGACGGTATGTCTGGCCGGATATAGACGGGGATGGGACATATGAAACCGTGCGGCAAAGTTCGGGGCAGCCCGGCTTGATCGTCAATGGCGTGATCCATTGTGCCAGCATCAGCCACAGCCGCGACCTTGTGGCGGTGGCGATTGCCAAAGACCCGGATGTCATGATCGGCATCGATATCGAATATCGCGACCCCAAGCGTGATATCAAGGCCCTGTCAAGATGGCTGTTTGACGGCGATGCCGATGGCCGGGATTTTTATCAGGGCTGGTGTGATTACGAGGCGGCCTTCAAGGCAACGGGCGAAACCGACCCGGTGATGCAGTCACAGGCCACATTGATCGCGATTGAAACCATCGAAGAATTTTCCGGGGCGCTGGCGCGGGTTTGACACACCCGGAAGCAGATTCTAGTTCGCAACGAACAGGTCGCGTGCGGTACGTACGACCCGACTGATATGGTCTGCGACCGCAGCCACCCCGCGGGTGTCCTTGGTATCGGGATGCAGCAGCATCCAGTAATTCCGGGTAAAGCGGATATCGGGCAGCAGGCGGATCAGGTCGGGCACATCATGGGTGGCGTAATCATGCAGGATGCCAATGCCATGCCCGTTGCGCACCGCTTCCATCTGGGCCACGACACTGCCGCATTCGAAACGCCGTTTCATCAGTTTGCCCAGACGTGCAGCGTAATCAAGGGCGCGGCTGTAAATCAGGTCTTCGATATGGGTGACAAACAGCCGATCCGTCAGGTCGCGTTCGGACCGGATGGCGCCATAGTTTTTGATGTAGCTTTGGGATGCATAGACGCTCAGCGTGTAGTCGGTCAGTTTTTTGATCACCAGCCGCCCCTGTTTGGGGCGATCAAGGGTGATGGCGATGTCTGCCTCGCGTTGGGACAGGGAAAAGGTGCGCGGCAGTGGCACCAGCTGGATCACCAGATCGGGATGCCCCGCGGCAAAGCCCGCGAGTTCACGGGCCAGAAAATAGTTGCCAAGCCCGTCGGGAACGCCAACGCGCACGGTGCCTGCTATGCCTTCTGCGCGGCTGGGGAAGGCGGTGCCGACTTTAAGAAACGCGGATTCAGCGGCTTCGGCGGCACCCATTAAGGCCTTGCCGGCCTCGGTCAGTTCGGAGCCGGTGGTGCGCCGTTCGACAAGCTTGGTGCCCAGTTCCTGTTCAAGCGCGGTGAGTTGCCGACCGACCGTGGCATGGTTCAGACCAAGCTGACGGGCAGCCGAAAGGATTTGCCCCTGTCGTGCGACGGCCAGAAAGATACGAATGCGGTCCCAATCCATGATCTATCGACTTTAAAATTTGCACATCGAATTTGCAATAATGGTAATTGATGTGCATCCATATGCATATCCATAATCGACTTACTTTGCGGACGGTTTTCTATGATCCGCAACAAAAGATCATCACGATTATCGGGAGAAGCCGAATGTCCAGCCAGATCACCCATTACATTAACGGCAAACGCGTCGCCGGAACTTCCGGCCGGACAGCGGCCGTGTTCAACCCGGCCACCGGTCAGCAGAGTGCAACCGTTGACCTTGCGTCCAAGGCCGAAGTTCGAAGTGCTGTCGAAAGCGCACGGTCGGTAGCCGCCGAATGGGCCAATACCACGCCGCTTCGCCGGGCCCGTATCCTCAACAAATTCCTGGGTATTCTTGAAAGCCGTTCGGAAGAACTGGCGGCAGCCATTACCGCCGAGCATGGCAAGGTGCTTTCGGACGCGCTGGGTGAAGTCACCCGCGGGATCGAGGTTGTTGAATTTGCCACCGGCGCGCCGCAGCTTTTGAAGGGCGAGTTCACCGAGAATGTCGGTACCAAGGTTGACAGCCATTCCGTGCGTCAGCCGCTTGGCATTGTGGCCGGTATTACGCCGTTTAACTTCCCGGCCATGGTGCCGATGTGGATGTTCCCGGTTGCGCTTGCATGTGGCAACTGTTTCATCCTGAAACCATCCGAACGCGATCCGTCTGCGTCGCTTCTGCTGGCGGAATGGCTGAGCGAAGCCGGTTTGCCGGACGGCGTTTTTAACGTTGTGCAGGGTGACAAGGAAGCGGTTGATGCGTTGCTGTTTGATCCGGATGTCAGCGCGATCAGCTTTGTCGGTTCGACCCCGATTGCGAAATACATCTATGAAACAGCGACCGCGCAGGGCAAGCGTTGCCAGGCATTGGGTGGTGCGAAAAACCATATGATCGTGATGCCGGATGCCGATATGGATCAGGCGGTTGATGCCTTGATGGGGGCGGCATATGGATCGGCCGGTGAACGGTGCATGGCGATTTCGGTTGCGGTGCCGGTCGGCAAGGCGACGGCCGATGCGCTGGTCGAAAAGCTTGTCCCGCGCATTAACGAGCTTCGCGTTGCACCGGGGACAGATCCGGCAGCCGAAATGGGGCCGCTTGTGACCGCGCAGCACCGCGACAAGGTTGTCGGTTATATCAACAAGGGCGTCGAAGAAGGTGCGAAGCTGGTTGTCGATGGCCGGGACATTCGTTTGCAGGGCTATGAAGACGGCTATTTCGTTGGCGGGACCCTGTTTGACAATGTCACACCCGACATGACGATCTATAAGGAAGAAATTTTCGGCCCGGTCCTGTCGATCGTGCGGACCGATGATTTTGAAACTGCTGCCGATCTTGTTGATAGCCATGAATATGGCAATGGTACCGCGATCTTTACCCGCGATGGCGACACCGCGCGCGAATTTGCCAACCGCACCCAGACTGGCATGGTCGGCATCAATGTGCCGATCCCGGTTCCGATGGCGTTCCATTCATTTGGTGGCTGGAAGGCATCGCTGTTTGGCGATCACCACATGCATGGCATGGAAGGGGTGCGGTTCTATACCCGTCTTAAAACCATCACCTCGCGCTGGCCGACGGGCATTCGCAAGGGTGCGGAATTCGTCATGCCGACGATGAAGTGATCTCTTTCAGAATTGACTGATGATTAAAATGATCCGGTGGTGGCTCTGAGAGGCTGCTGCCGGATTATTCAATTCGGTTTGGAATGAATAACCGACCCAGATTTTCATTCCGGAAATTTTTTTGATTTAGCGCGGATTTGATAAGTCAGCTGTTTGTAGTTTTATCTGAATTTCGATATAAATTGTAAATCGAATGGTCGGAGTATTTTGCTTTGACCAATAAAACCTGACAGGTGAGAAATTTTATGATCAGCGGGATTGATATTTCCAAGCTTGGATATGCCGAATTAAAGCGTTTGATGGAAGACGCAGAACGAGAAGTCGAAAATCGTAAATCCCAGTTTATTTCCGATCTGCGTGGAGAGATTGATCAGAAGCTTTTTGATGCAGGTCTTTCTATTTATGATCTTTATCCCGAGTTATCGAAAAACCGCGTTGCCAAAGTAGTGGAACGTGAAGCTGTAGAAAAGCAGCAGGTTGTACCGAAATACCGTAATCCCGATAATGCAGAAGAAACCTGGACAGGCCGCGGACGGGTAATTCACTGGGTTTTGCGTATTGCCGAGGACAGAAACATCAGTGTTGATGACATCAAAAATGATGTCGCGTTTTTGAACCCTGATCACCCGAAATATGAAACGCACAAGCAGGAACTTTCGAAGTAGCATCGCATGCCTCGACGAAGCTTTTGATGTTACTGACGTTCTAATTGCGCACGCGGGTTGAGTTCAAGTTTATGAAGAAACTGATATTCATTTTAATCCTTCTGGCCATCGCGGGGGCAGGGGGATGGGGCTATTATCAGCATCGACTGGAATTGGAAAAACAGCAGGAAGGCCAGTTTTCTCCAAGTCCGGCTGATATTTATGCCGGTATTATCGAAGCCGTGAAGCCGACCCTTGATGTGCATGGATATGGTTTGACGATGCTGGTACCTGGCAACCGGCTTGGCGAATTCGAGTGGGATTTTCGCGGCACGCTGGGCAAAGAAAATGTATCTCCGCCATTTTACGGGCGGGTTACCTATGTTTGTGAAGATAATCCGCAGAGTTATTGCTGGCGGCTGGATGAGTTGCTCATTAACGGGCGTACGATCGAGCGAATTTCGGGGGGTGCGCAGGGCCTGAACGAACGCGAAACGGCAGAAGAAGGAGCTGTTGAAACCGTTGAACAGGTTGCCGCCGGATTTTCTGCCGATGATAAGGTCGGGGCATCAGAAACATCCTCCGACCCGCAAGAAGCTGAAACGGGTTCCGAGAATGCAAATGATGCGGACGCCGTGACAGAAGTCGCAAGTGTGGCGGGCGGAAAAACGGTTCCCCTTCCCGATGACGAAGTGAAAATCTGGTACAGTACTTCTGATACGGTTAACGCCCGTATCGGACCGGGTACAGATTACAAGATTGCGTTTCAGATGCCGTCCGCAACGCCATTGAAGCTTCTTGAGGAGCAGGACGGGTGGGGACTGTTTTCTTACACGGGCCCGAATGGCAAGATTTACAGTGTCTGGATCGCTATGACCCTGGTTGAAAGCAGATAGGCTTTTACTGTCAGGCGTTCATGGCACGATATGAACGCCTGATTTATCTGGCAGGGCGATATAAAAATCTTTGGGAGGAAATAGTGTTTTCCTGGTTTGCCAGAAAGAAAAAGGGCGACGAAAGGTCGCAATCGGTCTTTCTGGGAGAAACATCGATACCGGATAACATTGTCGTGTACGCGATCGGCGATATTCACGGACGGGCGGATCTTCTCGAGAAGTGTCTTGTTGCAATTCATCGGGACCCGGTCGATAGCGGTATCGCGAAAAGAATTGTTTATCTGGGCGATTATATTGACCGTGGTCCCGAAAGCCGCAAAGTGATTGATATTATTCGGGAGATGGACAATGCCGGTGCCATACAGACAAAAATCATCGGCAATCACGAAGAATTTCTGCTGCGTTTTCTTGATAATCCGGAAGAAGGTACGTCCTGGCTATCCTATGGGGGGGCAGAGACGCTGCTGAGTTACGGGGTTGGTATGCCTGCAGGCGTGCTTTCAGCCGGGAAGCTTGCAAAAGTCGCCGAGGACCTTCGATCCCGGATGGAAGAGAGCGGGCATCTGGTCTTTTTGCAGCAGCTTGAGGATGCCGTGACAATTGGTGATTATTGCTTTGTTCATGCGGGTATAAATCCGGATTGCTCTTTGGAAAAACAGTTACCCAAAGACCTGCGATGGATACGGGAGCCGTTCCTGACGCATGCAGGCGGCTTTGAAAAGATTATCGTGCATGGTCATACGATCACGGATGAACCTGAATTTCGGCCAAACCGCATAGGGATTGACACAGGGGCCTATTATAGTGGTCGCCTGACATGCCTGCGATTGCAGGGAAAGAAATATTCAATCATGTAAAAAGCCCGGTACTGACCGGGCTTTTGGGAAAATCAGGGCGCCTTAGAAGAACCGTTCTTCAACGCGAACAATATCGCCCGGCAGAACGACGGTTTCAGGTGTGGCTTTTTCCGGTTTGCGGCTTTCATCCCCCCCCCGGATAATCAGGATGTCTTCCTTGTCCGCGCGGTAAGTGAACCCCCCCCCCAGGGCGACCGCGTTAAGCACGCTCATGCCGCTGACATAGGGATAGCTGCCTGGTTCCTTGACCTCCCCCAGAATATAGAAGGGGCGATAGTTGAGGACATCAATGCTGACTTTCGGGTCCTTGAGATAGCCTTCCTGAAGCCTGTCTTCGATCACATCGGCAAGCGCACGCAAGTTTTTGCCGCCTGCGTCGACCTCTCCGATCAGCGGTAGAGAGATCTGGCCATTGCCGCTGACCTCAAATTCCCCCGACAGGTCTTCTTCGCCAAATACGGTTACACGAAGTTTATCGCCCGAACCAAGAGTATAGACTGGCTGTTGTGCATAGACATCCTGCGATACCAGCAGGGCGAATAGAGCCAACAGAAGAAAACCGACAGAACGCAGCATCATAAAACCTTTAGAACGTAAATCCCTCCGGGTGGAACCCGAAAGGATTATAGCATTATAGAGAGCAGTAGCCAGCATTGCCTCAGATAAAACCCGGGTTAGTTTGGGCTGGCATCCGGAACTGGGTTTTCTTCTGTCACAACGCTGATCGTGTTGCCGATATCCTGATCCTGACCGTCATTGGTGTTGTTCGAAGCGGTCTGGGTGGTTTGGGCGGCTGTTGCGGCCTGCTGGACAGCTGCTGCATTAACGCCACTTACGCTTGAAACCTGACTGGTGATGGCGGTGGATTGCGTCGGTGCCGCGACAACTGCGGCCGTGGTGATGGCTGCTGCCTGTGTGGGGGCACCAGTTGCGGCACCTTTTGCAATTGCTGCGGCCTGGCCCGGGTTAACCCGGATTGCGGCGGTTGTGATATCAGCTGCGCGATCCGGGGCCGCGGTTGCAGCGGATTGTGCAATGGCCGCAGCCAGTGCAGGCGATACCGAGACGGCAGCGGTTGTGACGGCACCTGCCTGATCCGGTGCAGAAGCCGTTGCTGCGGCAACAACTGTCACAACAATGTTGCCCTGTTCATCGATACTTACATTTGAACCGTTTGCAACGCCGATCGCGACGGTTGTAATTGTTGCAGCTGCTGCCGGGTTGCGTTTGATCGCGCGTGATACGGCCTCGGCAATTGCGCTGTCACGCGTGCTCTGCGCACTGCTAGCGCCGTCCATCCGACCTTGTGTGACTTGCTGAATGGCATTTGCCAGCGATGCTGCATCCGTTGCCTTGTCAATCAGATCTTTTTCATCCTGAGTAAGATAACTGCCGTCGGTGGCACCAGGATTGTTATT
Source organism: Thalassospira xianhensis MCCC 1A02616 (assembly GCF_003326475.1). GTDB lineage: Bacteria > Pseudomonadota > Alphaproteobacteria > Rhodospirillales > Thalassospiraceae > Thalassospira > Thalassospira xianhensis. The sequence continues at coordinate 68 of NZ_JPWA01000040.1, read as the reverse complement.
GTTACTGGCGATGGCGACCGCAACACCGATGGCCGCTGCGGCAGCAACGCCCACGGCAAGTGCCCCGG
>NZ_JPWA01000004.1 GCF_003326475.1 Thalassospira xianhensis MCCC 1A02616 | reverse complement strand
CAGCCGCCGGTTTGCGCACGCGGCCGCGCAGATAGGCGCGGATGGCGCTTTCAAATGCGGGCAGGTCTTCGGCACCCAGCTGGCTTAGTGCCGGGGCTTCGATTTCGCGCAGGATTTTCTTGTCCGACGGGTTCAGATGCAGACGCAGGATCGGGCAGCGGAACTGATCAAAGGCGCGTTGGGCGATATCACGGAAGCGTTTATCGACGGTGCGGCCAAAGAATACGTCGATTTTGGTCGGGTGATCGCCGGGTTTGGTCAATGCTTCGACGATTTGCGGGCTCATTTCCGCACGTGCGGTCTTTTGCAACCGTTTCCAGTTCAGATCCAGAAGCACGTCGGCTTCGGGGATCACGCGTTCGCTGCGTGCGGCGGCAAGCAGGCTGCAATAATAACCGCGTGACAGATATTCATAGGACTGGCACAGGTTGATCACACGGCGGTTGCGCACCCCATGATCAAGCGCAAGATATTCACGCACCCGCATGATGCGTGCACCGGGGACCTGAAATGGCAGGTCTTTCAGGCGATCCACAAGGATTAGAGGCGCACCGGTTGCGACCGCCGGGGACCGTTCGGTCGGGATGTCATACAGATCGTGTTGCAGGCGAATGCCATCGGCACCGTCTTCGTAATAGCCGGGCAGATCGGCAATCTGCTGATAACCGTGGCGGTCATAAAGATTGCGGGCATTGCTGTTTTCAATGCGGACCTCAAGGCGGATACGCACACATCCGGCATCGATCGCCAGGTTTTCAAGCCCGGCGAGAAGTTGCGTGCCCAGACCCTTGCCGCGCCAGTTGTCGGAAATCGCCAGCGAATAAATGCGCGCGGTCGTCGTATTGGCGCGCAGCAAAAGCAGGCCATAACCGACAATGTCGGGTTTGCCGCTTTCGCCGGCATCAGCGACAAGAAGACGGGCGGATGCCTGACGCAGGAAGCGCGAAAAGCCGGACCGCGAAATCGCGTCGCTTGTGAAGCTGCCGCTTTCAAGGGCGCAAAGACCATCGAGATCAGAACGGGTGGCGTTTCGGATGATGACGGGCAGGGACGGGGTTGAAGTCACGTTTGAAGTCAATGGGTGGCCTCCGGCATTTGGGTGGCAGCAGCAAGCAGATTGCTCTCAACTTCGAGTAAGCGGAACAGTTTTTTCTGACAAGTGCGATTACCGATCACAGCCATGCCATTTTTTCATGCTGTTTGATCGTTGGTGCATTCGACCTGCGTATAGAATGAAAATATGGTAGACGCTTGGCAAGTGCCTTAAAACAATAAACGGATCGGCCTGTGCAATGAACGCGGCCGGACGTTACATAAGTCTATCGGGACCGAGTGAAAATATTGGGGACGTCGTCGGTGAATACGGATAAACGCTACAACCGCAAATCCAGATTGCGAGGCATTGGTGTTGTGTCTGTTTTGCTGATGGGAACGGCGCTTTCGGCCTGTTCGGGCGATGGCGTTCTATCCGAACTTGGTTTCGGCAAGGACAGCGATAGTGCGGCACAGGATGCCTTGGGGGCGACAATCCCCTATGAAGTCCAGATCGAAGGTATCGACCCGCAGGAAGAGAAACTGATTGCTGCGTTACGCGATGTCAGCACATCGATCCGCCTGCAATCCCGACCGACGCCATCGCTTGCCGGGCTTGAGCGCCGTGCCGAGGATGATGTGGAGCGGTTTGAAACCGTTTTGCGGTCCTTCGGGTTCTATGATGGACAGGTGTCTTTCAATATCCGCGAAGCCGAACCCGATGATCCGAATACATCGGATAATGAAAATGGCGGGGACGGCGATGACGTTGTCAGTGCGGCAAGTGAACCGGCGGCAGGCGCACCGGAAAGTACGGAGCAGCCCGATCCGGTTGATCTGGTTTATCAGATTGATGTCAATCAGCCCTATCTTCTGTCGGAAGTGAAACTGGTTATTGTCCGCCCGGATCATACGACGCGCCGCGAAGCCACGGATGAGGAACTGGAACGTACCAATCTGCATCTTGGGCAGCGTGCTGCTGCCGACCCGATCATTCTGGCCGAACAATATGCAGTTGATTTCATGCGAGATCGCGGTTTCCCGCTGGTGGAGGCGGGCAAGCGCACGGTGATCGCGAATACGGCGGAAAAAACCATTTCCGTGACTTACGAGCTGATCACCGGACCGGAAGCCAATTTTGGCAAGGTCAGTGTCAAAGGAGCCGAAACCGTTGATGAAGATTTCATCGCCGGTTATCGCAGTTGGAAACCGGGGCAGAAATATTCCCCCGAAGAAGTCCGGACAACGCGCCGCGATCTGGCGCAATCGAACCTGTTTGACAGCGTGATCGTCAAGCCGGTCGGGCCGGTCGCCGAAAATGGTGAAATCCCCGTCGAGATCGAAGTGCAGGAACGCAAACATCGCACGATTGGTGGCGGGGTTGATTTTTCAACTGCCGACGGGCCGGGGGCGAATGCGTTCTGGGAAAACCGCAATCTGTTCGGAGCGGGCGAACGGCTCAGACTTGGTATCGAAGGGTCGGGGCAAAGCCAGGGCCTTGAAGCTGCATTCCGCAAGCCGCAGTTTCTTAAGCGGCGTCAGGCGCTGGTTGCGGATGCTTCGGCCAAGAGTTACAGCACGGATGCCTATGACGGCGAACTGGTCGAAAGCTTTGTCGGGGTCGAACGCAAGTTTGGCGATTACTGGTCGGTTACGCTTGGCCCAACGGCGGAATATTCCGACCTGACGGGGGCTGATTCCCCTAATGAGCAATTCTATCTTGGCGGTTTGCGAGGTATTTTGCGGCGCGACAGCACCGATAATCCGCTTGATCCGACCGAGGGCAACCGGCTTGAATTCAACGTATCGCCCTATACCAGTTTGAGTGGCCCGAGCGCGCAATTCACTTCCGTTTCATTCAATGGATCGCAATATTTCGCCTTTGACGACGAAGGCGATTATGTCCTTGCGGGGCGGGGGCGTGCCGGGATGATTATCGGCGAAGATCGTTCGGATCTTCCGGCCAACAAAAGGTTCTATTCCGGTGGTGGCGGATCGGTTCGCGGTTACGAATATCAGAAAGTCGGGCCGCTTGATGATGATGGTGATCCGCTAGGCGGGCGTTCGGTACTTGAAGCCGGGATTGAGTTCCGCGCACGTGTGACGGAAAGCTTTGGCATCGTGCCGTTTATCGAAGGCGGTAATGTGTTTGAAGAAAGCAACCCGGACGATCTTGATCTGCTTTGGGCGGCGGGGCTTGGTTTCCGGTATTATACGGCGGTCGGGCCGCTTCGTTTTGATGTCGCGGTGCCGCTTGATAAGCGTGACAATATTGACGACGATTTCCAGATTTATCTTAGCCTTGGACAAGCATTTTGACGTTGCCTGACGATCCCAAACCATCCGGAACCACCAAACGTGGAAAGGTTGCCAAATGGGCGCGACGTGGAGCGATTGCGTTTGCGTGTCTGTTGCTCATGATGATTGCGATTGTCGGCATTGCCGGAACCGGGCCGGTATTGCGGGCGGTAACGCCGTGGTTAAACACCACGGTGGCAGAGGCGATAGAGGGCGATTTCGAAATAGGCCGGATTGAAGGCAGTCTTTGGACGGGGCTTTCGCTTGACCGGCTGTCGGTGTCGATGCCGTCAAATGGCCTGGCCGTGGAGGTCAGCCAGTTCGGGTTTGACTGGTCACCGCTTGCGCTTTTGGGTGGGACGCTTCGGATTGATCGGATTGAAAGTGCCGCGATTGATGTGGTCTTGCCCGATATGTCCGGAACCGAAGACGCCGTCGAGGAAGAAGAAACCACGTCGGGCGGTTTTGCGCCCCCACTTGCCATTGAACTTGGCAAACTGGCGCTTGAGCATGTGCGTATTTCCGATCCGGCCAGCGGCAAAAGTTTTGAATACGGTCTGGGCGCCAGTGCGACGATCCGCGAAAACCTTGAAGCGGCTTTGTCGCTTGATCTGCGGCCTCTTGATGACAGCATCGACCGGCTGCGTGTCGAGCTTGATCTTGATGCCGATGCGCAGCGATTAAAGGCCGATATCGAAGGCAAGCTGGATCGTGCCGGACTGGTCATGACCCTGGCCGGGCTGGCACCCGAAGATGCGCCAGATGTCACGATCAGCCTTAAGGGCGATGGCCCGGCGGCAGGCTGGAAAGGGCGGATTGAGCTTGCGGCAAGTGACTTGGTCACGCTTGGCGGTGATTTGAGACTTCGGCTGGATGACAGCCGGATCGGGTTTGACCTTGATGGTCTGCTGGCAACGCAAGGCGACCTTGCCGCGCAGCTTCCGGAACCGTTGCGGGGCGACGTTGATCTGGGGATTGGTGGGCAGTTTGACGCCGATGCCAGTATCCTGTCGATCACGCGCGGCGATATTGCGAAATCCGGGCTTGCGACGATTGCGGCCACGGCGGAAATCAATTTTGATGACAGCACGGTTCTTGCCGATCTACGCGGGGATATTGATTCGGCGGTATCGGGACTGATTGAGGATGCGGTGACGTGGGGCGGGCTTGATCTGACCGCGCATGCCGAAGGACCGCTTGAATTGCCCGATGTGAATGTCATGCTGCGCGGGGATCAGGTCGCAACGCCGGTATCAACCATCGGAACATTGGCACTTGATGCCGATTTGCGCGGTGATGAAGACGGGTTTTCTGTTCAAAGCCGGATCGATGTTTCGGGCAATGAATGGCAGGATGCCGATCTTGGCGCGATGCTGGGCAATACGCAGCAGGTTGCCCTTGATGCAGAAATTGCACCGGATTTCAGCAAGTTTGCCCTTGGCAAAATCAACATCACCACGCCGGGCATTTCGGTTAACGGCACGACCGATATCAATGACGTGATGGCGGTGACGGATGGCGAGTTGATTGCCGATATCCGCGATCTTGCGATTTTTGCCCCGATTTCGGGGCTTGATCTGACTGGCACGGGGCAGGTTGCGATACGCGATCTGGCATGGTCGCTTGAACAGGGTGGTACGGCCAATATTGCAATCAAGGCCGATCAGACCGGGTTTGGCATTACCGATCTTGATCGTATTGTCGGGGCGACGCCAACCATTGATGGCAAGCTTGCTGTCAGTGACGCATTTGATCTGTCGATCACACTTGATCAGATTGCTACTGCGATGGTCTCCGGTCCGGCGCAAATCGATATATCAAACGAATTCAGTAATTTGTCGGTAAAATCTGATCTTTCGGTTCAATCCGGTGTGGTGCCGCCAGATATAGGTGTTTCCATCGCCCCGGCGACGATTGCGATCAATCTTGACGGGGATATTGCAGCACCGGCGGGAACGATCAAGCTTGTAACGCCATCGGTTTCGGCGGGCGGGCAGAAGTTTGAAAAGCTTGATCTTGTGACTGAAATGCGTTGGTCCGATCAGGCAGTATTGTCGCTGATCAACAAGGCCGGGTTCGGTTTGATGGGGCGCAATTACGATCTGGCGGTTGATGTGGTTTTGCCCGCGGATGGGTTGCGGGTTGATAATATCGCCCTGACGGGTGAACGGCTTGAACTGGTCGGTAGCTTGATGTTGCCAGATTATGCCGTGCCGATGCGCGGCAAGCTTTCAGTGCGCAAACTTGATGCGGTGATGCTGTCTGATTTTGGGGTACCGGTTACGAATGGTGCGGGAACCGCCGATGTTGCATTCGTTCCGAAATCAGGCCAGCAGCAGATTGACGTGAATGCCAATCTGAAAGGCATTCGACTTGCCGCCGAAGACGGGGCCGAACAGCCCGCGATCGAGGATGTTGTTCTGGCGGGTTCGATCCTTGATGCATTCGAGAAGCCGGGTTTCAACCTGAAACTGAATGGCAGCGATATTCGTTTTGCGCCGCTTGCAGTGGATCGGTTGGGCACAGAAATCACCGGTGATATGTCGGCCATCGGAATTGCGCTTGATGCTAATGGTCGGCTTCAGGGTAACATTCCGGTCAAGCTTGATAGCGATATGGAAGTTGGTCTTTCAGACGGGATCAATGTTCGTGCCGATCAGCTTGATATCAATATCGGCAGTCAGAACATCGCCCTTCGCGAACCTCTGTTATTTACCCAGACAGAAAGCGGACAGCAGAAACTTGACGCGGCTTTGAATGTCGGTGCCGGTCAGGTGATCGCAAAACTTGACCATCGGCCAAAGCGCAATTTTACCGCCAATGCGCAAATTGCCGACCTCGTTCTGGGGCCGTGGGGGGAGATGTTCGGGTTAAGCGGGCTGGATGGTACGATGAATGTGACCGCCGATATATCCGAAGCGTCCGGACAATTGCCGATTGCGACCGTCAAGGGCGGAATTGAGAACATCACGACTGCGGCTGTAAAGGATATGGCGCCGTTTGGGATGGTGCTTGATCTGGCGTTGCGTGACGGTCAGTTTGACGGCAACGCCACCCTTGGTAATGAAGAGGCACAGATTGTTGAGGCGCGTGGTACCGTGCCTTTGGGTGTTTCCATCCTGAAACAGGATTTCACACTTGATCCGGATGCGCCGATTGATGCGCTGGTCAAGGTGGATGGGGAAATTGCACAATTCTGGCCTTATGTTCCGGCACCTGATCATGTCATGTCCGGGCATCTCAAGCTTGATGTGGTTGCGAGCGGCACACTTGATGCACTCGACTGGAATGGCAATATCGCCCTTTCGGATGGGGCGTATGAGCATCTGGAATATGGCACGCTGCTGAAACAGATCACGATCAGTGGTGATTTTGATCAGAACGGTTTGCGGGTGCCGGAAATTACGGCAACGGATGGCGGCAATGGCCGGATCAGTGGATCTGCCGAGGTAACATTGGATGACGATCCGGTTGTCAGCTACAAGGCGAATCTTAAGGTTGATAACGCAGCGCTGTCGCGTAAGGATGAACTGCAATTCTGGGCTGATGTGACGGCATCTGTTACCGGAACCGAACAGACTGCCGATATCCAAAGCAATGTGACGCTGCGCCGTGGTGAAGTCGACCTGACCCTTGCGCTGCCTGCATCGGTTTCGACGCTTGATGTCGAGAATATTGAAGATTCCAGGCAGCGCGAGGAAGAAGAGAAAAAGAAAGACGCGGCATCGGGTTTTGTCGGCAATCTGGATGTGACGGTTGATATTCCGGGACGTTTATTTGTGCGCGGACGGGGACTTGATTCCGAATGGGGTGGCAAGCTTGATATCAGTGGCACCACCGTTGATCCGGTTATTGTCGGGCAGTTGCAGGCCTTGCGCGGGCAGCTGGATATCATTGGCAAGACCTTCGTGATCAAGGATTCCAAGATCACGTTTTCGGGTGCAACACCGCCCGATCCATTACTGGACATCGAAGGGGTCTATACCACCGATGACCTGACCGTAACCGCCGGGTTCCAAGGCCCGGCAAGCGACCCGGAACTGGTTTTGACATCAAATCCGTCCCTGCCGGAGGACGAAATCCTGTCGCAGGTGCTGTTTGGCAAATCGCAGGGTAGCCTGAGCGCGATTGAGGCGGTCCAGCTTGCCAGTGCGGTGAACGAGCTTTCGGGCGGGGGCGGCGGACTTGATATCGTCGGTTCGGTACGTCGCTTTATCGGGGCGGATGTTTTGCAGGTCGGCGGCGGAGAAGACGGCCCGAACGTCAAGGTGGGTAAATACCTGACGGACGGGGTCTATGTCGGCACCAAAACCGGCACGACCCCGGGGTCAAGCGGGGTCGAGGTCGAGATTGAATTGACGCCAAATATCAGCGTGACCAGCGAAACCACCGAAATCGACAGCAAGGCCGGTGTTCAGTTCCGGCTGGATTACTGATCAAGTTTGATATCGCTGATATCCACAAGTGCCCCGCGCCGTGAAATCACGCGGCCAGCGACCTTTTGCGCAACGGCAATGGCGGCAGGCACATCGCGCCCGGCATTGCGGGCGGCAAGGTATGATCCGTTAAAGGAATCCCCGGCCGACGTCGTATCGACGATATCGGTGACCTTGGGCGGGGTGACGGTGCCGCTTTCGCCGTCCCTGATCGAATAAAAGGTCGGTTCACCACCGCATTTAACAACAACCTCGTCCGCGCCCAGCGAATGCCAGCGTTTGGCGGTGGCAGAGGGCGTTGCATCGCCAAACAGCGCGCTGTCGTCGTCAAATGTCGGCAGGACAGTGTGGCAATGGGGGGCAATCGCCAGATAGGTCGCCATTGCATCGTCCTGATCGGCCCAAAGACGCGGACGGTGATTGGTATCAAAGCAGACTTTGCCGCCCTGTTTTGCAAAGTCCTTTGCGATGCTGATCAGGGTCTGGCGGTCTTTCTCAGACAGGATTGCCAGTGTGATGCCAGAAAGATACAGACAATCGAACCCGCCAAGCGCATCGCGCAACACGGTATCGTGGCCGCCCTGAAGCATCTGTTTCGCGGCGGAATTATTGCGCCAGTAGGAAAAGCTGCGTTCACCGGTTTCATCGGTCTGGATGGCATAAAGACCGGGCAGCGCGCCATCGATCCGGCGGACCAGTGTTGTATCGATATTGTCGTTCTGCCACGCGGCAATCATTGCGTCGCTATAGGGATCCGTGCCCAGTGCCGTGATGTAGGAAACATCTGTATCAGGCGTTGCAAGCAGGCGGCTGGTGCGTGCCATATAGGTCGCACCATTAAGCGTATCACCGGCAAAGCCGAGATTGGCTGCGCCAAAAATGCTGCCGGGGGATGTTCCGGCAAGCTCGATCATGCATTCGCCGATAAAGGCAGTACGGGTCATTGGGGCCTCGATGGGGATGGTGGCGTGATTAGTCGCCGATAGGCTGGCGGCCGGTCGGCGGATTGAGAGTCAGCAAAGATGACCTGATCCGGCGAAGTTTTTCAAGTGTTCGGTCCGGCGTGCGCCGGGCAACCGCAGTGGCAATGATATCGATGGTTGCCAGAAAAACATGCCGGGTGGCCGTTGGCTTATAAATATCAGGGTTTTCAGGCATATCAATGCCAATCACAAGGTCGCTTTCAGCGGCAAGCGGACTTTGCGGGTGAGTCATGGAGATGACCTTTGCACCATATTGGCGGGCAATGGCGGCACTGTGGATCAGTTCGGTCGGTCGGCCACTGGTGGAGATGGCAAAAAGCACATCTTCCTCGCCAAAGGTGGAGGCCAGCATACGCTGAAGGTAACCATCACTTTGGGCCTGTGCGGGAATGCCAAGGCGGAAGAAACGGTTGGCAGCGTCAAAGGCAACTGTGGTGGAGCCGCCGCCGACCCCCATAAAGGCGATCTGGCGGGCATTTGCCAGAATATCGGCGGCCTTGTCGATCTCAGTACTTGAAAGCTGTTCGCGTAGCAGACGCAGATTATCGACAATCACGCCCAGAACGTGATTGGAAAGCACGTCGGCGGCAGTTGTATCATCGGCCAGGTCTTCGGGGGCCAGATATTGCATGCTGACGGCAAGGTTCTGTGCCAGTCGTATTTTAAAATCACGAAACCCGTCGCATCCAAGGGTCCGGCAAAACCGGATCACGGTCGGTTCGCTGACGCCAACCTTTTGCGCAAGATCGGATAGCGCGATCGTGGTGACGTCTTGCAGGTGATCCTGAACGTAGTCGGCAACCCGCTGTTCACGTGCGGGAAAGGTCCCGGCCTTTCGACGCAGGAGGCTGATGATATCGACAGTAGGTTGCATGCAAGCGTTCCGATCATTCTCGAATATGAGGTGTTGTTACCGACACCACGCTGATAAATATCACTTTTTCGGTTTACAGGCGATAGCTTCGATCTTGATCCCGAGATTACCCATCCTGTCGGATCTAACCGTAAAGCGGGCAGGGCGTTCATTGTCGAATTGTTTGATCGCCGTTGTCGTTTTTCGGTGGGTGGCCCAATAATATAGGTAAAAATGTAGTTTAACTACCTATAATATCATTAGTTGCAGATCATTCAGGGTGATATTTGCAATTATGACTCAAAAATATGTAGACAAGCTACAAAAATATCATCACGATGTAGAAAAATTACATAAAACATTCATCAGCGGAGAGATTGAGTAAGATGGCGCTGCGCCGTGTTGAAGCCACAGCCGCATTGATCAGCCGGTCCCTGAACTGGGTGGTCGAACGAGTAATTGCCGTCCTGATGCTGGCCCTTGTGCTGGATGTCTGGCTGGGCGTGATTGATCGTTACATTTTCCACTGGCAACTGCCCTGGCCCGAAGAACTTGCGCGCTACCTGATGATCTGGGCAGCTCTTTTGGCGGTGTCGGCCGGGATTGCGCGGCGCGAACATATCGGTATCGGGATGTTTATCCTTAATACGCCGATGCCCGTGCAGCGCACGGTCCTGTTCTGTGTCGATCTGATTGCGCTGTGCGCGTTTCTGTATCTGGCAATTTACGGTTTTGATTTTGCCGCGGGCGGTATGCGCCGTCAGGCGATGATCTTTGGCATGACGCTGGCACTGCCATATGCCGCGGTGCCGGTTGCATCCCTGCTTGCTGCCATTCAGTTGTTGCTGGTTGCGCTTCGCGATCAGGGCCGCTTCGTTCCCATTGATCTGGCGGAGGGAGCAGAATGATCGTCGGTATTACTTTTGTCGTTCTGATGGTTCTGGGCATGCCGATTGGTTTTGCCCTTGGCGTTGCCGGTGTGATCGGCCTTTATGACATGGGCGGGGGCATGTTCCTTGTTCAGGGGCCAAGCAAGGTCTTTAACGGTCTGAACGTATTCCCGTTCCTCGCCATGCCGTTCTTTATTCTGGCTGGCGAGATCATGAACCATATCGGCATCACCAGCCGTCTTGTCCTGTTTGCGCAGGCGCTTGTCGGGCATTTCCGCGGCGGGTTGGCGCACACCAACATGCTGGCATCGGTTTTCTTTGCCGGACTGACCGGGGCGGCGACTGCCGATGCGGCGGCCTTTGGCAAGACACTTGTGCCAGCCATGGTCGAACGAGGGTATCGCCGTGATTATGCCTGTGCGGTGACCGCAGCCGGATCGATCATCGGCCCGACCATTCCGCCGTCGGGATTGATGGTTGTTTACGGGTCGCTGATGGGGGTTTCCATCGGCGGGCTGTTTGCCGCCGGTATCCTGCCGGGGCTGATGATCTGTCTGATCTGCATGACCGTGATTGCAGTAACCGCACGATCCAAGAACCTGCCGAAAAACGAACGTCGTGCTAACCTTTTGGAAATCTGGAAGATTTTCAAATCATCGATCACGGCCCTGATTATGCCTTTGATCATTCTGGGCGGCATTCTGGGCGGGATTGTTACCCCGACCGAAGCCGCATCGGTTGCAGTGGCCTATGCGCTGTTTATCGGTATCTTTATTTACCGTGCGCTGACCTTTGCCGATTTCTTCAAGATGCTGATCCGCACCGCCAGGGTGACGGGGGTGATTTTCATCATCATCGCGTTTGCGTCGATCCTTGGCTGGTGGCTGAGCTTCAATCGCATCCCGCAGGAAGTTGCGAGCCTCGTTCTGGGGCTGTCGTCCGATCCCTATATGGTCATTTTCATGATTGTCGCCCTGTTGCTGATGATCGGGATGGTCATGGATATCAATGCGATCCTGATCATTCTGGCGCCGGTTCTTGTGCCATTGACGGTTCAGATCGGCATGGACCCGATCCATGCCGGGATCATCTTTGTCCTTGCACTCAATATCTCGTTGATGACGCCGCCCGTAGGTGCGTGCCTGTTCGTGCTGTCGTCTGTCACGGGTGAAAAGCTTGAAAAAATTGCCGCCCAGCTTTGGCCGTTCCTTTTGGCAGAACTGGGTGTGCTGTTCCTGTTTGCCTTCTGGTCCGATCTTGCGCTCGCGATCCCGCGATTGCTTGGCTTCCGGTAACCAGTGGCAATGAAACGCTCCGATCAGGTCCGGATCGGGGCACCAAAACAAGACCGTGGACAGAAATAAAAGGCCTTAATCAAGGAGAGGTAGAATGAATACGATGAAGCGTTTCGGGGCATTTGCCCTTGCGACGGCCATGCTGGCCAGCACCACGTCATTGGCCTATGCAGAGCCCAAGGTTCTGAAATTTGCCCATGACAACAAAATGGATCCGTTTGAAAACCCGGCGCATGCCTGCACCGCTGTTTTCGCCAACATTGTCGAAGCCGACACCAATGGCGATATCAAGGTAGAGGTTTATCCGTCCAACCAGCTTGGCTCGGCTGCCGAACATGTGCAGATGGTTCGCGATGGTCTCATTCAGGCGACCCTGACCTCGACCGGGGCGATCGCATCCTACTATCCGCGTATCGACGTTCTGAACCTTGCCTTTGCGTTTGACAGCAACGCATCGACCTATGACGTGTTTGATGGTCCGTTTGGTCAGAAACTGGCGGTAGATATTGAAAACACCCTTGGCGATGTCAAGGTTCTTGGTTTCCCGGATACGGGCGGGTTCTTTGCTGTGACCAACTCCAAGCATCCGATTGCAACGCTGGACGATTTCAAGGGCATCCGTGTTCGCACCATGTCGCTGCCGTCGCATCAGAAAATCATGCAGGCACTGGGCGCAGAAGCCTATCCGATGGCGTGGGGCGAAGTTTATGCCGGCCTTCAGACGGGCGTGATCGATGGTCAGATGAACCCGGTCCCGACCGTGACCTTTGCCAAGTTCAACGAAGTGCAGGGTTATCTTACCCTGACCAACCATCTGTTTTCGCCTTACACCTTCATGCTGTCGAAAGCATTCTGGGATGATCTGACTGCCGACCAGCAGAAGATTGTTCGTTATGCAGCACAGTCCTGTGTGGTTGCCAGCCGTGGTGTATCGCGCGTGATCGAAGCATCTGACCGTGGTCTTGCCGGTTTGACCGACAAAATGGAAATCACGGCACTGAGCTCGGAAGAGCGTCAGAAGCTTAAAGATGTAACCCAGCCGGTCGTGGTCAAACACGTTCAGGAATCTTTGGGCACGGAAGGCGTTGAACTTCTCGAACTGTTCCAGACGGAAGTCGATAAAGCCAACGCCCACCGCTACATGGAATAATCCATGCGCGTGCGGGTGGTGCTTCACCCGCACGCTTTTTTCTTTTGCACATAAAATATGATGATTACAAAGAACAAAAAGGATGGGGTCATGAGGATTTTTTGCGCCTCCATTGCGACCGAAACCAACACATTCTCGCCGTTGCGCACCGATTTTTCCGATTTCAAGGAAAGCTTCTATGCCCCGCCCGGACAGCACCCGGTGACCCCGACGCTGTGCAGTGCCGTCTTTACCGAGGCGCGCCTGCGTGCGGCAAAGGAAGGCTGGGAACTGATCGAGGGTACCGCCACCTGGGCCGAGCCGGGAGGCTTGGTCAACCGGGAAACCTATGAACAATTGCGTGACGAGGTTCTGGGCCAGTTGCGTGCGGCCATGCCGGTTGACGCGGTTATTCTGGGGCTGCACGGGGCGATGGTCGCGCAAGGATATCTGGATTGCGAAGGCGATCTGATTTCGCGCGTTCGCGACATTGTTGGCCCGGATGTTATTATCGGCACCAGTTATGATCCGCACAGCCATCTGACGGAGCAGCGCATTACGAACGCCGATATTATCGTCGCGTTCAAGGAATTCCCCCACACCGATTTTGTCGATGCCGGGCGTTCGGTGGTTGACCTGGTGTTGCGTACGCTTCGCGGAGAGATCACGCCGACCAAGGCGGTTTTTGACTGTCATATGATCGAAGTTCTGCCGACGTCGCGCGAACCGATGCGGTCCTTCATTGATCGGGCCAAGGCGATGGAGGGGGCCGGTGATGTTCTTTCGGTATCGTTTATTCACGGCTTCATGGCCGGAGATGTACCCGATCTTGGTGCCAAGGTGATTGTGACCACCAACAATGATCCGGCCAAGGCAAACGAGCTTGCCCAAAAGCTGGGGCATGAGCTTTTCGGATTCCGTGGTACGACACGGCCAAGTTTTGTAACCGCGGATGTCGCGCTTGATCAGGCATTGGCAAGCGACGCCCGGCCGATTGTTCTGACCGATGTGTGGGACAATCCGGGGGGCGGCGTGCCGGGTGACAGCACGATTTTGCTGCGTGCCGCAATGGAACGCGGGCTTCGTGATTTTGCGGTTGGCACCATCTGGGACCCGATGGCGGTTCGGATTTGCATTTCGGCCGGCGAGGGCGCGACATTGCCGTTACGCTTTGGCGGAAAAACCGGTGCACATGCGGGGGCACCGATTGATGCCGAAGTGCGGGTGAAAAAAATCCGGCGCGATTCATGGCAGTATTTTGGTGACAGCATCGTGCCGCTGGGCGATTGCGCAGTGATCGAGCTTCCGGGTGGGGGCGAGGTGATTCTGAATTCCAACAGATCGCAAAGTTTCGATCCCAGCCTGTTTTCGAATATGGGCATTGATCCGACGTCGAAAAAATATCTGTTTATCAAATCGACCAATCACTTCTACGATGCGTTCGCCAAGATCGCGGGCGAGATCATTTATGTCGATGTCCACGGACCTTATCCGTCCGACCCGAAAACCAATGGATACCGTCATTTGACGCGCCCGATCTGGCCGATTGTTGACGATCCCTTTGCCGCAATAGCAAGCTGATTGCTGCCACCACCAGACTTGATAAGGACGCTGCCCCGATGACCGGAATGCCCCAATATCCCGAACTTGATACGCCCTGCGCGGTTGTTGATCTTGATACTGTCGACCGCAATATCGAAAGCTATCAGACCTATTGTGACAAACACGGGATCGGGCTGCGTCCGCATATCAAAACCCATAAAATTCCGGCCTTCGCCGCCCAACAGATGAAGGCAGGTGCTATCGGGATCACCTGCCAGAAAATTGGCGAGGCCGAGGTAATGGCAGATGCAGGGCTGGATGATATTCTTCTGACCTATAACGTATTGGGTGAACGCAAACTCGCGCGATTGCGGGCATTGTTTGACCGTATCAAAAGCCTGCGCGTGGTGGCCGATAATGCGGTTGTGGTCGAAGGATTGTCCAAGGCCTTTGCCGACAGTGCCAAGCCGCTTGAAATCCTGATCGAATGCGATACCGGTGGCGGACGTTGCGGGGTGCAAAACCCGGCAGAGGCCGTTGAACTGGCAAAGAAAATCCAATCACTGCCGGGGATCAGGTTTGTCGGGCTTATGACCTATCCGGCGACCGGTGGTGGTGCCAAGGTTGAGGCATTTTTCACCACGGCCATGAAGGAACTGGATGCGATTGGCCTTGAATGCCTGGTGCGCAGTTCCGGTGGGACGCCCGATATGTGGTTGGCCCATGAAGTGCCGTCTGTGACCGAACATCGCATCGGGACTTATATTTATAATGACCGATCCCTGATGGCGCGTGGGGTTTGCAAGGAAGATGATTGTGCACTTCGGGTGTTGACCGAGATCGTATCCTTGCCAACACCGGGCCGGGCAATCATTGATGCCGGGTCAAAGGTTCTGACATCCGATTTGCTGGGTCTAGACGGATATGGCTATGTCGTGGGGCATCCCGATGTTGCGGTCAAGGCTCTGTCCGAGGAACACGGCATTTTGCATTTCGATCCGGCGACACAGCCGTTTGAAATCGGCCAGCGGATCGAAATCATCCCGAACCATGTCTGCGTTGTCAGTAACATGCTTGATCAGGTGCATCTGGTGCGCGATGGCGATATCGAAACGGTTGATGTCGCCGCGCGGGGTTACGTGCTTTAAGGCACGATTACCTATGCCGGATCATGGTTGGGCAGATAGCCGGTGAAACCGGTGATCAGCCATTTTCCATCAGACTGTTTTTCGCAGTAATAATGGGTTTTCCAAAGCAGACGGTCAGTTGATCCGTCTGCTTTTTTTATGGCGCCGTTGAAATGTTTGCGCACCAGTGCGCGATTGCCGGTGATATCGATTTTCGAGAGGTAGGTGGCACGGAAAACACCATCAAACAGGTCTTCGACATAGTCGATTTCCTGTGCTGCTATCGCCTGACGCAGCCACTCATCGCGATAGGCTGCCAGATCGGGGAACATCATTTTCCAGGCATCGGGATCATCGGATTTGCAGGCATCAATGGCGTAAAAGCCGTCTGCCTTGAAGTCGTCTTTGACCATGGACCAGTCGGCCGCGACGAAGGCCGCAATATCGCGCGGCACCAGCATTTCCCAAATCTGGTTGCGATCCGTATCACCGGCTGGGAACGGGCTGTGGAATGTGCGGCTGTTCATGGTCTATCCGACTGATTTTAAAATTGATTTTCGATATTCTGCCATTGACTTGCCCGCAGTGCAATTACGACAAGATGTTTGTCAGCGGAAATTATGCCCCTGTGTGAAGCATTTGCAAAAACTTGAAAAATAAAGAAAGATTATCGGACGTGCCTGATCTACCAATAATAATTCCGGTCCGGGCAGAGCAAACGAGGTTCAGATGAGTTGGGGTGGTTTTACCCTTGCCGAACTTGAATGGCAGTATAATCCGCGCGAAACCGTGCCGGAATACATGACCTGTTTTGAACGTTTTGTGCGTCTGTCCGACGACACACGGGCAAGTGTCCACCACATGACCGATATCCGTTATGGCGACGGGCCAAAGGAAACCATGGATGTTTACCCGGCGGCCGAGCCGGATGCACCAGTGCATGTGTTTTTCCATGGCGGTTATTGGCGAAGTCAGGACAAAAAGGATTATGCGTTTGTTGCCCGCGACCTGAACGCCGCGGGCTTTACTGTCATTTGCCCGAATTACGACCTGTGCCCGGATGTGACGGTTGCTGAAATTACCTTGCAAGCGGTCCGTTGCATGACCTTCATTTATCAGAATATCGGCGATTTTAACGGAGATCGTGATCGTATCAGCATTTCCGGTCATTCGGCAGGCGGGCAGATTGTCGCGCGCCTTGCAGCCCATCATTGGGAAGATTCCCTTAATGATGCCAATCCGTTTTGTGCGGTTGTTCCGGTTTCCGGGGTTTTCGATCTGGAACCGATCCGTTTTACCAGCATCAATGACGATGTGCGGCTTAATGCTGCGACGGCGGCGGATAATTCACCGATGCTTGATGCCGTTCCGCATGACGTCAAAATGATGGTGGTGGTCGGCAGCAACGAAAGCCCGGAATTTGTCCGCCAAAGTGATGCCTATGCTGCCTATTGCGGGCGCGAGGGGTTGAAGGTCCCGGTCTATAAGGCATGGGGTGCGAACCATTTCACGGTGCTTGAAGAACTTTACCTTGGTACCGGTTCGCTGTTTGGGCATCTGAAACGCTTTTTGCAGCGTTAATCGGCCAACAGGCCACATGTGGCGGGCAGATTATTCACCAGAAACAAAGTGAAAAACAGCGTGCGATCCTGTGACGCATGTTCTTTGACGTGGTATAAGATATCCATGCTACCACGCTGAAATCGAAAATAAATTTACAGGAAGGCCCATGCGTTTCATCTCTGCCGAAGAAATCGATAAATTCGTCTCGCCCCGCGATCTGGTTGAGGCGCTCCGCAAAGGATTTGCCCAAGGCTGTGAAGCTCCGTTGCGCAGCCATTTCAACATGGAACGCAGCAATGAGGATGACGCGACTTTCCTGATCATGCCTGCCTGGCAAAAGGACGGGGCGGCCGGGGTCAAGGTTGCCGCCGTGGTGCCGGGCAATTCGGCGCGTAACCTGCCGGCGGTTTCGGGGACTTATATCCTGCTTGATGCAGTAACCGGTCAACCATCGGCGGTGATTGATGGCACCAAACTGACGACGCGCCGCACGGCGGCGGCATCGGCATTGGCAGCGGATTATCTTGCACGCAAGGACGCCCGCGAGATGGTAATGGTCGGGTCCGGGGCGATGGCGCCGAACTTGATTAAGGCGCACGCATCGGTTCGCCCGATCAAAAAGGTCACGATCTGGAATCGCAATGGCGACAAGGCCCGCGCGTTGGCTGCTGAAACCGCCACCCTTGGGTTTGAGGCGGTGGGCACGGATGATTTGGAAACGGCATGCAAGAGTGCCGATCTGATTTCATGCGCCACCCTTTCGACCGAACCACTGGTCCGCGGTGACTGGCTTCGTGAGGGCACGCATGTTGATCTTGTCGGTGCGTTCAAACCGACGATGCGTGAAACCGACGATGCTCTGATGCAGAAATGCCGGATTTATGTTGATAGCTTTGAAGGGGCAGCGGCGGAAGGTGGTGACGTGGTTCAGCCGTTGAATGCCGGATCGATTGCCAAATCCGATATTCTGGGCGATCTGTTTGGCCTGACGCGCGGTGAGGTCAAGGGACGCCAAACCGATGCAGAATGCACCGTTTTCAAATCGGTCGGTCATTCGCTTGAAGATTTCGTTGCGGCGGTTGCGGTTGTCGATGCCGTCGGGAAGGTTGGCAAATGATCAGTACCGATCTTTTCGCCCCGGAGATGCTGGAAAGCTATCGCGGGACGGTACCGAAAGATTGGATCGACTTTAACGGGCATGTGAATGTCGGTTATTACGTTGTCGGATTTGATCTGGGATCTGTGGCGTTTCTTGATGCGGTCGGGATGGGACGGACTTATCCCGAACGGCGCGGGTTTTCGACCTTTGCACTTGAAATGCACATCACCTATGACCGGGAAATTCACCTGAACGACCCGTTTGTGATCCATACGCAAATTCTTGATTGCGATCACAAACGCATTCACATGTATCACGAATTGCGCCATGGGACCGAAGGATGGCTTTCGGCGACCAATGAAATCATCACGATGCATATCGATATGAAAACGCGGCGGTCGGCGGCATTTCCCGATGATGTTCAAAAGACGCTTGATCTGATCCGTGATGCGCATCGCGATTTACCGGTGCCAAGCGGGGTCGGGCGCAAGATCGGTATTCGTCGCGCAGGATGATGATAGTCGTCCCTGAGACGATCAAACCCGCATCCGGTGATGCGGGTTTTTGCATTCAGGCGACCTTTACAAACAGCTTGCAGATTTCGCCGCTGTTATTGACGTCCTGATCCCGTTCATAGGTCAGGCCAAGTTTGGTCAACAGTTTTAGCGATACGGTATTGTCCGGCAGGGTATAGCCAAATATCCGATCAAACCCGAGGGTGTCGTAACCATAGTCGATCAGGGCGTTGCTGACTTCAAACGCATAGCCCATGCCCTGACGGCTTTCGGTAATGGCATAGCCGATATCGGGCGCATCAAGGGTGTCGCGTTTGACAAAACCGCATAGACCGATTGCGGTATGCGTTGCCTTTTCGATCACAATGTAAGAACCGAAACCGTGTTTCAGATAACTGCTGAGAAGCCGTTCATCGATATAGTCACGTGCGGCATCAAGATCCCGAATATTGCGATCCCCGATAAACCGGATCCAGCCCGGTTCGTTCAGCAGTTGCAGGATAAAGGGGGCATCATCATGGGTCGCATGACGGACAAGCGTTCTTTTGGTTTCCAGTATTGTCATACTGTATTACCCTTGGTTTCGTGGTGGCGAATACCGCATGCTAGCCTAGAGTGCGCATAAATAAAGAATGAATTCGCCAAACACTGACGGCGGAGGTCCGATATGGCTGTGAGGCCAATTAAGCTTAGCTTTGAAGGTGCACTTGGTGCGCAGCTTTCAGCGCGGTTGGATTTGCCGACGGGACCGGTTCGGGCCTATGCGCTGTTTGCGCATTGTTTTACGTGCTCCAAGGACCTGACGGCGGCGCGCAAGATCGCGCAATCCCTGACCATGCAGGGGATTGGGGTCTTGCGGTTCGACTTTACCGGGCTTGGCGGGTCGGGCGGTGATTTTGCATCCACCAATTTCACATCCAATCTGGATGACCTGAAACGCGCGGCTGATTTCCTGCGGCATGAATTTGCAGCCCCCCGTTTGCTGATCGGACATTCGTTGGGCGGGGCAGCGGTTTTGGCCGTGGCCGATAGCGTGCCCGAGGCAACCGCGGTTGCAACGATTGGTGCACCCGCCGATGTCGAGCATGTGACCCATAATTTCGCAGGTTACCTTGAAGATATCGAACGCGACGGGCAGGCCGAAGTTTCGTTAAGCGGGCGGCCCTTTGTGATCAAGAAGCATTTCATTGATGATCTGCGCGCCCATGATATCGGAAAATCGGTCGGCAAATTGCACAAGGCGTTGCTGGTGCTGCATGCACCGATGGATCAGACGGTGGGTATTGAAAATGCGGCGCGGATTTTTGATGCCGCCAAGCATCCGAAAAGCTTTGTGTCGCTTGATAGTGCCGACCATTTGTTGCGCGATCCCGACGATGCGACCTATGCCGCGGAAGTGATCAGTGCATGGGCGCGGCGGTATATCACCGACGAAGAACCGGCCAATGAAGAGGTGCCCGATGGGGCGGTGGTTGTACGGGAAACCGGGCTTGGCAAGTTTCAGGCGATGGTTCTGGCCGGGCATCACAGAATGCTTGCCGATGAGCCCGAAGGTGTCGGCGGGTTTGACAGTGGACCGTCACCTTATGATTTTCTGGCGGCCGCCCTTGGGTCATGCACGGTGATGACCATGCGGATGTATGCCGATCAGAAACAGATCCCGGTCGATGGCATTCGGGTAGAAGTCCGACATGATAAAATCCATGCGACGGATTGCATGGAATGCGGGGCGGAATTCGAACAGAAGGGCGGCAAGATCGACCGTTTCGAACGGATCATTACCCTGCATGGTGATTTTACCGAGGAAGTCCGAGAAAAGCTGATCGCGATTGCCAATAAATGCCCGGTGCATCGCACATTGGAAGCCAAGTCACTGATCGTGACACGGGACGAGCGGGATCGGTAGAATTCATGGTCCTCATACAAAAAAAACGCCTGGCGCAATTGGCCGGGCGTTTTTGTATTCGGGGCGGAAGTAACCGGATTACGGTTTTGCCGCAACCACGATGAATTCAACCAGATAATCCGGGGTGGCAAGTTTGGCTTCGCCGCATGCACG
The DNA here is from genome assembly GCF_003326475.1 of Thalassospira xianhensis MCCC 1A02616. GTDB lineage: Bacteria > Pseudomonadota > Alphaproteobacteria > Rhodospirillales > Thalassospiraceae > Thalassospira > Thalassospira xianhensis. The sequence goes on along the minus strand of NZ_JPWA01000004.1, from coordinate 198,247 downwards.
TGCCGGGGTGTGACCCTGCGGGACCCATGCGTCCCAGATTTCATTCATTTTCGCGAAGTCGGCCATATCGGCAAGCCAGATGGTGGTCGAAAGGATGTTTTCCTTTGACGCGCCGCATTCGGCCAGAAGCGCATCAACCTTGGCAAGGCATTCCTTGGTCTGGTTGGTAACGTCGCTGCCCGGTTCGCCAACCTGACCGGCAAGATAGATGGTGTTGCCATGGACAACGGCCTGGCTCATGCGCGGGCCGGTGTGAAAACGCTGAATGCTCATCAAAGTCTCCTGGTATCAAGATATGATTGGGTTTTGGTATGATTATGCGGCGTGATTATCACGTTTGGTAACGCCGCACCAGTCGGCAATGAACAGGGCAAGGACCTCGGTGACTTCCATCATGCTGGAAATCGAGACCCGTTCGTCAATGCCATGAATTCGTTCGGCTTTCGGGCCATAACAGGTGGCCGGGGTATTGCCGTAAATCTGGAAGAAACGCGCATCCGTCGTCGCGGTGGAAGCATAGTTTTTGATCGTATTGCCGGTGACTTCGTGATGGATGTTACCGATCATGGTCATCATCGGATGGGTTTCGTCCATCACGCATCCCTCGGCCTGAAAACCGCGATAGGTGATGTCGAATTTTGCACCCTTGCAGGTCGGGTGATTTTCCATCGCACTTTGTGCAACCGCCTCGATGGTTTCGCGGACCTTGGCCAATTCCATACCGGGATAGAACCCGACACGGATGTCGGCCGAACAAACCGGCGGTACGGTCGATGCCCATTCACCGCCTTCGATCTTGCCCAGATTGAAATTCACCGGATGCACATGTGCGCCATAGGCCGCATGACAATGGGTGGGATGGTTCCAGATGTCCTCGACTTCTTTCAGGGTTTCGAAAAAGCCAAAGGTGGCCTCGATGGCGTTGCTTCCGGCCGAGGTATCAAGAACATGTGCCGGACTTCCTGTGACGTGAAGCTGGAACCACATCACGCCAAGCTGGGCTGTCATCAGCGTCTGGTTGAACGGTTCGGGAATGATCGCACAATCGGCCCGATATCCGGCATGCAGGCAGGCCAGCGCCCCATTGCCGGTGCATTCTTCTTCGACAACCGATTGCAGGATAACCGGGGCGGCGGGTTCAAGCCCCAGATCATGAAGGGCGGCAAGGGCGTGGCAATAGGCAATGATCCCGGCCTTCATATCGCCAGCCCCACGGCCATAAAGCCAGTCGCGTTCAACATAGGGATCAAACGGTCCGCGTCGCCATTGCGCCACCGGCCCGGTCGGCACGACATCGATATGCCCGTTTAAAATCAGGCTGCGTCCGGTTTGCTTTGCCGGTTCATGAATGCCGACGATATTTTCCCGTCCGTTATATTCGGTCGTAACCGGTGGGGAAAAGCCCGGTAAATCGCGCAATTCGTCAATATTGACCGCAACCCGTTCGACCATAAGCCCCATATCGGCAAAACGATCCGCCACCCAGTTCTGGGCCGATGTTTCATTGCCCAGAAGGCTGGCATGGCGAACCAATGCACAAAGGTCGTCAATTGCACGATCCCGGCGATTGGCAACGCTACGTCGCAGTTCATTGCGATCAAAATGGGTCATGGCACGATTTCCGTATTCTTCCTTACGCTGTTCGGACAAGGCCCGGGCGGGTGGCAGCAAGGGCATCCGTGGTCACGCCAAGTTTCGTCATCCTGTCTGGTACGCCATCGCCGCAAATCAGACTGGCGGCGTATTCACCCATCGCGGGGGCGGTTTGAATGCCATAACCGCCCTGACCGGCAAGCCAGTAAAAGCCATCCGCAACCGGGTCGAATGCCGATACCGGATCGCCATCGGCAAAGAAGCTGCGCAGGCCAGCCCATGCTTCGCCCGGTCGATTGACCTTAAGCGTGGTTGCCGTCATCAGGCGGTCAATCGTGATGGCGATATCGAGTTCTTCGGGCTGGACATCATGGGGCACGGTGGGGGTGGCATCGGAAGGTGACACCAGTAGGCGACCGGCATCTTCCTTGAAATACAGGCCTTCGCCGACATCCGATACCATGTGCCAGCCATGCGCATTGATGTCAGATGGCAGATCAACCATCACCGCCGTGCGGCGTTTGGGGGTGATGCCCAATGGGGTAACGCCCGCCAGTTTTGCGATTTCATCGACCCATGCACCGGATGCGTTAACGAGGATTTGCGCCTCATAGGTTTCGCCGCCTGCCGTGACCTGCCAGCCGGTTGCGGTTTTTGCAATTGCGGTGACATCGGCCTTGACCACCAGATCACCGCCAAGCTTTTTGAAATGGCGGATAAAGCCCCAATGCAGCGCATGAACATCAATATCCATCGCATCGGTTTCAAGGGCACCGCACGCAATCAGATCGGTATTGAGGATCGGGATCAGTTTTTTGATATCATCGGCTGTCAGGGCGACAACCTTCGCGCCATTTGCGCGGCCTTCGGTCAGAAGTTCGTCAATCGCGCCTTCATTGCCGTGGGCGGCGGTCAGGATCACACCGCGCGGGGTCAGGATCGGATTTTCGGTGAAACCTTCGGGCGGGTTCAGGAAAAAGTCACGGCTGGCGGTCGACATCTTGCGGATGATTTTCGGGCCGTAGGTTTCGCTGTATAGTGCGGCTGACCGGCCCGTGCTGTGATAGCCGGGCTGATCTTCGCGTTCGAGAACCGTGACGGACCTGCCGCGTTTGGCCAGAAAATAGGCTGCTGACATGCCGGCAATACCGCCGCCAATGATCAGGATATCAGATGTTTTCATTTGGGGCTCCCTGCGGTGGTGGCGTCAAAGGCGCTGATAAACTGAAAAAGGTTTTCAGCCAGTGTGTTACTGACATAACCACCTTCCTGCACTAGCACGGTTGGCAGATTGATGCCGCCAATTTTTTCGCCGATTCTGGCAAATCCGCCGGGTGTGACGGCCAGTCCGCCAAACGGATCATCCGATGATGCATCCAGACCCAGTGCAATGACAACCGCATCGGCGCTGAAATGATCAATCATGACAAGCGCACGATCAAGGGCGGCCAGAAATGCGTCATCGCCGCTGCCAAGGGGCAGGGGATAATTGTGGTTGAAACCAAGCCCTGCACCCTGTCCGCGTTCTTCGGCATGACCCCAGAAAAACGGATAGAAATCGCGTGGATCGGCATGGATCGACAGCGTCATGACATCATCACGGGCATAGAAAATATGCTGCGTGCCGTTGCCGTGATGCAGGTCAACATCAAGGACCGCAACCCGGTCGTATTTGGCGCGCAGTTCCTGTGCGGCAATGGCACTATTGTTCAGGTAACAGAAACCACCAGCAATATCGCGGCTGGCATGGTGGCCGGGCGGCCGGCACAGGGCATAGGCCGATTGGGCATTTTCATCGCGGACACGGCGGGTGGCGGCAATCGCGGTTTGTGCACTGGCATAGGCCGATTGCCAGGTGGTTGCCGATATCGGGCAGGATGTATCGCCCATATGAAAACCGGCCTTGCCCGCAGGTGATCTTGGATAGGGGCCAAGCCGGACAAACGGATGAATGCCGGGTACGACCAGATCAGAACCACCAAAAACCTTCCATTCGGCATGGATGGTTTGCAGGAATTTCAGATATTCCGGCGCATGAATGGCGGCAATCGGACCCATGCCGAAATCATCAGGGGTACGCAAATCAAGGCCAAGCCGTTTGACGGCCGTGGTCAGGATTTCCGCCCGTTCGGGGACTTCGGGGATTGGCCGTGCTTCGCCTGCGACCATGAATGTCTGGCCGTGATGGCGAAGCTGATCGGCTGAGAAATAGGCATGCATCATGGGCGCCGCCTTTCGTTGGCTTTGCGTCGTGGTGTTGGTGGCAGTTTGTTATTTCCTAAAAGGCGACCTGATCGGCACCTTTTAGGCCCAGCATGGTGCGGGCTTCGTCCGGTGTTGCGATTTCAAGGGATAACCCGTCGAGAACTTCACGGATTTTGCGAACTTGTGATGCGTTGTCCGGGGCCAGTTCGCCCTTGCGCAGATACAGGTTATCTTCAAGCCCGACCCGCACATGTCCGCCCATGGTGGCCGACATCGTGGCAAGCGGCATCTGATGACGGCCGGCACCCAGAACCGAAAACTGGTACTGATCGCCAAAAAGTTTGTCGGCGGTGCGTTTCAGATGGGCAAGGTTATCGGGATCAGCCCCGATGCCCCCCAGAACGCCCAGAACGAACTGAATGAAAATCGGACCCTTGATCAGGCCGCGATCAACAAAATGGGCCAGCGTATAAAGATGCCCGACGTCATAACATTCAAATTCAAACCTTGTGCCATTGGCATCACCCAGATCGGCCAGAATGGTTTCGATATCGGCAAAGGTGTTTTTGAATACGAAATCACGACTGTCTTCGAGAAATTTCGGTTCCCAGTCGTGTTGCCAGTTACTACGCCCGGCAAGGGCCGGGAACAGGCCAAAATTCATCGTACCCATATTCAGCGACGCCATTTCGGGTGCGGCCTGCTTTGCGGCACGAATGCGGTCCTTGACCGTCATGGTCATGCCGCCGCCGGTCGAAATGTTGATCACCGCATCAATAGCCGATTTGATGCGTGGCAGGAATTGGTCGAAAACAGCCGGTTCCGGGCTTGGAAAGCCGGTTTCGGGATCGCGGGCATGCAGATGCAGGATGGCAGCCCCGGCATTTGCCGCCGCAATTGCCTGATCGGCAATCTGGTCGGGGGTGATTGGCAGATGCGGGCTCATTGACGGAGTATGAACCGATCCGGTGATTGCGCAGGTGATGATGACTTTCCGGCTCATGCAAAGGCTCCGGCACGGGTGAGTTCGTCCTGAAGGTCGCCAAGGGCGGCGCGCAACGGAGTGAGGATGTCGTCAAACTGATCGGGTGTGATCGTCATGGGCGGGCAGACCATCACATGATCGCCGCGATAACCGCCGCGGGTGCGACGCCAGTAAATGATCAGGCCCTTGTCATAGGCGATGTCGACAAGGCGGGCAGCCGCAAGATGTTTGGGATCAATCGGTTCCATGGTTTCGCGGTCTTTGACCAGTTCGACCGCAAGCAGCAATCCTAGGCCGCGCACATCGCCGATAAACGGAAAATCAGCGGCAAGTTTGCCAAGTTCGGCCTTTAATGCCGCCCCGCTTTGGGTCGCATTTTCCAGAAGGTTATCTTCGTCGATAACATCAAGAACCGCGTTGCCCGCCGCACAGGCCATCGGATTTCCGGCATAGGTGTAACCGTGAATAAACCCGCCATGATCAAGAACCGGTCCGACAATACGATCAGGCGCGATCATCGCCCCCAGCGGGGCATAACCCGCCGCCAACCCCTTTGATACGGCCAGAATATCAGGCGTGATGCCCCAATGTTCGGCAGCGAAATATTTGCCAGTGCGCCCGGCACCCGTCATGACCTCGTCATAGATCAGAAGAATGCCGTATTGATCACAGATTTCGCGAATGCGGGCATAGTAGCTGTCGGGCGCGACCAGCGCGCCGGTCGCAGCTCCTCCGACGGGCTCCATGATGAAGCCAAGAACGGTTTCCGGACCCTGTTTGAGTATTTCGGCCTCTAGCATGTTGGCGTATTTCAGGCCGCGTTCATGATCACTCAGATCATCGCGATCCAGATAGCAGGTCGGGGCCGGAATTTTCGGTTGATCGACCATCATCGGGGCGAAGGGCGCATGCATTGGCGTATAGCCGGTGATGGCGAGCGCACCAAGGGTTGAACCGTGATAGCTGGGGAAACGCGAAATGATCTTGGTCCGCTGGGCTTGCCCTTTTGCCAGGGCATATTGACGGGCAAGCTTGATGCAGCTTTCGACGGCTTCGGACCCGCCGGATACAAAGAATACCCGTTCAAGATCGCCCGGTGCGCGTTCGGCAAGGCGGAATGCCAGATTTTCGGCCGCATCATTTTCAAAATGCAGGCGATAGGCGAAACTGGCCTTTTCAAGCTGCGCATTCATCGCGGCAATCACGCGCGGGTCGCTATGGCCGATATTGCTGACCATGGCACCGCTGGAGGCATCGATATAGCGTTTGCCATCGACATCCCACATATAGACGCCCTTGGCACGGTCAATCAGCGGCCGACGCGAACGGCTTTGATAAAACAGGCGGGATTCCCGGTTATGGCCGGTTTTGGGGTTATCATGCGTCACTTCGGGTGGCACTCCAGATCCGGTCAGTCGTTATGACCGGGCAACAACACACAATTTCGGGCGGCAATGTGCATGAACACATCAGCGCCTTCGTGATGGGGGCGGGCATCAATCGGGTTGATCACCTGCCAGTCACGACCATTGGCCGTGACGAAATAGCGGGCCTGCTGACCCAGATAATCCACCGTTTTGATCCTGCCGGGGATGGCAACCACACCGTCCGTGGCACCGTTCTGATCCGACAGGCCGATTTTTTCAGCGCGGATAACGGCGCGGACGTCTTTTGATCCATTGGCTTTGGCGGTTTGTTCGGATGTCGTCAGCAATGTTTCACCGCTTTGCAGGGCAACCTTGGTAAAGGCCGCATCCGGTGCACCAAGGGCAGCAGGAATGATATTGGAATGACCAAGGAAATCGGCAACAAAGGCGGATGCGGGATTGTTATAGACGTCTTCAGGCGCGCCTTCCTGTTCGACGACACCGTTATTCATCACCACCAGCTTGTCGGACATGGCAAGGGCTTCGGATTGATCGTGGGTGACGAAAACGGTGGCAATGCCCAGCTCGCGCTGAATACGTTTCAGTTCGACCCGCATTTCTTCACGCAGATTGGCGTCAAGGGCGGACAACGGTTCATCAAGTAACAGCACGTCGGGTTCGATCACGATGGCACGCGCAAGGGCAATGCGCTGTTGCTGCCCGCCGGAAAGCTGGTTGGGAAAACGATCCGCAACATGGGGCAGTTGCACCAGATCAAGGGCGCGATTGACCTTGTCGCGGATGTCGGATTTGGACACTTTGCGGTATTTCAGGCCAAAGGCGATATTGTCGTAAATCGATTTGTGCGGGAACAGGGCGTAGTTCTGAAACACCAGTCCCAGATTGCGTTTGTGGATCGGCAGGGCATTGACCCGTTTGCCACGGATCAGCAAATCGCCTTCGGTAATGTCGGTCAGTCCGGCAATCATGCGAAGTGTCGTGGTCTTGCCGCAGCCCGATGGACCCAGAAAGGTCACGAAACTGTTGTCAGGCACGGTCAGATCCATGCGTTGCACGGCGGTAAATTCGCCGTAACGCTTGACGACATTTTGCAGTTCGACCGCATTTTCGATGTCAGCCATCACAAATAACCCTGTCAGAAAAAGGCTGTGGTGCCCCGGCCATTATTTAAAAAACAACGACCGGGGTTCCGGTTTATGCGATCAGTCCGGCTTAGTAGCCGCGCTGAACCCGCGAGAAGGTTTTCGACCAGTCGGCTTCGTTTTCGTTCCAATAGGCCGGGTCAAAGAAGCTGAGTTCTTTAAGTGTGCCGGATGGATCAAACGCGGGCAGGGTCGGGATGACTTTGCCGAGTTCGACTTTCTGCGGATCAAGAGCAGGCGGATAGCTTTGGCCTTCGGCAACCGCAATCGCGACTTCGGGTTCAAGCATGAAGTTCAGAAGTTCTTCACAGGCTGCCATCGGGCTTCCGCGCAGAACGAACAGGCATTCCTGCCAGCCAAGACCGCCTTTCGGGTCGTGATAGCCGATATCGTGGCCCTGATCCTGCAATGCCTTGATGCGCCCGGACCAGCCTTCGGTGACATAGATTTCTTCTTCTGCCAGAAGGCTCATCAGTTCGGCCCCTGAACTCCAGTATTTCAGGGCCAGATCGCGATGGGCACGGATCATGTCCCAGACGGCGTCGATATCCTTGATTGCATTCGGGTCCTGATCGGATTGCAGGGCACCGTACCAGACGCGGGTTTTCCATTCGCCCCAGCCGCCGATCTTGCCTTTGTAAGCTTCATCGACCATCAGCTTGGCACCTTTGGCCTTGGCTTCATCGTCGCTGATATATTTGCGGTTATAGGCAATGCCGGTGGTGCCATAATCATAGGGAACCGCCGAAATGGTACCGCCGGTGATTTTGCGCAGCGGTTCGATCAGGCCGGGAATGACGTTTTTGAGGTTCGGAATATTGGCTTCGTTCAGCTCGGACGTTAGTTCCAGACCATGATAGCGGGCATAGTCAAACACACCCGACAGGTGGGCAAGGTTGAATTCACCCGGCTGACCAGCTTTGACGCGGGCGATATATTCGTCCGCACCGCCAAAGGTGCCCGATACGACCTTGATCCCGGTTTTTTCGGTATAGGGGGCAAATGCGTATTTTTCAAATGCCTCGGATACCACACCGCCCCAGCCGTCAAAGCGGACCTGTTCTGGTGTTGCGGCAAGGGCGTTGCGGGTCAGCATGCCCATCGGGCCACCGGTGATTCCGGCGGTGACACCCGCAGCCCCCAGAACGGTCAGAAAAGTGCGACGGTTGATATCGCCGTCTTTGAGGCGGGTAAGCAGGCGTTCATAGCGTTTCGTCTCGTCCATTTAAGGCCTCCTGATAAAGGTTTTTATCCGTTTTCTTGTCGGTCTTATGGTCTTCTTTTTTATGGTCTTGTTGTTGGTTTTGGCGGTTTCCCGCGGTATCTGTTGTTTGTTAGGCAGCGGCTTTTTGTGCCCGTATTTTTCGCGCTGATGCGATGCGTGCAATGGCGGTGGCAATCAATGGCAGCGCGATGGTGAAGATCACCATCACAGCGCCCAGTGCATTGATTTCCGGGCTGATGGAATTGCGCAGCATGGCAAAAATCTGGGTTGGGACGGTTTCAACCCCGCCCGGTTTCCAGAACAGGGTGCCGGTAATGTCGTCAAACGAGATGGTGAATGAAAACAGCATCCCGGCCATGACAGCCGGCATCATCAGCGGCAGGGTGATTTCAAAGAAAGTCTGGATCGGTGTTGCGCCAAGGCTCATGGCGGCTTCTTCGACGTCGCGCCGGATCGATACAAGGCGCGCCTGAACCACCAGAACCACAAAGGGAAGGGTAAATACGACATGCCCCATCAGAAGCAGGCCAAAGCTTTTGGGCATGGAGAGGAATTGCAGAAACAGCAAAAGAGCCACAGCCAGGACGACTTCGGGTATCAGGATTGGAGCAACCAAAAGCGTTGATATCGAACGCTTTCCCGGAAAATCGTACCTGACCATGGCAAGGGCCGCGAGCGTGCCAAACGTCGTTGAAATCGAACTGGTCAGCGCGCCCAGCAACAGAGATGTTTTGAATGCACGGATAATAGCATCGTTGTTCCACAATGCTTCGAACCAGCGTGTCGAAAAACCTTCAATCGGGAAACTGCCGAACTGGTTGGCGTTGAATGCCAACAGGATGACGACCGCGACCGGCGCGAACAGAAACAGATAAACAAGGATTGTGGTGATACGGATCAGGGACCAGCCGGACATCATTACATTCCCCCTATTTGAAGCTTTTGGCGATCTGATCGACGCCAAGATAACGGGTGTAAATGACAACCAGCGCACCCAGAAGCGCCAGCAGGACAAGCGAAAGGGCGGAGCCCAGAGGCCAGTTAAGCTGTGTGACGATGGCCTCGAACACGAGATTGGCAAACATCGCATCGCGTGGCCCGCCCAGAACGATCGGGGTGATATAGGTCCCCGCGGCCAGAACAAAACATAACAGCGATCCGGCGGCGAGACCGGGGAAGGACAGCGGCAGGGTGACTTCGCGGAAGGCCTGCCAGCCGGTGCAGCCAAGGCTTTTGGCTGCTTCAGTCAGGTTCTTGTCGATACCATCCAGGCTGACATAGACATTCAGGATCATGAAGGGCAGCAGATAATGCACAAGACCCAGAATAACCGTGGTCTGATTGTAGAGCATCTGGATCGGTTCATCGATGATACCAAGCGAGATCATCAATGTGTTGAGCGCGCCCGACGTGCCAAGGATGTTGATCCACGACATGGTGCGGATGATGTAGCTGATCCAGAAGGGCAGCATCAGCATCAACAGCAGGAAAGTCTTCGATTTCATCGGGGTGTTGGCAACGAAATAGGCCGGGATATAGCCGACCAGCGCGCAGATCACCGTGGTGTAAAAGGCAATGGCAAAGGTCTGAAACAGAATATCGCGGTAAAACCTGTCGCCAAGCACTTCGATCCAGTTATCAAGATAAAATCCGACCTGATCAGCACCGGTCGCGGTGCGCAGCCAGAATGAATAAACCACGATGAACATCATCGGGATGATCAATAGCAGCGATATCGTCGCCAGTGACGGCGATAGCAGGACCCAGGGCGTTCTGCGTGCCCCGGCTACATCTGCGGCCATTTTTGCCTCCCGTTATTGTGCTCTGGCAATTGCTTGCCATGCGCGGTTATCTGGCCGTGAATGAATATGTCTGATCATTTCACCCCAGACTTGCACATAGCGCAAATAGATAAGTAGAATGGATTGCATAGCCAATTGCTATGGGTGGGGAAATGAGCGACCTTTTAAAACGGCAATTCGACTGGAACCTGTTGCATACCTTTACGGTGATTGTCGAAGAACGGTCGATCACCGGGGCGGCCAACCGGCTGCTTTTGCGCCAGCCCAGTGTCAGCAATGCGCTTAAACGGCTTGAAGATCAGATCGGCGCGCGCCTGATTGACCGGGAACGCGGCCGGTTTGAGGTCACCGAACAGGGATTGGCGCTTTATCACGAATGCCGCGAGATTTGCGGGGCGATTGGTCGACTTTCCGATGTGATGTCGGACAGTGGCAATCAGCTTAGCGGGCATTTGCATTTGTGGCTGGCAAGTCATGTGGTGTTTCCGCCGCTTGACGATGCGTTGTTTGAATTCAATCGCGAACATCCCGAAGTCACCTATGAAATCAACGTCGCGACATCCGCCCATGTAACAAGTCAGGTCCTGTCCCAGCAGGCAAGTTTCGGCATTTGTCTGGTGAATGAACAGCATCCCCGGCTGGAATATCGCAAACTGTATCGTGAACATTTCGGGTTCTTTTGCGGGCCGACACATCATTTGTTTGGTCGGGAAAACCTGACACTTGCCGATCTGCGTAGCGAAGCATTTGTATCGTTTTCCACCGATCAGCTTTCCGATGCGCTGGCCCCGGTTGCGGTATTGCGCGCGCGCGAAGGCATGAAAGGCAAGGTGATCGCCACCAGCCCGCATCTTGAAGAAGTCCGCCGCCTGATCAATGCCGGGCTTGGTATTGGTCCGTTGCCGATCCATGTCGTGCAAAACGCGATGGAACGCGGGCAGTTATGGCGCCTGCCACCCTATGATGCGCCGCCGGCAATTGATATCTATCTGGTGACCAATCCGCGCATGTCGCTTGGCCGGGCGGAACGGTTTTTTATTGAAAACCTGACCGGGCGGCTTGGCAGTGCGCCAGATGGTTATTTTGTTTATCCGTAAGGATTTCAACAATATGACCAAACGGGAGTTATGTCAGGCTTTATGCTGAAAAATGCCTCTTGATACTTTCAGGCTCATTTCCTGAAATACTACGAATTTTGCCAAATGATCTTTATTTCCCTATTTTATCTGGTATTTTAAAAAATATCAGTTCCAAAGCCTATTATGACCAGATTGCCACCCTTTCAGAGATCTAGCCAAAGATGAAACACAAGTCCTTATTCCTGCCTTCTGATAACGAAACCGTTGGTGATATTGCCTTTCGCAATATCCGGTCGGATATCATCCGAGGGCGGTTGAAGCCGGGGCAGAAGTTGCGTCTTGATCAACTAAAATCGCATTATGGTGTTGCTGTTTCGACCTTGCGCGAAATCCTCAGTCGGCTGGCGGCAGAGAACTTTGTTGTTGCAGAAGGGCAGCGGGGGTTTGAAGTCACCGGTATTTCCGAAGCCGGTCTTCGCGATATCGCAGCCTTGCGTCTGCTGCTGGAAACGCATGCCTTGCGGCAATCAATCGCAACAGGGGATCTGCAGTGGGAGGCACGAGTTGTTTCATCCCACTACATGCTCAAAGTGGTGGAAACCAAGCTGATCGAAGGTGACATGAGCCAGGTTGAGCAATGGGTGCAGCAGGATTGGGAATTTCATCATGCGACCATTTCTGCCTGTGCGTCGCCCGCGATGATGGCGGCGCATTCAACCGCTTTCGACCGTTTCCTGCGTTATCACATGCTGGTTCTTGATTTTCGTGGGAAACCGGCGGCCGAAGAACATGCCCGCCTGCGCGATCTGGTGATTGCGCGCGATGCCGAGGGCGCAGTTGCGTTGCTTACCAGCCATGTGGAAAGCGGACTGAACCACGTGCTCGGCACCGGCAAAATTCCGGCCTAGGCCGCGACCGTCTGTGTTTCGCGGATCATTTCTTTCAATACCTGCACCGCGGTTGGATAACCGCGAGCGCCCAAACCGGCGATGACCGATGTAACAACACCGGACATCAATGAATGGTGATACATTGATTCACGTCGGTGAATATTGGATATGTGCAGTTCAATGGCCGGGGCGGAAAACATCTTTAACGCGTCCATGATTGCCATTGAGGTAAAGGTATATGCGGCCGGATTGATGATCAGTCCTGCCGCATTATCCGTGGCTTCGTGGATCCATTCGATCAACTGCGTTTCCGAATTGCTTTGCCGGAATTCAACATCGGTGTCGCCGGCAGCATTACGGCACATTGCCTCGATATCGGCCAGGGTGGTGCGGCCGTAAATTTCGGGTTCGCGCCTGCCCAGACGGTTCAGGTTCGGTCCGTTAAGAATATAGATGGGTTTTGACATGGGGAATCTCTTAACCGTTATAGCCAAAAAGTCTGGGCAACCAGAGTGCGATATCGGGCACCAGTGTGAATAACAGCAACGCAAAAAGCATCGCGACAAGGAAGGGCATTATTTCGCGTACGATTTCGCGCAAAGGGCGTCCGGAAATGGCCGTCATGACGAATAACAGCAAGCCATAAGGGGGGGTAATCAGCCCCAGCATGATGTTAATGACGCAGACCACGCCAAAATGAACCAGATCAATGCCAAGCGTATTTGCCGTGGGAATGAATACCGGCACGATTACCAGAAGGATCGTCGTTCCTTCCAGTAGGCAGCCCAGCACCAGAAGGATCGCATTGACCATCAAAAGGAAGGTCAGTGGTGATAGATCAAACCCAGCCAGCCATACATTAAGTGCAGACGGAATATTTTCGACGGTGACGACGTAGTTGAACACCATTGCCCCGGCGATCAGCATGCCGATTGATGTTGTTGTCCGTGCACTTGACAGCAAAGAATTATAAAGGTCACCCAAGCTGATGCTGCGATAGATGAAGGTCGACACAAGCAAGGCATAAAGCGCTGCAATTGCAGCGGCTTCGGTTGGTGTAGTAATGCCGCCGTAAATACCACCCAAAAGAACAACCGGCATCATCAGGGCCGGGAACGCATTAAGGGTTACTTTTGGCAGTTCATGCAAGGGGACAGGGGCCTCGACCGGGAAGGCGCGACGCCGCGCGGATACAAGAATATATCCGGCCTGAAACAGGCCCATGATGATGCCTGGTACAACGCCCGCAAGAAACAGGTAACCGATCGATGCGTCGGAAACGAGCGCATAAACGACCATCGGGATTGACGGCGGAATGATCGGGCCGATCACGGACGATGCAGCGGTCAGTGCCGCAGCAAATGCAGGCGGATATCTTCCGTCCTTGGTCATCATGCGCTGCATCAGTTTGCCCGTACCTGCCGCATCGGCAAGTGCCGAGCCTGACATCCCTGCAAAAATGATGCTTTGGACGACATTCACCAGCGCAAGGCCGCCGGGAAAACGCCCCACGACAGCATTACAGAACGCCAGCAGGCGGATTGTCATAGAGCCCGAATTCATCAGTTCGGCAGCAAGGATGAACAGCGGGACTGCAAGCAGAATGTAGCTTGAAAACATTCCGTTCAGAAGCTGTTCGGAGGCGGTGCCCATATCCAGACCGGACAGCAGCAGATACAGAATGGATGACGCAATCATCGCATGTCCGATCGGAAGGCCCAGCAGGCTGAGGAATATGATTGAGACGATGCAAAGAGTGAAAGGATCAGCAAGGCTCATGGGCGGGTATCCGTTTCGGAATGTTCTATGGTTTCATGAGCTTCTTTGGGAAGGAATTCATGTTTTCCGCTCTTGCCCCGAACTGCCGTAACGAGAATCCACAAGTACCGCATCAGTACGGCAACGGCGAAGATCACATACATTGAAAAAAGCCAGTCGAACCGGATATCAAGATATGATGATTTCTGGATTTTCATGAAAGTCACGAAATCCCAGGTCGCGGGCAGCGATATGCCATAAAGAAACAGAAGCACAAGTGCCGCTACAACGGTCATCCCACGGCGAACTTTCGGACTTACCGCGCTATAAATAATGTCAAAACGGATTTCGTCCCGTTCGCGCACGACAAAAGCAGCGCCCCACAGAACGATCCAGAGCCACATGATGATGGTAAGTTCGGATGCACCACCGATGGGGAAGTTCAGAAGATAGCGGAACGCCACCTGAACAATGAAAGCACCAAACATCACAGCCAGCATCAATGCTGCGATATTTTCTGCCCGACGGTGCAGCCATAGGCCGACCTGTCTGATTCTGTCCGTCATGTATCGTAATCCGGTCCGCGGTGTGCGGGGCCAAAACCCCACACACCTTTGGTTTCATTCAGGCTGCGGATGCTTAAAGCGCGTTGATGCGCTCAAGCATACCTTCCGGCCAGTCTTTTGAAAGCTCGGACTCAAGGTACATCTTCTGGGCATGGGCGCGGAATGCGTCGACGTCAGGCGTATAAATCTCCAACCCCTGTTCCTTGAGGAAATCGGACAGTTCCTTTTCCTTCTTCAGGTGCTGTTCCTGGCTCCAGTTGATCGCCTCGTCGGCGGCATTCTGGAAGGCGTCCTGTTCTTCGGCGCTCATGCCTTCCCACACCTTGGCCGAGACGACCAGAAGGTCATACCCGACAAGATGGGAGGTCATCGCGATCTGGTTCATGACTTCATAGAACTTCATGTTCTGTACGTTGGGCAGGGGGTTGTCCTGACCGTCAATCGCCCCGGTTTGCAAACCTGTGTAAACTTCGGCATAGGCCATCGGGGTCGGGTTTGCACCCAGGGCCTTGCCCAAAAACTGCCATGCATCCCCGCCGGGCATGCGAAGCTTGACGCCTGCCATGTCCTCGGGCGTGTTTATTTTTTTGTCGATACGCAGACCGACCTGGCGGGTGCCGAAATAGGTCGGGCCCAGAATGTGGATGCCAAGCTGTTCTTCGGCCATCGTTTTCATTTCGGTCCCGGCGTCACTTGCGAAAAATTTCCGCAGGTGATCAGCGTCACGGAATAGATAGGCCGAACTCAGGATCGAGAAGGCTGGAATCTGGGTGGCAATATCTTGCGGTGCAACGTTACCCATTTCAAGGTTCCCGCGCTGAATCGCAAGGATTTCGGTGGTCTGTTTAAACAGGTTGCCACCGTAATAAAGTTCGAACTCGTACTTGTCGCCCAGCGCCCCGGCGAGTTTCTTCATCATGTCTGCACGGATGTCTTGTTCCGAAAAGACAGCGGAGAAGCGCAACTTGGTTGCATCGGCAGCCGACGCCACATTTCCCAGTCCAAGCATTGCGATTGTACCCAATGCAGCGAGCCCTGAGGCGATAGCTTTTCTGCGAGTGATGATTCTTGGCATGCGTAGTCTCCCTGGATATGTGAATTGTAAGTTACTATTATTTTTGTATGGTGATTTTAATTATATACGTTAAAAATTGGCTTGCTGCAAGTTTGATAGACCTGCCGATCAGGGAGTTGATTGACATGTCATCTGGCCGAGATCGGCTTTAGCGATGCTTTCGTTTTAGAATTCCGGGGAGAAAACAGTATCTGCGCTTGCGCTATATCCCTGTTTGCGCAAGCATGCGGCCAAACACGGATTTCAAGCGCACGGGATAGAAGATGAAGCTGGTTTATTTTTCCTGGGTCAAAGACCGTATCGGCATGGCCGAGGAAGATGTTGAACTGCCGGAAAATGTAAAAACCGTTGCCGACCTTCTGGCATGGATGCCGGGCAGGGGGGCGAATTTCGCCGATGCATTGGCCGATCCGGCGATTATTCGGGTTGCCGTTGATCAGGAATATGCGCAGGGCGATCGGGATGTACGCGGTGCGAGTGAAATCGCACTGTTCCCGCCGGTAACCGGCGGATAAACGAGAAGTTCAATAGTATTATTAAAAAAGGCGCCCGGTTTGTGGGGCGCCTTTTTTGAGGGTCAGTCTGCGACGGTCGCTGTTTGCGTCAGGCTTTCAAAGAATTCCTTGCGACCCAGAGTGCCTGAAATGCGTCCCTCGCGGGTGAGCAGAACCGGGTTCTGGGTGATGCTGCGCATTTCGATCAGGTCTTTGAGAAGTACGGTATCATCCGCAACAAAGATGACCGAATTGTCCGTCGCATCCAGATCGGCAGGCAATTCGCCATTATAGTTGATCAGTCGCAGCTCGCCCCGTTTGCCATTATGGGCCGCCTTGATGATTCCGTCCTGAAGCGTGATGCGGATGTCTTCGTCCTCGACAGGAAGTTCACCGGTATCGTTGCGCTGGTCCCTGTCAACACGGTGCATGATGGCGCGACCGCGTAGGATATTGACCGGGTTCATATGGGCGACGAAATCAGCGACATATTCATTGGCCGGACGAAGGGCGATGTCTTCGGGCGTGCCGTGCTGCACGACATAGCCGCCTTCCATGATGGCAATCGAATTGCCAAGTTTCATGGCCTCGTCCAAATCATGACTGACAAACAGGATGGTTTTGTTGAGCTTTTCCTGAAGATCAAGAAGCTCGTCCTGCAGGCGGTTACGGATCAGCGGATCAAGGGCCGAAAACGGTTCATCCATCAGAAGGATTGGTGCATCGGTGGCAAAGGCGCGTGCAAGTCCGACACGCTGCTGCATGCCGCCTGAAAGTTCGTGAGCATACTTGCCTGCCCACTGATCCAGCCCGACAAGAGCCAGTTTTTCACGCACTATTTCGCGGCGTTCCTTCGGCCCCATACCATCAAGTTCAAGGCCAAAGCCGACATTGTCTTCGACGGTGCGCCACGGGAACAGGCCGAATTGCTGGAACACCATCGCAACGCATTTGCGCCTGAGGTCGCGCAGCGTATTGGCATCACAACTGGTGACATCGACCATCCAATCACCATCATGCACCCGAAGCGATCCGCGTGAAACACGGTTAAGCCCATTTACGCAGCGCAGCAGCGACGATTTTCCCGAACCCGAAAGCCCCATCAGGACGCAGATTTCACCCTGCGGGACATCAAAGCTGACATTGGCAACGCCAAGGATATTGCCTGTGGCCTTGGCTATTTCGTCACGATTTTTACCGGCGTCGAGGAGGGCGA
This sequence comes from Thalassospira xianhensis MCCC 1A02616, assembly GCF_003326475.1. Taxonomy (GTDB): domain Bacteria; phylum Pseudomonadota; class Alphaproteobacteria; order Rhodospirillales; family Thalassospiraceae; genus Thalassospira; species Thalassospira xianhensis. Next base: position 180,829 of record NZ_JPWA01000004.1, on the reverse strand, counting down.
GCGATTCCGCCTGCTTGTCCCCGAAAATGACGTCGATATTATCAAATTCAACAGCATTGCTCATGATTACTGCCCCGTATTTTCAGATTTGTCGCGGCGGCAGATGCGATCCAGCACAATGGCAAGGATCACAATTGCAAGGCCGGCCTCGAAGCCCTGGGCGATATTGACCGTATTAAGGGCGCGAACAACCGGTTTGCCAAGTCCATCAGCCCCGACAAGAGCGGCAATAACCACCATGGACAGTGACAGCATGATGCACTGGGTCAGGCCCGCCATGATGGATGGCATGGCAGAGGGCAATTCGACCTTGAACAGCAACTGGCGCGGGGTGCAGCCAAAGCTTTTGCCTGCTTCGATCAATGCCTTGGGCGTGCTGGCGATGCCAAGATGCGTCAGGCGGATCGGGGCGGCGATGGCAAAGATCACGGTCGAAATCAGGCCTGGAACCACGCCAAGACCAAACAGGATCAGGGTCGGGATCAGATAGACAAAGGTTGGGATCGTCTGCATCAGGTCGAGAACCGGACGCAAGGCCTGATAAAGCCAGGGACGATGCGCGGATGCCACACCAAGCGGCACCCCTATTACCATGCAGAACAGCGTCGCATAGATCACAAGTGCGAGCGTTTCCATGGTGGCTTCCCAATAGCCGAGATTGACGATCAGAAGCAGGGAAAGAACGGTAAAGGCCGTCAGTTTCCATGATTTGTGCAGCCATGCAGCCAGCACACCAAACAGCGCGATAATCAGAAACGGGGGCAACCAGACCAGCAGATCGACTGTGTTTTCGATAATGAATTCAAGAACGTCCGAGATGGTGTAAAACACGAAGTCGGCATGCTCGTTAAGCGCATCCATAAGGGATGCAATCCACCGTCCCAGCGGAATTTTAGTTTCCGTGAGCCATTCCATTGGATTTTTCCATTATTTGAACAAAGAAAATGTGCCGATACGCTGCCCGTGATGATGGCAACGTACCGGCATTATGAATTCGAAGCTGGACCCTAGAGACCGAGTTCATCTTTAAGCGCTGCCTTGGCATCGCCACCGTCAAAGGTGGTAACACCGTCAAGCCAGGCCATCGCGGCATCCGGATTGGTTTTAAGCCATGCGGTTGCCGCTTTTTCCGGATCGGTGCCTTCGTTCAGGATGGCATCCATGATCTGGTTTTCCATATCGAGGCTGAATTTCAGGTTGGTGACGAATTTACCGGCATTCGGGCAATCGTCAGTGTAACCGGCGCGCAGGTTGGTATGAACCGTAGCACCCCCGAAATTAGGACCAAATACGTCATCGCCACCATCAAGATAGGCCATGTCGTATTTGGCATTCATCGGGTGCGGTTCCCAGCCAAGGAAAACGATGAATTTGTCACGTGCCGATTTGCGTTTGACTTCGGCCAGCATGCCCTGTTCGGAAGATTCAACAAGTTCAAAGCCCTTGAGGCCGAACTGGTCGTTGTCGATCATGTCCTGGATCAGGCGGTTGCCGTCATTGCCCGGCTCGATCCCGTAAATTTCGCCATCAAGCTGATCCTTGAACTTGGCGATGTCGGCGAAATCCTTGAGGCCCGCATCATAGGCATTTTTCGAAACAGCCAGCGTATATTTAGCGCCCTCAAGGTTGGCACCGGTGCTGACGACGGTTTTCTTTTCCAGGTAAGGCGCAATATCTGCTGCCATTGTCGGCATCCAGTTGCCGAGGAAGACGTCAACGTCCCCGTTGGCAAGGCTGGTGTAAGTGACAGGAACGGAAAGAAGTTCGGTTTCAGCGTCGTAGCCAATTGCTTCGAGAATTACCGATGCGGTTGCCGTGGTGGCGGTGATGTCGGTCCAGCCAACATCAGAGAATGTTACGGTTTTACAGGCATCGCTATCAGCCGCTTGCGCACCGGCCACCCCCAGAAGGGTGGTGGCAATGACAGTGGTGCCAAGAAGACGGCCAATGGTGGAGCGTGTGGTCATGTTTATGGTTCTCCCTTGTATGGACCTAGCGGTTACTGATGGTGACAATAACGTCGCCATCAGACTTTCGGTTCCGGAGGCCAGACGCATGTGACGCGATGCGCATTTGGCACCGTGAACATTCGTCCAAAACCATGTGATCGGGTCCCTTGAACCCGGTCACATAGACCGGAATAATCATAAAAACAGCCGTAAAGCCGCGCAACCAAGGCACTTTCCCTGCGAACGTCGCGCCGCAAAAGACGGCGTTTTTTATTGATTGATTGTTCAATTAAAATACAGCATATTCCCCCAAGGTCAATTGCGAAGGGCGAAAAAGTCGCATTTGCGTCACCAGACAGGCCTAAGTCCTTCGGATCGCTTAGAATTGGATTAGTAATGCCCAAGGTTGGAATGCAGCCTGTTCGCCGCAGGCAACTGATCGATGCCACGATCGAGACCATTCACCGCTTTGGTTTTGCCGATACCACGATCAGTCGGATTGCCGGGGCGGCGGGAATGTCGTCAGGAATTATTTCGCACTATTTCGGTGGTAAAAATGCGCTTCTGGAAGCAACGATGCGGTTTTTGATGCAGGAATTGCGTAGCGATTTTCTGGGCCGCGTTGCCAAGGCAAAAACACCCCACGAACGCCTTGAAGCGATTGTTGATACCAATTTCAACGAAGCGCAATTCACGCCGCAGGTGATTGGTGCGTGGTTGTCATTCTGGTCGCAGGTGCCGTTTTCCGATCCACTGCGCCGCCTGAATGCGGTCTATTTCAAGCGACTGGCATCGAATTTACGCCATGAGTTGCGCCGGCTGACAACCGATCAGCGGGCCGAAGAAATTGCGGCGGTGACTGCTGCCATGATCGACGGCATCTGGGTGCGGTCCGGGTTGACGCCGGGACGCGCCAATGTCGCGGCGGCGCGGAAAATGGTGCTTGATACCATGCACCTGCATCTGGCGAGTTCGCCCGCGCGCTAGTCAAGAGACATACACTTACAAAAGGGCTGCCCGTTTCCGGTGTGGCCTGCAGGAGTTTCGACATGAGCCTTTATCAGATCCAGAACTTCATCAATGGCAAAAAAGTTGCCGGTTCGGGTGCGGAAATGGTCACGCTGAACCCCGCGACCAATAAGGTCCTTGCCAAGGGTAAGGAAAGCACCGCTGCCGATGTTGATGCCGCAGTGAAGGCTGCACGTGCCGGTTTTGAAATCTGGAAAAACACGCCCGCGGCTCAACGGGCGCGCGTTTTGTTCAAGGCTGCCCAAATCCTGCGGGACCGTAACGATGAATTGGCGCTGGTAGAAACCCGTGATACGGGCCGTGCCATTCAGGAAACTGAAATCGTGGATGTGATTTCCGGTGTCGAATGCCTTGAATATTTTGCCGGTGTGGCCGGAAGCCTATCGGGCGAGCATATCGATCTTGGCGGCAATTTTGCCTATACCCGGCGCGAGGCGGTTGGCGTTTGCGGTGCCATTGGTGCGTGGAACTATCCGATCCAGATTGCCTGCTGGAAAGCCGCACCGGCATTGGCGTGCGGAAACGTGGTTGTTTACAAACCCTCCGAAGTCACTCCGCTTTCGGCGATTGCCGTGGCCGAGGCATTGCAGCAAGCAGGTCTTCCCGATGGGGTTTACAACGTTGTTCAGGGCGCGCGTGCTTGTGGTGCGGCACTGGTCGAACATCCGGGCGTTGATAAAATCTCGTTGACCGGCTCGGCCGAGACCGGTGCCAAGGTCGCCGCAGTTGCCGCAGGCGGCATGAAGGCCGTGACCATGGAGCTTGGCGGCAAATCGCCGATGATCGTGTTTGAAGATGCCGATCTGGATAACGCAGTATCGGGCGCGCAGATGGCGAATTTCTATTCATCCGGGCAGATTTGTTCGAACGGCACGCGCGTTTTCGTCCATGAAAGCGTTGCCGATGTCTTCATCGAAAAGCTGATTGCGCGGAGCAAGAACCTTGTTCTTGGTGATCCGGAAAAGCCGGAAACCCAGGTTGGTCCAATTGTGACCAGGGCGCAGTTCGACAAGATCATGTCCTATATCGAAACCGGCAAGGGCGAGGGCGCAAAATGCGTTCTGGGCGGTCATGCGGTGACCGAAAACATGCCCGAAGGTGGGATGTTTGTTGCTCCGACCATTTTTACCAATTGTACCGATGACATGGCCATCGTGCGCGAGGAAATCTTTGGGCCGGTGATGTCGGTCCTGACCTTCATGGATGAAGACGAAGTCATCAAACGTGCCAATGATACCCAGTATGGTCTGGCTGCGGGGGTCTTTACCAGGGACCTGTCGCGCGGGCACCGGGTTGTTGCCCGGCTTGAGGCGGGAACCTGCTGGATCAATACCTATAATATCACGCCGATTGAAATGCCGTTCGGCGGGGTCAAGAAATCCGGAGTGGGCCGCGAAAATGGCCGGGCCGCGATTGAACATTATACCCGGATCAAATCCGTCTATGTCGAAACCGGTGACGTCGAGGCGCCTTATTGATCACGGTTCCTGACTGTGAATGGCTGCCTGCAACCTGTTGAAGATAAGGAAAAAGCATGAATACGCCGACCACCACGGAAAAGTACGATTACGTTATTGTCGGTTCCGGTTCCGCCGGTGCCGTTCTGGCCAGCCGTCTGACCGAGGACCCGGAAGTCAAGGTTCTGGTGGTAGAGGCAGGACCGGTTGACCATTGGTGGGACTGGCGCATTCATATGCCAACGGCATTGTCTTATCCGATGCAGTCCGAAACCTATAACTGGGCCTATTGGACAACACCGCAGGCGAACCTGAACAACCGCCGGATGGAAACGCCGCGTGGACGGGTGTTTGGGGGATCCAGTTCGATCAACGGCATGGCCTATGTCCGTGGTCATGCCCTTGATTACAATCGCTGGGCGGAACAGGATGCGGCGTTAAAAGAATGGGATTATGCGCGGTGCCTGCCTTATTTCCGTAAGGCCGATACGCGCAACGAAGACACCAATGGTGACGAATATCATGGCGGAGATGGACCGCTGCATGTCACCACGGGGGCTTGTAAAAACCCGTTGCACAAGGCGTGGATCAAGGCCGGGCAGGAAGCCGGTTATGAATTTACCCCCGATCAGAATGGCTATCGCCAGGAAGGTCTGGGGACGATGGATATGACGGTTTACAAGGGCCGCCGTTGGTCCACAGCACGGGCCTATTTGCATCCGGCAATGAAACGTCCGAACCTGACCGTTTATGACAAAGCATTGGCGCAGCGCGTTGTTTTTGATGGAAAACGTGCCATCGGACTTGATTTTACCCACCGTGGTGAACTCAAACGCGCGACGGTCGAGCGCGAGGTGATTATTTCGGCAGGATCGATCAATTCGCCAAAGCTTTTGATGTTGTCTGGAGTTGGTCCGGCAGCACATCTGCGCGAACACGGGATTGATGTGGTGGCCGATATCCCCGGTGTTGGTGAAAACCTTCAGGACCATCTGGAACTTTATGTCCAGATGGAATGCACCCAGCCGATCAGCCTGAACAGCAAGCTTGATCCTTGGAACAAATTCAAGATCGGGTTGGAATGGTATCTTTTCAAAACCGGGCTTGGTGCGACCAACCATTTTGAAGCCGGTGGGTTTATCCGTTCAAAAGCGGGTGTTCAGCATCCTGACCTGCAATATCATTTCATCCCGGCTGCGATTAACTATAACGGATCCAAAGCCGCCGAAAAGGATGGTTTCCAGGCACATGTCGGTCCAATGCGGTCCAAATCGCGCGGCACGGTCCGGTTGGCGTCAAACGATCCGGCAAAGCGCCCGATTGTTGATCCGAACTATATGAGCCATCCGGAAGACTGGGAAGAAATGCGCGCATCCGTGCGTCTGACCCGCGAGATTTTCGCACAGGATGCCTTCAAGGACCTGCGCGGTATTGAAATTTCGCCGGGCAGGGACATCCAGACCGATGATGAAATCAATGCATGGGTCGCCGATCACGCCGAAAGTGCCTATCACCCGTCCTGTTCGTGCAAGATGGGCAGCGACGATATGGCCGTGGTGGATGAAAAAACGCGCGTGCACGGTATCGAAGGCCTGCGCGTGGTGGACAGTTCCATCATGCCGACAATCGCATCGGGCAATTTGAATGCCCCGACCATCATGATCGGGGAAAAGGCCGCAGATATCATTCGCGGACGCGATCCGTTGCCACCATCAAATGCGCCATATTTCGTCCATCCTGAATGGGAAACCAAACAGCGTTGATTTCGATTATCCCCGGTCTTTGATCTTTCAGGATCGGGGATTTTTGTTTCGGCCATTGCTTTCGTTCATCTGGCGGGTGATCATCGCGGAAATCATATGCAATTTTCCCGGATTGCCCCGCCATGCAAGAAATCAGCCTGCTTAATTCCGTGATCGGCCCCGTGATGCGCGGTCCGTCCAGTTCCCATTGCGCAGCGCCTTATATGATGGCGAAGGTCGCACGCGAGTTGTCATGCAGCGATGGCGAGGTCTTGAAACAGGCCATTGTCCGGTTTGATCCACGCGGATCATTCGCGCCGGTATATCAGGCCCAAAGCTCGGACGAGAATTTTACTGCCGGTTTCGCCGGGGCAGCACTGACTGATGCGGATTATCGCGACATTTTGCCGCGTGTGATGCGTGGCGAGGGATTTCTGTTTAGTGTTGAAATCATTGAACTTGAAAACAACAACCATCCCAACCGTGTTGATCTTGAACTAACCGTAACCGACCGGAATGGCACGGAACGCATCGATCTTTATGCCGGTGCATCGGTTGGCGGCGGGATGTACTACATCGATGCGATGAATGGCGAACCGGTCTTTCTGACAGGCAAAACCGCAAGCGTATTTGTCTGGGGCTCTGATATCGGCGTGCGGTCGGATGATATTGCCGCCGGGCTTGTTGAGAATGGCAACAGGTTGCTCTGCATATCGGTAGACCCGGATCATGACCGCTGCGAAATTGCCTTGCAGGCCTTGCCCGATACAAAGTTGATAGCCTCTTTACGTGATCAGGACGGTATCAAAGACGTTCGTTTCGCTGCGGCCTCGCAATATCCGGTGTGTGCGACTGACGATCTGTTTTCGACCAGCGATGCGGTGATTGCCGTGGCCGAACAGCAGGGCGGATCGCTTGCCGAGGCGGGACTTGTTCTGGAATCCAGGCGTCTTGGACTGTCACGAGATGCAACGCGCGCGCTTTTTCGCGAACGGTGTGAATTGATGTTGCGCGTGGTGGCAGAAGGATTTGATGCCAAACCCAAAGACAATGTGATGCGGTTTTTAACCCTTCGCGCACGCAAGGTTCGCGATGCCAATCTGCCCGCCGGGCTCGGCGGGGCGGTTTTGCAGGATGCGATTGCAGGCGCGCTTTCGGCGATGGAACGGGATTCTAATCGCGGACTGGTTTGTGCCGCACCAACTGCGGGCAGTGCAGGCGTGGTTCCGGGGGCGCTGTATGGGTTGATCCGGCATGGCATTGATCTGGAAGGTGCCACCGATGCGTTGCAGGTGATGGCGCTGGTGGGGGCCGTGTTTGCGGCGCGCGGAACCTTTGCCGCAGAATGCGGCGGCTGTTCGGTGGAAACGGGCGCATCGGCGGCGATGGCAGCGGCTGGCGTCGCGCAGGCATTTGGCGGAACACCTGTGCAATGTTTTGACGCGGCAAGCATGTGTTTGATGAATACGCTGGGCCTTGTGTGTGACCCGGTGGGTGGGGATGTTGAAATTCCGTGCCATGCGCGTAATGTCGCCGGGGTGTCGCACGCCTTTTCATCGGCAATGGCGGTTCTGGCCGGGTTTGATGCTGTGTTGGGATATGACGAACTGGTCGATCAGACGGTTAAAATCGGGGCGATGATGCATCCGGATTTACGTTGCACGGCACGTGGTGGATGTGCGGCCACCAAAACCGCCCTTAGGATGGTTGAGGCGGTAACGCAGGCGCGCTGAATGACCCATATAAACCGGTTTTTGCGCAATCCTTTGTTCTGCATGTTGCCTGTTTTTGCATAATCGGTGAAAAGCATGCGCAAAGGCCGGTTTTAGCCAGTTTTCCCTTGATGGTCCGGCCAATTCCGGCACCATTAGGGGATAATAAATCACAAGACAACAATTCCGAGGCGCCGTGTGTTTACCCCGAACTTCCTGACCGCAAATGACAAATCTGGCGCATATCCGCCATCCTACTACGCGGCAACGGCGAACAAGACCGCACCCTTTGCCGAACTTGACGGGGATAAGGTTTGCGATGTCGTTGTTGTGGGCGGCGGGTTTACCGGGTTGTCATCTGCACTTCATCTTTCAGAACGCGGATATAGCGTTGTTCTGCTTGAAGCGCATCGGGTTGGTTGGGGCGCATCAGGGCGCAATGGAGGGCAGGTCGGTTCGGGGCAGCGCCGCGAGCAGGACGACCTTGAAAAAATGGTCGGTCGCGAAGACGCCAGAAAGCTTTGGGATATTGCGGAACAATCCAAGGATATCGTTAAAAGCCTGATCGCCAAGCATGACATCAAGTGTGATTGGAAACCCGGCATTCTGCATGCGGATCATCGCGAACGGTTCGTTGCCGGAACCCATGAATATACCGAAAAGCTTCAGACCGAATATGGCTATGACGCAATCCGAAGCGTGGGCCGGGATGAAATCCGCGACATGCTGGGTTCTGAATTCTATCACGGCGGATCGCTTGATATGGGTGCGGGGCATATTCACCCGCTGAACTTCGCATTGGGTATTGCCGATGCGGCGCGTGCAGCCGGGGCGCAGATTTTTGAAAATGCGACGGTTACAGGCTATGACAACAGTGAAAAGGTTGTTGTCAAAACGTCATCAGGCCATCGGGTGACAGCGGATATGATGGTGCTGGGTTGCAACGGGTATCTTGACGGGTTGGAAGACCGGGTTGCCAGACGGGTGATGCCGATCAACAATTTCGTTATCGCGACCGAGCCATTGGGCGATGATCTGGCGCGGGAATTGATCCGCGATGATGTTGCCGTCGCGGATTCAAAATTCGTGATCAATTATTATCGTCTGTCGGCCGATAAACGCATGTTGTTTGGCGGCGGGGAGACGTATAGCTATCACTTCCCCAAAAACATCAAATCCTTTGTTGCCCCGCATATGCTGGAAGTTTATCCGCAGCTTAAAGACGTTAAAATCGATTATGGCTGGGGCGGGACGCTTGCGATTACGATGAACCGTATGCCGTTCTTCCGCAAGGTCGAGGACCGGGTATTCACCGCGACCGGGTATTCAGGGCATGGGGTGGCAATGGCGACACTGGCGGGGCAGATCATGGCCGATGCGGTATCGGGCACGATGGAACGGTTTGATGTGATGTCAAATATCAGCATTCCAAGCTTCCCGGGCGGGAAGGCACTGCGCTATCCATTCCTGGTCCTTGCCATGACCTGGTATTCAATCCGCGACAGGCTGTAAAGTTTTCAGGATGCTTCGGCTGATGCGTGTGCGCTGCCGCTCGTCACGCCACTGGCGGTAAGGCGGGCCTTGGTCTTCTGCCAGATGGCTGGATTGACAGTCAAAATACCTGCGTCGGTAAATGATACGTCATATCCGCGATTAATGGCTGCCTGCATCGTTGCTTTGACGCAGTAATTGCCATCCAGACCGACGATTTGCAGTCTGCCGACTTTCTGGCGTTCCAGAACGCGTTCGAGTTCGGGGGCGGTAAAGGCATCGGCACGCGCCTTGGTGATATCGTGATCGATATCACCGTTCAGGCGGGAATCAAGATCAAGGCCAACTGATTTCGGGCTGCCACGCCCCTTGTTCAACAGCTTTACCAGAAGATTGATGTACCAGCCCTTGAATATCTGACGAACCGAGATCACCGGCTGGCCGGTTTCGTTGGCAATTTCAACAAGTTCGTTGATCGCGGAAATCGTTTTTTCGACCATGGCCGGGTCATAGGCATTTTTGCCCGTGGCCAGCGTAAAATCTTCTTGCAGATCAATGATGACAAGGGCGCTGTTGGGGCGTTGCGAAAAGTCTATTTTCTTGCCCTTTGTCGGGCTCAGATGACGCTTGTGGCCATAAATCGTATAGGTGGTAATCAGGGCTAGAATGATGACTGCTCCGATGCCAAACCAAAGCCACATATCGTCTTTCTCCGCTCTCGTCCGTCGTACTTTGCAATCGGTCTGGCACATAGCAATCTTGCAGGGCTGCCAATATAAGCCCTTTGATTTGCCAGTTCAGTGCGCGTGAAGATTGCCCCCGTCTAGTAATAACACGTAACAATATTTTGTTCGGAGCAGGACAACGTTGTCAACATGTCGGTCTTAAGAAAGATGATAAAAAGTTTTGCAGTGTGCTGATTACTATGAGTTCTGGCCTATTTCGGGGACCATGCCGAAACCGGATCGTAACGTTCGCCTTTACCCAGAATGACACCATTGTGCGCAGCGATCCCGATTTCGAAACTTGATGCAATCCGAAGGGCGCGTTCCATGAAATGGCGTGCGGCAGCCGTTTCACAGTATTCTGAAAGTGTTTCGGCAAATAACTCAAGCCAGCGATCAAAATGGTTCCGGTCGATCCTGAGTGTCAGGTGCTTTTGCATCGGGCGGCCGTCATAGGCACCACTGGCAAGTGCCACAGATGCCCAGAACATGCACATCCGTTCCAGATGGTGATCCCAATCAGTAATTTTTTCCGCGAATACCGGGCCCAGCATCGCGTCATCGCGCACCTTTGCGTAAAAGCCATGCACGATATTTTTGATCATGTCGTGATCAATGCCTGTTTCCTCGCGGATTTTTCGGGTCGCGATTTCGCGGCGTTCTTTGATTTCGGCAAGGGTCGGTTGATCTGACATGGTCGTCTCGTGCTCGATAAGGATTGATCCGGGCAATAGCGCAAAGGCTGGGGCCGCGACATGACATAGGTCAGTTTGCCCGATTACGCAAACTCGTCACGCAAACCATAATATCGATAGGCGAGGCTGCGGCCGATCCGCCGGAACCTTGCCAGCGGGAAACGATCGGGCGGTGTACCCATGATCGCACCGACGTCATCCGGGCCCTTGATACCAAGGATTTGCTGACCCAGCATTTTCCCGGCCACACTTCCAAGTGCGACGCCATTGCCATGCCATGCAAGCCCCGTCCAGACATCCCGATGCCCCGGAACCCGTCCCACATAGGGGCGGAACGATTGTGACAGACAGGCAAGCCCGTTCCAGTGGTGGGTGATTTCAACATCCTGCCATGCCGGGAACATCCGGTGAAAATGCGACAACAGGTGCCGTTTTGCGGCATCAAAGGCCGTCGGGGTTGCCGTGATACCGCCACGCCCACCAAACATGAAGCGATTGTCGGGCAGCTTGCGGAAATAGTGCAGCAGAATGCGGCTATCAAATGCCATCAGGTCGCTGGTCCAGCCTTGGTCGGCAAGTTCACTATTGGACATCGGACGCGTGACAAGGATACCGGAAAACACCGGCATCAATCGCCCACCAATCCAGTCGGGCAGGTTTTCGGCACTGTAGCCGTTGGTGGCGACGATGACCTTTTTCGCCGAAATTCGCACATTTTTGCAGGTCAGGATGTAACCGTCCCCGGTGTCTTGGAGGTCTTCGATGGTCGCCTGTTCGAATATCCGAACACCTTTGGTCGTGCAGGTGCGGTGCAACCCGGCAAGATATTTTAAGGGATGTAGTCCAAAGCCCTGTTTGACATGCAATCCTGCATGGGTTTCCCGAGCATAAAGGCCGCGTTCACGAAGCTGATCCTTTGTCAGGAATTCGGTTTCGATACCGGTGAAATGGGCATTTTCGGCTGCCTCTTCACGCAATTCTTTCACGCGGTTGGCCTTGTGCGCCAGTATGACTTCGCCGTCCGAATGACGATCCGCATCGACATTCCACTCTTCAAGCCGTGATCCGACAAGGTCGATTGCAGCACGCTGAAGCTTGGCAAAATGGCGTGTTTGGTCATCACCAAACTGTTTGGCAAGCTGGGCATAGCTTTTGCCGCTTCCGCCCATGCAGCAAAATCCGCCATTGCGCCCCGATGCGCCCCAACCTGAACGTCCTGCATCAAAAACGGCAACATCAACGCCATTCTCCGCCAGTTCCAGTGCGGCCGACAGCCCCGTATATCCGCCCCCGATAATCACAACATCAGCTGTGACCGTGCCGTCATCCGGCATTTTATCGCAATCGGGAAGGGGGGCCGCACTGCCAACCCAATAGCTGTCAGGCAGTGTAGAGGTCTGATAGGCCGGGGCCTGATAAAGTCGTTTGAGCATGATGAACTCTTTTGGGGCGAAGGCGGGAAAATAGCAAACACCCGGCGGATATTATATCGCGCCGGGTGTTTGTGTAATGTCTTGATTCAAATCGGAACTTACATTTTACCGATTTTCTTGGCCGTGGCATCAAAGGCTGCCCGGGCACGTTTGACCAATTCATCGACTTCGCCATGCGTGATGCAAAGCGGCGGCGATGTCACCATCCGATCACCGCAGGCCCGCATGATCACGCCATGTTCAACACAGGCATCGCGGCAAATGGTGCCAACCGTGCCCGGCTTGTCGAACGGTTTGCGCGTTGCCTTGTTATCGACCAGCGGAATACCGGCAATCAGACCGACGGTTTCAACCGCACCGACCAGTGGGTGATCTGCAAGGGTTTTGAGCTTTTCGGCAAAATACGGACCGATATCGTCACGAACACGCTCAACCAGTTTTTCATCACGAATGATGCGGATATTTTCCAGCGCAACCGCGGCAGCTGCCGGGTGGCCGGAATAGGTAAAGCCGTGTGTGAACTCGCCGCATTCATTGATCAGGACATCAGCAACCCGTTCGCCCACCATGACAGCCGAAATCGGAAGGTAACCCGATGACATGCCTTTTGCCATTGGCATCAGGTCCGGTTTGATATCGAACGTGTCCGAACCAAACCAGTTACCGGTGCGGCCAAAGCCGCAAATGACCTCATCAGCAATCAAAAGGATATCATATTTTTTGCAGATGCGTTGAATTTCCGGCCAGTAGGTTGATGGCGGAATGATCACGCCACCGGCGCCCTGGATTGGTTCACCAATGAAGGCTCCGACGCGATCCGCACCGAGTTCTTCTATTTTTTCTTCGAGCTTGCGCGCCGCAATCAGGCCGAATTCTTCGGGCGTATGATCGCCGCCTTCACCGTACCAGTATGGCTGATCTATATGAGCGACATCGGGCAGAAGCGGCCCGCCCTGCGAATGCATTCCGGCCATCCCGCCAAGCGACGCCCCGGCAATGGTTGAGCCGTGATAGGCATTCTTGCGGCTGATGATGTAGGTGCGTTCCGCCTGACCTTTAAGCTTCCAGTATTGCCGGACCATACGGACAACCGTGTCGTTCGCTTCCGAGCCGGAATTGGCATAAAAGACGTGGTCCAAACCATCGGGCGTAATTTCGGCAAGAACTTTGGAAAGCTCGATCGCAGGCGTGTTCGCGCACTGGAAGAAGTTGTTGTAGTAGGGCAGTTCAAGCATCTGGTTATAAGCGGCTTCGGCAAGTTCCTTGCGGCCATAACCGACATTGACGCACCACAGGCCAGCCATGCCGTCCAGATACTGTTTACCATGCGAATCTTCGATGAATACGCCTTTGGCGCGTGTAATCACGCGTGTGCCACGACTGTTTAGGTCGGCCGTATCGGTAAACGGATGAATATGGTGCTGCTGATCGATATCCTGCCAATAGGCGGTTTTGTCGAAATTATTCATAACGTCTCCTGACAGCGGTAGTCGCCTGCTTTGTGCGATATGTTGAACATCTGAGACAAGTGTTCGTTTTTTTGAACACCTTTGCAAGGGGAAATTTTATGAAACAAATTTGTCGTTCTGGAGCCAAATTTGATATGGGCTGGTTGTTTCAAACCATTCTTAATATCCATGGCAGTCGCGTCAGGGATTTATTTTGCAGTGCATTATTTGCACGATATATCGAACGAGGGGCTTGACCGCAATCATTGGGCGGGGCACGATGAAAAAGTGAATAAATAGGCTTTTCTGGGAGTATTAGACGATGAACAAGTCGTTCGTCGAAGACAGTAGGGCGGAAGCTCAACGATTCTTTGAAGCAAATCCGGATATCGAACTTGTCGAATTACTCATTCCTGACGTGAATGGGGTGTTCCGGGGCAAGCGAATCAGCAAGCAGAAGTTTCTCAAAAGCTTTCATGAAGGCATCAACATGCCGGGTTCTGTGTGTCTGGTGGATATCACCGGCGATAACCCGGAAGGCACCGGCCTGCTTTGGTCCAGTGGCGATCAGGACAATATTGCCCGGCCGATCCCGGGAACCCTGCATGCGGTTCCGTACGGTGAACTGCCTTTGGCGCAGGTCATGATGAGCCTGTATAATCTGGACGGTACCAAATTCTTTGCCGATCCGCGCAATGTGTTGCAGGGGGTTGTCGACCGTTTGGCTGCTGACGGTTTTTATCCGACTGTCGCGCTGGAACTTGAATTCTATCTTGCCGATCAGAATGAACAAACCGCTGCACCGTTGCCACCTGCGCCACTTGGTGGCGGGATCGCATCGGACGGTGTTCAGGTCTATGGCCTGCAGCAGATCGAGGATTTCGAAAAAGTCCTTCATGACGCGGTTGCCGAACTGAACCGGCAGGGCATTCCAGCTGATACAATCGTTGCCGAAGCCGGGCCCGGCCAGTTTGAAATCAATCTGGGGCATGTTAATGACCCGATGCAGGCGGCTGATCACGCGATGCAGCTAAAACGCGTTGTCAAAGGCATTGCCTGGGATCACGGCGTGACAGCAACATTCATGGCCAAACCCTATTCCGATCAGGCGGGCAACGGATTGCACGTCCATGTGTCGTTGCGTGACAAGGAAGGCAAGAACGTCCTTTCGCCCAAGGGGGACGAGGATGTTTCGGACCTCCTGTTGAACGCGATTGGCGGTTTGCAGGCGTCAATGTTTGAAAGCATGGCGATTTTTGCGCCCAACCCGAATTCGTATCGCCGGTTCCAGAACAAGGCCTATGCGCCGATGTCTCCAAACTGGGGGCTTAACAACCGTACGGTTGCCTTGCGTATTCCGGCAGGTAGCCCGGAAGCGGCACGTATCGAACATCGTGTATCGGGTGCGGATGCCAACCCGTATCTGGTTCTTGCCTGTGTTTTGGCGGGCATGCATTACGGCATGAAGAACAAGCTTGATCCCGGTGACCCGATTGTCGGCAATGGCTATGAACAGCATGGCGGGCGGATCGTCCCGCGCAGCATGATTTCTGCACTTGATCGTTTTGTCGAGGGTGACATCGTCAAGGAATATCTGGGCGAGCGGTTTGTCGAGGTTTTCGATATCTGCCGACGTTCCGAATATGACGAATTCTTTTCCGAGGTCACGCCGCTTGAATACCGCTGGTATCTTGACGCGGTATAACGCAACTTTTGCAAAATGGTCGCCGACAAGAGCGACCGACAGGGAAGAGACCGGATGTCACAAAAGGTTGGGGACCGCCTGAAAGCTGTACGTACCATGTACGGGTTGTCCCAGCGTGAACTGGCGCGTCGCGCCGGTGTCACGAACAGCACGATCTCGACGATTGAACAGAACCGGGTCAGCCCGTCGGTTGATAGTCTTGCCAAGGTTCTGGCAGGTATCCCCATGAGCCTGATCAATTTCTTTACGATAGATCTGGAAAACGGCGAGGAGATTTTCTTTCGCAAGGAAGACCTAGTCGAGCTTTCCGATGGCACAATGTCGATGCGTCTTGTCGGTGCAACCCGCAAGGACCGCAATCTGCGCGTCCTTCATGAAATCTATCCGCCCGGCGGCGATACCGGTGACAATCTGATCGTCCAGAAGGGCGAGGAAGCCGGTGTTGTTGTCCGTGGCAAGCTTGAGGTCACGGTGGGCGAACGGGTTCAGGTTCTTGGACCGGGTGATGCCTATTACTTTAATGCGGAAATCCCGCACCGGTTTCGCAATGCGGGCGACATTGAATGCGAAGTCGTCAGTGCCGCAACACCACCGTCATACTGATTGCACAATCATCATGTTTGAATATCGCGCGGAACAAACCAAACGCGCGATCCGTCAGGAGGATTTCCGATGACAAACCAGTTGAATTTCGAACAGCTGAGCGCACAGGCTGCAAGTCTGACGATCCGCAATAAGGCGTTTATCAATGGTGTCTATGTTGATGCCGCATCTGGCAAGACATTCGATTGCATCAGCCCGCGCGATGGCACTGTTCTGACCAAGGTCGCCGAATGCGATGTGGAGGACGTCAATCGCGCGGTGGCATCGGCCCGTGCGGTCTTTGAAAAAGGCAGTTGGTCGGAAGCATCCCCGGGCAAGCGCAAGGCAGTGATGATGAAGTTTGCCGATCTGATGGAAAAGCATGCTGCCGAACTGGCGCTGCTTGAAAGTCTTGATATGGGCAAGCCGATCAGCCTTGCGTCGGGTGATGACATTCCGTTGTCCTATAAATGCATTCGCTGGTATGCCGAGGCGATCGACAAGATTTATGACGAAATTTCACCGGGTGAAGCACGCGCAATCGGCATGATCACGCGGGAACCGCTTGGCGTTGTTGCCGCGGTCGTGCCGTGGAACTTCCCGTTGATGATGGCGGTCTGGAAGCTTGGCCCGGCATTGGCGATGGGCAACTCGATCATTCTGAAACCTGCCGAACAATCGCCATTGACCGCAATACGTGTCGCGGAGCTGGCGGTAGAAGCGGGCATTCCTGCCGGTGTTCTGAACGTTCTGCCGGGCTTTGGTCCGACGGCGGGCAAGGCGCTTGGCTTGCATCCGGATGTCGATTGCGTGACCTTTACCGGCTCGGGCGAGGTGGGCAAACTGTTCCTGCAATATTCCGGTCAGTCGAACATGAAACGCGTCTGGCTGGAATGCGGTGGCAAAAGCCCGAATATCGTTCTGGCCGATTGCCCCGACATGGACGCGGCAGCAGAAGCTGCAGCAGGCGGCATTTTCTATAATCAGGGCGAGGTTTGCACAGCCGGTTCGCGCCTGATTGTCGAAGAAAGCATCAAGGACGAATTCATCGAGAAAGTGGTTGCAGCAGGGCGCAAAATGCAGCCGGGTGACCCCCTGGACCCGAACAGTCAGATGGGCGCGATTGTCGATGAAAATCAGATGAACCGCGTTCTGGGCTATATCGAGAAGGGGGCGGCAGAGGGTGCAAAACTTTGCACCGGCGGCAAGCGTGCACGCACCGAGTCCGGTGGCTATTATGTCGAACCAACCGTTTTTGATGCGGTCAAAAACGACATGACAATTGCCAAGGAAGAAATCTTTGGCCCGGTTTTGTCGGTGATTTCGGTCAAGGATTGGAAAGAGGCTGTTCAGACGGCAAATGATACGCCATATGGACTTGCTGCGGCAGTTTGGACGCGCGATATCAACAAGGCCCATCTGGCGGCTAAAAAGCTGCGTGCCGGTCTTGTCTGGGTCAATTGCTGGGACGGAGGATCCATCACCATGCCGTTTGGCGGTTACAAGCAATCGGGCACCGGTCGCGACCGTTCGCTGCATGCGATGGACAAATATTGTGAAATCAAGTCGACCTGGATTGCACTGGGCGACGCCTGAGGTTCGGAAAGGACAAGGGGACGAATTATGAGCAGTACCGGGGTTATTGATACCAAAGGCGGCGACAACGCTTTTACTGCAAAATCCGTGCATCAGAATACCAGCGAGCCGATGTATTCAGGTGCGCTGTCATTCATGCGCCGCAAATATACCCGTGATCTTACGGGCATTGATGTTGCGGTAACCGGTATTCCCTTTGATCTTGCAACGTCAAGCCGTCCCGGTACGCGCCTTGGTCCGCAGGGGGTGCGCCGAGCGTCGGTAAATCTTGCATGGGCACCGCATTTCCCGTCCGGGCGCGATATTTTTGGTGAACTGGCCGTGATCGACTATGGCGATATGGTGATTGATCCCGGTTATCCGCATAAGATCCCGGAAATGATTGAGGATCACGCACGCGATATCGTTAGCTCGGGTGCGAAAATGTTGACCATCGGCGGCGATCATTTCATCAGCTACCCGATCCTGAAAGCTCATGCCGAAAAGTACGGCAAGGGGATTTCGCTGATCCAGTTCGATGCCCATTCCGACACATGGGAAGATGACGGCGATCGTATCGATCATGGCACCATGTTCTGGCATGCGGCAAAGAATGGCATTGTTGACGCGGCGAAATCGATTCAGGTTGGCATCCGCACGCATAATGAATCTACCCACGGATATAACATCCTGTATGGGCCGGATGTGCAGGCGATGTCGATTGATCAGATCGTTGCCAAAATCAAGGACGTGGTCGGTGATAATCACGCCTATATCACCTTTGATATTGATGGGCTTGATCCGTGCTATGCCCCGGGCACTGGTACGCCAGTACTGGGCGGGTTGACCAGTCATCAGGCGGTTTCGATCCTGCGCGGTCTTGCCGGGGGGATCAACCTGATAGGGTCGGATGTGGTCGAAGTTTCTCCACCTTATGATGTTTCGGACATTACATCATTGGCCGGGGCGACAATTGCGTGGGAAATGCTGAACATCCATGCGGTAAACCGAAAGCCGTAAACACGCGATTATAAAGAATTCAAAAAGGGGCCGGTATTTTGTCAATACCGGCCCTTTGCTTTTGGGGGCTGCTGTGATGTTATTGCACCCGATCAGTGTATTGGAGGAAAGATATGAAACCGGTTTCAATTTCGCTTTTGACGATTTGTGGCATTGATGAACTGCCAACCCATCAGACCAGATCGGTTTCGCATGTGCTTTCCGTCCTTGATCCGGAGCGTCCTGACCCGGATGCCTTTGCGGCATATGCGCCGCATGAACGTACCATTCTGCGCTTCCACGATATTATCGAGGAGCTACCGGGCCAGATAGCCCCGACATCTGCCCATGTTGAAGAGGTTCTTGCCTTTGGCGAGGGGCTTAAAAACACGGTTGATGCCCGTAAGGACGGGCATTTGCTGGTGCATTGCCATATGGGCGTATCACGTTCGACCGCGGCGATGCTAACCCTGATGGCGCAGACCCAGCCTGACGTGGCAGAAGATGAACTGTTTGCCACTCTTCGTGCCATTCGTCCGATTGCATGGCCAAATTCGCGCATGATTGCCTTTGCCGATAATCTGCTTGGCCGAGACGGCAAATTGACCGCAGCCCTTAACCGCCATTACCGCTATCAGCTTGAACATGACGATCATTTCGATGAGTGGATGACGTCGCTTGGCCGCGTGCGTGAAGTGGCACTTGGAAAAGCTGCCTGAAGTTGCAGTGTTACACCCGGAAATCAGCCACTTTGTGATCAAAGTGGCTTTTCCTTTGCCTGTCGAATTGAATCGATTTAAAAACGTCGCGTCCCACAGCAAATGATAATGCCCGCAACCCCGTTGCCGGGAGACATAAACGGAGAAACGCTATGAGCGCAAAAGCAGTTTGCCTTGGGGAATTGCTGATCGATTTTGTTCCGACCGTAACTGGCACCGGCCTTGCCGATGCGCCGGCATTTGCCAAGGCCGCAGGCGGTGCGCCGGGCAATGTGGCTGTGGGATTGCAGCGGCTTGGCATTGAAACGGGTTTTATCGGTAAGCTTGGCGATGATGCATTCGGTCATTTTCTGGTCGATACGCTCAAAGCCGACAATGTCGATACATCGGGCATTGTCCTGACCAAAGAAGCCCTGACAGGGCTTGCCTTTGTTTCATTGCGGGCCGATGGCGAACGCGAATTTTCTTTCTATCGCAGCCCGTCGGCCGACATGTTGCTGTCCCCATCCGATCTGAATCAGGACATGCTGAAGGGATGCGCGCTGTTTCACTATGGCACGCTTTGCATGATCGACGATGATCCGCGCGCGGCGACGCTTGCGGCCATCGACATTGCACGTGAAAACGGCGCCATCATTTCATGTGATCCGAACCTGCGCCTGCCGCTTTGGCCCAGTGCGGATGCCGCACGTGACATGCTGCGTCTTGCGATTACCAAGGCGGATGTTGTCAAAATTTCCGACGACGAAGTCGCCTTTATCACCGGCAAGGATGATCTTGAGGCTGGCGTAAGGGAATTGTGGTGCGATCACTGGAAACTGATGATCGTGACGTCGGGTCCGAAAGGCAGCCGGTTCTTTACCCCTGATTTCGAAGGCTCGGCCAAGCCGTTCAAGGTTACCGCTGTTGATGCGACCGGGGCAGGGGACGGTTTTACTGCAGGCTTCCTGTCACGTTTGCTCAAAGATCCGGAATTGTTGAAATCTGCGGAAAAGGTCGAAGCTGCCTGTCGCTTTGCCAATGCGGTTGGCGCCATTACCGCAACCAAACGCGGTGCAATTGCCGCCCTTCCGACCGAGGAACAGGTTTTGGAATTTCTTTCCGCGAATTGATTGCGCGGATAATATTCATGCGATGGCAATCCTGTTCCCGCCGGGTTGCCATCAAAATGTCCCACAAACTGTCCCACAAATGGTCGTATCGGCGTGTTAGTGTTTTGACATGACGTCGATATTGTTTGCTATCTGTTTGAAGCCGAGGGTGGAATGTCCACAGAAAATCTGACGACCTGCTGGGAAAAGCTTGATCGACTGGGCGCGGAAGTTTCCAAAAGTCTGAATTTGCGCAAGGCCTTTGCCAATGATCCGGCACGGTTCAACCGTTTCCACGTTACGCAGGATGATCTGTTTATCGATTATTCGAAAAACCTGATCACCGATGATGTGATGGCAGCACTACGTGAATTGGCAGAAACGGCCAACGTCGAAAGCTGGCGTGAACGGATGTTCGCCGGTGACCGGATCAATGTCACCGAAAATCGCGCTGTTCTTCATACGGCACTTCGCAATCTGGATGGCAATCCGGTGATGGTCGATGGCAAGGACGTTATGCCTGACGTCAAAGAAGTCTTGGCACGTATGAAACGCTTTGCCGTGCGTGTGCATACCGGCGACTGGAAAGGCCATACCGGCAAGGCGATCACCGATGTTGTCAATATCGGTATTGGCGGTTCCGACCTTGGCCCGGTCATGGTGAACGAGGCACTCCGCCCGTATCATATCGACGGCATTCGTTGCCATTTTGTTTCCAACGTGGATGGCGCGCATATCGTTGATACGCTCAAAGATCTTGACGCGGAAACGACGCTTTTCATCATTGCATCCAAAACCTTCACCACCGACGAAACCCTGACCAATGCCTATTCGGCGCGCGACTGGCTGGTGGGTTTGCTGAAAGACGAGGGGGCAGTTGCCAAGCATTTCGTCGCTGTATCGACTGCCTTGGACAAGGTCGCCGAATTCGGCATCGATACCAAAAATGCATTCGGATTCTGGGACTGGGTCGGCGGACGGTACAGCCTTTGGTCGGCGATTGGATTGCCGATCATTCTGGCGGTTGGTTACGAGAAGTTTGAAGAATTGCTCCGTGGTGCGCAGGCGATGGATAACCATTTCCGTTCTGCACCGCTTGACCAGAACATTCCGGTGACACTGGCCCTGATCGGGGTGTGGTATCGTAATATTCTGGGGGCTTCCAGTCAGGCGATCCTGCCTTATGACCAGCATCTGTCGCGCCTTCCGGCCTATTTGCAGCAGGCCGATATGGAAAGTAACGGCAAATCAGTTACCCGCGATGGCAAGCCGATCTATTATGAAACCGGTCCGATCATCTGGGGCGAACCCGGCACCAACGGCCAGCACGCCTTTTATCAGTTGATCCATCAGGGTGCAGAACTGATCCCGGTTGATTTCATCGTTGCGGCGAATGCCTTGCACCCGTTATCGAACCACCATGACAAACTGGTCGCAAACTGCTTTGCGCAGGCCGAAGCCCTGATGCGCGGCAAGACAGAGGCGGAAGTCCGCGATGAACTTGCCGGTGGCAATCTGTCCCCGGCCGAGATTGATGTTCTGGCCCCGCAAAAGGTCTTTGCCGGGAACAAGCCCAGTACCATGATCCTCTATAAGCAGCTTGATCCCTTTACGATGGGGCGTCTGGTCGCAATGTATGAACATAAAATCTTTGTTCAGGGGATTATCTGGAACGTCAATTCCTATGACCAGTGGGGTGTTGAGCTTGGCAAACAACTTGCCAAGGAATTGCTGCCAATGGTTCAGGGGAATGAAACTGCCGATAGCCGTGACGCTTCAACCGCCGGTCTGATCCATCAGTTGCATGCCCTTCGGGATTAATTTTGATCCGACAAATCTGTGGATTTATGGGGCGGTGTCAGCCTGACTGGCACTGCCCTTGTTGTTTGCGCGATGATCCCGACAACGGGCAGAGCAATATTTGACATAGTCCCAGCAATTACGCCATTTGCGCCTCCAGGCAAACGGTCGATTACAGGTCAGGCAGGTTTTGTGTGGCAGGTCTGATTTTGCAGGCCTTTGACCATTGGCATTTCGGCGCATCCCAAATTACCCGATCAGTGTCTCGATCATGGCATGGGCCGCGCATTTTCCGCTGCGCCATGCGGCTTCCACCCTTGCACCAAGACACCAATCGCCCGCGGCAATGACGCGCCCGTTCATGCCGCTAAGATGACTTTTTCCAAGCGGTTTGATCGTGCGGGCATATCGCCAGCGATGCGTGTTTATGAACACCACATCGGGAAGCTTTGCACCACTTGCCTCGCGCAGCTTATCAAGCAATCGGGATGCGATGCGTTCCTTGTCCTCTTCAAGGTTGTCGCGGGACCATTCCGGACTGGCATGCAAAACCCAAAGATCGGGGGATGGCTTGTGGATCAGATGACGGTGATCGCCACTGCGCGCTGCCCAGCTTATCGCCGGATCAGGATGGATCATTGCGTCAAATGCCGTTGGCAACGGTTTGGCAAAGGCAATCATCACAGCCCAGCATGGGGCCATTTCAACATCGGCAATCGGATCAAATCGTGCGGCAAGCGGTTGCAGCAATTCTGCCGATTGCGGGGCTGGCGCGGTAACGATCACACCGTCAAACGGGCCGAATTCACCATCCATATCGTCATGCAGGACAAAATTGCGCGGTCCGGCGGTTTCGATACGGATAATGCGGTGTTGCTTGCAGATTTCAAACGGTGCCAGAAGCGGGGTGATCAGTTTATTCATCTGGGGTGCGCCCTGATACCAGATATCTTTGGCGGCATTGCCGTCTGTGATTGATTGCGATGGCATATGCAGGTGCGCCAAAGCTCCGCGATGTAGGTTCGGGTTCCAGTTCCGGGCTGCTTTCCGGTTTTCAGCCTGATGCAGGAATGCCTTAAAATCAGGATTGAGGGCGGTGACATATTGGGTACCGTGATTGAAATCGCCAAATTTGGTGCGCCGTGTTGCCAGACGTCCGCCCGTGCCGCGGCTTTTTTCAAAGACCGTTACATTGATGCCGACCCGGTGAAACGTAGATGCTGCCTTTAAACCGGCCATTCCTGCACCGATAATGGCGATCCTGATTGTGGCCATTTTTGTTCTTCCTGCGTGAAAATTATCAACCTTTGATGTCTTACGCTGGCCGATGGCGTTTGGAGCATCGTGCAGTGCCCGATATTTATGAAACTGTCACCTTGTCGTCATCAAACTGTTACGCGTTATCAGCAGGTTATCTGCCACGATTAAACCGAACATCAGGGGGAATTTATGCGTTATTCTTTAATGGCGACTGTGGCGATGTCTGTGCTTCTCGGGGCTTGTGGTACGGCATCTCATTCGAGCAACATGGCCATGACGGTCGATACGGCTTCACCGGCGGCCAAACCGCTTTCGATTGTGCCGATGGGTGAATATCGCAGCGGTCTTTTTGACGAAGGTGCGGCTGAAATCCCGGCTTATGATCCGGCAAACAAGCGCATTTTCGTTGTGAATGGTGGTGAAAAGGCAATCGATATTCTCGATATGTCGACCCCGGACAAACTCGCCAAACTTGGCTCGATCAAACTTGAAACCTGGGGGAAGGCAGCAAACAGCGTTGCCATCCATGGCAACATCGTTGCCGCCGCGGTCGAGAATGACGACAAACAGGCACCGGGCAAGGCAGTCTTCTTTGATACCAATGGTGATTTCATTGCTGCGGTAACTGTCGGCTCGTTGCCTGACATGATCAAGTTTACCCCGGATGGTAAATACGTTTTGGTTGCGAACGAAGGGGAGCCGAATGACGCATTCGACAATGATCCCGAAGGCAGCATTTCGATTATTCCGGTGTCCGGAAATCTTGCCGATCTGTCGGATGCCGATGTGCGAAATATTTCCTTCGCATTCCTGAACGGGCCGGACCTGCCATATGGCATGCGCACGTCAAACCCGGGCACTTCGAGCGTGGCACAGGATGTCGAGCCGGAATATATCGCCGTCTCGAAAGACAGCAAAACGGCCTATGTTTCGCTTCAGGAAAACAACGCGGTGGCGATCATCGACATTGAGACCGCAAATGTTATTCGGGTTGCCGGTCTTGGCTTCAAGGATCATTCGGTCAACGCGTTTGATGCCAGCGACAAGGACGGCGAAATCAACATTCGCACCTGGCCGGTCATGGGAATGTATATGCCAGATACGATCGATACGATCGAAATCGGCGGCAAAACCTGGGTCCTGACGGCAAACGAGGGGGATTCCCGCGATTACGACGGTTACAGCGAAGAAACCCGTGTTGGCAAACTGCCCCTTGATCCGGTCGCATTCCCGAATGCTAGCTCCTTGCAGAAGGACGAAAACCTTGGACGTCTGAAAACGACCACGGCGCAGGGGGATACGGATGGTGATGGTGATTTCGACGTGATCTATAGCTATGGCGCACGTTCGTTCTCCGTCCTTGATGCCGATGGTAATATGGTCTTTGACAGTGGTGACAAGTTTGAGCAGTACATGGCCGCTAATTACGGCAATGTGTTCAATGCATCTGACACCGAGAACTACAGCCGTGATGACCGTTCTGATGATAAGGGGCCGGAACCCGAAGGTCTGGCAACCGGTTACGTCAATGGTACGCCTTATGCTTTCATTGGTCTGGAACGCCAGGGCGGATTTATGGTCTATGACCTGACAAATCCGACCAATCCGCAATTCGTGACCTATCATTCAGATCGTCGTTTTTCCGGTAATCCGGAAGCAGGTACTGCGGGTGAACTTGCACCGGAAGGCATGCTGTTTGTTGATCCAAAAGATAGCCCGACGGGCAACGCCATGCTGATCGTAGCAAGCGAAGTATCGGGCAGCACGAAAGTTTATGACCTGAAATAGGTTGTATAAGTCTCTGCATGCAAAGGATTTGTAGATCAAAAGCCGGGGATTCTCTCCCCGGCTTTTTCATTTATCCCGTCCGTTTGGTAAAATGGTTCAATACTGCAACGATATGAACTAAACTCCGCGCCACGGTCCGGTTACGGACCTGTCGACCGAAGGGAGGCGGAGACTGAGTACGCGACGTGAACCCCATATTCTGGTTGTCGATGACGATCAGGAAATCCAGAAGCTTCTGAAAAAATTCCTGCTCCAGCACGGGTTTCGTATCACCACCGTTTCCGACGGGGCGGAGATGCATCGTGCGCTTCGCGACTGGAATATTGATCTGGTGATCCTTGATATCATGTTACCCGGCGAGGATGGTTTTGCGCTGTGCCGGGATGTGCGCCGCAATTCCAAGGTACCGATTGTCATGCTGACCGCGGTGGGCGAGGATACGGACCGTATTCTTGGTCTGGAACTGGGTGCAGATGACTATCTGACCAAGCCGTTCAATCCGCGCGAATTGCTGGCACGTATTCGTGCCGTGTTCCGCCGTTTTGAAACCGGCACCGTGACACAGGTCCATCACGAAGAAACCAAGACCCAGAAAATCCTGTTTGCCGACTGGACGCTCGACATTGGATCACGCGAATTGCGCGATCTGGATGATGTTGCCGTGCATTTGTCGACCGGGGAATTTTCGCTGTTGCTGGCGCTGGTAAAGCATAACAAGCGTGCGCTTTCGCGTGAACAGCTTGTTGATATCGTACGCGGTCAAAGCTCGATCCCCTTTGATCGCAGTATCGATATCCAGATCAGCCGCCTGCGCCGGAAAATTGAAAAAGATGCCAAAAATCCCAAACTGATCAAAACAGTGCGCGGGATCGGCTATCAGTTCTGCGCCGATACGAGGACCGTCTAGGAATTCGATCCATGACAGATCAGATTGGTGCGTTTTCCGAATATATGCGGCGGTTCAAGCCCCGCACGCTGGGCGGACGCATCTTTATGATCATGATGGTCGGTGGTGTCATCATCGCCGGGATCAGTTCAATCGCATCGAAATACATTATCGAACGAAGCGAACGGATCAGCCGTGCCTATACGCTGGGCTTTACCATTCGCGAACTGATCCTGATCGCGGAAAGCCCGGAATTACAGGGAAATATCGTTGATATAGCCGCGCGTGACGGGCTTTCTGTCCGTGTTCTGCCACCTGACGACATCGGTACAATTCTTCTGTTTTCGCGCCCGGCACAACATATCGCAATGCCTGCGCGTCTGGCTGATACAGGCTGGCCAACATCGGTAAAGGTCCATTTTCGTCGTGGTCGCCTTGGTTCCGAACAGCGTGACCTGATTGAAACGGCCGAAAATCCCAGCCTGTTTTTTGCCGGTCTATCGCGCGAAATAGCACGTCAGGGGTTAGAAGCCCGTATCGAGATCATGTTGCCATCAGGCATGCGGATGCTGCTTAATCATCCGGTACTTTGGGCGGATTATGCATCGCCATCCATGGTTTTTCTGATTTTTCTGGTCGGGGTTATCGCGGTGTTGGCGGTATTCGCTGCCTTGGCCGACCTTCTGGCCGGGCCTTTCAAAAATCTGACCGAGGCGATCATTCGTCAGGGCGACGAAGTCGAAGGCCCCCCGGTCGAGGAACGCGGCCCGACCGAGGCAAGATCAATGGCCGCGGCCTATAACGGATTGCGCGAACGGATTTCACGCATGCTGGGGGATAGAACCCGCATGCTGGCCGCGATTTCACACGATTTGCGCACGCCCAGTACGCGCCTGCGCCTGCGTGCGGAATTTATCGATAATGATGAGTTGCGCGAAACCGTATTGCGTGACCTTGATGAAATGGACGGGCTTTTGAATGATGCGCTCGATTTCCTTGGTGACTGGATTCACAAGGAAGAAGAGCGCACAGTTGATTTCACATCGGTTCTCGAAGCGATTTGCGACGATTACGCCGATCTTGGTCGACCTGTCAGTTTTGAGGGTCCTCAGCCGCTTCGGTTCAGTTCGGTGCATACGGTTTTTGGGGGCGGGGATGAAGCGCATTCATTTGGCGACAAGCGTAGCATCCGTCTGACCTGTCGGCCGGGAACCTTAAAACGTGCCTTCACCAACCTGATCGAAAATGCCCTGAAATACGGTTATCGCGCCTATGTCAGTCTGGATGCGACAGCCGACACGGTTCTTATTTCCATTCGGGACGAGGGGCCGGGCATTGCCGAGGAACATCAGGAAAATGTTTTTTTGCCATTCTTCCGTGTCGAGGGATCACGCGCGCGTACCACCGGCGGCAGTGGGCTTGGCCTGTCGATTGTGAAAACGGTTATAGATGCCCATGACGGTACGGTACGGCTACGCAATTTGCCCAGACGCGGGCTTGAGGTCACGATTGCATTGCCACGGCGCGTCGCCAAAACCTGATACCAAAAAGGCCCGGAAACATCCGGGCGTTTTTGGTATCAGGGGGATCAAGGTGATACCCCAAAGAGAAGAAAGAACGGCGGGTGGCCCCCAGAACCACCCGCCGATCAGATCAGATCCGAAGTTCCGTTACCGGATCAAACAGACTGATCTGAGACATGTCGGCCGAGAATGTCATGATCTCGCCCGGTTGCGGTGCCCGGTCTGGCCGGACGCGCGCAACGATTTCCTTTCCGCCGATTTCGACAACCGTCATGGTGTCGGCACCGGTCGGCTCAATGACTTCGACCTTACAGTCGAAATTGAAATATTGGCTGCCCGGTTGGTCGGAGCCGGTACGCTTGTGCGTAAGGCCTTCCGGACGGATGCCAAAAACGACATCTTTACCGACATAGCCTTGATAGCTTTCCGGTGCATCTTTCAGCGGCAGAATGATCGGGTCGTTATCGCGTTTGATCGATACGGCCAGATTGCCATTGTCATTGATCAGGGTTGCATTGATGAAGTTCATCGACGGCGAACCGATGAAGCCGGCAACAAAAATGTTGTTCGGGCGTTCGTAGATATTCTGCGGCGTATCGAACTGCTGCAGGATGCCATCTTTCATGACCGCAATGCGCGAGGCAAGGGTCATGGCTTCGATCTGGTCGTGGGTCACGTAAACGATGGTGGCACCGAGACGCTGATGCAGTTTTTTGATCTCGGTACGCATATCGACGCGCAGCTTGGCATCAAGGTTCGAGAGCGGTTCGTCGAACAGGAAGATGTCCGGATCACGAACCAGCGCCCGGCCCATTGCAACGCGCTGGCGCTGACCACCCGAAAGCTGGGATGGCTTACGATCCAGCAGGGCTTCGATCTGCAGCAGTTTGGCAACATCGGCGACGGCCTTGTCGCGTTCTGCCGCCGAAACACCACGGATTTCAAGGCCGAAGGTGATGTTCTTGCGAACGGTCATATTCGGGTAAAGCGCGTAGGACTGGAACACCATCGCGATGTTGCGGTCCTTGGGATGCACGTCGTTGATCACGCGATCACCGATGCGGATTTCCCCGTCGCTGGAACCCTCAAGACCTGCAATCAGGTTCAGAAGGGTGGATTTGCCGCAACCCGACGGGCCGACCAGAACCAGGAACTCGCCGTCTTCAATAGCAATATTGATTTCTTTGAGAACCTCGACAGGACCGAAGGCCTTGCGAACTTTATCAAGGGTGAGTGATGCCATTTGCTTATCCCTTCACCGAACCGGCGGTCAGGCCGCGGACGAAGTATTTTCCGGCCAGAACATAAACAAGCAGGGTCGGCAGACCGGTCAGCAGAGCTGTGGCCATATCGACATTGTACTGTTTCACGCCGGTCGTGGTGTTGACGATATTGTTGAGTGCGACAGTCATCGGTGCATTGTCGCCAGAGGCGAAGGAGGCACCGAAAAGGAAGTCGTTCCAGATCTGGGTGAACTGCCAGATCACCGACACCACGATGATCGGTGTCGAAATCGGCAGAATGATACGCCAGAAAATGGTGAAGAAACCTGCGCCGTCGATGGTGGCTGCCTTCACCAGTTCATCCGGGATCGAAACATAGTAATTGCGGAAGAACAGGGTGGTGAAGCACAGGCCGTAAACGACATGCACAAGAACAAGACCGGTGGTCGAGCTGGCAAGGCCAAGTGACCCCAGAACCTGTGACATCGGCAGCAGCACAACCTGAAACGGAATGAAGCAACCAAACAGCAGCAGGGCAAAGACGATATTAGCCCCTTTAAAACGCCATTTGGTCAGGGCATATCCGTTGATCGCACCAAGGAAGGTCGAAATCAGAACCGCCGGAACCGCCATTTTGACCGAGTTCCAGAAGTAAATTTTAATGCCTGAACATTCAACGCCGACACAGGCTTCATTCCACGCATAGGTCCAGGCATCGAACGTGATGACGCGCGGCAGCGAAATGAGTGAGCCTTCCCGGATTTCATCGAGCGACTTCAACGAGGTCGAAATCATCACGAAAAGCGGGAACAGATAGTAGGCGGCAAACAGGATCAGAACGAGATATAGCAACCCGCGCAGTATGGTATGTTTCCAGCCTGCGTCGTGGCTGTAATGCTGAATATCAGCCATTTTTCTTGCCTCCGCGCAGTTCGGAATACAGATACGGCACAATGATTGCCATTACGGTCGCCAGCATCATCATGGCACTTGCGGCACCCACACCCAGCTGGTTGCGCTGGAAGGCCATCGTGTACATGAAGGTTGCTGGAAGATCGGACGAATAGCCGGGGCCGCCGCCGGTAAGTGCAATGACAAGGTCGAAGCTTTTAACGGCCAGATGGGCCAGAACAACAATGGCACTGAGGAAAACCGGACGGATCGACGGGATGATAATGCCGAAATAGATGCGGGGCAGGCTGGCACCATCCATATAGGCTGCGCGAATGATGTCCTGATCGACGCCGCGCAATGCCGCAAGGAACATTGCCATTACAAAACCCGATGCCTGCCAGACGGCTGCGATCACGACGGTATAGATCGCCATGTCCGAATTCACCAGCCAATCGAATTTGAAGCTGGTCCAGCCAAGGTCATGCATCATGCTTTCCAGACCAAGGCCCGGATTGAGAAGCCATTTCCATACGGTGCCGGTCACGATAAATGACAGCGCCATCGGATAAAGGAAAATAGTGCGAAGTACGCCTTCGGCGCGAATGCGCTGATCCAGAAGGACTGCAAGCAGGCAGCCAAGAAACAGGCAGATAACGATAAAGAGACCGCCGAAAATCAGCAGATTCTCGATGGCAACATGCCAGCGTTCCATTTGCCAGAGGCGTTCGTATTGCCGCAGACCAGCCCAATCCCAGACCGGAAGCATGCGCGATTTCGAAAACGCCATATAGCCTGTCCACAGGATGAACCCGTAGACAAAAAACAGGGACGCAGCAAAGGACGGTGCAACAACGATCTTCGAAAGATGGCGTTGGATGCTGGCCGTCAGGTTGCTTTCGGTGCTTGAAGAAGCCCCCATACCCTTTGCCTCAAACAATTAAAGTAGCGGGAATCCGGCCCCGGAAATGTCCGGGGCCGGCGCGTTGTCAGTCAATGTGACTGCACAGGTCAGATGAGATTAGTCTTTGGCCAGTTCAACTGCTTCGACAAGACGCTCGACGGCTTCGTCGGACGACATTTCGGAGTTGAAGTGGGCGGTCACGACGTCAACGATCGCACCCGAAAGGTGACCGCGAAGCGCCATGCCGTGTGCCATGGACGGCAGGAAGCCACCAGCGTCCTGTGCTGCCAGAAGGTCAGCTTCGGATTTCTTTGCGCAATCGTCGAATTTGTCGAGTGCTACACCAAGACGGGCCGGAATCGACCCCTTAAGAAGGTTGAAGGTTTCCTGGAATTTCTCACCAACGATCAGTTCTGCAAGCAGTTTCTGACCTTCGACCTTGTCATCGCCGGAAACATTGAACATCGCGAAGCTGTCAACGTTGAACAGGTAACCGTGTTCGGACGGGGTTGCCGAGCAGATGAAGTCTTTGCCCGGGACTTTACCCGCTGCAAGGAATTCGCCTTTTGCCCAGTCACCCATGATCTGCATGGCGGCATCGCCATTCATGACCATTGCAGTTGCAAGGTTCCAGTCACGGCCCGGGAAGTCGGCATCGACATAACCGCGGATTTTGCGCATCTGGTCGAACACGGCTTTCATCGTGTCGGATTTCAGCGCGTCCTCGTCGAGGTCAACCAGAGCCTGCTGGTAGAATTCCGGACCGCCAAGACCGAGAACGACGGTTTCAAAGACGGTTGCATCCTGCCACGGCTGGCCGCCATGCGCGACTGGTGTGATGCCAGCAGCTTTCAGCTTGTCGGCAAGGGCGTTGAATTCGTCCCAGGTTTTCGGCGCTTCGGTGGCACCAACTTTGGCCAGCAATTCCGGGTTTGCCCAGATCCAGTCAACACGGTGAATGTTTACCGGAACGGCAACATAGTCGCCTTCATACTTCATGACGCTCTGAATTGCCGGCGGGATCACCTTGTCCCAGCCTTCAGCTTCGGCAACGTCATTGAGATCAGCGAGTGCACCCTGTTCGGCCCAATCCTGGATCGCCGGGCCTTTAAGCTGAACGGCAGCCGGGGCATCGCCCGACAGAACACGCGAACGCAGCACGGTCATGGCTGCGTCACCGCCACCACCGGCAACCGGGCTATCAACCCATTTGCCACCATGTGCTTCGAAATCTTCTTTAAGGGCAGCTACGGCTTTGGCTTCCCCGCCCGAAGTCCACCAATGAAGGACTTCGGCAGTCGGTTCGGCATGTGCAAAGCTTGCAGTCGCGAGAGCAGAGAACGCCACACCGGTGGCGAGAATGGTTTTGCGCAGATTCATTTAAGGTTTCCTCCCTGGCTTTAAACCAATTGCAGCGACAACATGCTGCCAAGGGGAACCCTTTGCACTCACAAAACTGTAACAGGGCGTTTCCAGAATGCGAACTGAAACAAACTGTTACAAAAATGGCATTATATCTTTGGATTATATTGCGGAGCAGCAAAGATGATTAGCGTATTTCGTTGCAAGACAGTTATTCCAGTGATGCACAATTCGATCAAATCTGCTCGAATTTGTAACAGCCACTAACAAAAAGTGCAGATTCAATTTAATGCGGGACCTTCAGGCTGACCGTCATGTACGGGGCAGGAGGAGCCTTGCGTTAAATGGATATGACTTGAATTGCTGCTGCAACGTTTCCGCCTTTGATCGAAGATCTCAAGATGCCTTGACATCAAATGGCTTGGCACTATTAATCGCAGTCATGAAAAACGTTATTTGCCTGTTTGCTGATTTCTATTACGGCCCTGCCACATAAGGCGGGAGCGTTTTCTATGTTCAACCGCTGCGTCGTCGGCGGTTGATTTTAAAAGGCAGGCACCGGCATCGCAGCTCTTCGGAGACAGACGATGCCTTTTTTATTTCCAGATCATCCGACGATAGGGATTTTCGGGTTCGGCGCCTTTGGGCGTTTGACAGCCATGCATCTGGCGGATCATTTTCCGCTTTTGGTGCATGACATTAATCCGGATGCCGTTTCGGCATGTGTGTCGGCAGTAACGCCCGGAAACATTCGGGCGGCTGACAGTATAAACGTGGCGAAATGCGATATCGTCATTTTGGCTGTGCCGGTTACAGAAATGAGGGCGTTGATCACACGGATTTCACCGCATTTGCGTGCGGGAGCCATTGTTCTGGATGTCGGGTCCGTGAAAATGGAACCAGCTCGGGCAATGCTTGAGGGGCTTCCCAATCATGTGGATATTATCGGGACCCATCCGTTGTTCGGTCCGCAAAGTGCCCGGGACGGTATTGCCGGGCTCAAGATCGCGATATGTCCTGTTCGGGGCCGCAAATTCCGCCGAATTGCGGCGTTCCTGCGCCACGTTCTGCGGCTTAAGGTGTTCGTTGTTACACCAGATGAGCATGACCGCGAGGCTGCCGTCGTGCAGGGGATGACACACCTGATTGCCAAGGTCCTGGTCCGGATGGATCCGTTGCCTGTGCGCATGACAACGGCAAGCTTTGATTTGCTGTTAAAGGCCACCGAAATGGTACGTTACGATGCGCCAAGCGTTTTCTGGGCGATTGAAAATGCGAACCCTTATGCTGGTGCCGTGCGGGAACAGTTCTTTGAATTGGCAATGGGCGTGCGTGACCAACTTGCCGGTGACAAATGTGCTGTTGTCACGGTAACCGCAGAATGAGTGGGGAGGTCGTGATTGGCTATGTTGCGTTGCCGCATGTCAGATGTGCGCTGAAATATATGATTTGTTTCAATTTTTCTTCTGATCAGGGCCGTAGTTTCACAATTGAACCCATTCAATTGTGACATTTTGGAATAGATGATATGCAATCTTTGGCAGTTGAGACATATGTCACTTGGGAGCATATTGCATTACAGAAAGTGAAGTGATGAACGCGCCGACCAAAACGCGGAAGACCCGCAGGCAAGCGTTCTTATTCTTATCCCAAGGAGGTTCAACATGTTCCTGTCCAGTATTCTCGTTGCTGTTCGCCGTTGGGCCTATGCACGCTCTGTCGCGAACGAACTCTACAATCTCGACAAGCGTGACCTGGATGATGTCGGGATTTCGCACTGGCAGATCAAAGACGTAGCGCGCAAAGCTGCTCGTGACGCGATCGCTTAAGCCAGACTGAATTTCGACAGCGCCAGTTTGTAGGCAGCTGTGTAAGCAGAAGCCGGACATTTCGTCCGGCTTTTTGTTTTTCTGTCTTCTGAATATGCCGCTGTTTTTCAGATGATCCGAGCTACCACAGGCTTGGCTGATGTGATGGCTTTGGGATTTTTCCGGTATCCATCTGTGTCAGGAAATGTTCGGCCTGTTCAATTAGTGCCGTTTTACTGTTCCCATTCATACGCGACCAATTGCGATATGGCATAGCAAGGCGCGGATTTCTGCCGAGTTTATCGACATTACGATCCAGGAAGTGCCAGTAAAGTGCGTTAAAGGGGCATGCATCGGACTCTGTGTTCTTATTGGGATTGTATTGGCAAGCCGAACAGTAATCAGACATCCGGTTGATGTATTTTCCACTCGCAGCATAGGGCTTGGACGCCATTTTTCCGCCGTCGGCATAAAGTGCCATGCCAAAGGTGTTGGGAAGTTCCACCCATTCAAACGCGTCGATATAAACTGCCAGATACCATTCACCGACTTCCTTTGGGTCCAGACCCGATAGAAGCGCAAAGTTGCCAATTACCATCAATCGCTGAATGTGATGGGCGTAGGCATTGTCGAGTGTTTCGGTGATGGCCCGATGCAGGCAGTTCATTGCAACGTCACCATCCCAGAAAAAGGCGGGCAGGGGGCGCCTGCCATCAAAATAGCTGCCTTTTCCGTATTCCGGCCCCATGTGCCAGTAAAGACCACGGACATATTCACGCCAACCGAGAATCTGACGAATAAAGCCTTCGGCGGCGTTAATCGGCACATTACCGTTGCGATAGGCAACTTCGGCGGCACGGCACACTTCATCGGGAAGCAAAAGGCCAACATTGATGTAGCCGCTTAGTAGGCTATGATAAACAGTACTGCTTTTTACTGTCATCGCATCCTGATAGTCGCCAAATAGCGGCAATCGATGTTCGATAAAGTGATCAAGAGCTTCTAGTGCATCCTGTCGGGTAACCGCCCAACCGAAACTTTCATGCTTCCCACTAGCATTTGGGAAATCTTCTACAACACGTTCCAGCAATGCCTGCGTGATCGTGTCCGGTTTGAAGGTCAGGGGACTTGGCAGCCGGTGGTCATCGGGAAGACGTTCGCGATTATCGTGATCAAAATTCCATTGATCGCCGACCGGTTTTCCGTCCGGCTCCATCAATATGCCAGTCGTACGTCGCAGTTGCCGATAGAAATACTCCATACGGAGTTCCTTTCGGTTTTCAGCAAACTCCGCAAATGCCGAAAGCGGGGCAAAGAAACGATCATCTTCGCGAACATCAAGCGTGATATCAAATGTGTCGGCCCATTTTTCGACCTCGCTGAGTATTCGCCATTCACTTGGCTCCGTGACGATCACCTGTTTCACCGGGTGATGTTTCAATGCCAGTTTCAGGGCATCGGTAAAGCTATTGGTCGGCTGGTTCTCATAATCGAAATAACAAACCGCGAAACCCTTTTCACGTAATTCCTGAGCGAAATGGCGCATCGCAGACAGAATGAAGACAATTTTCTGCCTGTGATGGGCGACATAGTTTGCCTCGCTGTTCGGTTCCGCCATTACAATCAAGTCGTGATCAGGATCGGCATCCCTTAAACTTGCCAATGAAACAGACAGCTGATCACCAAGTATGAAACGGATTGATTTGATGGCAGACATTTAACGGGCGACCTCCGGCAGCGAAAATCATAATTCCGACTCGTACGCGAAAAAAGGTCCCAGAGATTGGTTGAAACAAACAAAAACAACCGAAAACGGGCGGATCGATTTTCATTCGCAATGGTTGCTGCGCGAATGATTTTTACTTGTGTGCCGTGAATTGAGAATTAGCGTAAAAATCGGCTAAATTATTGATAATGGTAATCAAAGGCGCGGTTTTCCCTTGAAAATGGGGATGGTCGATCCCACTATTCGAGCAGCCCAATCATCAGGAGTGCCACCATGAAGGGTGATCCCAAGATCATCGGTTATCTCAATCGCGTGCTGACCAACCAGTTAACGGCGATTAACCAGTATTTCCTGCATGCCCGTATGCTCCGCGACTGGGGCGTGGAAGAAATGGGCGAGTACGAATACAAACTTTCGATCAAGGAAATGAAACGTGCCGATGACACCATTGAGCGCATTCTGTTCCTTGAAGGCCTGCCCAATCTTCAGAATTTGAACAAGCTTATGATCGGCGAGAATGTCGAGGAAATCGTTTCCTGCGATATGAAGTTCGAACTGGCAAGTCTGCCGCTTCTGCGCGAGGCGATTACCGCCTGCGAAAAAGCCGAAGATTTCGTAACCCGCGATCTTCTAGTCAAATTTCTTGAAGATCAGGAAGAACATGTCGACTGGCTGGAAACAGAGCAGTGGCAGATCGAAAATGTCGGGATGCAGAATTACATTCAAAGCCGTTCTGGCGACGGCGACTAACACAGCAGGAGCTTAAACGCCATGAAGGGTAACAAGAAGGTTATCGACGCGCTGAACAAACAGCTTACGGCTGAATTGTCTGCTGCAGACCAGTACAACACCCATGCCGAGATGTATCTCGATTGGGGTTTGCATGCGCTTTATACCCGGATGCACCATGAAAAGGACGAAGAGCTCGAGCATGCAAAACGCCTGATCGAACGTATTCTGTTCCTTGAAGGTGTGCCCGATACCGCGTCGCGCAGTCCGATCAAGATCGGCAAAACCGTGCCAGAGATGATGAAAAATGATCTTGAGCACGAATATCATGTGATCGATCTTCTGAAAAAGGCGATCAAACTTGCCGAAAAGGAAGAAGATTATCAGACGCGTAATATGCTGACCACCTTGCTGGATGACAGCGAAGAAGATCATGCATATTGGCTTGAGCAGCAGATCCGTCTGATCGATATGATGGGCCTGCCGAACTATATCCAGTTCCGCGCTGTTGGTGAACCGAATCCGCACGGTTAAGGTTGCCCAACATCATTCGAAAACCCCGGCATTGTCCGGGGTTTTTTATTGTTTATCAGATGCTTGGTGGTGAATTGATAATGCACAATTAATTCGCCCGTTTTCCGCTTGACCTTCCAGTTGCTGGAAGCTCTATGGTCACCCATATCAAGTTATTGATCATGGAATGGTGACCAAAATGGATAGGCGATCAGAACCCGACATCTCCGAGACTGGTGGCAATGGTGCGCCCGGTTTGACAAAAACTGTGGGTGAAGGGGCGCGTGACGAAGTGACCCTGCAAATCGGTGGGATGAGCTGCGCATCCTGTGCTGGGCGAATTGAAAAGGCATTGGGAAAGCTGCCCGGTGTATCGTCCGTCGTGAACCTTGCGCTGAATTCTGCACATATCACCTTTGATCGTAATCAGACGTCTGTCGGGAAACTGGCCGACACCATTCGTTCTGCAGGATATTCCGTAGCGGATGAAAGCCGGTCTTTCGATATTGATGGCATGACTTGTGCCAATTGTGCGCTTCGTGTGGAAAAGGCATTGGGCAAGCTGCCCGGCATTACCGAAGCCAATGTTAATTTTGCGCTGGAACGTGCCGATATCCGTACTTTACCCGGGCAGCTTGATGATGCGGATGTCATCGCTGCTGTTGAGAAGGCTGGCTATCACGCGGTTTCACGTAACAAGTCCGATCCCGCCAACGGACAGCAAGATATCGAAAAAAACGGTTTCGATAAATCGCTTCTATGGTTGGGGGCGTCAATCATCCTGACCGCGCCGCTGGTTGCCCAGATGATCTGGATGTATCTGGGGATCAATTATCATTTGAACCCGTGGGCTGAACTGGCCCTTGCGACCCCGGTGCAGTTTCTGATCGGTTGGCGGTTCTATCGCGGTGCATGGATGGCGCTGCGTAACGCCAGTGCCAATATGGACGTGCTGGTAGCACTTGGTACATCGGCCGCCTATCTCCTGAGCCTGTATAACATGCTGGTGGCGGGGCATGACGGGCAGACCCATCTTTATTTCGAAGCATCGGCCGCGATCATCACCCTGATCCTTGCTGGCAAGATCATGGAAGAGCGCGCCAAACGCGGTGCGTCGGCGGCCATTCGTGAACTAATGGCATTGCGTCCGCGTCGGGCACGTAAACTTGATCAGGACAATGGCGAAGTTGAAATCGATATTGCCGAACTCGTTATCGGGGATATCGTTCGGGTCTTGCCCGGCGAACGGGTTCCCGTAGATGGCAAGGTTTCGGCCGGTGAAAGTGAATTGGATGAAAGTCTGATCACGGGGGAAACACGCCCCGTGGCGCGTGTGCCCGGCGATACGGTTGTCGGCGGTGCGGTCAATGGCACCGGGCGGCTTGATGTCGAAGTCACCGCAATCGGCGAAGACACAACACTGTCGCGGATCATTCGGCTGGTTGAACAGGCCCAGACCGGAAAGGCACCGGTTCAGAAACTGGTCGATAAAGTTTCCGGGATTTTTGTGCCCGTGGTCGTCTTGATTGCTTTGGTTACCTTTGGCGGATGGCTTTTATTCGGTGCCACTATGGAAGCATCTATTGTGGCCGCTGTTTCGGTTCTTGTTATTGCCTGCCCCTGTGCATTGGGGCTTGCGACACCAACCGCACTGGTGGCGGGCACGGGGGCCGCGGCGAAAAGCGGTATCCTGATCCGGAACTTCGATGCGCTGGAACAGGCACACAATGTCGATACTGTCATTTTTGATAAAACCGGCACCCTGACCGAAGGCAAGCCAACAGTTCGAGACATCAAACATGCAGAGGGCACAGATGAAGCCGGACTGCTGCGGATGGTTGCCGCCGTGCAGGCCGCAAGCGAACATCCGCTGGCGCGCGCAATCGTCAATGCCGCACGCAAACAGGAAATTAAAATTCCTGACATCACTGATTTTAACAGCAAAACCGGTGCCGGTGTTCAGGCAAAGGTCGAAGACCACAATGTCGTTATAGGCAATGAGGCAATGCTTGCCGATCTTGGTATTGGATTGCCAGATGGTGACCTTGGCAGCAAGATTGCCGATTACGAAGGGCGCGGCCAGACCGTCATTCTAGTTGCGATTGACGGCAGGTTCGCGGGGTTCATCACGCTGGAAGATCGCATTCGTGCGTCGGCTAAACAGGCGATAACCGATCTGAAAGCGCGTGGAATCAACAGCATCATGTTGTCTGGAGACGGTGAAGATGTTGCCTCCTATGTTGCAGAGCAGCTTGGTCTTGAAGAAGGCCGCGGTCGTATCCGGCCGCAGGACAAGGCGCGCGAGGTCGAAAAACTGCGCAAGGCTGGCCGTCATGTTGCCATGGTCGGCGATGGTATCAATGATGCGCCAGCCCTGGCGGCGGCGGATGTCGGTATTGCGATGGGGGGCGGTACCGATGTGGCCATGGAGACGGCGGGCATTACCCTGATGCGGTCTGACCCGGCACTTGTCGAGGGGGCAATTGATGTGTCGATCGCAACACGGCGCAAGATCGCCCAAAATCTGTTCTGGGCTTTTGCCTATAACGTCATCGGTGTTCCTTTGGCTGCATTCGGTATCCTTAGTCCCGCGATTGCCGGGGCTGCCATGGCGCTAAGCTCGGTATCGGTTGTCAGCAACTCGCTTTTGCTACGCCGGTGGAAAGTCCGCGGAGAAAAATCATGAACATTTCCGATGCATCCCGCGATAGCGGTCTTCCGGCGAAAACCATTCGTTATTACGAAGATATTGGTCTGATAAAGCCCCGCCGCCTAGGGAATGGCTATCGCGATTATAGCGACGACGATTTGCACAAACTGCGCTTTTTGCAGCGTTCCCGAGGTCTTGGCTTTTCCGTCGAGGATTGCCGGGTGTTGCTGTCGCTTTATGAGGACCGCAACCGTGCATCAGCGGATGTAAAGCAGATCGCCAAAACGCATCTGGTTGAAATCGAACGCAAGATCGCGGAATTGCAAAGCCTGCAAAGGACATTGTCGCATCTGGTTGACGCCTGCCAAGGCGACCACCGGCCACATTGCCCCATTATCAATGATCTGGCTGGGTAGCCTGTCCAGCATGAAAGAAGGACGAA
Organism: Thalassospira xianhensis MCCC 1A02616; assembly: GCF_003326475.1. Classification (GTDB taxonomy): domain Bacteria; phylum Pseudomonadota; class Alphaproteobacteria; order Rhodospirillales; family Thalassospiraceae; genus Thalassospira; species Thalassospira xianhensis. The sequence continues at coordinate 140,972 of NZ_JPWA01000004.1, read as the reverse complement.
GTTCGGTGAAAAAGAAGTCGATTTTCGCCATCGGCGGAGCTCTATCTGCAATCATCGTGATTGGTTTGGTCGTTTATGGTAACAGCCAGACAGAAGATGCCGGGCAGGTCCGTTTGCGGCCTGATGATTTGCAATTGGTGGCAACGGGCAAGAAAATCTATGATGCCAATTGTGCGTCCTGCCATGGTCGTGATTTCAAAGGCGAGCCAAACTGGCGCGAGCGGAGCGATGACGGGTTGTTGCCTGCGCCGCCCCATGACGAAACCGGCCATACGTGGCATCATCCGGATGACTTGCTGTTTGCATTGACCAAATATGGTCCGGCAAAAATGATCGGCGATGGCTATCAATCGGCCATGCCGGGGTTCGAGGATGTTTTGACTGACGAGGAAATCATTGCGTCGCTGTCTTATATCAAAAGCCGCTGGCCGCAGGAAATCCGGCAGCGTCATGACCAGATGAACCAATCCGCAGCCCGTTAACAAAGAAGGCCCGGCAGGATGCTGCCGGGCCTTCGTGTTCTTACACTGTCAAACCTAAACGCGTGGCAGCGTGATCCGAACCGTTGTGCCTTTCCCAAGATCGCTTTCGATGCTCAGCCGACCGCCATGCAATTCGACCAGAAGCTTCGCCAGAGGCAGACCAAGGCCTGTGCCTGCACTTTCCTTGACCCCCGAAGGATGCAATTGCGAAAAACGGGCAAGCGCGCGGGGAATGTCGTTCGGGCTCATGCCGACACCATTATCCTGTACGGCAAAGCAGATTTCATCGTCCAATACCGTTAATGTCAGCGAAATCTGACCCTTGTCCGGGGTGAACTTGGCCGCGTTGCTCAGGATATTGATCAGAATCTGTTTTAGCTTCAACCGGTCGAAGGGCATGACCAGCGGTTCTTCCGGCAAATTCAGGGTCAGTTTGTGATGCCGTTTCTTGATGTCGTCATGGACAAGCTTTGCTGCTTCGCGCGTCACGGAACCGATGTCATCCTCGGCCAGTTGCAGCGCCATCGAACCGTTTGACAGTTTGGATACATCAAGAACGTTGTTCACGAGTTCCAGAAGGTGGGTGCCGGCCTCGTGAACGTCACGGGCGCAATCGCGATAGCTTTCCGAAAGTTCTCCTAGAACACCTTCCGCAATCAGCTCGGAATTCCCGATGATGGCATTAAGCGGGGTGCGCAATTCATGCCCCATATTGGCTATGAAGTCCGATTTTGACGCATTGGCATCTGATCGGTCACGATTCTGTTCCATCAAAGTGCGTTCGGCCTGTTGCTGCCGGTCATTTTCCAGAAGCGTCATCAGGACAGCTGTGCAGGTTTCGCTTTCACGGAAATATTCCAGCGGAGCAATGGAGAGATCGCACATATGGCTTTCGTCGCTGGCATTGACCAGCACGATATCGCCGCGCCATGTCCGACCGGATGCAAATACATCATCTATGTCATTAAGAAGCCCGGCAGACAGGAAACCTGCCTTGCGCCCGATCATCCTGTCACGCGCGACACCAATCAGATTTGCCATGGCGTCATTGCATTGCAGAACCTTGCCGCTACGTTCGCAAATTACTGCGGCATAGGGCAGTGCATTCAAAACAACCTGATCTGCCAATGGCGCAGTTTCAGCGTCAAGCGGGGAGTCTGTGGTCATGTCGGCCCCTGGTCCCATCGTTATCCAGTAATCAATCGTTTAAAAACGGTCGATGCCCAGTCCGAGAAGCGAGATGTCAGGTGTGCGACCGTCGATAAGATCGGCAACCGCCTTTCCAGAACCACAACTCATGGTCCACCCCAATGTCCCGTGCCCCGTATTAAGGTACAGATTATCATATTTGGTATCACTAATAACAGGGGCAGAATCCGGGGTTACGGGACGCAGTCCCGACCAGAACTCGATTGTCGAACGATCACCGGAATTTGGAAACAATTCGAATGCCTTATCGGCAATCATCTTTTGGCGGCGTTCCGACATTCTGAGGTTGTAGCCGTCCAGTTCTGCCGTCCCCGCGGCCCGAAGCCGGTTCCCAAGACGCGAATAGACCATCTTTACACTGTCGTCGATCAGGGCCACCTGCGGGGCACCGTTATATCCGGTGGTATCGATGCTTATAGAATATCCCTTGCACGGGTAAACTGGCAAATGGATGCCAATGGGCTTTAAAAGAAGCGGGCTGTAGCTGCCCAGACACATCAGGTAGCTATCACCGGAAATATCGCCCTGATCCGTGCTGACGGCGGTAATGCGCCCCTGATCCTGTTTCAGTCCGGTGACGATGGTATCGAGTTTGAATACTGCACCCCGTTGACGGCACCGGTCCGCCAGAAGTTCGGTAAATTTGCGTGCATCGCCGCTTTCATCGTCGGGCGTAAAACTGCCGCCGATGATTTTGGCGTTGCTATCGCGCAATGCCGGTTCGATTTCAAGGCATTCCTCGGCGCTGACCATGCGGCGGTTCAGGCCGAATTCCTGCATCTGGCGTGTTGCCTTCTCAACCGTTGCCAGCTCGTTCTCGTTGCGGCAGACGTGGAGGATACCCTGTTCAAGGTGATCATATTCAAGGCCAAGTGTACTGCGCAGATCTTTCAGGCAGGCGCGGCTGTATGTCGCGACGCGCAGTGCCTTTTCCAGATTCACGCGTGCACGTTCGTCGGTACAATTGCGCAGGAACCGCAGGCCCCATGAAAACAATTGCGGGTCCCAGCGCATGCGGAACAGAAGCGGCGCTTCTTCGCGGCCAAGCCATTTCAGAATTTGTGCCGGGGTATGTTCATTTGCCCAAGGGGTCGCATGGCAGGCGGAAATTTGCCCGCCATTGGCGAAGCTTGTTTCCTGTCCGGCGGCGTGCTGTCGGTCGATGACCGTAACCTGATGGCCGTTTTCCAAAAGATACCAGGCCGCCGTCGTCCCGATGACTCCAGCGCCCATCACGACAACATGCATGCCGGAAAAGCCTCGTTGCGGATCGTTAAGTACGCGTTAGTCTCTGACTCGCGATTGCGTTTGCAATATACTGATCGGGAAAACAAATAGCTACCGGTGTCTGTCCGATTTCCCGATGATCGGATTGCGATAACACTGAAGCGAATGTCACAGGTGAAAATGTTCGAAATCCTTACCACCGAACAGATGTATGAAGCCGACCGCAAAACCATCGAAGCCGGAACGACTGGCGATGCTCTGATGGAAAATGCCGGTGCGGCCGTTGTCGCAGAAATCGTATCGCGCTGGACGCCGAGTTCGGTAACGGTGCTATGTGGTCCGGGCAATAACGGCAGTGACGGATTTGTTATTGCCCGTCTGTTACGTCATGCTGGTTGGTCGGTGCGGTTAGGGTTGCTGTGTGATGCTGACAAGCTTACCGGCGATGCCGCATTGAATGCCGGGCGTTGGGACGGTGCTGTCGAGAGGCTTTCGCCTGCATTGCTGGTCGGGGCTGACCTGATTGTTGATTGCCTGTTTGGTGCGGGGCTGGCCCGATCAATCGAAGGTGAGCTTGCTGAACTGGTTTGTGCCGTAAATGCCTGTGGCGTGCCGGTTATTGCCGTCGATGTGCCAAGCGGTGTGGATGGTAACAGCGGTGAAGTGCGCGGCGTATCGATCAAGGCGGACGTAACCGTGACATTCTGTCGTCCAAAACCCGGGCATCATTTGTTGCCCGGTCGTATTCTGTGCGGGCAGGTAGTTGTGCGTGATATCGGCATAACCAATCAGACCATCCGCGATATCCGTCCGTCTTTGATGCGGAACGAGCCCGGTATCTGGCTGGCAGGCATACATTGGCCAAGTGTTGACGGACACAAATATCATCGTGGTCATCTGCTGGTGGTGGGTGGGGCATCCATGACCGGGGCAGGGCGACTGGTAGCACGTGCGGCACGACGTGCCGGGGCAGGGTTGCTTACGGTCGTCGCCGATCCTTCGGCCCTTCCGGTTTATGCGGTTGACAGCCCGGGTATCATGACAGCCCCGATTGCCAGTCTGGATGATCTTTTAAAGGATTGTCGTCACAATGCGCTGGTCATCGGGCCGGGATTTGGTGTCGGCGATGAAACATGCAGCCGTATCATTCCGTTGCTGCATTATTGTCGTTGCACGGTTTTGGATGCGGATGCGCTGACAAGCTTTGCCGAACAACCCAGTACGTTGTTTTTTGCCATTCAGGGGCCCACGGTCCTGACACCGCACGAAGGCGAATTTGCGCGGCTATTCCCTGATATCGAAGGAGACAAGCTAAGTCGTGCACGTGCCGCTGCCAAGCGAAGCGGCGCAACTGTCCTGATCAAGGGGGGCGATACGGTAATTGCCGCCCCTGATGGCCGGGCGGCAATCAATGCGATTGAAGCGCCGTGGCTGGCAACGGCTGGGTCGGGCGATGTTCTTGCGGGGATTATTGGCGGGCTGATGGCGCAGGGCATGGAAATGTTCGATGCCGCCTGCATGGGGGTGTGGCTTCATGCCCGCGCCGGGGCCGATCTTGGCCCAGGGCTGATTGCCGAGGATATCCCGGAACATCTTCCGGTTTTGCTGGGCGAACTTTGGCACGCATTGCCCAAATGATTTAACAGATCGAACACAAATGGTCTGTCTTCCTTTCATTAAGATGGGATTGGATCGATGGCTGGCGGAATATCGGCGCGATCACAATATGAATGGCAGTGGATGTTGCCCAAAAGGGGCCGCAAACAAAATAATGTGAAACGCCAAGGCTGTTGCAAATAGGCGGCGGTTCGGCACGGAGCCGGCGCAACAGGTTTTGGAGAACGGGATGTCGCAGACCTTTCTGGATAGAACGCTTGATAACCTGCGTTCTGCATGGCGCGAATTGCGCGACAGCACGGTCGCGCGCGGGCTTGGTTTTGATGAAAACGAGAACCGCAAGGAAAGATGGCGCAACCAGATAGAAGCCTGTCTGGCACGGCGTGGTGGTGCGGTTTCGGCACGTGCACGGGCGGCGACTTTGGGGCATGACTTTTTGCGGCTTGATGAAGCCGGAAAAAAGGAGTTCCTGCACCTTCTGATCGCCGAATTTGATGTTGACCGGGACCGGGTTTCGGACGTTGTTGCCGATTGGACGGCGGCAGATGATGTCGCCGAACGTGCATTGCTAGAAGCAGAGTTACGTACAGCATTGGTGCCGCCATTCCGGTCATTGCTGAAAGAATTCAATTCATTACCCCAAGGCGTTAAATTTCTGGTCGATCTTCGTGCTGATCTTTTGCGATGGCGCCGCGAAGCGCCGGGGCTTGGCATTCTTGAACGTGATCTGAAGACATTGCTGGCAGGCTGGTTTGACATCGGCTTTCTCGAGCTGTCGCGAATTACCTGGAATTCGCCAGCCGCACTGCTTGAAAAACTTATCGCCTATGAAGCCGTTCACGCGATCAAAAGCTGGGATGATCTTAAGGGGCGTCTCGAACCGGATCGCCGGTGCTTTGCGTTTTTCCATCCCGGCATGCCAGATGAACCACTGATTTTTGTCGAGGTTGCACTGGTCAACGGGATTGCAGGCAGTGTCGACGATCTGATCAACCGGGACGAAGACGCGGTCGATCCCGGGCACGCCGATACAGCAATCTTTTATTCGATCTCGAACGCGCAGGCCGGTCTGGCCGGGATCAGTTTTGGTGATTTCCTGATCAAGCGGGTGGTCGCAGAATTACAGCGTGACCTGCCGAACCTTAAACAGTTCAGTACCCTGTCTCCGATTCCGGGATTCCGGTCATGGATGCAAAAACAGGTCGACGCGCGCAATCGTGGCGAAGTGACCGGTTTACCAGCAATTGCGGGAGCAAGTGCAACAGTCAGGGCGAATAGGGGACTTCCTGTTCATATCGAAGCGGCGATTACCGACTGCGAAGACCTGTTTGAACCGCAACCGTCTGCGGAGCGGCCCGAACAGGTAAGCCCGGAAACCCGCGAGGCGCTAGAGCAGTTATGTTGCTGGTATCTTCTGAATGCACGGCGTCCTGATAGCGGGACTGCCTTTGACCCGGTTGCGCATTTTCATCTGACCAACGGCGCGCGTGTGGAGCGGTTGAACTGGCTTGGCAATGGAAACGAAGCCGGTTGGCAGCAGTCTTTTGGCATGATGGTCAACTATCTTTACGATCTTGCCGATATCGAAAAGAACCATGAAAGCTATGTCGGGCAGGGTAGAATAGCCGCTTCGGGGGCGGTAAAGCGCCTTGCACGATAGTTTTTTGCACCTTCAAAGAACCTTGTGAAACGCAGAAATCCAGCCTGCCGGAAATTAAATTCAGGCCTGAATGCATCTGTCTAAAAGGCGATGCTTGCATGAGGTGATCGAAGTTTGTATTAAGGCGCACCCACACCGGTACTTCCGGTGTGTTTGGTATGCTTGTGTGCGGGCGTGGCGGAACTGGTAGACGCGCTGGATTTAGGTTCCAGTGGAGCAATCCGTGGGGGTTCGAGTCCCTTCGCCCGTACCATAAGCTGACCATAAATTAAGACCAGGATGCATATTCGTTTAGTCATATTGACTTTCTGACGTCCGGACTGCGTCGCGTAACGGACATTATTCGAACCAAGCAAAAGAGTTATCTATGCAGGTTACTGAAACCAAAAACGAAGGCCTGGCGCGCGAGTTCAAAGTCGTTGTGCCCGCCGCTCAGATCGAAGAAAAAGTCGTCGCCAAACTTGACGAGATCAAAGACCAGGTTCGCCTTCCGGGCTTCCGTCCGGGCAAAGTACCGGCGAAACTGCTGCGCCAGCGCTATGGCCAGGCTGTCATGGGTGAAGTCCTCGAAGCCGCTGTAAACGAAAACACCGGCAAGGTTCTTAACGATAATGACCTGCGCCCGGCCGTTCAGCCGAAAATCGAAGTCACCTCGTTTGACGAAGGCAAGGACCTTGAGTTCGACATTTCTGTCGAAGTCATCCCGGCCATCGAACCGATGGACTTCAAAAAGCTGAAGCTGACCCGCGAAGTCGTTGAACTTGACGATGCGAAAGTCAACGAAACGCTTGACCGTATTGCAGCAGCACAGGGAACCACCGAGCCGCTCGCACGCAAGCGCAAGTCGAAAGCCGGTGACGTTGTCGTCATCGATTTCCTTGGCAAAATCGGCGGCGAAGCTTTCGAAGGCGGTAAAGCCGAAGATTACGAACTCGAACTCGGTTCAGGCTCGTTCATCGAAGGTTTCGAAGACCAGCTGACCGGTGTGAATGCCGGTGATGAAGTTGTCGTCAAGGTGAAATTCCCGGAAGCCTACGGTGCGGCTGAACTTGCTGGCAAAGATGCCGAGTTCGACGTAACCGTCAAGGAAATCAAGGAAAAGAAACCGGCTGCTCTTGACGATGAACTCGCCAAGAAACTCGGCCAGGAAAGCTTTGATGCTCTCAAAGACGCAATCCGCAAGGATTATGGCCGCGAGTACGAATCGGTTGCCCGCCAAAAACTGAAACGTCAGCTGCTTGACGCGTTGGCTGAAAACCACAGCTTCGAGCTGCCGATCAGCCTGGTCGAGAACGAGCTGGAAGGCATCATCGCCCAGATCAAACAGGCGCGTGAAGCCGGTCAGGAAGACGACGAAACCAAAGGCAAGTCCGAAGAAGAACTGACCGCCGAGTTCCGCGAAATCGCAGAACGCCGTGTTCTTCTTGGTCTGTTGCTGGCAGAAGTTGGCCGTAAAAACGAAATCCAGGTTACCCAGGAAGACGTGAACAAGGTCCTTGTTGCCGAAGCCCAGAAATACCCGGGTCAGGAACAGCAGGTTATTGAATTCTATAAAAATAACCCGCAGGCCTTGCAGGCGCTTCAGGGCCCTGTATATGAAGACAAGGTCGTGGATTTCATCGTCGAACTCGCCAAGGTAGAAGACAAGACCGTTTCGGTCGAAGACCTTCTGAAGCCGGAAGAGGAAGACGAAGCTCCGAAGAAGAAATCGGCTGCCAAAAAGGCGCCGGCTAAAAAAGCTGCAGACAAAGAGGCTCCGGCCAAGAAAGCTGCTGCAAAGAAGCCGGCCGCCAAGAAAAAGGCCGATAAATCGGAAGAGAAGTAATCCGTCCGACATACCGGTTTAGGATGCAGCAAGGAGATTGCAGTCGATGATTGAAGCACAGATGAACTCGCTCGTGCCGATGGTGGTTGAACAGACCAGCCGTGGTGAACGGGCCTACGACATCTTTTCCCGTCTTCTCAAGGAGCGGATTGTCTTCATCAACGGCCAGGTTCATGACGGCATGTCGTCACTGATCTGCGCGCAGTTGCTGCATCTCGAATCGGAAAACCCGGACAAGGATATCTCGCTTTACATCAACTCCCCGGGCGGGGTTGTGACGTCGGGTCTGGCGATCTATGACACCATGCAGTACATCCGTTGCGATGTTTCCACGGTGTGCATGGGGCAGGCGGCTTCCATGGGGTCGCTGTTGCTGATGGCCGGTGCAAAGGGCAAGCGTTACTGCCTGCCGAATGCGCGCGTCATGATTCACCAGCCGTCCGGTGGGTTCCAGGGCCAAGCATCGGATATCGAAATCCATGCCCGCGAAATTCTGGCATTGCGTCAGCGTCTTAACGAGATCTATGTCGAGCATACCGGCCGTGATCTCAAGACGATTGAAGACGCGATGGAGCGTGATAACTTCCTTACCCCGGATCAGGCCAAGGAGTTTGGTTTGATTGACGAGGTGGTTACGTCGCGTCCGAAACCGGATTCTGATGCGAAAAAAGATTGATCGTTTGATAACGATCCGATGAAAACGCCCCGGTGTTTTGCCGGGGCGTTTTTTTTATGGCTTGCGCACATTCATCCTCTGGTCATAGACAGGAGGTATAAGTAGGTTCTGTGACATTGTTTGGAACATGCGAAATTCCATAACGTTCAGGTGATAATGAACAGGGGTTTCGCATCCTTGGGTGCGCTCCCATATCAAACATGTGGCCATATGGCCGATAAGCGCAGATTAAACGTTGAGATCGGTATCGTTTACCGGCTAACATGGCGATAAAAGATAACGTCAAACGTAATTGGGGTTTGTATGAGCAAATCGAATAGCGGGGACTCCAAGAACACTCTGTATTGTTCTTTCTGTGGAAAGAGCCAGCACGAGGTTCGCAAGCTCATCGCCGGTCCAACCGTATTCATCTGTGATGAATGCGTAGAGCTTTGCATGGACATCATCCGCGAAGAGCACAAAACCCATCTCGTCAAATCGGCTGACGGGGTGCCTTCTCCGCAAGAGATTTGCAAGGTTCTTGACGATTATGTAATCGGTCAGGGCCATGCGAAGAAAGTTCTCTCTGTCGCGGTTCACAACCACTACAAACGCCTGCATCACGCCAGCAAGAACGAGGATATCGAACTTGCCAAGTCGAACATCATGCTGGTTGGTCCGACCGGCTGTGGTAAGACGCTTCTGGCGCAGACGCTTGCGCGCATCCTTGATGTGCCTTTCACCATGGCAGACGCCACGACGCTTACCGAGGCAGGTTATGTCGGTGAGGATGTCGAAAACATCATTCTCAAGCTGCTTCAGGCAGCGGACTACAATGTCGAACGTGCGCAGCGCGGCATCGTCTATATTGACGAAGTCGACAAGATTTCGCGCAAGTCCGACAACCCTTCGATCACCCGTGACGTGTCGGGTGAGGGTGTGCAGCAGGCCCTTCTGAAGATCATGGAAGGTACGGTTGCATCGGTTCCGCCGCAGGGCGGCCGCAAGCACCCGCAGCAGGAATTCCTGCAGGTCGATACCACCAACATCCTTTTCATCGTTGGCGGTGCCTTCGCTGGCCTGGACAAGGTGATTTCGCAGCGTGGCAAGGGCAGTGCGATTGGTTTCGGTGCGGATGTCCGCAGCCCTGAAGACCGTCGTACAGGCGAAGTCCTGCGTGAAGTGGAACCCGAAGACCTGCTGAAATTCGGTCTTATTCCGGAATTCATCGGCCGTCTGCCGGTTCTGGCAACGCTTGAAGACCTCGACGAGGATGCGCTGGTCAAGATTCTGACCGAGCCGAAAAATGCGCTTATCAAGCAGTATCAGCGTCTGTTCGATATGGAAGACGTGAAACTGACCTTCCAGCCTGATGCGCTGGTGGCGATCGCCAAAAAGGCGATCGAGCGTAAAACCGGTGCGCGTGGCCTGCGTTCGATCATGGAGGGCATCCTGCTTGATACCATGTTCGATCTGCCGACCCTTGAGAGCGTCGAGGAAATCGTGATCAACCGTGACGTCGTCGAAGGAAAGGCAAAACCGTTGCTGATCCATGCCGAACGACGTGAAGGTGTCGAGCACAGTGCCTGATTTCTGATCCCGCACCGGCATCCTATTGCGGTGCGGGAATTTCAGATTATCTTTTGAATGTTCGCGTTACTGGCGGGGCCTATGGCAGGACCCCAGCAACGTTTTGGCTCAGAATAGGGAATAGAACATAATGGTTGAATTGGCGCGTGGCGAAATTTACCCGGTACTGCCGTTGCGCGACATCGTAGTGTTTCCGCACATGATTGTTCCGCTGTTTGTCGGACGTGAAAAATCAGTGCGCGCACTTGAAGATGTTATGCGCGAGGACAAGCAGATTCTGCTTGTTACCCAAAAAGATGCGGGTCTTGATGACCCGTCTGTCGACGATCTGTATGAAATCGGGACTGTCGCAACCGTGTTGCAGCTTCTGAAGCTGCCGGACGGGACGGTCAAGGTGCTTGTCGAAGGTGGCAAGCGCGCGGAGATTTCCGGTTTCGTCGACAATCCCGAATTTTTCCAGGCTTATGCCGCTGTTCGCGAGGAAGCTGACGAGGATGACAGCGAGCTTGAAGCGCTTGCGCGTTCCGTCGTGACCCAGTTCGAACAATATATCAAGCTGAACAAGAAGATACCGCCGGAAGTTCTGGTATCGGTTAATCAGATCGAAGAGCCCGCGAAGCTTGCCGATACGGTGGCATCGCATCTGTCGCTCAAGATTTCCGAAAAACAGGAACTTCTGGAAACGACCCTTGTCGGGGATCGTCTGGAACGCATTTTCGGTTTCATGGAATCGGAAATCGGCGTCCTGCAGGTCGAGAAAAAGATCCGCAACCGCGTCAAGCGCCAGATGGAGAAAACCCAGCGAGAGTACTATCTGAACGAGCAGCTTAAAGCCATTCAGAAGGAACTGGGCGAGGGCGAAGACGGCAAGGATGAAGCTTCTGAAATCGAAGAGAAGCTGAACAAGGCCAAGATGCCGAAGGAAGCCAAGGAAAAGGCCCAGGCCGAGCTTAAGAAGCTGCGCAATATGAGCCCGATGTCCGCCGAGGCCACCGTGGTGCGCAACTATCTTGACTGGATGGTGTCGATTCCGTGGAACAAGCGTTCGCGTGTTTCGCTTGATCTGAAAAAGGCCAAAAAGGTGCTCGACAAGGAGCATTATGGTCTTGAGCAGGTCAAGGAACGCATCCTTGAATATCTTGCGGTTCAGGCGCGTATCAAAAAGGTCAAAGGCCCGATTCTATGCCTTGTCGGTCCCCCGGGTGTTGGTAAAACCTCGCTTGGGAAATCGATGGCCAATGCGACCGGTCGTACGTTCGTGCGTATGTCGCTTGGCGGGGTGCGTGACGAGTCCGAAATTCGCGGTCATCGCCGGACCTATATCGGTTCCATGCCTGGTAAAATCATCCAGGGCATGAAAAAGGCGAAATATTCCAACCCGCTTTTCCTTCTCGACGAGATCGAGAAAATGGGTTCGGATTTCCGTGGTGATCCGGCTTCGGCGTTGCTTGAAGTTCTTGATCCGGAACAGAATTCGACCTTTAACGACCACTATCTAGAAGTCGATTACGATCTTTCGGATGTGATGTTCGTTACGACGGCCAACAGCCTGCGCATGCAGCAGCCGTTGCTCGACCGTATGGAGATCATCCGGATTTCGGGTTACACCGAGGATGAAAAAGTCGAAATCGCCAAGCGCCACCTGATCCCGAAACAGGTCAAGGAAAGCGGCCTGCGTAAGGGCGAGTGGAGCATTTCGGATGACGCGCTTCGCGATCTGATCCGTTATTACACCCGCGAGGCCGGTGTGCGTAGCCTTGAGCGTGAGCTGGCGAAGCTTGCGCGTAAGGCGACCAAGCGCATCATGCTTGAGAACCTGAAAACCGTTCGCGTAACCCCGCGTACGCTTGGCAAATATGCCGGCATTCGCAAGTTCCGTTATGGCGAAACCGAAGGCGAAGATCAGGTCGGTGTTGTTACCGGTCTGGCCTATACCGAATTCGGCGGTGATCTGCTGCAGATTGAATCGGTCACCGTACCTGGCAAGGGCAACATGAAAACCACCGGTAAACTCGGTGAAGTCATGACAGAATCGATCCAGGCGGCAACGTCGTTTGTCCGTTCGCGGGCCACCCAGTTCGGCATCAAGCCGACCCTGTTCCAGAAACGTGACATTCACGTTCACGTTCCGGAAGGGGCGACGCCAAAAGACGGTCCGTCGGCCGGTGTCGGCATGGTGACGTCGGTGGTTTCGGTTCTGACGGGCAATCCGGTTCGCAAGGATGTCGCAATGACGGGCGAAATCACGCTTCGCGGTCGTGTGCTTGCGATCGGTGGTTTGAAAGAAAAGCTTCTTGCGGCCTTGCGCGGCGGTGTGAAGATCGTCCTGATCCCGCAGGAAAACGAAAAGGATCTGGAAGACATTCCGGACAACGTCAAACGCGGCATGGAAATCATTCCGGTTTCCCATGTTGACGAGGTTCTCAGCCACGCGCTGGTCAATCCGCTGGTTCCCATCGAGTGGGAGGAAGAGGTGGATGACGTTGCTGTCAAAACCAAGGACGGCGAAGAATCGGAAGTCGGTGGTGTTACCACTCACTGATAAGCGAAAAAAACGTTCGAAAACCGGGGGGATGGCGGCGCCATCCCCCCTTTTCTGTGGATAACTTTGGCCAAGAATCGGCATTGATCCACAGCGGCAGGGCTGTAAAGACGAAAAAAATCAAAAAAACGTTCGAAACCGCAGAAAACTGCGTCTCTCGCATTGACGAGAACTTGGCGACCTGCTTACACTGCCCATGCAACAGGTTTGGGGCAAACCAAATTTCCTCATAACTCCGAACGTCCAATAAGGGGGCCAGGAAGTGAATAAAAACGATCTCGTTGGAAGTGTAGCTGCTAAAGCCGATCTGTCCAAAGCGGACGCTGCTAAAGCCGTTGACGCTGTTTTCGATTCCATTACCGAATCTCTCAAAGGCGGTGACGAAGTTCGTCTCGTCGGTTTCGGTACCTTCGCTGTCGCTGCTCGCGCTGCTTCAAAAGGTCGCAACCCGCGCACCGGTGAAGAAATCGACATTCCGGCATCGAAACAGCCGAAATTCAAGGCTGGCAAAGGTCTTAAGGACGCCGTCAACTAAGTTTGACGAAGTTCTGAAAAAAAATGCCGGTGACAAGCGTCACCGGCATTGCTTTTTCAAAAAAGCATGTTATGTTCCGCCCGCTTCCGCAAAACGGGGCATCAAAATACGGGTGATTAGCTCAGCTGGTTAGAGCATCTCGTTTACACCGAGAGGGTCGGGAGTTCGAATCTCTCATCACCCACCATTCTTGCAAAAGTCGGCCTCGCGCCGGCTTTTTGCATTTTCGGGTCATTCCATTTTCTTTTTGCGAATCAGCACATTATCGCAGTGCACCGCGAATCGTCGGTCAGAATCGAAACGCGATGCAACGGTTGACGCCATAGCGCCTGACAGGCAAGCTTGATCAAGCAACACCAGCCAGGATGACGCCGCGATGACCATGATCTCCGAAATCCCGTTTTTCGTGCTTGTGGCGTCGTTGCGCAGGCGGGCTGTCCATCAGGGGCAATTGATCGCGCGGGGGGCTCTGGTGGCGATTATAGCGCCCCTGATGCTGGTTGGCTGTTATCTGCCCGATGACTTCACCATTGATCTTAATGTCGAACAGAATGGCGATTACCGGTTCAGCTATCGCGGGTTGCTGGTGCAGCCGACCATTACCGAGGCCCTTCTGAACGAAGAAATTGATGCCGACGAAGAAGAGGAACGGGTTGCCAAGGTGCTAGCGGACCTGAAACGCGATTCCGGTGTCAAACAGCTGACCTATCAGGGCGAGGGCATTTTCAATATTGTCTATGAACGGCGCAGCAACATCATGCGCGACAAAAGCTTTGTATTTGTCCGGCGCAATTCGCGAATCCTTGAAATGTTCTTCCGCGCGGAATCGAACACCGTTGAAATACGCGGCGGCTTCGTTCCTGACCAGTATGAAGAACGTCTGACCGCACTTGGCTATCAGATGACCGGCAAGATCGAATTGCGCACCACGGCAGGTATCCGCAGCCACAACGCAGCCGAGTTTGTCAAAACAGCGGGTCAGAACAGGCTGCGCTGGGAAATCAAATCGATCACCGATCCGGTGCCGAATGTGATCATCGGATAGGGAGCGGGCCGGGGAAATCGGGCAGGCTGATCTGGCCCGAAAGATCGGGAATTTTCATTGACCGGGATGTGCCGGGCTACATTTCCCGATGACGCTGTTTTCCTGGGTAACGTCGATGAACGCATATGCGCACTACAGGAACTTTGTATCCTGTCTTTGTCGATGGCATTCAAAATTGTTCTTGATTTGTTCTTTGTTTGGTGGTAAGGATATATCATCAACTTGATAATTGCGCCTGCATTGTGGGCGAGAGGGGCCGGAATCTTTGGATTTCCGGCCCTTTTTTGTGTTTTGGAAAACCCCGAAAATCCGGGGCAATCCCTGCGTGGTGCCGTCACAGGATGTTTGCAGGGCAAACGGAACGGGCGAGGCATGTGCTGTTCCCAAAGAAAGAGGGCAATGATGGTGAATGTCGGTGATTTCGATGACGAGGGGCCGTGAGGCCGTGCGGGCGCAGGTTGAGGCGCTGTAGGAGTGGGGCAGGCGGGGATGCCTGTTGGTTCCCGCATAACGACCCCGGCGGGCATGGAGGTTCCATGCGGCGGGGTATCCGGACTGTCATGTGAGCGGAGGAAGATAAATTCACGGCGCGGTGCCAGCCGTTTTATGAGGCATCCATATCAGGAGCGATCCGCCCGAAACGGCCAAAAGTCATTACGGAAGTGGTGCGCCAATCGCACAACAAAGGGAGCGATAATCAGCCGTCCCGGTTTGGGGCGCGATTGGTCGGGACCCGGACCCGGACCGGATGGCGAGGCCGCAAGGCATCGAACGGAGGCCTTCAGACCGAGACGACCAAAAGTCATTACGGGAGTGTTTTATCAACCTTGCAAAAGAGCGAGGCAACAAGCTGCCATTCCGGCTTGGTCGTGGTTGGTTGGGGCTCGGACTGGATGCCACGGGTATCGGGAGGTGCTGGGGCAGCACCAAGGGCATTAGGCCGCCACCATCTTCGGGAAGGGTGATTTGGTCCTGTGTGGCAGGTTCCTTGGCGGGCTGAGTGGTCATCATCCAGGATTCCCGGCAGCCGTCAGGCGAACGGGGCCGCAGGTTGTTTGGGGCATCGAGAGGAGGGGAGATCCGTCTGGAGTGGCTAAGGGACTTTGCCAAAGTGGCGTGCTGACTGCGCAAAAGGAAAGGGACGGCAAGCTGCCGTCCCGTTTTTCGTTCGAGGCCCGGATTGGATGCAGGGGTCAGTAGACCATTTCGTCCTCGCCCCCCCCTTCGGAGATGACGATCTGGCCTTGGGCTGCGAGTTCCTTGGCGAGCTGGACGATCATCATCTGGGATTCCTCGACATCCGACAGGCGGACGGGGCCCAGTGCGTCCATGTCTTCGCGCATCATCTTGCCGGCACGTTCGGACATGTTTTTGAAGAACAGATCGCGCATCGCATCGGTCGAGCCTTTGAGGGCCAGTGCGAGTTTGTCTTTTTCGACCTGACGGAGCAGCGTCTGAACGCCGTTGTTGTCGAGACGGGCCAGGTCTTCGAAGGTGAACATGAGGGCCTTGATCTTTTCCGCAGAGTCGCGGTTGCGTTCCTCGAGGGCGGTGAGGAAGCGGTCCTGGCTTTGGCGATCCAGGCTGTTGAAGATGTCGGCCATCAGTTCGTGGTTGTCGCCGCGCGAGCCGCGCGCAAGGTTCGACATGAATTCGGTGCGGAGTGTTTTCTCGATATTGTCGAGAACCTCTTTCTGCACGGCCTCCATGCGCAGCATACGCATGATGACCTCCATCGAGAAGTTTTCCGGCAATAGCGACAATACAGCGGCCGAGTGGGATGATTTCAGTTTCGAAAGCACCACGCCAACGGTCTGGGGGTATTCGTTTTTGAGGTAGTTGGCGAGAACCGCCTCGTTCACGTTGTTGAGCTTGTCCCACATGGTGCGGCCGGCGGGGCCGCGAATCTCTTCCATGATGCCGTTGACACGGTCTTCGGGAAGGACTTTGGACAGCAGGCGTTCGGTCGTATCGAACGAACCGACCAGCGAGCCGGTCGAGGAAAGCTGGTCTGCAAATTCCACAAACAGACGTTCAACGATATTGGAGCTGATGGTGCCAAGACCCGACATGGTCTGGGAAATCTCTTTGATTTCCTCGTCATCCATCATGCTGAACATTTTGGTGGCGTGTTCTTCACCAAGTGCCAGCATCAGAATCGCGGCTTTTTCCGGGCCTGCAAGCGACCTGTATTCTTCTTTTACGCGCCCCACTGGTGGTCTTCTCCGTCACTGCGTTCATTCGCCGGGTTTGTTCACCCGGGCGAACATGCCTGTTTCTAGCGGCAAAGAATATAATCTATTTATCAACAATTCTATAAAAGCTAAGCGCAGGATGCAAAGGTAACTGACGAAACCGTCCCCGGAAGTGATTGGAAAAGCGTTATTTGTCCAAAAGCCGGGGCCTGTGATGTGTTTCACAGGGTGATGATCTCCGGCGCAATTGACGAGATGGTTGAAAACGCTGGTATCAGCTTGACTTGCCATAGGTGCTGGTCTAACAAAGGCGCGCCAATAGCTGGTCATTTGGGGGCGTAGCTCAGTTGGTTAGAGCGCCGGCCTGTCACGCCGGAGGCCGCGGGTTCAAGTCCCGTCGCTCCCGCCATGATCACGCATCTGTTGTCTTTGTTCGGACGTTTCGTCCTTTCCGCGATCGCCTTTTCACGTGCAGCGCATGTTGCTTTGCAAGAAACGGACTTGATCATGACGTTACGCGACCCGATATCGGAGAGCAGAGAATGGCAAAAAGATTAGGAAGTTTCCGGCCTTAGGCAGTGTTAAAACCGCTTACGGGGCTGGAACTTGTGCGGTGCATACGTTATGGTGCGCCGGTATAGGCCAGGTGGGGACCTGGTCGGGTCAAAAGAGGCCTGTTCTTGAGAGGTCAGAGAGATGCAAGAGCTTCTTTCGGAATATCTTCCGATCCTGATTTTCATCGGGATCGCCGTCGGTCTCTCGGCGGTTATCGTCATCGCGTCGCTGGTTCTGGCCAAGCAGGCTCCTGATGTTGAAAAACTGTCCGCATATGAATGCGGATTTGCGCCGTTTGAAGACGCGCGCATCAAGTTTGATGTCCGGTTCTATCTGGTCGCCATCTTGTTCATCATTTTCGATCTCGAAGTTGCGTTCCTGTTCCCGTGGGCTGTGACCCTTGGCGACATCGGCACCTTCGGTTTCTTTTCTATGGTGATCTTCCTGGCTGTGCTGACGGTCGGATTTGTCTATGAATGGAAGAAGGGAGCATTGGAATGGGAGTGAGCACCAATACAGGCGCCCCCCTGGCACCCGGTCAGGATCAGGATACCCTGCTTAAGGGCGTGTTCGACGAGATGAATGACAAGGGCTTTGTCCTTGCCAATCTCGACAAGCTGGCAAGCTGGGCAAGCACCGGTTCGCTGTGGCCGATGACATTCGGTCTGGCCTGCTGTGCTGTGGAAATGATGCATGCCGCCGCGTCGCGTTACGATCTTGACCGTTACGGTCTTGTGTTCCGTCCGAGCCCGCGTCAGTCCGACGTGATGATCGTTGCAGGGACGCTTACCAACAAGATGGCACCGGCACTTCGCAAGGTTTACGACCAGATGGCCGAACCGCGCTGGGTGATCTCGATGGGATCATGTGCGAATGGTGGCGGTTATTATCACTATTCCTATTCGGTGGTGCGCGGTTGTGATCGCGTTGTTCCGGTGGACGTATATGTTCCCGGGTGCCCGCCGACAGCCGAAGCGCTGATTTACGGCGTGATGCAGTTGCAAAAGAAAATCCGCCGTACCGGTGTCCTGACACGCTGATCCTTAATAGGGGGCTTGCATGAGCGAAGTGCTCAGCGATAACAGCGCCGCGCTGAAAGATCTTAAAGATCTAGTGGTGTCCCAGTTTGCCGACAAGGTTCTGGAAACCCAGTACCGTTATGGCGAGCTGTCCATCGTGGTCAAACGCGATGCTATTCTTAAAGTTCTGACGTTCCTTCGCGATGATGCGGGCTGCCTGTTCAAGCAGCTTGTCGACATTTGCGGGGTTGACTATCCCGAACGCGCCGAGCGTTTCGACGTCGTGTATCACCTGCTGTCGCTCAAGCATAACCTGCGTGTGCGCGTCAAGGTTCGTACCGACGAAGATACCCCGGTGCCAAGTGCCGTTCCCGTTTACAACGCCGCCAACTGGTTCGAGCGCGAGGCATGGGATCTGTTCGGCATCTTCTTTGACAATCACCCGGACCCGCGCCGTATCCTGACGGATTACGGTTTCGAAGGTCATCCGCTTCGCAAGGATTTCCCGCTGACCGGTTATGTCGAGGTTCGCTATGACGACGAGCAGAAGCGCGTTGTCTACGAGCCGGTGAAACTGGTTCAGGATTTCCGTAACTTCGATTTCGAAAGCCCGTGGGAAGGCATCCAGCATGTTCTTCCCGGCGATGAAAAGGCGGAGGGCAAGGCCTGATGTCGGAACAAAAAATCAAAAACATGACCATGAACTTCGGCCCGCAGCACCCTGCGGCGCACGGCGTTCTGCGTCTGGTTCTTGAAATGGACGGCGAGGTTATCGAACGCGCCGATCCGCATATCGGCCTTCTGCACCGCGGTACGGAAAAGCTGATCGAATATAAAACCTATATTCAGGCGACCCCGTATTTCGACCGTCTCGACTATGTCGCGCCGATGAACCAGGAACATGCCTATTGCCTGGCCATCGAGAAGCTGATGGGTGTCGAGGTGCCGAAACGCGCCCAGTATATCCGCGTCCTGTATGCGGAAATGGGCCGTATCCTGAACCATCTTCTGAACCTGACGGCCTTTGCGCTTGACGTTGGTGCGATGACCCCGCTGCTGTGGGGCTTCGAGGAACGTGAAAAGCTCATGGAATTCTATGAGCGCGCATGCGGTGCCCGTCTTCATGCCAACTATTTCCGTCCGGGCGGCGTTGCAGCCGATCTTCCGGCCGGGTTGCTGGCCGATATTGATGCCTGGTGTGATCAGTTCCCGAAATTCGTCAAGGATTTCGACCGTATCCTGACCGGCAACCGTATCTTCAAACAGCGTACTGTTGATATCGGGATCGTTTCGCCCGAGGAGGCCCTTGACTGGGGCTTTACCGGTCCGAACATCCGTGCATCGGGCATGGCGTGGGATCTGCGTAAATCGCAGCCCTATGACTCGTACGAAGATTTCGATTTCGATATTCCCATCGGCAAAAACGGCGACTGCTATGATCGCTTCCTGGTCCGTTTCGAAGAAATGAATCAGTCGCTGCGGATCATGAAGCAGGCCATTAAGGAAATGCCTGATGGTGCTGTTATCGTTGAAAATAACAAGGTGGCGCCGCCGTCGCGTTCAGAAATGAAACGCTCGATGGAAGCCCTGATCCATCACTTCAAACTCTTTACCGAAGGGTTCCACGTTCCGGCGGGCGAATGCTATGCCGCGGTCGAGGCACCGAAGGGCGAGTTTGGCGTGTATCTCATTTCGGATGGCTCGAACCGTCCGTATCGCTGCAAAATTCGCGCACCCGGGTTCCCGCACCTTCAGGGCATCGACTTCATGTCCAAGGGCCACATGCTGGCCGACGTCGTTGCCAATATCGGGTCGCTTGATATCGTGTTCGGTGAGATTGACCGATGAGCCATTTGAGAAGACCAGCTCCGAGAGAGCTTCAGCCTGTCAGCTTTGCGTTTTCCCCGGAAAACATGGAGCGGGCAAAAAAGATTATCGCCAAGTATCCGGAAGGCCGCCAGCAGAGCGCGGTCATGCCGCTGCTTGATCTGGCACAGCGTCAGACCGAGGGTAACTGGGTTCCGACAGTCGCAATGGATTACATTGCCGACATGCTCGATATGCCGGCCATTCGCGTCTATGAGGTGGCGACCTTCTATACGATGTATAACCTTGCCCCGGTCGGCAAGAACTTCATCCAGGTCTGCACCACGACCCCTTGCTGGCTGCGCGGTTCGGCGGATGTCGTTGATACCTGCAAGAAGGAACTGGGCATCGGAATCGGTGAAACCACCGAAGACGGCCAGTTCACCCTGATCGAGGTTGAATGCCTTGGCGCGTGCGTTAACGCACCGATGATGCAGATTAACGACGATTATTACGAAGACCTGACTGCCGATAGCACCAAGTCGATCCTTGATGCCCTGAAAAAGGGTGAAAAGCCGAAAGCCGGTCCGCAGATCGGTCGTCGCGGCTGCGAGCCGATCGATGGTCCCAAGGTTCTGAAGGCATTCTGTGGCTGCGGCGCTGCCGATCAGTCTGCTGATGCAAGCGAAGGGGAGGCCTGAGATGCTGCAGGATAAGGATCGTATCTTTACCAACCTGTACGGTTTTCAGGACTTCGGTCTTAAAGCGGCACAGGCGCGTGGCAACTGGGACGGCACCAAGGCCCTGATTGAAAAAGGGCGCGACTGGATCATCAACGAGATGAAGGCATCCGGTTTGCGTGGTCGTGGGGGCGCTGGCTTCCCGACCGGCCTGAAATGGTCGTTCATGCCCAAGGAATCCGATGGTCGTCCGAGCTATCTTGTGGTGAATGCCGACGAGGGCGAGCCTGGTACGTGCAAAGACCGCGAGATCATGCGCAATGATCCGCATACCCTGATTGAAGGCTGCCTTCTGGCCAGCTTCGCGATGAACGCCCATGCTGGATATATCTATATCCGTGGGGAGTTCTATCACGAGGCATCCAACCTTCAGCGTGCGATTGACGAAGCCTATGAAGCCGGTCTGCTTGGCAAGAATGCCTGCGGTTCGGGCTGGGATTACGACCTTTATCTGCATCTTGGTGCAGGGGCGTATATCTGTGGCGAGGAAACCGCGCTGATCGAAAGCCTTGAGGGCAAGAAAGGCCAGCCGCGTCTGAAGCCGCCATTCCCGGCCAATGCCGGTCTGTATGGCTGCCCGACGACGGTGAACAACGTCGAATCGATTGCTGTGGTGCCGGAAATCCTGCGCCGTGGCGGTGCATGGTTCACCGGTTTTGGCCGTGAAAACAACCACGGTACCAAGCTGTTTGCGATTTCCGGCCATGTCGAAAAGCCCTGCACGGTCGAGGAAGCCATGAGCATTCCGCTGCGCGAGCTGATCGACAAGCATTGCGGCGGTGTTCGCGGCGGCTGGGACAATCTTCTGGCGGTTATTCCGGGCGGTTCGTCCGTTCCGCTGATGACCAAAGACATTTGCGACAATGTGCTGATGGATTTCGATGCCCTGCGTGAAGTGGGATCGGGTCTTGGTACGGCGGCGGTGATCGTGATGGATAAGTCCACCGACATCGTTTACGCCATCGCACGTCTGTCGGAATTCTACCAGCATGAAAGCTGTGGCCAGTGCACGCCGTGCCGTGAAGGTACGGGCTGGATGGCGCGCATCATGGCGCGCATGGTCCGGGGACAGGCCACGCTTGATGAAATTGACCTGCTGTGGGATGTGACCAAACAGGTCGAAGGCCACACTATTTGTGCGCTTGGCGATGCAGCTGCATGGCCGATCCAGGGTCTGATCCGTCACTTCCGTCCCGAAATGGAACGGCGGATCAAGGAATATCGCGCACGGATCGCGGCCTGAGAGGGGCCTGTTGAGAGGGATTGAGACATGCCGAAACTGACAGTTGACGGTATTGAAGTTGAAGTAGAAGCCGGGGCGACAGTCCTTCAGGCCTGTGAAGAGGCCGGGAAGGAGATTCCGCGTTTCTGCTATCACGAACGCCTGTCAATCGCCGGCAACTGCCGTATGTGTCTGGTCGAGATGGAACGCGCACCGAAGCCGGTCGCGTCCTGTGCCATGCCTGCGGCAGATGGAATGGTGATCAAGACGGATTCCGATCTGGTCAAGAAAGCACGCAATGGCGTGATGGAATTCCTGCTGATCAACCATCCGCTGGATTGCCCGATCTGTGACCAGGGCGGTGAATGTGACCTTCAGGACCAGGCGATGGCCTATGGTTTTGACGCGTCGCGCTATGCCGAGAAAAAGCGTGCGGTGAAGGACAAGGAACTGGGCCCGATCGTCAAAACGATCATGACCCGTTGCATTCACTGCACCCGTTGCGTCCGTTTTTCCGAGGAAGTCGCCGGTGTCGGCACCATGGGTGCGGTTTACCGTGGCGAGGATACCGAGGTCGGACCGTATATCGAAGCATCGATCAATTCCGAACTTTCGGGGAACCTGGTCGATCTTTGCCCGGTTGGCGCGCTGACATCCAAGCCCTATGCGTTTACCGCACGTCCGTGGGAACTGAAAAAGACCGACAGCATCGACGTTATGGATGCGGTCGGATCGAACATCCGTATCGATTCCCGCAGTGCCGAAGTCATGCGCGTTCTGCCGCGTACCAATGACGACGTGAACGAGGAATGGATTTCGGACAAAACCCGTTACGCGATTGACGGCCTGAAACGCCAGCGTCTGGATCGTCCGTATGTCCGTGTCGATGGCAAGCTGAAAGCAGCAAGCTGGGACGAGGCATTTGCCGCGATCAAGGCAAAGGTTTCGGGGCTGGACGGCAAGAAGATTGCAGCAATTGCCGGTGACACGGTTGATTGTGAATCGATGACCGCCCTTAAGGATCTGATGGGGATCCTTGGTTCGCCGAACCTTGATTGCCGTCAGGACGGTTCGAAAATCGGCGGTCCGCGTGCATCCTATATCTTTAACACCACGATTTCGGGCATTGACGAAGCCGATGCCTGCCTGATCGCTGGGGCAAATGTCCGTGCCGAAGCACCGATCATCAATTCCCGCCTGCGCAAGCGCTGGCGTGCGACGGCCGGTGACTTCAAGGTTGGTATCATCGGCGAAAGCTGGGACCCGACCTATAAGCATGACTATCTTGGTGCCGGTGCCGAAACGCTTTCTGCGGTTCTCGATGGCAAAAACGATTTCGCCAAGGTTCTGAAAGCCGCCGAAAAGCCGATGATCATCGTTGGCATGGGTGCGCTTAACCGTGACGACAGCGATGCGGTTCTGGCGACCGTCCGGGCGATTGCCGACAAATACGGCATGGTTTCGGGCGAATGGAACGGCTTTAACGTCCTGCACACCGCCGCATCGCGCGTTGGTGGCCTTGATCTGGGCTTTGTTCCGGGCGAGGGTGGTCTTGCGACCAATGACATCCTTGATGCTGCGGCAAAAGGCGATGTCGAGGTTGTTTACCTGCTGGGTGCCGATGAAATCGACATGTCGAAACTTGAGAAGGCCTTTGTGGTCTATCAGGGGGCGATGGGCGATGCCGGTGCACAGGCCGCAGACGTGATCCTGCCGGGTGCTGCCTATACCGAAAAGAACGGTACCTACGTCAATACCGAAGGCCGCGCCCAGCAGGGCTGGCGCGCTGTTTTCCCGGTTGGCGACGCCAAGGAAGACTGGGCGATTGTTCGTGCGCTTTCGGGCGCACTTGGCCAGGCGCTTCCGTATGACAGCATTGAAGCCGTGCGTTCGCGCATGGTTGAGCTCAGCCCGACTTTCACCTCGCTGAATGCTGTTACCAAGGCAGAGTGGGCCGATTTCGGCAAGAAAGGCGATATGAAGCCAGACAGCTTTACCTCGCCGGTTCGCAATTTCTATATGACCGACCCGATCAGCCGTGCATCGGTGACGATGGCCAAATGTACAGAGGCCTTCGTCAAGGATGCGGCTGCCGAGAAGGTTGCCTGAGTTTGGGGGGCGGCGATGACATCGTCGCCCGTCCCGCAAGGGGGTGTCCCAATTCAGGGACGAAACGCAAAAGATACGGTTTGACCGATGGAACTTCTTTGGGACGGATATATTGAACCGCTGGTCTGGATCGTCGCCAAGATTTTGGCGATTGTTGTCCCGCTGCTGGTTGCTGTCGCCTATCTGACCTATGCCGAGCGCAAGGTCATCGGTGCGATGCAGTTGCGCAAGGGCCCGAACGTTGTGGGGCCGTTTGGTCTTCTGCAACCGCTGGCCGATGGTCTGAAACTGTTTCTGAAAGAAACAATCGTTCCGACCAGTGCCAACAAGGGCGTGTTTATCATCGCCCCGATGCTGACTTTCATTCTGGCGATCATTGCCTGGGCGGTTATTCCGTTCGACGAGGGCATGGTTCTGGCGGATCTGAATGTCGGTATTCTGTACCTGTTCGCGATTTCATCGCTGGGTGTTTACGGCATCGTGATGGCCGGTTGGGCATCGAACTCCAAATACGCCTTCCTTGGTGCGCTGCGTTCCGGCGCCCAGATGGTTTCGTACGAGATTTCGATTGGCCTGATCATCATTTCTGTTCTGCTGACCACCGGTTCGCTGAACCTGAGCGATATCGTTCGCGGACAGGGCGGCGGTATCTGGGAATGGAACTTCATCTATCACCTGCCGATGTTTGTGGTCTTCATCGTGTCGATCCTTGCTGAAACGAACCGCGCGCCGTTTGACCTTCCGGAAGCGGAAGCCGAACTGGTGTCGGGTTATAACGTCGATTATTCGGCGATGACCTTTGCGCTGTTCTTCCTGGGTGAATACGCGAACATGATCCTGATGAGCGGTCTTTGCGCCGTTCTGTTCCTGGGGGGCTGGACCGCGCCGCTGCCGGTTCTTGATTTCATCCCGGGGCCGATCTGGTTCATTCTGAAGATCTGCTTCGTTCTGTTCATATTCCTCTGGGTGCGTGCGACATTCCCGCGTTACCGCTATGACCAGCTTATGCGTCTGGGTTGGAAAGTCTTCCTGCCGCTGTCATTTGCCTGGGTCATGCTGGTCGCCACGTTCCTGGTTGCTTTTGACAAGGTCCCGGCCTGATCGCCGCGCATCGGATAAGAGAGAGGTAAACGATGTCATTTATTGATCGGACGGCCCGGAGCTTCCTGCTGGTGGAACTCGTTTCCGGCATGGCGCTCACCCTGAAATACATGTTCAAGCCGAAGGTGACGCTGAACTATCCGTATGAAAAGGGTCCGCTTAGCCCGCGTTTCCGTGGCGAACATGCGCTGCGTCGCTATCCCAACGGGGAAGAGCGTTGCATTGCGTGCAAACTTTGCGAGGCGATCTGTCCCGCGCAGGCCATCACCATCGAGGTTGAGCCGCGCGACGACGGTTCGCGTCGTACGACGCGCTACGATATCGATATGACGAAATGCATCTATTGTGGTTTCTGCGAGGAAGCCTGCCCGGTGGATGCAATCGTTGAAGGTCCGAACTTCGAGTTCGCAACCGAAAACCGCGAGGAGCTTCTCTATGACAAGGACAAGCTTCTTGAAAATGGCGAGCGTTGGGAAGCCGAGCTTGCTGCACGATTGGAGGCAGACGCACCTTATCGGTAAGTGTCGCGTCTGATCGTATAAAGAGAGTTCATGGGCCGCTTCTGCCATTGGGGCGGGGCGGCTCGCCAAGGGGGTACCTTATGGTCGTACAGGCTTTGGCTTTTTACCTGTTTGCTACTGTCGCGGTTCTGTCCGCGACTGCGGTTGTGACCGTTCGCAACCCGGTGCATTCGGTACTGCTGCTGATTTTGACATTTTTTAACGCAGCCGGGCTTTTCGTCCTGCTGGGTGCTGAGTTTCTCGCCATGCTGCTCGTCGTCGTCTATGTCGGCGCGGTCGCGGTTCTGTTCCTGTTCGTCGTCATGATGCTCGACATCAACTTTGTCGAGATGCGCGAAGGTTTCCTCAACTATCTGCCGATCGGGGTTCTGATCGCGCTGGTGCTGTTTGTGGAACTGGCGTTTGTCGGCGCGGGCTGGGCACTGTCTGATGACAAGGTTGCGGTTCTGGCGCATCCGACGCCCGCCGGACTGACCAATGTCGAGGCGCTTGGCCAACTGATCTACACCGATTACGCATACATCTTCCAGGCCGCCGGTCTGGTGCTGCTTGTTGCGATGATTGGCGCAATTGTCCTGACGCTGCGTACCCGTGAAGGTGTCCGCCGTCAGAAAATCTCCGAGCAGGTCAAACGCGATCGCGCTGACACGCTTGAAGTCAAAAAAGTTCCGGTCGGTAGGGGGATCTGATGGAAATCGGTCTTGCACATTATTTGACCGTCGCGGCGATCCTTTTCACACTCGGGATCTTTGGCATCTTCATGAACCGCAAGAACGTCATCATCATCATGATGTCGATCGAGCTGATGCTGCTGGCAGTCAATATCAACCTTGTCGCGTTCTCGTCGTTCCTTGGCGATCTCGTCGGACAGGTCTTCACCATCTTCGTCCTGACCGTTGCCGCCGCCGAGGCAGCGATCGGTCTTGCGATCCTGGTGGTCTATTTCCGTAACCGCGGCACGATTGCGGTTGAAGACATCAACATGATGAAGGGGTAAGGCAGATATGTATCCTCTGATTGTATTCCTGCCCCTGATCGCTGCCACGATCGCAGGCATCATCACGCTGGCCGGCGCCATGTCGTCCACGTCCGATGCCGGTCACGGTCATGACAGCCACGGCCATCATCACGGTGTTTCGACGTCTGATCGCATTTCCCAGCTGATTACGGTTGGCGGTGTGGTGACGGCCTTCATCATTTCGATTTTTGCCTTTGTCGATGTTGCCCTTGGCGGCAACCCGATCACGGTTCAGCTGTTTACCTGGATTTCTTCGGGCAACTTCACGGCTGAATGGGCGCTTCGTTTTGATACGCTGACCTGTGTCATGCTGATCGTTGTGACGGGTGTGTCGTCGATGGTGCATATCTATTCCATCGGTTACATGTCGCACGATCCCGACAAGCCGCGTTTCATGGCGTATCTGTCGCTGTTTACCTTTGCCATGCTGATGCTGGTGACCGCAGACAACCTGATCCAGTTGTTCTTCGGCTGGGAAGGGGTGGGGCTTGCGTCCTATCTTCTGATCGGTTTCTGGTATTCCAAGCCGTCGGCATCGGCCGCTGCGATCAAGGCGTTCATCGTCAACCGTGTTGGTGACTTTGGCTTCGCCCTTGGTATCTTTGCGGTTTACGTCCTGTTCGATAGCGTTCAGTTCGATGTGATCTTTGGCAATGCCGAGGAAGTTGCCGGAACGACCCTTTTGTTCCTTGGTCACGAGTTTTCGGCGCTTGAGATCACCTGTTTCCTGCTGTTTATCGGTGCGATGGGCAAATCGGCACAGCTTGGCCTGCATACGTGGCTGCCTGATGCGATGGAAGGCCCGACGCCGGTTTCCGCACTTATCCACGCGGCAACCATGGTGACGGCCGGTGTGTTCATGGTCGCGCGCCTGTCGCCGATCTTTGAGTATGCCGAAACCACCCTTGCCATCGTGACGGTTGTCGGTGCATCGACCGCGTTCTTTGCCGCGACCATTGGTTGCGTTCAGAACGACATCAAGCGCGTGATCGCCTATTCGACCTGTTCGCAGCTTGGCTATATGTTCTTTGCCTGCGGTGTGTCGGCCTATTCGGCAGGCGTGTTCCACCTGATGACGCACGGCTTCTTCAAGGCGCTTCTGTTCCTTGGTGCCGGTTCGGTGATCCATGCGATGTCCGACGAGCAGGACATGCGCAAGATGGGCGGCATCTATAAGATGGTTCCGCTGACCTTTGCGGTGATGATGGTTGGTACGCTTGCGATTACCGGTTTCCCGGGGCTTGCGGGCTTCTATTCCAAGGACCTTGTCATCGAAAGCGCGTTTGCGGCACATACCGCAGTCGGGACCTATGCCTTCTGGGCCGGTATCCTGGCGGCACTGATGACGTCGTTCTATAGCTGGCGCCTGATCTTCATGACCTTCTTTGGCACCCCGCGTGCGGACGAGCGGACCATGGCACATGTCCATGAAAGCCCGGCTGTCATGACGCTGCCGCTTCTGTTCCTGACCATCGGTGCAATCTTTGCCGGCTGGTTCGCCAAGGACTGGTTCGGTGGTGGTGACTATGAAGAGATGCTGGCGTTCTGGAACGGCGCGATCTTCATGGCCGAAGGTCATCAGGCCCTTGAACATGCACACCATGTTCCGGGCTGGGTCAAACTGGCACCGTTTGTTGCCATGGTATCGGGCTTTGTCATCGCCCTTGTGATGTACAAGCTGGTTCCGTCGCTGCCGCGTCAGTTGGCCAACACCTTCAATGGTCTGTACCGCTTCGCGCTGAACAAATGGTACTTCGACGAACTTTACGACAAGATTTTCGTCAAGCCTGCCTTCTATCTTGGCTATGGCTTCTGGAAATCGGGCGATGGTGCATTGATCGACGGTGTCGGTCCGGATGGTGTCGCCGCAGCATGCCGTAACATTGCACGTCGTGTCAGCGCCCTTCAGAGCGGTTTCGTCTATCACTATGCGTTTGCGATGCTGATCGGTATTGCCGCCTTGGTGTCTTACACAATTTGGAAGATGGGTTAACGGGCGATGAGCGATTATCCAATTCTTTCGATCGTCACCTTTTTACCGTTGATCGGCGCACTGTTCGTGCTGCTGATCCGCGGGGAAGAGGCGAATGTCGCCCGCAACTCCCGATGGGTTGCTTTGTGGACGTCGGGTTTCACCTTTGTGGCATCGCTGATGCTGTGGGTGAATTTCGATAGCACCACGGCCGATTTCCAGTTCGTTGAAAAAGCCGACTGGATGCCGGGCCTGAACATTTCCTATCACATGGGCGTGGATGGCATTTCGATGCTGTTCGTCCTTCTGGCGACCTTCCTGACGCCGATCTGCATTCTGTCGGCTTGGGAAGCGATCCAGAAACGCGTGAAGGAATACATGATCGCGTTCCTGATCCTGGAAACGATGATGGTCGGTATGTTCAGCGCGCTTGACGGTCTGCTGTTCTACCTGTTCTTCGAAGGCGTTCTGATCCCGATGTTCATCATCATCGGTGTATGGGGCGGTCAGCGTCGTGTTTATGCAGCCTTCAAGCTGTTCCTTTACACGCTGCTGGGTTCCGTTCTGATGCTGGTGGCGCTGCTTGCGATGTATTTCGAAGCGGGCACCACCGACATCCCGACACTGATGGCGCACGGGTTTAGCTATAATATGCAGCTTTGGCTGTGGCTGGCGTTCTTTGCATCCTTTGCCGTCAAGGTACCGATGTGGCCGGTTCATACATGGTTGCCCGATGCCCACGTTGAGGCACCGACCGCCGGTTCGGTGATCCTGGCGGGTGTTCTTCTGAAAATGGGTGGTTACGGTTTCCTTCGGTTCTCGTTGCCGATGATGCCGCTGGCGTCCGAAACCTTTGCCCCGCTGGTGTTCACGCTGTCGATTGTGGCGATCATCTATACGTCGCTGGTCGCGCTTGCACAGCAGGACATGAAAAAGCTGATTGCCTATTCGTCGGTTGCCCATATGGGTATCGTCACGATCGGTGCGTTCACCTTTAACCAGCATGGTATCGAAGGTTCGATCTTCCAGATGTTGAGCCACGGTGTGGTTTCCGGTGCATTGTTCCTGTGTGTTGGTGTGGTTTATGACCGCATGCATACCCGCGAGATCGATGCCTATGGCGGTCTTGTGCACCGTATGCCGGGTTATGCCGTCATCTTCATGTTCTTTACGATGGCGTCTGTCGGTCTTCCGGGGACGGGTGGTTTCGTTGGCGAAATCCTGGCATTGCTGGGCGCGTTCGAAGCCAATACCTGGGTGGCATTCTTTGCCGCGACCGGTCTGATCCTTGGTGCGGCTTATGCGCTGTATCTTTATCGCCGCATCGTGTTCGGGGCCCTTACCAAGGAAAACCTTAAGTCGATCCTTGATATGAGCCCGCGTGAATGGCTGATCTTCGCACCGCTGGTGATCATCGTTCTGTGGATGGGGGTCTATCCGGTCTCCTTCCTCGACATCATGCATGTTTCGGTTGAACACCTCGTCAACCAGGTCGAAACGGCGCAGGCTGCCGCAGCTCAGGCTGCGCAGCTGGCGGCGAATTGAGGGGAATGAACATGGGAGTTTCTATGCTCAACCTCGGGGCGGCATTGCCCGAAATCTTTATGGCCGTTTCGGCCCTGGCCCTTCTGATGCTTGGCGTTTTCGCCGGCAAGGACAAGGCATTCCGCACCGTTTCGTGGCTTGCGGTTGCAGCCCAGATCGTCGCCCTCGTGCTGGTGGTTCTAGGTGACGGCGGGGTGGCGTTCTATGGCCAGTTCACGGCCGATGCCTTTGCCAAATTCACCAAGGTCATGATCCTGATCGGTTCGTCGATTGGTATCGTGATGGCAATGAATTATGCCGAACGCGAAAACATGTCCCGGTTCGAATTCCCGATCCTGATCCTGCTTGCCACACTTGGCATGATGGCGATGGTATCGGCGACCGACATGCTGTCACTGTATCTTGGCCTTGAGCTTCAGTCGCTGGCACTTTACGTGATCGCAGCGATCCGCCGCGACACGGTTCGCGCCACGGAATCGGGCCTGAAATACTTCGTTCTGGGGTCGATTGCGTCGGGCATGCTGCTGTATGGCATGTCGATGGTCTATGGCTTTACCGGTTCGACCAACTTTGCCGTTCTTGGCGATGTGATCAGTGCAGGCGGCCTTTCGGTCGGGACGCTGGTTGGTCTGGCCTTCATGTTTGCCGGTCTGTGCTTCAAGGTTTCCGCGGTTCCGTTCCATATGTGGACCCCGGACGTCTATGAAGGTGCACCGACCCCGGTGACGGCGTTCTTTGCCGTCGCGCCGAAGATTGCCGGTCTGGCACTGTTCGTTCGTGTTGCGGTTGGCCCGTTTGCCGGTGTTGTCGAAGACTGGCAGCAGATCATCGTTCTGGTGTCGATCCTGTCGATGGCATGGGGGTCGTTCGCGGCGCTCCGTCAGGACAATATCAAACGTCTGATGGCCTATTCATCCATCGGTCACGTCGGTTTCGCACTGGTCGGTCTGGCTGCGGGAACGTCCGAAGGTGTGCAGGGGATTCTGGTTTATCTGGGTATCTACCTTGTCATGAACCTTGGTACCTTTGCCGTGATCCTCTCGATGCGTCGCAATGACCGCATGGTCGAGGAAATCACCGATCTTGCCGGTCTGGCCAAAACCAAGCCGCTGATGGCTGCCGTTACCGCGATCCTGATGTTCTCGATGGCCGGTATTCCGCCGCTTGCAGGGTTCTTTGGCAAGTTTTACGTGTTCAAGGCAGCGGTTGATGCCGGTCTTGTGACGCTGGCGGTGATCGGTCTGGTGACCTCGGTCGTCAGTGCCTATTACTATCTGCGGATCATCAAGGTGATGTATTTCGACGAGCCGGTCGAAGCGTTCGACAAGAACGGCACCGAGATGAATGTGATCATGGCGGTTGCGACGGTCATTCTTCTGGCTTTCGTTTTCTTCCCGAACCCGTTGATGGATAGTGCCGGCGTTGCCGCGACGGCCTTGCTCGGGCAGTAAGGATGACCAAGCCGACGATCCGGCTTCCGGAAGGTTTTTACCTTCATGAACTGGAAGTGATCGACAGCACCAATGAAGAGGCGAAACGCCTTGCTGATGAGGGCGCCCATAGTGGCGCCCTTATTTGGGCCCGCCAACAGACATCGGGCAGGGGACGGCGCGGCCGCGCATGGTCATCCCCGGTTGGCAATCTTTATTCTTCCCTTTTGCTGCGTCCTGATTGTCCGCTTTTTGAAGCAGCCAAACTGACATTCCTGATTGCGGTCGCAATGGCCGAGGCGATTGAGCTGGTCAGTGGCAACCGGATCAGACCGGATTGCAAATGGCCCAATGACCTGATGGTCAATGGGCGCAAGATTTCGGGTATTCTTCTGGAAAGTGCATCGAACAACGGTTCGGAAACCGATTATCTGGTGATCGGTGCCGGTGTGAATGTTGCATTTTATCCCGATGATGCCGAACGTCCGGCGACGTCGCTTTCAGCCCTTGGCGCGCCGGTATCGGTGGGGGAACTTCTTTCGGCCTATGTCGCGCGGGTGGCAAGCTGGCTGCCGGTCTGGGAAACGCAGGGGTTTGCCCCGGTGCGCGAGGCGTGGCTGACACGTGCATACGGTATGGGTGAGCCGGTGATTGCGCGTCTGACCGAAAGAACGCTTGAGGGAACGTTTGTCGGGCTTGATGATGATGGATCGCTTGTTCTAAGAGAAGCAGGCGGAACCGAGCATCGCGTCGGGGCTGGCGAAGTGTTCTTTAAAGCATAAATAAACACGGGACGATAACGGGGAGACGAAACATCATGTTGCTGGCGATTGATGCCGGGAATACCAACATCGTTTTCGCGGTGTTTGACGGCGATACGATCAAGGGGCAGTGGCGCTGCTCAACGACGGTTGAGCGCACGGCGGATGAACTTGGCGTATGGCTGCATCATCTGTTTACCCTGTCGGATGTGCCCAAGGATGCGATTACGGGCGCGATCATCGCGACCGTGGTTCCGGCGGCCGAATTCAGCCTTAAAACCCTGTGCCGGCGTTATTTCAATGTCGAGCCGATGGTGGTCGGCGATCCGGCGGTTGATCTGGATATGAAGATCATCATGGATCGCCCAAGCGAGGTCGGTGCCGACCGGCTGGTCAATGCGGTTGCGGCCCACAAGCTTTTTGGCGGGCCGCTTGTGGTGCTTGATTTCGGGACGGCAACCACGTTTGACGTGATCGATGAAGAAGGCAATTACCTTGGCGGTGTGATTGCGCCGGGCGTGAACCTTTCGATCAAGGCGCTCCATATGGCGGCCGCCCAGTTGCCGATGGTCGCAATTGAGGCACCGCGCAACGTGATTGGCAAAAACACGATTGAAGCGATGCAGTCCGGGGTTTATTGGGGCTATGTCGCGATGATCGAAGGGCTTCTGGCGCGCATTCGCAAGCAGCAGGGCGTTGATAACATGAAAGTTGTCGCGACCGGCGGGCTGGCACCGCTGTTTACCAAGGCGGTTGACGAGATCGAACATCTGCATGGTGATCTGACGATGCTGGGGCTTTTGATGATTTATCGCCGCAACAGCGAAAAATCGAACTAGACTGTTAACCGACAATGACTGTGAAGTGACGCGGGTGCGCCCCGTGATCGTGTTTCTCACCGCTGAAAGACAAGGGTGATCATCCGTGGATTTGTATTTGCCGAAAGACGAATTGCTGTTTGTGCCGCTGGGAGGATCTGGCGAAATTGGCATGAACCTCAATTTGTACGGATATGACGATCAGTGGCTGATGGTCGATATGGGCGTGTCCTTTGGCGAGGAAGGATTGCCCGGTGTCGATGTTGTCATGCCCGATCCGTCCTTTATCGAGGAACGCAAAGACAAACTTCTTGGCCTTGTTCTGACGCATGCGCATGAGGATCACCTTGGCGCGGTGCCATATCTTTGGCCGCGACTGAAATGCCCGATCTATGCCACCCCGTTTGCCGCCGAATTCCTTAAGGCCAAACTGGCGGAAACCGATTTTGCCGATCAGGTGCCGATCCATGTGATCGAGCTTGGCGGACGGTTCAAAAAAGGGCCGTTTGATATCGAATTCGTCACAATGACCCATTCGATCCTGGAACCCAACGCGCTTGCGATCCGCACCCCCAAGGGGCTTGTGGTGCATACCGGCGACTGGAAATTTGACCCCGAGCCGCAGATTGGCGAGGCATCCGACGTCAAGAAGCTTGAGGCGCTTGGCGATGAAGGGGTCATGGCGCTGATTTGTGATTCAACCAACGTTTTTTCCGAGGGTAAAACCGGATCGGAAGGCGATGTTGCCAAGAACCTGTCGAAACTGTTTGCCGAAACGCCGCAGGGCCGGATTGCGGTTGCGTGTTTTGCGACGAATGTCGCGCGGTTGCAGTCGATTGTTGAAGCAGCACATGAAAACAACCGCTGTGTCGGGCTTGCCGGGCGGTCATTGAACCGTGTGACCGAAGCTGCGCGGGCGGTTGGCTATCTGACATCCTATCCGAACCTTTTGACCGATGAAGACGCCATGGAGGTCCCCAAGGATCAGGTATTGCTGATCTGTACCGGGTCGCAGGGCGAACCGCGTGCGGCAATGTCGCGCATTGCCAAGGGCGATCATCCGACCGTGCAGCTTGATCCGGGTGATACGGTTGTATTTTCGGCGCGTGAAATTCCGGGCAATGAAAAATCCATCGGCTATATCCAGAACCTTCTAATCCGGCGCGGTATCCGCGTGATTACGGCGCGTGATGAACCTATCCATGTTTCGGGCCATCCGGGCAGGCAGGATCTGGCGCGGATGTATCAGTTGACCCGGCCCAAAATTCTTGTGCCGGTGCACGGCGAAACCCGCCATCTGTGCGAACAGGCTGCCCTTGGTGCGGAATGCCAGATCCCTGAGCAGGTGATCCCGCATGATGGCACGGTCATTCGCCTGTCGCCGGGCAGTGCGCATGTGATTGGCGTTGCCGAAAGCGGGGTGCTTTGCCTTGATGGCGGGCGGTTGCTTAAACGGGATTCCGATACCATCCGCAACCGCAATCGCATCGTCTGGAACGGTGTGATGTTTGTGACCGTGGTGCTGAACCAGTTTGGTGAAATGGTCGGCGAGCCGATGATCACGGCACCGAGCCTGTTTGACGAGGACGGCGATGATGTCCGCCTTGATCATTTTGCCGCCGAGATCGGCAACCGGGTCGATCAGCTTGACGATGACGAGGTGCTGGACGATGCCGCGGTGATCCTTGCGATCCGGCAGGCATTGCGCCGCCCGGTGCGCCAGCGGCTGGGCAAGCGGCCACTGATTGAGGTGCATCTGGTTCGCGTCAACGAGAAGAACTAGCCAATCCGGGAAGGCGCGTACGACCAAAAGGGCAGTTGTCTTTGGTATTGTGCGCGTCCTAGATTGGCGGTGATCGGGCAGATCACATTGCAGGAGTAGAACATGATTGGACGGCTGAACCATGTGGCGATTGCGGTGCCGGACCTTGAGGAAGGTATCCGGCTTTATCGTGATGTGCTGGGTGCGAAGGTTTCCGACCCGCAGGACGAGCCTGATCATGGGGTGACTGTGGTATTTGTCGAACTGCCCAACACAAAGATCGAATTGCTTTATCCACTGGGCGAGGGATCACCAATTCAGGGGTTCCTTGACAAGAACACATCGGGCGGCATTCACCATGTCTGCTATGAGGTTGAGGATATTCTGGCGGCGCGCGATCAGCTTTTGAAAAATGGCGCGCGCGTGCTGGGCACGGGGGAGCCCAAAACCGGTGCGCATGGCAAGCCGGTTCTGTTCCTGCATCCCAAGGATTTCAATGGGACGCTTGTTGAACTTGAACAGGTTTAAGTTTGTTTCTCTCCATATCGGCCCTTCTTCCCGCAACCAAGAAAAGAGTGCAGCATGAACTGGTTTTCCGCGATCCTTGTTTACATCGTGATCTGGTGGCTGGTGCTGTTCATGGTGTTGCCGGTTGGCGTGAAGCGCGAGGAAAATGTTCAGCCCGGCCATGATAGTGGCGCGCCGCAGAAACCGCATATGTGGAAGAAGGTTCTGGCGACCAGCCTGATTTCGGCAATTTTGTGGGTGGTGGCGTATTTCGTGATTACGAGCGGCATGATCGAAGTCCGGCCGCCGCAATGATCGGGTGGCCACATTCAAAAACAAACCCCGCACATTTGTTGCGGGGTTTTTGTTTGCAGGGCTGCAAAAAGATCGGGGAAGGGAGGCGGAAAACGCACCAATCGGGAAGAAGCCAAAAAAAAAGCAAGATCACAAGGATCTTGCTAAGATGCTATTTTTATAGCTGTTTTCCCGTAATCTTTTTTTGCTTCCTCCTAAGACCTGGGCACTTGGCACAGGTTTTATTTCGACGTCGCGCCTGCTTCTTGTATGCTTATTGGCAACAAAGCCTCCCGCAATTTTATGAGCGGCTGCGATACATCTCCCGCAACGATCTTGCGCCGTTAGCGGAGGATCAAAAAGCCACATATTTCACTTTTGTGCAAGATGTTTTGACCAAAATTCACAGATGATTCGATGTTGCATCGCACATAAATAGGATGGACCGGCGATATGAAGGATTTTGTAACGACCCGCTCTATGAAAATCGGGATTTATCCTGTGAATTTCATGGTTTCGATGTTTGTTGCTGGCGTGATCATGACCGGTGCGGGGGGCGTTTGGGCACAAAGCGACTCCCCCTTGCCGGGGCCGGCGGCGGGTGAAAATGCCGCATCGGACGGGGCAGGTGCTGCGAGTGCTGAGAAGGCGAAGCCCACCATCACGGTCACGCGGTCGGCCTGTCGGGAACTGGTCAGCCATGTGCCAGATGACGACGTGGCCTATAAACCCGGTGTCGATGTTTATGGCCGCAAGGTCGCCCCGGCCGATCTGGATGGCGGCAACCAGATACTGAATTCGCTGCCCAAGGAAATCGAATTTCCAGTGACGATTGATTTCTTTGAATATGCGGGGATTTCGGTGCCGGACGGGATCAGCGGCGAGTCCAATATCGGCAAGATCACCTATCGCAACGGGCGGGTTTATTTCAACGATACGCCGCTTGGCAACGAGGCGGGACAGGATGAACTGGCGGCGGCATGCCGGGCGGCAGGGTTCCGTTAAGGTTGTACCTGAAAAAGCCCGTGTGTTTTCGCAAACCTGCCACGATTGGGCGCTAGATCACGTCTTGCCGATATAAAGCAAGTTCCGGCTTGCGTTTCGGGCTGTGCTGTCGCATTTTCCGGGCAAGGTCTTTTGTATACCTGATATTTTTCAGCTTTGATCATCACGAGGCATTGATGCGTCTTTCCCAGTTCTTTCTGCCGACCCTCAAGGAAACACCGGCAGAAGCACAGATCGCTTCCCATCGACTGATGCTGCGTGCCGGTATGGTGCGCCAGCTTTCGGCGGGGATTTATTCCTGGCTGCCGCTTGGCTATCGCGTGCTTAAAAAGATCGAACAGATCGTGCGCGAAGAGCAGGACGCGATTGGCTGCAACGAAGTGCTGATGCCGACCATTCAGCCAGCCGAACTTTGGCAGGAAAGCGGACGGTACGAGGATTACGGCCTTGAAATGCTGCGCATCACCGACCGTCATGACCGCAAAATGCTGTTTGGTCCGACCAACGAGGAAGTGATCACCGATATCTTCCGCAAGGATGTCCGGTCCTATAAGCAGCTTCCGCAGATGCTGTATCATATTCAGTGGAAATTCCGCGACGAGATCCGCCCGCGCTTTGGCGTGATGCGCGGCCGCGAATTCCTGATGAAGGATGCGTATTCGTTCGATGTCGATTACGAAAGTTCGCGGCACGCCTATAACAAGATGTTTCTGGCCTATTGCCGGACCTTTACCCGACTTGGCGTGAAGGCGATCCCGATGGTGGCCGATACCGGCCCGATTGGCGGCGATCTTAGCCATGAATTCATCATTCTGGCGGAAACCGGCGAAAGCGAAGTGTTCTGCGACAAGAAGTGGCTGGACAAGGACCTGACGGGCAGGGGTGTTGATCTGAACGATCGTACCGGGCTTGAAAACTGGGTCCAGACGACGCTTGAAGATTACGCGGCGACCGAAGACAAGCATGATCCGGCCAATAGCCCGATTTCCGGTGACGACATGATCGCGACGCGCGGGATCGAAGTCGGCCATATCTTCCATTTCGGTGCGAAATATTCCGAGCCGATGGGGGCCACCATCCTTGGCCCGGACGGCAAGGAAGTGCCGGTCCAGATGGGATCATACGGCATTGGCGTTTCGCGCCTTGTCGGCGCATTGATCGAGGCATCGCACGACGAGAACGGCATCATCTGGCCGGAATCGGTTGCGCCCTACAAGGTTGGCCTGATCAACCTGCGCACGGGTGATGATGAATGTGACGCGGCCTGCGAAGACGTTTATGCCAAGCTGCATAACGCCGGGATCGAAGTGCTTTATGATGACCGCGACATCCGTGCGGGCGGCAAATTTGCCGATATGGACCTGATCGGTCTGCCTTGGCAGATCGTGATTGGCCCGAAAGGCCTTAAAGCCGGTGTGGTCGAGCTTAAAAACCGCAAATCCGGCGAGCGGATAGAAGTCACGCTTGAAGCCGCACTTAACCAGATCGGCGCCTGATAACGATTTTGCAAACGGGGCAGCCTTGGCTGCCCCGTCCTGATTTCCGGAATTCTTTCCGATACGCTTCCATACGCTTCCACGAGGATCATTTGCGCATGTTCAGTCCGTTCGAACGTCTGGTGGCTTTCCGCTACCTGCGTCCCCGTCGGCAAGAAGGCTTTGTTTCCGTCATCGCCATCTTTTCGCTGCTTGGCATCATGCTGGGCGTTGCGACCCTGATTATCGTCATGTCGGTCATGAACGGGTTCCGGGCCGAATTGCTTGGACGTATTCTGGGACTGAACGGGCATATATCGGTTTATGCGCAAAGTCCGGATGGTCTGCCCAATTATGATGCGATTGAAAAGAAGATCGCGGAAACCGGCAATGTCACGCTTGTGACCCCGGTGGTCGAGGGGCAGGTGATGGCATCGAACAATGGCCGCGCATCCGGTGCCATCGTGCGCGGTGTGCGGGCGGCTGACCTCGCCAAACGTCCGACGATTGCGGACAATATTGTTTTTGGATCGCTGGACGATTTCAAGGGCGAGGATACCGTGATCATGGGTGCACGCCTTGCCATGAAGCTTGGCGTCGGGGTAGGTGACAATGTCAATCTGATCTCGCCCAAGGGCAATGTGACGGCGTTCGGCTCCGTGCCGCGTGTGCGGGCCTATAAGGTTGTCGGGCTGTTTGATATCGGCATGTATGAATATGACAGCGGCTTTATCTTCATGCCGCTGGATGCCGCCCAGATTTATTTCCGCCTGCCGGAAAAGATCAGCCATTTTGAAGTGATGCTTGAAGACCCGTCGCGTCTGTCGTCGAGCATGAATGATCTGCTGTCGAACCTGTCGGGGGAACATCTGCGGCTGGTGAATTGGCAGCAATCAAATTCAAGCTTTTTCAATGCGTTACAGGTTGAACGTAATGTGATGTTCCTGATCCTGACGCTGATTATTCTGGTGGCGGCATTCAATATCATTTCGGGCATGGTGATGCTGGTGAAGGACAAGGGCCGCGATATCGCGATCCTGCGCACGATGGGGGCCACACGGTCATCGGTGATGCGCATCTTCTTCCTGGCCGGGGCATCCATCGGGGTTGTCGGTACGTTAAGCGGGCTGATCCTTGGCGTTCTGTTCTGCCTGAATATCGAAAATATCCGCCAGTTCATCCAGAGCCTGACCGGGGCGGACCTGTTTAATGCGGAAATCTATTTCCTGTCGCAGCTTCCGGCTGACATGGACGTCAGCGAGGTGGTTCTGGTCTGTGTGATGTCCCTGACCCTGTCGTTCCTGGCGACGGTTTATCCGGCATGGCGTGCATCGCGCCTCGATCCGGTGGAGGCGCTGCGTTATGAGTGATATGGTCAAGAAAACCGCGCAGGAACGTGCACAGAAAGTCGTCCTGCGGCTTGAAAAGATTGATCGCGTCTTCAATCAGGGCCCCGATCAGCTTGAAATCCTGAAATCCGTTGATCTTGAAATCCATCAGGGCGAGATCGTCGCCCTTGTCGGGCCATCGGGGGCGGGTAAATCGACCCTGCTTCAGATTGCGGGCCTGCTTGAGAAGCCTGATCGTGGCATGGTTTCGATTGGCGGGAAACGCAGCACGGACCTTTCCGATCTGGCGCGCACCGAGATGCGCCGCAAGCATATCGGTTTCGTTTATCAGTATCATCATCTGCTGCCGGAATTTTCAGCGATTGAAAACGTCGTGATCCCGCAGATGATCAATGGCCTGAAACGGCCGGATGCGACCGAACGCGGGCTTGAACTGCTGCGCTGTCTTGGTCTTGAAAAACGGGCTGAACATCGCCCGGCGCGGCTTTCGGGCGGGGAACAGCAGCGGGTGGCAATTGCGCGTGCGCTTGCCAATGTACCCGATGTGCTGTTTGCCGACGAGCCGACCGGCAACCTTGACCCGCATACCGCCGAAACCGTGTTCGGGATGTTGATGACGCTGGTGCGTGAAACCGGTCTGGCGTCGCTGATTGCGACCCATAACCCGGAACTGGCGCGCCAGATGGACCGGGTTGTGACCCTGCGTGACGGGCATCTGGTCGAACTTGATCCCGATACCCTTTCGTAATCCGTCGAAATTCTTTAAGTTAGCAGAGCACCGCGCCCCGGAGTGATCCGGGGTGGCGGTTTTCCTGCCTTTGCCATTCTTTTTCCGGGGTTTTCTGAAATGGAAAACGGTTTCGTCCATCTTCGTGTTCACACCAACTATTCGCTTGCCGAAGGTGCCATCACGACGAAGGAACTGGCAAAGATGTGCGAGGCGGATGGCCAGCCCGCGGTTGCGATGACCGATAGCGATAATATGTTCGGCGCGCTTGATTTTTCCGGTGTGATGAGCGGGGCGGGCGTGCAGCCGATCCTTGGCGTGCAGATCGGTGTTGAACGGTTTGGCGACCAGCCGGTTGTTGGCAGGATTTCGCGTGAACCCAACCCGGACAAGCTGGTTCTGATCGCAAAGAATGAGCGGGGGTATTTCAACCTTCTGAAGATCGTTTCGCGGGCACACATGACCAGCGAAGCAGGCAGCGAGCCCAAGGCGCTTTATGATCATATCGAACAATACAGTTCCGACATCATCTGCCTGACTGGCGGGCCGACCGGGCCGCTGGCACGGTTGATTGCCGAGGGGCAGCTTGAGGCGGCGACCGAATGCCTGAACAAGCTTTCGGGGATATTTGGCAACCGGCTTTATATCGAATTGCAGCGCCACGGCGAGCCGATCGAGGAAAAGGTTGAGCCGGGTCTGATCAAGCTGGCCTATGATCACAATATCCCGCTGGTCGCGACCAATGACTGCTTTTTCCCCAAGGCGGAAATGTATGAAGCCCACGATGTGTTTGTCTGCATCGGGCAGGGTGCGGTTGTTGGGCAGGAAGACCGTTGGCGCCTGACACCGGAGCACCGGTTCAAGACTGCCGCCGAGATGCGCGAGCTTTTCGCCGACATTCCCGAGGCCTGTGACAACACGTTGACGATTGCCAAGCGGTGTTCATGGCATGTCGAGAAAATTGATCCGATCCTGCCGCCGTTTGATTGCGGCGAAGGCCGCACCGAGGTCGACGAGCTGCGCCATATGTCCGAGGAGGGTCTTAGAGGCCGCCTTGCGAAATATGTCTTTACCGAAGATATGACGGATGCGCAGAAGGAAGAAATCGCCAAACCCTATTGGGAACGCCTTGAATACGAGCTTGGCATCATCAATCAGATGGGGTTCCCGGGTTACTTCCTGATCGTTGCGGACTTTATCCAGTGGGCCAAGGATCATGAAATCCCGGTTGGACCGGGCCGTGGTTCGGGTGCGGGGTCGCTTGTTGCTTATGCGCTTCTGATTACCGATCTTGATCCGCTGCATTTTTCGTTGCTGTTTGAACGCTTCCTGAACCCGGAACGCGTATCCATGCCTGACTTCGACGTCGATTTCTGTCAGGACCGGCGCGGCGAGGTGATTGAATATGTGCAGCAGAAATACGGCCATGACCGTGTGGCGCAGATCATCACATTCGGTAAATTACAGGCCAAGGCCGCTGTACGTGACGTTGGCCGTGTTCTGAGCATCCCGTATGGCTATGTCGACAAAATCTGCAAGATGATTCCGGGGGACCCGGCCAAACCGATCCCGCTTAAGGAAGCCATCGACATGGAGCCGGACCTGCGTCGGATTGCGCGCGAAGACCCGGATATTGACCGGCTGCTGTCCATCGCAATGCAGATCGAAGGACTTTATCGTAACTCGTCGACCCACGCCGCCGGGGTGGTGATCGGCGACCGTGACCTTGATGAACTTGTGCCGCTTTATCGTGATCCGCGATCCGATATGCCGGTGACCCAGTTCAACATGAAATATGTTGAAAATGCCGGTCTGGTGAAGTTCGACTTCCTCGGTTTGAAAACCCTGACGGTGATTATCGAGGCCGTCAATTTGATGCGGCTTCGCAAAGATGTCCCACAAGGCTTTGATATCAGTGCCATTCCCCTTGATGATCGGGTGGCGTTCAAGCTGCTTTCGGCGGCCGAGACGGTCGGTGTGTTCCAGCTTGAATCGCAGGGCATGCAGGACGTTCTGCGTGGGCTGAAGCCCGATACGATCGAAGATATTATCGCTGTGGTGGCGCTGTATCGTCCGGGCCCGATGGATAATATCCCGCATTACATTGCGCGTAAGCATGGTCAGGAAGAACCTGATTACATGCACCCGATGTTGCAGCCGATCCTCGAAGAAACCTATGGCATCATGATCTATCAGGAACAGGTCATGCAGCTTGCCCAGACGATGTCGGGCTATTCGCTTGGCGGTGCGGACCTGTTGCGGCGTGCGATGGGTAAAAAGATCGC
Organism: Thalassospira xianhensis MCCC 1A02616; assembly: GCF_003326475.1. Classification (GTDB taxonomy): domain Bacteria; phylum Pseudomonadota; class Alphaproteobacteria; order Rhodospirillales; family Thalassospiraceae; genus Thalassospira; species Thalassospira xianhensis. Next base: position 98,369 of record NZ_JPWA01000004.1, on the reverse strand, counting down.
CGAGGAAATGGAAAAGCAGCGGTCGCTGTTTGTTGACGGGGCGGAAAAGAACGGGGTGCCGCGCGGGCAGGCATCCGACATCTTTGATCAGGTTGCCAAGTTCGCATCCTATGGCTTTAACAAATCGCACGCGGCGGCCTATGCGTTGGTGGCGTATCAGACGGCGTATCTTAAGGCGAATTATCCGGTCGAGTTCATGGCCGCGCTGATGACGCTTGATATGCACAACACCGAAAAGCTGGCGATTTTCAAGCAGGAAGTCGAACGGCTTGGCATCGAAATCCTGCCGCCCTGCATCAATAATTCGCAAGTGGCGTTTTCGGTCGAAAATTATGATGGGGTTCGCAAAATCCGTTATGCACTGGCAGCGGTGCGTAACGTTGGTGATGCCGCGATGGAAAGCCTTGTTGCGGAGCGCGAGGCGAATGGTCCGTTCAAAGACCTGACCGATTTCGCATCGCGCATCGATAGCCGGGCGGTCAACAAGCGGTTGCTTGAAAACCTTGTGCGGGCAGGGGCACTTGATTGCCTGACGACGAACCGCAAGGTGATGTTTGAGCATGTCGACCGCGTGATGGCGGTTTCCCAGCGCGAAATGCAGGCGCGCAACAATGACCAGATTTCTATGTTTGGCGAGGATACCGGCTTTGGCAAGGATGCCATCCGGTTGCCCGATGAACGCGACTGGGTGCCGATGGAAAAACTGACCGAGGAATTTTCGGCCATCGGTTTTTATCTTTCGGCCCATCCGCTGGATACCTTTGGCAAAAGTCTTCAGCGGATCGGCATTGCGCCGATCAAGGAACTTCCGGCCCGCATGCGCGCCCAGAACAAGGGATCAATCAAGCTTGCCGGGACGCTGATCAATGCGCGTGAAATGATTTCCAAGAAAAACGGATCAAAATTCGCGTTTGTGATGTTTTCCGATCCGACCGGCAGTTTCGAGGTCGCGTTCTGGGCCGAGGCATGGGCCGCCTACAAGGAAATCATCAATGCCGGACGACCGGTATTGCTGGTGGTGGCAGCCGAAATGCGCGAGGGGCAGCTTCGCATCCAGGGGCAGAAGGTCGAAGACCTTGAGCATGCGGTTTCAGGGGCTGCCGAGGGTATCCGCATTCGACTGAACCGGCCTGATCCGGTGGCGGAAATCCGCGAACTGCTTGAAAAAGCGGGGAAAGGGCGTGGTCTGGTCAGTCTTTCGACGGTGTGTGCCGACGGCCGTATTGCCGAGGTCGAGCTTGAAGATACCTATAAGGTCGGGCCGTCCCTTATCGGAGCTGTCGGGGCCATTCCGGGTGTCGAACTGGCCGAGGAAATCTGATTGGCGCGGGCAGGCGGAAATTGTGATCGGGCTTCGGGTTCACTTTCCGGCGGTTTGAGCGTACTTTAAGGCTTGCATTCTTTGCAGGAGGGGGCTAAAACCCGCCCCGAACATCGCACGCGGGAGCGTGGCGAATAATGCTTTATGCAGAAATTCGTCCATCCGGTGTTTCACGCAAGCTGGCGTGAAATTCCCTTCCGCGGAGGTATTAACCGGAAAAAGGTAGGAATTTATCATGGCTTTGCCAACCTTTACCATGCGTCAGCTGATGGAAGCTGGCGTCCACTTTGGTCACCACACCCGCCGCTGGAACCCGAAGATGAAGCAGTTCATCTTTGGTGCACGCAATGACATTCACATCCTGAACCTTCAGGAAACCGTTCCGATGCTGCATCGTGCGATGCAGGCCGTTCGTGACGTCACCGCAGGTGGTGGTCGCGTTCTGTTCGTCGGTACCAAGCGTCAGGCATCCCCGGTCATCGCGGAAGCTGCGAAGCGTTGCGGTCAGTACTATGTGAACCATCGCTGGCTCGGCGGCATGCTGACCAACTGGAACACCGTTTCCAACTCGATCAAACGCCTGAAAGAACAGGACGAGATCCTGTCTGCCGGTGCAGAAGGTCTGACCAAAAAAGAAATCCTGAACCTGACCCGTTCGCGCGACAAGCTTGAGCGCGCGCTTGGCGGTATCAAAGACATGGGTGGTCTTCCCGACATCATCGTCGTGGTCGACACCAACAAGGAAGCACTTGCTGTTCACGAAGCCAAGAACCTGAACATTCCGGTTGTTGCAATTCTGGACTCCAACTCGGATCCGGCAAACGTTGCTTACCCGATCCCGGGCAACGACGATGCGATCCGTGCGATCCAGCTTTATTGCGACCTGTTCGTTGGCGCGGTTCTGGATGGTATCCAGCAGGAAATGACTGCTTCTGGCGCGGATCTCGGTGAATCCGAAGAAGTTCCGGCTGAAGCCGCTGCTGTTGAAGAAGCCGCTCAGGAAGCAGCTTCCGCATAAGTTTCATTTTGTACCTGATGAAACGGCGGCTAGCATGCCGCCGTTTCTTTAGGTGTTCACTGATCGCGTAATAGGGGCTTTAAAAATGGCTATTACCGCTGCTCTGGTTAAAGAGCTTCGCGAAACCACCGGCGCTGGCATGATGGATTGCAAAAAGGCGCTGTCCGAAACCGAAGGTAACCTTGAAGCTGCCGTTGACTGGCTTCGTACCAAAGGTCTTGCTGCTGCTGCCAAGAAAGCCGGTCGTGTTGCCGCCGAAGGTCTGGTGGGTGTTGCTGTTAACGGTACTTCCGGTGCCGTTGTCGAACTCAACTCCGAAACCGACTTCGTTTCGCGTAACGAAGACTTCCAGAAATTCGTCGCAGAAATCGCAAACCAGGCCGTTTCGGCCAATGGCGATATCGATGCGCTGAAAGCAACCCCGTTCCCGGGTACTTCGCGTAACGTCGAAGAACAGGTTACCCACATGATCGCCACCATCGGCGAAAACATGAACCTGCGTCGTTCGGCTGGTATCTCGGTCGAGAAGGGTGCTGTTGCGTCCTACATCCATTCCGCGATTGCGCCGAACCTCGGCAAGATCGGCGTTCTGGTTGCACTCGAATCCGAAGCTGATGCGAGCGTTCTTGAAGGCCTTGGCAAACAGATCGCAATGCACATTGCAGCAACCAACCCGGCTTCGGCCACGGTTGACGATCTGGATCCGGAACTGGTCGAGCGCGAGAAAGCCGTTCTGACCGAACAGGCCAAAGAATCGGGCCGTCCGGCTGAAATCATCGAAAAGATGATTGATGGCCGTATCCGCAAATATTACGAGCAGGTCGTTCTGGTCGAGCAGACCTTCGTGATTGACGGCGAAAGCAAAGTCAAAGACGTGATCGCAAATGCCGCAAAAGACGCTGGCAAACCGATCACCCTTAAGGGCTTTGTCCGCTTCGAACTCGGTGAAGGCATCGAGAAAGAAGAAAAAGACTTTGCTGCAGAAGTTGCTGAGCAGCTGAAGAAATAAACATCTGATCGAAATGGTGCGTCGTGTGTCATTTCGTGTATGATCCCAGACCGGCGAGGTCGGCAGCGCATAATCGCCCTGTTACTCGCCGGTCTTTTTATATCTGAATTTTGCTGAACCGGGTTTCGGGACAGTTTGAAATATCGGCAGTAAGAGGCAATCCAACATGGCAGAAAACGGCCAACTGAAATTTCGTCGCGTCCTTCTGAAACTTTCGGGCGAGGGGCTTCTGGGAAAACAGCAATACGGGATTGATCCCGAGACGGTTGACCGGATCGCAAGCGAAATCAAAGCCGTTCATGACATGGGTGCCGAGGTTTGCATGGTGATTGGCGGGGGGAACATCTTCCGCGGGGTCAAGGGGGCATCCCAGGGCATGGAACGTGCCACGGCCGATTATATGGGCATGCTGGCCACCATCATGAATGCCCTTGCGGTTCAGAACGCGCTTGAGCGCCACGGGGTCCAGACCCGCGTGCAGTCCGCCATTCCGATGTCATCGGTTTGTGAGCCCTATATCCGCCGTCGCGCGGTACGCCATATGGAAAAGGGCCGGGTGGTGATTTTTGCCGCCGGTACGGGCAACCCGTTCTTTACAACCGATACGGCAGCGGCACTTCGCGCGGTTGAAATGGGCTGCGACGCGTTGCTTAAGGGGACGCAGGTTGACGGGGTTTACACCGCCGATCCGAAAGTTGACCCGACGGCGGAACGCTATGATTCGCTGACCTATATGGAAGTTCTTGCCAAAGATTTGCGTGTTATGGATGCATCGGCTATTTCATTGGCACGCGAAAATGATATTCCGGTTATTGTATTTTCTTTGCATAATCCGGGCGCATTTGCCGACGTGGTTTGTGCAAATGGTACGTTTACGATTATTTCGAATGGAGACTGAAGGTGTCTGACGTTGCTGGCCTGAAAAAAGACCTTGCCCGCCGTATGGAAGGGGCTGTCGAAGTTTTGCACAAGGAATTCACCGGGCTCCGGACCGGGCGGGCCAGTGCAAACCTTCTTGAACCGGTCATGGTTGAAGCCTACGGCGTACCGACCCCGCTTAACCAGGTTGCGTCCGTCAGTGTTCCGGAATCGCGTATGCTTTCGGTTCAGGTCTGGGACAAATCGATGGTTAAATCGGTCGAAAAAGCGATCCGTGATTCAGGTCTTGGCCTGAACCCGGCGGCTGATGGTACGCTTGTTCGCGTGCCGATTCCGGCATTGAACGAGGAACGCCGTGCGGAACTGTCCAAGGTTGCCGGCAAATATGCCGAGCAGGCCCGTATTTCTGTCCGTAACGTCCGTCGCGACGGCATCGACCAGATCAAGAAATGGGAAAAGGACAGCGTGATCTCGAAAGATGACCTCCATAACGAGGAAAAAGAGATCCAGAAGCTGACCGACAAGGTCATTGGCGAGATCGACGAAGCGCTCGCCCATAAAGAACAGGAAATCATGCAAGTCTGATCATGACGGTGCTGGCATCTCAACCCAACCCTTCAGATTTGCAGGTCGTGCCGCGTCATGTTGCCATCATCATGGATGGCAACGGGCGCTGGGCGAAGCTGCGTGGCAAGCCCCGCACGATGGGACATCGTTCGGGGGTTGACGCCGTGCGTCGCACGGTTGAAGCCGCGGCAGAAATCGGTATCGAGTATCTGACCCTTTACGGATTTTCGACCGAAAACTGGAAGCGTCCGGAAAGTGAAGTCAGCGACCTGATGGGCTTGTTGCGGCTGTTCATCAAACACGAACTGGCAACCCTGCACAAAAACGGTGTCCGTATCCGGATCATCGGGGACCGCACACGTTTTGATGACGATATTCGTGTTCTTCTCGCTAATGCCGAGGAACGCACGCAGGGCAATACCCGTTTGAACCTGACCATTGCGCTGAGTTATGGTGCGCGGGCGGAAATCACCGATGCGGTAAGGCTGATTGCGCAGAAGGTTGCGGCCGGGGAAATCCGGCTTGATGCCATCGACGAAAACATGGTCGAGGCGCATCTGACGACGGTTGGAATGCCCGATCCGGATCTGCTGATCCGGACCAGCGGCGAACAGCGCATCAGCAATTTCCTGCTTTGGCAGTCGGCCTATACGGAGTTCGTGTTCGATCAGGTTCTTTGGCCCGATTTCGGACGTGAACATCTTGAAAAAGCGATAGAAAACTTTGCCGGACGGGAGCGGCGTTTTGGTGCAGTCATCTGAAGCCCGACGCCAGGAAGATACAAATTCAGGATTGAAGCCACGGGTTATTTCCGCATTGGTCATGACCCCGGTCGCCGTTGCGGCAGTGTGGTTCGGTTCCCCGTATTTCGAGTTTCTCGTCTTTCTGTTTTCAGTTGGCATGATGTGGGAATGGACGCGGATGTGCGTTCCCGGTCATGTTAATTCGATTTCGATTGTTGCTGCCTCGGCGCTTGCGGTTGCCATGCTTTTGCTGACAACCGGGGAATATCCGTTTGTCCTGCTGTCGATATTCGTCAGTGCGGCAACGGCATCTCTTCGACCGGGCAAGGACCGGTTTCTGGCGGCATTTGGCATCGTTTATGTATCGTTTGCGGCACTGGCGGCACAGTGGCTGCGCAGCATGCATGGTGATGGCCTGTTGCTGATCATGTGGCTGTTCTTTCTGGTGTGGGCGACGGATACCGGAGCCTATGCCTTTGGCAAGGCGATTGGCGGTCCGAAACTGGCCCCGCGTTTCAGCCCCAAGAAAACCTGGGCTGGTCTGATTGGCGGCATGCTGTGTGCGATGGTGATCGGCGGGCTGATCACCTATTTCAGCAGCAGTGAGATCCCGGTTTCGATTGTTCTGGCAAGTGCGGTCCTGGCGATTGTTGCACAGGTGGGGGATCTTGGGGAATCAGCGCTTAAACGCCATTTCAAGGTCAAGGACAGCAGCCACCTTATTCCGGGGCATGGCGGGCTGCTTGACCGTGCTGACGGGATGTTGTCGGTTTTTCCTGTCGCGTTTGTTATTGTGTATTTCATTGGATTGTCGTTGCGCTAGGGCTTGGACCCTGGAGGCAGAAATCCGCGAAGCTGGTGTTTGATGACAATTAAGAAATCAGTCTGCGTGCTTGGCGTGACCGGATCGGTTGGCAGTAGCACGGTAGATATCCTGAAAGCACATGCAGACAAATATGTCGTGGACGCCATTACCGCCCATCGAAATGTGCCGGCGCTGGCAAAGGCCGCCATCGAGCTTGGGGCAGCCATGGCGGTTATTGCCGATGAAAGCCTTTATGAAGACCTGAAATCGGCGTTGTCGGGCACCAAGATTCTGGTGGCTGCCGGTGATGACGCGTTGGTCGAGGCCGCATCGCGCCCGTCCGATATCGTTATTGCCGCGATTATCGGTGCGGCGGGGCTCAAGGCGACGCTGGCGGCCATTCGCCGCGGGGCAAGGGTTGGACTTGCCAACAAGGAAACGCTGGTGTGTGCCGGTGATCTGATGATGGCGGAAGTCGCGAAATACAAGGCGACGCTGATCCCGGTCGATTCCGAACATAGCGCGATTTTTCAGGTGCTGGAGCAAAAGTCGATCGACAAGGTTGACCGTATTCTTCTGACGGCATCGGGCGGGCCGTTTCGGGAATGGTCGCTTGAGGAAATGAAATCGGTTTCGCCCAAGCAGGCGCTTGCACATCCCAACTGGGACATGGGGGCGAAGATTTCGATTGATTCGGCAACCATGATGAACAAGGGCCTTGAACTGATCGAGGCATGCCGTCTGTTCCCCGTGCCCGAAGATCGTATCGAGGTGGTGGTGCATCCACAATCCGTCGTGCACAGCATGGTGGAATATTCCGACGGGTCGGTGCTTGCCCAGCTTGGCTCGCCCGATATGCGGACCCCGATTGCCTATGCGCTTTCATGGCCGGAAAGAATACGGGTTGATGTAGCGCGTCTTGATTTTGCCACGATCGGGCAGTTGAACTTTACCTCGCCGGATCTGAAACGGTTTCCTGCCCTGCGTCTGGCGCGCGAAGCGTTGCGGGCGGGGGGCACGGTACCGACTGTTCTGAATGCTGCAAACGAGATTGCCGTTGGTGCATTTCTGGGCGGAAAGCTTACCTTCCTGCAAATTGCCGAAACGGTCGAGCGCATGATGAACAGGATTGCCGCATCGCCGTTACGCGATCTCGACCAGATGTTTGATCTTGATGATATGATTCGTCGTGAAACGCTGGGCATGATCAAAACCGGTCTTTGAGTGCTAAAAATGCGGGGTTCGCCCCGAAAAAGGAACGTCTTCTATGGAAACCCTTCTTGCCTTTCTATTTGTTCTTTCGGTTTTGGTGTTTGTCCATGAATACGGGCATTACTGGGTCGCGATCCGGAATGGCGTGAAGGTTGAAGCGTTTTCAATCGGATTCGGGCCAGAGCTTTTTGGCTGGTACGATAAAAAGGGCACGCGCTGGAAAGTCAGCCTGCTGCCGCTTGGCGGGTATGTCAAAATGTTTGGCGACATGAACCCGGCAAGTGCCGGGCAGCGTGACGACCTTGACGACGAAGAACGTAAGCATGCGTTTCATCACAAGGGACTGGCAGCGCGTGCGGCGATTGTTTTTGCCGGTCCGCTGGCCAATTTCCTGTTCGCCATCATTGTTTTTACCGTTCTTTTTGCCGCGGTCGGCCAGCAGCGCGCCCTGCCGGTGGTGGGCGAGGTTGTTGACGGCAGCCCGGCGGCGATTGCGGAATTGCAATCCCAGGACCGGATCAGCGCGATCAACGGGCAGCCGATTGACTGGTTCAGCGAACTTTCGGATGTGATCCGGGCCAATGCCGGTACGCCGGTTTCGCTTTCGGTTCTGCGTGACGGGCAGGAAATCGAGGTTCAGGTAACACCCGAGGCCGTGACATCGGGCGAAGGTGACGATGTTGAGAGTTTCGGCCGCCTTGGCGTGACCGCCGGTGCCTTTGAGACCCAGCGCGACGGGATTATCGATGCGACCGGCAAGGCGTTTTCATCGACATGGAACCTGATCGCGCAGACGATGTCGGCATTGGGTGAAATGATTTCGGGCGAACGTGACAGTTCCGAGCTTGGCGGCCCGATCCGTATCGCACAGATGTCGGGCGAGGTTGCCGAGGGTGGCATTGGCCCGCTTCTGTTCTTTATGGCGTATCTTTCGATCAGCCTTGGGTTGATTAACCTGATGCCTGTTCCGGTTCTTGATGGTGGTCATCTGGTGTTTTATGCCATCGAGGCGGTTCGCGGTAAGCCCTTGGGCGCAAAAGCACAAGAATATGGTTTCCGTCTCGGGGCAGGTTTGGTATTCAGCTTAATCATCTTTGCAACTTGGAACGACCTGACGCAATTGGGCGTCTGGAATTTCTTCAAAGGCCTGGCAGGCTGATGATAGACGGCATCAGGGGGTTGAATTTGCTGCGTAATGTGAAAGCGGCTGCTTTGGCGGCAGTCTTGCTTGGTGGAACCGCGCCAACCATAATTCCGATGGTGGCCTATGCCCAGGGAAGCAGCGTTATCCGCGAAATCCGGGTAGACGGCAACAACCGTATCGAAGCCGCGACGGTTAACGCGTATCTGTCGGTAAAAGAAGGCGATCCCTATGATCCGCAAAGAATCAACGAATCGCTGAAGTCGTTGTTTTCGACCGGACTTTTTGCCGATGTTGCCATCGGTTTCGAGCAGGGTGTGCTGAAGGTCAATGTCGTTGAAAACCCGATCATCAACCGGATTGCCTTTGAAGGTAACTCGCGCCTGAAGGATGATGCGTTGGGGGCGGAGCTTCAGTTGCGTCCGCGCGTTGTTTACACCCGCACCAAGGTGCAGGCCGACGTTCAGCGTATTCTTGATCTGTATCGCCGTTCCGGCCGGTTTGCCGCGACGGTCGAGCCCAAAGTCATCCAGCTTGAACAGAACCGTGTCGATCTTGTCTTTGAAATTGACGAGGGCGAGGCGACCGGTGTTCGCAAGATCAACTTTGTCGGCAACAAGGCGTTTGATGATGGCGAATTGTCCGAAGTTGTCCGGACAACCGAGAGTGCCTGGTGGAAAATCCTGACGGCGGATGACAATTACGATCCGGATCGCGTCACGTTTGACCGTGAATTGCTGCGCCGTTTCTATCTTTCAGCCGGTTATGCCGATTTCCAGGTTCTGTCGTCGGTTGCCGAACTGACCCCGGATCGTTCGGACTTCTTCATCACCTATACCGTCAGTGAAGGCCAGCGTTACCGGTTTGGCGATATCAATGTCGTATCGCAGATCGACAAGATCGATCCGGCAACATTGATGCCGTTGATCGAGATTGAAAAAGGCGACTGGTATAATGCCGACCTTGTCGATGACGCCATTGATGCCCTGACCACCAGCATCGGTGATCAGGGTTATGCGTTTATCGATATTCGCCCGAATGTCGAACGCGATCGCGAGACCGGTGTCATCAACATCACCTTTACGATTGCCGAAGGGCCGAAGGTTTATGTCGAGCGCATCGATGTGGTCGGCAACGTCCGTACCCTTGATGAGGTTGTACGTCGCGAATTCCGCCTTGTCGAAGGCGACGCATTCAGCAGTTCGAAACTGAAACGTTCGCGCCAGCGTGTTGAAAACCTGAACTTCTTCAAGACGGTTGATGTGAAAACGCTTCCGGGCAGTGCACCGGATCAGACGGTTCTTGAGGTCGATGTTGAAGAAAAATCGACCGGCGAGTTTTCCATCGGTGCCGGTTACGGTACGGATGACGGGGCGTTTGGTCAGGCCGGTATCCGCGAACGTAACCTGCTTGGCAAAGGGCAGGATTTGCGTCTTGGCTTTACCATCGGGTCATCCAGCCAGCAGATTGATCTGTCCTTTACCGAGCCGTACTTCCTTGACCGCGACGTGAGTGCCGGTTTCGATCTTTATCGCCGTGAAGAAGACAACCAGGACGAAAGTTCGTACGACGAGAAACAAACTGGTATCGGTCTGCGTTCCGGTTTCCGTTATTCCGAAGCCCTGTCGCAGTCCGTTCGCTACGGGTTCGAGGTTAACGAGTATTCGGACATCGATGACGATGCATCGCGCCTACTGCGCGAGGAAGACCCGGAATTTTCCGAATCCACGATCGGTCAGACGCTGACCTATGATCAGCGTGACAGCACGATTTCGCCGAAGGAAGGCTACTTCATGCAGCTTTCCAACGATTTCGCCGGTCTTGGCGGGTCGGAAACCTATCTTCGCACGCGTGTGAATGGTGGATATTACTATCCGCTTGATCGTGAAAAGGAATGGGTGCTGTCGACCAAGGGGTCTACCGGTTATATCTTTGGTATTGGCGACGACACGCGCATTTCGCAGCGCTTCTTTACCGGCGGTTCGAACCTTCGCGGTTTTGAATCTGCCGGTGTTGGCCCGCGCGATATTGAGACAACCGATGCGGTCGGTGGCAAATTCTTCTATACTGGTACGGTTCAGATGGACTTCCCGTTAGGATTGCCATCAGAATTCGCCCTGACCGGTCGCGTGTTCAGTGATTTCGGTTCTTCTGAAGGGGTTGATGGGGCAAGGCCCGGCGAGATTCATGACGAGGGGTCTCTCAGGGCGTCTGTTGGTATTGGGGTAGGCTGGGAATCGCCGTTTGGCCCGATTGGTGTTGACCTTTCGCAGGCTATTCTCAAAGAAGATTACGACAAAGAGGAAGTGTTCCGATTGAACTTCGGGACCAGATTCTGATGAAAATGATGAAATCTATCCAGACTGCCATTGCCGCAATTGCCATGACATTTGCGGTCGGTACCATGACTGTTGCCTCTGCGCAGGAAAATAGCGGGGCGGAAACGACTGCTGTTGTGATGATCGTCGATTTTGAAGGCATCATGCGCGAAGCATCTGCCATGCAGGACATGACCAAGCAGATCAAGACGCGTCAGGAAGCCTATCAGCAGGAAATCGAAAAGCGTCAGCAGGCCCTGCGTAAGGAAGAGCAGGAAATCGCCCAGCAGCGAACCCTTCTGTCTGCCGATGTCATTCAGCAGAAACAGAAAGAATTTCAGCAGAAAGTGGCTGATTTCCAGAAGTTCGCACAGGGGCGCAACCGCATCCTTGACGAGGCGCTCAATGCATCGCGGGTGAAGTTCCAGAAAACGCTTATCGAAGTGATCGCTGATGTTGCCGAGCAGCGCAATGCAACACTGGTTTTGCATAAAAGCCAGGTCATCCTGCATGCTAACGCCATGGATGCCTCCAAGGAGGTGTTTGACCGCGTGAACAAGGCAATGCCGACCCTTAGCGTCGAGTTCAAGGAAGCGTCCTGATGGCGGATCCCCGGTTTTTTAAACGCAAGGGACCTTTCAGCGTTCAGGAAATTGCAGATTTGACCGGTGCGGAGCTGGTGAATGCACCCGATCCGTCGCGCCGTTTTGACGATGTATCGCCGCTTCAGAATGCGGATGCGTCAATCCTGAGCTTTTTCGACAATCGCAAATATCTTGATGCCTTTGTCAGCAGTTCAGCGGGCGGGTGTTTTGTTCGACCGGAATTCGTTGATCGTGCGCCGGCTGACATGGTGCTGTTTACGACGAGCGATCCGTACCGGGCCTATGCCAAGGCCGCAACGGCCTATTATCCGTTTGACGAGGCGAATGGCGTTGTTTCACCGCATGCCGTTGTTGCCGATACCGCCAGGATTGGAAAAGGTGTCCAGATCGACGCCGGTGCTGTGATCGGCGGGAACTGCGAGATTGGCGATGGCTGCATCATCGCCAGCAATGCGGTGATCGGTGAAGGTGTCGTGATCGGAGCCGGAAGCAAGATCGGTGCGGGGGCGACGATCAGCCACTGCCTGATCGGCAATCTGTGTCTGATCTATCCCGGGGCACGCATCGGGCAGGATGGTTTCGGATTTGCCATGGGGCCGCAGGGGCATCTTAAAGTGCCGCAGCTTGGCCGTGTCGTGATCGGCAACGATGTGGAGGTCGGCGCCAATTCGACAATCGACCGGGGGGCAGGGCCCGATACGGTGATTGGCAATGGGTGCCGTATCGACAACCTTGTACAGATCGGCCATAACGTCGAACTTGGCATGGGATGTGTTATCGTGTCTCAGGTCGGGATTTCGGGATCGACCAAGCTTGGCAACTTTGTTGTTGCTGCGGGTCAGGCCGGGATTACAGGCCATCTTGAAATTGGTGACGGCGCAAAGATTGCAGCACAGTCTGGCGTCATGAAGAATATCGGTGCGGGCGAGACCGTTGGCGGAAGCCCCGCTGTGCCGGTAATGGAATATCATAAACAGACCGTGGCCCTGTCACGGTTAATACGGAAAAAGAAGTAAGGGCAATACCTATGACCGAACTGGTGAGTGTTGATATTCAGCGCATTCTGGAAATGATTCCGCATCGTTATCCGTTCCTGCTTATTGACAAGGTTGTTGATATTGCCGTCGACGATTCAGCCGTTGGCATCAAGAATGTAACGATGAACGAGCCGCAATTTACCGGCCATTTCCCGGAACAGCCGATCATGCCCGGTGTTCTGATCATCGAAAGCATGGCGCAGACGGCGGCAATCCTTGTTGTCCAGACCCTTGGCGAGGATGCCGAAGGCAAACTGGTTTATTTCATGAGCATCGACAATGCACGGTTCCGCAAGCCGGTTGTGCCGGGTGACGTCATGCATATTCATGTGAAGAAAAAACAGAGCCGTGGTCCGGTCTGGAAATTCGAAAGCGAAGTCCGCGTTAACGATCAGGTCGTTGCAGAAGCTACCATCGCCGCGATGATCCGGGGCAACTGATAATGTCAAAAGTGCATCCAACCGCCATTGTCGAAGACGGCGCCCAGATTGGCCAGGATGTAGAAATCGGGCCATACTGTGTTGTCGGCCCGCAGGCGGTTCTGGGTGATCGCGTCAAGCTGCACAGCCATGTCGTGATCGCCGGAATTACGTCAATCGGCGAAGACAGTATGGTCTTTCCCTTTGCGTCGGTTGGTCATGCGCCGCAGGATTTGAAATTCAAAAACGAACCGTCGCGTTTGATTATCGGCAAACGCAACAAGATCCGTGAAGGGGCGACCCTTAATCCCGGCACCGAAGGTGGCGGGATGGAAACGACGATTGGCGATGATTGCCTGTTTATGGCCGGTGCCCATGTCGGGCACGATTGCCATATCGGCAATCATTGCATTCTGGTCAATAACGGAACGCTTGCCGGCCATGTTGTTGTAGAGGATTTTGCGATTGTTGGCGGTCTTTCGGCGGTGCACCAGTTTGTCCGCATTGGCAGACATGCTATGATTGGCGGCATGACAGGTGTTGAAAGCGACATCATTCCTTATGGTTCCGTGATCGGCAACCGTGCCTATCTTTCGGGGCTTAACCTTGTCGGGTTGAAGCGCCGCGGGTTTGACCGCGAAACCATCCATGCGCTTCGCAAGGCGTATCGTCTTTTGTTCGCACAGGAAGGCACCCTTGCAGAGCGGGTTGAAGAAGTCGCCAAGGATTTCGAGAATGTCGGACCGGTCATGGAAATCATCAGCTTCCTGAAAGCGGAAAGCATGCGTTCCGTATGCACGCCGAAATATGACAGCTCCGCAGGATAATCCCACAGCAAAGCTTGGTATCATTGCCGGTGGTGGTGCGCTTCCCGCCCGTTTGGCTGCTGCCGCGACAGCAGCCGGGCGGGATGTTTTTATCGTGAAGCTTGATGCCCATGCCGATGATCCTGCACTTGACGACTATGCCCATACGTCGCTTCGCATCGGGGCTGCGGCCAAAATCCTTGATCGTCTGAAATCCGAAGAATGCCGTGATGTCGTGCTTGCCGGGAAGGTGGCGCGCCCGTCATTTGCATCGATCCGGCCCGATTGGCGGGCGGCGAAACTTCTGATGAAAGTCGGTATGAAGTCGCTTGGCGATGACGGGTTGCTGCGTCTGGTGGCCGGGGAGCTTGAACGTGATGGGTTCCGTCTGGTTGGCGCGCACGAGATTTTGGGCGATCTTGCCGTCGAGGACGGCATTCTTGGCAAGGTGAAGCCCGATGATCAGGCCGTTTCGGATGCCCAGCATGGTCTGAAGGTCGCCCGGATTCTGGGGGCGGCTGATGTCGGGCAGGGCTGTGTGGTGCAACAGGGGCTCGTTCTTGCACTTGAGGCCATCGAGGGTACGGACGAGATGATCCGCCGGTCCGCCAATTATCGTCGCGAGGGTGTTGGCGGTGTCCTGGTGAAGTCGGCAAAGCCGCAGCAGGACAGGCGTCTTGATCTGCCGGCAATTGGTGTTTCGACCGTGGAAAACGCCCACAGTGCCGGATTACGCGGTATTGCGTTGCTTGCCGGTGGCACGATGATCATTGACCGCGAGAAAACCGTGAAGCGTGCCGACGAACTTGGATTGTTCATTATCGGGCTTTCAGTACTGGAACCTGCACAGGATGACTAGGCCGGAGACCCAACAGTCGCCAAAAATCATGCTGGTTGCCGGTGAGGCCTCCGGGGATCAGCTTGGTGGCCGGTTGATGGCCGCGATCAGGGCACGTCACCCCGAAACCCGTTTCATCGGTGTTGGCGGCCCGCGCATGACGGGAGAGGGGCTTGAGAGCCTGTTTCCGATGGATGAGATGTCCGTCATGGGGCTTGCCGAGGTCCTGCCGCATATCCCGCATTTGTTGAAACGTATCCGCCAGACCGCCGAGTATGCCATTGAACAGCAGCCCGATGTGGTGATCACCATCGATGCCCCGGATTTTAGCTTTCGGGTTGGCAAGAAGCTGAAAGGCAGGGGCATTCCGCTGGTGCATTATGTTGCGCCGTCTGTCTGGGCATGGCGACCGGGACGGGCAAAGAAAATTGCCGGTTTTCTTGATCATCTGTTGGCGTTGCTGCCGTTCGAGCCACCCTATTTCGAGCAGGTCGGGCTTCCGACCACCTTTATAGGCCATTCCGCGGTCGAGGAGCGACATGGCGGCGACGCCGGGCGGTTCCGGGAGCAGCACGGCATAGCGCCGGACAGCAAGATACTGTCAGTCCTTCCGGGCAGTCGTAATTCGGAAGTCACCCGCCTTTTGCCGGTTTTCCGTGAAGTCTGCGAACGGTTGGCGAAGGATTTCCCCGATGCCCGTATTGTTGTGCCAACCGTGAGCAAGGTCGCGCAGGTCGTGAGTGATGCGGTTGCCGACTGGCCGTTAAGGCCGATTGTTGTCACCGGGGATCAGGACAGGCGCGATGCGTTTGCCGCGTCCCATGCGGCGCTGGCGGCATCCGGAACGGTGTCGCTTGAACTGGCGATCACCGGGGTTCCGCATGTGATCGGCTATAAGTTAAGCCCGATTACGGCATGGATTGCGCGGCGATTGTTGCGGATTGATACGGTGAC
The DNA here is from genome assembly GCF_003326475.1 of Thalassospira xianhensis MCCC 1A02616. Taxonomy (GTDB): domain Bacteria; phylum Pseudomonadota; class Alphaproteobacteria; order Rhodospirillales; family Thalassospiraceae; genus Thalassospira; species Thalassospira xianhensis. The sequence continues at coordinate 82,697 of NZ_JPWA01000004.1, read as the reverse complement.
CATCGTCAATCTGGTGCTGGGCACGAAGCTTGTACCGGAATTCCTGCAACAGGATTGCACGCCGAACCGGATTATCCCCGTTCTGAAATCGCTGATGGCAGACGGCGAAGGCCGGACCACGCAGTTGGTTGGTTTCGATAGGGCCACAACCATGCTTGGCTTTGGTGACCGCCCGCCCAGCGAAAAGGCCGCGGACGTCATCCTTGAAATCATAGAGAAAAATTCATCGGCCAAGGCTGGCATTACCACGCAATAACGCATAGTTTGGCTTCATTGACCCAATAAATGACGGAGCCATTTCCAATGCGTTATTTGCACACCATGGTGCGTGTCGAGGATGTTGATGCATCCATGCGTTTCTATTGCGAGCTGCTTGGCATGAAAGAAACCCGGCGCATTGAAAGCGAGAAGGGACGTTTCACCCTGATTTATCTTGCACCCCCTGCCGATGAAGCCAGTGCGAAGGCCAACAAGGCCCCGGAACTTGAACTGACCTATAACTGGGATCCGGAAAGCTATTCCGGCGGGCGCAATTTTGGCCACCTTGCCTATGAGGTTGATGACATTTATGCACTTTGCCAGAAACTGATGGATGCCGGTGTCACTATCAACCGTCCGCCGCGCGATGGTCATATGGCGTTTGTCCGTTCGCCGGACGGTATTTCGATCGAATTCCTGCAAAAGGGCGAGAGCCTTGCCCCGGCGGAGCCTTGGGCCAGCATGGAAAATACCGGTTCCTGGTAATGCCGTAACCGGTTGATCAAAAAGCAAAAAGGCCCGGAAAATTCCGGGCCTTTTCTGTATCTGTCGTCGTGCGGATTAACGCTTGTTGACCGGAACGAACGGACGTTCGGAAACACCGGTGAACAGCTGTCGCGGACGGCCGATTTTCTGCGACGGATCTTCGATCATTTCTTTCCACTGGGCAATCCAGCCGACGGTGCGGGCAACTGCGAACAGCACGGTGAACATGCTTTCTGGGATGCCCATCGCCTTGAAGATGATGCCCGAATAGAAATCGACGTTCGGATAGAGTTTCTTCTCGATGAAGTACTCGTCTTCGCGTGCGATGCGTTCGAGTTCCTGTGCAACGTCAAGCAGCGGGTCCTGTACGTTCAGTTCCTTGAGAACTTCGTGGCAGGTTTCCTGCATGACTTTGGCGCGCGGATCGTAGTTTTTGTAAACGCGGTGACCAAAGCCCATCAGACGGAACGGATCGTTCTTGTCTTTTGCCTTGTTGACGAATTCCGGAATGTTTTTCACATCGCCGATTTCGTTCAGCATTTTAAGAACGGCTTCGTTCGCACCGCCATGTGCCGGACCCCAGAGGGATGCAATACCGGCAGCGATACATGCAAACGGATTTGCACCCGAAGAACCGGCCAGACGAACGGTCGAGGTCGATGCGTTCTGTTCGTGGTCGGCATGAAGGATCAGGATACGATCCATTGCGCGTGCAAGAACCGGATTGACTTCATATTCTTCGCACGGGTTGCCGAACATCATCTGCAGGAAGTTTTCTGCGTAGCCGAGTTTGTTGTTCGGATAACGGAACGGCTGACCGATCGAGTATTTGTACGCCATCGCAGCGATGGTCGGCATTTTCGCGATCAGGCGATAGGCCGAGATCAGACGCTGGTTCGGATCGTTGATGTCGGTGCTGTCATGATAGAAAGCGGACATCGCGCCAACCACACCGCACATGATAGCCATCGGGTGGGCGTCGCGGCGGAAACCGTTATAGAAATTGCGCATCTGTTCATGCACCATGGTGTGCATGGTGATGTCATTTTCAAATTGCGCCTTGTCTTTTGCGTTCGGCAGATCGCCGTAAATCAGCAAATAGCAAACTTCGAGGAAATCGGATTGTTCGGCAAGTTCGTCGATGGCATAGCCGCGGTGACGCAGAATGCCGACGTCGCCGTCAATATAGGTCAGCTCGGACTGGCAGGAGCCGGTCGAGGTAAAACCCGGGTCATAGGTGAAATATCCGGTATCGGCGTAGAGTTTCCGAATGTCGATTACAGACGGACCAACGCTACCCTCGATCACCGGTAATTCGATCGACTTGCCAGTGGCATTGTCGGTCAGTGTCACGGTGTGGGAAGTCTTGGAATTCTGAGCCATGACTATTTTTCCTTCCCTGTTTGAACGAACACGGTTTTCAAGTTGTGTGCAGCATAGTGCTGCGGCGCACAAAGCGCAAATTCAGTGTTTAAGTTTTTTATTTTACGCTGTTATTGGGCATCGAATTTGCGGATGCGTTTCAGCGTTTGGGATTTGCCAAGCACGATCATTACTTCGAAGATGCCAGGCGATGAGTTGGAACCGGTGAGCACGGCCCGCAAGGGCTGCGCGACTTTGCCGAGCTTCTGATCGAGTTTTTCGGCAATGTTGCGAACGCTTGCGTCAACGTTCTCTTCGGTCCAGTTTTCAAGCGCGTCGAGTTCCTTTGCCAGTTCGGCAAACAGGCCTTCGGGGGCGCTATCAATCAGGGACTGAGCTTTCTCGTTAAACGACGTGACGCCGTCTGTAACGTAGAAGGCCGAAGAGTCGGCGAGCTCGATGAGTGTCTTGGCTCTTTCTTTAAGCCCTGACATGCCTTTGATCAAGATTTCTTTTTGCGCTGCGTCAATTGCATCGACGCCAATCTGTTTTGCGATCAGCGGCGCAATGTCGTTTGCAAGGCGGGTATCATCTGCCTGACGCAGATAAACGCCATTCAGGTTGGTCAGCTTGGCAAAGTCGAAGCGTGCCGCACCCTTGCCAACATCTTTGATGTCAAACCATTCGATGGCCTGATCCTGCGAGATGATTTCCTCGTCGCCGTGACCCCAGCCAAGACGCAGCAGGTAGTTGTTCACGGCTTCGGGCAGGAAACCCATTTCATCGCGATAGGCATCAACACCAAGTGCGCCATGGCGTTTGGACAGCTTTGCGCCATCCGGGCCGTGGATCAGCGGAATATGGGCAAAGGTCGGGACATCCCAACCCATGGCGTCATAAAGCGCTTTCTGCCGGAATGCGTTGGTCAGGTGGTCATCACCACGGATCACGTGGGTAATACCCATATCGTGGTCATCCACCACGACCGAAAGCATATAGGTCGGTGTGCCATCGCCGCGCAGAATGACGTAATCGTCAAGCTGATCATTGGCAACGCGCACATCGCCCTGTACCTGATCGGAAATTACCGCATCGCCTTCCTGCGGCGCCTTGAGGCGCACGACGGGCTTGACGCCAGCCGGGGCTTCGGAGGCATCGCGGTCGCGCCAGGTGCCGTCATATTTCATTGGGCGACCTTCGGCGCGGGCCTTTTCGCGCATTTCCTGAAGTTCTTCCTGCGAGCAATAGCAATAATAGGCTTTGCCGGCCTTGATCAGTTCGTGGGCGACTTCGGCATGGCGGTCGCGACGGGCGAACTGGAAGGTCGGTTCTTCGTCTGCGGTCAAGCCTAGCCAGTTCAGCCCGTCAAAAATGGCTTCAACGGCTTCGGGGGTTGAACGTTCCCGGTCAGTGTCTTCGATGCGCAGCAGGAATTTGCCGCCGGTGTGTTTGGCATAAAGCCAGTTATAAAGGGCGGTGCGTGCGCCGCCGATATGCAGAAACCCGGTCGGAGACGGGGCAAAACGGGTAACAACCGTCATTCACTCTATCCGTTGGCTGGATGTTGTTGCTTGTCGTAATGACTTTTGGCGTGCACGCTATAACACATATGCGGCGGTGTTGCACCACAGCCGATGATAGATAGAAACTGTATGCCGGGCAGGCTATTGTACATTCGTCGAATAAGTCGCAATGGAATTAATAAAAATCAATATGTTGCGAGATTAATTTCGCAAACTGGATTGTTATTGGCCGTGTGCAGAAATTCCTGGATCCTGTGCACGGTTATATTCTTCGGGTTGGGATGTGGGGCGTATTTTTCACTTCCAGCGCGTTTGACGGTCGAGCAAACCGGGCTTGCAGTGATTCTTTTGCTGTCGGGATTGTGGATTTCGCGGCGCTGGATTTTGCCATTCTTTGTCATTTTGCTAATGACCGGCTTTTGCAGCGGGTTGCTGATCACGTCTATACATCTTGAAATGGCGCCGTCAAAGCTTCTGACCAAGACGCTTTACATGACGGAGATCGAGGGCGACATCACGCTTCTGGAGCCGCGCGGCGGGCGGATGCGCATGACCGTGGTGCCGACCCGGATCGCGGGGCTTGAGGACCGGGCGTTTGACTGGAAGGTGCGATTGAGCCTGCCGGGTGGGGATGGACTTGCGGTCGGGGACCGGATTGTTGCCAACGCGCGGCTGTTTCCGTTGCGCGCGGCGTCCGTGCCAGGGGATCCGGATTTTTCACGCGGTTTGTATCTGGACGGGATCGGGGCGACCGGTTTTGTTTTTGGCCATCAATACCGTGTGGCAAAGGCCGCGGATGCGGGCTTTCTGCAACCGTTATCAGAACGGATCGAATATTTGCGCCTTGCGATTATGGGGGAAATCGACCGAGTTCTTACGTGGCCTGAATCCGGAATTGCCAAGGCGTTGATTGTTGGCGAACGCGGTGATGTCGGCGAAGAGACGGCGGATGATCTGCGCAAATCGGGGCTTGCGCATCTGCTGGCGATTTCTGGTCTGCATATGGGACTTTTAAGCGGGACGGTGTTCTTTTTCCTGCGGTTTGGCCTAGCGGCAATTCCCGCCGTTGCGTTGCGGTTTCCTATCAAGAAATGGGCAGCCATCGGCGCGATGGCATCCGCCGTGATTTATCTCGGCCTGTCGGGGGCCAGTGTGCCGACGCAGCGCGCCTTTATCACCCTGACGATTGTCTGGGCGGCGCTGTTGCTTGATCGACGGGCGATATCGCTACGGCTGGTGGCGATTGCGGCCCTTGTTGTTTTGATCCTGCGGCCCGATGCGGTATTGGGGCCAAGCTTTCAGCTTTCATTTGCCGCGGTATCGGTGCTGGTGGCGTTTTACGATGGGCCGGGCAGGCAATGGTTTGAGGCATCAGGCGACCGATCGTGGGCCCTCCGGCTTTGGCTGTTTTTTGCCGGGCTGGTGATGACCGGGTTGCTGGTTACGGCGGTGACCGCGCCGATCATCGGGTTTCATTTCGGACGGATTTCAATGATCGGGATCGTGTCCAACCTGATTGCCATTCCTGTCATGGCGTTTTGGGTGATGCCGCTGATTGTGGCGACGCTTGTTCTGATGCCGTTCGGGGCCGGAGCATTGCCCTTGTGGCTGATGAAGCCCGGTTTGACCTTGCTGATTGAAACCGCAGGCCTTGCCGCTGATCAGGCGTGGGGCCTTTGGCATGTCGAGCAGTTCAGTGCAGTATTTGCCATCGGTATCATGATGGCGATTGCCTGGTGGCTGGTCTGGCGGGGGAGCGCGATTGCCCGCTTGGCTGCTATTCCGCTATGCGTGGCGATTACGGCACAAATCCTGTATCACCCGGCGGATATTCTGGTTTCGGGCGATCAGGAAAGCTGGGCAATCCGGGACCGGCAGCAAAACAGACTTATCCTGCCCGAAGGCATATCGGATTTTCAGCAATCGGTCTGGATGGCGCGGTTTGGCATTGCCGATCATGATGCCGATCAGATTATCGAGAAATGCGATGCTGCGGTTTGTTCTGCGATGGTCGGGGAACAGCGGGTGATTGTTGCCAATGATTTTGCCAATCCGTTCTATGCGTGCCGCCATGCCGATATGATCATCAGCCTGAAACGCGATATGCCGCGTGATATCTGTACGCCGTATGTGACCGTCATCGATGATGACCGGCTGTGGTGGCAGGGCGGTGTATCGGTTTCCCTGCGGCCGGGGAGTGCTCCGGTGATTGAAACCGTGCGTGAAACGTCCGGCACCTGGCCGTGGATCACTATCGGGGGCAGAGTGATCAAATAAAAACGCCGCCAGACGGGCTGACGGCGTTTTCAGGTTTGTTGGTACTTGTCTGATCAGTATTGGCGCAGCAGGCCGATCAGGCGTCCCTGAATGCGGACACGGTCCGGCGACAGGGCGCGTGTTTCATAACGCGCATTGGCCGGTTCAAGCAGAACTTCGCCGCGACCGCGTTTCAGACGTTTCAGGGTGGCTTCGGCGTCGTCAACCAGTGCCACGACGATGGTACCATCATTGGCCTGCTCGCAGCGCTGGATCAGAACCGTGTCGCCATCAAGGATGCCGGCATCGATCATCGAATCACCGGAAACCTCAAGCGCGTAGTGGTCGCCGGTCCCCAAAAGGGCGGCGGGAACCTGCACCATTGTGGTTTGATCGCGAAGGGCTTCGATCGGTGTACCGGCCGCGATCCGGCCAAACAGCGGCAGGGAGACGGATTCACCAGAGTCCGAGAAGGCCGAGGGCACGGTTGCCGGCCGGTGAGCGGCCTTTCGCGCAGTTGCGATGGATGTCACATTGGTTGGGGTTTCCGCCGCATCGTCATCGTTATTATCGGGAAGACGCAGGACTTCGAGCGCGCGGGCCCGATGGGCGAGGCGGCGGATGAAACCTCGTTCCTCAAGCCCGGTAATCAGGCGATGAATGCCGGATTTGGATTTCAGGTTCAGGGCTTCTTTCATCTCGTCAAAGGAGGGCGAGATGCCATGATCGCGGAGGTAATTATCGATATAGACCAGCAATTCGTATTGCTTGCGCGTCAGCATGATTTTTCCCGAACCAGTAATAAGAACAAACCGAATACATGAATGTTCTACTTTGGTTCTTGCAGTTCGTCAAGCACCACAAGCCGAAAAATCGCTGTTTAAGGGCATTCTTTCGGTCAAGAAACGAAATTCCGGTACTTTCGGGGGTCAGTCGGCGGTGAAAAGACCCGATTTACCGCCTTCCTTATGGACGACGCGGATATCGGTAATCCGCATGGCCTTGTCGACGGCCTTGCACATGTCAAATACGGTCAGTGCGGTAATAGAAACGGCGGTCAGGGCTTCCATTTCGACGCCGGTTTTCCCGGTGGTCTTGCAGATTGCGACAATATCGACCGCATCGGTATCGGTTGCCAGTTCCAAGGTGACTTCGACCGAGGTCAGGGGCAGGGGATGGCATAGCGGGATCAGGTCGGGGGTTTTCTTGGCCCCCATGATCCCGGCAAGCTGGGCGATGCCAAGAACGTCGCCCTTTTTATGGCCGCGTTCCGCGATCAGACGTGCTGTTTCCGCCGACATCAGGACACGACCCTTTGCGATGGCGACACGTGCGGTATCGCTCTTGGCCGAAATGTCGACCATGACGGCATTACCGGCGGCGTCGATATGCGAAAGTTTGTCTGCCATGCCTGTATCTTGTTCGGGTGTCAGGCCGCGAGGCCGAGAATGTTGCGGGTGGCGGCGGTGACGTCATCCTGGCGCATCAGGCTTTCGCCGATCAGGAAGCATTGCGCGCCGACCTTTGCCATGCGGTCGAGGTCATTGTGGGTGAATAGGCCACTTTCGGCGACCAGCATCCGACTGTCATCAACCATGTCGGCCAGTTCTTCGGTTGTGGTCAGGGAGACTTCGAGCGTTTTCAGATTGCGGTTGTTAACGCCAAGCAGCTTTGATTTCAGTTTCAGGGCACGTTCAAGTTCCGGTGCATTGTGCACTTCAATCAGGACATCCATGCCAAGGCTGTTTGCGGCGTCTTCAAGCTCTGCGGCCTGAGCATCTTCGAGAGCGGCCATGATCAGAAGGATACAATCGGCACCAAGGGCCCGGGCTTCGGTCACCTGATAGGGATCAAGCATGAAATCCTTGCGCAGCACTGGCAGGTCAACCGCGGCACGTGCCGCGATCAGATAGCTGTCATCGCCCTGGAAATAGGGGATGTCGGTCAGGACCGACAGGCAGCTCGCACCGCCAGCCTTATAGGCCTGTGCCAGAACGGGCGGATTGAAATCGGGGCGGATCAGGCCCTTGGACGGGGATGCCTTTTTAATTTCGGCAATCAGGCCGTACCGGCCATTGGCAACCGATGTTTCAAGCGCCTTGATGAAGCCGCGCGGGGCGGATTGCGATTTGGCGGCGGTTTCGAGGTCGGCAAGCGACTTTCGCGCCTTGCAGGCGGCGATATGGTCGCGTTTGTCGTTACAGATGCGTTCGAGTACGTCGCTCACGCTGCGGTCCCCTGATTGGAAATGCTGACAAGTGCCTGCAGGGTTTCTGCGGCTTTGCCGGAATCGATTGCTACCCGTGCCTTTGCGATGCCATCGGCAAGGTCGCTTGCGATGTCGGTAACGACAAGTGCCGCCGCGGCATTCAGAAGAACGATATCGCGATAGGCGCTTTTTTTACCGGCAAGAAGATCAAGAATGGCCTGCGCGTTGGTTTGGGCGTCGCCGCCTTTAAGCGCATCAAGAGTGACGATTTCAAGACCGTAATCTTCGGGATTAATTTCAAAGGTCGTGACCTTGCCGTTTTTGACTTCGGCAACAAAGGTCGGGCCGGTCGTCGAAATTTCGTCAAGGCCGCTATGACCATAGACAACCCACGCATGTTCCGAACCCAGGCGGTTCAGCACATTGGCAATCGGTTCGACCCATTCACGGGCGAAAACGCCCATGACCTGGCGTTTGGTTTTGGCCGGGTTGGCCAGCGGTCCCAGAAGGTTAAAGATCGTGCGCGTGCCCATTTCAACGCGGGTCGGCATCACGTGACGCACCGCCGAGTGATGGCGCGTTGCCATCATGAAGCACAGATTGATCTCCTTTAGCGCCTTTTCGAGAAGCGCCATATCGGCATCAAGATTGACGCCAAGCGCCAGCAGGACATCGGCCGATCCCGATTTTGACGACGCCGCGCGGTTGCCGTGCTTGGCAACGATGGCACCGCAGGCCGCCGCAACAATTGCTGCCCCGGTGGAGATATTGAAGGTGCCGCTGCCATCGCCACCGGTGCCGCAGGTATCCACCGCATTGGGCGGGGCGACAATGCCGGTCGCCTTGGATCGCATGACGCGCGCCGCCCCGGTGATTTCATCGACCGTTTCCCCGCGCAGCCGCAGTGCCATAAGGAAAGCCCCCATCTGAGACGGCGTTGCCTGACCGGACATCAGAACGTCGAAGGCCTGTTCGGCCTGTTCCTCGTTCAGTTTTTCGCCATTTGCGACTTTGGCCAGGATTGGCTTCAGGTCATATTCAGTCGACATGCGGGTTTCCTCGGTTAGCGGTCCGGTGCGGTTTCATGCGCCGGGGAAGTCTATAAAATTCTTCAAAAGGGCATGGCCGTGTTCGGATGCGATGCTTTCGGGGTGGAACTGGACCCCGTGGATCTGATGCTGTTTGTGACGCAGCCCCATGATCAGACCATCCCCGTTTTCTGCCGTGATTTCAAGGCAATCAGGCAGGGTCGCGCGATCCACGACCAATGAATGGTAACGTGTGGCTTCAAACGGGCTTGGCAGGCCGTTGAAAACGCTTTTGCCATCATGAACCATTGCATCGGTCTTGCCGTGCATGCATTCGGGCGCGCGAACGACATTGCCGCCAAAGGCCTGACCGATGGATTGATGACCAAGGCAGACGCCAAGCAGCTTGAGCTTGCCCGCAGATGCGGTGATCAGATCAAGACAGATACCGGCACGATCCGGGTCACACGGCCCGGGCGAGATCACGATGCCGTCGGGCTTTAAAGCCAGCGCGTCATCGACGGAAATTTCGTCATTGCGGCGTACTTCGACCTCCGGGCCGAGTTCGCGCAGATAGTGCCACAAATTGAATGTGAAGCTGTCGTAATTATCGATGAGGAGATACATCGTGGCGCCGGGCTGTGAATATCAGATCGGGCAGAGAATAAACGGCATTGCCGCTACGTCAAGCGATTGCAAAAACCATTTTCCTGCCTTTGTTTGTGACTTTAACAGGGTGCTAACCGGATCGGGTATAAAAGCTTCCGAACACAAGCCGACATAATCGGTATATAATCACCATATGGGTAACACGACCCAGCAAACGAGACTGGAGACCAGAGCGTGGCACGCCGGGCACAACCCGCCAAAAAGAAAAAAGCGGCACCGCGAAAAAGAAGCCGTGGCAAGGCTGCACCGAAGAAGAAATCGGGTGGTATTGGCCGCCTGATGCTCGGCGGTGCAATTGTTGCGGGGACCATTTCCGCATTCATCGCCGCAGGCAGCATGCTTGAGCTGGATCGTGCATCGCGTGATCTTGGTGAACGCGTGACAAAAGCCGAACCGGAATATACGCCCGAACCGGCCCCCGTGCCGGAAAGCCGGAATTATGATTTCAGCGAAAGCAACGGCAATCGCGACCGGACGGGATATATGGTTGGTGAACGGAAGCCGGGCGAAAACCCCGTAGCGGTGACCGAGCCGGAAAAGACACCGGAAACCCGATCACCTGATCCTGCCGTGCCGCCGAATACGGGTAACATCGGGGGCGGCGAATATAGTGACGGGCCGCCGCCATGGCAGAAATTTGCCGCCCTTACCCCGGAAACGGGAACCGCCCCGGTTATTGCGATTGTAATTGATGATGCGGGCCTTGATCAGCCGCGCACTGCACGCACGACAGAATTGCCGGGGCCGGTGACGATTTCCTATTTGCCGTATGCGCGCGACCTTCAGCGTCAGGTGCGCGATGCGCGGGCACGCGGTCATGAAGTCATGCTTCATATGCCGATGGAGCCGTCTTCTGCGTCTGTTGATCCGGGGCCACATGCCTTGCGGGCAAGCTATGACCGGGAAAAGATCCTTCACGAGATGACATGGATGCTTGACCAGTTTGACGGTTATGTCGGGGTGAACAACCATATGGGCAGCAAGTTCACATCTGACCCGGAGCGCATGCAGGTGGTGATGGAGGTGATGAAAGCACGCGGGCTTTTGTTCCTGGATTCCAAAACCAGTGCGAAGTCGGTCGGATTTTCGATGGCGCGCCAGTATGATGTCCCAGCGCTTGAACGGGACGTGTTCATTGATGACGCCGATGATGCCACAAAGATCGCCGAAATGCTGGCAAGGACCGAAAAGGTTGCCGCCAATCAGGGATTTGCGATTGCGATTGGCCATCCGCGCGACTTGACGCTGGAAGCCCTGCACAAATGGATTCCGGCGATTCAGGCGAAGGGATTTGTTCTGGTGCCGGTCACCGACATCCTGCGACGAACAAGTCCGAGTGCGACAGGTTGATGCGAGACCCTCGATCCGAAGAAACAGATTTTCATATCCAGCGGCAGGTCATTCTTGGTCTGTTGATGCTGCTGAGCGTGTTTATCGCAGGTTTTATTGGATATGAAGGATTGCCTTATGCGCTGACACGCATTGATCGCGCAGATACCACTGGCACAGTCATAAAGTATGAAAAGAACAATGGAAACTCGACCATTTGGTATCGTTTTACGGATGCTGATGACGTGCCATACGAGAGGTATGTGAGTTTACCAGCTGATGCCAAGTTTAGCACATCTGTCGGCGCATCTGTTGATGTGGCTTATTTTCCTCTTGTGCCGAGCTATTCGGACATAACTAATCTTTTCCAATACCGGAACGCGTCATCGACCATTGCCACATGTGCAATTGCAGCGACCGGAGTGTTTGCACTGCTGTTTTGTGCTGCACATTGGCGTTACCGCAAACACCGGAAACGGATGAGGCGTTATTAAGCAAACCGATGGGCTTCGCGGGCGGCGGCCATAAGCGCGCCTGCCTTGTTCTGGCATTCCTTGTGTTCGAGTTCCGGTTTGCTGTCGACGACGATCCCGGCGCCGGCCTGAATGTGGATCTGTTCGTCCTTGATAACGGCAGTACGCAGCGCGATGCAGGTATCCATCGATCCATCGGCCGAGATATAGCCGATACATCCGGCATAAATTCCGCGCCGGACCGATTCCAGTTCATCAATGATTTCCATGGCGCGGACTTTGGGCGCGCCCGATACCGTTCCGGCAGGGAATCCGGCCTTAAGCGCATCCATCGCATCATATTTATCGTCGATCTGACCGACGACGTTGGAAACGATATGCATGACATGGGAATAGTATTCGATCTGTTCGCGGTCGGTGACGCGCACCGTACCGGGCTTGGACACACGGCCGACATCATTACGCCCAAGGTCAAGCAGCATCAGATGTTCCGAGCGTTCCTTTGGATCATCGAGCAGGTCCTGGGCCATGACCTTGTCGTCATCGGGTGTCTTGCCGCGTCGACGTGTTCCGGCAATCGGGCGAATGGTGACTTCGCCGTCGCGCAGACGCACAAGGATTTCCGGGCTGGCACCGACCACCTGAAACCCGCCGATATCCAGATAGAACATGAAAGGTGACGGATTGATCCGGCGAAGGGCGCGGTAAAAGGCGAAAGGCGGCAATTGATATGGCAGGGTATAACGCTGCGACAGGACGACCTGAAAGATATCGCCCGCACGGATATACTCCTTGGCCTGATCTACCATTTGATGGAAACCGGCCTCGTCGACGCTGACCCTTGGATCGGGCAGGGTGGCGGGAACCGATTTGGACCGGCGATCAAGGAACAGGTTGCGCTGGAACTGCTGCACGACATCATTGAGGCGCGCGCAGGCAAGATCATAGGCCGCGTTTGCATCAATTCCGTTTTCCGGGCGGACCGGTGTTACCACGGTGACGGTATCGGCGATGGTATCGAAGCTTGCCGTCACCGTCGGGCGGATAAAGATGCCGTCAGGGACGCCGAGTTCATCCGGGTTGCTATCGGGCAGCTTTTCCATCAGGCGCACGGTGTCATAGCCCATATAGCCGACTAGACCGGCACTCATGGGGGGCAGGTTATCGGGCAGGGCGATGTGGCTTTCGGCGATCAGCTTTTTCAGGCTTTCAAGCGGTGCTTCGGGTTCGGCTTCGAACGCGTCGGCATCGGCAAGGGCGCGGCGGTTCAGTTCGGCCTTCTGACCAAAGCACCGCCAGATCAGGTCGGGACGCAGGCCAAGGAATGAATAGCGTCCGCGAACGGCACCGCCTTCGACAGATTCAAGCAGATAGGTGTTGGGCATGCCTTCGGCAATCTTGAGAAATGCCGAGACAGGCGTATCAAGATCAGCGGTCAGTGAGGTCCAAAGAACCTGTGAAATGCTATTATTGTAGTTCTGCTTGAAACTGTTGAAATCCGGTTTGATTTCCATGGTCTGTCCAATTTTGGTCGATTTGGGTGGGCTATGCGGGATAGGGCGGAGTTTAACGAAAAAGGGCGGCCCGATGAAAGGCCGCCCCATTCCGGATCGGGATCAGTTTGCCGCGGTTTGCGGATAAAGACCGTTGATCACGCTGTTATTGACGCTGACCGAAATCTCGTCCTGCAGATAATCGAGATACTGCGCAAGAATGTCTTCGTTCAGGGCCTGTTTCAGTTCGGTCACGACCGGGTCCGCATCGCCTTCGGCAATGGTGGCGGCTTTGATCTCGTCAAGTTTCAGAACCAGAACATTTTCACCGGACTGAATTGCCTTTGCCTTGCCTTCGTCAAGTGTGAAGAGGGCGGCTGCAACAGCCGGGCTGACACCGTCTGCAAGGCCCTGGCCGGTACGTTTGGTCAGGCCGCTTTCTGTGACTTCGGCATTCTCGCTGGTTGCGAGTGATGCGATATCGGCATTCTGGTCATTGATCGATGCCGCAAGCTGATCAGCTTTTTCAAGCATCAGGCGATTGCGTTCATCGGCTTTCCACGCAGCGACGACGTCGTCACGAACTTCTTCGAACGGACGCAGCGCGGCAGGGGTTACTTCATCAACGCGCGCGACGTAACGAACGCCGGTCGAGGTTTCTTCAAGGAAGCTGTCCTCGCCCTTGTCGAGTTCGAAAATCATGGCGTTGATTTCAGCACTGTCGGCGATGCCGACATCAAGGCCTTCGCCACGAACAACATCGTTCAGCTTATAGGTCTTTGCGCCAACCGCGTTCGCAGCTTCTTCAAGCGGGGTACCGGCACCCAGTTCATCGTCCAGTCTGGCAGCAAGGTCATAGATTGCGTCTTCTGCCTTGAACTGTTTTACGCCTTCTTCGACCTCGTTACGAACCTGATCAAGGGTTTCGGTCCGTTCCGGCGTAATGGCGGTTACGCGAATGATGTGCCAGCCAAGGGCGGTTTCGACCGGTTCGGAGAACGCGCCTTCTTCAAGACCAAAGGTCGCATCGCGCAGATCGGGCAGGATGTTGTCGGCGGTGAATTCACCAAGCTTCACAATCGACGGGTCCATGCCCGCATCCTCGGTCGCGACCGTCATGAAATCGGCGCCGTTCTGAAGGGCCTTGTAGGCCTCCTGTGCGCTTTCCTTTTCATTGGGAGCAAACAGGATCTGTTCGACCACGCGTTTTTCCGGTGTCTGGAATTCCGGCAGGCGATGGTTGTATGCCTCATTGATTTCGTCTTCGGTGACATCCATGTTCGCCGCCAGATCGGTCGCCGAAAGGGTGACCAGGGTCACAGTACGGCTTTCGGGAGCGGTGAATTGCGGCGCATTGTCTTCGTGATATTTACGAAGGGTCGCGTCATCGGGGGTTTCGATATTGTCGAATTCCGAAGGGTTCAGGGCAAAGAAGCTGCCGCCACGCTGTTCGTTGCGATAGGCGGCAATCTGCTGCGCCATGACGTCTGGTGCATTGACGGCACCGGCAAGGCTTCCGACAACCTGCTGGCCCATCATGTCACCACGTACGCCTTCGATGAATTCCGGTTCGGTATATCCGCTGGAATACAGCGCCTGAAGGAAACGTTCGCGGTCAAACTGGCCGGTGGTTTCGTTCTGGAAGCCAGGAGACGCAAAAATCGTATCGCGGACTTTTTCGTTGCTGATGCCAATTCCCATTTCCTTGGCGTTTTCACGCAGGATTTTCTGGGAGACCAGATTTTGAACCGTATTGTTCAAAAGGCCCATCTGGATGGCTTGCTGACGGTCGAAATTGGGACCGAAAACGCTGCGCATATTCTGGATGCTGCGCTGGAAGGCGCGATCCAGTTCGGCGGGACTGATGTTTTGGCTGCCGATTTCAGCAACCTGGCGTGAGGTACCAAGGTTGAGCATCGACGCATTCAGGCCCCATCCGACGAAGCTGATTGCGATCACACCAAGAATGATCTTGGCGAAGATTGATTTCGAAAAAGAGCGAATGCCAGCAAGCATATGATAAGCCTAACAATTCGTGGTTTGGTGCCAATGACAATGCAGGTGACATTGCATCGGCAGCGTTTCTTTTGTGTGCCGGAATCTTATAAAATCCCGTCGCAATTGCCGCGCATCTTAATGGCGAGAGGTAAGGGCGGCAACATCCGATTGCATTGACCTTGCCCGAAGTTCGGTTGACAGTGTTTTCCGGGGCTTGGCCGGGGCAAAGTCGCGTGTTAAAACCCGCGTCGAGCCGTGGTTTGTAACAATACGTGTCGGATCGGTTCCCGCATGGTAAAGCCATACCGATCCAAAACCCGTCGCAGCAAGAGGTACATAAACATATGTCACAGCGCCGTCCCCTGATCGCCGGAAACTGGAAAATGAATTGCCTGCGCACTGACGGGCTTGCACTTGCGCGCGGATTGTCTGATCGCGCCAAAGCCAAGGGTGATCTGGCATGTGATATTCTGGTATGCCCGCCGGCAACCCTGATTTCGGATGTTGCCGGTGTGACGAATGGCGGGGCGGTCATGGTTGGCGGACAGGATTGCCATGTTGCCGTTTCGGGCGCACATACCGGCGATATCGCCGCGCCTATGCTGGCCGATATCGGCGCAAGCCATGTTCTTGTCGGGCATTCGGAACGTCGTGCGGATCACTGTGAAAGTTCGACCGTGATCCGTCAGAAAACAATGGCGGCCCATGATGCAGGCCTGATTGCCGTTGTCTGTGTGGGTGAAACCGAGCAGGAGCGCGACCTTGGTGCCACGCTTGCGGTGGTCAATGGCCAGATCGCAGTTTCGGTTCCCGATGATGCGACGCCGGAAAATACCGTGATTGCCTATGAGCCGGTCTGGGCGATTGGCACCGGTCGCACGGCAAGCGTTGATGAAGTCGCCGAAGTCCATGCTGCAATTCGTGCAGAGCTGACGGCACGATTTGACGATGGCGACAAGTTCAGAATTCTGTATGGTGGGTCGGTAAAGCCGTCCAATGCGGCTGAATTGCTGGCTGTACCTGATGTTGATGGTGCACTGGTTGGCGGAGCGAGCCTCAAGGTTGACGATTTTTGGCAAATTATTGAAAGTTGCGCCTAGCCAACCGTCATAAAACACGTTAAATACGCATCAAATTTTTGCCCGATCCGGCCATAATCATGTTCGGATCGGAAGTTAGGACAAGAGTTTCGAGACCATGCAAACTGTCATTCTGGTAATTCACCTTCTTCTTGCGCTTGGCATGATTGCCGTCATTCTCGTACAGCGCAGCGAGGGCGGTGGGCTTGGTATCGGCGGAAGCGGCGGTGGCGGCGGCGGTAACTTCGGCGTCATGAGCTCGCGCAGCGCAGCAAACCTTCTTACACGTACCACCGCGATTCTTGCCGGGGCATTCATGATTACAAGCCTCGCCCTGGCATTGTTGTCCAACACTCATACCCGGCCGACATCCATACTGGACCAGGCACCGGCCCCGGCAGCTGAACAACAGCCCGCCGAGGACACCGGACCGGCGGCTCCGACCCGCTAAAAAATTAACCGACGACCAGAGGCGGCAAACTTGCCGCCTCAATTTTTGATTGTTGTATTCCCCGGTTCGTGATGCACTGAGCGGCATCGAACTGCGGCGTTTTGCTTTGAGATGAGGCAAAGACATGACCCGTTATATCTTTATCACCGGTGGCGTTGTTTCCTCGCTGGGCAAGGGCCTGGCGTCTGCTGCTTTGGGTGCCTCGCTTCAGGCACGTGGTTTCACTGTTCGCCTGCGCAAGCTTGATCCGTATATCAACGTCGATCCGGGCACCATGAGCCCGTATCAGCATGGCGAATGCTATGTGACCGAAGACGGGGCCGAGACCGACCTTGATCTTGGTCACTATGAACGTTTTACCGGCGTTTCGTCGCGTCGTTCCGACAACGTGACCACCGGGCGCATCTATTCCAGCGTGATTGCGCGTGAACGTCGCGGTGATTATCTGGGCGGGACCGTCCAGGTCATTCCGCACATCACGGATGCGATCAAGGAATTCGTCCAGTCCGACGCGACCGAGGATTTTGTCCTTGTCGAGATCGGCGGTACGGTTGGCGATATCGAAAGCCTGCCGTTCCTCGAAGCCATCCGTCAGATGGGCAACGAGCTTGGCGATGGCCGTACGCTGTTCATGCATCTTACACTCGTGCCGTATATTTCATCGGCGGGCGAGCTAAAGACCAAGCCGACCCAGCATTCCGTCAAGGAACTGCAAAGCGTTGGCATCCAGCCTGATATTCTGCTGTGCCGTTGTGACCGTGAAATCCCGGTCAATGAGCGCCGCAAGATTGCACGTTTCTGTAACGTCCGCGAAGCGGCCGTTATTCCGGCGTATGACGTTGACAACATCTATCAGGTGCCGATCAGCTACCACCAGTATGGTCTTGATAACGAAGTGCTTCATCACTTCGGCCTGCAGGCACAGGACCCGGATCTGCGTCCGTGGGAAGAAATCTGCAACATCATCCGTAACCCGGAAGGTGAGGTCACCATCGGGATCGTTGGCAAATACATTCAGCTGCCCGATGCCTATAAGTCGCTGACCGAAGCACTGACCCATGGCGGCATTGCCAACAAGGTCCGTGTCAAACTGGAATGGATTGCGTCTGACGCGCTTGAAAAAGAAGGCGATGTTAGCGAAATCCTGTCCAAACTGGATGCGATCCTGGTGCCGGGCGGATTTGGCGAGCGTGGCACGGAAGGCAAGATTGCCGCAGCGCGCTATGCACGAGAAAACAAGGTACCGTATTTCGGCATTTGCTTTGGCATGCAGATGGCAGTTCTTGAGGCTGCACGCAATCTTGCGGGTCTCAAGGATGCATCGTCATCGGAATTCGGTCCGACGAAAACCCCGCTTGTCGGTCTGATGACCGAATGGGCCAAAGACGGCGGTTCTGTCGAGCGTCGTTCGGATGAGGATGATCTTGGCGGCACCATGCGCCTTGGCAATTACGAGTGCAAACTGGTTGACGGTTCGCGTGCACGCGACATCTATGGCAGTGAGACCGTTCTTGAGCGCCATCGCCATCGTTATGAAGTTAACGTAAACTTCATGGGGCAGCTTGAGGAAAAAGGTCTTAAATTCTCGGGCCTGTCGCCGGATGGACGTTTGCCGGAAATCGTCGAATACCCGAATCACCCGTGGTTCATCGGGGTTCAGTTCCACCCGGAACTGCGTTCGCGTCCGCTTGATCCGCATCCGCTGTTTGTGTCCTATATCAAGGCCGCCAAAGAGCGCAGCCGTCTGGTTTGATCAAACAGCCTGAATGAAAGACTGCAAAATGACGGAAATCAAAACTGTCAAAGTCGGCAAAATCGAATTCGCCAATGACAAGCCTTTTGCCTTGCTGGCAGGGCCGTGCGCGATCGAAAGCCGTCAGCATGCACTGGAAATGTCCGCAGCCCTGAAGGAATTGTCCGAAGGGATGGGGATCGGGCTTGTTTACAAAAGCTCGTTTGACAAGGCGAACCGCACCAGCAGCACATCCAAGCGTGGTGTGGGACTTGCCGAAGGTCTCGACATTCTGGCCGAGGTCAAGGAAAAGACCGGACTTCCGATTGTTACCGACGTTCACCTGCCAGATCAGTGTGCGGCGGTTGCAGAAGTTGCCGACATCCTTCAGATTCCGGCATTCCTGTGCCGTCAGGCCGATCTTTTGCAGGCCGCGGGTAAAACCGGCCGTGCCGTCAATGTCAAAAAGGGCCAGTTCCTGGCGCCCTGGGATATGGCGAATGTTGCCAACAACATTGCATCGACCGGCAATGAAAACATCATGCTTTGTGATCGCGGGACCAGCTTTGGCTATAACACGCTGGTAACCGATTTCCGTGGACTTCCCACCATGGCCCGTCAGGGCTATCCGGTCGTATTTGATGCGACCCATTCTGTTCAGCAACCGGGTGGACAGGGGACAACGTCGGGCGGTCAGCGCGAATTTGCGCCGGTATTGGCGCGTGCGGCTGTATCTGTCGGCATTGCAGCCCTGTTTATCGAAACCCACGATAACCCGGATGCGGCCATCAGCGACGGCCCGAACCAGATTCCGTTAAACAAGCTTCCCGAAGTTTTGTCGGTTTTGATGGAACTGGACAAAGTGGCAAAAGCCAATCCGGTTCGTCTGGACATGTTTAACGATTGATATGCAAGTGCCGCCATCAGAGATGATGGCGGCATTTCTTTTATGCTGTAACCAAAGTACCCGATTGGGGTGCAGATAATCTCAGTGAGGAGAATGTTTCCGTCATGACCGCTATTATCGATATCCGCGGCCGCGAAATCCTCGATAGCCGTGGTAACCCGACTGTCGAAGTTGATGTAACCCTGGAAAGTGGCGCCTTTGGTCGTGCAGCCGTTCCTTCGGGCGCATCCACCGGTGCGCATGAAGCCGTCGAGCTGCGTGACAAGGAAGACCGTTATCTTGGCAAGGGCGTGACCAAAGCGGTTGCCTCCGTCAATGGCGAGATTTTCGAGGCACTGGCCGGTATGGATGCCGAAGACCAGGTCGAGGTCGACAGTGTGATGATTGATCTTGATGGCACGCCGAACAAGGGCCGTCTTGGCGCAAACGCCATTCTTGGTGTGTCGCTGGCGGTTGCAAAGGCGGCTGCCGAAGAAGCGGGCCTTCCGCTTTATCGTTATGTTGGTGGTGCTTTTGCTCGCACCCTGCCGGTGCCGATGATGAACATCATCAATGGCGGCGAGCATGCCGACAACGCGATTGACGTTCAGGAATTCATGGTGATGCCGGTTTCGGCAGAAACCGGTTCGGATGCGATCCGCATGGGTGCGGAAATCTTCCATAACCTGAAAAAGGCGCTTTCGGCCGATGGTCTGAGCACGTCTGTTGGTGATGAAGGTGGTTTTGCCCCGAATATCGGGTCGAGCGAAGAAGCCATCAGCTACATCATGAAATCAA
The DNA here is from genome assembly GCF_003326475.1 of Thalassospira xianhensis MCCC 1A02616. Taxonomy (GTDB): domain Bacteria; phylum Pseudomonadota; class Alphaproteobacteria; order Rhodospirillales; family Thalassospiraceae; genus Thalassospira; species Thalassospira xianhensis. The sequence continues at coordinate 62,667 of NZ_JPWA01000004.1, read as the reverse complement.
TCGAAGCAGCCGGTTATCGGCCGGAAGAAGACGTTGTTCTTGCCCTTGATGCGGCATCGACCGAGTTTTATAAAGGCGGCAAATACGTTCTGGCCGGCGAAAACAAGACCCTTGATGCCGATGGCATGGTCAAATACTGGGCCGATCTGGTCAGCAAGTATCCGATCTTCTCGATCGAAGACGGCATGTCCGAAGATGACTGGGACGGCTGGGCAGCCTTGACGTCGGAAATCGGCAACAAGGTCCAGCTGGTTGGCGACGATCTGTTCGTGACTAATCCGAAACGTCTTGCCGATGGCATCAAGAAGGGCGTTGGCAACTCCATCCTTGTGAAGGTCAACCAGATCGGTTCTCTGACCGAAACGCTTGAAGCCGTCGAAATGGCGCACCGTGCCGGCTATACTGCCGTCATGTCGCACCGTTCGGGCGAGACCGAAGATTCAACCATTGCCGACCTTGCGGTTGCAACCAATTGCGGCCAGATCAAAACCGGTTCGCTGTCGCGTTCTGATCGTCTGGCGAAATACAACCAGCTGATCCGCATCGAAGAGATGCTGGGAACTGGTGCATATTATCCGGGCCGTTCGATCCTCAAATAAGGTTCGGAACCCCGGTTGAGACCGAAAGCCGTCCTGCAATGTCAGGGCGGCTTTTTGTTGTTCAGGATCAGCTAATTGAGCGTAGTGACAGCATAATAGCGCCGCTGTTTTAAGCTTATTTTTACCCTGTTGTGATTAGCTTTAAGCGTAATTTTGCGGGGATTTTTATTGCGGCGATATTTATGCCTTTGTGATCAAAGGAAAATAACGCACGCAGTTTTTCCATTCCGAACCCGGAATGGTGGGTTTCCTGTTGATTCTTTTCTCGCACGCATGGGGCAGGGGTAAATGTCGTCAACATCGCCGGTTATTCGCCGACTTGGTCAGGCAATTGCACCGGTTATTGCATTTACCATCATGGTCTATTTCATCTTCCACAGTGTGGAAGGGAACCGTGGATTGCTGGCATACTGGTCGATGCAGGATCGCGTTGCCGAGATTGCCAAAGTCCGTGATGAAATCACGGAAAAGCGAAAGCATCTTGAGCAGCGCGTTATTGCGATGCGCCCCAAGCATCTTGATCCGGATCTTCTGGATGAACGGGCACGTGCGATGCTGAATGCGGCCCATCCCGATGATCTGATTATCTTCCATCACAATGGTTACCCTGCGGACGATACCATCGCTGCCAGCCAGTAAGTGGCAACAGGGCAGGCGGTTTAGAATCCGGTTTCATTTTTGCAGACGAAACAGTTGGTGCCGAATGTCATGGCGTCGGCTTTTGGCTTTGTCATTGCCCGTATTCCCGTCGAAATTGTTTCTGGCAGAATTTTCTGTTCCCGTTATGGCATTGTTTCAACTGCCTTTTGGTTCAGTATTACCTTTTGGTAGCTTGAGATAAAACAGATGCAACCCCCTGTGTCTTCTGGCGGTTGCGAAATAAACGTGTCGGATCTGTGATATTCTTTTCAGGAAAGCATAGCATTTGTGACCTGTTGGAATGAACGGGGATGAAGCCGGTTCCTCAAGTCACTGGAAATGCTGAAATTATGTATATCTGCCAAAAAACATGAATTAACCAATATCAGGTTTATTTGTGATTGTGCGTTGCAAAACAACAGTTTAATGGTGGTTAGATTGCTTGCCTCTGCACGTGGTTTTAGGTAGTCATTTCGGTGGTCCAGTACCGAATTAAGCACTCATACATGATGCTTAAGCGATAGCCATCCACCGGGAGGAAACATGGCGACCACACCAAAACGCAAACGCGGCACGACGCGCGCCGACAATCAGGCGAGCAGTGACGATCTCCTCAAATATTACCGTGAAATGCTGCTGATCCGTCGCTTTGAAGAAAAAGCCGGTCAACTTTATGGCATGGGTCTTATTGGTGGCTTCTGCCATCTTTATATCGGGCAGGAAGCTGTCGTTGTCGGCATGCAGGCTGCTGTAACCGGTGATGATGGTGTTATCACCAGTTACCGTGACCACGGTCACATGCTGGCATGTGGCATGGACCCGGCGGGTGTCATGGCAGAGCTGACCGGCCGTGAAGGCGGTTATTCCCGCGGCAAGGGCGGCTCGATGCACATGTTCTCCAAGGAAAAGAATTTCTATGGTGGCCACGGCATCGTTGGTGGTCAGGTGCCACTTGGTACCGGTATTGCCTTTAACTACAAATATCGCGGCCAGGATCGCGTTTGCCTGACCTATCTTGGTGACGGTGCCGTCAACCAGGGGCAGGTCTATGAATCATTCAACATGGCGGCACTCTGGAAGCTTCCGGTGGTCTATTGCATCGAGAACAACCAGTACGCCATGGGCACCTCGGCACAGCGCCACTCGGCGAGCCCTGATCTGTATCAGCGCGGTGCGGCTTATGGCATTCCGGGTGAACAGGTTGACGGTATGGATGTTCTTGCGGTCAAGGAAGCCGGCGAACGTGCCGTTGCGCATTGCCGCGAAGGCAAGGGGCCGTACATCCTTGAGCTCAAGACATATCGCTATCGCGGTCATTCCATGTCTGACCCGGCAAAATATCGTACCAAGGACGAGCTCGACAAAATGCGCAAAGAGCACGATCCGATCGATATGGTCAAAAAGCTGCTGATCGATGGCAATATCATCGACGAGGCAGGTCTTAAGGACATCGATAAAGACGTGAAAGCGGAAGTCGCCAAGGCGGCTGAGTTCGCGCAAAACAGCCCGGAACCGGATGTTTCCGAACTGTTCACAGATATTCTGATCGACGCGTGATCGCGAAATCCGCGAACCGCTTTTGACCGATATTTCCCGGGAGAGAGGGAACAATGCCGATTGAAGTTTTGATGCCGGCCCTGTCGCCGACCATGACAGAAGGCACTCTTGCCAAATGGACCGTCAAGGAAGGCGATACTGTCGCGTCCGGTGACGTGATTGCAGAAATTGAAACCGACAAGGCCACGATGGAAGTCGAGGCCGTTGACGAGGGAACCATTGGCAAGATCGTGATCGCCGAAGGGACCGAGAACGTCGCGGTGAATGCTGTCATCGCCTATATCCTCGAAGAAGACGAGGATGCTTCGGCCCTTGATAATGTTTCGGCGTCTTCTGCGCCGAAAGCCGAAGCCGCACCGGCCGAAGCCAAGGAAGAAGAAAAAGCACCGGCCAGCAGTGCAAGTGCTGCACCGGTTGCTGCCAGCGGCGCGATCGAACGTGCCGAACAGGACCCGCGCGCCATGAGCGTGATGAACGCGACGCAGGACGAGAAAACTTATACCTCGTTCAAGACGCAGACCGTTCGTGAAGCCCTGCGTGATGCGATGGCCGAAGAAATGCGCACGGATGAAAACGTCTATGTCATGGGCGAGGAAGTCGCGCAGTATCAGGGGGCTTATAAAGTCACCCAGGGTCTGCTTGACGAATTCGGTGACAGACGCGTCGTCGATACCCCGATCACCGAATACGGTTTCACGGGTATGGCAACGGGTGCGGCCTTCATGGGCCTGAAGCCGGTTGTCGAATTCATGACTTTCAATTTCGCCATGCAGGCGATTGATCACATCATCAACTCGGCAGCCAAGACGCTTTACATGTCTGGTGGCCAGCTTGGGTGTCCGATCGTCTTCCGTGGCCCGAACGGTGCGGCAGCACGCGTTGGTGCGCAGCACTCGCAGTGCTATGCATCCTGGTATGCACATTGCCCGGGTCTTAAAGTGATCGCTCCGTGGTCGGCTGCCGATGCGAAGGGCCTGCTTAAGGCTGCCATCCGCGATCCGAACCCGGTTGTCTTCCTTGAAAACGAAATTCTTTACGGGCAGAGCTTCGAAGTGCCTGATGATGATGATTTCGTTCTGCCGATCGGCCAGGCAAAGATCGAACGCGAAGGTACCGATGTGACCATCGTTGCGTTTTCGATCATGGTCGGCAAGGCGCTGAAAGCGGCAGAACAGCTTGCTGAGCAGGGCATTTCCGCCGAAGTCATCAACCTTCGGACCATCCGTCCGCTTGATGTGAACACCATCGTTCGCTCGGTCATGAAAACCAACCGTCTCGTGACCTGCGAAGAAGGCTGGCACTTTGCTGGTATCGGTGCCGAGATCGCATCGGTCATCATGGAACATGCGTTTGATTACCTGGATGCGCCGGTTGCGCGCGTTACCGGTGAAGATGTTCCGATGCCATATGCTGCCAACCTCGAAGTGCTTGCACTTCCGCAGGAGCAACACATCGTCGATGCGGCCAAGGCCGTTTGCTATCGCTAAGTAAAACGGACAGGGGCAGGGCGCGGCAAACCCGCGCCGCCCCGTTACCGGGAGATTGCGTTCATGCCTGTTAAGATATTGATGCCGGCCCTGTCGCCGACCATGACCGAAGGCACCTTGGCAAAATGGCTTGTCAAGGAAGGCGATACCGTTGAATCGGGTGACGTCATTGCCGAAATCGAAACCGATAAAGCCACGATGGAAGTTGAAGCCGTCGACGAAGGCAAGATCGGCAAAATCCTTGTTTCCGAAGGCAGCGAAGGTGTTGCCGTAAACGAGGTTATCGCCCTTCTTCTTGAAGAAGGCGAGGATGCAAGTGCGCTTGACGGTGCAGATACGTCTGCGGCGTCTACTGGCGGTGCTGCACCGGCTGCGGAAGCGCCGAAACAGGAAGAGTCGAAATCAGAGGCTGCACCGGCAAAAGGTCAGGCACCTGCCGCACCGGTTTCCGGTGGTGATCGGGTCAAGGCAAGCCCGCTTGCGCGGCGTATTGCGGCGAACGAAGGCGTTGATCTTGGCAAGGTAGAAGGCTCCGGCCCGCGTGGTCGCGTTGTCAAACGCGATGTCGAGGCTGCGATGTTGTCCAAACCGGCGGATAAAGCTGCTGCTTCGACACCTGCTGCCGAAAAGCCGGCGGCAGCCCCGCAGGCACCAGCGGCGTCTGGCTGGAACCCGGATCTGACCGGTTTGCCGGAATACGAAGAAATCCCGAACAGCTCGATGCGCAAGGTTATCGCGCGTCGTCTGACCCAGTCCAAACAGCAGGTTCCGCATTTCTACCTGACGGTCGATTGCGAACTCGACAATCTGCTTGCCACCCGCAAGCAGCTTAACGAGAAAGCCGGCGAGGGCGTTAAGGTATCGGTCAATGATTTCGTCATTCGTGCCGCATCCATTGCGCTTAAACGCGTACCGGCGGCCAATGCGGTCTGGACCGACGCGGCCATCCTGCAGTGCAAACAGCAGGACATTTCGGTGGCTGTTGCCATCGAGGGCGGTCTGATCACCCCGGTTATCCGCAATGCGGGTGGTAAGGGGCTTGCCGAAATCTCGACCGAGATGAAGGCACTGGCTGGCAAGGCACGCGAAGGCAAGCTGAAGCCGGAAGAATTCCAGGGCGGGACTTTCTCTGTCTCCAACCTTGGCATGTTTGGCATCAAGGAATTCTCTGCCATCATCAACCCGCCGCAGGGCTGCATTCTGGCCGTTGGTGCCGGTGAACAGCGCGCAGTCGTCAAGGACGGCGCACTGGCAATCGCCACTGTCATGAGCTGCACACTTTCGGTCGACCACCGTGTGGTCGATGGTGCGGTCGGTGCTGAATTCATGGCTGAATTCAAAAAGCTGATCGAAGATCCGCTGAGCATGTTGCTCTGAGGTTCGGAAATTGCGCGGGGACTTTAAACAGTCCCCGCAAGCATTTGAATTTCAAGACCTGTGACCGGTGACGGGCAGGCGAAGGAGATCTTACGATGGCGGATAACAATTTCGACGTAATCGTTATTGGTGCGGGTCCCGGTGGCTATGTCACGGCCATTCGCGCCGCACAGCTCGGCCTGAAAACCGCGGTTGTGGAACGCGAACATCTTGGCGGTATCTGCCTGAACTGGGGCTGTATCCCGACCAAGGCGCTGCTGCGTTCGGCAGAAGTCTATCGCAACATGCAGCATGCCAAGTCATTTGGTCTGTCATGCGAAAAACCATCCTTTGATCTGGATGCAGTCATTCAGCGTTCGCGCGGTGTTTCCAAACAGCTTTCGGGTGGTGTTGGCCATCTTCTTAAGAAGAATAAGGTCACCGTGATTAACGGCGAAGCCAAATTCGACGGTCCGAAAAAGATCAAGGTCGAAGGCAAGGATGCCGGTACCTATACCGCGAAGAATTACATCATTGCGACCGGTGCACGGGCGCGGTCCCTGCCGGGGCTGGAAGCTGATGGCAAGGTGGTCTGGGACTATAAAAAGGCGATGACGCCTGATAAGATGCCCAAAAGCCTTGTGGTTGTAGGTTCGGGCGCGATTGGTATCGAATTTGCCAGTTTCTATCACACCATGGGTGCGGAAGTGACAGTGGTCGAAATCATGTCGCAGATCATGCCGGTCGAAGACAAGGAAGTGGCCGCCCTTGCACAGAAGATGATGACCAAGGACGGGATGAAGATCCTGACAGAAGCCAAAGTCGCGAATCTTAAGCGCAATGCAGACAATGTTGTCGTCACCATTGAAACCAAAGACGGCAAGAAACAGGAATTGACTGTTGATCGCGTTATTTCTGCGGTTGGCGTAATCGGCAATACCGAAAATCTTGGCCTTGAAACCACCAAGGTAAAGGTTGATCGCAATGTGATCGGTACGGATGAATATTCCGCAACCGCAGAGCCGGGCATTTATGCCATTGGTGACGTTGCCGGTCCGCCGATGCTGGCACACAAGGCAGAACATGAAGGTGTGATCTGCGTTGAAAAGATTGCCGGTGTCAAAGGGGTTCACCCGCTTGATCCGCGCAAGATACCGGGTTGCACTTATTGCCATCCGCAGGTGGCAAGTGTCGGTCTGACCGAAGCCAAAGCCAAGGAAGCCGGTTACGACGTCAAGGTTGGCAAATTTCCGTTCATCGGGAATGGCAAGGCGGTTGCACTGGGCGAGGCCGAAGGTCTGGTCAAAACCGTGTTTGATGCCAAGACCGGTGAATTGCTTGGTGCACACATGGTTGGCGCCGAAGTGACCGAGCTGATCCAGGGCTTTGTCGTGGCCATGGGTCTTGAAACGACCGAAGAAGATCTGATGCATACGGTCTTCCCGCATCCGACCCTTTCGGAAATGATGCATGAGTCGGTCCTTGACGCCTATGGGCGTGCGATCCACTTCTAGAATACTGCGTTGTACCGGGCAAACATGCCCGGTATGACCGTTTTGGACGATTGTCGGTTTGACAAATGCGTGACGTGGCGGCACATTGCCGCCCGTCCAATCCTTCGGAGGTAACTCTATGTCGACGGCGCGCAACGAAGCCCAAGCACTTCGTCACCCGGAAAAGCAGAAACGCCCGGATCGTCCATCCGGACGCAAGCCGGAATGGATTCGCGTCAAGGCGCCAACCTCGAAGGGGTATCAGGAAACGCGTGAACTTGCGCGTGGCCTTAATCTTCATACCGTTTGCGAAGAAGCAGCCTGCCCGAATATCGGCGAATGCTGGCAGAAGAAACATGCATCCTTCATGATCATGGGGGATACCTGCACGCGTGCCTGTTCGTTCTGTAACGTCAAGACCGGGATGCCCGGTGCCCTTGACCCGTTCGAGCCGGAAAATCTTGCGATGGCGGTTGCCGACATGGCGCTTAAGCATGTCGTGATCACCTCGGTTGACCGTGACGATCTGGCCGATGGCGGGGCCGCACATTTTGCCCGCGTAATCGAAGCGATCCGTCACAAATCGCCGGAAACAACCATTGAAATTCTGACGCCGGACTTCCGCGATAAACCCGGTGCCGTTGAAATTGTTGCCCGCGCACGGCCCGACGTTTTCAACCACAACCTTGAAACCGTGCCGCGGCTTTATACCTCGATCCGTCCGGGCGCGCGTTATTATCAGTCGCTGCGCATTCTTGATCGTGTCAAACAGATTGATCCGACGATCTTTACGAAATCGGGCCTGATGGTTGGTTTTGGTGAGGAACGTCACGAACTGGCACAGGTCATGGATGATCTGCGTGTTGCCGATGTCGATTTCCTGACGATTGGCCAGTATTTGCAGCCGACCCTGAAACACGAGCCAGTCAACCGTTTTGTGACCCCGGACGAGTTCAAGGATTATGCATCCATGGCACGCGGCAAAGGGTTCCTGATGGTGTCGGCAACGCCGCTAACGCGTTCAAGCTATCACGCGGATCGCGACTTTGAAGAGTTGCGTAAGGCACGCGAAAGAAAGCTTGCTGCTGCGGATGAAGCCAAAGCCAGAATGCAGGCAAACACTGCGGCGCAATAAGTGCGCCACATTTCAGAACGATAAACGCGACGACAAAGGAGATCAGGGTGCCGACGCATGCGGAGCGCAGGAAACTGCCCTATACGCCGGAACAGCTGTTTGACCTCGTCGCGGATATCGATTCCTATTCGGAATTCCTGCCATGGTGTGTGGCATCGCGTGTGCGCAAGCGTAACGGCGACGTTTTGCATGCCGATCTGGTGATCGGTTTCAAAATGTTTCGCGAGAAATACACCTCGAAAGTCACCTTGCAGCGCCCGGACCGGGTGGATGTCGAATATCTGCAGGGACCGTTCAAGTACCTCAACAATCACTGGGTTTTTGAACCGGCAGAGGATGGTGGCACGTGGCTCGACTTCTTTGTCGATTTCGAATTCCGTTCTGCCCTGTTGCAGAAGATGATCGGGGTGGTGTTCAACGAGGCCGTCAAATTGATGGTTGGTGCATTTGAAACCCGCGCCCATCAGGTTTATGGCGAGCCGAACAGCTCGACACCGTCCAGCTCGTAATTTCATCAATCCCGTGTCGGAAAATGACTTTCCGGCAGTGACCTATTTCGATTTGCCAGCCATTTCGGAAAGCATGTCATAGGCTTCCAGAATGGTTGCCTTGCGCACGGCATGCCGATCACCATCATAAATCCGGCGACGATGCAGGGCAGGGTGACCGTTTCCCGCACAAGCAAGATGGACAAGTCCGACCGGTTTTTCTTCCGATCCACCGCCCGGCCCGGCGATGCCGGTAACAGCAATCGCCATGGTCGCCAATGGTGCGCGGGCCAGAGCACCTTCGGCCATTGCGATGGCGACCTGTTCCGATACCGCGCCATGCTTGTCCAGAAGTTCCTGCGCAACGCCAATCAGACCATGCTTGGCTTCGTTCGAATAGGTGACAAAGCCGCAATCCACAACCGATGAACTCCCGTCAACCGCGGTTAATCCGCCGGCAATCAAGCCGCCGGTGCAGGATTCTGCGGTTGCGATCATTTCGCCGTTTGCCTTGCAAAGGGTAATCAGCTTTGCTGCGTTAGCAAGTATGTCCGGTTCGATTTGCATGAGGGTTAAACTCCTGCGAAGTAGCGAATACCGATCAGTATGATCATGCCAAAAACGCCGGCAAGGATGTCATCAAGCATGATGCCAAAACCACCACTGATCCGGCGGTCAATCCAGCGGATCGGCCAGGGTTTCAAAATGTCGAAAACCCTGAACATGACAAAAGCCGCAGCAAGCCAGACAAGATCGACAAATCCGTTACCCAAGGGGACAACAAGAATACAAAGCCACTGTCCCGCGACCTCGTCGATAACGATTTCACCCGGATCGTGAACACCGATCATCTCGCTGTATTTATGGGAAATCGGAATCCCGGCGACAAAGACGATGACAATTCCCGCCAAAAGGGCCGGATATCCCAAAAGAACGGCAATGGCCCAGCCCACGGGAACAGCGGCGAGTGATCCCATCGTGCCTGGGGCCTTTGTGGTTCGTCCGCTGTAAAACCATGTTGCAGCACAGGTCAGCATGAATTGGGATAAACGCATGTTTTGAACGCTGGTGATTGTATCGGAAGACCATTGAGTAACATATTGATGTGCAAAGCAGATGAATTTTTTGCCTTTAAGGATGTGTTAACGTGCTTGCCTGTCTTCGCGCTAACAGGTAGCGTAAAGAAAATAGATATTCAGCCGGGGTCTGAAAAAAACTGGTTGCGCGTCGACTTCATATCGAACGGGCAACTTTGGGTAAATAGGGGTTAGACACTGAATATGTCGGCGTTGGAACGCGCGCGTCGCCTGTTGGAAAAATGGTTTCCGGATCGGCAGATACTTATCCGATCCAATGATTCCGTTTCCCAGCTACGTCTCGGTAAATACGCTCAGCTAACGCTGGCATCAATCGGGGTGATTGCGATCACGTGGTCGGTCGGGGTATCGGGATATTCCTGGTATCTTGATCAACGGCTTGCCGCGCGCGAAGAGCAACTGTTTCGCAGTGAGCTGTCCTACAACCAACTGATCGCCCGGGTGACGGAAAGCCAGCGCCGTTTTGGCGAGATCACGTCACAGATGGAAGATACCCATCGCAATCTTCTGTCGATGGCTGAAAAGAATTTGATGCTGCAGGCGCGGGTTCAGGATTACACCTCGAAGCTGGCCGTCAGTGAAAAGGAAAAGGTCCGGATTTCCGCGCTACGGACATCGATGGACAACCAGATGAACGCGCTGCAAACCCAGATTGACGGTATTACCAACCGCAATCTTGCCCTGCGCGACGAACTGGAAACGGTTGAAACGGTCATGTCACGTGTGATGCGCGAACGTGACCAGGCCATGCAGCGGTCGAAAAAACTGCAATCGGAACTGGGTGAAGCACGCCAGCGGATTGCTGATCTGCACACCATCCAGAAGCAGGCGATGCAGCGCGTGGCAGAAACCGCAGACAGCACCATTCTGGAACTGGAAACGGTGCTTGAGATGACCGGTCTTTCGGTGGATGAGGTTATTACACCGCCAATGAAGCCGCAGGCCCAGGGCAGTGGCGAGGTTGCTGGTGGTGTCGGGGGGCCGTTCGTGGCATTCGAGGCCGAGCATCCCGAGGACGAACAGTTTGTGAATGCCGCACTTGCCGTTGGGGACCGTATGGATCAACTGGTAAGTCTGCATGACCGAATTAAAAGAACCCCGTTGGGGCAACCTGCGGATTCCTATTACCTTTCCAGTTCGTTTGGAAAACGCAAGGATCCCATTAACGGCAAATGGGCTTTTCATTCCGGCGTTGATCTTGCCGGGCCCATGAAGACACCAATTCATGCGACGGCCCCCGGAAAGGTGGTGTTCGCCGGATGGAGCGGAAAATACGGGAAGATGGTTGAAATTGACCATGGTAACGGCCTTCGAACCCGTTTCGGACATCTATACAAGGTCCTCGTCAAGAAGGGCGACGAAGTGAATTTAAAGGGCAAAATCGCATTGATGGGAAGTACTGGCCGCAGTACCGGAAGCCACGTGCACTATGAAGTTCTGGTTCACGACAAGCCGGTAGACCCCATCAAGTTCATTGAGGCGGGACATTATGTTTTCAAAAACGAGCAAGACACAGCAGGGAACGAATAGTTCCCATAATTCGGCTTCCGAGAAAAAAGGCGGCCTGTCGATTATCAATTCCGACCTTCGGGTTACTGGCGACCTGATTTCTGAATCTGACGTTCAGGTCGACGGGTTTGTGAATGGCGACATTCGCACGCGCAATCTTACTATCGGCCAGCATGGCGAAGTGCGCGGCGAGATCGTTGCCGAAAAAGTCCGTATATGCGGTTCCGTCACCGGCCAGGTTCGCGCCCGTGATGTTTCATTGGCAGAAACAGCCCGTATGCTGGGTGATATTCTTCATGAAAGCCTGTCGATTGAGCCGGGTGCCCATATCGAAGGTCATTGCCGTCGTATCGAAGGTGCCGTTGAAGAGGGCGGTCTTACCGTCATTCAGGCAGGCCAGATCGTCGCGGCGAACGTGAAAAAAGAACATAAGCAATAAGACAAGACATGCGTGTTGGTGATCTTTCACCGACACCGGCACAAGATCAAAACCCGGAAAAGCGATGCTGCTTTTCCGGGTTTGCTTTATTCGTCGATCTGATCGTGTTCGGAATGCTTATGCTTTTTCCGGCTGTGCGACCAGCGGCAGCAATTCGTCCAGCCCCTTGAGGACCACATCGGCACTGTGCGACAGGCGTTCCATCGGTTGCTGTGTGCGGTTGATCCAGGCGGTGCGGAAGCCGAAATGCCCGGCCCCGGCAATATCCCATCCATTTGATGACTGGAACGATATTTCAGCCGGGGACAGTTCCAACTGGTCGACGGCAAGCTGATAAACATCGGGATGCGGCTTGTAGGTTTTGAGATCGTCGACACAGATGATCTGATCAAACAGTGCCAGAATACCGGACGATTTGGCCGCCGATATCAGCATATGTTTGGCACCATTTGACAGGATCGCAAGTTTATGCCCCTGCGATTTAAGCGTCTTCAGTGTTTCGACGACTTCGGGGAAAGTATCAAGCGACAGATAGGTTTCCATCAGCTTTGCCCGAAGGGCAGGGTCTTTTTTGCCGATTGCCGCCATGGCGTAATCAAGGGCGTCGCCCGTGACGCTCCAGAAATCAGTGAAGTCACCCATCAGACTGCGCAACCACGTATATTCAAGCTGCTTTTGGCGCCAGATGCTTGATAGCCGGTCTGCTTCATCGCCAATCGTTCCCTTGAACCGGTTCACTGCCGATCCAACGTCGAAAAGGGTACCATAGGCATCGAAAACGAATGCGCGGCAGGACGTAAGTGCATTTTCTGACATTTTCTCTGGCCTCATCTGTCGGACAGGGTTCGATCAAATATGGTGTTCTCTTTACCAAACCGCAAACGTCAAGTTAACGCCGTTCTATGCGGTCGGTTCCACAAGATCATTGGGAATCTGATGGTGCTTCTTCCTGTTGACCCATGGCGATTTCATCACGTGCGAAGCGGCGGCGATAGACATAGGTGCCTTCCATAACCCGCTGAACGTAATTGCGTGTTTCGCTATAGGGAATCATTTCAATCCAGTCGACGGGATCAACATCTGCATCCCGCGGATCACCGTATTCGGCAATCCACTGACGAACGCGGCTTGGACCGGCATTATAGCTGGCGATGGTCAGGATTTCCTCGCCATCCCAACGGTCCAGCAGGCGTGTCAGATATTCCCGCCCGAGCGAGATGTTAAATCCCGGGTCGCTTGTCAGGCGTGATGTTTCGTAATCCAGTTTAAGATCCTTGGCCATGCGTTCGGCGGTTGCTGGCATCAACTGCATCAGGCCCCGTGCCCCGGCAGATGATACGGCTTCGGGATTAAACAGGCTTTCCTGACGCATAATTGCATGGACCAGTGCCGGGTCTGGGTTATGACCAAGGGGGACCTGTTCATGAACGGGGTAGGCAGCGTCAAGATAGCCGCTGCCGGTACGGATGCTGCGCTTCGCGGCGATAATCGCAAGGTCGGCACGGCCGTATTCGCGCGCAAGATCGGTTGCCATTGCAAGATATTCGGGTTCGTCATGCGCATAGACAAGTGCCATGACAAACGGGCGAATGATATTGCCAAGCCCCATCTCGCCGAGCTTGCGGGTTACCTGTGTCAGTTCCTGTGATTCGAAATCGGCACGTTGCTGTTCTGTCGGGATCGGTTGTTCGACAGAGTAGCTTGGTTTGACGCCCAATGCGTCAATTGCCAGCTGACCATAGAAAGTATGGGCATGGTCGGCGGCAAGTTTGTACCATTCACGCGCCTTGTCCTTGTCACCAATCGCATCATTGGCGCGACCCGCCCAATAGGCACCGCGCGCCTGGCTGATCGGGTATTGCACCACGTCATACAGGTTCTGGAAATGGGTCAGGGCAATTCGCGCATCGCCCAGGAATTCCAGCGCGATCCAGCCGGCAAACCATTCGGCTTCGGCAATATCACCGGCATCGCTTTGGCCATGGTTGGCAACCAGACGATAGGCATCTGTAATGTGGCCTTTCTGAAGGGCACGACGGGCCAGAATGGCCTTTTCGATCCACCAGTATTGCGGGCGGATCGATATATAGGCGAGGTCATTGGCCTGCGAGAGCAGCAAATCACGTGCTTCCTGATCGCGGTCCTTGATACGGCGCCAGCGAACACGTTCGTAAATCAGGCCCGGATCGTTCTGGTATTTCTTTGGGACACGGTTGATTGCGCCGTCAACACCGGGGTCGAGCGACCGCAGGGCTGCACGTGCCTTGGCCAGCAAAAGATAATCTTTGCTGACATATTTTTCGGTACGGCTTGCCGGTCCAAGACGGCCTTCCCATAGAAGACGGTCAAGACGCTGCTGATGGGTTTCCTGATCGATATATTTGCCGTAACGATCCAGAAAACGTTTTTCCTGACCGGTTCCGAAATTCTCGTGTACCCAACTGTTGCGGATCAAAGTGGTCGCAGCGTCGGTTTCGCCAGACGCGAGGAGGGCCTTTATCTGCCGGGTGGCACCGTCTGCCGTAACCGGCGCAGACCGCTTGAACCATGCCAGCACCACATCGTTGGGTACGGCATCTGTCATGGCTTCTTCGGCGCGCTGACGCAGCAGAGACTGACTGGGCCATTTCGGGTTGGCATCAATGAAATTTGTGATTTCTTCGAAGCTGCGACCGGAATTCGGGCTGATCAGCCACATCCATTCACTGGCTTTTTGCAGCAGCGGGTCATCAAAGTTCGGAAGAAGTTTTTCGAATGTTTTTGTGCGGCCGTCTTCCAGCGCATCAAGAAACACATTAAGCCGCGCACGGCTAACAGATGAGAATGCCGGTGACGGCGGCAGTTCGGTCAGAATGTTTTCATCCTGACCTGCTGCATATGCCTTATCGCCAATCGGCGCCAGAAAAGTGAATACACCGAGTGCCAATGCGCAGATCGAAACACCGCGGAAAGACGCATGCGCCATTTAAAATTCCCCTTTTGCCTTACGGCAGGTAATGCGCTCCAGACAACCTTATTATGGCAGTGAAACAGCCAATTGCCAATCGGTCGTGAGAGGAAAGAGTAACCTTGATCAAACAAGGCGCGCTTTAATGTATACAGACGCTTGCGGGATGCCTTAACAGCCGCTATTTTCGCGTCGCTTTCAATCCACGATAAGATTTGGAGATATCGATGTTTAAGGGTTCGATTACCGCTTTGATTACACCGTTCACTCAGGATGGTGCAATCGATGAGAAAGCGTTCCAGTCGTTTGTGGATTGGCAGCTTAAACAGGGCACGACCGGTGTTGTGCCGGTCGGAACCACAGGTGAATCGCCGACTTTGAGCCATGCGGAACACCACCGCGTTGTTGAACTGGCACTTGAAGTTGCCAAGGGCCGTGGCCCGGTTATTGCCGGAACCGGTTCAAATTCGACCGCAGAGGCGATTTCGTTGACCCGTCATGCCCAGAATGCCGGCGCGGACGCGGCACTTGTGGTAACGCCTTATTATAACAAGCCCGGTCAGCGCGGTCTTTATGCGCATTACAAGGCGATCCATGACGCGACCGATATTCCGATCGTGATCTACAACATTCCGGGACGATCAGTCGTGGATATGTCTGTTGATACGATGGCGCAGCTTTCGAAACTGCCGCGTATCGTCGGTGTGAAGGATGCAACTAGCGATCTGGAACGTCCGGCATTGACGCGTTTGGCGGCAGGGGCGGATTTCTGCCAGCTATCGGGCGAAGATGGCACCATCGTTCCGTTCCTGGCACAGGGTGGTCATGGCTGCATTTCGGTGACGTCCAACATCGCACCGAAGCTTTGCGCTGAATTGCATACCGCATGGGCAGCCGGGAACATCGCCAAGGTTCAGGAGTTGAATTATCGACTTCTGCCGGTTCACAAGGCGATGTTCTGCGAAACCAGCCCGGGACCGGTCAAATACGCAGCCGAGCTTCTTGGCCTTTGCGGCAGCCACATGCGTTTGCCGATGGTCGAGATTACCGAAGAATCCAAGCAGCGCGTTGAATCCGCGCTGCGCACTGCCGGAATTTTGTCCTAAGGGATTAATTTCGGCCTACAAGTTGTTGTAATGGCACCGAAAAAAGAAGACAGCAATAACAAGGTCGTCGCGCAAAACAGGCGGGCCCGTTTCGATTTTTTCCTGACGGAAACTTTTGAAGCCGGGGTCGCCCTGCGCGGGACCGAGGTCAAGTCGCTTCGTGACGGCAAGGGGAACATTCAGGAATCCTATGCCGAAGAAAAGAACGGCGAGATCTGGCTGATTAATGCCTATATTCCGGAATATCAAAGCAAGATGCCGTTCGGACACGAAGAACGCCGACCGCGCAAACTGCTTTTGCATAAACGTGAAATCACGAAAATGAGCGACGCCCTGAACAAGAAGGGGTTCACCCTCGTTCCGGTGAAGCTTTATTTCAATGACCGCGGCATCGCCAAGCTTGAACTGGCGATCGCGGAAGGCAAGAAAAAGGCTGACAAGCGCGAAGCGGTCAAGGAACGTGACTGGCAGCGTGACAAGGCCCGGATCATGCGGGATTTCGGATAATAGTCCTGCCTCGCAAGCATGTGTATTGCTTGCCAATGCCGATAGAATGCATAAATGGCGCAGACATGGTGAACATGACTGCGCCATTTTTCGTATGATGTGGTCAGGGAGGATGATGAATGGCTGATGGTTTCAGTGGCAAGATCAAGGAAAAGCTGATCGAAGCGAAACAGAAATGGGCGGAAAACGGTCGTCTTTTGACGGGGCAGGCCGATCATGCCCATGAAAATCGCCTGCCACCCGGCCAGCGCGAGGTCAAGGACTGGCCGGTGCTTGATCTTGGCATCACGCCGCATGTCGGAACGGATGACTTTCGCTTGACGATTGACGGCGAGGTTGAAAATCCGGTTACGCTTGATTTCGGCCAGTTGCTTGATCTGCCGCCCTTCATGGCCAAAAACGATATTCATTGCGTGACCAGCTGGTCGCGTTACGACAATCACTGGCAGGGTGTGTCTGCCTTGTCGCTTGCCGATCTGGTAAAGCCGACATCAGATGCCCGCCACGTACTTTTCACCGCCCACGACGGCTATACGACCAATGTTCGGATTGATCAGTTTCTCGATGATGATGTTTTACTTGCCCATCATTGGGAAGATGCACCATTGACCGAGGAGCATGGCGGCCCGGTTCGCGTGATCATCCCCAAGCTGTATTTCTGGAAAAGTGCCAAATGGGTTCGCCAGATTACATTTTCCAAAACCGACAAACCCGGATTTTGGGAAGTACGTGGCTATCACAATAATGCCGATCCATGGACGGAAGAGCGATATGGCTAGGAAAACCAGAACTTTCGGAAACGGAATGCTGATTTTGTTGAAGACCGGTTTGTACGGCTTCATTTGCCTGATGATTGGAAATTCTGCCATGGCCAGCGATAAAGCGACCAATGCCTATGATTTTTCATTCCCGTCGATTGACGGGGGCGAAATCGACCTTGCGGATTATCGCGGCAAGGCGGTTCTGGTCGTCAATACGGCGTCGATGTGTGGTTACACCCCGCAATATACCGGGCTTCAGGCGCTATGGTCGGATTATCGGGCCGACGGACTGGTTGTTCTGGGGGTTCCTTCAGGCGATTTCGGCGGGCAGGAATACGCCGATGACAGCGAAATCAAGGATTTCTGCACCGTCAATTTTGATGTCGATTTCCCGATGACCACCAAACAGTCGGTTCGCGGAGACGATGCGCATCCGTTCTTTAAATGGGCAGAGGCCGAACTTGGCAGCGATCAGGCCCCGAAATGGAATTTCCACAAATATCTGGTCGATCCGAACGGCAATCTGGTTGCCAGTTTTGCCACCCGGATCAAGCCGGAAGATGATGTGGTTGTGAGTGCAATCAAGGAAGCACTGTCCGGGTCTTGATGCCGGTCCCGATCAGCGCCGACCATCCATGACATCCAGAAAAACAAGACCGTACTGGTCGAGTTTCTTGACACCAACCCCGTTGATTGATGCCATATCCTGCAATGTCCGTGGTTTGAAGCGGACCATTTCCCAAAGCGTTCTGTCACTGAAAATGACATAAGGCGGAACATTCTGGCTGGTGGCAAGCTCGCGCCGCAGGGTGCGCAGGCGTTCCCACAGATCACGATCTTCCTCGTTCTTGAACTCGGTATCGAAATCACGCAGCCGCTTGGTCATGGTGCGTTTGCTTTCGCCCGGGTCCTTGCGCATTTCAACGACTTTTTCACCGCGCAGGACGGGGCGGGATTCTTCGGTCAGGTAAACGCCACCATGGCCTTCGACATCGACCTGAAGATAGCCCATCGCAAGCAATTGCCGGAAAACCGACCGCCATTGCGGCTGTGAGACATCCTTGCCAATACCGTAGACGGAAAGATCGTCATGGCTGTTTTGACGGATTTTTTCGGTCTTGCGTCCCATCAGGACTTCGATGATGTGGGCTGGACCAAACCGCTGTCCGGTGCGATAAACTGCCGAAAGTGCCTTGCGGGATGCATCGGTTGCGTCCCACGTATCAACCGGTTCAAGACAGGTATCGCAATTGCCGCAGGGTTTTGCGTCTTCTTCGCCGAAATAGGACAAAATGACCTGGCGACGGCATTTCGTGGTTTCGGCAAGGCCGACCAAGGCATCAAGCTTTCGGCTTTCAATGCGCTTCTGACTGTCAGGCGCGTCAGATGATGCCAGCATGGAGCGGATGGAAACGATATCGGACAGATCGTAATTCATCCATGCATTGGCGGGCAAGCCATCGCGGCCCGCGCGGCCTGTCTCCTGATAATAGGCTTCCATGCTTTTGGGCAGGTTCAGATGTGCGACAAAGCGGACATTCGGCTTGTCGATCCCCATGCCAAAGGCAACCGTTGCGCAAATGATCAGACCGTCTTCGCGCAGGAACCTGTCCTGATGAAGCTGTCTTGTTTCCTGTGTCAGTCCGGCGTGATAGGGCAAGGCGGGGCGCCCGTTATCGGTCAGCCATTGGGCGACGTCTTCGGTCTTGCGACGCGACAGGCAATAGACAATCCCGGCATCTTCGGGATGTTCCCGGTTAAGGAAAGAAAGAAGGCGCTGCTTTGAATTGCCCTTTGTTTCGATCCGGTAGGTGATATTGGGCCGGTCAAAACCGGTCAGGAAGCATTGCGCATTTGTCAGATGCAGGTTTTCGGCAATGTCCTTGCGGGTCGGGGTATCTGCCGTCGCGGTCAGGGCAACACGCGGCACATGCGGGAAACGCGTTGGCAGAAGGTCAAGCCGACGGTATTCCGGTCGGAAATCGTGCCCCCATTGCGAAACACAGTGTGCTTCGTCAATGGCAAACAGTGATATGCTGATCCGGTCAAGCAGGTTGAGAAAACGATCCGTCGCGAACCGTTCCGGGGCGACATAAAGCAGATCGATATCGCCATCAACCGCTCGGGTTTCAATTTCGCGCGCGGCTTCGGGCGTAAGTGTTGAATTTATAAAGGCCGCCTTGACGCCAAGCTGGCTTAGCGCGTCGACCTGATCCTTCATTAATGCGATCAGGGGGGATACAACAATTGCCGTTCCCGAACGACAAAGGGCAGGTATCTGATAACATAAAGATTTGCCGCCGCCGGTTGGCATCAGCACCAGTGCATCGTTGCCGGCAATCACGTGGTCGATGATTTCGGCCTGCTGACCACGGAAACTGTCATAACCGAACACTTCGCGCAGAACGTCAATCGGCAGACGTTGCATGGGTCGGTCGAGCAGGTCGGGTAGTGGTGCTGTATCGGGCAATTTAACGGTCCAGATGTGCGCGGATATCGGCAAAGACGTTTTCAAACATCTCTGGCGTCAGGCGATAGGTCTGGGTGTTGTAGCGCGAACAGTGATAGCTATCAAACAGTGTGATGCCATTTTCCATTTGATGCGATGCCCCGTGGCCGAATTTCAGGGATGAAAGCTTCAGCCCGAAGGTGCGTAACATTGCCTGATGGGCCACCTGTCCGAGGCACAGAATGGCCGAAAGGTTTTTCATCGCGCCAAATTCGCTGATCAGGAAGGGGCGACAGGTATTGGCTTCGGGGCCAGTCGGTTTGTTTTCCGGTGGAACGCATTTGACGGCATTGGTAATCCGGCAATCAATCAGTTCAAGTCCGTCATCCGGGCGTTTCGCATAAGTGCCCTTGGCAAAACCGAATTTCTTGAGCGTGTCATAAAGAAGATCGCCGGCGTAATCGCCGGTAAACGGGCGACCGGTAGCATTCGCGCCCTTTAAGCCCGGAGCAAGTCCAACGACGAGCAGGCGGGCATCAATGGGCCCGAACGGGCGGACCGGGCCGTTATAGAAATCGGGAAATTTCGCCTGATTGGCACGACGAAAATCAACAAGGCGCGGGCAAAGTTGGCAGTCCCTGTCGGGTTGAAGGTAGGTGGTCATGGCGTGTCCGACAGTTTGCCGGGCGCAATTTGTTCTGCACCCGGTCATTTGATCAACAAAAGAGGGAATTAATCGAAATCAATTTCATCAAGATCGGGATGTTGCGGGTGATCATCAAAATCCGGATGGTCATCTTCGCGACGTTGCTGAACCTTGCGGGCGATTGTGCCTTCCAGTTCGGTCAGTTCGATAAAGTTATCGGCCTGACGACGCAGTTCGTCGGCAACCATCGGGGGATTCGATTTGACGGTCGATACAACGGTAACACGAACGCCTTTGCGCTGAACCGCGTCGACAAGACGGCGGAAATCGCCATCACCCGAGAAAATGACAACGTGATCAAGATGCTGGGCCATTTCCATGACATCGATCGCGAGCTCGATATCCATGTTGCCCTTGATTTTCCGGCGACCGGCGGCATCGGTGAATTCCTTGGTCGGTTTGGTGACCATGGTGTAGCCATTATAGTCAAGCCAGTCGACCAGCGGACGGATGGGGGAGTATTCCTGATCTTCGATCAGCGCGGTGTAGTAGAAGGCGCGGATCAGTTGCCCCTTTTGTGCAAAAAGATCCAGCAAGCGTTTGTAATCTATGTCGAAACCAAGTGCTCTGGCCGCGGCATAGAGGTTCGAGCCGTCAATGAACAGCCCGATGCGTTCCTGCGGGTAAAAAATCATCTGAAAATTCCTCAAACATAGCTTTTTAATAATGCCGTTTCCAAAATTCGGGAAACGCCGACTTTTTTACCGTGCAACTGCACACAAAGAAAGGGCGAAAATATCGTGGACACAACGGGATCGCTTCCGTAGTTATGCGCCAGCATCCCCGCAAATGATGTGCAACAGCCCGTTTCGTGAGCAAGCCGACCATGAACAACGACACTGCCCGTAATGACAGGGTGATCCTGATCGCCTTTGGCGCCAATCTTCCTACCGAGGAATATGGGGCACCTGCCGATACATTGAAAGCGGCCCTTAAACGATTGGCGGAGGATGGCGACATTTCTGTGGCAAATGTATCCCCGTTCTACGAGACCGCACCGGTTCCGGTGTCGGACCAGCCATGGTACGTCAATGGCGTTGCGCGGCTTGAAACGGTTTTAGGCGCACATGATCTTCTGGCACGTCTTCACCATGTCGAGGCGGAATTTGGCCGCGTCAGGCGCGAAAGAAACGAGGCACGGGTTATTGATCTTGATCTGATTGCCTATGGCGATGAACTGGTGATCGAGGAGGGCGGCATCCAGGTGCCCCATCCGCGCATGCATCAACGGGCGTTCGTTCTGCTGCCGCTTCGCGATATCGTTCCGAACTGGCAGCATCCGCAGCTTTGTCAGTCGATTGATGATTTGATCCGAGCGCTTCCGGCAGATCAGGAAATCCGCAAACAATCCTGATATGCGTAAAAACCGCTAAAAACCTTCCGATCCGGACGGCTTCGCTGTTGCAACAATCCAAATGCGACGCTATAAAGTCCGGTCTGGACACCCCAAAAGTATTTCTGGAGACATTTATGGCGCGCGTTACCGTCGAAGATTGCGTTGAAAAAATTCCGAACCGCTTCGAGCTCGTGATGCTGGCAGCTCAGCGTGCACGCAACATCTCGGCCGGTGCCGAACTGACCATTGATCGTGATAACGACAAGAATCCGGTTGTTGCCCTGCGCGAAATTGCAGAGCAGACCGTTGATTATGACGATCTGCGCAATGGCATGGTTTCCGGCCTGCAGCGGCATGTTGAAGTCGATGAACCTGAAGAAGCCGAAGACGATTTTGGTCCGAAGCTGATGGCAGAAGCAATTGAAGATGCTTCGGTTGGCGTGACCATCCCGTCCGCTGACGAAGACGAATAAGGTCAAGTAACCTTGTTCTGAGACAGCATTCAAAAGAAAAGCCACGGTGATTATCTTCCGTGGCTTTTTTTTATCCAAATCGTACTATCTTATGAAGGGGTATGGATTTAGCCCCGCCAGACGAATACGGAGAAGCCGCTGAATGATGCGCCAATACGAACTTGTGGAACGGGTTAAGGCCTATGATCCGGATGCATGCGAAACGTCGCTGAACCGGGCATATGTTTATGCTACCCAAAAACACGGTTCGCAGAAGCGCGCCAATGGGGATCCGTATTTTTCCCATCCGATCGAAGTCGCCGGTATTCTGACGAACTACAAACTTGATTGCGACACGATCATCACGGCACTGTTGCACGACACCATCGAAGATACTGATGCAACACCGCAGGAAATCACCAAGCTGTTTGGCAGCAACATCATGAAGCTGGTCGATGGTGTGACCAAGCTGACCCAGATCGAGCTGAAATCTGCCGACTCAAAACAGGCCGAGAATTTCCGCAAGCTTTTACTTGCGATGTCCGAAGATATCCGGGTTCTTTTGGTGAAGCTTGCGGACCGTTTGCATAACATGCGCACGCTGCATTACATCCCGAAACCGGAAAAGCGGGTGCGGATTGCTGCCGAAACGCTCGAGATTTATGCGCCGCTTGCTGAACGCATCGGTATGCATGACATCAAGGAAGAACTTGAAGACCTTGCCTTCCAGCATATCAATCAGGAAGCGCGTGATTCGATCCGCGCCCGCCTGGAATTTCTGCGCGAGAAGGACGACAATGTCGTCAACCGCATTGTTGCCGAGTTAAAAGAGGTCATCAGCCGCCAGGGCCTGTCGGTCGACATTTACGGGCGCGAAAAGCGTCCTTATTCGATCTGGCAGAAGATGCAGCGCAAGAACATCACCTTTGGTGAACTGTCCGATATCATGGCGTTCCGTGTGCTGGTCGAGGACATGCCGCAATGCTACGAGGTTCTTGGCTATTTGCATGCCAACTACAAGGTCGTGCCGGGCCGGTTCAAGGATTACATATCGACCCCGAAGCCGAACGGCTATCGATCCATTCATACCACTGTACTTGGCCCGGAAAATCATCGTATCGAGGTGCAGATCCGCACCCGGCAGATGCACGAGGTCAACGAAAACGGTGTGGCAGCGCACTGGGCCTATAAACAGGGCAGCGGGGACGAAAACAAGGAAGGCGTTCAGTATCGCTGGCTGCGCGATCTGCTTGATATCCTTGAACATGCCTCAGAACCCGAAGAATTCCTTGAACATACCAAGCTTGCGATGTTCCAGGATCAGGTATTCTGTTTCAGTCCGAAAGGCGATGTGATTGCATTGCCGGCTGGTGCCACGCCTGTCGACTTTGCCTATATGATCCATACCCATATCGGCGACACCTGTGTCGGGGCGAAAGTGAACGGCGCGATGGTACCGTTGCGCACGACCCTTAATAACGGTGATCAGGTCGAAATTGTAACCTCGAAGGCGCAGACACCGAATCCCACCTGGGAACGCTTTGTCGCGACCGGCAAGGCGCGCGCACGTATCCGCCGTTTCATCCGCCAGCAGCAGGAAGATCAGTACAAGGATCTGGGCAAGGCCATTCTGCAAAAGGCATTCCGGCAGGAAGGTTACGACTATTCCGACAAGGCGATCGATGGTGTCCTGAAAATCTTCAAACTGCCAAGTGTCGATACGCTTCTGGCGTCGGTCGGGGCAGGGCATCATACCGGCCGCGAAATCGTTCATGCGGTTTTCCCGGGCACGAAAGATGTCGAAACGGCGCGTAAAGTGGTTCCGTTGGAGCGCGCGCGCAATCGCAAACATGACCATGCCATACCGCTTAAGGGGCTGATCCCCGGCATGGCTGTTCACTATGCCGGGTGCTGCCATCCGCTTCCGGGGGACCGGATTGTCGGTATCGTTACGACCGGCAAGGGTGTCACGATCCATACAATCGATTGCGATACGCTTGAAACCTTTAC
Source organism: Thalassospira xianhensis MCCC 1A02616 (assembly GCF_003326475.1). Classification (GTDB taxonomy): domain Bacteria; phylum Pseudomonadota; class Alphaproteobacteria; order Rhodospirillales; family Thalassospiraceae; genus Thalassospira; species Thalassospira xianhensis. The sequence continues at coordinate 38,594 of NZ_JPWA01000004.1, read as the reverse complement.
CGAGCAGCCGGAACGCTGGCTTGACGTTGGCTGGGACAATGATGGCGAGCCGGAACATTTCATCGGGCGCCTTGGGCTGACTGTCGGACATGAACAGGGGGCGCTGAGTTCGATTACCAGCGTGATTGCCAAGAACCATGGCAATATCACCAACCTTCGCTTTACCAACCGCACGCAGGATTTCTTTGAAATGCTGATCGATATTGACGTGGTTGATGTCAAACATCTGACCAACATTATTGCCGCGTTGCGGGCGACCCCCGTTGTCAATACCGTTGAACGTGCGCGCGGATGAAACAGGATTGTGAAGGAGTTCGCCTTTTGGGGGATTTTGGCGCAAAACCCTTGCCAATCGGACGCCCAACACTTACGCATATGCCACACCTGTTTTACGCCTGTCCCGTTTGGCCTATGAATTGATCCTGCATGTTCCGGCGCCGCATCAAACCGACATCCTTTGAACGCATAAGAAATGTGCTTTGGCCGCGCGGAGGCTGGCGCAGATCTTCACGGTATTTCGCCCATCGTGTGGCACGACTGCCGGGAACGCCATACAGCATCGCGTCGGGGTTTGCCATCGGGGCCGCGGTATCCTTTACCCCGTTCATCGGCTTTCACTTTGTCCTGTCTGCGCTGTTCAGCATACTGACACGAAGCAATCTGGTGGCGTCTTTACTTGGAACCATCGTCGGCAATCCCTGGACATTTCCATTCATCTGGTTGTGGCTTTATACCTGCGGTAACTGGATTCTCGGAACGAACCTTGCGACCGATACTGTCCATTTCAATATGGCGGTGCTCTGGGACTTTGTTGTCATGGGGCTGAACTATATCGGCGGGGGACTGATTTTCGGTCACTGGGATACGGCCGATCAGGCTGCCCTGGCGCGGCTTTGGGAAAGTATCGTCGACATTATCTGGCCGATGATGGTCGGTTGCGTTCCCACTTCACTTGTCGTCTGGATGCTGTTTTACTTCCCTGTACGCCGGGCCGTCGTCATCTATCGTCACAACCGCATCCTGCGCCGGATGAAAACATCCGAACGTCATGGGCTTGGCCCGATGCTGGAAAGTGCGAAGAAGAAAATCGGGACGGCTGCGGCCCACGCCACCAAAAAGCAGGACGAAAAGCAATGAGCGCGAAATTAAGGCTGGGTGTGAATATCGACCATGTTGCCACGATCCGCAATGCGCGTGGTGGCGTGCATCCTGACCCGGTAAGGGCAGCAATCCTGGCGGCGAAAGCCGGTGCGGATGGTATTACCGCCCATCTGCGTGAAGATCGTCGTCATATTTCAGATAATGATATCAAACGTTTGCGCGCCGAAATTGATCTTCCGCTGAATTTCGAGATGGCCGCGACGGATGAAATGCTGGCGATTGCGGTTGCGGCAAAACCGCATGCTGCCTGCATCGTTCCGGAAAAACGCGAAGAACGCACGACCGAAGGCGGTCTGGATGCGGCGGGCGGGCACAATCACCTGCATAAATATGTTTCGGAACTTGGGGCAGCGGGGATTCGTGTTTCGCTGTTTATCGAGGCATCCAGGGCGCAGCTTGATGCCGCCAAACATCTTGGTGCGCCCGTTGTTGAAATCCACACCGGGGCCTATTGCGATAAAACGGGCGAGGCACGGGCGCACGAGCTGGAACGCATCCGGGATGCCGTTCGTTATGGTGCCAGTATCGGGCTTGAAGTTCATGCGGGACATGGGCTTAGTTTTGATACGGTGACGCCAATTGCGGCGATGCCGGAAATTGCCGAGCTTAATATCGGCCATTTTCTTATTGGCGAAGCGGTGTTTACCGGCCTTGAACAAAGCATTGCAGAAATGCGTCGATTGATGGATTTGGCGCGCCAGAAAAGTGGCAATGCACAATGATTATTGGCATTGGCACCGATCTGTGTGATATCCGGCGGATTGAAACAGCGCTGGATCGTTATGGCGAGCGTTTCATGAAGCGCGTTTTCACCGAGATCGAGATCGCACGAGCCGTGCGCCGCCCGCACAGGACGGCATCATCGCTGGCGATGGCGTTTGCGGCAAAAGAAGCGTGTTCCAAGGCCTTGGGAACGGGTTTTCGTCGGGGCGTGTATCACAACACCATGGGTGTTGTGCATCAACCGAGCGGCAAGCCTGACATGGTGTTGATTGACGGCGCGCTGAAAAGACTTGAAGAATTGACGCCGGCAGGAAAAGTTGCATCGGTTTATGTAACCCTGACAGACGAATACCCGTTGGCGAATGCGGTCGTGGTCATTTCGGCCGATTGATTGGTAATAAAGTGATTGGTTTAGATACTGAATGGAAAAGCTAGTGCAAAAAAAGAAAACGGGTGGACTTCTGGACACCTTCAAAACCGTTTTCTGGGCCATTGTGATCGCGCTTTTGGTTCGGACATTCGCCTTCGAACCGTTTAATATTCCATCCGGTTCGATGATCCCGACCTTGCTGGTTGGGGACTATTTGTTTGTGTCGAAATTTTCCTATGGATATTCAAAGCACAGCCTGCCGTTCAGTGTACCGCTGATTCCCGGTCGTATCATGTCGTCCGAACCGGAACGCGGCGATGTTGTTGTTTTCAAACTGCCTGCTGATCCGTCCCAGGATTATATCAAACGTGTTATCGGTCTACCGGGCGACACGGTTCAGGTCACCAATGGTCGTTTGCTGATTAACGGCAAAACCGTCGAACGCGACCGGATCGAGGATTACATCCTGACCGATGGCAGCGGACAGGCAATTGCCGTTCCGCAATATATCGAAACGCTTCCGAATGGTAAGGTTCACCGTATCCTCGAGATATTTGGCGATCAGGGTCCAAGCGATAACACCGAACCCTTTACCGTTCCCGAAGGGCATTTCTTCATGATGGGTGACAACCGCGACAATTCGGCCGATAGCCGGGCCTTCCCGTCGCGGTTCCGGTTCGTCCCGATCGAAAACCTCGTGGGACGTGCGGAATTCCTGTTCTATTCCAAAGACAGTTCGCAGCCGATCTATGACTTGGGCAGCATCCGGTTTGACCGGTTGTTCCAGGGAGTTAACTAATGGCCGAAACTGCGCCATTGATTGCTGAAATTGATCACGAGTTTGCGCAGCCCGATTTGCTTCGGGTTGCGTTGACGCATCGCAGTGCCGCCAAAGGCAAGGATGCGCTAAGTGGTGGCAATGAACGGCTGGAATTTCTTGGCGACCGTGTCCTTGGGCTTGTTGTTGCGGAAATGCTTTACACGCGGTTTGGTCGCGAACGCGAAGGCGCGATGGCCAAGCGTTTTGTTGCTCTTGTCCGCCGTGAAACGCTCGCGAGGCTGGCGCAGCAGATTGGTCTTGGCAATCACATTCAAATGGCAAAAGGCGAACGTGCCGCTGGTGCAGATACCAATCCGGCCATTTTATCTGATTGCATGGAAGCAGTGATTGCCGCACTCTATCTTGATGGCGGGCTGGAGCCTGCGAGAGTGTTTATTGAGCGGCTTTGGCTGCCGCTTCTTGATGAAGCGCCCAAGCCGCCACAGGATGCGAAAACCCGTTTGCAGGAACTGTTGCAGGGACGTGGCAAGCCATTGCCAAAATATGAAATGGTCGGTCGTCAGGGCCCCGCACATGCACCTGTCTTTACCATTGAACTGAGCACCGGAGACGGTGAAAGCGTAAAGGCCGAGGGCAAATCGAAACGCGAGGCGGAACAACTGGCCGCTCAATTGATGTTGGATACACTGAACCATGAATGAGGTTCCCACGCCTGTGAACGAAGACAGATTACCTTATCAGCAGCGGTGCGGATTTGTCGCACTGGTCGGTGCGCCAAACGCCGGTAAATCAACCCTTCTGAACCAGCTTGTCGGTACGAAGGTATCGATTGTGTCTCCCAAGGTGCAGACGACACGAACGCGCGTGCGCGGAATCGTCATGACCGAGGACGCGCAACTTGTTTTCATCGATACCCCGGGTATCTTTGCGCCGAAACGCCGTCTTGACCGGGCGATGGTCAAAGCCGCGTGGAACGGTGCGGACGATGCCGATCTGGTTGTGCTTGTCATTGATGCCGGGGCAGGGATCACCGAAGAAGTCCGCGCGATCATCGATCAGCTAAAAACACAGAACCGCAAGGCCATTCTTGCGATGAACAAGGTCGACAAGGTTGCCGACAAGGAAAAGCTTCTCCGTCTGTCGCAGGAATTCTTTGCCGAGGAAGTTTTCACCGATGTCTTCATGATTTCGGCCAAGAAAGGTTCCGGCACACAGGATCTGGTGAATTTCCTTGCTGCGAAAATGCCCGATGGGCCTTGGATGTTCCCGGAAGACGACGTTTCGGATATGCCGTTGCGCCTTTTGGCGGCCGAGATCACGCGCGAAAAGCTTTATTATCAGCTACAGCAGGAATTGCCGTATTCGGCAACGGTCGAAACCGAACTGTGGGAAGAGCGCAAGGACGGATCGGTCAAGCTGGAGCAGACGATTTTCGTGGAACGCGAGGGCCAGAAAGCCATCATCCTTGGCAAAGGCGGCAAGCGCATCAAGGCACTTGGCAGTGATGCCAGAAAGGAACTTGAAGCGATTTTTGAACGTCGCGTTCATCTGTTCCTGTTCGTCAAGGTCCGGGAAAACTGGGGCGATGACCCCAACCGCTTTGCGATGTGGGGACTTGATCCCAACGCTTGAGGCATGTCCGGCAAGCGAGATGCGATTGTAGCCTGCCAACAGGTTTGGATATGGAAAACGGATCTATATGGGGAATAGTGTTGATTGTCGTTGGCGCCGTTGCCGCGATGATCGTTGCGCGTGTTGCCCGCCGGCCATTCCGTTATCGGCACGATGGCAAACATATCGAGCGCGACAAATCATTCCTTTCGCGCCCGGTTAATCTTCTGGCTTTGCTCGCGGCCGTTGCGACCTTCGTTCTTGGATTGCTTTGGCGTTTGAATGGAAATGGACCGTCGTAATGACCAAGCACCACAATGATCCGATTGATGATGCAATTGATGAAGTTGAAAACAGCAACACATTGAAACGTATTGTTTTTATTGTTGCGTTGATCTGCCTTGCATCCAGTCTCGCCGGTCTTTTCTTTCTTGTTACCCGTCTGATCCTGCCACGCGGCTTTTTCTAGAGGTGCAGGATGGATTGGCGTGATGATGCAATCGTCCTGTCCACACGCAAGCTCGGTGAAAATTCAGTACGTCTTTCGGTTCTGACGCGCGACTATGGCCGATATGCTGGCATGGTACGCGGGGCGACCAGCAAATCCATGCGCGGCACGCTTGAGCCCGGAAACGAGGTCCGGGTGGGATGGTCGGCCAGACTGGCTGAACATCTGGGGCAGTTTCGCTGTGAATTGACGGGCGCGCATGTTGCCGATCTTTTGCTGTCTCCCGGGCCGTTGATGGCATTAAGTTCGGCCTGTGCCATGCTTGAAGTCACTTTGCCGGAACGCGAAGCACATGCCGCGTTATATCACGGTACCGTCGCATTGCTTTCGGCCCTTAAGACAGAACAATGGCTGGCATCCTATATCCGGTGGGAAGTCGGTTTGCTTGACGAGCTTGGATATGGGTTAAGCCTTGATCGTTGTGCGGCAACCGATGTCACGGATGATCTGTGTTTTGTTTCCCCCAAAAGTGGCCGCGCCGTTTCCGAGGCCGCAGGCACGGCATATCGTGACCGTTTGCTACCATTACCGGCGTTTCTGGCCGGTGGGAAGGCATCACAAAGCAGTCGGGAACATGGATTGAACGAGCAATTCCGACAGGGGATCAAACTGACCGGATTTTTCATTCATCGCGATATTTTCGAGGCAAAAGGTGTAAAGCCCGTTGCGGCCCGTGACAGATTGGTAAGCCATATCTGGCGATCAGTAGACACGGATTAAAAATAAATACCGTACTTTGATGCGGACTTGTGTTGACCAGAACCATACCCACCGTAGTATGTTGCCAAAATGGTGATTGAGCGCCGGATAACGGACTGAATTGCCGAATTGATTGCAACCTGCCAAACAACAAGAAAAATCGTTCATGAGCACCAAGACTTCCGATCCGGCCAATGCCGGCCAAATCAGGGAAACGCGCCTTGCGGACGCGTTGAGCGAACGTTATCTCGCTTATGCCATGTCGACAATCATGTCGCGTTCTCTTCCCGATGTGCGCGATGGTCTGAAACCCGTGCATCGGCGTCTGCTGTATGCCATGCGCCAGCTAAAGCTTGATCCGGCGCAGGGCTTCAAGAAATGCGCCCGTGTTGTCGGTGACGTGATCGGTAAATATCACCCGCATGGTGATCAGTCGGTCTATGACGCGCTTGTCCGTTTGGCTCAGGATTTTGCCGTCCGCTATCCGCTGGTCGACGGGCAGGGGAACTTTGGCAACATCGACGGCGATAACGCAGCGGCAATGCGTTATACCGAGGCCCGCATGACCGCGGTTGCCGCGGCGCTGATGAACGGCCTTGATGAAGATGCGGTTGACTTCCGGCCGACATATGACGGCGAGGATCACGAACCAATCGTCATGCCTGCTGCCTTTCCGAACCTGCTTGCCAATGGTGCCGCTGGTATCGCGGTTGGTATGGCAACCAACATTCCGCCGCACAATGTTGGCGAACTGTGTGCCGGCCTGATCAAGCTGATCGATAATCCCGATACGTCGATTGCGGAACTGGTGCGGTGTGTGCCGGGGCCGGATTTCCCGACGGGTGGTGTTCTGGTCGAGCCGCGCGAAAATATTCTTGAGGCCTATGCCACCGGGCGCGGTTCATTCCGTCTGCGCGCCAAATGGGAAGTCGAGAAGCTCAGTCACGGACTGTTCCAGGTCGTTGTGACCGAAATTCCCTATCAGGTTCAGAAAGCCAAACTGGTCGAGCGTATTGCCGACCTTATGGTCTTGAAAAAACTTCCGCTTCTGGCCGATGTCCGTGATGAGTCGACCGACCTGATCCGTCTGGTGTTTGAGCCGCGCACCCGCGCTGTCGAGCCGGAACATCTGATGGAAATGCTGTTCAAGAATACCGAACTGGAAATCCGGTTTGGTCTGAACATGAACGTTCTGGACGGGGACAATACGCCGCGCGTCATGAACCTGCGCGAAGTGCTGCGTGCGTTCTTGGCCCATCGTCAGGACGTTCTGATCCGTCGTTCCAACCATCGACTGGCCAAGATCAATCATCGCCTTGAAGTGCTTGATGGTTATCTTGTTGCCTATCTGAACCTTGATGAGGTCATCCGGATCATTCGTTTCGAGGATGAGCCGAAGGTGTCGTTGATGTCGACTTTCGACCTGACGGAAGTTCAGGCGGATGCAATTCTCAATATGCGTCTGCGGTCGTTGCGCAAGCTCGAAGAGATGGAAATCAAAAACGAGCATGCCAAACTGACCGAAGAGAAAGAAGGCCTCGAAGCGCTTCTTGCCAGCGAAACGCTGCGTTGGGAAAAAATCCGCGACGAAGTCGAGGAAATGCGCGAGAAATTCGGCAAGAAGACGGCCCTTGGCAAACGTCGTACCGAAATCGGTGATGCGCCCGAGGAAATCGAAGTCCCCCTTGAAGCCTTGATCGAACGTGAACCAATCATGGTGATTTGTTCGAAAATGGGGTGGATCAGAGCCCTTAAAGGGCATACCGCCGATACCAGTGATCTGAAGTTCAAGGATGGTGACGAAGGGCGCTTTGCCCTTAAAGCCTTCACCACTGACAAGCTTCTGATCATGAGCACCGAAGGCCGGTGTTACACGATGTCATGTGACAAGCTTCCCGGCGGACGTGGCCATGGTGAACCTATCCGGCTGACGATTGATCTGCCGCAGGAACATGACATTGTTGCAATGGTCATCCATAAGCCTGGCCGGAACCTGCTTGTTGCAAGCTCGGCCGGCCGCGGCTTCCAGGTGGCGGAAGCCGATGTGGTTGCCCAGACCAAGAACGGTAAGCAGATTTTGAACCTTGGCAAGGATGAAGAGGCTAAAATCTGCCTGCCAGTGGAACATGATCACGTTGCCGTTCTGGGTGAAAACCGTAAGCTTCTGATCTATCCGGTTGCCGAGGTGCCAGAAATGACCCGCGGGCGCGGGGTCATCCTGCAGAAATATCGTCAGGGTGGCTTGGCAGACCTTATTCTGTTCAATCTTGAAGAAGGTCTGAGCTGGACAATGGGTGGCAGTGAAGGTCGCACACGTACGGTTACCGAACTTGACGAATGGATTGGCAAGCGTGCCGGTGCCGGCCGTATGCCACCGACCGGTTTCCCGCGATCAAACAAGTTCGAGTAACACATTCGCTTGATCTGATAGCCGAGAGAATAAAGGGATAAGGGCAGGGATGGCCTTGTCCCTTTTTCGTTTTCGGGTACACGTTTGGCCATGTTCTCAGAAAAAGTGGCTTGTTTTTATTCCATATTCTGGAATGGCGCTCAAACAGGCAAAATATATAGCGTTTTGGGGCGTAAATATGTAACTTCGCAACCTGATTAGCAGGGAGCCCGCAAAATCCCTGTGATTTCCAAAAGGGCGTGGGAGTGAAAACGTGAATTTTCTAGGGAGTTTCGTCCGTTTTATCGACGGTCTGAATGACTGGATCGGACGTGGCGTGGCCTGGCTGATAATCCCGATGGTGGTGATCACATTTCTGGTCGCGACACTGCGTTACGGGTTTTCCATTGGCTGGGTTTCGATGCAGGAAAGCTATATGTGGCTGCACGGCATCGTCTTCATGGTGGGAGCCGGTTATACATTGCTGCATGGTGGCCACGTCCGGGTTGATGTGTTCTATCGGCCGGCTTCGGCACGCTATAAGGCCTGGGTTGACCTTTTCGGTTCCCTGCTGCTGCTGCTGCCGGTGATCATCATGGTGTATATCTATAGTTACCCCTATGTGATGACCAGCTGGCATCGCCTTGAAGGATCGCACGAAACCGGCGGCCTGCCAGGGCTGTTCCTTTATAAATCGGTTATTCTCGTTTTCTGCGTCCTGATTGCTTTGCAGGGATTATCCCTTGCTGCGCGCAGCATTCTCGTGCTGGCCGGACATAAAGAATTTGAAATCAAAGAAGAAGAGCACGAGGGCGTTTGATGTCGGGGGAAATTCTTAGCCTTGTAATGTTCGCAGTAGCCTGCGGCGTTCTTCTTCTCGGTTTTCCGGTCGCATTTTCCCTGGCGGGGACGGGGCTTGTCTTTGCGCTGATCGGCAACTCGATGGGCGTGTTTGACATGCCGCTTCTGGGCTCTTTGCCGTCGCGCTATTTCGGTGTGATGACCAACGAGCTTTATGTTGCGATCCCGCTTTTCGTTTTCATGGGCGTCATGCTTGAACGTGCCCGAATTGCAGAAAAGCTGCTGACGACCATGGGGCTTCTGTTTGGCACCATGCGGGCGGGGCTTGGCATTTCGGTCGTGCTGGTGGGGATGCTGCTGGCGGCTTCGACCGGTATCGTTGGGGCAACCGTTGTAACCATGGGGCTTCTCAGCCTTCCGGCGATGCAGAAGGCCGGATACAGCCCGCGTCTTTCCACCGGTGTGATTTGTGCTTCGGGTACGCTGGGGCAGATTATTCCGCCGTCCATCGTGCTGGTTCTGCTCGGTGATATCCTTCAGGGGGCCTATGCCGAAGCCCAGCGGTCGCTGGGTAACTGGGCGCCGGAACCGGTTTCGGTTATTGATCTGTTTGCCGGTGCGTTTATTCCCGGCATGCTTCTGGTCGGGCTTTATATCTGCTGGATCATCATTCAGGCGTTTATTGATCCGAAATCGGCGCCTCCGCTGGTCACCGACAAACGTCCGGAAGGTCTTTGGGGCGAAGTTCTTCGTGCGCTGATACCCCCGGGATTGCTGATTGTCGCCGTGCTTGGTTCGATCCTGACCGGTATCGCAACCCCGACGGAATCTGCGGCCTTTGGTGGCGTTGGTGCCGTTATTCTTGCGGCTTTCTACAGGCGCCTGTCATGGGCTGTTCTGCGTCATGTGACCCGCCAGACCGTCCAGATCAGCGCGATGGTGTTCGTAATCCTACTGGGTGCTTCGGTATTCTCGCTGGTCTTCCGGGGCCTTGGCGGGGATCACCTTGTCGAAGAACTGCTGCATAACCTTCCGGGTGGTGTTTTCAGCGCCATGCTGGTTGTCATGCTGCTGATGTTTGTCATGGGCTTCTTCCTCGATTTCATTGAAATCGTGTTTGTGGTTGTGCCAATCGTTGGCCCGATCCTGCTCAAGATGGATATCGATCCGGTCTGGCTTGGCGTTATGATTGCCATCAACCTGCAGACCAGCTTCCTGACACCGCCGTTCGGCTTTGCCCTGTTCTATCTGCGTGGGGTGGCTCCGGCGGCAATCAAGACCTGGGACATCTATCGCGGGATTGTCCCGTTCGTCCTGATCCAGGTTCTTGGACTTGGTCTTGTGGCCGCATTCCCGGCCCTGGCAACCTGGTTACCGGACGTGTTGTTCAAGTAGCAACCGTTTAAATCACAAGGTAAAAGGCGCCCGTGATGGGGCGCCTTTTCTTTTCTGTTTTTTCCGATATACGGATAAAAAAAGGGTCGGCAAATACCGACCCTTTTTGTTCTCAAAAACTGAAAACCTAGTATTTGAACGGCAGGATACGTGCCTGGGCGAAAGCCGATTCCGAGAATTTCGACCAGCCGATCGACTGGGTACGGAACGCGATCAGGCTTTCAAAGACTTCCTGCGACAGCGGGTTAGACGCAACGAGGTCACGCAGAACCGTGCCCGACAATGCGCCAAGGTTTGTCAGAATGTCGTCCGAGAACGGGCGAACATCGACATTGTGCTTGTCGCGCAGGGTCTGGAGTGCCTGGTTGTTCCGCGCGGTGAATTCCGACAGAACCATCTGGTTCACAGCACGGTTGGCCTGCTCGACAATTGCCTTCAGGTCATCCGGAAGGGCATTCCAGGCATCAAGGTTGATGAAGTTGTCGAGCACGGTTGCCGGCTCGTGCCAGCCCGGATAGTAGTAGAACTTGGCTGATTTATAGAGACCAAATGCCAGGTCGTTATACGGGCCGACCCATTCGGTCGCGTCAATCGCACCGGACTGAAGTGCCGGGGGAATTTCGCCACCCGGAAGGTTCACAACGTTACCGCCTGCAGCTTTGACGACTTCGCCACCAAGGCCCGGAATACGCATTTTCAGACCTTTATAGTCATCAATCGTATTCATTTCCTTGTTGAACCAGCCGCCCATCTGGGTGCCGGTATTCCCCGACGGGAAGAATTTGCAGTTCAGTTCGGAATAGACTTTATCCGCAAGTTCCTGACCGCCACCCCACTGGAACCAGGCATTTTGTTCCTGAGCGTTCAGCCCGAATGGCATGGCTGCGATATACTGGGTGGCATCAACTTTACCTTTCCAGTAGTAGGGCGCGCCATGGCCCATTTCGACAGTGCCGTTACCAACAGCATCAATGGCCTCAAAAGCGGGAACAATTTCGCCCGCGCCAAAAACGGTCACATTCATGCGGCCGTTTGATGCCTTGTTGATGTATTCAGCCAGAAGGTTAGCCCCGGTCCCCAGACCCGGGAAGTTTTTTGGCCAAGTCGTGACCATACGCCATTCACGGACTTCCTGTGCGATAGCCGGTTTGGCAAAGGTAGACGCGACCGCTGCGGTCGCACCGGCTACCGCGGCGCCGGAAAGAAATTGGCGACGTTTCATAGATTACAGCCTCCCAAAGATGCAAGCTCATGATTTATTTTACTCAAAGCCGTCATGCGACTTTGGGCAAAGCTTATATGCGTCTGGAGAATGTGGCAACCGGGGATCGAGTAGGTAGGCACTACTTTAGTCTAAGTGTTTCGGGTCGGGTGTTTTACTGGCAGATGTCAGTTATCCGAACCGTTCGGCAAAGGAATTTTCACCCATTTCCCGCCGCGAAAACCTTCAAGAGGCTGAAAGCGCATCTTGTAGGACATTTTGCGGCACTCGCCGATCCAGTATCCCAGATAAACATGTGGCAGTTCGAGAATCTGGCACTCGTTTATGAGATCAAGGATGATAAAGGTTCCAAGCCCGCGGCGCTGTTCGCGCGGATCAAAAAAGCTGTAAACAGCCGACAATCCATCAGAGAGATTGTCAACCAGGGCAACGGCAATCAGGCTGCGGTCAGGGCGTCTGTATTCGAAAATTGACGTATCAACAGTGCTGTCTTCGATCATTGCCCGGTAGTCGCGGGCATCCATTCTTGCCATGTCGCCATTGCCGTGGCGGGCATCCTGATATTCGCTGAAAAGCTGAAACTGTTCCTGTGTTGCGGCTGGCGGCAAAATCGTGCGGGTCAGGTCGCTATTTTTTGCGACAATCCGGCGGAATGATTTTGTCTTGCAAAAGTCGGCCGAACGTACGCGCACGGGAACGCACGCATCACATTCGCTGCAGGCCGGCAAATAGGCGATGGAATGACTGCGACGGAACCCCGACCGTGAAAGCAGATCATGAATGTTGTTCGCTTCCGGCCCCCGTAATTCTGTGACCAGCTTGCGTTCGAACCGGCCTGCCAGATACGGACAGGGCATCGGAGCCGTCATAAAGTAATGTTGGGTTAGTCGTCTTTGATTGACGGTCATTTATCGCGTTTGCCCGGGTTCAAGAGGGTCTTCTGATAATATGAGATTAGGTATAAATCATGACGGTTTAAAGGGCGAACCCGGTGATTGTTCGAATTCGCCAGAAAGTTTTAACGGTTTGTCGGCACCGAGAAGCTCGGACGGCGATTTGTCGGCGAACCATTCCCGGACGGAGGTGTCGGGCTTTCCGCATCCGATCCGGTTTCCGGGGACGGGGAGCCTGATGTACCTGCATCGGGCGTTTGATCGTCAAGCGCCGGGCGTTCACCGGTTCCGCGAAGAAGTGTAATGCTGATACGGCGGTTGCGTTCGTTTTCCGGTGTTTCCGGGATCAGCGGGTCGGTATCGGCAAGGCCCGCAACCTTGGCAAAGCGCCCTGTTGCAAGGCCCTGTGTTTCAAGTTCTCGACGGGTCGCCAATGCACGATCCGAAGACAGTTCCCAGTTGCTGTAGCCGGTGATTGTCGTAAAGGGCACCGCATCCGTATGGCCTTCAATCGAAATATCCTGCGGCATGCCTTTGATTGCTTCGACAACCTTTGAAAGCAGAAGCTTGGTATGTTCGGCCATGACAGCACTGCCGCTTGGGAACATTGCAGTACCGTCTTCGTCCAAAATCTGGATGCGAAGACCTTCGTCGGTTTCTTCGATCCGGATATTTTTTGCCAGTTCCTGCAAATCCGGCGAGCTTTCAATTGCCTTGCGCAATTGTTCTTCGGCTTCCTTGAATTCCTTGTCTTCCTGTTCGGCAAGACGTTGTTCGGCTATTTCTTCCGGGGTTTTTACCGGCGGGATATCCATGCTTACTGTTGGCGCGCCCATTTCAGAGCGCAAAGATCCCTGTTCGGCAAGGCTTTGTCCGCCAAGAATCCCGCCGGAACCGGACTCGCTTTGTGAAATGGTTTCCGGGGTGAAGTAGTTCGAGATACCCTGAAGCTGTTCCTCGGTTGCGCTGCTAAGCAGCCAAAGCAACAAAAAGAACGCCATCATTGCCGTCACAAAATCGGCATAGGCAACTTTCCACGAGCCGCCATGATGGCCGCCGTGTCCGCCTTTTTTGACTTTCTTAATGACGATATCAGGCATTCTTTGCGCGGATCCCGGTTATCAATAACGCTTGAAGATTGTTTTTCTTATTAGGCCGTTGGCGCATTCTGCAAGGCATCGTCCAGCTCCTTGAAGCTTGGACGAATGTCATGAGGAAGCGTTTTTCGGGCAAACTCGACCGAAACCTGCGGGGCATATCCCTGCATATGACCAATCAGGGCAGCCTTCATGCAACTGTAGAATTTTGCATCCTGATCAAGTGTCTTTTTGATGATGGCAGATGTCGGGCCAACGAAACCATATGATGCCAAAATACCAAGGAAGGTCCCGACAAGTGCCGCACCGATCAGGCCACCCAGAACTTCCGGGGGCTCGGTGACCGAGCCCATGGTCACGATCACACCAAGAACGGCTGCAACAATCCCGAGACCGGGAAGGGCATCACCTACCGTCTGGATGGCATCAGGAACCATGTGCTCTTCTTCATGATGAACTTCGAGTTCCTGATCAATAACGGCTTCCAGCTCGTAGGCGTTGGTTGTTCCCAGCGTTAACAGGCGCAAATAATCGCACAGGAATTCCACGGCATGGTGGTCATGCATGACGCCCGGAAAGTTGCCAAACAGGCTTGAACTTTCGGGATTCTCGACATGGCTTTCAAGGGCAAGGTCGCCCTTCGATTTGGCAAGCCGGAATACGGCATAAAGGCAAATCAGCAGTTCAAGATAAGCCGCTTTTTTCTTCGGCCCTTTTAGTGCCCGGATCGTATAAGCGATGGATTTTTTAAGGATGCTTAGCGGGTTGGCAATCAGAAACGTACCGAAAGCCGCGCCGAAAATGATCAGAACCTCAAGCGGCTGAACAAGTACGCCAAACTCACCATGCGGAAGATAACCACCCAGGACGGCACCGATTACGATAACGTAACCAATAATCAGAAACATTATGTATTCCCCGCTACCCCATAAATTTTCACAAGTAACTCATCCTGAAACGGCTCGGCGAAATTCGCATTGGCTGATTTTGGGATACGACACCTGCAACTATATGATCCATATTAACTTTTAATCTTATTAAGATAGCGTTTAAAACGCTGTCGCGTGGGGTTTGACAGCACAAGTTTTTCCCGCCATTTTCCCTGATCCTGTACGCAGGGCATGTCTAATAGGTTTTATCAGCAAGAGCATTCTTCAATATGTCATTTTCATCGCGCGATTTTCGGGACTGTCTGGGACAATTTGCAACCGGTGTTGCGGTTGTTACGGCACGGGCGAATAATGGCGCAAAAGCAGGCATTACGATCAATTCGTTTGCGTCGGTGTCGCTCGATCCGGCTCTGGTCCTTTTTTCAGTAGACCAGCGCGCGGCCACACATTCATTGTTTGCAGGTGAGTGTGACCGTTTTTGCATCAATATCCTTAATCGGGATCAACGCGACCTGTCTGACCTGTTTTCATCACCGGTTCAGGACCGTTGGGAAGACCTCGTTTTTGAAGATGATTGTCATGGTGTGCCAAAGCTGATCGGTAATCTTGCGACATTTTCCTGCAAGCGACATGCAATTCACGATGGCGGGGACCACAGCATCATTGTCGGGCATGTGCAGGATATTTCGATGGGGAATACCGGCGATCCGCTTCTTTATTATGGTGGCCGCTACCACTCCCTCGGGGAATGATCAAAGGGCCAACGACGCTGTCGCTGGCCCCGATGTTTTCAATCAAGTGATGTGTTGCCCAGAAGGCGACTGCCAAATCCGGCACCCGTCAGTTTTTCAATCACCTGTTCCGCGTGGGTGGTGTCTCTGACTTCGAGTACCATGTCGACGTCTGTCTGCTTTGCCGGCACATCATAGAAGTGACGCTGATGGTACACTTCGATGATGTTGGCTTCGGCGTCACCGATCAGCGCGCTGATGGTTGCAAGTGCGCCCGGCACATCGGGGATTTCGATACGCACACGGACAAGGCGGCCTTCGCGCGCCATACCGCGCATCAGAACCTGCGCCAGAAGGCGTGTGTCGATGTTGCCACCACTGACAATCATGCAAACCTTCTTGCCCTTGAAGCGGTCATGATGGTCAAGCAGGGCCGCAAGAGGGGCCGCACCGGCACCCTCGACAACCGTTTTCTCGATCTCGATCAGCATCTGAATGGCGCGCTCGATCGAGCTTTCCTCGACCAGCAGAACATCATCAAGCTTTTCCTTGCAAATCTCCAAGGTCAGGCCGCCGGGCTGCTTGACGGCAATGCCTTCGGCAATCGTCACGCCACCACCGGAAAGCGGCAAGCCTTTGATGCCTTCATACATGGAAGGATAAAGCTTGGTCTCGACACCGATCACCTCGATATCCGGGCGTCGGGCCTTGATGGCCGTGACAATACCGGCCGCAAGGCCGCCGCCGCCGATTGGCACGATAATGGTGTCGATGTCCGCACCATCATTGAGGATTTCAAGTCCAACAGTCCCCTGACCGGCAATGATATGCGGATCATCAAACGGGTGAACGAAGGTCAGGCCGCGTTCTTCCTGAATTTTCGATGCGGCTTCAAGACTTTCGGCAAAAACACTGCCTTTAAGGACAACTTCCGCCCCGTGTGAGCGGGTGTGATGCACCTTGGTAAAGGGTGTATTTTTCGGCATGACAATGGTCGCCGGGATGCCAAGGCGTTTGGCGTTATAGGCGACCCCCTGCGCATGGTTGCCCGCCGATACGGCGATGACACCCTTCGCGCGTTCTTCAGGCGTCAGGCTGGCAAGTTTGACATAGGCGCCGCGTTCCTTGAAGGAAGCGGTGTATTGCAGATTTTCAAGTTTCAGATGAACTTCTGCCTCGCAAATTCTTGAGAGTGTTTGTGATTTCACCAATGGCGTTTTGCTGACGATGCCTTCAAGCAAGCCGGATGCGCGTACGATGTCGTGATAGGAAACGGTCATTTCCATACTCCTGCGGCCAGCCGCACTTTACGTGATGTGCTGGCATTTTATCATGTGTGGGCAAAATTCGGATGTTTAACCAAGCCTGTCATCCGCGGATGACAGGGATCACATTCGCAGGGCGGAAATCCCGATAATCATGGCCATCGCACCGGCACGAAGCGTCGGACGGGGATGCGATGCGAGGATGTCAAGGCAAGCAGACATAGCCATGTTCTTTCGGGTTATGGATCGTTAATCGTGACGCAGCTTTGCGGATTAGGCGCGCAAGGTCAAGTTTGCAAACAAAAAAGCCGGGTTGCAACATTTGCAACCCGGCCGGTTTGGGAACGCAGGCAGGGTTATTCCATATTCATGATGATGGTTTTCTTGTGCGTGAAATGTTCAAGCATGCTCTCAAGCGATGCCTCCTTGCCAAGACCCGAAAGCTTGACGCCGCCATATGACAGGTTTGGCTGCACGACAAGGTTCTGGTTGACCTGAACAAAGCCCGCTTCAAGCCGTTTGGTGGCCGTCAGCGCGGTTTTAAGGTCCTTGGTCCAGACAGTTGCGGCAAGGCCAAAGTCGCTGTCATTGGCAAGCTCGATCGCCTCGTCAAAGGTTTTGAACCTGAACACACACGCAACAGGGCCAAAAATTTCTTCGCGGGCAATCCGCGCATCGGGTTTGACATTGGTAAAGACGACCGGACGGACAAACATGCCATCGGCAAGTGCCGGATCGGTCGGAAGGGCGCTGAGTTCATTTTTGGTCGCACCTTCTTCCTCGCCGATCTCGATATAACCGCACACCTTGTCGCGCTGTTTGCGATTGATGATGGTGCCGATATCGGTTTCCTCGTCCAGCGGATCACCCATTTTAAGGGTGTTTACCTTGGCCAGAAGGCGGCTCACGAACTCGTCATGCAGGCTTTCATGCACCAGAATGCGCGACGACGCCGTGCAGCTCTGGCCCTGACGGGTAAAGCGCATGCCGCCAATTGCCCCTGCGATGGCCTTGTCCAGATCGGCGTCACCCATCACGATCATCGGGGATTTGCCACCCAGTTCCAGTGTAACCGGGATCAGCTTTTCGGCGGCTGCGCGGTAGACCGTGCGACCGGTTTCGACCGATCCGGTGAAGGAAACCTTTTTGACATCCTTGTGCGCGACCAGCGGGCCGCCGCATCCGGGACCAAAGCCGGAAAGGATATTCAAAACACCCTTTGGCAGAATCTGCTGCATGATCTGGCAGACACGAAGGACGGTAAAGGGTGTGTCTTCTGCCGATTTAACGACAACGGTATTGCCCGCAACCAAGGCCGGGGCAACCTTGATCGCCATCAGAAGCAGCGGCACGTTCCAGGGAATGATCGCACCGACAACGCCAACCGGTTCACGTGTTGTCAGGGTCATCATGTTCGGGTTGAACGGAATGGTTTCGCCCTTCAGTTCCGAGGCAAGGCCGCCAAAGAAGGTGAACATGTCAGCAAGAACCGATGCCTCTACACGGCTTTCGGTACGCAGGGCCTTGCCTGATTCAAGGGCAACCATACGGCCGAGTTCTTCAACATGCTGGGTCAGGATACGTCCGCATTCCGCAACCAGTTTGCCGCGTTCGCGGGCAGGGCGGTTCGCCCAATCCTTCTGGGCCTTCTTTGCCACCGAAACCGCGAAATCGACGTCATCGGCATCACCTTCGGCAGCCTGCGCAATGACCTTGCCGGTTGCCGGGTTCAGGACGTCGAAATTTCTGCCATTTTTGGCAGGTACAAGTTCCCCGTCGATCAGGTGACGACGATCGAGTTCCTTGACCAGTTTATGGGGATCAAGCACGGGTTCGATAGACATTTCAGGCTCCCTGTCATATAGCTGCGCGCCCGTTTTCTGACTGTGCAGCGAAATAAGTGGTTATTCGGTATTGTTTTACCAATTTATCGATCCGATACCGGAAAGGCAAGGTCCTTTCACCATCTTAGGCATGACAGTCGGGGGCAGGGTTGATAGGGTTATTTAAAAGCGGGTCGCATGCCGGTTTCGAAATGCACCACAGCTACAATTCTGTAAGGACAAGGGGATACCCATGCCGCGCCATTTTGACACGACGTTTGATGTTGTCCGTGAACTCAAGCCATCTTATCCGGTTTATTGCCTGCGCCCCGACATCCTGCGTGAATCGGCCAAACGGTTTGTCGATATGTTTCCCGGCAATGTCCTTTATGCGGTCAAGTGCAATCCGCATCCGGAAATCATGCGATACCTGCACGAAGGCGGTGTTCGCCATTTCGATACCGCATCGCCCGAGGAAATTGCCCTTGTCCGTCGCCAGTTTCCGGGAATGAACGTCTATTTCATGCATCCTGTCAAAAGCCGGGATGCCATTCGCAGTGCGCACCGTGTTTTCGGCGTGAAGCATTACGTGATCGATACCGAGGATGAACTTGAAAAAGTCCGCGCCGAAACCGACGGCGAGACCGATCTGGTCATTCATGTTCGCCTGGCAACCCCGCCGGCAGGGGCAGCCTATAACCTTTCGGCAAAATTCGGTGCGCGTCCGATGACGGCATCGGAACTTTTGAAAAAAGTTGATGGATACGGCTATGCCGCCGGGCTTTGCTTCCATGTCGGGTCGCAATGCACGACGCCGAACGGGTATCGCATTGCTGTTGAACTGATCCGGCAGGTTGTCGACTTTTCCGGGGTCAAAGTCCGCTATATCGATGTTGGCGGCGGGTTCCCCGGCCAATATATGAACCAGCGCGCACCGGGGCTTGAGGTCTTCATGGAGGAAATCAAGGACTGCATTCGCTGGCTTGGCCTGCCCGATACCACCTTTATGTGCGAGCCGGGCCGGGCACTGGTGTCGAGTGGTGTGTCACTGATCACGCAGGTGCATCTGCGCAAGGAAGACCAGCTATTCATCAATGACGGTGTGTATGGCAGCCTTTCCGAGGCAGTTACCGGGCAGTTGCGTTTCCCGGTGCGACCGATGCGGATAGGTGGTGATTTTAACGAAACCGACACCCTCGATTTCACGATCTATGGTCCGACTTGCGACAATATGGATGTGCTTCCGGCAACGGTGACCTTGCCCGCCGACATCCGCGAAGGGGACTGGATCGAATTTGGGCATATCGGTGCTTACAGCAACGCACTCGCCACCCATTTCAACGGTTTTTACCCGGAATTGCTGGTAACGGTTGGCGAAACATTCCCGTTTATTGATGGTGAATTTCCGCAGGTTGGCTAACCAAAACCGACCATAGCGGTAAAACAGTACTTGTTTGCGGATATTCTTGTGTGCACTATGCTGCCTGTTATGACACCGGGCAGCATGAATGCCCGGCACAAGATCTGAAACAGGGAAGATACGCCGTGACCAACAGCCTTTTCATGCGCATACGAAGCCGATTTCCATCTGACCTGTCCAAGGTCCTGATCGAAACGGCAGAGGGCACAACATACAGCTACGGTGATGCCGATGCGGCGTCCGCACGTATTGCCGGGCTTTTGACCGCGCTTGGTGCCAAAAAGGGTGATCGCGTCGCGGTTCAGGTCGATAAGTCCCCCGAATCCCTGTTCCTTTATCTCGGCTGTATCCGCGCAGGTCTGGTCTATCTGCCGCTGAATACCGCGTATCAGGCAGGTGAACTTGCCTATTTCATGGGGAACGCGGCACCTATTGTTTTTGTCTGCCAGCCACACCGCGAAGATGAAGTAATGGCAATTGCCGATGCACAGGGTGTTGAAAAGGTTTTGACACTTGGCACGACGGGCGAGGGGACGTTGATCCATCAGGCGGCGGATTTCCCCGCTGAATTTGCCCCGGTTGCCTGTGCAGATGATGAACTTGCGGCCATTCTTTACACCTCTGGAACGACGGGCAAGCCAAAGGGCGCCATGATGACCCAGACCAATTTATGGTCAAATGCCGCGACCCTGGAGAAGCTTTGGGGCTTTGGCCCGGACGATGTTCTTTTACATGCGCTTCCGATTTTCCATACGCACGGGCTTTTCATTGCGTGTCATTGCGTGATGCTGTCGGGATCGAAAATGTTCTTCCTGCCGAAGTTCGACCGCGATCAGGTCATGGCACTGCTTCCGCGCAGTACTGTCATGATGGGGGTACCGACATTTTATGTCCGGCTGTTGTCTGGTGATGATTTTAATGCCGATGTGACATCGGGCATGCGGTTGTTCATTTCGGGATCGGCACCCTTGCTGCCCGAAACATTTGTGGCCTTCAGGGAACGGACCGGCAAGGCGTTGCTGGAACGTTACGGCATGACTGAAATGGGGATGGCAACGTCCAACCCACTCAATGGCGAGCGGATCGTGCATACGGTCGGACCAGCCCTGCCGGATGTGGAAGTCCGGGTCTGTGACGAAAAGGGTAATGTCCTTGGAACCGACGAGATCGGCGTTCTGGAGGCACGAGGCCCGAACGTTTTCGCCGGATACTGGCAAATGCCGGAAAAGACGGCCGAGGAATTCCGCGAAGACGGTTTCTTCATTACCGGTGACATCGCGAAAATCGATGCCAAGGGATATGTCCATATCGTTGGTCGCGCCAAGGATCTTGTGATCTCCGGCGGATTCAACGTTTACCCGAAAGAAATCGAAACGGTCATCGACAAGATGGATGGTGTTGTCGAAAGTGCCGTGATCGGTGTTGCGCATCCGGATTTTGGCGAGGCCGTCGTGGCCGTTATTGTCCGGAGCAGCGATAAATTGTCCGAAGATGACGTGGTCAATGCGATCAAGGGGCAGCTTGCCAATTTCAAAGTGCCCAAGCGCGTTTTCTTCGTGTCCGAACTTCCGCGTAATGCGATGGGAAAAGTACAGAAGAATATCCTGCGCGAGGATTATAGCGCGGTATTTGCCAACTAGAACAGGGCGAGGGGACAGCTTGCCCTGTCAGCACATTATCCCGAAAACAAGAAAAGCCCCGGCAATCAATGCCGGGGCTTTTCTTTGGACGGCTACGGTCTGGCTTAGTGACCGAAAGCAACGCGATGTGCAACATCGTCAATCATGTCACGGTTCAGGCCGATATCTGCCAGCTCACGTGCATCAAGTTTACGGAGCGCAGTCTGGGTCTGGTACTGAACACGAAGGGCGCGCAGGAAAGCAAAAATCTTGGTTACGATCATTTCATCACCTATTTCAAACCGGCCAATTTCAAATTGGCGCTGTCATTCAGATAACCGGCATGTGCTCACCGAAGATATTCCATCAAGGAATAGTTAACTGGTTTGACGTGTCGGTCTGCTTATTATGTACCGAATGATCATCTGCATTTCTTTGCATCAGCCAGTCGATACATCGTTTTTATTTCGTGAGAGCAAACTACGCCCGGTTGATTGTGAAATCCAATGCGTTTTTTGCATGGCTGGCGATTGGAAAGCGCAGAAAGTCATGTTTTTGCAACGAAAACGCTTAAATAACGTCATAATACAGATTTGCTTCGTTGTTTATTGCTATGTTTTCAGCGCATAGCTAATTAAATTACCAATCGCTTTCCAATTGAAAGCGGAACCGCTACAACAGCAGTCGCGATTTTCATATGAACATATCCGGATTGATGCCTTCAGGCGAATTCACGGATGGCTTTCTATCGGACAGGAGACACGGACAGATGAGTATCAACCGCCCGAAGCTCAGCTTTGAGCAGGCAATTGCAGCTTATCTGCAATATGCCCCGCGTTTGCCGCAGGTTGATCCGGCATCTGTTCCTGCGAAAACACAGTATGTCGGGAATCTTCTGGAGATCGCGGACCAATTTGATCTGATCGTGTTTGATGCTTTCGGTGTGCTCAACAGCGGGGCGCAAGCCATTCCCGGTGCGGTCGAAACCGTTGCTGCCCTCCAGAAATCGGGAAAGAAACTTGCCGTTGTCACCAATGATGCATCCAGTTCAGCCGAGGCAATCCTCGCACGGCATCGCGGGCGCGGGTTTGATTTCAACACGACAAACCTGATCAGCAGCCAGCAATTCGTGGCCCCGATGATGGAAACCTACAAGGATCTGTCTCATTGGGGGGCCATGGCGCCGGCTCACTGGCCATTTGATATTCTGCCGGGCAGGGTGGAACCGCTTGGCGCGGATCGTGCGCTTTATGATGCGGTTGACGGTTTTGTTCTTATTGATTCTGAAAACTGGTCCGATATCCAGCAGAATCATCTGGAAGAAAGCCTTGTAGCCAATCCACGTCCCATTCTGGTCGGCAATCCCGATATCTGTGCGCCGATGGGGGCATTCCTGTCCGTTGAGTCCGGATATTTCGCCCATAAGGCGGCGGATCGTTGCAACGTGATACCTGATTGCGTTGGCAAACCCTATGGCCATGTGTTTGATGAAGTCCTGCGTCGTCACCCGGATATCAGCCGGGACCGGGTCCTGATGGTAGGTGATACAATCCATACCGATGTGCTGGGTGGGCTGGCGGCAGGCATCAAGACGCTTCTGGTGCATCAGGGTGGGTTCCTTGACGGCCAGGATGATATCGAAAGCCTGTTTGAAAAGTCGGGTTTGCGTCCGCATTTTTGTGCGCGTGCGATTGGTCATGGCATTGACGTTTCAGGTGCCAAAAGCGAAGCCTGCTGTGCCTGATAACGGATAAAACGACCCGGTAAAAAAAGGCCCGCTGACAGGGCACTCCCGACCTGATCGTCATTCCCGCAACGGTCGGAATCCAGCCTCTTTCAACAGGGCATGGATTCCGGGTCTGTCCTGTGCTTCGCTGGGAATGACGATTTTGATCAGCCGACAAACCAATCCAGCCAAGCCAATCCCCCAAGTCGCCATCGATGACCGACCTTTCGGCACGTCCGAATGCACCATCGGCCCCGCCACCAATCCAATCCAGCCCGCGAACCCCGCTGTCCTCTGCATCGCCAAACGCCACCGACCGGGTAGGCCGGACGGACGGGGCTGAGCTAGACTGAACTAGATTGCACCAGACCGACCACGCCCCAGTCCCTGCTGCCCCGAACAAACGCCTCGGGCTTTCGATGGACACCGCAAGCGCACCTCCCCCCAAGGATGAAGGCGTTGTCGCAGGGCAGGCACAAATCCCGCCATTGATGACCAGCCTTTCGGCATCTCCGAATGATCCATCGGCCCCATCGCCAAGCCAACCAATTCAGTCAGCCGATCCAATGCAGACGCAATTCGGGCCTGCTGATCCTCGGCATTGCCAGACTTCACCGACCGGACTGGCTCCGGACTGGACTGAGCTGGACCGAACCAACTTCACCTCGTCCCGGCTTTCGCTGCCCCGTTCAAACACCCTTGCCCCAAGGGCACATCTCTCCCGTCATGATAAACCACAGTTTTTCGTAAATCTCGCATGCCCTCACGGCCCGGACGCACCACCGCCGTAATGACTTTTCCATGCGCCAGTGATGCCCCTTTGGCGATACCGCCGTCGTCCTTTCAGACGATCAGATTGCTGCTTCATCATCATCCCATTCCTGTCTTTGCCGCCCGAAACGCAAAAACCCGCAAAAGCGAATCACGCTTTGCGGGTTTTGTCTCCAGACCCATTTGTCCTGTTGACTTTATCTTTATGTCACAACAAAAAGAACAAATCAAGAACTTTTTCCAGAAAGGCGGAAAAAAGTTCCCTTGTTAAATGGCCTCGGCAACGTCAATTGCACTGTATGTCAGAATTCCTGACGCGCCGGCACGTTTGAAACAGGACAGCGTTTCAATGGCGCAGCCAAGGTAATCAAGCCAGCCATTCTGGGCTGCAGCACGCAACATGGCGTATTCACCTGACACCTGATAGGCGAAAACAGGGACGCCAAATTCCTCGCGCACCCGATACAGAACGTCAAGATACGGAAGACCCGGTTTCACGATGACGGAGTCCGCGCCTTCCTCAAGGTCATAGGCGACTTCGCGCATCGCTTCGCTGCTATTGGCGGGGTCAAGCTGGTATGTCTTCTTGTCCGCCTTGCCCAAGGCAGAAGCCGATCCAATCGCGTCACGGAACGGACCATAGAAGGACGATGCGTACTTTGCCGCATAGGCCATGATCTGGACCTTTTTAAGCCCTTCGGATTCCAGAACATCACGAATGGCACCGATACGGCCATCCATCATGTCGGACGGGGCAACAACATCGCATCCTGCCTGCGCCTGAACCAGTGCCTGGCGCACAAGTGCCTCGGTCGTTTCATCATTAAGGATTTCACCGTTAATCACGATCCCGTCCTGACCATCCGCATTGAATGGATCAAGGGCAACGTCGGTAATGACACCAAGATTGGGGCAGGCGTCTTTGATCGCCTTTGTCGCACGGCAAACCACGTTGTCGGGATTATATGCTTCGCGCGCATCCTTGGTTTTAAGGCTGGCATCAATATACGGGAAAAGCGCAAGGGCAGGGATGCCAAGCTTTTCAGCGTGTTTTGCCGTTTCAACAAGCACATCGACGCTTTGGCGTTCGACACCGGGCATTGACGGGATCGGTGTCCGTTCGTTTTTACCATCGATCACAAATACCGGCAGGATCAGATCATGCGCCGTCAATCGGGTTTCCGCCACCATGCGTCGTGACCAGTCGCTCATGCGGGTACGGCGAAGGCGGGTGCGCGGGAAAGTGCCATAGGTGACTGTTTTGGCCATGATCTGTTCTCTTGTCAGTGGGGCGGCATTCTGAATTCAGAAATGAGGTGACAATTTATGGGACAGAATTGACGGCGGATCAACTATTGCTGGCGCGATAAAGGCGTTTACGCATGGTCAGCATATAAACCGGTATGATCAAGGCCAGAAAACTTGCTGTCAGGACAAAAGCCGTAACCAGTCCAAGCTGTTGACCAATCGCCCCAATAACCGGTGGCCCGGCCATCAAGGCGGTGTAACCGGTTGCCGCAATGGTTGAAACGACCGCACCGCCGCTTCTGCCACTTGCCTCCGCCGCAGCAGAAATCAGAAGCGGCAGGATGACTGCCAGTCCAACCCCGGCGATGGCACACCCGACCCAGGCAACGACGTAGTGCGGGGCAAGTGCCAGCACAAACAGGCCAAAGGATGCGCATGCCGAACTGGACAGCAGGATTTGCGGTCGGCCAAATTTCGTAACCAGCCAGTCCCCCGACAAGCGGGTAATGGCCATGGTCGCCGAATAGCAGGCAAAGCCCACGGCCGCCATCGTCGGGCCGGAATTGAGTTCCGTATTCATCAGAACCGTTGCCCAGTCGGTAATAACGCCTTCGCCAAACTGGCCGATGAAGGCACAGGCGCCAAATGGCAGTAGTGTCAGAAACATCGCGCGCTGTTTGGCAGATGATCCGTCATGCGTTTGGGCGGGATGGGGAACGGCAGCATCTGGCAGCAATTGACGTTGAAGGACCAGATGCAAAATCAGAAAAATGGTCAGCATGACGGGAAGGTGCCATTCAACCGGCAAGGGCAGGGCAAACCATGCCGCTGTCGTGCCCGCACCGGCAAAGCCCCCGAGGCTCCAGAAACCGTGCAGGCCGGACATGACGCTGCGTTTCTTGGCCCGTTCAACATTCAGGCCATTGGCATTCATCGATATATCAAGGAACGCGCCAAAAAAGCCAAGTGCGAACATGGCAATAGCAATCGACATGAAGCTTGGCATGAAGACGGGAATGCCAACGGCAATGAAATAAGCAATCCCGGAATAGCGTGCGACGCGTTCGCTGCCAAATTTGTCCGATAGGCGACCGGCAACCGGCATGACGGCAAGAACGCCAACCGCGGCAGCCAGCAAGATGGCACCAAGGTCATCATGGCCAAAACCAAGGCGTTCCTGCACCAGCGGAATATGCGGGACCCAGCTTGAAAAGGCGGCACCATGCAGAAAGAAAATGGCTCGGATCCGGTTGTGGGCAATCTGGTTGGAGATAGGCATTTGGGGCTCGGCCTCCGTCAGGCAAGGATCACATTGATCCCGCGTTCGGTATAGTTGTTCAGATATCCGCTTGATAGCTTCCTGCCCGTTACCAGATGCGAAATCGCATCAAGGTCACAGACCCTGAATGGCAAGCTGGTTTCGAGTTTGTCGGCAGTTGTGACAGCAATGGCTTCGGCAGATTGTGCCAGCATCGCTGCCTTGGTGGCGCGCTCTTCGGCCGTGCTGGTGGTCAAACCCAGTTCGGGATGAAGGGCGCAGGTGCCCAGCAGCACAAGATCGGCATTGTAGTTGCGTATTTCATCAATGGCCGTCGGTCCGCAGATCGCCAGATCACGTTTCAGAACCATCCCGCCAATCATGATGATGTTCGCATTCGGATGATTGGCCAGTTCAACGGCAATCAGGGGATTGACCGTGATCACGGTGCCGGAAAATGTCGGTTTCAGGTTCCGGGCGACTTCATAGATGGTTGTACCACTATCAAAAAAGACCACACCATGATCCGGAACAAGGTCATGTGCGACCTTGCGCGCGATTTCGGAGCGTTCCGGCTTTAAATCCTGTGCCCGGTCATGAAACCCTTCGCGGGCAGTACTTGGTAACGTAGCGCCCCCGTGAATACGCCTGAGACTTCCGGCATCTTCCATCTGGCGCAGGTCACGCCGAATGGTATCAAGGGACGCATGAAAAAGTGCAGACAGGTCATGAATATGAACTGTGCCCTGGCTGTGAAGGAGTTTTTCGATTTCACGCTGGCGCGAATTGACACTCGACATCGATTTGCCTGTTTTGCATGTTTTGCCGATAATGCGCGTTTACCTTTGATTGGGAAGATGGTCAATAAAAAACCGGCCCCGTACAAACAGGGCCGGTTTTATATTCAACGATATGATGGCTCAGGCTTTATCCAGTGCCTGTTTCAGATCGGCAAGAATGTCATCGATATGTTCGATACCAATCGACAGACGGACATAACCGTCCGTCACACCAGATGAAATACGATCCTGTTCGGAAAGCTGGCTGTGCGTTGTCGTGGCCGGATGAATGGCAAGCGATCTGGTGTCGCCGATATTGGCGACATGATAAAACAGGCCAAGGCTGTTGATGAATTTCTCGCCGGCTGCTTTGCCGCCTGCAAGCTCAAACCCCATAAGCGATCCGTACCCGCCCTTAAGGTAAGTATCGGCACGGCGGCGGCTTTCGCCGTCCTGTTTGCCAGGATAGATCACCTTGGTGACTTTTGGATGGGACGAAAGGAAGTCGGCAACTTTGGTGCTGTTTTCGCAGTGACGTTCCATGCGCAGCGGCAGTGTTTCCATGCCCTGAATGGTCTGGAACGAGTTGAACGGCGAGGCGGCCGCACCAACATCACGCAGCAACGTGCAACGCAGCTTGATCGCATAGGCAACCGGGCCGATCGGCTTGACGGCCTGCGTCCAGACCGCACCGTGATAGCTGGGGTCCGGTTCGTTCAGCAACGGGAAGCGTTTTGCATGTTTTTCCCAGTCAAATCTGCCGGAATCGATAACAATCCCGCCAACCGAGGTGCCATGCCCGGCAATAAATTTGGTGGTCGAATAGATGACAATAGTCGCGCCATGATCGATGGGGCGGCACAGCACCGGCGCGGCGGTATTGTCCATGATCACTGGAACGCCGAGCTCATCCCCGATGTTCGCGACCTCGCGGATGGGGAAAACATGAAGCTTGGGATTCGGCAGGGTTTCGGCGTAATAGGCGCGCGTCTTGTCATCCGTCAGGCGTCGGAAGTTTTCCGGGTCGGATGGATCGGCAAAGCGTACTTCGATTCCCATCTGCTTGAACGTATTGGCAAACAGGTTCCATGTGCCGCCATACAAATCCGTCGAACTGACGATATTGTCGCCAGCTTGGGCGATATTAAGTACGGCGAAAGTTGATGCCGCCTGACCGGAGCCAACGGCAACCGCCGCGGCACCGCCCTCAAGGGCTGTAATGCGCTGTTCCAGCACATCATTGGTCGGGTTCATCAGGCGTGTATATATGTTGCCGAGCTCCTTGAGAGCAAAGAGATCGGCTGCGTGTTGCGTATCACGGAACTGGTAACTGGTCGTTTGATATAGCGGTACCGCGACCGAGCCAGTAGCCGGGTCAGCACGATAACCTGCATGTAAAACGATGGTTTCCGGTTTGGATGATCCTGTCATGTCGTTTCCCCTGATTATAGGTTGTATTGATTTTGCGGAAGTAACGCATATTCGCGCCATGGCGACAAGAAGGTGGATGAAAAATCCGCAAATGACGGAATGAGAAAGCCCGACCAGAATACATTCACATAATTCGGTACTGTTATACCGAATGAATTGACAAAGGTCCGAATTCACGTTTACGTAAAGGGAAAATACCAAAACATTCAGAGGCGGCGATCCAATGGAATTCAACCTGTCTGAAGACCAGCAGGCATTTGCCCAGGCAGCCCGCGATTTCGCGCAAAACGAAATGGCACCCTATGCGGGCGAGTGGGATGCAAAACACATTTTCCCCGAAGAGACCCTGCGTAAGGCGGCCGAACTTGGCTTTGCCGCGATATACACGCGCGAAGATGTCGGGGGATCGGGCCTTGGTCGTCTGGATGCCGCAGTGATTTTCGAAGAACTGGCGGGCGCATGTCCGTCAACGGCGGCCTATATTTCGATACACAACATGGCATGCTGGATGATTGACCGTTTCGGGAATGAAGATCAGCGTCAAAAATATCTTCCCAAACTTGTTACCATGGAACATTTCGCCAGTTATTGCCTGACCGAGCCGGGCGCTGGGTCGGATGCAGGGGCACTTCGTACCCGTGCCGTTCGGGAAGGTGATCACTATATCCTGAATGGCGAGAAGGCATTTATCTCCGGCGGGTCGCGCAGCGACGTTTATATCGTCATGGCGCGAACCGGTGATGACAGCCCCAAGGGCATTTCGACCTTTATCATCCCGAAGGATGCCGAAGGCCTGTCGTTTGGCAAGCTGGAAGAAAAAATGGGCTGGAACAGTCAGCCGACATCCGCCGTGATTTTCAGCAATTGCAAAGTCCCTGTCGAAAACCGGTTGGGTGACGAAGGCGAGGGCTTCAGGTTTGCCATGATGGGGCTCGATGGCGGACGGCTTAATATCTCTGCCTGTTCTATCGGCGGCGCACGTGCCGCGATGGATCATGCGCGCGATCACATGAAGGTCCGCAAGCAGTTTGGCAAAACCCTTGATCAATTTCAGGCATTGCAGTTCAAATATGCCGACATGGTGACCGAGCTTGAAGCAGCACGGCTGATGCTGCACAAAGCAGCCTGGAAACTGGACAACAAGGCACCGGATGCCACACAGTTTTGCGCAATGGCGAAACGTTTCGGCACGGATATCGGGTTCAGGGTTTGCAATGAAGCTCTGCAGCTTCATGGTGGATATGGCTATATTCGCGAATACCCGGTCGAAAGACTTTTACGCGATCTTCGGGTTCACCAGATTCTGGAAGGCACCAACGAAATCATGCGCCTGATCATCTCACGTGCCGCGTTAAAGGATTGATTTATGAGCAGCGAGAACGCGACAAGTCCATCGCATGGCAATGAGGCATCCGTTGTTTTCTCGAAAGACGGGGCCATCGGTCATATCCTGTTAAACCGACCCAAGGCATTGAATGCGCTTGATCTGACGATGATTGATGCGATCACAGCCAAACTTCGTGAATGGGAAAACGATGCGACGGTTGTTGCAATCGTGATCGAAGGGGCAGGTGAAAAGGCCTTTTGTGCTGGTGGCGATATTCGCGGACTTTATGACGCGCGAAAACGGGATGACGATGCGCTGCTTGATGCCTTCTATCGGCGGGAATACTGCCTGAACAATTATATTGCCACGTATCCCAAGCCCTACATTGCGTTGATGAACGGCATTACAATGGGCGGGGGCGTCGGTGTGTCTGTACATGGGCATTTTCGGGTGGTGACGGAACGCACATTGTTTGCAATGCCAGAAACCGGGATCGGATTTTTCCCCGATGTCGGGGGTGGATATTTTCTGTCCCGCTGCCCGGGGCAGATCGGCCTCTATCTTGGTTTGACAGGTGCCCGGATCAAGGCGGCAGATTGCGTTTATGCCGACTTGGCAACCCATAATGTGAATAGCGAAAATATTGCCGCGCTGAAGTCGGATCTGTCGGCCATAGAAGGCGGGAATGATCCTTTTTCTGCGGTGAAGAAGGTTCTGGATGATCATCATGTAAAAGGCGAAGAGGCTACTCTGAAGCCCTTGCGTACCGAAATCGACAGACTGTTTGGTGCCGATACAATGGCGGATATTTTTGCCGCACTTGATGCGTCTTCGACTGATTTTGCCAAAGAAACAGTCAAAATACTGCGAAGCAAGTCGCCAATTGCTGTCTGCGTAACGTTCGAACAGATACGTCAGGGACGCGATATGACGCTTGCGCAGGATCTGGCGATGGAATTCCGTTTGTCACAACGCACCGTTCGCATGCCCGATCTTTTTGAAGGGGTTCGTGCAGTGATTGTTGACAAGGATCACAGTCCGAAATGGCAGCACGCCGATATTGGTCAAGTCGATCCGCGCGATGTGGCGGCATATTTTGACCTTTTACCTGAAGATAAAGAGTTGAAGTTGCAGTTCTGACTGGCTCTGTAACTTACAGAAATCAAAATAGAATCTCGATCATCGAGAAATCAGAGGAGACTCCAAATGGCGAAAATCGGTTTCATCGGTCTGGGAAATATGGGCGGGCCGATGGCGGCCAACCTGATCAAGGCCGGTCATGCGCTGAAGGTTTTTGATTTGTCCGAAGCTGCGGTCGGCAAGGCGGTTGCAGAGGGTGCCACCAAGGCATCGACGGTTTCCGATGCGGCAACGGATGTCGAGTTCGTTGTCACGGTTCTTCCCGCTGGAAAGCACGTCCTGTCAGTTTATGACGGACCAGATGGCGTGATTGCCAATGCCAAGGCGGGTACCCTTTTGATTGATAGCTCGACCATCGAAGTTGATGCGGCCCGTAAAGCTGCCGAGCTGGCAAAGGCTGAAGGTCTTGGTGCTGTTGACGCGCCGATCTCTGGCGGGGTTGCCGGCGCTACTGCCGGAACACTGACTTTCATGGTCGGTGGTGATGATGGCGATTTTGATCGTGCGAAGCCGGTTCTTGAAGGAATGGGCAGCAATATCATTCATGCAGGCACCAGCGGGGCCGGGCAGGCGGCGAAGATTTGCAACAACATGGTGCTTGGCGTCAGCATGATTGCCGTATCCGAGGCCTTTATGCTTGCAAAGCGTCTGGGGCTGGATGCGCAGAAGCTGTTTGATATTTCTTCAAAAGCATCCGGCCAGTGCTGGTCATTGACCAGTTACTGCCCCGTACCGGGGCCGGTTCCAACGTCGCCTGCAAATCGCGATTATCAACCGGGATTTGCTGTGGACATGATGCTGAAAGACTTGAAACTGGCGCAACAGGCGGCGGCATCTGCCGGGGCGACAACCCCAATGGGGGCGTTGGCCGAAAGCCTGTATGCACTTTATTCCAATAGCGGAAATGGCGGGATGGATTTCTCGGCAATTGTCAAAATGCTGGACGGCGACAAGTAACGTTACGGCATTATGAAGTATATTATGCAGGCCCGGTATTTGCCGGGCCTGTTTTTTTATGAATACCGTGGCCTGCATTAGTGGTAGATTTGTGCAGGTTGACGGTGAAAATGCCTATACAGAAATTCCCGGATTGATGAATGACAACAAGAAACAGTGTACCGCGCGAAATCTATTTCGAATTGAGACAGGTTGGAAACTATCTGCGTTGTACGGCAATTGACGGAAAAACGGGAATCGAGGTGACAGTTGCCGGTCCGGTTTCAAGGAATCCGGAGCAACTCAAGCGCGTCGCGGTACAAAAACTTGAATACGTCCTCAACAAGGGATAAAGTATACAATATAAAGAGCGATGCGTTCGGTGGCGTTGGTGTTTTATTCTAAGAATGAAATACGATTTGGTGTTTTTGACCAATTTGTCAAAGCCGCTTGCAGCCTTCGACCTCATGTGTCTAAGGTTTGTGCTCTAATCGCGCTTTTGGATAATGAACCACAAAAAGAATGGTCGTGCCCAAAAGCTAGAACCGGGGAAAACCCGATAACAAAAAGACGGAGGCTTCGGAGGTTTGCTAGGGGGCAATGGGGAGACTTGGTCTCATCCAATCAATACAGCTGTATCTTGTTTTGCACCTTCAGCCAGTCGGTCGAAGACCTCGTTTGTCTGTGCCAAATCTAAGGTTGTGCAATGGATTGGGCTTATTTCTTACAACAATTGATCAACGGTCTGACGCTGGGAGCCATCTACGGTTTGATCGCCATCGGCTACACGATGGTCTACGGCATCATCGGTATGATCAACTTCGCGCACGGCGAAATCTACATGCTGGGCGCGTTCCATTCCCTGATCACGTTCCTGATCTGTCAGGCTGCAGGGATTAGCGGCATACTTCCGCTTACACTTCTTTTGATGCTGTTTGTGTCAATGGTGCTCACCTCTATCTACGGGTGGGGCGTTGAACGGATTGCATACAGGCCGCTGCGCGGATCATTCCGTCTTGCAGCGCTGATTTCGGCTATCGGCATGTCGATCTTCCTGCAGAACTTTGTTCAGATTTCGCAAGGGGCTCGTGTGAAGCCGATGCAGCCACTAATCGAGGGTGGCATCACCCTGATGGAAAGCCCGAATTTCAACGTTCAGCTCAGCTATATGCAGATCGTCATTATTGTTCTGACCTTCGTGCTGATGGTTGTGTTCTCGACTCTGATTGCGAAAACCTCGCTCGGTCGCGCCCAGCGCGCCTGTGAGCAGGATCGAACCATGGCAGGCCTTCTTGGTGTCAACGTTGACCGTACGATCTCCACGACCTTTGTCATGGGGGCAGCCCTTGCTGCGGTTGCTGGCATGATGGTGACCCTGTATTACGGCGTGATCGACTTCTATATCGGCTTCCTTGCCGGTGTTAAGGCCTTCACTGCGGCCGTTCTGGGCGGGATCGGTTCACTTCCGGGCGCAATGCTTGGTGGTCTGCTGATTGGTTTGATCGAAGCATTCTGGTCGGGCTATCTCACAATTGAATACAAGGACGTTGCAACGTTCGGTATTCTGGTTCTTGTGCTGATTTTCCGTCCGTGGGGTCTGCTTGGTAAGCCGGAGGTCGAGAAAGTCTGATGTCCGCTCTTATCACTTCTTCACGGATTTCCGGTGCAGAGATTGTTAAGGAACTTGCGTTCTTTGCCGTCATCGCACTGTTGATGTCAGTCATGATCCTGGGCGTCGAGACAGTTGACCGTCCAACCGGGCTTGAACTGGCCGTTCGCTGGGATCTTGTGATCACCGCGATTATATCGACCATCATCGGCCGATTGGCACTGATCATTCGCCGCGAACATATTTCGCGTATTGGACAGGCGGTTCTGATTACCGTGGCGGCTGTCGCAGTATTCGAAATGTTTGTCCGCTTCCGCGAAATGGATGATCGCTGGGCTTCTCCTGTTTTCATTGATATGGCGTTTGGCAGTGTAACCAGTATCGTTCTGGCCATTGCGTTTATTGCCATCGTCTTTGCAATTGCCTATTTCAGCATGAAAAAGGTAGCTGCCGAAGAGGAGGAAAGCGGTTCGAATCTGTCCGCCAAAATCCAGTTGGCCTACCGGACCAACACCAAAAAGATCGGGGCGTTGGGGATTGTATTCTTCATCATCTTCCCGTTCCTGTTTGGCGAGAACCGTTCTGCGATCGATCTTGCAACCCTTGTCATGATCTACATCATGCTGGGGTGGGGCTTGAACATCGTGGTTGGTCTAGCTGGTCTGCTTGACCTTGGCTACGTTGCCTTCTATGCAGTTGGTGCCTATTCCTATGCACTTCTGTCGCAGCATTTTGATCTCAGCTTTTGGCTTTGCCTGCCATTGGCCGGTATTTTCGCCGCGAGCTTCGGGATCATCCTGGGCTTCCCTGTTCTGCGACTGCGCGGGGACTATCTTGCGATTGTTACCCTTGGGTTTGGCGAGATCATCCGTGTTGTCCTGATCAACTGGTACGATCTGACCGGTGGGCCGGACGGCATTTCATCGATCGAACGGCCGAGTTTCTTTGGATTGGCCGAGTTCGACCGACGCCTGCCGGAAGGGGTGATGGGCTTCAACGAATTGTTCGGTCTGGACTATTCGACGATGCATCGCCTGATCTTCCTGTATTATCTGATCCTTGTGCTGGCACTGGTGACTGCGTTTGTCACTGTACGTCTGCGCAAACTGCCGATCGGACGCGCATGGGAAGCGTTGCGTGAAGACGAAATCGCCTGCCGTTCGCTGGGCATCAATCCGACCAACACCAAACTGTCAGCATTTGCCATTGGCGCAATGTTTGGCGGTTTTGCCGGCGCGTTCTTTGCCACCCGTCAGGGTTTCATCAGTCCGGAAAGCTTTACCTTCCTAGAATCTGCCGTGATCCTTGCCATCGTTGTTCTGGGTGGTATGGGCAGTCAAATCGGGGTGGTTCTTGCCGCGATTGTGATGATTGGTTTTCCGGAAATGTTCCGTGAACTGGCTGAATATCGCATGCTGATTTTCGGGGCTGGTATGGTTGCCATCATGTTGTGGCGTCCACGCGGTCTTCTGTCTTTCCGTGACCCGACCATTCTGCTGAATATGAGCAAGAAAGAAAAAGTTGCCGGAGAAGTCAAATGACCGACAACGTACAGCTTGAAGTCGAACACCTTACCATGCGCTTTGGCGGCCTGGTCGCCATCGATGATCTTTCGTTCACCGCAAGAAAGCGCGAGATCACGGCAATTATCGGCCCGAACGGGGCAGGGAAAACCACGGTTTTCAACTGCCTTACCGGGTTCTATGTTCCAACCGAGGGACGTCTGACACTTTATGCCAATGACGGACCGCGTTTGCTGGAGCGTATGGAAGGTTTCCGTATTCCGCGTAACAACGGCGTTGCACGTACTTTCCAGAATATCCGCCTGTTTACAGGCATGACCGTTCTGGAAAACCTGATTGTCGCGCAACATAACCAGCTTATGGAGGCATCCGCCTTTTCGCTGGCGGGGCTTTTCAATCTCGGTCGTTATACCAGCGCCGAGAAAGAAGCGCTTGAAACCGCCAAGTTCTGGCTGAACAAGGTTGGCCTGTACGAGCAGGCGGACTGGAATGCCGGTAACCTGCCTTATGGTTCCCAGCGTCGCCTCGAGATTGCGCGTGCAATGTGCGTCAATCCTTCTTTGCTGTGTCTCGACGAGCCAGCAGCGGGTCTGAACCCTCGTGAGTCTGCGGAGCTCAACATTCTCTTGCAGAGCATCCGTGACGATCAGGGGATCGGCCTTCTGTTGATCGAACATGACATGAGCGTCGTCATGAAGATTTCCGACCATGTGATCGTGCTTGATTACGGAAAGAAGATTGCAGATGGCAATCCGGAAGCCGTCAAGAATGATCCGGCTGTTATTCGTGCTTACCTTGGTGAGGATGAAGACGATGAACTGCCGCCGGAAGTCGCTGCCGACCTTCATCTTGATCCGAATGCGTAGCGAGGGAGCAGATCGATATGTCCATGCTGAAGATTGAAGGTGTTCACACCTTCTATGGCAATATCGAAGCCCTCAAGGGCATTGATATGGAAGTCAACGAGGGCGAGATTGTCACCTTGATCGGGGCCAACGGCGCCGGTAAGACGACCTTGCTGATGACATGCTGCGGATCACCGCAGGCGTCAAAAGGGCGTATTCTGTTTGAAGATCAGGATATCAGTCGCATGCCTACGCATGAGATTTGCCGTCTTGGCATTCAGCAGTCACCCGAAGGGCGTCGGATTTTCCCGCGCATGTCGGTTTATGAAAACCTGCAGATGGGGGCAAGCACCCAGGATCCAAAATATTTCGAAGAGGATCTGGAAATGGTGTTTGATCTGTTCCCGCGTCTCAAGGAACGTATCAACCAGCGTGCTGGCACGATGTCGGGCGGCGAACAGCAGATGCTTGCGATTGGACGTGCTCTTATGGGGCGTCCGCGGTTGCTGTTGCTCGATGAGCCGTCGCTGGGGATTGCGCCACTTGTCGTCAAGCAGATTTTCGAGACGATCAAGAAGATCAACCGCGAGAAGAAGGTGACTGTCTTCCTGGTTGAGCAAAATGCGTTTCACGCGCTTAAACTTGCCCATCGCGGATATGTGATGGTCAACGGTAATATCACTCTCTCGGGTACTGGTGCGGAACTTCTGGCAAATCCGGAAGTTCGTGCAGCTTATCTCGAGGGTGGTCACTAGGAGGACGGATATGGAAGCGATTACAGGTACCAGCGTTGGTGTCACGATCGGAATGACCGTCGTCCTGATGGGGTTCTGCGCGTTCATGACAGGGCAGGCGATTGCCAACACGTGGCGACCGTTTTACCAGCTTTACCCCTATGCGTTATTGTTGGGAGCAACTGACCGCTTCATGACCTTCGCTCTGTTCGAAGGCGAGCTGCTTTCGTTTTCGGGATACATCTTCGATACGGTTATCCTGTTTGTGATCATGGCGGCAGCCTTCCGTATTACCCGGGTCAACAAGATGCTGTCGCAGTATCCGTGGCTTTATGAGCGTATGGGGCCGTTCGGTTTCCGTGCACGCGAAGGGGCGGACGTCTGAACTTTTTGATGGTGACGGTTTGCCGTCACCATCGCATCGCTAAATTATTGGCAATGCAGTGTTTAGTACTATTGCACACCAATTCTGGGGTGTTAAAGTACAGGGAGCCGAAACCGGTAATCGACAAAAAAACGAGCCGGTTTGGGGTCCGAAAAAGATGGTTCTGTCATGGTGACGGGACCAACCTTTGGAACAGGGAGACTTCTCTTATGTCGAAAACCAAGCTCGGCCTTCTGGCAACTGCTTCCGCGCTTGTCCTCTCGATGGGTGCAGCAAAAGCAGACATCGTTATCGCGACCGTTGGTCCGATGACCGGCCCGTACGCCGCCTTTGGCGAACAGATGACCCAGGGTGCCCAGAAAGCGGTTGCAGACCTCAATGCTGCCGGTGGCGTTAACGGCGAAAAAGTCGTTCTCGAAATCGGCGATGACGCTTGCGATCCGAAACAGGCTGTTGCTGTTGCAAACCAGCTCGTCAGCAAGGGTGTTGCCCTTGTCGCTGGTCACTTCTGCTCGGGTTCATCGATCCCGGCTTCTGAAGTTTACTTCGAAGAAGGCATCGTGCAGATTTCTCCGGCTTCGACCAACCCGCAACTGACCGAGCGTGACATGGATAACGTTTTCCGTGTTTGCGGCCGCGACGATCAGCAGGGCGAAGTTGCAGGCAAATATCTTGCTGAAAACTATGGCGACAAGAAAATCGCCATCGTTCATGACAAACAGGCTTACTCGAAAGGTCTCGCTGACGAGACCAAGAAAAACCTGAACGCTGCCGGCGTTGAAGAAGTCATGTACGAAGCCATTACCCCGGGCGAGAAAGATTACTCGGCTCTGGTGACCAAGCTGAAATCCGAAGGCGTTGATGTCCTTTATTACGGCGGTTATCACACCGAACTTGGTCTGATCGTTCGTCAGATGCGCAGCCAGGGTCTGGAAACTGTTGCGATTTCGGGTGATGCTCTTAACTCGCTCGAATATTGGTCGATCACTGGCGATGCCGGTGCGGGCACGCTTTTCACCGCCGGTCCGGCGCTTGAAAAAGACCCGCGCAACGCTGAACTCGTAAAATACTTCGAAGGTCAGGGTTACAAGCCGGAAGGTTACACCCTTTACACCTATGGTGCGGTTCAGGCTTGGGCACAGGCAGTTGAAAAAGCCGGTACCACCGACTCTGAAGCTGTTATTGAAGCACTGCATAGTGGTGACTCGTTCGACACCGTTCTTGGTTCGATTTCCTTCGATGCCAAAGGTGATGTTGCTGCACCGGGTTACGTCTTCTATGAATGGAAAGACGGCGGTTACGACTACGCCAACTAATCAGATATTCTGATCGGCAGAAAGCCCGGCATCATGCCGGGCTTTTTTGTTGTCTGCCGGATAAAAGAAAAGCGTCTTCGGATAATCCCGAAGGCGCTTTTTCTTTAAGATCCAAAGGGCAGGCGTTTACTTTGCCTTGCGACCCAGACCGATTTTCTTGGCAAACTG
>NZ_JPWA01000039.1 GCF_003326475.1 Thalassospira xianhensis MCCC 1A02616 | reverse complement strand
ATCAGCAGGTTCGCGAACGCCGGGCGAAATCGCGTTTTGCGGCGCGATTTCCTGCGACCGCGCATTAAGCGCCCCGGCATTCGGCAGGCTTTCGGCCGTATCGTTCACAAGCTCCGCCCCCGAACCGGAATCCGCACTACTGGCCGTCGGTGCATCCGCAGTATTCAGGATCACGGGCAGGCCATCCTTGCCGCCAATGATGATCGTCTTGCTGTTTTTCGATGTCGCAAGCGTCATGGTCGCTTCGATACCGCGCAGGCGCAGATATTCCTCGGTGATCGTTTTGGCGACGATATCCTGGAATTCACGAATACCTTCCGCCTCGATCTTCTTGCGCTGCTTTTCCTTTTCCTCGCGCGCCAGACGGAAATCATATTCCAGCATCGCCTGATACTGTTCGGCCTTGCGTTCAATCGCATCCGCCACGCGTTCCGGCAGTGTCACGGACCGGATCAGAACGTCTTCAACCGTCACCAGCCGCCCTTGGAAGCTTTGATTGACCAGCGACGATCCAAGTTCGTTGACCATGCGCTCAAGGATTTCCGCCTGAATGAAGGCACGGGTTTCGGTATAAAGCTGTTCAGGGGTGTAACGCGAAATCAGTTCACGCGCGTGCGATCCGATTTCCGGATATACAAGGACTTCGGCATAATTCGGCCCGACCAGCTTGTGAAGCATCCCGACCGCTTCGCGGTTGATGCGATAGCGCACCGCGATGTCGACTTCCATCGACAGGCCGTTCGATGAAATCGTGTCATAAACGCGCGCCTGATTCTGCAGGCGGGCGTCATAGATATACATTTCATCCCACGGGAAGATCATGTGAATACCTTCGCCGTAGCTTTTATCAACGACCGTCCCGCCAAAGAACCGGTACCACATTACCGCAACATGCCCGGCGGGCACGGTAATGAAAATCTGCGGCGCCAACGCGAAAATCGCGACCAGCAGGAACAGAAGACCGATCAGAAAAGCCGTGCGCAACCGCCGCAGGCGTACGCCCGCGCTGATGAAAAAGCGCCGCCAAAAGATCGACCATCGCCCTCTTTTGCGGGCGGTTCCGTTTTCGTCTGGTGCACCGGGTGCGACTGTCGCGCTATCAACCATTCATCATCTCGTCGTCGGGTGTATCGTGACGCATGCTGATCGCCCGTCAGTCATCATCTTAATCATAATCAAGGTCTTTAAGCTTTTCACGAAGCTCCCGCGACGGGCGCGCAACGATCTGAACCAGAAAATCGCCAATCGGGGTAATCACAATCGCCAGCAGGAAATGCCCCAGAAACCCGAACGATGTCCGGCGTCCCAGCATGCCGCAAACAATGCAGGCCAATAGATAAATTACAATCAAAATCAAATGCATCGTTTCGCCACCCGAATTCCTGTTATTGCGCGATTACGCGTTCTTCACGCCGTTTTCCCGTCCTGATCGAATTTCAGGCCATCCTTGAATTTCTGGCGGAACTCGGCCTCCGCCTTTTTGGCGTCAAAATCCGCCATCGTCCCGCCTGCGGCGTAATGCTGCTGAAAAACCCGGCCAAGCGCATAGGTAAATGCGGCATTGAAACCCGGCATGGTCACGATGCTCAGTGCCGATCCGACAACCGGCATCACCTTGGCAAGATTGGCAAATATCCCCGTCCCCAAAAGAGCCCGCCCCAAAACGCCACTGGTAATGCACGCCGTTAAGGCCGCGATCACGGATTTGCCGCTGCTTTTGTTGAACGCAACACCGTAAACATCGCTCAGTTCCGCCAGCATTTTAAGCTGCACGGCAACCGTGGCCGCAGAATCGACAACAGGGATCGGAACAAAACCGGTCGTAGCCGCCCAAAGGGTATTGCGTTGCACAACACCGCTTGCAAGACGGTGCTGTTTGCGCCGTTTCAGCACTTCAAGCGTTTCAGCCCCCATAACGTCCCCCGGTTTATTGTCCCGCGACAAATCATAATCGCTAACTATCGGCACTGCAAACCGAAACAAGGTTTTATACAGCCTTGACCCAACCCCCGATGCAATCAACCATATGGTTTGTGAAAGCTGGTTTCTGAGGATATAACCGGCTTAACAGGACCGTGTTTTGAAAATATTCTGAAAATATATGTCGCCGGAGACACGTTTTGAAGCTGTCTACCAAGATCGGGCTGGCCCTTTTCCTTGTGCTTGCAAGCGCCCTAAGCATGACCACGGTCCTGAACTATCTGCGATTCGACCAGACCCTTCACACCCTTCTGGCCCAGCGCATGACCGTGATCCTCAATGAAACCAGTCAGGATATCGTGGCCGGTATCGATCTGGGTTTGCGGCTGGAAAACATGGAAAACCTGCAACCAATCCTGAACCGGCGTCTGGATATGTCCAACGATATCCGCAATGTCGCCGTTCTTGATTGTGACGGCACCATCATCAGCAACGCCGCCAGATCCCCCGATGACCAGGCGCTCTCTGGCGCGGCAATCCCCCAACAGGCCCGCGATCAGTGGATCGATTTCACACCGGGCATCGCCACCGCCGGACAGGTCCTGCGCGACAGCCTCGGCCAATGCGCCGGGCAGGTCGTCATTACGGCAAGCGCCGAAACCTCCGAAGCCAAACTTGCCAATGCCTTCTCCGAAATGTGGAAATCGGCGGCCTTGGGCATGGGCATGATTATCCCCATTCTTGGCGTTCTGTTCATTCTGATGCGTCGCCGCCATCGCGTTTTCGAAGAACTGCACGAAGATCTGGCGCGTGCGGTTGCGGGCAAGGCCCCCAATATCCGCCCCCATGATGGTGACGTCCTGACCCAAAGCGAAATCGAACTGATTTCCCTGTACCGCGAAATCCGCGATCAGTTGCCGCACGAAACAAAAAAGGGCGGCACCAAACGCCAATCGGAAACCCAGGCGGAGCCGCTGAAATGACCCTCTCTGCCAATACCGATACCAAGCCTGACACTGCGACATCCCCTCATGGCGGCAATATCCGAAACCGCCTGTTCCCCAAGGGCACGATCTGGATTCTGCTGCTGTTCAGTACAATCTCGCTTTGCATCGCATTGGTCGGGATTTCGTGGCGCGCCGCCGAACTGGCACGTGCCGATCTGCAAACCGAAATCCGTGAAAAGGCCGGGATCGAAGCCCGGGTTCTTGGCGAGAAGATCGAAAACGCCCTGCGGCTTGGCATTCCGCTGCGCGAAATTGTCGGTTTTGAAACCGTGGTCTATCAGCTTCGCAATGGCGATCCCGATCTGGTTTTTGCTGCCATCACCGACAAGGCTGGCGACATCCTGCATGCAGGCGGTCTGTCATCGGATGAAATCGCCACCGCCCTTACGGCGCCTTCGGGCAATGATACCGCCTATATCGTCACCCGTCTGGACCTGCCCCGCGCCGAGGGACAGGACGATATCGAAGTCGTCCTTGGGCATGCCCGTGCGGCCCTGATGCGCCCGGTGACGGATAATCTTTATGACATTGCGATCATTTTCATCATCACGCTCGCCCTGTCGTTCGAGCTGATGTTGCTGGTGTTAACCGTCAATGTCGCCCTGCCAGTAAGGGTCGCGCGCAAGGTTCTGGACAATGTGCGCGACCGCAAATTCACCCTCCTGCATGGCCAAAGCACCCATGACGAAATCGGCCAGTTCATGGAACGCATCAATTCCCTGATCAACACCACCGCCAAAAAGGTCGGAACCCATCCCCAGCGCGAACGCGAGGTAAAGCTGATCGGTGTTCGCATGCTGGCCTTCATGTTTGTCCTTGCCGAAGAACTGGCCCGGCCAATCATGCCCGCCTTCTTTAGCCAGGTCACATCCCACAGTCTCGATGGACAGCTTGGCGCGGGTGTGGTCATGGCGGTGCATCTTCTGATGGTTGCCCTTGCCATGCCGATCTGCAGCCTGTTTCAGGAACAGGTCGGATCATTGCGCATGTATCTCTGTGGCGCGTTTCTGGCGACACTTGGCCTGATCGGTACCGCCTTTGCCGGGGGTATATGGGATCTTGTCCTGTGGCGGGCATTGTCGGGCATCGGTTACGCCACCACCTTTGTCGCCTGTCAGTCCTATGTCCTTGATGCCACCAATGACAGCAACCGGACACAGGGGACTGCCATGATGGTCAGCGGCATCATGCTGGCCGATATCTGTGGCCCGGCGATTGGCGGGATTGTTGCCGGTCATTTCGGCCCGGACATGACGTTTATCGCCGGTGCGACCATTGCGTTTCTCGCCGTCCTTCTGGCCTTCTTCCTGATGGATAACATGGTGCGCGGCAAAACCCCGCCACCGATCCCGACACGTGCCGCCCTTCGCGCCATGCTCGGCAATCGCCGTTTGCAGGTCCTGATCCTTTTCGCCGCCATTCCAGCCAAACTGATCCTCAGCGGCTTTTTGTATTACCTGACCCCGATGATCCTGCTGCAATCGGGTGCGACCACGGCCGAAACCGGGCGGGTGATCATGCTTTATGGGCTGGTCGCGATCCTGACCGGCTGGGCCGCGGCAAAATGGACAGACAAGAACCAGAACGAAACCCGCGCGGTCGGCATTGGCGGCGGGCTGACCGCTGCCGGGTTATTGCTGGCGGGCTGGCTTCCGGAATATGCCCTGTTTGCGGTTGCCGTCGCCCTGCTCGGTCTGGCGCAGGCGACCTCAATCCCCGCACAGCTTTCCGCCAGCCTTAAACTCAGCAAGGATTTCACCAAGGATCACGGCACCGGACCGGTCCTTGCCGTCCTGCGTCTTGCCGAACGGCTGGGCGGGGCTGCGGGTCCGTTGCTTGCCGCCGGTCTGACCCTTCTGGTCGGAACAACGCACGCGGTTCTGATCTTCGGGGCCTTTGCTGCTGTTTCGGTTCTGTGCTTTGAACTTCTGATCGGCCATGTGCC
This sequence comes from Thalassospira xianhensis MCCC 1A02616, assembly GCF_003326475.1. Classification (GTDB taxonomy): domain Bacteria; phylum Pseudomonadota; class Alphaproteobacteria; order Rhodospirillales; family Thalassospiraceae; genus Thalassospira; species Thalassospira xianhensis. Next base: position 36,783 of record NZ_JPWA01000039.1, on the reverse strand, counting down.
CGCAGAACAGAAAAACGAGGGAGGAACGAAATGACCTTTTCCCTTCTCCCCGTTTTTCGTCTTTTGGGCATTCTTGTGGCCATCGCCGTCTCAATCTTTGCTCCTGCGGCATATGCACAATCGCAACCGGACCCGCTTAAAATCGCCATGGTTCTGTGGCGCGGCGAAACCAATGTCGAACAGGGATTTCGCGCCTATTTCGATGAAAACAGCATTCCCGTCGACCTGACCATTTATGACACTGCGCGCGATCTGTCGCGCGTGCCTGCCATCATTGATCAGATCCGCAAAGACCCACCCGATCTGGTTTACACATGGGGCACCGGAATCACGTCGGCCGTGGTCGGTAAATATGATGCCGTCGATCCGGCGCAAAACATTACCGACCTTCCGGTGGTTTATGTGATGGTTTCATCGCCATGGAAAACCGGCATTGCCGCCCCTGCGGGCCAAAGCCGCCCCAATGTCACCGGGGCAACCCACATCGCCCCGCTTGCCGCCCAGATCAATGCCATCCGCGCCTATCGCCCGATGGACAAACTTGGTGTGGTCTATAACAGCCGCGAAGACAATTCCGTTTCCAACGTTGCCGATCTGACCGAACTGGGCCGCGAAATGGGCTTCGAAGTTCTGGCTGCCCCGCTCGGCAGCGATGGCGAACCCTCACAGGATGACATTCCCCCTGCCGTTGCCGAACTCGCCCGCAAGGGGGCCGACATCCTGTATATCGGACCGGACAATTTCATCGGCAATTATCGCGATACCCTGACCGATGCCGGTTTTGCCAACGGGCTTGCCGCCTTTAGCGCGACCGAACTTGAAGTCCGCGACGGCCACGCCATGCTGGGCCTTGTCAGCCGCTATGAACTTGTCGGCCGCCTTGCCGCCAGCAAGGTCGAACAGATCCTGATCGATGGCATATCACCGGCTGATATCCCGGTCGAGACGCTTGACCGGTTTTCCTATCTGATCCGGCTGTCATCGGCGCGGAAGCTTAAACTCTATCCGCCGCTGTCGCTGCTTGATTACGCGGAAGTCATCGAATGAGCACCCTGACCCGGCTTGATCCATCCCACCTTCCGGCCATCATCACCCTGCATCACAGGGTGATCGCCGATCTGCCTCCGGGCAATGCCGCGACCGAAACCGATCAGTTCTTTGCCGATCACCTCGATGCCTGCGGACAAATCTTTGGCGTCTTTAACGATGATCGTCTGATGGCCTATTGCGTGCTGGGATTGCCGCGTGATGGTGATCCCAATTTCGGCACCGACCATCACTTGCCGCCCGATCTGCTGGGCAAGGTCGCCCATATCGACGGGGTCGCCGTTGATCCAAAATGGCGCGGACAGGGGTGGCAACGCCGGATGGTCGAACACCGCATCGAAATCGCGCGAAAATGCGGGCGCACCATCGCGCTCAGCACCGTCGCCCCGACCAATTTTCCAAGCCTGATCAGCACCGTATCAACCGGCCTTGCCATTCATGGCTTGATCGCAAAATTTGGCGGAAACCGGTTCTTGCTGCGACGGGATATCGGCCCCGATCAGGATGCAAAATCCTCCCGCGCCCCTGATACCGCCATCTGGTGCGCCAGCGACGATCTTGCGACCTGTCGGAAATTGCTTGATGACGGATTTATCGGCCAGTTTTGCCAGTCATCGGGCCGCGGAACCGCCCCGAGCATCGGCTGGGCGCCGCTTATGTCCGCTTAATATCGCGGCTTATTGCTGATAGGTATAATTCCATTTGCGCTGCCCTTTCGGGTCGGCCTGCTGATAGTAGGGCTGCCAGTCGCAGGCATGCGCATCGGTTTCCCAATAACACGCTGCCCCCTTATGGAACGGCAGGAAATTGCCCTTTTTGAACATGTCGTCAGCAACGACACTCCGGAATGTCGGATACATTTCCTTCATCCGGTCGATATTTTCATGCACGATCCGCGTGATCCAGTACACCACATACGGATCAGCCGGTTCATAGGCAATCAGCGACGCCTTGAAGCCATAGGATGAAATCGCTTCTTCCTGTGCGCTATATGTTTTTGCAGGCAGTACCTGATTAAAGAAATACTGGTTTGCCTTGACCATTTCATCGGTCAAAGGCCCTCCCATGCCAACAACCCGCGCCCCGCAGCCAAGCGTATCTTCGATCAGCGACGCCGGATGCCCGATCCAAAGACCGAACGCATCGATATAATTCTCGCAGATGCCAAGCTCGTTATAATCCTGCGCAACGCCGTAAACCGTATCAAGATCGTCCAGCGTCAATTTGTATCGCGACAGAAGTTCAAGCCACAATTCCCGCGATGCCGATCCTTCCGGTCCGATATTGATGCGTTTGCCGCGCAGATCGGCGATCGATTCAATATCGGAATCATTGCGCACGACCAGCAATCCCATTTCGTCATGCAACGACATCACCGACCGCGCACCGGGGATCGGCGCAATGCCTTTCTGCGCTTCCCAGTTATTGTTCGACTGCACGATGGCAAGCTGCACCCGCCCTTCTTTCATCAGGCGGATATTGCTGCCAACCCCTTGGGATCGCAACGGCACGCAATGCACGCGATGGCGTTCAAAGGTCCGGCTCATCATGTCGCAAATCTGGGCGGCAACCTTGAAATACACGCCACTCGTACTGCCGCTGTAAATCGCCGCGTAATAGGATCGCTCCGTCTGGCCATCACCGGCAATCACATCGACATTGCTTAACGCCGCCAGACTTTCCGGGTCGGTTGCGCGCCGGCGATACTGCGACAGCGGAATGGCATCGGGCTTGTAAATCAGGCCGTCGATCAGATCGGGATTGGTTTTTGCCGGGTCGATGATGGCATCGTCATAAGTATCGACATCGATATCAGGCAGGACATCAACCGGTGACATATCGGCACTTGCATCCTCGGCAACGGTACCGCTTCCCTGCGCATGGGCACCCACGGCCCCCGCTGACAACAGCATCGCCAGCATACCGGTCGCAATCATTCTCATGCCGAGCTCAAAACGCAAAACCGTGCACTCATCGTTAGTGATGAATCAATTCCCGCATCCCAATGGCCCATATCCTAATGGATCATCGGGAAACCCGTCGAGAGCGAAGATGAATTAATATCCCTATTCTCAGCGATTTAACACAATCATCTTCACGACGATCCTGTACGACCGTTGATATTCAGATTGTGTTTGACGCAACATCATACGCCCCTCATAAACCAGAAGAACATATAACAGAAAACCGGACCACGGCCAGATTTCGGAGAAATCGATGACGTCCATCATCGCCCTTGATCCCGGGCGCAACGATATTTATCAGGCGTTCGACCTGATATCTTCCTGGCCGGAATATCGCCAAAGCCCGCTGATCCGCGCCACCGGCCTTGCCCGCGAACTGGGTCTTGGCACCGTCTGGATCAAGGATGAAAGCAAACGGTTCGGTCTGGGCGGGGTCAAGGCACTTGGCGCCCCCTATGGCCTCAAACAGCAGCTTTTAAAACGCGGCCTGACACCCGGAAGCCCCCAATGCGCGGATTACACCGCCGTTGCCGCAACCGATGGCAATCACGGCCTTGCCGTTGCATGGGCGGCCCGGAAATTCGGCTGTCACGCGCGGATTTATGTCGGATCCGAAGTCGATCAGGCCCGCATCACGCGCATCATCGATAACGGGGCTGAAATCGTCCGGATCGACGGCACCTATGACGATGCGGTCCTTGCCGCCGAACATGCCGCGCAATCGCCCGATATCCTTCTGATCACCGATACCGACTATGGTCACGAACTCGACGTCACCCGCGACATCATGGCGGGTTACGCGGTTCTGGGGATCGAATGCGCCCGGCAGCTTCGGGATGAAAACATCACCCCCGATCATGTTTTCCTGCAATGCGGGGTCGGCGGCATGGCGGCCGGTTGCGCCATCGGGCTCTGGCATGAAAGCGGCCAGAAGCCGAATGTCTGCACGGTCGAGGCAACAAACGCCGCCTGCATTCAGGCAAGCCTCGCAACCGGTGAACTGACGTCGGTTCCGGGCAAACTCCTGACCCGCATGATCGGGCTATCGTGCGGCAAACCGAGTCTTCCGGCATTTGAAATCCTGCGCGAAGTCTCCACCCAAAGCATCGCGATTGATGATGATGTTGCCCTTCTGGTTCAGAACGCGCTCTCCGCCGGGATCAATGGCGACGCCCCGCTTGAAACATGGGATACCGGCATTGCCGGAATTGCCGGGCTTTGGCATGTGGCAAAAAACAACGATCTTCGTGCCCGTTTTGGCCTGAATGCTCAAAGCAACGTGCTTGTGATCAACAGCGAAGGTCCTATTCCACTGCCTACCGCACGAACATCTGAATTCTTTCGACGCGAAAAAGGCTTTCCGTTATGCCACCGACTGGACAGCCCTGCCGGGCACCGGTACAGTCGCGGACAAACACCCGCGTCGGGTTCTATGGGGACTGCAAACAGATGAAATTGCTCGAACTGTTGTCTTGGGGAGATAACAGACTGATGGCCCGGCTTGCCTTTGCCGGTGCGCTATCGGGTGCGGGCAGTGCGGTCCTGCTGGGGCTCGTCAATACCGCCGCCGAAGGCATCGCCGATAACGGCGTGGACCGGGTTGACTGGCTTCTGGCAGGCGGCTTCATCGCCCTTGCCGTGGTCTATTTCCTGGCCGAAGTTTTCCTGCTTGCCAATATCTCGACCCAGATCGAACAGGGCATCGACAAGGTGCGTCGCAAACTGCTCGATCAGATTGCGCATGCCGACTTCGCCCAGCTTGAAACCTTTGGTCAGGCGCGCCTGTTTGACAGCATTACCCAAAGCACACAGGTCATTTCGCAAAACTCGCACATGATCGGCATGTCGTTCCGATCCCTTCTGCTGGTCGTTGCGGTGATGTGTTATGTTTTCTGGCTCTCCACGCTGGCCTTTTTCCTGATCGTGCTGGTGATCGGGGCCGGGATCGTCATTTACCTGCGCATGGGCAAAGAGCTCGGCATGTGGTTTGGCAAACTCCATCACGCCGAAAATGCCCTGTTTGGCAAGGTCGCCGATCTGTTTTCGGGCATCCGCGAAGTCCGCATGTGGTCATCGCGCAGCAACACCCTTTTCAATGCCTTTTCGGAAAACTCGCTGACAAAGGAACAGATCACGGCGGAAACCCACAGCCTGATGTTCCGTCAGATGATCATGGGCATGACCGCCTTTTATGTCCTGCTTGCGGTGATCGTCTTTATCGTGCCGGTCTATACCGATAATTTCGGCTCCACGGTCTCCAAGGTCAGCACCGCCGTCCTGTTCATGATCGGCCCGATCAGCACCGTGGTGCAGGCAATGGCGGTTCTGGGGGCTGCCGAACAGGCCGCACAGCGCATGATCACCTTGTCGGAAGATCTGAGCGAGATTGCCGAACCGATTGACGAAAACGGCACAAAGCTGCCCGATACATTTTCGAACATCGCGTTTGATGATGTCTGCTTTACCTATCCCAACCGCGACCCGCGCCACGGCTTTGTTCTTGGACCGATCAGCCTTTCGGTTAAAAAAGGCGAACTGATTTTCATTACCGGCGGCAACGGGGCGGGAAAATCCACCCTGATCAAGCTTCTGACCGCCCTTTATCGCCCGGTATCGGGGGCCATCCGGTTTGACAATATACAGCTTGGCGCACAGAACATCGCCTCCTTCCGCGATAAAATCGCCACCGTATTTTCCGATTTTCATCTGTTTTCAGAATTGCACGGATCGGCCGAAATTGACCCCGACGAAGCCACCCACTGGCTGAACCTGTTTGAACTGTCCCATGTGACGGGCATTCGCGACGGCAAATTCGTTTCCATCGCCCTTTCGGCCGGGCAACGCAAACGGCTGGGCCTGATCACCGCCATTCTCGAACATCGCCCGATCCTTGTTCTCGATGAATGGGCAGCCGATCAGGACCCCTATTTCCGGAAAAAATTCTATTACGAAATCCTGCCACAGATCAAAGCACGCGGCACGACCATCATCGCCGTCACCCATGATGATCATTATTTCGATGCTGCCGACCGCCGCCTGCATCTCGAAGCCGGCACCCTGCACGAACTTGACCGCAACGACCCGCGTGGAAGGATCTGATCATGCTGCTTATTGATCTGCTGCGATCCCGAACCCGCATCGATCTGCGCCATGCCGTGGGCCTGCTGTCACTGGCATCAATTGCCACCACCATGGTGCTGATCATCGTCAATTTGGCCGCCGAACAGGCCGAAGACGGTGTGGCCAGCATGCGCTATCTCGGCATGATGGCTCTGTCGCTGATCGGCTATATCTGGGCCCAGAAAAAATCCAGCGACATGATCGCCGCCGAGGTCGAACACATCCTCCATCAACTTCGCCTCAGCCTGTTTGATCGCGTGCGAAAAGCCGCCCCCGATACGCTGGCCAAGGTCGGACAGGGTGCGGTTCAAACCGCACTCACCCAGGAAATGCAAACCGTATCGGCCGCCCTGCCCCTGATGCTGAATGGTGTGCAGCAGGTGGTCCTGATCATCTGTGTTGCGGCCTATCTCGCATGGCTGTCGACCTTCGCCTTCGTGATGATTTCCGTTCTGGCCGTTGTGGTTTCAACCATCCATCTGCAACGTATGCGCAAAATCAACGCCGCCACCCGTGACGCGATTGACGATGAAAACCTGCTTTTTGGCGGCCTGACCGATCTGTTGCATGGCTTCAAGGAAGTCAAAATGAACAGTCGGCGTCGCGACGCGCTACTCGGCGCACTGAATGACCGCTCCTTCCGGGCACGCGATACCAAATCCGTGGTCAAGGCCCAATGGTCGCGCGAATTCGCCCTGATCCAGCTAGCTTTCTACGGCATGATGGCAGCCATGGTATTCATCGTTCCGATCTTCACATCGGATTATCACGACGTTGCCGTGCAAACCACGACGGCGGCCCTGTTCATGATCGGCCCGATCGGGGCTGTGGTTGCCTCTGTTCCCAGCTTTAGCGATTCCGATGTGGCGCTCCGCAAGATCAACGATATCGATCACCAGCTCGAAGACGCCCTTGACGCCCAACATGCGAACGAGGCCACGAACGGCACATCATCGCCCGAAACCCTTGAAAAATTGCGCGGTGCGCTTGGCAATATTGCCGAAATCAGCCTGCGCGACGTTCGTTTCGCCTATCCTGGCACGACGGATAGCCCCGGCTTTGCCGTCGGTCCGATCAATGCCACCTTCAAAAAGGGCGAAATCACCTTCATCACCGGCGGCAATGGCGCAGGCAAATCAACCATCATCGCGGTTCTGACCGGCCTTCGCCCGGCGGCAGGCGGTTCGATCATGGTCAATGATTGCCCAGTGCCGACCGACGCCCTGCAGCTTTATCGCGATCATTTCGCGACCGTGCTGTCGGACTATCACCTGTTTCGCGAACTCTACGGCATTGATGATATCGACCCGAAACGGGTCGAAACGCTGCTCAAACAGATGGAAATCGACGACAAGGTCGAACTGGATAACAACGCCTTTTCAACGACCTCGCTGTCACAGGGGCAACGCAAACGCCTTGCCCTGATTGCGGCCCTGCTCGAAGAAAAGCCGGTTCTTGTGCTTGATGAATGGGCCGCCGATCAGGACCCGCATTTCCGCTCGGTCTTCTATGAAAAAATCCTGCCCTCCTTACGCAAACAGGGCAAGATCATCATCTGTGTGACCCATGATGATCGCTGGTTTGATACCGCCGATACGATCTATCACGTCCGCGACGGCGAATTTGTCGACGGGCGTCAAACCACCCAAGCCTGATCCATCACGCAATCAGCGCATCCTTCACCACGCGCATGATGTCGTCCCCGGCATCACGCAGGAAAAAATGCCCGCCGGGCAAAACATGCTTGGCAAAGTCGCCCGTGGTTGCCGCCGCCCAGTCATCCAGTTCATCCGGCACCGGGTTCGGATCATCCGCCCCGCCAAAGGCGGTAACCGGGCAGGGCAGTTTGGGCAATCCGGTCGAAACCGCGGTTTCCGACAATCTGAAATCCGCTCTAAGGCTGGGCTCGAACAAGGCGCGATATTCCGCATTTTCCAGAATTTCGGCGGGCGTCCCGCCATAATTGGCAATCCCCCGCCAGAACTCATCTGATGACAGATGGTGCAACGGCGCCCGATGCCCGGCCACATTCGGCCCGCGCCGTGCGGCAACAAACAGATGAACCGGCACTGCCATCCCCGCCTGTTGCAGATGACACGCCAGATGATGGGAAATCAGCGCCCCCATCGAATAACCGAAAAACGCAAATGGCCGATCCATAACCGGCTTTAACCCATCGGCCACCGCCGCAACCATCGCCGAAAGATCATCAATCACCGGATCGCCAAACCGCTGTTCGCGTCCCGGCAGATTGACCGGCACCACATCAATGTCACCGGGAAACCGGGTTAACCACGGCCGATACGCCAACGCCCCGCCCCCGGCAAACGGAAAACAGAACAACCGCAACCGGGCACCCGCGGTTGCATGATCATTGACCCAAACGTTTCGCACAATATTTCCCGATATTCAGCCATCTCAAACAGATGCCGGCTTCCCGACCGATGCAGGTTACGGGGCGAATGAATAATGTGCAACTTCCAGAAAATCCGGCAAATTACCTCAAGAGAGCTTTCAACCCTAAGCAGCAACTTCCCGCATAACCTTGATCAGCGCGGATTTTTCTTCAAAACCAACACCGGGAATTTCGGGCAACCCGACATACCCATCTTCGACCGCAATACCATCGGCAAAACCGCCGAAAGGCTGGAATACATCGGGATAGCTTTCATTCCCGCCCAGATGCAGCCCGGCTGCAATATTCAATGACATCTGATGTCCGCCATGCGGCACCACCCGACGAGATGACCAGCCAAGGCCTTTCATGACATCGAGTGTTCGAAAATATTCAACAAGCCCGTATGAAAGCGCACAATCAAACTGCACCCAATCGCGATCCGGCCGCATCCCCCCATGGCGTAACAAATTGCGTGCATCCTGATGGGAAAACAGGTTTTCACCCGTCGCCATGGGACGTTCGTAGTGGTTGGCCAGTTCCGCCTGAAGCGCATAATCCAGCGGATCACCTGCTTCTTCGTACCAGAACAAACCATAGGGTCTGAGTGCTTTTGCATAGGCCACCGCAGTTTCCAGATCGAACCGGCCATTGGCATCCACAGCCAGATATTGACCATCCCCGACAACATCCAGAACAGCATCAATGCGGCGCAGGTCTTCATCAAGGGATGCCGCACCGATCTTCATTTTCACGACCTTGTAACCACGATCGAGGTAGCTTCTCATTTCATCCTGAAGCTGTTTGTGATCCTTGCCCGGATAGTAATAACCACCTGCGGCATAGACCCAGACCTTCTTGTCTGCAACACCACCGCGATAGCGATCCGCCAGCAGTTTCCAAAGCGGCACACCGGCAATCTTCGCCACCGCATCCCAAACCGCCATGTCGATGGTACCCACCGCAACCGAACGTTCACCATGACCGCCCGGCTTTTCGTTGGTCATCAGCGTTTTCCAGATCGCAAACGGATCAAGATTGTCATTTTCCCGGTCGATCAGACTTTCGGGATCAGCTTCGAGCACACGGTTGATAAAACGGTCGCGCATCAGCGCGCCCTGCCCGTAACGGCCGTTGGAATTAAATCCGTAACCGATTACCGGCTTGCCGTCGCGAATGACATCGGTCACCACCGCAACGACTGAACAGGTCATCTTGGAAAAATCGATATAGGCATTGGCAATCGGCGACGCGATTGACGCGGTTTTTTCACGTATATCAATAATGCGCATGACGGCTTTCATCCCTTTGATGTTGGGTTTTGTCTGAATAGCGGCATATTACGGCTTGTCATCCGGGCAGAACCAATGCCAATCTGGCCTTTGGTTATACCAAAACGGCATTACAAAATGGAACTTCGCTGGCTTGAGGATTATCTGGCGCTCGCCGAAACACTGAACTTTTCGCGGGCGTCGGAAATGCGTCACATCACACAACCCGCCTTCAGTCGCCGCATACGTGCGCTTGAGGATTGGGTTGGCACGCCACTATTTTCAAGAACCACCCACGTCGTTACCTTAACTCCGGCAGGAGAATATTTTCGGATTCATGCCGAAGCATTGGCACGGCAATCCCATCAGTTGCGTCGCGACACACATGAAATCGGCCAAAGCACAAAATCCGGACTGACTTTTGCCGCCACCCACGCGCTGTCCTTTACCTTCTTTCCCGGCTGGGTCAGAAGGTTTGACGATATGCTGACAATGGGAACATTCAACCTTGTGTCGGATAGTCTGGAACGGTGCGAACAATTCATGCTGCGCGGCGATGCGCAATTTCTGCTGTGCCATTATCATCCCTCCATGGGAAGCGCGCTTGATGACACCGGCTTTGTCCGTATCAATATCGGGCAGGATATCCTGATCCCGATGTCCACCCCCGCCCCGGATGGCACAGCCAAATGGCAACCCGATCACGATACCAACATTCCCTGGCTGGCTTACAGCACGCAATCGGGACTTGGTCGCATAGTTGCTGCCGAAGAAGCCCCAAAACATGCAAAACTCGGATCAAAGGCCGGGTTTACATCACATCTGGCCGCAACCTTGTTATCGATGGCCAAAGCAGGTGCAGGGATCGCCTGGCTGCCCCGAACGCTTGCCGCATCGGAACTGGAGGATGGCAGCCTTGTAACGTTTGGCGGGCCGGATTTGCAAATCCCGGTTGATATTTGCCTTTTCCGCCCGAAAGCACGGCAAAAGCCCCTGGTCGAAAAGTTCTGGGAAAATGTCTTGGAAAAAGGACTGAATGCGTCAAAGGAATGACCTGCCTGCACCCCCAGGCGCAAGCAGGTCATTGGACCGGCGTCAGGCGAATTACAGTGTCAGGACAGCATCCGCAATCGCCTTGCCGCAGGTAACAGTATCGGCCTTACCCTTAAGGTCCCCGGTCCGAAGATTTTCATCAACCAGAACTGCTTCGATAGCCCTCATGATCCCGTCGTGGGCATCCTTGTGACCAAGATGTTCAAGCATCATCGCCCCGGCCCAGATTGTACCTATCGGATTGGCAATCCCCTTGCCCGCGATATCGGGGGCGGAACCATGAACCGGCTCGAACAGCGACGGGAATTTACGTTCCGGGTTGATATTACCTGACGGCGCAATACCGATGGTCCCGGTGCAGGCAGGCCCCAAATCCGACAGGATGTCGCCAAACAGATTGGATGCCACCACCACATCAAAACGATCCGGGTTCAGGACAAAATGCGCGGTCAGAATATCGATATGGTATTTGTCCCAACTGATATCAGGATAGTTTTTCGCCATTTCGACAACCCGTTCATCCCAATAGGGCATGGTAATTGAAATACCGTTCGATTTGGTCGCCGATGTCAGTCGTTTGCGCGGACGTTTCTGCGCCAGATCGAAGGCATATTTCAGGATACGATCAACCCCGATGCGCGACATGACCGTTTCCTGCACGACAATTTCCCGATCCGTGTCGGGGTACATTTTTCCCCCGATCGAGGAATACTCGCCTTCGGTGTTTTCGCGCACGACATAGAAATCGATATCTCCAGGCTTTCGCCCGGCCAGAGGCGAGGGAACACCGGGCATCAATCGCGCCGGGCGCAAACTAACATATTGATCGAAATCACGGCGAAACTGGATCAACGAGCCCCAAAGCGAAATATGGTCGGGCACGGTATCGGGCCAGCCAACAGCCCCAAAAAAGATCGCGTCATGAGTGCCAACCTGCTCTTTCCAATTGTCTGGCATCATCTGGCCATGCTTGAGGTAATAGTCGCAGGAGGAAAAATCGAAATGATCGAAATGCAGATCGATCCCGAATTTCTTGCTTGCGGCTTCAAGGACGCGCACACCTTCGGGCATGACTTCGGTCCCGATGCCATCGCCCGGAATGACTGCAATTTTGTGTATTTTATTCGACATAAGCATTTCCTTGGTCATCGTTTATCTGTCAGCAGTTTCACCCGTTAAACCGGTTACAAGAACCGCACGGAAATCGTTAACGTTGGTCAGCGTCGGGCCGGTGACGATACTGTCACCAAGTCGTTCGAAAAAACCATGCCCGTCATTTTGCGCCAGAGCCTCTGTGACACTGATCTCCAGTGATTTCGCTCGCGACAGGGTATCTGGCGCGATAATGGCACCGGCAATTTCTTCGATCCCGTCAATACCGTCGGTATCTCCTGCGACAGCATGAACAGATGCTTCACCATTCAGCACTGCCGCAAGCGATAGCAGGAATTCCACATTCCGCCCGCCCCGACCGTTGCCGCGCACCGTCACGGTTGTCTCTCCGCCCGACAACATCACGCATGGAACGGTAAACGGTTGCCCGTAACGCACCACCTGACGGGCAATTCCCCCGATCACTCGCCCGACATCTCGGGCTTCGCCCTCTATGGCGTCCCCTAGAATATGGGCAGCAATACCATATCCTCGCGCGACCTGTGCTGCGGCCTCCAGGGCCATTTGCGGGGTCGCCACCAGTATTGCCTCGGCCCTTGCCAAACGCGGATCTCCCGGCTTTACGGTTTCGCTTTCACCCGATTGCAAAAGTTCACGAATATGCCTCGGAATATCGATACCATAGCGGCTCAGGATCGCTAGGGCATCGGCACAACTTGTCGGATCGGCGACAGTCGGGCCGGATGCAATATCCAGCGGATCATCCCCCGGCACGTCGGAAATCGCCAGCGTCACCACACGGGCGGGATAGCAGGCAGCAGCCAACCGCCCCCCTTTGATTGCTGAAAGGTGGCGACGTACACAGTTCATTTCGCTGATATTTGCGCCAGATTTCAAAAGCGCACGTGAAATATCCTGCTTCTGCGGCAATGTTACCGGCGATAACGGGTCAACCAACAAGGCCGATCCGCCCCCCGAAATCAGGCAGACCACCAGATCCTTTTCGCTTAGCCCCGAAACGAGTTTCCGAATACGCCTTGACGCATCAACACCGGCAGCATCCGGAACCGGATGGCTAGCTTCGATGACGGTGATTTTTTCCGTCGGCACGGTGTGGCCATAGCGGGTCACGACAATACCTTCAAGCGGTCCGCTCCAATGAGCTTCAACCGCACGGGCCATTTTGGCAGCGGCCTTGCCTGCACCAATCACGATCGTGCGCCCATCTTGCGGCGGAGCTGGCAAAAAATGCGGAACGCAATGATCCGGATCCGCAGCACGAATGGCCGCATCAAACATTTCACGAAGCAGTGCACGTGCCCCGGCATCGGTGAAAATATCGGACATTGTGCGTTCCGCCATTGTCATGCCCCGATCAAAGATTGTCGCCATGAATGGCCGCAGTCACGGCATCGGTCACCTGACGTGTCGTCGCCTTGCCGCCAAGATCAGGTGTGTGCAACAGCGGATCGGCTGTAACGCGTTCCACGGCACGCATCAGGCGCACCGATGCCGCCGCCTCGCCCAGATGATCAAGCATCATGACCGCACTCCAGAAAGTCGCCACCGGATTGGCAATCCCTTTGCCGGTAATATCGAAAGCCGAACCATGGATCGGCTCAAACATCGATGGAAACTTTCCTTCGGGATTAAGGTTTGCCGTCGGGGCAATGCCAAGCGACCCGGCCAGTGCCGCCGCAAGGTCCGACAGAATATCGGCATGCAGGTTGGTCGCAACGATGGTATCAATCGTTTCGGGGCGCAGGGTCATGCGCATGGTCATCGCATCGACCAGCATCTTGTCCCATTGGACATCGGGATATTCTGCGGCAACTTCGGCTGCGATTTCATCCCACATGACCATGCCATTGCGCTGTGCATTTGATTTGGTCACCACGGTCAGTTGCTTGCGCTTGCGTGACCGTGCCAAATCGAAGGCGAACCGCATGATACGCGTGACACCCGCCCGGGTGAAAATCGAAACTTCGGTTGCGACCTCTTCGGGCAACCCGACATGCGAACGCCCCCCCTGTCCTGCATATTCGCCTTCGGAATTTTCACGGACGATCACCCAGTCAAGCTCGCTTTGTTTCACATTGCGAAGCGGGCTTTCGATCCCCGGCAGAATGCGGGTCGGACGGACATTGGCGTATTGGTCAAACGGCTGACAAATCGCAAGTCGCAACCCCCAAAGGGTGACATGGTCCGGCACATCCGGTGCCCCGACAGCACCGAAATATATGGCATCATGGTTCCGGATCTGCTCACGCCCGTCAGCAGGCATCATGACACCATGTTTCTTGTAATAGTCCGAGCCCCAATCGAAGTTATCGAACGTCATGTTGAATCCGCCATCGCGCTTTGCCAGCACGTCAAGGACTTTGATACCAGCTGCAACAACCTCTTTACCGATCCCGTCACCCGGGATGGCAGCAATACGATAAGTCTTCATGATCAGTCTCTTGGTTAGCAGTTAACTTTGAAAATTCAGGCTCGTATGCCCCTAGAACAGCAATCCCGATGGCATGCGGATCAGCAATACATCCGCCATCAGCCAATACAAGCCGGTCACGATTGCAAATCCCGCGAGTGTTTCGACGATAATGCGTTTGGCAGGCATGACTTCGTAACAGGACACCCTGGCCAGCGACAGGAAGGCCAAAATGGCCGCAACCCAGAAACCGGTCAGCGGAATAGCCAGGACCCAGAAGCCCATCACAACAATCAGGGCAATACGCCGCGAAACCGATTCACTTGTCTGATCGCCGCTCTTTGCACCTGCGGGTTTACGCAACAGGTTCATGGCAAAAAGGACAATCGAAAACACAATCAGCGTGGCACAGATAGTTATCGGAAATACTGACCCCAACGGGGACATTTCCGATGTCTGCGTGATGGCCCAAACAGCCATCAGCACCAGCAAAACAACAATCCCCATACCTGCGGTATCGCGTGGCTTTGCGATGACACCTTTCAGGTGTGCCATCGGATTGATCACAGGCTCCGACAGGGTCGCTTCATCGGCTTTTGCCGTCTCACCGTCCGTTTCGGCATAATTCTTTGCCGCAGCAACCGCACGCTTGCGGGCTTTTTCCTTGCGGTTGCCAAACAGTACCGGATAAAGCAGCGTGAAAGCAGCCAATGCAACGATGGCAAGGCTGATCGGACGGCCAAAGAACATGCCGACAATATTGCTGGTCGCATTCCCGATCAGATAGGACTGAACAAACCCCTGTTCGGCAATCTGTCCCAGCACAAGGCCCAACACGATGGGCGAAGGTGCAAAACCGTACCGGTTCAAAATCCAACCAATCACACCCAGCACCAGCATCATTTGAACATCATGCAGGTTGCTGTGGATGGCAAAGCTGCCAACGACCGTCAGGAAGGCAATGGTCGGAACCAGAACGGTCTTGGGGATCGAGGCAATCGACTTATAGGCATAACGCCCGATCAAAAGCCCCGCAGGCAACATCAGTGCGGTTGCAATCAGCAGCCCAAAGATAAAGGTGTAAACAATCTCGCCCTGCTGCGCGAAAAGGGTCGGGCCGATCTTGATACCCTGTACCAGCAATGCACCAAGGATCACCGCATCGGGTGGCGTACCGGGGATACCCAGCACCAGTGTCGGAATAAACCCGCCGCCCACTGTGGCGTTGTTTGCCGATTCAGTCGCGATAATCCCGTCTGGCGCACCGTTACCGAATTCTTCCGGCGTTTTCGACGAACGGCGCGCCTCGGAATAGGAAACCAGCCCTGCTATCGATCCACCGGCACCCGGCAAGATACCGATGATGGTTCCGATAACGGAACTGCGAATGACGTTGAACTTGCTTTTCCAGGCAATGCCGAACGCTTCGAACAAACGAATGCCACGGTTCCCTTGCTCCACTTTCAGATGCGGATCGGGTGTCGCCACCAGATCAATCAGAACCGGAATGCAATACAGGCCGATCAGTGCGGAAACGATATCGAACCCGCCCAAAAGCATCTGGGTATCCATCGTAAAGCGGATATCACCCCCGACAACAGCCACGCCAACCATGGCCAACATCAGACCGATACAGCCGCCGATAAGCCCTTTAAGCGTATTACCGACCGATAATGCCGAAATCAGGGTCAGGCCAAATATTGCCAGCCAGAAATATTCCGGCGGGCCGAACGCCAGCGCCACCTTTGCCAATGGCGGCGACAGCAACAGCAGGAATATCCCGCCAACCAGACCACCGAAAACCGAGGCAAGCGTGGCAAGAGTTATGGCAAGGTTACCATCGCCGCGTTTGGCCATTGGGAAGCCGTCAAAGGTTGTTGCAATCGCAGACGGGGTGCCCGGTGTATTGACCAGAATCGCGGCGAAGGCACCGCCATAGATGGCACCGGTATAGATCGCACCGAGCGCAATCAACCCGGTCGCCGGGTCCATTGTGAAAGTAAACGGGACCAGAACGGCCACCGCCATGGTTGCCGACAATCCCGGCAGGGCACCAATAATGGTACCAAGAACAACGCCGCCAAGCGCCATCAGGATATTAAGCGGCGTCAACGCGCTGAGAAAATAGCCAAGCAATTCCATGGCGATGGACCTTCCTTTCCCTTCCGGCTACGGATTAGCGATTGGCAATACCAAGCTTTTCGCCAATTGCACGGTATTCGGCCTTCTTCTCGGCCATGAATTCCGGCATGTCCTCATAGGAAATATCGGTCAGCACGAAACCGGCATCTTCCATCTGTTTGATGAATGCCGGGTCTGCGTTGATCTCGCCGATAATATCGGAAAGTTTCTGGCGAATATCTTCCGGGGTCGAGGCAGGAACAGCAATACCGCGATAAGCACCGCCCACAAGATCAATACCGAGTTCCTTGAAAGTCGGAACATCCGGGAATGCCTTCACACGTTCGTCCGCAGCAACAGCAAGCATGCGCATGCCCTCGCTATTGTTCACGCCAGACGTGACATAGTTGAAACCAGCGGTCGTCTGGCTTCCCAGGATCGCCGTCACGGCCGGGCCGGTACCGCTGAACGGAACATAGGTGGTGGTTACGCCAGCCAGTTCGTCGAACTGTTCCTTCGCAATGTGATTCGAGGAATTCGAACCCGAACCGGAGAATGTCACAACTCCCGGATTGGCCTTGGCATGCTCGATCAGTTGCTGAAGATCCTGGAACTCGCTGTCAGCCGGAACAAAAATCGCATCCGGCGTGTAATGGAAGAAATAGACATGAGTCAGGTCGTCGGTTTCGTATCCGACATCCTTTTCCATGGGC
This sequence comes from Thalassospira xianhensis MCCC 1A02616, assembly GCF_003326475.1. Lineage (GTDB taxonomy): Bacteria > Pseudomonadota > Alphaproteobacteria > Rhodospirillales > Thalassospiraceae > Thalassospira > Thalassospira xianhensis. The sequence continues at coordinate 19,555 of NZ_JPWA01000039.1, read as the reverse complement.
TGCAGGATCGTGTGCGGCAGGTTGGTGCCCATGATCGTGTAGCCGTCGCCTTCCATACCGTTAAGCTGCGACCAGGCCTGCGCACCGCCAGCACCGGCCAGATACTGGATTACGGCCTGCTGACCGGTCAGTTTTTCAAAGAAAGGTTGCTGAAAACGCGCGGAAATGTCGGACTCGCCGCCCGCATTGAACGCAATGATATAGTTGATCGTTTTTTCCGGATATTCTGCAAAGGCCGGGGTGGCAAAGAATGACGCAGCAACCGCAGCCGCAATAGCAAACTTACGCATTGATATTCCTCCCGTATGGTTTGGATCACCGACTTTTCTCTGAACCGGTGCCCGAAAGGCAAAACAGGAAGTTCCCTGTCAGCATTCCGGTCATTTTCCCTGATATCTGAACCGGGCGTTGCCATACTTGCTGTAGGACGCAAGCTGATTTGTTGTTCGATAAATTGCCCGCTAGACACATGAAGTGTAGATTTTTTATTAAACGTGACTAATGCCAATCTGGCCTTTGGTTATACCAAAATGGCATTACGAGATGGTATTCTGCCGGCTTGAGTATCATTTGCCGATGGCCCAAAAAACGCAGAAACCGCAAGAGCAAACTCACGCATTGGTATTCCTCCCGTATGGTTTGGATCACCGGCTTTTCTCTGAACCGGTACCCGAAAGGCAAAACAGGAAGCTTCCTGTCAGCATTCCGGTAACTTTCTCTGATGTCTGAACCGGGCGGTTGCAATGCTTACGGTAGGACGCAAGCCATTTTGTTGTTCGATGAATTACCCGGTAGACATATGAAGTGTAGATTTTTTATCCAATCAGTATAATTTCTGATTTCTCATTTCATTATGTCGCGGAGGTTAATAATGACAACCGATAGCGATCTGGGATTTTTCGTCCTGCTGGCGCGCAAAGGAAATCTGTCCGCGGCTGCCCTTGAACTGAACCTGTCCCCACCGGCAGTCAGCAAACGTCTTGCCAAGCTCGAGGACAGGCTCGGTGTACGGTTGATGAACCGGACGACACGCCGGATCAGCCTGACCAGCGAAGGCGAGGCCTATTTCCAAAGTGCAATAAGGATCATGCGCGATATCGAAGAACTGGAACAACGCGTTTCGGATGCGCGCGAAACGCCCAGCGGCCTCTTGCGCATCAATGCAACTTTTGGCTTCGGGCGTGAATATGTAGCACCGGTAATATCCGAATTCTCCCACCTCTATCCCGAAGTGGAAGTTCAGCTGGTGCTGAGTGACACCCCACTGAACATGGTCGAAGAAGGTCTTGATCTGACAATCCGGTTCGGGGGAATGCCCAATTCCCGGCTACGAGCGCGCAAACTGCTCCGCAACAGACGATTTTTATGTGCGGCCCCCGACTATCTTGATCGATATGGTACGCCCAAGCGCCTCTCGGACCTATCAGCCCATAACTGCATTATCCTGCGCCAATACAACGAAAGCTATGATTTGTGGAAGCTACAACGCGGGCAGGAATCAGAAACCATCAGGGTTCATGGCACGCTCAGCAGCAATGACGGCGAAATCGCCCTAAACTGGGTCCTTGCCGGCCATGGCATCATGATGCGTTCCGAATGGGATATCGCCCGGCATGTCAAAGCTGACAGGCTGCGACTTGTACTCCCTCAATACGCGCAAATTGATGCGGACATCTATGCTGTCTACCCCGAACGCCACAATCTTTCTGCAAAAGTCAGGATATTTATCGACTTCCTGCACCGGAAATTGCTCGAAGGGTCAACCGTCGGCTTTGTTCAAACCTGAAATGTTACCCATCCCGGACTTTGATCATCCCAATCAAAATAACTGCCCCGATATCACGATCATCCGGCAACCCTGCACGATAACAGTTGAAATTCGCATCGCACCAATTGCTAATAGTAATCAATTTCGCTATTTCATGTGTTCGTAGCTGCTCTGACGCTGTGATCGACCCTTTGCCACCGGATCCGCCCCATGCTCAAAGAATTCTTTTCCTACTATCTGCCCCATAAACGGCTCTTCATGCTCGATTTCGGGTCGGCTGTCCTGTCGGGTATTTTGTCCCTTGGCTTTCCGGTTGCGGTTGCCGGGTTTGTCGATGTGCTGTTGCCCAAACAGGACTGGCTGCTGATCGGAATGGCTGCCGTCGGGCTGCTTCTGGTCTATCTTGCCAATACCGGCTTGATGGCCGTCGTCACCTATTGGGGCCATGTTCTGGGTATAACGATCGAAACCGAAATGCGCAAACGCGCATTCGACCATTTGCAAAAGCTTTCCTTCCGCTTTTACGACAACCAGAAAACCGGCCATCTGGTGGCACGTATCACCAAGGATTTGGAAGAAATCGGCGAGGTCGCCCACCACGGCCCCGAAGACCTGTTTGTCGCGATCATGACCTTTATCGGGGCGCTCATCCTGATGTTTACCGTGCATACCGAACTGGCGCTAATTGCAATGACAATTGCGCCACTGGTGATGTGGCTGGTCGTCCGGTTTGGCGGAGAAATGACGCGCAACTGGCAAAGTCAGTTTGGCCGTGTCGGCGCCTTCAATGCGCGGATCGAGGAAAATGTCGGCGGCGTTCGTGTTGTGCGTGCCTTTGCCAACGAGGATCACGAACGCGCGCTGTTTCACAAGGATAACGAACTTTATCGCCATGTGAAATTGCAGGCCTATGGCATCATGGCGATCAGCCTTGCGATCAATTACCTCGGCATGCGGATTGTCCAGGTCGTCATTCTGGTGACGGGGACCTATTTCGTTGTAACCGGCGGACTGACGGTCGGCGGGTTTGTCGGCTTCCTGCTGCTGGTCAATGTGTTCTATCAACCGCTCGAAAAGATCGCCGCTGTTGTCGAAACCTATCCCAAGGGCATCGCGGGCTTCAAAAACTATCAGGCATTGCTGGCAACCGAACCCGATATTGTCGACCGCGATGGTGCGCGTGATATCGAAAACCTCTCCGGCAATGTTGCATTTGACCAGGTCGGCTTTGGATACAGCCCGGAACGCATTGTACTCAATGGCATCAATCTTTCGATCAAATCCGGTGAAACGGTTGCCTTTGTTGGCCCGTCCGGGGCGGGCAAAACAACACTTTGTTCGCTGGTGCCAAGATTTTATGATGTGACAGCGGGCAGAATCACAATCGACGGGATCGATATTCGCGACATCAAAATGAAATCGCTTCGCCGTCAGATCGGCATCGTCCAGCAGGATGTTTTCCTGTTTGCTGGCACATTGCGCGACAATATTGCCTATGGCCGCCTTGACGCCACCGAGGATGAAATCATTGACGCCGCCCATCGCGCCCGTTTGCGGGAACTGATCGCCGACATGCCTGACGGGCTTGATACCGTAATCGGCGAACGCGGGGTCAAACTTTCGGGTGGACAAAAACAGCGTGTCGCAATCGCCCGTATTTTCCTAAAAAACCCGCCAATCCTTATTCTCGACGAGGCGACATCAGCCCTCGATACCGAAACCGAACGCGCCATTCAGCAATCGCTTGATGAACTGGCCAAAGGCCGCACGACCCTGGTGATTGCGCATCGTCTGGCCACCATCCGCAATGCCGACCGGATCGTCGTAATCACACAGGACGGCATTGCCGAGGAAGGCACCCACGATGCCCTGATTGCAGCCGGTGGCGCCTATCGCCGCCTGCACGAAGCACAATCACTTGGCATCAGAACCGATAACAAGTCGGACTGCGCCTGAGACGTAAAAAGAAAACGGCCCGGCTATTACAAAGCCGGGCCGTTTTATGTTTGCCGTTATCGGGCAACCTGTTTGCCGGAACGAATGGGCCGGATCACCTGCACCACAGGCTGACCTTGTTCATCGCGCGAAACCGATGTTTCGACATGATAGACCCGTGCCAGATTATCGGGGGTCAACACCTCGCCAGGGGTGCCGGACGCAACGATTTGGCCGGCTTCGAGCAACACAATCCGGTCGCAATAACGTGCCGCCAGATCAAGATCATGCAGGGCGGCAATCACAACTCCGCCGCGCTCAGTCAATCGTTCGCGCACAAGATCGAGCACCACCATTCGCCAATGCAGATCAAGTGCCGATGTTGGTTCATCAAGCAGCAAAACATCCGGGTCCCGAAGCAGTGCCAGCGCAAGCCCGACCAGTTGCCGCTTGCCACCCGACAGAACATGCAGCGGCGACAGGGCAAATTCATCCAGCCCAAGCCGGTTAAAGATATCCTCGATCCGATCCGCCAGTTCACGATCCGAAAAATCAAGATCAAGGGCGCGCGCCGTACTCCACATCAGTTCGGTTGGCATCAGGACGCTGGGATTGGGTGGTGTTTGCGGCATGGTTGCCACCCGACGATGCCACGCACTGACATCCATTTCGTCCCGGTCACTGCCATCCAGAACGATCCGGCCATGATGGGTCTTCTCACCAGTCAGACACCGCATCAGGGTCGATTTACCCGATGCATTCGGGCCAAGAAGCCCCAACACCTCGTCATCATGCAATTCGGGCAGATCAACATCATGCAATATCCGGGTCCGGCCATAGGATGCAGAAATACCGGTGGCGGAAAAGATCGTCATATCGTTTTCCTCCGTCCGGCAAGAAGCCCCAGAAAGACCGGCACGCCAACAACAGCAGTCAGAATGCCAACCGGAATAATAACGCCCGGCACAAGCGCCTTGGACAGGAAAGACGCCAGCGACAGGATCAATGCCCCGCAAATTGCCGATCCCGGGACCAGCAAACGATGATCCTCGCCCAGAAGCAGGCGGGCAATATGCGGCCCGACCAACCCGATAAAACCGATCGCCCCGACAAAGCAAACAGCAAAGGCCGCTAGAACAGAAATGCGCAGAATGACCCACATGCGAAGCCGGGCAACATTAATCCCCATGCTGCGCGCATGAGCTTCCCCGCCGCGCAGAAGGGTCATGATCCAGACCTGTCGCAGGGAAAAGGGAAGAATAATCATGAAGCACGCTGTCACGAGCCCGACCTCAAGCCATCCGGCACGGGTCAGATTACCGATGGTCCAGAATACGATCTGCTGAACCGCTTCGGCACTGGCCAGATATTGCAACCCGGCGGTCAGGGCATTGCAAAGGAACACCAATGCAATCCCGAACAGAACAACGGTCTCGCGTGCTCCGCCGCTCCAACGCACAATCAACAGGATCAATATCCCCGATCCCAGCGCGAAAAGCAGTGCCATCACCGGCAAGATCGCGGCTTCGGGCAGGAAGGGCAGAACCGGAACAAGCACGATTGCAAGGCTGGCCCCGAGAACCGCCGCCGAAGACACACCAAGCGTAAAGGGGCTGGCAAGCGGATTATCAAGAATGGTCTGGGTTTCAATCCCAGCCAATCCCAACGCCGCCCCAACCGCAAGCGCAATCAGTGCATCAGGCAACCGGACTTCCCAAAGAATGATCCGATACCGAAGCGCCAGCGATTGCGGATCAAGAATACCCCCGACAATATCGCCGATATCAATCCCTGCCGGCCCCGCCGCCAGATCAAGACCAAGGCTGAGAAAAAGCGCCAGAACCATTGCGGATATGATCATCAACCTGCGACGATGGATCGCACCGAACCGGTCATGAAGCGAAAGATCAGCGGGCGCCATGATGTACCGTCGCGCTATAAACACCATGAAGGTCGAACGGTAACCAGGTGTCGTAGATATATTGCATGGTCTTTTCCGGATGAAGATCGGCAAACCGGTCGGGATGGATCCATGTTGCAAAGGCTTCGAGCACCACGATGTTAAAAGGCGAGTTATAGAAATTGTGCCAGATGCTGTGGGCCCGACCGTTTCGAACGGCATCAAGGGCCGCAAATTCCGGCGCGGCGAGATAGCGTGCGAGACTGTCGGCTGCCATTTCGGCCGTCATACCTTCCCCCAGCGCAACCGGCAAAGCCCCGTCTCGATATTCCTTGACCGTACCCGATGCTGTCCCGATCCAGACATCCGGATTTTCCGTCAACAGAAACTCAGCCGTATGCTGGGCCGTTGGTCCGGGGGCCACGGCATCGGCGATGTTAAGGCCGCCCGCCTCTCCGATAAACGGGCCCAGCATGCCCTCTGCCATGCCCCAGCAACATTCGAAACGACCGGGATGGGCCTGCAAAAATACCGTCGGACGGACGTCAACATCCGCTACCCGTTGGCGAATGGTCTCAAACCGGCTTTGGTAAAAGGCAATATAGTCGCCTGCCCGGTCCTCTGCCCCCAGTACACGACCGAGAATTTCGATAGAAGGCAGGGTGTTGTTCAATGGATCAGCCCGAAAATCGATAAAGATGATTTGCGTACCTGCGGCGGCCAGTTGATCAATCATTTCGGCATTTTTTGCCCCCGGGCCGTGGTCATTCAGCCCGAAAATCGCCAATTGCGGCGCAAGATCGATAATCTTTTCGACCGAAACACTATCCTCGCTGCGCCCGCCAAATAAGGGGATGTTTTTTGCATCCGGGAAGCTGGCAAAAAGCTGCTGCTCAAGATCGGGCTGTGTCCAGCCAAGCGGCGTCATCATGCCAACCAGACTGCCTACGGGATTAGTTGGCCGCAATAATGCCAGAAGCGGAATGTACCGCCCCTCACTGATCACCAACCGTTTGACCGGTGTTTCAATGCGCACCTGTCGCCCGGCAAGGTCGGTTATTTCAATCGTCCCAGCCAGCACAGGAAGGCTTGCCATCAAACCCGGAACCAGCCCCAGACCAATCAGAAAAAGTGTACGCAACCAATACGGCATGCCACTTTGCCTCCATTAACAGAAAAACCCGGGACCGGCGAACCGGTCCCAGGCAATACATTCAAATCTTTTAAAACCCTAGAAGCGCGCCTTGGCCATCAACAGGAAAGACCGGCCCGGTTCGTAAAGCGGGACAACATTGGTGAAGTCCTGCCCATAGGTTGCACGATCTGCATATTCTTCATCAAAGATGTTGTTTGCTTCGATGCGAAGCGTCAGATACTCGGCTGCTTCGGGTTGATATTCGGCATAAAGCCCGACGACCTCATAGGCTTCCTGTGCTGATCCACCAGCATCTGCGGTATCGGTATTTTTCAACGCCGCATCAAGCGTTCCACCCAAGGTCAGGTTGATCGTGTCTATCCGGTGGGCGGCTTCAAGCGCGATGATCCGGCCGAGCGGCGCACCAAGATATTGGGTACCGTCAGAATCACCCGGATTGCCATTCACGGTGATTTCGCTGTCGGTATAAGACACCCGGACAAAACCTGGACCCCAATTATAACCTGCGCCAAGATTGTAACCGCGTGTTTCGAAATCGACGACCACCGACGGACCGGGTGTCCAGCCCGGATCACGGGCATTGTCAAATACACTGCGGAAAATACCGGCATTAAAGCTGAACCCTTCGTGATGAACTTCAAATCCGGTGGTGTAGTTTTCCGAACGAACCGGCTTGATACCATCGCTGTAGTCCCAAGCCGGATTCAGGATAAAGTTTTCGGCCAGTGCGATACCACCCCAGACATTGGAATAACCTGCATTGACCGTCAGGAAATCGGTAACGTCAACCGCCGCAGATACGTTACCGCTCAGCCCATCATTTTCAAACTCGGTACCGTCAATACCGGTAAATTTCTGTGTATCGCCACGCACACCGAACGACAGACGTAAAGGATCAAGCGGCTGGATGCGTGCCTGCGCATAGGCACCAAAATTGGTTGCTTCTTCGTCTGCATCCGTATCTGGCCCATCGTATTCGGCAACGTCATTATAAAAATCGACACCAGTTGTAACCGTATCGCGGTCCGTCAAATTGAAGTCGTTTTCAAATTTTCCCGAAAAGCTGCTGGTCGTGCCACGGCTTTCTTCAGTCAACGGCGCATACAGATATGTCTCACTATAGGCCAGAACTGCCTTTGGGTCCCATAATCCTTCTGCTCCGGCCTGCCCGTAATTGAAGGCAAAGTTGCGACGACGCATATCATAACCAAGTTCGTCCGGTTGGTTCCGGTTGGTAAGATCCGTCATGTTGGCCCGATATGGACGCTGCGCCCGGTCACGGACCTGTTCTCCGGAAAATTCGAAACGGTGACCGCTTTGGGCTTCATAGGCGGTCTTGATCAAGCCGGAACGCATATCAGCTTCGGTGCCAGGGACCTGCTCGCCATTGCCTGCTTTGTAATCGTCACCCTTGGCCCATTTGAAATAGCCCAGCAATTCAAAGCCACCGGCACGCCCATAGGATGACAGATCGTTGCTGAAGGTCTCGCTGTCGGTGTCGTAGCTGCCTTTGACAAACCCGCCAAGTGAACGGCCCGGTTCCAAAACATCGACGACATCGACGGTTTCATAGACGATCGCACCACCAAGCGCGCCCGGCCCGGCATCCGCCGGGGCCACGCCCGGATCAACCCGGGCCGCCTTCAGAAGGCTGGGGTCAATCAGGTTGGTTCCACTATGGTGAAATACCTTGTTGTTCTGCCGTGCACCATCGATAGAAACAGCAAGGTTGGTTTCTTCTATCCCGTTCACATAAAGCTTCTGGTTTAAGGGGATCGATCCACCGACCGAAACACCGGATTCACCGGTAAAAACCTGTTTGACATCCTGCGGATTCCGGCGATCCAGATCTTCGCGCGTAACACGGACCGAGTTTGCCCGATCTGCGGCCCCCGGACGATCATCGGCCACACTCGCGGCTTCGATCAGGATCGGGCTGACCATGGTTTCGGATGCGTCACTGCTTTGCGCCGAACTTGTGATCGTGACCGATCCGTCATCGGCAATCCGGTACACAAGCCCGGTTCCGGCCAGAAGACGTTGCAACGCAGCCTCGGTATTCATCAGACCGACGACACCATTGGTTTGCACATCACGCACCAGATCACCATGGGCCGAAATCTGAAGACCGGCCTGCTGCCCGAAAAGGGCAAGCGCATCGGCAAGTGGTTGTTTGGCAATATCGAAATCGTGTTGCTGGCTGGCCTGTGCCAGTTCATCGGTTGCGGCTTGGGCCGCCGTGATCGGCGCCATATTTTCCATCGCACCGGCCGAAAATGCGATCCCCGAAACCGCGAATGCCGATAATGCTGTCGACATCGCAAAGGTACGACGCCATTTCCCCGAAACCATCGACAAATTAACCCCCGTCATCAAGTTCAGTCTCCGCCTGGTTTTACATTTTTGCAGAATGGGTGATTTGCAAATGCGAATTAAGTTCACCCTTTAACCAAGCAACGAAGGGAGAGATGGCAATATTCAAAAAAAGTTGAGATTTTTTCGCAATATCATTTCTCGCCGTGTTGTCCCGGCGATTTCAGACAAGCGCTATTCGGGTGACAGCATAAGAACCCACGGCGAAATTTCGCGAAGTACAGCACCTTGCGCATCTGCAATCGCGGCAAGGGCCGCCTTGGGGTCTTCAAGGTTATAAATCCCGGTCAACGGCTCTCTTGCGAGTGCGTCATCGCTGATCAAAATCCAGCCATCGAAATAGCGGTCAACAGTTTCAATGATCTCGGCAACCGACTGATCCTTGGCAATCAGTCTCCCGCCACGCCATGCCGCCACCAGTTCGGGCGCTATTGTCTGGCGAACAAATGAACCATCCGGGTCAACATGCACCATGTCACCGGCACCCAGTTCGGATACATTGTCCGACTGGCTCCCACGGCTATGTTCCACACGAACCCGCCCGTGTTCGACAGCGACATCAACACCGTATCCACCACGGCGGACATCAAATGCAGTCCCGAGAACCGTTGTTTCGGTTTCACCGGAAATCACACGAAACGGTCGATCCGTCATTGGCACAACGTCGAAAAACGCTTCACCTCGCAACAATTCAATCTGTCGTTTATCCCCGGCAAAAGCCAGCGCAACCGCACTATCTGGGGCCAGATGCAACATGCTGCCATCCGGCAGCTCGACCACGCGCATTTCACCGGTCGGGCTTAGATAGTCCGCATTCAGATCAATCATCCAGCCCGGCAAGGCAAAGACCAGCAGGCACGCGACCAGCGCACATCCCGACAGACCAAGCGAAAGCTGCCGCGGCCAGAATGAACTACCGCCCCGCCTGCGTACCGAGGCCATAGGACCGGCATTCGCACCCGGCATCACAGTGACACGATCTTTGCGCGAAACAATGGGTTGTACTTGTTCTATCCTGTCCTGCCATTCCGCAACATGGACCGGCACAGTCATATCAAGCATCTGCCAAACACGCAGTGTCTCGTCCCAGTCGGCACGGTTTTCCGCACTGCTTTCGAGCCATGCGTCATGGCGCACTCGCAAATCCCGGTTATCGGGATCGTCGCTTAGCAAGGCGATCCACTCGCTTGCCGACCTTGGCGTCGTCATATCGCTCATCGCCTCGCATCTCTCCATGTGCTTCGCAGGACATCGGCCGCATTTGCGGTCCGGTTTGCGGGTTTCTTCATGTCCTGACACATTGCGTTGCTTCCTTACTGAATAAACGATGGCAGTCTGCTGAATTTTCAATTTTTCAGCATTTTTTGCGCACGCTTACCTCTCCCTGGCCAAACGCGTCTTGCAATGCTCTATCGCGTCGGTCACCAGCGTGTGTGCTGTACCGACCGAAATATCAAGCCTTGCGGCGATTTCAGAAAATTTGCAGCCGCCAAACCGGTGCATTTCAAGGGCGATGCGCGACCGGGTCGGAAGCTCCGCCAGTATCTGCTCAAGCAGTCTGAGTTCGCTTCGCGCGATGGCCTGAGCTTCGGGGTCCGGCCGGTCTTCGGGAACGGCATCGGTCATGCTGTTTTCATCGATGCCGACATGATTGCTTTCGCGTACCATCTTGCGACGGCCATCTATGGCAAGGTTGCGAACGATGCGGAAAATATAGCCAACCGGCTCATCAAGCCTGTCATCCATTTTAACCGCACCCGCACGTTCCAGCCGGAAATAGGCATCCTGCACGACATCCTCGGCAGCAGCACGGTCGCCGACGATTGCGCGCGCGTAATTGACCAGTTCGCGCCTTCTGGTCACGAACAGGGCGAGCAATTCCTCGTCGCGCCAACTTGCAACCATGGGCCCCCAGCAGATCACATTCCGCAGCAAAGCAACTGCGAATTGTTTGCATTTACTTTGAATTTTTCATGCTGTCAAACATCCAACCACCCGGCATCAACGACAAACCGGGTGCGAATTGTTCGAAATCAAGGGAAAGTCCTGTGTTTCACCATCCGTTTCACGGATCGAGAAACTGTTTGTGCAACGAGAAACAAATTTTCAGCCGGATGAGATGTATTCGACCAATGCCTGTAAACATCGGAGTGGATCGCTTTCATCACCCAAGAACATGATAAAAGTGATTACGAAAGCAATATTGCATACTCTTCATCAGTGCGACGGCGGCTTTTGGTGCGCTGATTAATGTTTGCAGATGGCAGCGATATCGACCGGTTGATCACCAGAATATGTTCTTCCAGCAACGCCTGGGCATCATCAAACTGGCGGTTTGCCATCATGTCGCGCATTTGCGTATGCTCGGCAAAGGACCGTTGCCAGAAATCCCCTTCGCCCGATTGCAAATGGGCACGCAGGGCTTCGAGCGCGGTGGCGGTCAGGTCATAGGCCTTTTCCAGATAACGATTGCCTGCATGTTGTAGAATCACCCGGTGATAGGCACTATCCGCGCGGCTATAAAGCGTGAATTCATCAACATCAATGGCGTGCTTCATTTGCACGATAGCCGCCGAAAGCCCCTGCACAAGGCCTTCGGGGTCGCGCGCCAGCGCACTGCCAAGCGCCTCGCGTTCCAGCATCGCACGGAAGTGGCTCATTTCTTTGACTTCCTGTGGTGTTGGCGTGAACACATATGTCCCGGCCTGGGGTACAATGCTGACTAATCCCATATCGCGCAGGTCGGTGAATGCCGCACGTACCGGCGCTTTGCTCATGCCAAGCGCACGGGCAATCTGCTCCTCGGACAGTCGTTCGCCAAATTCAAATTTGCCCGACACGATCGCATCGCGAAGTCGTTCACAAGCTTCTTGAGTGAGCGACACAGCAGTCTCCTTCGAAATTCTGATCAGTTCCGTGATGGCACCATTTGCCATCAATCCCATGATTTTGTGCGCCCATCAAACACCAAAAAAACAATATTGACAAGGAATTAAAATTCTAGAATTCTAGAATGACAAATCAACGATATCCGATGTCGACGAACCCCAAAGAGGTCCATATGTCTCGCTTTCGCCTACTCACACCCGATGCCCAATATCCGGACGATGCGCAGATCGAGCGTCGCACATCCGGCGACCAGGTCGACTGGGATATTTACCGGGAACGTTCGCCTGAAAACATTCCGGCCGATGTGCTAGGCAAGTGTGATGCGATGGTGGTGTGGCATGAAATGCCGGTCACCCGTGCGGTGATCGCAAAGCTTGATCGTTGCCGCATCATCGTCCGTGCCGGTGTGGGGTTTGATCACATTGATCTTGATGCCGCTGCCGAGGCGGGCATTCCTGTCTGCAACACACCGGATTACGGCACAAGCGAGGTCGCCGACCATGCCATCGCCTTGATGCTGACCATGCGTCGCGGCATCAATTCCTATCACCGGAACCTGATGGACTCCCCACGCGCCGGTTTTGACCATGCCCGCGCCCCGCTGTTAGCCCGCCTTCGCGGGAAAACATTCGGGGTTGTCGGGCTAGGCCGCATTGGCATTGCCGCCGCCTTGCGAGCAAAGGCATTTGGCATGCGTGTTCTGGCCTACGATCCGCTCGTGTCCCGAGGCACGGAAATTGCCGTCGGTGTCGACCGCTGTGACCGGCTTGAAGAACTTCTTTCCCAAAGTGATGTGGTCAGTTTGCATTGTCCGCTCACGACCGAAAGTCACAAAATGATCAACGCAGAACGACTGGCGATGATGCAGCCCCATGCGCTTCTGATTAACACCGCACGCGGCGCGATTATCGACATTGATGCTTTGCTCGATGCCTTGCGTAACGGCACGATTGCCGGTGCTGGGATTGACGTCCTGCCCGCAGAACCGCCTGCACCCGAAGACGCCATTGCCTTGGCCTACGCCAATGGCAAGGATCCGATTGTCGGTGAACGTCTGTTTTTAACCCCTCATGCTGCATGGTCGAGCCCGGAAAGCGTGGCCGATGCCCGCCGCCTTTCGGTCGAAACCGCGATGCAATATCTGTGCGACGGATCGCTGCGTAATCTTGTTAACGCACCGGCGCAAAGACGTTTAAGTGGCGCTGCCTGACGTCGAGGCAGGCCTGTATCTGGCTTACGACATGGTCCAAAGGCATGGGATCACCAAAACATGCTGCAAATAGGGAGGAAAACATAATGAAACGCACATATCTAAAAGTCGCTGTTGCTGTCTTGATGCTGAGTGGCACAACCGCCACTGCACAGGAATTTGATCTTACGTTCCAGTCGGTTGATCCGGCCGGAAACCCCAACTTCGCCATTCAAAAAGAATGGACCGAACGCGTTCATAAAATGTCGGGCGGGCGCATTGCCATCGAACTTCTGCCAGTTGGTTCGGTCGTGGAATACAACGAAACTCAGGAAGCTGTCGGTTCCGGTATTCTGGATGGTCACATTACCGATGTAAGCTATTTTTCCGGCAAGGACCCGGCATTCGGTCTGATCGCCAACCCGATTGGTGCATGGGCATCACCCGATGAAATGTTCCGCTTCATCAATTACGGTGGCGGGTACGAATTGATGAACGAGCTTGAAGGGCCCTATGGCCTGCGTTTTGTCGGCGCGACAACAACCGGCCTTGAAGGCTTTGTTTCTGATCGCCCGCTTGACGGCGTTGCCGATCTTAAAGGTCTGAAAGTCCGCGCGCCGGAAGGCCTCATTCAGGAAGTCTTTGCTGCGGCGGGCGCAGTACCGGTAAACCTGCCTTATTCTGAAGTTTACACATCGCTCGATAAAGGCGTGATTGATGCTGCGGATTCCACGGTATTTTCGACCAACCACCAGCAGGGCCTTCATAAGGTCGCGGTTCATCCTGTCTATCCGGGCTTCCATTCCATGCCTCTGGTCGAGGTTGCCATGAACCTTGATAAATGGAACTCGATGCCCGAAGACCTGCAGGAAATCATGACTGTTTCTGTACGCGACTTTGCCCAGGATGCAGTTGCCAGACTTTCAATCAATGACCTGAAAGCAGTGGCAGAAGCGAAAGCAGATCCTTCGATCACCGTGCACAACTGGCCAGCAGAAGAACGCGCAAAATTCCGCGCCATCGCCATGGGCCAGTGGTCAAAAGTCGCAGCAAGCTCTGAAAATGCACAAAAGGTCTATGACTTGCTGACCGAATATCTGAAATCCCAAGGTCTGTTGAACTGACTGGATGCCTCCGGGCGCAGTTAATGCGCCCGGATCTTTCCCGATCATCACTCCGCTTGAAACGATTGGTCCGCCATGTCAGTGCCCCCCGATCATACCCCTGCCGTGCCCGATACCCCCCAATCCGTCACACCCCAATTGGAATATCTGCCACAAGCCGGTTGGCTTGGACGCGCCATCACCCTTGCCGCACGTCCCTTTGCGATTTGTATCATCGCAGCCATGGCAATCCTCGTGATGGAGGTTTTCCTGCGCTACGTTTTCAACCGTCCGACCGTGTGGGCGCACGAGACATCGATATTTTTAAGTGCCGTCACCTTTATCTTTGGTGGCCTGTACTGTGTTGCACGCAACACCCATATCCGCGTTGTCCTGATCTATGATGTCGTCAGATCATCTTCACGCTGCGCGCTTGATGTGGTCATTTCAATTGCTTGCCTCGGTGTCAGTCTGTTTTTCGCATGGGCCTCGTGGCTGATGGTGAAAAAGGCAATGTTTCGCCCCGATGGCAGTTTCTTTCTCGAAACCACCGGCAGTGCCTGGAACTCACCCGCGCCCGCAGTCTTGAAAATATTCATGTTCTGCGTGCTCGTTGTCATGAGTGTCCAGTTCCTCATCCTCACTTTCAATTACGCACGTGGCAGCAAAGCGCCGCAAGGGCATGACGATGTTTGACCTTCTTGATCTTGGATTGAACCTCAAGGCGCTGGGGATCGGCTGGGGAACATTGCTGATGTTCGCCCTTCTGGTTGCGCTGCTTTTGACCGGCGCTCCGCTTGCAATGGTGACCCTGCTTGTTGCCCTTGTCTTTGCGGTGGGCTGGTTTGGGCCAAGCTCGGTGCCTTTGATCACCAGTCGCGTATACAGTTTCGTGTCATCCTTTGTGTTTGTCTCGGTACCGATGTTCGTAATGATGGCAGCCATACTTGACCGGTCTGGTATTGCCCGCGACCTGTTTGATGCAATGAAGCTTATGGGTGGCCGCCTGCGCGGCGGGGTCGCCGTACAAACGATTTTCGTCGCCGTCATCCTTGCCGCAATGAGCGGTATTATCGGTGGTGAAATCGTGTTGCTTGGTCTTGTCGCCCTGCCTCAGATGCTGCGCCTTGGCTATAACCGGCGCTTGGCCATCGGTGTTGTGTGCGCTGGCGGATCACTTGGCACAATGGTGCCTCCTTCGATCGTCTTGATCATTTACGGTTTGACCGCGAATGTCTCGGTCGGGGATCTTTTTACCGCGGCTTTCCTGCCGGGCTTCATGCTGGCCGGGCTCTATATCGCCTACATTCTGCTGCGCTCCTATCTTGATCCGAACGCCGCCCCGCCGACACCTGTCGAACGTGTCTCACTCCGCGATAACTTGCCGCTGCTTCGTGGTCTTGTTCTGCCGTTTTTGGTCGTGTTTTCCGTACTAGGATCAATTTATGGCGGCATCGCTTCGGTCACAGAGGCTTCTGCCATCGGCGTTGCTGGTGTCATCCTGTCTACGATTTTGCGCCGGGAATTCTCCTTTGGCATGTTGCTTGATGCGGCCCTGCATACATTGGCAACAGTCGGTATGATCATGTGGATCGGCATCGGCGCAAGCGCACTGGTCGGTGTTTATAACCTGATGGGCGGCATCCGCTTCATATCACAGATGATCACCGGCATTTCGGAGGAGCCGATGGTGATTATCCTGTTCATGATGCTGATTCTGTTCATTCTCGGAATGTTTCTGGACTGGGTTGGTATCGCACTTTTGACGATGCCCATTTTCGTGCCGATCATTCTTCATCTTGGTTACGACCCGGTCTGGTTTGGTGTGCTGTTTGCCATGAATATGCAGGTCTCTTTCCTGACGCCGCCTTTCGGGCCCGCCGCGTTTTACCTAAAAAGCGTGACCCCGCCCGACATCACCCTTGGCGAGATATTCAGATCACTTGTGCCATTCATTTGCCTGCAGGTTCTGGCCGTTGGTCTGCTGGTCCTCTTCCCGGCAATCGCAATTTACTAGCACAATATTTCCAGGTACCGACATGACACGCAATTTAGACGGCGAGTACGACTATATCATCATTGGCGCCGGGACGGCCGGATGTGTGCTTGCAAACCGACTCAGCGATAATCCCGCCAACCGTGTTCTTCTCATCGAGGCGGGCGGCAAAGACACCTATCCATGGATCCATATTCCGGTTGGCTATCTATACTGCATGGGCAATCCGCGCACCGACTGGATGATGAAAACCACCAGCGAAGCAGGCTTGAACGGTCGCCAACTGGCCTATCCGCGCGGCAAGGTTCTGGGGGGATGCAGCTCGATCAACGGCATGATTTACATGCGCGGTCAGGCTGCAGACTATGACGGCTGGGCGCAGATGGGTAATAGCGGCTGGGGCTGGGATGACGTGCTTCCCTATTTCATCCGTTCTCAGGATCGCCCCGGTGGTGATGGTCAGATCCACGGGCAAGGCGGCGAATGGAAAGTCGCGCGCCAGCGTCTTAAATGGGATTTGCTCGATGATTTCCAACGCGCAGCCCAGGAAATGGGAATCCC
Source organism: Thalassospira xianhensis MCCC 1A02616 (assembly GCF_003326475.1). GTDB lineage: Bacteria > Pseudomonadota > Alphaproteobacteria > Rhodospirillales > Thalassospiraceae > Thalassospira > Thalassospira xianhensis. The sequence continues at coordinate 2,685 of NZ_JPWA01000039.1, read as the reverse complement.
CCCCACTGATGACTTTAACGGTGGAAATAACGAAGGTGCCGGCTATTTCGAGGTCAACCAGAATGGCGGTCGCCGCTGGAGTGCCGCACGGGCTTTTCTTGAACCGGCTCTCAAACGCCCCAATGTGCGCCTGTTAACCCATGCCCATGTTCAAAAAATCACGTTCGAGGATGGCCGTGCAAAGGCTGTGAAAATCTTGCATGGCGGCGTAGTTCTTCATGCCTCGACCAAGGCAGAGATTCTTCTTGCCGCCGGTGCAATCCATTCGCCCTTACTGCTTGAAGCATCGGGTATTGGTCAGGGCGAACGCCTTAAAGATGCGGGTATCGATGTGTATCGGGATTTGCAAGATGTCGGGGAAAACCTTCAGGATCATCTTCAGCTAAGGATGGTTTTCCGCGTTGAGAATGCCCGCACGCTTAATCAGATCGCCAATTCCTGGTCGGGAAAGATCGGCATGGCAGCAAGCTATTTGTGGAACCGCTCCGGCCCCTTGTCCATGGCCCCCAGTCAGTTCGGAATTTTTACCAAAAGCAGTCCCGAGATAGCAACGCCGGACCTTGAATATCACATTCAACCGCTGTCAACCGACAAGCTGGGAGAACCGCTGCATCCCTATCCGGCTGTGACGGTATCGGTCTGCAACCTGCGCCCGGACAGTCGGGGCTCCACCCACATATCGAACGCGGGCCCGTGCGCGCATCCCGACATTTCACCACGCTATCTAACCACAGACAGTGACGTTAATGTCGCTGTGCGCGCACTGCGTCAGGCACGGCACTTAATGACCATGCCTGCTTTGAAAAAGTATGCCCCGTCAGAAAATCTGCCCGGTGTGGACAAAACAGACGATGCCAGTCTGGCCCGTGCCGCCGGGGACATCGGCACAACCATTTTCCATCCCGTCGGAACCTGCCGCATGGGCGTTGATGACAGTGCGGTGGTTGACCCGCAATTGCGGGTACGCGGTGTGGAAGGTTTGCGAGTGATTGATGCTTCCATCATGCCGCGGATTGTATCGGGAAACACCGCGACGCCAGTGGTGATGATTGCGGAAAAAGCCGCTGACATGATCTTGCGCTCAACCTGACAGCACATTCGACAGAACATTCTTTGAAAAGGATTGGATTATGAAGTTTCTCCGCTACGGACCGATTGGTGGCGAAAAGCCCGGATACCTTGATCAGGAAGGAAACATCCGTGACCTTAGTCGTTTGATTACCGATTTTACGCCGGAAACCGTGAATTGCGAACAACTGGCGGCCCTGGCTGCTCGCGACCTGTCTGATTTGCCGATTGTTGATCCCGGCACACGGATCGGTCCGTGCGTTGGTGCCGCGCGCAACTTTTATGCGGTGGGGTTGAACTATGCACGTCATGCCCGCGAAACCAACAACCCCGAACCCAAAGAACCGGTACTGTTTTCAAAATCTACATCGTGCATCTGCGGACCAAACGATCCCATTATCTTGCCACGCGGCTCGGTTAAAACAGACTGGGAAGTTGAACTCGGCATCATCATCGGCCGCCCATGCAGCTATGTGACCAAGGACGAGGCGCTTGATTATGTCGCCGGTTTTTGCACGATCAACGATGTCAGCGAACGCGCCTATCAAATCGAGCGCGGCGGACAATGGATAAAAGGAAAATCAGCACCAAATTTCGGCCCGATTGGTCCGTGGCTGGTAACACCCGACGAGGCAGGCGCCCCTCAAAACCTGACCTTGAAGCTTTCTGTTAACGGCGAGACTGTCCAAAACAGCTCTACCGCCGACATGATTTTCCCTGTGGCCGAAATCATATCCTATATGTCCGGTTTCATGCGTCTGATGCCAGGCGATATTATCGCAACAGGCACACCAGAAGGTGTCGGTATGGGCCTGACGCCGCAGCGCTTCCTGAATGCTGGCGATGTCGTCGAACTCTCGGTCGAAGGGCTCGGCACACAGCGCCAGACGGTTATCAATTAAGGTGCGGTGATGATTTCCGTCATACAATGATGCAGACACCAAGGCCAATCGACATTTGATCTGATAGTGGGGATTCTTAAGCTTTGTGAATTTTTATTCACTGGACTGGCTTGATCAGTCCAGTGGAGATTTCATGAAATGGTATGAACTGAGCGTTGACCAATGCGAATAATCTATTGGATCATGATGGTTCCGATAACGCCACATTGGTCCAATTGAACTGATCAAAAGTTGTCTGGCAAATTGTCTTTAAATTCAAACACCCCGTTCAGCAAAAGCAGAACGGGGTGTTTTGATCTAAATCTGTCTCATATCTAGCAAAACATAGAGTTCTGACAAAGGTGGTTGCAGGGGCATGCAATTAACTACGCTCTCTTACTCGAACAAACCTCTAAACGCATTTTTCCTCACACCACCTGCCAACATCCTTTTGCTAGTCACGCAACCAAATAGTGAGCAACTCTAGCTAAGATGAGATACGATCAGGCCAAATCAGCCGGCAGGACATCTGTGGGGATGTTCTGATAGCAAACCGGACGCAGGAAGCGACGGATCGACATGGTGCCAACCGACGTCGCCCCGAAATTGGTCGATGCCGGGTATGGCCCGCCATGCACCATGGTGTCGGAAACCTCGACCCCGGTCGGGAAACCGTTGACCAGAATACGGCCCGCCTTGCGTTCCAGGATCGGCATAAGTGAACGCGCATCTGCCG
>NZ_JPWA01000038.1 GCF_003326475.1 Thalassospira xianhensis MCCC 1A02616 | reverse complement strand
TCACCCGCCGCACTGGCGGGATTTGCCTCTGCCGGCCCGGCCGCGTCCGATAACGTCGCGACCGATGCGGACACGCCCCTTCTGGCGCTTGGCAATGACGGCATTTCTCAAACCGGCTCTGCCATCTGGCTTCAGGCGATTGGCGGCAAAGGCACGGTTGATGGCGATGAAAATATCGATACCACCAATTACAAATGGGTGGGCATGATCGGCGGCTATGACACCCGCCTGTCGGAAACCACCACGATTGGCATCTATTTCGGCTATGCCGATGGCAACAGCCGCCAAAGTGGCCGGGACGCCACCCTTGATTCCGCCAATCTTATGGCCGGGGTCTATGGCACCCATGATCTCGGCGATGACTGGCGCCTGTCCGGGCAGGCTGGATGGACCCGCATTGGCATCGACAGCAGCCGCAACCTTGATTTCGGCAGCATTGATCGCACCGCCACCGCCGATTACACCGACAATGCTGTGAATGCCGATCTGGAAATCGCGCGCGGTTTCGCCCTTGCGCCGAACTGGCGGGCCGAACCCTATGGCGGGCTTGGCGTGATCTGGAACCGTTATGGCAGCTTTTCCGAAACCGGCGCCGGATCGGCCAATATCTCGCGCGCGGCCGATGACGACCTTTCTGGCACCGCAAGCCTTGGCGTGCGCTTCGCTGGCATGATCGATACCGGCGATGGCAAAACCCTGATCCCGCAATTCCGTCTGGGATGGGATCATCATATCGGCCCGGTTTCCAACAGCACCACGCTCGCCTTTGCCGGAACCCCGTCCTTCACCGTCTCGGGCAGCGAAACCGACCGCGACCGGCTGGTCGGCAATCTCGGCTTTGCCCTTGCCGATGACGACGGCTGGACGCTTTACGCCGATTACCAGCCCTCGGTTTCAGAAAACAGCCACGAACATGCCTTCGGTGCCGGGTTCAGGATGAAGTTCTGAGCCCCACCGCACCCGAAGTATTCACACCAAACCCGCCGCAAGATGGACTCCCGCCTTCGCGGGAGTGACGGCAGGTATGCCATAAGACCAGCCCCAATCCGCAGTCCCATGCCCTCCTTCGCGCAGCAGGGACGAACAACTGGCACGCCCTTCCCCCAAACCGTCATTCCCGCGAACGCGGGAATCCAGTCCTTCGTGCCACATCCTCAAAACCGCCCACCGAACTCGCAGCACCGTAATCTCTCACCCTCGCGGGAGTAACGGATAATGTGTCCTGCCGCCCTTACCTCCATCAGCACCCCCGCCACAATACCGACCTCACGCCCATGTGATCTCACGTGATTAAATCGCACACGATTTAATATTGCGCGATCATAAATTCACAGCTACAAGCATTTCATCGAAACAACGTTTGGCCGGTCATCGGCGAAACCGGGAAAAGGAAGATGAAAATGCTGAATGTGAAAAACCTGCTGAAAGCGACCGCTTTCGCCTTCGGTCTGATGGCCGCGCAATCTCCGGCCTTTGCGGCTGACACGGCGGCCGCGAATGCCGCCAACACCAAACCAACCATCCTTCTGGTCCATGGTGCCTTTGCCGCCTCTGACAGCTGGGACGGGGTCGCGCCGATCCTGCAGGACGAAGGATATCGCGTCATCAGCGTTGCCAACCCGCTGCGCAGTGTATCCGGCGATGCCGCCTATACCCGCTCCCTGATCGACAGCATTCCGGGTGACGTGGTTCTGGTCGGCCATTCCTACGGTGGGCCGGTCATCAGCAACGCGGCAACCGATGCGGCCAATGTCAAGGCGCTGGTCTATGTCGCCTCTTTCGCCCCGAAAAAGGGTGAAACCATTGCCGAACTGGCCGGAAAATTCCCCGGCGGCACGCTGGGTGAAGCCCTGGCAGCCCCGGTTCCGCTCGGCAACGGTGTGAATGATCTCTATATCGATCCGGCGAAATTCCACGCGCAATTTGCCGCCGACGTTCCGGCTGACAAGGCCCGCCTGATGGCGATTGCCCAACGCCCAGTCACCGACTTTGCCCTGAACGAACCGTCTGGCGATGCCGCATGGAAAGACCTGCCGTCCTTCCACATCTACGGCACGGCCGATAAAAACATCCCGCCCGCCGCAATGGAATTCATGGCGGAACGTGCGAATTCTCAGGAAACCGTTGTGATTGATGGCGCATCCCACGTCGTCATGGTTTCCCACCCCAAAGAAGTTGCCGACCTGATCTTGAAGGCCGCCAACACCAACTGATCTTTAACACCTGCCTCCCTCAAGATCTGCCCAACTTCACGCGCCGCATCCCCCATGCGGCGCGTTTTTTATGCCAAGCTGCTCGTTACCCTTCCGCCCGCCTTCCCGCGCTTAATCAGCACCATCGCCCCTATTCTCACCTCCCAATCCCGCGGCCCTTCACACCGACTCCCTGCCGCGCGCACGCCGATCAACGGAATTTCCCGGTCAAACGCCCCCGGATCATCCGGATTTGCAGCGCACCCACCCCACCATTCCCATCGCCGCCAAAGGCCCGAAAACCGGCATACTGCCGCCATTCGCGCGTGCAAAACATCGTCACCCTTTTCATTTCCGCTTGACTTGAACCGATTCAATTCCAAAATTGGTCTGACGTCTGATGGCTGACCACATATCCGGTCGCCGGGGCGATGTGAAAATCAGATAAAGGTGTGAAGTGTCGCAATCGGCAGGTGCCACTATCCGACCCATACAGACATCGGGGCGTCGCGATGCGATCCTTGAATCCCTGACGCAATTCATCGTGCAGTCGGACCTCAAACCCGGCGATCAATTGCCGCCCGAACGCGAACTGATGGCGGGCCTTCAGGTCGGCCGATCCAGCATCCGCGAAGCAATTGGCCATATGCAGGCGCTTGGCATCGTCGAAATCAAACGCGGATCGGGCACCTACCTGAAACGCCCGGTCAGTGAACAAACCCTGTTCATGCCGCTTTCCATCGCCACCCAGCGTGATGGATTGCTGCAAACCCTTGAAGTCCGCCGCGGCCTTGAAGTCGAAGCCAGCATGCTGGCCGCCAAACGCGCAAGCGATGCGGATATCGAAGCAATGCGGGCCGCCCTTGATGCAATGGAAGCCGAACATCTGGAATTTGGCACCGCCGGCCAGGCCGACCTTGTATATCACCTCTCGATCTACAAGGCGTCAGGCAATCCTTTGTTTGAGCAGTTACTCGGCCAGATGCGCGAAGCGTTTGAAAGCTTCTTTGCCCAGCCGTTCAATCGCCCGGACTTCGCCAAGGAATCCTTTGAATTTCACCGCATGCTGTTTGACGCGATTGTCGCGCGCGACCCCGAAGCCGCCCGTCAGCACACGCTTGCCATCCTTGAAATTGTCGAAAACGACATCGTGAGAATGTCCAATGAACAACAATAATTCCGATAAACCGGCAAACAGCAGAACACTGGACGACGCCCTGTCCCCCGCGACCCGGCTGGCCTATGACGAAACTCATTTCGCCAATGCGGTCGTGCCGCCGATTTTCCAGAACTCGCTTTTCGTGTTCGAAAACTTCGCCGAAATGGTCGAAACCTATGCCGGGCGCAAAACCCGCCCGGTCTATTCACGCGGCCTCAACCCGACCGTCCGCGCGTTCGAGGAAAAAATCGCCGCCCTTGAAAAAACCGAGGACGCATTGGGCACGGCAAGCGGCATGGCCGCAATCTCGTCCGCCGTCCTGTCCGTGGTCCGCCCCGGGGACCGGATCGTTGCTGTCGAACATCTTTATCCCGATGCCTTCCGGTTTTTCGAGATGTTCCTGCGCGATATGAATGTCACGGTCGACTATGTCGATGGCCGCGATATCGGTGCGGTGCGCGTCGCCATTCCCGGTGCCAGGATCCTCTATCTTGAAAGCCCGACAAGCTGGACCTTCCACACCCACGATATCAAAACCCTTTGCGATATCGCACGCGCCGCCGGGGCGGTATCGATCATTGATAACAGCTGGGCATCGCCGATTTTCTGCCAGCCCGCAACATTGGGCTGCGATGTCGTGGTTCACTCCGCATCCAAATATCTTGGCGGGCATAGCGACGTGGTCGCAGGCGTGATTGCCGGATCGGCCGAATTCATCGGCAATGTCCGGTCCACCATCCTGCCCTATCTGGGGGCCAAACTTTCGGCCTTTGACGGCTGGCTTTTGCTGCGCGGGCTTCGCACCTTGTCGGCCCGCATGCATGAACATGAAAGATCGGGTCTGGCCATTGCCGGTTTCCTTGCCGACCACCCCGAAGTCATCGCGGTTCACCATCCGCGTCTGGGCGGGCAAACGCCCCCCGGCCTGACCGGATCATCCGGTCTGTTCTCGTTCGAGTTCTCCCCGAATGTCGATATCCCGAAATTTGTCGATGCGCTGCGCATCTTCAAGATCGGCGTGTCATGGGGCGGGCACGAAAGCCTGATTGTGCCTGCGCTGGTGACGCGCGCACAAGTCGGCGGGCCCAATTCCGCACTGCGCTTTGGCGTGCCGGAAAATCTGGTCCGCCTGCATATCGGCCTCGAAAGCCCGGAAGACCTCCGGGCCGACCTGACACAGGCAATCGGGGCAAGCCTGAAGTAAGAATACTCTTTAAAACAGGGAACTTCACAATGAACTGGAAAACAACATTACTGGCAGGTGTGACCTCTCTCGTTCTGACAAGTCAGGCCCATGCCGATACCACGCTGAAGCTTGTCGAAGTCATCACAAGCCCGGAACGCACCGAAACGCTCAAAAGCCTGGTCGCGGAATACGAGGCGGCCAATCCCGGTGTGACCGTCGAAATCACATCGCTTCCATGGGGGCAGGCGTTTGAAAAATTCGCCACCATGGTATCGGCGGGCCAAACCCCTGACATCGTTGAAATGCCCGATACGTGGCTGACCCTTTATGCCAATAACGGCGCGCTCGAAAGCCTCGAACCTTACATCAAGGAATGGGACGGGGCGAAAACGCTTAATGACCGCGCGCTTGAATTTGCCCGTTCGGCCAACAACACCGCCTATATGCTGCCTTATGGCTTCTATCTGCGCGCGATGTTCTATAACAAAAAGCTGTTCGAAGAAGCCGGTGTAACCGAAGTCCCGGTAACGCTCGATGACTTCCGCGCAGCCGCCGAAAAGGTATCCGCCCTTCCCGGCAAATATGGTTATTGCATGCGCGGCGGCCCCGGCGGGCTGAATGGCTGGGTGATGTTTGGCGCGACCGCCGCCGGATCGAACGAATTCTTTACCGAAGACGGCCAAAGCACCTTTGCCTCTGAGGGCTGGACCGACGGTCTTGAATATCTGATCGATATCTACAAGGACGGACTGGCCCCCAAAGACAGCCTGAACTGGGGCTTTAACGAAATCGTCGCCGGGTTCTATTCCGGCACCTGTGCGATGCTTGATCAGGATCCGGACGCCCTGATCGCGATTTCAAGCCGCATGAAAGAAGAGGATTTCGGCGTCACCACCATGCCAAAAGGCCCGTCGGGCAAGGCCTTCCCGACCATCGGCTATGCCGGCTGGTCAATGTTTGCCAACAGCGAACACAAGGACGAGGCATGGAACCTCATCGCCCATCTTGAATCCAAGGACAGCAACCTTGCCTGGAACAAGCGCATCGGGGCGCTTCCGATCCATAATGGTGCCGAAAGCGATCCGTTCTTTGCCAGCCCGCAATTCGAAGGCTGGTTCAACGAACTGTCCGATCCCGACGTTCACCCAACCGTCATGCCGACCCATCTTGAAGAATTCGCCTTCTTCAAGGACAGCCTTGTGATCCGCACCAGTCAGGAAGCCATGCTCGGCCGGATTTCGCCCGAAGAACTGGCAAAACAGTGGGCCGAATACCTGACCCCGGCACAGAAAAAATGGATGGCGGCAAATCAGTGACCACTGCAATGCAGGCCGGAAAACTCCCCGTCGAAAGGCGGGGGGTAATCTCCAGAAGACTGTCCGGCATTCTTGAACCCTATCTTTATGTTTCCCCCGCCCTGATCCTGATCATCGCGGTGATGCTGATGCCCCTCGTTCTGGGGCTAAGCTATGCCTTTCGCGATATCCGTATCCTCAATCCGTTCAGTGGCGGCTTTGTCGGCACGGCCCATTTCCAGACCCTGATCACCGACGACGCCTTTCTTGGCGCATTGGTCAATACCGCGTGGTGGACTTTCGGCTCCCTGTTATTCCAGTTCACGCTTGGCCTGATCCTTGCCCTGTTGCTTAACCGGGATTTCCTTGGACGCCGGCTGGTTCAGGCGCTGGTATTTCTCCCGTGGGCTGTGCCGACCTTTTTGTCGGGCCTGAACTGGGCATGGATGTTCAATCCCGTCGTCGGACCGCTGCCGCACTGGTTTACCGCCCTTGGCCTGATGGAAACCCCGTTTAACATCCTGTCCGATCCGGACCTTGCGATGTGGGGGCCGATTGTTGCCAATATCTGGTTTGGCATTCCGTTCTTTGCCATCACCCTGCTGGCTGCCCTGCAATCCATCCCCAAGGAACTCTATGAGGCCGCCGCCATCGATGGCGCGACCACCCGTCAGCAATTCATCAGCATCACCCTGCCGTTTTTGGCCCCGACCATTGCGATCACGCTGATGCTGCGCACCATCTGGATTGCCAATTTCGCCGATCTGATCGTCGTCATGACCAATGGCGGCCCGGCGGACTCAACCCAGATCGTCGCATCCTACATCTTCACCCAGGCCTTCCGCCGCCTTGATTTCGGCTATGCCTCGGCGATTGCAGCCGTCCTTCTGGTTCTGCTGCTGGCCTATGCGCTGGGTGTGATTGCACTGCGCCGCGCCATGACGCATGCCGACAGCTAGGGCAAGGGATCAAAGAACATGAACGTTTCCGGAAATTCACCCGCCCGCAAACTGGTCTATTGGGGCAGCCATTATCTGATGATCGGGGCCTTTGTCGTCTTTGCCCTGTTCCCGCTTTACTGGCTGCTCAAGGTATCGGTCACGCCCAACGACATCCTGTATACCGAAGGCGTGCGGATGTGGCCGTCACGGACCACGTGGGAAAACTATTTCTTCGTCCTGACCCAAAGCAACTTTCCGCATTATTTCCTGAATTCCGTGATCGTTGCGGGCACCACCGCGATTGTGACCACCATGGTCGCCGCCGTGACCGGCTATTCCTTCTCGCGCTTTGCCTTTCGCGGCAAGATGATCATCGTCGCCCTGATGCTGATCACCCAGATGTTCCCGCTGGTCATGCTGATTGCGCCGATCTTTAAAATTCTGGCCCCGCTTGGCCTGACCGACAGCCTGACGGGACTGATCATCGTCTATACGGCGTTCAATGTGCCGTTCGCGACCTTCCTGATGCAGTCCTTCTTTGACGGCATTCCCAAGGATCTCGAAGAAGCCGCGATGATCGATGGCAATACCCGCTTTCAGGCCTTCCGACGCATCATTCTGCCGCTTACCCTACCCGGTGTGGCGGCAACGCTCGGCTTTGTTTTCACCGCCGCCTGGAGCGAGCTTTTGTTCGCCCTGATGCTGGTCAGCAGCGAAAGTGCATCGACCTTCCCGGTCGGTCTGCTGTCATTCGTTTCAAAATTCAGTGTCGATTTCGGTCAGATGATGGCCGCCGGTGTGCTGGCCCTGATCCCGGCCTGCGCGTTCTTCCTGCTGATCCAGCGTTATCTGGTGCAGGGGCTCACGGCTGGCGCTGTGAAAGGATAAGAGGACCCAAATGGCTTCCATTGAAATTTCAAATGCCGTCAAAAGCTATGGCGCGGTCGATGTCCTGCACGGGATCGACCTTGATATCCAGGATGGTGAATTCATCGTTCTGGTCGGCCCGTCGGGCTGTGGCAAATCGACCCTGCTTCGCATGATTGCCGGGCTGGAGGACATCACATCGGGCGCGATTTCCATCGGCGGCACGGTCGTCAATGAATTGCAGCCCAAGGACCGCGACATCGCCATGGTCTTTCAATCCTATGCGCTTTATCCCCATATGTCGGTCGCCGAAAATATGAGCTACGCGCTCACACTGCGCAAAACCGCCAAGGAAAAAATCGCCGATGCGATCACCAATGTCGCCGAAATCCTTGGCCTGACCGCCCTTCTCGAACGGCGGCCAAAGGCCCTTTCGGGTGGGCAGCGCCAACGCGTTGCCATGGGGCGCGCCATCGTCCGCAAACCGCAGGCCTTCCTGTTTGACGAACCGCTATCCAACCTTGATGCCCGGCTTCGCGAACAGATGCGCACCGAAATCCGCAAACTGCACCGCCGCCTTGGCGCGACCTCGGTCTATGTCACCCATGACCAGATCGAAGCCATGACCATGGCCGACCGGATCGTTGCCATGCATGACGGCATCATTCAGCAGGTCGGAAGCCCGGTCGAAATCTATGACCGCCCCGCCAACATCTTTGTCGCAAGTTTCATCGGATCACCGGCGATGAACTTCCTCAAAGGGGCCTATGAAATTGCGCAAAACGACACGACCGGCATCCGCCTGACCGACGGGTCTTTTGTACCCGTCCTGCCCGCACGCGGAGCAACGGCCAATCAGACCGTGACCCTTGGCGCGCGCCCCGAACATATCGCCCTTGTTCCTGATGGTAACGGCGGCATTCCCGCCCGGGTCGAACTGATCGAACCGATGGGACTTTCAACCCTTGTTCATGTGTCACTCGCGGGCAACCCGGTCAAAATCTTTACCCTCGACCGCCCGGATTTCGCCGTCGACAGCTTCATCCATATCGCGTTCGACATGGAAAAAGTTCACGTTTTTGATACCCAAACCGAATTGCGCCTGCCCCCGGAAAGCGAACCTCATATGGCGCGCACCGCCTAGGGCAAGGCACGCCGTCGTCTCCCGCGCCGTTTGCACCCTTCACACCACGGCGCATCTGCATAAAGGCCGCAGCTCTCCCTCTGCGGCCTTTGTGTTTTGTGCTCTTGCCCCTGCAAAGTCCTTCTGGTCGACCCATATACAATGGAACACACGGTTGAATTGCGGTCACGATAGAACACCGCAGGCAATCACCCGGTATTGCCGGGAAAAGGACACGGATGACATTCTTTCGCAAGGTCTGGCTGACAGCGGTTTTTGTGCTGCTCGCCCAGATCCAGACACAGACACACGCAAAGGCGCATGAACTGCCACAGGCAGGTGCCCATGAAACGCTGGTGATCGTCACCAACGATTACCCGCCCTATATCCACGCCACGGCACGGGAAAGCTTCCTTCCTGATCTGTTCAAGGCCATCGGCGATGAAATGGATGTCCGTTTCGAATTTGAATTCAAACCGTGGAAGCGCGGCGAACAGGATGTTGAAAATCTCGAGGCATGGGGCACATTGCCCTATCGCCGGTCCGAAGAACGCGAACGGAAATTCAATTTCTCCGACGCGCTCTATATCGAAGATTCCCCGTTTTTCGCCTATAACGCACAGGGTGCCAGACCGGCCATCCACTATGATGAGCTGACCGATCTCAAACCGTACCGCCTTGGTGGCATACAGGGATATTACTATCAGCCATGGTTTAATGATGCCGGGCTAAATGTCGAATATGCCCTGTCCGAAGAACAGAATTTCCGGATGCTGCACATGGGCCGAATTGATCTGTTTTCCACCGCGCGCTCGGTGGGCTGGCACGTGATCCGAAACCTGTTCCCGCCAGAAGAAGCCGAAAAATTCTATACAATCGAAAAACCGCTGCTTCCGGGCGCCGGCCTTTTTCTGATGACGTCAAAAGACTATCCGAACGGTGATGAACTGCTCGAACGCTTCAACGCGGCCCTTGCCATCGTCAAGCAGAACGGCACGTTTGAAAGCCTGATGAACCGGCATGGATTGACGGTCAATTACTGACCCCGCAGACAAAAAGGGCCGCAGCACTTTGCCACGGCCCGTTTGTTCATTTCGGTGCGTCACCCCTGCTTGCGCACGGCCTCGGCACTGGCGATCACATCTTCAAGATAACGCCGCCACGACGGATCAACGCTGATGCCGAAAATATCGGTCAATGTCTGCTCGACATCGCCAACGGACAGGTGATGCACCTCTTCCTCGCCCGTCCGCAACCGGATGGTCAGGCGATTGTTCAGCAACGTGAACCTTGCATGCGGCGCACTGCGCGCCACCATCAGAACCTTGGCAAAACCGCTTTCGGCATGGGTGCTGGCATAGAAATTCATCACCTCGTAATCGATATCCTCGACCGGCACGATATCGACCTCATGCACCGGCTTCCACACGCCATCGCGTTCAAGCTCGGTCAGGTAACGACCATTGCGCTCCCGCACGCGGAAAGTATCATGCGGGGTAACCTGCGGCACCGAAACGCCCAGCAAAAGCGGTGCTGTCGGCACACATCCGCCCAGCCCGACATCCACCAGCCACGCCTCGCCATCCAGCGTGACACGCATCGCCATATGGCAGCGCGGCCGCGGGCCATCCTCTTCGGAATAGCCCCACAATACCCGCCCGGCAAGGCTTTCGACCTCAAAACCAAGACTGCGCAATACACGGCGGAAAAGCCCGTTCTGCTCGAAACAATAGCCACCGCGTCCTTCAAGAATGATCTTGCGATCGATATCCTCGGGCTTAAGGCTCACCCCCTTGCGACACAGCACATTGATCGCCTCGAACGGGATATGGGCGGGATGCAGCGCATGCAGATCGCGCAAAACCTCAAGTGTTGCCTCGCGTGGGCCGTCATAGCCGATCCGCGCGAAATAGGCATCAAGATCGACCTGCGGCTCAGGCAGGTTAAAGGGCTTCGCCCAGCTGGCATCAATCGCCTTCTGCACGCTGGAATTGATTGCGGCATCATCGAATTTGGGGGCACTCATCGGCAGATGCGTATTCATCGGGGTGGCTCCGTGTCTTGTCCGTTTGGGGCGTGATATAATCAGGACTTCTCGTTCTGGAGCAGGACCATAGAACCTCAAGCTAAGTTCAGGTCAATAGACTATTTCAACATTTTTTGATCGAATGTTCTGCGGTTCTGCGCGCCAATGAACGCATATATATGCGACATTGCGGCATTCGAAAGGCCGCAAAGGCAATTTTCCACCTTTTATACGCAACAACCAAAGCGCGGCGCGACAAACCCGCCTGCTCTGTGCTATCGAAATGGGTATATGGTTTAACATGCGCGAACGGCCATCCCCGGAAACCGGATTTCCGGCATCGCCTTTCGACGGTTCCCGAACAGACAGGAAGATGACATGCGTACTGTTTATGTGAACGGCGACTATCTGCCGGAAAATGAAGCCAAGGTTTCGATCTTTGACCGTTCCTTCCTGTTTGCCGACGGCGTGTATGAAGTCACCTCGGTGCTTGATGGCAAGCTGATCGATTTCAACGGCCATATGACCCGTCTGGCGCGTTCGCTGTCGGAACTGGGCTTCACCTACAAGGCCGATATCGACGAACTGCTTGAAATCCACCGCGAACTGGTCAAACGCAACGACATCACCGAAGGGCTGGTTTACCTGCAAATCTCGCGCGGGTCGGCCGGTGACCGTGATTTCGCGATCAAGGATGACACCCCGGCAACCGTCGTTCTGTTCACCCAATCCAAATCCCTGATCAAATCGCCACTCGCCGAACGCGGCCAGAAAATCCTGACCTACCCGGATGTCCGCTGGCGCCGGTCTGACATCAAAACCGTGCAGCTTCTTTACGCATCGCTTCTGAAAACCGAAGCCGCCGCCAAGGGGGCTGATGATGCGTGGATGGTGCTCGATGGCTATGTCACCGAAGGCTCGTCAAACAACGCCTATATCGTGACCCAGGATAACGTCATCGTCACCCGCCAGCTTTCCAACGACATCCTGCATGGCATCACGCGCAAGGCGGTCCTGAAATGTGCCGAAGAATTGCAGCTCAAGGTCGAAGAACGCCTGTTCACGGTCGATGAAGTCTATGCCGCCAAGGAAGCCTTCTCGACCTCGGCCTCGGCCTTCGTCTGCCCGGTCGCCGAAGTCGATGGCAAAAAAATCGGCGATGGCACGCCGGGCCCGATCGCCAAGCGCCTGCGCGAAATCTATATCGAAGCCAACCGCGCCACCGCGATCTGACCAATCAGCATCTCGCGTCCCAAACAAAAAAAACGCCGCCTTCATCGGGCGGCGTTTTTGTTTGTCTAAAATAGCCTGGGCCCCACCACAGAACATCCGGCCCCATGGACTCCCGCTTTCGCGGGAGTGACGATAAAGTTGCGCATATCCCTCCCCCCCCCCCTAAACCGCCATTCCCGCGCAGGCGGGAATCCAGTCCTTCGTGCCACATCCTCAAAACCACCCATCGAACCCGCAGCCCCACCGACCGCTTTCTTTGCTGGCCTCAACCGGCACTTTGCCCTAAAGCTCAGAAAACAGATGGTGATTGCGATAACCCACCATCACACAGGGAAAGCGCCACGAACCATGAATGCACAACAGCCCCAGCACAACCTGACCGGCATCATTCTGATGTGTGCCGGTGTCGCTCTGCTGTGTGTCAATGATGCCCTGGCCAAGGGATTGATGGATCACTATTCACCGATCCAGATCATCTTTCTGCGCAATTCGATTGCCCTGCCCTTTGCCGCCCTGCTCGCCATAAAGATGGTCGGGTTCGGGGGGCTGCGCTCCAATCGTATTGGCGTGCATTTCATGCGCACCGTCATCTGGATCACCGCGACCATCATGTTCTTTACCAGCATCCACCTGATGGGACTGGCCGAAGCCACGGCCCTTGCCTTTGTCGCACCGCTTTTTATCACCGCGATTTCATCGGTGCTGATTGCGCGGGTCGGCTGGCGGCGCTGGGTGGCTGTGATGGTCGGTTTTTTGGGTGTTCTGGTGATTGTGCGCCCCGGTGCCGCAACCTTTGAACCCGTCTCGCTTTTGCCGGTTGCCACGGCCTTTACCTATGCGCTTCTGATGCTAAGCGCGCGCCTGCTGGATCCCCGCGAAAGCATGTGGACGCTTTTGTTTTACCTCAGCTTCACCAGCACCCTGCTCAGCGCCTGCGCCGTCTGGTATTTCTGGACCCCGATCCGGGCAGAGGATATCGGGCTTTTCATCGCCATCGCCTTTGTCGGCACCAGCGGCATGACCCTGATCACCCAGGCCTTCCGGGTGGCTGATGCACCAACCGTCGCCCCGTTTGATTACACCGCCCTTGTCTGGGCCACCGGGCTTGGCTGGTTCTTCTGGGGCGAAACGCCCGATCTTCTGACCTTTGTGGGTGCCGCCATCATCACCGGAAGCGGCATCTTCATCATCTTCCGCGAAAAGCGCGTGGCCGAAAGCTGATGCTCCCCCAAACCGTCATTCCCGCGAACGCGGGAATCCAGTCCTCCGTGCCGCATCCTCAAACGCCGCCAAAGGACGCAGGGCCTAATCCACCGGCTTCACCCCATAAGTCGCCATCGCCCCGGCCCGCATGTCGGCCTCGTTAACATCGGCCCTGAACCGATAACTCGGCGCAATAATCTCGCGCGCCCGATCGATTGTCACATCAATCACCATGCCGACCTTGAACGCATCGCCCGCCATGCCCTGCAGGATCACCTGCCGCTCGGCAAAGCCGTCATCGCCGTTTTTCAAAAGCACGACCCGCCCATAAAGCTGCCAGCCCTTCTGCGAAAACACGTCAACGAAACTCACGCAGACACGCGGGTCATGGCGGATATTCTTCACCGATTGTGGGGATGCGATATTGGCGATGATGATCCGATCCTCGCCATAACAGGCAAAGATTTCCTTCGGACTGACCGACGGCCCGTCCTCGGAAACGCTCGCCAGCCAGCACAAAACCGCCCGCCCGGCATAATCACGGATTTCATCACTGAGCATAGGGCATTACTCGCACGTCTTTATGGCCGGTTTGCCACCAAACTTTGACAGCTCAACCGTGCACTGACCATAAAAACAAACCCGCCTTTCATCAGAAAAGCGGGTCAATCACATCCATGTGGAAGGGATTAGTAATTGGCCTTGAAGGCAGATTCTTCACCACGCTCCGCCGCCGCGGCCGCAATATTGCGCAAAAGTGCGCGCTTGCTTTCGGTGCGAAATTCCCCGGAATTACGAGCAACATAATCCTGCCCAGAATAGCCAAGTTCGGCTTTCTTCCGCTCAATGGATTGTCCAAGCTCTTTAAGAGTTGTTCTGCGCATTAATATATTTTTCAAGAAATGCCAATGCAAAACCACCGGCTGTTTCTTCCCAGCCCCTGCGGTCACGATAATTCTTATCCCGATTTTCCGCAAGTTTCAGCAATTCTGCGGCTAAATCAGCATGTCATGGCGCATGGCTGGTGGTGCTTTATACCGCACCATAAGCTCGAAAATTCGGCTTGCAACACTGGAATCACCGCCTCCCATTGGCGGTCTGCCCAGAGAATGCAGGGGGGGGCAAGATGTCCGGACTGTAGATGTCGGCATCACTTAGGTCTTCAGGAGATAATCCAGAATTCTCATACTAGTCCCTGTCTGACAATTTCTGCGTGCACGAAAGGAGATTTGCGCGAGAGAAATTTCAAGGAACAATCACCAGAAACGTAATCATTATAGTGTTGCGCCCGCATTTGATTGTTATTGTCACTATCGAGTTTCAGCCTTCGTATCGTCTTCTTAGCCTCTTTTTTTTCGGCAGAACTTAACGTCGGATTGGGGGAGATTTCGCCCGATGCAAAGTTGATTACAAAAGTTTCTGGAGTTAACCCTATTGGATCGAGTACATCGTCATACTTGTTTTTGTTCCGATTTGGACCAAAGCAAGAAAGCCTGTAGTTGGACCACTCATATGCTTCGCCAGCATTAGCTGATTTAGCGATAAAATGATCCGTTGAACTGGCACCGGTACCCCACTCGAAATAAATGGCAAGGTAGGCACAAACACCGGAGTATGCCACCCACAGCTGCTTATTTGAGTGAGACCAATAGTTTGGCAGGTCTGACGCTTTGGGAGGGGGATTGTTAACGTTAATCCCATTATTGAGCAGCCAGGTGTGTCCCCTCTGTCGAACCATCTGATCAAAGTCACAGGGCTCAGGCTGGAGATTTACTGGAATCATTCAAGCAACTCCTTCTTCTCGCAAATCGCACGCCAACGAAAAAGGAAGTCATCGCGCGGGCCCAAAGCTTGGACCAATTTTTCATTCATTTCTTTAATCTGCTTAGAAGACGGATTGTCCTTATTAAGAAGCGCGGCAGCTTTCTCCACCAGGTGTTCATACTCCAGCGGACGGCTACTTTTTAGATCAAAAGCGTCACTAACCAACCAGTTTTCAACGCCACCATGTTTTTCAAAGTCACGGCGCCTTAGCACAACCTTTTTTCGCTCAAAATCGATATCAAACCAAGCATCTTGGGCTTCGTCGAATAAAGGCTCCACCGATGCCATAATCAGAGGTGAATGCGTCGCGGTAATTAACTGGACCTCTGCAGTTTTGGTCAGCTTTTCCATGACGGAAAGGAGTGCTGGGACAATACTGCGTTGCCAACTTGGATGAAGATGAGATTCGATTTCATCAATCAAAAAAGTAATCTGGTGTGTGGCTTTTTCACCAAGCTGCTTAGCCGCTTGCTTATGTTCTTCCCATGCCCAAACCAGAAAATAGGCCAGTGCAATAATCCGCCTCATGCCGGATGAAACATGGACAACCGGTACCTCCTGTTGATACGGCATTCGAATGGTGGGTATATCGCGAACATCATCCAAACTGATTCTGGTGAGCGCGCCCGGCTCGAGTTTTTCTGTCTGAGACGGGGACAGAACCTCAAGAACTTGCTTGAGCTGCTTGAAGGGTGTACCGCGTTCTTTTTGCCATCCCGCCCAGTCACGTATTAGGCCGTTACATAGCCATCCGCCGCTCTCATCTTCAAGACCATCCCATACCTCTTTCTGACTGAAAACATACGCAGGCACACGCTCCTGGACGTCGACGTTATCTTTGGTAACCCAATAGTTTCTATTCGGGTCCCAAACGGCAAAACTGCCATCCGACATGGCATAAAGAACCAATCCAGGGTTAGCAGGCCGTCCAGGTCTGCCGGTCCACGATTGCTCTTTTCTGAGGAAGTTACTTTCGTAGGTTTCCTCTTTACTCTTACTCGTAAAAGAGAAACTGATGGTCGCTTCTTTATCAGAGTTTGGCAGTGCCTTTTTTCCGGTGGTTAGCTTCTTATTTAATTCTGCAGGCCATTTTCTAGTCAAAGCCCACCAAACGATATCCAACAGGAAGCTTTTACCCAAGCCGTTATCACCGGTCAGCAAGTTCAGCCGCTTACCCAAAACCAGATCCATTTCTGGTGCTGGGCCAACGTTGGTCATCTTCAGATGTTTAAGCATGTTGAACCCTCTCTGGATTCCCTGACCGCCCATTTATCAGCCAAAGTCAGATGATGATCGTTAATCCGCTCGCCGCCAAAGGTTTGGTATGCAATGGTCCAGCTTTGGCAGCAGGACCTATATACTGGAAGCGGTTCGCATGAAGTTTTTTTCGCACTCTTTAGTTGAAAAAAACTGATGGTAGTTTTCCTCAACTTTTTGCATCTTCCTATTCGTTTTGACATTTTCATTGGCAATGTTTGGCTACAGTAATCGTCATCAACAATGTACCTAACACCTTTATCCACATGAGCTATTGCTAAATCTCCCTAAAAGAGAACAGCAACCAATCCCCAAGCCTTTTCCGATTTAGACAATTTGCATCGCACTACATAACCTCGAACAGAATTACCCGTGAACTTACCAACAAAAATCCCCAACCGCATAGGTAATGCTGCGCCCGGTCGCGTTCAGCAGGGCATCAAGCTTGCCTTTCTCAGGCAATGTCCCGCGCGACGCACCAAGTTCCTCGGCATGGATGCCACCGGTCACAAGGGCGACATCAAGCCCGGCATTGTTTGATCCGGCAACGTCGGTCGAAAGGCTGTCGCCGACCACCAGAAGCTTCGCATCCGGGCCCTTGTCAAACAGTTGCAGGCAGAAATCATAGGCACTCGCCAGCGGCTTGCCTTCCCAGCGGACATTGCCGCCAAGCACCTCGTAACGCGCGGCAATCGCACCGGCACAGATGATGCGATCCCCGCCGCGGATCACTTCGCGGTCCGGGTTCGGGCACAGCATCGGCAAATCACGCGCCTTGGCCGCATGCAGCAGATCCTCATAGACCGATACCGCGTCATAATCGTCATTCGGCCCGGTCACCAGAAGCCAGTCGGCATCGGCCACATCCTTGACGATTTCAACATCCTGCCCTTCAAACATCGACATGTCGCGCACCGGGCCGACACTCATCACCCGGCGCCCCAGCTTGGCGTACCAAGGATCGGAGCGTGCGAGAAGCTGGCTATAGGCGATCTCGCCCGATGCCACCGCCGGGCCATAAAGGTCGCGCGCGATCCCCATATCTTCCATCCGTGCGACCACGACGCTGGACCGGCGCGGCGCGTTCGACAGAAGGGCAACCGGCACACCGGCCTTTTTAAGCGCCTCCATCGCCGGGATGGAGCTTGGATAGGGCGTCACCCCGTCATGCACCACGCCCCAAAGATCAAGGATCACCGCATCGTACTGTTCGATCACTTCCGACAGGCCGTTGATCATCTGATAGCTGGTGCCAACCGTCATTCACGCATTCCACTTCATGTTAAAATCGTCGTCATCGCACATGCGGCAAGATGGATTCCCGCTTTCGCGGGAATGACGGAAGGAGGAAACGAACGCCCCAACTACCCAAACCGTCACTCCCGCGAAGGCGGGAGTCCAGATTGCCACAGGTAAATCTATTCTGTCGGTCCAGCCTTTGGTACCGCCTTGCTTTTCGCCGCCGCAGGCTTGGATGCAGGCTTCTTGGCAGCAGTCTTCGCCGCCGTTTTAGCCGCCGGAGCCGCTTTCGCCACCTCTGCCTTGGCAGGTTCCGCCTTCGCCTTCACCGCCGCCTTGGCCGCGCGGGCTTCATCAACCGGGGCCTTGCGCCCGGAAATCTCCGGATAGGCCGCCCCAACCGCATCGGCAACACTGGCAAACCCATCCTTGCGCAACCGCCGTGCAAGGTCTTCCTTGATCTCGGTCACAAGCTCCAGCCCGTGATAGACAAGGGCGGAATAAAGCTGCACCAGCGACGCCCCATTGAGGATCTTCTCATAGGCATCCTTGCCCGATGCAATCCCGCCCACCCCGATCAACGGAATTTTGCCTTCGGTCAGGCGGTAAAAATCGGCCAGAACCTTGGTCGAGGGCTCCATAAGCGGCGGGCCCGAAAGACCGCCCTTTTCATCCTGATCATAGGAATTAAGCCCGACCGGCCGATCAATCGTCGTGTTCGATACGATCATCCCATCAAGCCGGAGCTTGAGCACCACCGCGGCAATATCGGCCTTGTCTTCCTCGGTCAGGTCCGGTGCCACCTTAAGCAGCACCGGCACACCCTTGGCATGAATGTCCCGCGCCGAAAGAACCGACGTCAGAAGCTTTTCAAGCGGGCCACGGCCCTGAAGTGCGCGCAGGCCCGGCGTATTGGGCGAGGACACATTGACCACCAGATAATCGGCATAGGGGCCAAGGGCGGCAACGCCCTTCACATAATCCGCCGCCGCATCTTCGGAATATTTGTTTTTGCCCAGATTGGCCCCCAAAATGCCCTTGCGCGCACGCTTGCGCAGGCGTTCGGCAACAACGGCGGCACCCTCGTTGTTAAAGCCCATGCGGTTGATCACCGCCCGGTCGGAATAAAGGCGGAAAAGCCGGGGCTTGGGGTTGCCCGGTTGCGGTTCGGGGGTCACCGATCCGATTTCAATAAAGCCGAACCCGTGGCTAAGCGCCTGATTGGGGACCTCGGCATTTTTGTCAAACCCTGCGGCAAGCCCGACCGGATTGGCAAATTTCCGCCCGAACACCTCAGTCTCAAGGATCGGCGTGGCATCGAGCGCATCATCATCGCGCGGCACCAGATTGTTTTTCAGCGCGCAAATCGCAAGACCATGCGCGGTCTCCGCATCGATCCAGCGCACAACCGGCAAAACCAGTGACTTGTACCACCCCACGCGACCTGCTCCGTGCTTGTAAATACCTGCCTTGTTCTTACGCGCCCCCGTGCGCCGGGGCAAGGATCAATGGCGTTAGGACACAGCAGACAACCCCATCGCCACAATCTGCATTTTCGATAAAATGTTAAATATATCTAACATTAGGCGACAAAATGCCAAAACTGACGGATTTGTCAGTTATTTCTGACATTCATTGACTTCTTTGTCATTTTCGGCATAATGTCAAATATTCCTGACATTTTTGATACTGACATGACAGCATTTATCAAAGACACCCATGACCTTGCCACGGCGATCCGAACCCGCCGCAAGCAGTTGAAAATGACGCAAACCTATCTTGCATCCATGATGGGCGTGTCGCGGCAACTGATTGGCGAGCTGGAAAAGGGCACGCCGGGCGTCAATATCGGTCTGGCGCTGGATGTCTGCCGGGAACTGGGCCTGAAACTGGGATATGAGGACATATCAGATGACCAGACGGCTTGATGTGTATCTCGAAGGGATCGATCACCCCATTGGCCAGCTTCTTGGCAATAACGACAAGTCGCTGACCTTTGCCTATGGCAACGATGCTGTTCGTGCGAACATGCAATTGTCGATTTCGATGCCTGTCGCACAGGGTTCTTTTACCGATCACACCACGCGCGGCTTCTTTGCCAATCTGCTACAGGAAAACAACGCGCTTGAGCAGGTCATGGCAAAGCATCGCATCGACCGCGACGACATCGCCGGATTGCTCTATCACGTCGGTCGCGATTGCCCCGGTGCCATATCTTGCGTGCCATGGGGAGAAAAGCCGTCAAAAATGCCCGGCAACATGGCCGATGACTATGACGCGATTTCAAATGAAGACCTTGGCAAGATACTGATCAGCCTGCGCGACCGTCGTCGCCTGCCCGATGGCAGGAGCGATCCCTCGCCCCTTGCCGGGGTACAGGGGAAAATTGCCGTTACCCGGCTTGAAGACGGTCAATTCGCCCTGCCAAAACCGGGCTCCGGCGCGCCAACGACACATATCCTCAAGGTCCCGTCACAGGGTAACGAGGCCCTTGTTGCCCAGGAAGCCGCCCTGATGGCACTCGCGGCCAGGGTCCTGCCGCTGCCGGTGGCACATGTGGGGGCAATCGAAATTGCAGGCTGCGAAGCCCTTCTGATCGAACGGTTCGACCGCAAAATCGAAGATGGAAACATCTATCGCATTCATCAGGAAGATTTCTGTCAGGCGCTATCGCTTGCGCCCAGTCTGAAATATGAACGCAACGGTAATGACGGCCACAAATTCTCGGCCAAGGGCGTGGCGCGCGTTCTTGATGAAACCGAAGTCCCGCTGATCGCACGGCAGCATTTTATGACCCTGTCGATATTCAATCTGGCGCTCGGCAATACCGACAATCACGCCAAAAACCACGCCATCCTTTATCCGGCCTTGGGCCACAAACCAATCCTTGCCCCGGCCTATGATATCATCCCGGTTGTTCTCGATCAGTCCGTCACCCACGATTTTTCGTTCATGATCGGTCAGGCTGAAAAAATGGAAGATTTGACCGCATCGGATATCGCCGCCTGCATTTCCGCCATCGGCCTTGCCCGCACCATGCGCACCAAAAAATCCCGTGATCGCTATTTCAACGAACTGGGTGCGCTTCTACAGGATGTCGAGGACTCACTGGATATGATGGAAGGTCCGGGCCTCAAGGCCTGCCGCGACATGATTTCGCAAAATATCGCCACTGTCGCGGAAATTCTCGGCGTCCCCGTCAAACAGCAATCCCGTGACACCTTCGTTGCCCAAGGCGGCGGCTGGGGCATGGGTTCCTAAACCCGCTCCTCCATCCGCGCATCAAATTCTGCCCGCGCCTTCTCGACTGCGTCGTAATGATCGCGCGTCCACATATAAAGCGCCTTGAACGGCCCGACGAGCGACCGGCCAAGATCGGTGATTTCATATTCGACCGCGACCGGCGATCTTGCGATCACGTGGCGCGCGACAATGCCATTGCGTTCAAGCTTGCGCAGCGTCTGCGTCAGCGCCTTCTGCGTAATGCCTTCAAGCCCGCGCTTGATCGCGTTAAACCGCAAGGGTCCATGGGCCAGCACCGCCAGGATCATCATCGACCATTTATCGGCAATCTGATCCAGAAGCTCCCGGCTCGGACAGTTCGAGCGGAACATCTCGACCGAACATTCTTTCATTTCCATGGCATTTCCACCTCATTTACTCCGGCTCAGGGCCATCCAGGTTTCCTCGAATATACCTGGTATATTCCGGGTGCCCGATTGACAGCAGGTATCTTCCGTATATCTAGTATCCACCATACACCCAATTCCAATCGGAGAATAGCCGATGTCAAAGACCGACATTCTGTTTCAGCCCTTCAAGCTGAAAACCCTTGAACTTCCCAACCGCATCGTCATGGCGCCAATGACCCGTTCCAAGGCACCAGACGGCATTCCGGGTGCCGCCAATGCGCAATATTACCGCAAGCGCGCCGAAGGCGGTGTCGGCCTGATCCTGTCGGAAGGCACGGTGATCAACCGCCCGTCATCGCGCAATGAACCGGGCATTCCATTCTTCCACGGGGAAGCTGCGTTAAAGGGCTGGAAGGCTGTCGCCGATGCCGTGCATGAAGCAGGCGGCAAAATGGGTCCGCAGCTTTGGCATACCGGTTCAACCCGTTCCTTCACCGGATGGGAGCCTGAAAACCCGGTCGAAAGCCCGTCTGGCCTGCTTGCGCCCAACGAGCCGCGCGGCAACACCATGACCGATGCCGACATTGCCGACACCATCGCCGCCTTCGCCCAGGCCGCCCTTGACGCCAAAAATGCAGGCTTCGATACCTTTGAAATTCATGGTGCGCATGGCTACCTGATCGATCAGTTCTTCTGGTCGGGCACCAACCTGCGCACTGATCGCTTTGGCGGTAAAACCATCCGGGAACGTGCGACCTTCGCCCGCGAAGTCGTCAGCGCCATGCGCGCCGCCGTCGGCCCCGATTTCCCGATCATCCTGCGTGTGAGCCAATGGAAACAGCAGGATTTCGCCGCCCGTCTGGCAACAACCCCCGATGAAATGACTGATTGGCTCGGCCCGCTGGTTGATGCCGGGGTGGACATCGTCCATTGCTCGCAACGCCGTTTCTGGGAGCCGGAATTCCCCGAACTGGATGGTGAAAACGGCCTGAACTTTGCCGGCTGGGTGAAAAAGCTGACCGGGGCGCCGACGATTTCGGTCGGCTCTGTCGGCCTGTCATCGGATTTCATCGGCGCGTTTTCCGGTGAAACATCCCAGAATGCCAGCCTCGATGCCCTGGTGGAACGCATGGAACGGGGCGAGTTTGATCTGATCGCGGTCGGCCGTGCGCTGATCACCGATGCCGCCTGGACCGCCAAGGTCCGCGACAATAAAACCGATGCCCTGCTGGGCTTTGATCCGGCAACGCTGGGCGAACTGGTCTGATCGACCCCGACCAAACATAAAAAGGCGGCGCCCCTCGGTGCCGCCTTTTCTTTTTGCCACGCACGACATATTTCGGGGAAAAGAACCAACCGCAGGAGCCGATCATGGAACCCCTCATGGATGCCAACGAAATCACCCGCCTGCAAAACCGCATTGCCGCCCGTAATCCCGGCGAATTTCACTTTCCGGAAATTTACGGCCCCGGCTGGGATGCGCTTTATATCGGGGACAAGGTCAGGATCGGGCGGGAATTTCTCAATGCCGTGCGGGCCGGTAAATTCCCCAATGTCGAGGATACCGGCCAAAAACGCGGCGGCGGGCGGGTCTATCGCCGCCTTGCCAGCACTGCCAGCTCATGACGCGGGTCACTTAACCGGCGCGCAGATCTTCGGGCAGGATGTGAACTTCGTTATCATCAAGTTTCAGGTCATCGACGCGCGCGACATGCTCGACCGAAAGCTGATCATAAAGATGCGGAAACAGCGTGCCACCGCGGGCCGGTTCCCATTTCAGTTTGTCGTCAACCGCCGCGACCGGCACATGCAAAAGCCGCAATCCCCCGCGTTTCGGGTAATGCAGCGCAAGCGTTTCCGCCAGCGTATCGATGGTCGAAAAATGGATGAAGCCGTCCGCAATATCGTGCGGCGCACCGTCATAATGGCCCGACGAAAGCGCTTCCGCCCATTCGTCCGAACCCAGTACGCGGTAAATCATGGTATGTGATGTATTTGTCATTCGGGGAAAATAAGGTCGCCCGGCTGGTTCGGCAAGCAGGCGAAATGCCAAAGCACAAAAAAAGCCGGTTTATTTGATCTACCTCCTTGTGCCCCTCCCACAAGAAACATATACCGACGATCAATAATAAGATACTTACGTATAGTATCATTATTCCAATTAAAATCCCGCGCCAGAACACCGGAACCCCGGAAATATACGCCCACCGACAGACTGGACACGCCCATGCAGACAAGACCGAGCCCAAAACCAGCCCCAAAACCGGCCAACCGCGCGCCTGTGAACCTTCCCGATACCAGCCGCCAATGGATTTCAAATGATCAGGCCCCGAAACCGACCGTCACCCTGCGCGGCCCGGTCCGGCTGGAGCCTGAAATCATTGATATTCACGGGGATTGCGACAATGCGGGTGCTTTTGACATCTGGGTCAGAACCCGCCTGCCCGGGCTTGCCGCCCGTCTGATCGCGGCCATCGCAACCGGCTCTGTACTGTTTTACCTCTATAGCGAACTGGCCCGGATCGTATCGTAAGGACGCGTATCGCAAGGACGGGGCATGAACCGGGCCGCTATTCGGGCCATCCGCATCACAGCAATACCCACGCCAGCGCCGTTACCGCCGCCACCGTGATGATGATCGCCGACAGCATCAAAGCCCCGTCACGCACAAGGATCGCAAGCCCGAAGGCGGCAATCGCGCTCATCGGTGCGATCCCGGCAAAGGGTATCATTTCAAAAAACGGCACCACGGCGGAAAGCAAAAGGCATATCACCGCCGCCACCCGCACAGCATGCCGCCCGGTCAGGGCCGGCAACCGCCCGTAAAACCAGCGATCAAGCTTCCCCGCCACCGGTTCGATCCGGCGCATCGCATCGGCGACCCTGGCCCCGTCAAACGACCGGCGCCCCAGAATGTCGGGCAACCACAAATGCGACCGCCCCAGAACAATCTGAATGGCAAAAAGTGCTACTATGATTGCAAGGATCGCGGGCACCATCGGAATGCCCGATAAGGGTGTTACCCCGATCAGGCCCGGCACAAACAGGAACGGCCCGTAACTCCGCCGCCCCAGCACGGCCACCATATCCTCGACCGAAACCGCCTGCTCCCCCGCCGCCCGATCCCGGATCCGCGCCACAATCCCGCCTACCGAAACCGGCTCTGCGTCCGTCATGCCAACCCTCGCTGCCTGTTTGTAAAATCACGTTGCCTTTGCAACGCGGGGTCGGCGGGTTTGTTTCAGGCGATGCTGGCAGGCACCAATGCCCGGTGCAACATAAGAAGCAAATTCCTCAGCCCGTTATCCTCGCCCGAATGGCTTCCGTCCGTTCGGGATAGGCCCCTTTCCAGAAATCAAGCGCCTCAAGCACCGATTTGCGACAAACCGGATTTTCAAGCACCGCAATCTTTTCCAGCACCACCAGAAAAGCCTGATCCTGCTCTGTCGGTGCGGCTTCGCGTCCCATTGGGGCAAACGGCGCGACACTCCAGAACACCGCACAAATACTGTGAAGCTTCCGCCCGCCCGTCGCCCGGCTGCATTTTGGGTCAAAAAGCCCCTGATAAAGGGCCGCAATGCTGGCAATGCCCTTGGCCCGTCTGGCAAAGGGTATTGCCGGATTGGTAAGCGCAAACATATGGCTTGATCCCGACGGATCGATCAGAAACCAAAGCCCCTGCCCGATCTGCGCCATGCTGAAATCATCGGGCAACAGGTTTGCCTCGTCAAACAGCCTCGTCACCCACAAAAGCGCGTTTTCCCCATCCGCTTCCGGGTCAAACGCCATCTCGCCACCCGCGAAATACCACGGACGTTCACCCTCGCCCGCAACCGGATGATCAAACACCCACCGCCGCCAGCCTGCATAATCCGAAACCATGACCGTCCTCCTTCTAATCCGCCAAAGGACAGGAACGGGGCATCCCCCGTTCCCGCACGTCAAATCACATGCGCTCGCACTTAGCTGGTGATCTTGCTCTGGCAAGTTGCGATGGCATTCTGAACACCAGTGATGGCTTCATCATGACCAGTGTCCGATGAACTGAAGCACGCCTGAACATTCTGACGCGCCGCAAGGCAGGCCTGATTGATCGCCAGACGGGCCCGCAATGCATCCTGTGACAGATTGTTTGCCGCACAGGACCGCGGCTGATCACAGGTTGGATGCACCTGCGCCTGACGATTGGTGCATTCCTGTTCCGTGCACAGGTCCGCATCGCTGCACGCGGCATATGCCGGTGCAGGCGACAAGACGGCAAAGGCCCCAAGGGCAAACACCGCCATTGCAATTCGTCCGATCATATTCATCACTTTTCTCCTTTGATGTGATCATTGGACAAAATCGGACCGGCCAGAAAGAAAAGAGCCTTTCCGGATACCGATCCGTTCAATGACGCTGATCGAAGGAGGAAGTGATGATACCGAGGGCAGAATGCGACCTCGTTTGCGAATATTGCGCACAGCCGAAAAAACATAAAAACCATGTAAAATATCCATTCGAACCATGTTTTAAAGAACAGAAGGTGCCCCCTCACAAATCCCCGTTAACAAAATTCCGGCTCCATAGTGTCGCACGGATTTTGTTTGAGCGATCGTCATTTAAAACAACCGAAACCATATCTTTGGAATGCAGACATTTACTCTAGGCTGCACGAGAGCCTAAATCTTAATAAAGACGAAAAAGTTCTGATTTAGAATCCCGCCAACAAATGAATCTGGCTGCTCATTTCCAACTTGAATCAGAGTAGTTGCGCAGGAGTTCGATCATGGCTGAAACTGAAATTGAATGGACTGATGCAACTTGGAATCCCGTTGCAGGCTGCTCAATACATTCGACAGGATGCAAAAACTGCTACGCAATGAGAATGGCAAAGCGCCTCGAAGCTATGGGCGTCGAGAAGTACCAAGGGCTGACTAAAACTGTTAATGGTAAAGCGGTTTGGACAGGAGCGATCCGAGAAGATCATGCTTCACTTAGCGCTCCGCTTAATTGGAAGAAACCGAAGAAAATCTTCGTCAACTCCATGAGCGACCTTTTCCATGCAGACGTGAACGAGAGCTTCATAGCGGAAGTTTGGGAAGTGATGCACAAAACTCCCCATCACAACTACCAAATTCTGACTAAACGCCCGGACAGAATGCTGGAGATTCTTACTCGGAATGATCACGAGGTTTTGCCAAACGTCTGGCTCGGCACAAGTGTTGAAAATAACGACGTTATTTCACGTATTGATTACCTACGGAATGTCCCCGCGGCGATACGGTTTATTTCTTTTGAACCATTGATTGGCGCAGTTGGTCCTGTAGACCTAGAAGGAATAGATTGGGCAATTGTTGGCGGTGAAAGCGGCCCCAATGCGCGTCCTATCAAAGAAGACTGGATCGATGAAATCCACGATCAATGTGCAATTCACGATACGGCATTCTTCTTCAAACAATGGGGAACATGGGGATCGGATAACAAAAAGCGCTCTAAAAAAGCGAACGGGCGTATTTATCGTGGCAAGACTTGGGACGAAATGCCCTCATATGCTATTTGATACCTTTCCGAAGGTGGTCAACAATTTTTCTCGCAATACCCTTAGCTGCATTGCTGGGATTGGAAATAGCAAAGAATAAAGAATAAAGTTGGGAGCTACGCGAACTAAACAAAGGAATTGGATCAGAAACCCAAGAACTAAAAACGGTTTCCAACCTCTCCTTCACGTAACTTTCTAGCGCGCGGACATCTTGTTTGCGTTCTAACTCTGGCTCGCTAAAAAGCCCTAACTGAAGATCCGGTGTATAAAGCTTTTCGCGCCATTCTTCTGTTCCTAGGCAGCGAGTAATAGCGCTGATTTTACTGTCATCAAGGCTACTCCATCTTCTAGCCGCCTGCCGAACCAATCCAGACATTGGAAACAAAAACCACAAATCTATCGTTTGTGTAGCTGCAATCGCCTTCAAGGTTTGCCACTCAACTTCCATGCCATAAGGATCAAGAAACAAAACAGCCCTAGTCCCCCAATGAGTGCCATTACGTTTCCAATCCGTTTCATTGCACAACTTTGTCACAAGTTCGTTCGCATCACCTTGTAAGCAATGAACAGATTTGTTCGGAAAATTAGATTTAAGCATTTGAAGTGCAGCAACATGCTTTGGATTTTTATCAATGAAAATATGATGATCGAACCCCTTTTCCATCTGGAGAACCAAACTTGCTGATCCCGGCGCCACCAAATTTCCGTCATTGTCAGCATCTAAGAGAGGAGCACCATTCTGCGATACTGTGCGGCTTCCTGTCCCAGCAAATGCATCAATGTAAATATTTCTAAAGTTCTGCTTACTCATCACCAGAAGATAGGCTTCGATATATCGCCTTACAATTTCAAGCTTAATATCGGTATGCTTACCCCCGAACTTATGTTCAACGTCCATCAGTCACCCCACTGGAACAATCGCAACATCGAGTGTTCACGATAATTATTTCCAGTAAGTAAACAAAAACAATTACACAACCTGTGCGCAAGAATAGCGAGATGCCGCCGATTATTTTGTCCCTTCACCCCAACCTCTTTTATCCGCACTCCGCTTCACCCCCCCCACAACTCCGAGCACAATCCCACAGATCAGGCTGGTATCGACCAGTACAGCTATAATCGCCGGAGCCTGCAACGATGTAAGGAGGATGGCGCACGCGTCATGATCCAGATCACGGCCACCGCATAGCCAAAGCTTGATCGCAAGCGCCGCTCAAACGCATCCTCGCTTTGCCCCTCCGCCCGGATGGTGCGGTTGGCGACTAATCCACATTGGTTCACCCTGCCCTGGAAAGGGGTAATCTTGCCGTTACGGGTAGCTATTGCCCCCTCTCCGACAAGACAGGAATGCAATGAACCGGATCATATATATTGTCGGCCTCGTGGTTATCGTCTTGTTCATCCTGGGCTATTTCGGCCTGCGCTGACGGGAAAATCGCGCCGCGACGGCCCGGTCGTGACTCTCGTTAAAACCAGCGGCAAGGCCGCCGGGACGGGAGGTTGCAGGGATGACCAATCATCTTCGGGGCAGGAAAAGACGCGCTTTGCCACATTCTGGCGCGTTCTGCCGCTGGCGGCCAGATGCCGCCTCTATCGGAAACCGCCATTGTCGGGAACAGCCGGAATGAACAGTCTGATAACCGCGATTGCCAACCTGATGAACCCGTTTGCCTATATCATAGAAGACGAACCCACCCCCGATCGCCTGTCGAACCTCGGCACA
This sequence comes from Thalassospira xianhensis MCCC 1A02616, assembly GCF_003326475.1. Classification (GTDB taxonomy): domain Bacteria; phylum Pseudomonadota; class Alphaproteobacteria; order Rhodospirillales; family Thalassospiraceae; genus Thalassospira; species Thalassospira xianhensis. The sequence continues at coordinate 13,320 of NZ_JPWA01000038.1, read as the reverse complement.
TTCGGCACCAATCCCGGATCGTTGCGCGCCCTGACCTACATCCCCAAGGATCTGCCCGCGGGCGCGCCGCTGGTGATTGTGCTGCATGGCTGCAAACAGACCGCAGAGCATTACGATAACGGCTCCGGCTGGTCGGACCTTGCCGACCGGCACGGATTTGCCCTGCTGTATCCGGAACAGCACTGCCTGAACAACCTGTTGCTCGGCTTTAACTGGTTCCGCCCGCGCGACAATACCCGCGGCTCCGGCGAGCCCCTGTCGATCATGCATATGGTAACGCAGGTCGCCCGCGATCATGCCATCGACCGCGGGCGGATATTCATCACCGGTTTGTCCGCGGGTGGTGCCATGACCTCGGTGATGCTGGCGACCTATCCGGAACTGTTTGCCGGCGGGGCGATCATCGCGGGCCTGCCATATGGCTGCGCGGATACCACGCAGGCGGCATTTCGCAGCATGCAGGGGCGCTTCGCCGGTCGAACACCACGGCAGCTTGCCTTAAGGCTGCGCAATGCCTCGGGTCATAACGGCCCCTGGCCAAAGATTTCAATCTGGCATGGCGGCAATGACGGCACCGTCCATCCGTCGAATGCCTCGGCAATCCTCAAACAATGGCTTAAACTTCACAAACTGCCCCCTGCCCCCAGCTCCATTCATATCGTCGATGGATATCCCCGGCGGGTCTGGAAAAGCGCCGATGGCCATGCCGTACTGGAAGAATTCCGCATCACCGGGATGGGCCACGGCACCCCGCTCAAAACCGGCGGCCCCAACGGCTGCGGCGAAAGCGGCGACTATATGCTGGAAGTCAACATTTCCTCGACACGCCATATCGCGGCTTTCTGGGGGTTGACGCAGCCCGGCCCGGCCGGTCGCCCGCAAAAGACCCTTCGCCAGGTTGCTGACGCGCCCGCGTGAAGATGGGGGCCGTGTCAGCGGAGGGCCGTGTCAGCGGAGGACCGTGTCAGGATGCTGCAAATCAGGATGCCCCCTTCGCCATAACATCCACCGCCTTCCGCGCCACCCATGCCACATCCGCACTCAGCTCAACGCCGCTTTCCTCAAGCCCGGCAACCGGGAACCAGCCCGCATCCAGTGCGTCATCCCCGGCAACCGGCTCCCCACCATTCCAGCGGCACAGCATCGCAATCAGGATGAAATGGCGTTTCACCTGCCCGTCCGCATCACGATCAAAGGCATCGAGGGCCGTCAAAACATCGACGGCTTCCGCCGAAATACCGGTTTCCTCATGAAGTTCGCGTAACGCGGCCTGTGCCAGGGTTTCGCCCGCCTCGATCTTGCCGCCGGGATATCCCCACATGCCCTGATCGGGCGGATTGGCGCGGCGCACCAGCAAAACCTGCTGATCACGCACGACAACCGCAATTGTCGCCGCAATCGGCCGTTCTGGTAAATGCAATGATGAAGTTTGATCAGACATGGCGGCCTCGCCTGCGGAGGCCAGCAGAATCTCAAGCCCCCTGTTAGCCCCCTGGGTGGTGTTTTCGATCATATCAGCCACACCACCCGAGACAACCCGCAATCACCGCCGCAAACAGGCCGCCACCCCGTCACGCGCCACCCTCTCCGATCTTCTTATCCGCACTCCGCTTCACCACACTGACCCCCAGAACGCCCAGCGCAATGCCCCAGATCGGGCTGGTATTGACCAAGGCGGCAATAATCGCCGGGGCCTGAAGCGGCGTTAAGATGATGGCGCACGCAATCGATCCCATGGTCATGATCCAGGTGAGTGCGACGGCATAGCCAAAGCTCGGTCGCCAGCGGCGCACAAACGCATCCTCGCTTTGCACCTCGGCCCGGATGGTGCGGTTGATGGTTGCCAAAACGCTCCGGTCCCGCGAAAGCTCGATTTCCGCCATGCGTTCGGAATGGCGGTTGGCCTCCATGATTTGCGCCGGGGTGACATCCCCCTTTGTCACCGCATCGCCCACCTGTTTAAGTCCCTCCGCCGCGGTTTTCGCGACCGGATGATCAATGGTGTCAAGCCCCGCCCCCACCGCCTTCATCAAAAGCGGCAGGCCGATCTGTGCCAGTAATGCTGGTATCACGTGATACCTCCTTCCTTTTAAAAATGCCGTTTTCCTCACCCCGCCAACACAACCCTGAATAAATTGACGCGAAAATAAAAAACCAATAGATTTATTTATCAAATCTAATGTTCGCGTTTGGATGCAGGGGATATCAGGGGGCCGTCATGAAAAGATTTCTTGCCGCAATGCTATTGTTTCTGGGGATGGATCAGGCCAATGCGCAGCAGCTCCCGCCACCGATTGACCTTGGCATCATCAATATCCCGCAACAGACACAGGTCTGGTGCTGGCTTGCCGTGGTCGAACAGATCGCGCACTGGAAAAGCCAGACCCATCCCAATACATCCCCGCATCAGTGCGAACTTGTCTCCATCGCAAACGGCATGCAGCAATCAACCTGCTGCAATTCAGCAGCGGTGATGTCCAACCCGATGCTGGCACAGCAATGCATCCGCACCGGGCAGGACCAGGAAATCATGCAATTGCTGAACATGGTCAGCAACAGTGTTGCCAGCTATGCCATGCCCGCCCATCCGATGGTGCTTTACAACACCCTCGCATCCGGGCGTCCGATCATCCTGAAACTGCAAAATACCCCCTATTCCGGGCATGTTGTGGTGCTGCGCGGGATGGCATGGGTGCAAACCCCGATGGGGCCGACAGCAGTTCTTTATATCAATGATCCGCTGTCCTATTTCACCCAGCCCGTCCCGTTCCAGAACATCGCCCATATGTGGTCCGGGGCCTATATCGCCAATTGATGTGGGGCTTTGGATCCACCCGATGGCCGGAATTGTCGGCATGGCGTGGCGAAAAGCACCGCTGCCGAGAACCGGCGCGCAGCGTACATTGAGGTACGTGAGCACCGGAAGCGCAGAAAGGGGTGCTTTGCAGCCCGCCATGATGGCAATAACGACCATCGGGTTAGCCGATCCCGCGATAAAATAGGTGCCCGCCAATCTCGGCCACCGGCACCTTCCCCCGCGCCCAGTAGGGTTCAACCGCATGGGTGTGATAATGCGTCGCCCCCTGGGTCATGTCGGCAATCTCCCCCGCAAGTGCGCGGGTCGCCACCCGTTTGCACAGCCGGCATGCCGGATCGCGCGTGCTGAGTTTAAGCAACTTCGCCCGGTTCGGGTCCCCGGCATTCCAGCATGAAAACTGCCCCGGTTTCAGGCACACCTGCGAAACCGTACTGCCCCACCAATAACGCCCGCGCGCTTTGGCAAATGCCACCCGGTTCAGGATCACGCAGGCCACCGCCTCGATCCCGCGCAAACCCTCGCCGCGCGCCTCGCCATAAAGCGTCCTTGCCAGTACCTCACCCACCGGCAATTCCTGTGGGTCGGTAATCGCATCCATCGTCAGAACATCATTCATCGCTGTTTCCTTTCCTTATCCTGTTTTGCCCCCGGCCTCATGCCGCCGGTACATTGTGGTCAAGCTTCGCCTCGATCCGCAGCAGATGTGCGGTCAGGCGTTTTTCAATGTCTTTAAGGTACGGGATCGAAACGTAGTTGCGTGCCACGTCCAGCTTGAAGTCCGCCAAGCCATCGCGAAGTTCGATCATCTCCGCATCGTGACTGGCGCGCAGGCTTTCAAGCCGGTCGGAAAACTCGCCGCGCATCCGCCAGGTCAGCCAGAAAAGCCCCGCCACCGCCGGGATTTCCACCGCCGTAATCCACCAGATCAGATCAACCGGTCCGCTCATCACATCCTCCTGCCCCTTTGCATAAAAAAAAGGCCCGCATCGGAAATGCGGACCCGAATGAAATTTTACCAAGCCGTCCCCAAGCCGCCCGGTGGACTCCCGCCTGCGCAGGAGTGACGGAACAGTGTGGCCTTTCTCAACCGTCATTCCCGCGAAGGCGGGAATCCAGACCTTCGTGCCGCATCTTCAAAACCTTCCGCCGCCGCCCCGGCCCCGGAACAAAAAAGACCCGCAAACCGAAAGGCTTGCGGGTCAGTCAAGGAGGTCACTCGTCGAAACTCAAAAGGCGCAATGTCATCCGAATTCAGGGTTCGGGGTTCAGGTCTCAGGCTCAGGTCTCACCGGCACCACCCCGGCCACAATTGGCCGGCGGGCATCCCGATACAGGCCGCACCATGCGCGCTCGAATGCGCTTTTGAAGCCGTCGCGCAGCGATCTTGCCGCGCTACCGGTTCAGGCATGGGGCCCGTTCAGTTTCACTTCCAGTTCCTGCCAGGCCTCGCCCGATGCCACAAGGCAGCTTGCCCCGTTGGGCGAGGTAAACAGGATGGTCCAGGTTTTGCCATCGGGGGCTTTTAGCACCTCGATCACGCCGCCATTGGCTGTCACACCGACCGCAACCGGTTCCTCGGAATATTTGGCACTCAGGCTATCAAGCACCTTGGTCCGGTCCCCGCAGACAGGGGACATCGCATTGGCTGGCATGGCAATCAGGGTGGCGACCGCAATCGCTCCAACTGTCACGGCGATGAGTTTTGGAATGCTCCTCATGGTCAGGCCCTCCTTCAAGGGATCACAGACGGCGCGCTCCGGTTGAAATCAGGAGCAACTTGTAAACCGATCCATAAATTGACCAACGCCGCAGAGCGGAAATAGGTCCGGCCCAATCGCGCCGGCAGGCAAATCATTTCGTCAGATATACGCCTTTGGTATAGATAAATTTCTGTAAAACTATGCCTTCATATAGTTAACGTAAGCATGAAAGTTGAATTTTCCATGAATATCGCGCTTTTGTGATCGACGATGTGCATAAGCATTTGTGAATTCACCAAATATTTTACGGTTCAAACGTCTTTTGCGCCGCAAATGCCGCACCTGATGGCCGCCAGTCGCCCTCAAACCGGGATTTTTCCACCCGCGGCAGGCGCACCGGCTCGTGGATCAGGCATCCGGCCACCGCATCCAGCCCGTCATCATGCTGGCCCGATTTGCCCTTGCCGCGTCCCCGTCCCTCGCCCGGACGCCATTCGCGCATTTCGCGGATGAATGGCGTTTGCCAGATGCGTTCATGCGCATGCAGCAACCCGGCACTCAACACCGCGCCAAACGCATCCTCAATCCTTGCGTCCTTGTTCTGTGTTTCATGATGTTCTACGACACTTGCCGCCCAGCCGATCTGTTTTAGCGACCGGCGCAGGATATTGGGCAAAAACCGCCCGACGCCATTGGTCTCGACCCGGACGGACGGCAGGTGGTTGCACCTGATGAAATCGGCCGCTTGGGCGCAAATCTGGCTGGCTTCATCGGCTTCGTGCAGGCGCGTCGCATCAAATGTCAGCCACGCCATATCATGCAGCCAGTATTCGCCCTGATCACAGACATAAACGCACGCGATCACCGCGCCATCGCCCTCATTCGCACCCCCACTTTTGCCAAAACTCGGATCAAAATGGCACGCGCCCGCCATCATCTGCCGATCCCCGATGGACAGGCGAAGTGCGCCATTGGCCTGTGCGATCACCGCATCATCGCCATAGCGGCGCAACCGCGCAGGGTCGAGCATCCCGTCACTGGGTGCGACCATCTCCAGCATCATCTGGCTGGCAAATTTCCGCTCCCCGGTATGGCAGCGAATATCCTCGATCTTGAGGATCGGAAACCGTTCCGGCCAGTTCGATTGCCCCTGCTCGTCCAAAATCGGCAGGCAGAACCGCTCAAACCCTGCCAGAAAGGGGGCGGCTTCTCCGGTTTCGGCCCGGATTTCATTGGCATAGATCGAATAATAGCTATGCGGGGTGCCAACATAAATCTGCGTGCCATCGGGCGACAGCACATAGGCAATCTCGCCCAGTTTTTCGCGCAGTTCGGCGCGTTTATGGGCGCTATCACTGTTTTTGGGCACCTCGACATCATCGCAAATCACCACATCGGCACGCGATCCGGTGATATTGGCACCGATCCCGGCCGCCTGCATCGACGGATCACGCAATACACCCGGTCGTTCAACGGTAAAACGCTCAGTCCCCCAATCAGTGCGCTTTTCGGGCAAAAGCCCGACCAGTAACGGATGGCGTTCAATCACGCGCTTGACATTGCGCACCATCTTTTTCGCCAGTCCCAGATCCGCCGCCAGAACCAGAATGCGCAAATCCGCATCACGATACAAAAGCCACGCGCAAAACAGACCCACCAGCGTTGATTTGCCCGAATTGCGAAACGCCATCAGCAAAAGCTGCCCCTTCCCCGCCTTCCAGCACTCCTCAAGCCACGCCGCCATATCGCGATGATGCCCCGGCAACCCAAGCCCCATCATCGCATTCCAGATCCAGACAAACTCGCCAAACCCGGCACATCTCGCCCGCCCCTGATCAATCACCTGCGCCATGTCACACCCCTCACCACACGCCGGGATCAACCCCGCCCAAAACAAAAAAAAAACGGGCCGAAGCCCGTTTCATCACCGCTTGAAATGCCGGTTCACCCAAACCGAAACCCTACCGCCCAACCTTCACCGCGCCAAACCGCAACCCGTCGACCAGAAGCTCCACCATGCTGCGCGTATGCGCCGCCCCCGCTTCGTCGCCCACCCCGGCGACCGAAAGGTTGCCGATCGCGCGCAAAAGGTCATAGGCGGCAATATCGCGCCGCACCTCGCCCGCCGCGGCCGCAGCTTCCAGAAGCGACGCCAGAACCGGCTCGAACTTCGCGCGAAAATAATCGGGCAGCGCATCAAACGCCGGATCGCCGGAATGCAGTGCTGCCGCCAGCCCCTTTTTGGTCGCGATAAAATCGGTATAGCGATTAAGCCAGCGCACCAGCGCCTCGCCCGGCGGATAATCCGCCGCAAGCGTTTCCGCCGTCGCCGCACAGGCATCAACCTCCCGCCTGAAAACCGACGCGACAAGGTCGGACCTTGTCGGAAAACGGCGATACAAAGTCCCCACACCAACCCCGGCCTTCGTGGCAATTTCGCGCACCGGCGCATCGACGCCCGCGGTCGCAAAAACCGCCTTGGCCGCTTCCAGCACCGCATCCTCGTTACGCTTGGCATCGGCGCGCACCCGCCGCTTCGGTGCCTTGCCTTCAAGGACATGTTTTGTCGGGTCGTATGTCACTCAAATCTTCCCTGTTGCCGCCGGTCCAAAGACCCCACACGCAATTACCCTTGATATACGGAACAATGTTCCGTATATCCAATCCATCAAATGGAACAAAGTTCCGTTTATTATCGGATCAACGTTCCGTTTTTCTTATATAGGCGAAGCCCCCGACCTTCGCCAAGCAAAACAAGGCACCCTGTCATGAACAAACTGCTTACCGATGCCCGCCATATCCCGACCGGCCCGTCCTTTCCGACCCTGTGCCTCAATCCTGTCACCCTTCCGGCCCCGGATCGCGGGTTGCCGCTTGAACTGCGCATCACCGCGCCGCTGACCCCGCCCTCGAATGATCGGGACCTTCCGATCCTTCTGCTGTCGCACGGTCATGGGCCGTCGCTTTATATCCCGTCCAAGGATGGTTACGCGCCGCTTGCGAATTTCTATGCCGCCCACGGCTTCGTCGTGATCCAGCCAACCCACGGCAATTCCAAGGTCGCGGGCCTTCCGGCCGATGCACCGGGCGCACCGTTTTTCTGGCGCTCGCGCGTGCAGGATATGAAGCTCATCCTCGATCAGCTTGACGTGATAGAAGACCAGTTCCCCGCCATCACCGGACGGCTCGACCGCTCCAAAATCGCTGCCATCGGCCATTCGCTGGGCGGGCAGACGGTCGGCATGCTGCTTGGTGCCCGCCTGACCGATATCAACGACCCGGATGCACAGAATGTCGATCTGATCGAACCGCGCATCAGGGCCGGTGTGCTGCTGGCAGCCCCCGGCAAGGGTGGCGACAGCCTCAGCGACTTTGCGCGCGCAAACTACACATCACTCAACCCCGATTTCAGCCACCTGACGACCAAAACGCTCGTCGTTGCTGGCGATGCCGATGACAACCCGCACCTGACGACCCGCGGCGCCGCCTGGCACACCGACCCGTTCCACCACAGCCCCGGTGCCGACGCCCTGCTGACCCTGATTGGTGGCAAACACGGTCTTGGCGGCATTGCCGGCTATGATGCGAAGGAAACCGACGACGAAGACCCCGACCGCCTCGCCATCACCCAACGCATGACGCTGGCCTATCTTAAATCCGCGCTTGATCCGGCTGATACGTCATGGGCGAACGCATGCACCGCCCTTGCCGATCACGCCCCGTCACACGCCCATGTCACACTCAAATAACGCCTGAGACCCGGTGGCTGCATCACGAAACGGTGCAGCCACCGCGCCCGCCGCCTCATGGACTCCCGCCTTCGCGGGAGTGACGAGGGAGAGAAAACTCATCTTAAACCTCCGTCATTCCCGCGCACGCGGGAATCCAGTCAGCCTCTCCGCATCCTCACAATCACCCGGCTTTACAAAACCTGCCCCTAGAAAACCCGCCAAGTCTCCCCACTGGCAAGGTTACGAACATAATCGACCGCCTCCCCGTTCCAGTGATAGGAAAAATGATCGCCCTGTACGGGGATCGGCACCACATCGGGCCAGAACGCCGCAATACAATGCCCGCCGTCAAACCGCACACTCGGCCAGTAAATCCCGTCCGATCCCGCCGCGCGTCGCTCCGCCCCAAATTTCTGCGACGCCGAATAATCATCGGGGTCCAGCAAATCCGCCCGATCGTTCACGTCATCAAACACATGATCAATCCGCCCGACCAGCTCGCGAAACTGCGATGTCCAGCCCGGTTCCTCGTCGGTCGCCCGCATCATGCGTGCATGGTGATGCACGGTTTCGGCAATCGCCACCGCCCGGCGATCCCCCGCGTAATAAAGCCCGTATGTGCCATCGGAAAACCGGCCGGGGCGATAGGGTGAACAATGGACAAACGGCGCCATCACATAACTCGCCCCCGGCCCCGATACCCGGCGTTCGACCGGCACCTTGGCCAGATTGCCGATGCTGTCACGAATGCGCGGGTTCATCTTGGCTTCCGCCGATGCCAGGGCCTCCCAATCGGCGGGATCGGCGATGTCTTCAAACAGGTCAATCGGCGGATAGATCGACCGGATGATCCGCACACACTGCGGCCACGCAACATGCCTGCTCTTGCTCACCAGCCGCCACGCTCCGCATCAAGGTAACTTCGGATATCAGCGATATCCATGATCTCGCCGCGCAACATGACCTCAAGCGCACTTTGCCCGCCAAACGCCGCATTGGGCTTACGGATCCAGGCATAGCCCCGTGCCGGTTCGCGAAACAGATATCGCAATCCTTTGTGAATCCCGATCAGCATCGCCATGCGCGTACGCAAATCACGATCAATCCGCCCGATATCCTTCTTCTTCCACCGCGCCCATGTGCGCGCAGGCATATCGCCCAGCAAAACCCGCGCTTCCTGATCGCTTAAATCCCAGACACCAAACAGATTAACCGTGGCCCGCGCCAATGCCGCCGCCTCATCCTCGGTAATCGCCGCCCGATCCGGCCGCGCCCCGGTGGGCTCCACAATCGCGAATTCCATATCGCACCTCCATTTGGCATTAATATAGCATTTTTATGCCAAATGGCAAATGACGGAGTAGCAAAACCACCCAACGAGCCCACAGCCCCATGGACTCCCGCCTTCGCGGGAGTGACGAACTAATGGAAAGGCCTCAACCCAACCCGTCATTCCCGCGAACGCGGGAATCCAGTCAGCCGTGCCGCTACATGCAGAACTCTCCGCACGGCCGAAAGCCGAAGCCTCACGTCGCTAAAAGACGATCTGGCCTAACTTTAAAAACATGCCCCTCTCTTTTTCTAGGGCACCGTACTTTCCATCATTTTGAATGAAGAATCTAAAATTCACTTCATCGGGTAACAAAGCGCCTTGGGCTAGAACTTCACTCCTGACCCCACCGGGGGCATTGAACCAACGAGAAAAGAAATTCGCTAGATCGCGCCTAATTGTGGCCGTCCAGCGGCCACTGTGCCAAGAAGTTCCGGCGGTAGAGAGCCCACCGCTACCAACATATACCGATCCATCAATTACAACAGGCGATACTACTCCTGCTTGCCTTAATGCTACATGCCGCTCAGCAAATTCAGCATCTTCATCTGCATTTTCTCCCCCTGCCTCTATGCCTTCCAAACGCCAAATTAAATCATAATCAGGCCAACTCTTCAGAATTGCACGAAACAGTTCTTTTCGCGCCCATACGTGCTCTTCATTATGAGGTCGTATGTCGATAAGAAACGCGTGATTCGCTCGAAAAATAGCAAAAAGAATGTAGTCTGACCTTGCGACGAAACCATCGTCTTCAACGCAAGATGACAGATGCAGGTGATGTATCCCCCAATCATTCAACATCAAATCAAGGTCACGACGTTTCCGAAGATTCTTCGCAATACCTTTGGTTCTATCATAGCCATATCGAACACTTCGGCTCAGAAATGGCTGCAAACTTATCCCCTTCTCTATTGCAAAGCGTATCTCCCCATACTCTCTTCCATACTTGGAAAGTAACGGGTTCATTAAAAGAGATTGGGACAAATGAACATGCCTGGGAACAGAGGGGACAATTCTGGCAAACCAGTTCAGATATGTGTGCAACAAATCATTGCCCGTCATTCCCTCAAGGTCTCTTAAGACAGCAGTCTTATTGCGATCATAAGGCAAATTCTCCAATACAAATTCTCGGACAATATTTTCGGTGACGACCAACAAATCCGAGTTCATTTCAGACATAACGCCCCCAAAACACTACTCACACGAGAGTAACAGTAATATAAGAACGCTATAATTTAAAAGTACAGCCTCGGTATTCACTAAGACACAAACAAATGCTCTCTCAACTCCCCGCCAACGCCCCCCGTGCCTCGGCAATCAGCTTCCTGATCTCCGCCCCCTCCATCGCGGGCGACTTTGCCTTGTCGCTCTCCGCCCCGTCCGGGCCAGACGCCCAGCGCAGCAGCTTGATCAGACCCTCCAGATGCGAAAGCCCCGCCTTGCACGCCGTTTGATGGGCGGCAAAGCTTTTGGCATCCATCTTGAGTGCTGCTGCCTGCGCCATCCGGCGATAGGCATTGCGCGCACGGTTGATATCACCGGGCAGGCTTTGCAAAAACTCCGCCCGCACCGTATCAAGTTCCTCCATGCTGTCCTCCGTCTCCGCTTTTGCTTCCATGGGGTTAATTTTCGAAATTTGCCGAAAGTGCCGCCAACCGATCATCGCCCAACCGTTCCGGCCAATAGGAAACCCCGCGCAAATGCCCGTTTAACGCCCCGCTTTGCCCGGCATAACTCCCCAGCCGGATCACCTTGAAATTACGCGGCATGGCAAAGCCGCCCGGTGATTTCAAAATCACCCCGTCTTTGGCAACCGCAACCGCATCATCCGCCCACGTCAGCACAATTCGCGTGCGCGTCCCCGGCACAATCCCGCCATAAAGCGACTGCGTGATGATCGGCACGCCAGCCTTACGCAATGAAATCCGCAACTGATCGGCTGCGCTGTCATAGCCAAAATCAAGATGATCATCGTTAAGGTTCCCCGAATGCATCTGCACGATCCGCCAAATCCTGGCCCAGGCCGCTGGCAATTCCAGATCAAAAACAAACGTGCCCCGCCCGGTTGCGCCCCGGAACCAGTCCCCCGGCTCCAGCATCACATCATCCATCGCGCGTGCGGCGGGAATACCCTTGCTGATCAGATCGCTGGTCAAAACCGGTCCGGCCTCAAGCTGCGCATTCCAGATCAGGATCGATACCGGATTGCCCGAAATCCCGGTGCTGATTTTTGGGTATCGGCTGCTGTCCGATGCGGTTTCCGCAAATCCTACCCGTTGCCAGCTTTCATCAAGGCTCACCGCATGGTTTGACGCCCCATCCACCCCGCCCAGCGTAATTTCCGCCATGCCCGATACCGCCCGCGCCCATATGCCAAAGCTGTAAACCTCCCCCGCGATCAGGTCATCGACCCGCTGATAAAGCCCCGCCGTCCCGCCCGGAAGGTCAAGCCGTGTGGCCGTGATACTCCCATCCGGGGCCGCAACCGCAGACATTGCCACAACCACCCCCGCATCCTTTTCCCAAAGCGGATTGGAAAAACTTGCGGAATAACGCAGCAGATTGCTCGCCGCCCCCTCAATCAAAAGCCCCTTCGCCCGGCCCAGTTCATCATGATCATGGCCGGGAATATCCACGCCAATCCCGGCCAAAATCCCGTTCGGTCCGCGCAGGATCTTCGGGCTGCCCCGCGTCACGCGCAGACAGCTTTCCAATGGCGCATATCGCATGCCCATTTTGCATTCTCCGTCCCTGAATAATGAAATGTCGTTTGGATCACCGAGCCTGCCGCCCGATGGACTCCCGCCTGCGCGGGAGTGACGAACAGGCGGAAAAGCCTCATCCCAATAAACCGTCATTCCCGCGAACGCGGGAATCCAGCAAGCCTTGCCGCCCCCTTCAAAACCTACCCGCCAATGCGATGCAGATGAAACCAGCTCATCACCGAACCCGCCGCGATCTGGCGCGTCACACTGTCCGAATGGCGCACCCGCAGCCGAAGCGCATTATCCGTGCCAATCGCGATCCGGGCGATGCCGCTGACCCGCACACTCTGCGTCGCATTGCTCCCCGACCCCACAAGATCGGACGCCTGCAAATGCGTGCTCCAGCCCGATGGCCCCTGCCGCTCGACATAGGCACTGACCGCCACCGCCGTTTCCCCGATGGCAAAATTCACCCCGGCATCGACATGGTAAAAACCGGGTGGAAGGCTCCCGACCCCATGCATTGCCGCGTCATATAGCCCGTGGCTGTCTTCCGCCACCTGATCCCATTCGACAATGAAATAACCACCCGCCGGAATATCCTGCGAACTGGTGCGCAAAAGCTTCACCACCGGCCCGCCCTCGCGGATTGATGCGGCAAACCACCGCGTCCCATCACAGATCAGATCAACGCAATCCCCCCGCAACGGCAGGGCATAAACACTGCGCACCGCCGCCCCGTCCAACGGCACAATCTGGTCCCCGCTGGCCGCACGGACATCGACCATCGTGCCATCGCCATTGACCACCCGGTATCGCACCCCGTTGCGCGCGGCACTCACCCTTGGAAGGCTCAGCCGCCCGCCATTCGATAACCGCACCAGCGCCCCCGTCTCGCGGATATCCATGATCCGGTCACTCGGCGCATCAATCACCGGCATGCGGCGCTCATCCTGCCAAAGTGTTGCGTTTTGCGCCCGCAGATCAAGATCAAACGCCGCCCCCGCCATCTGCTTCTGAAACCCCGCAAGCGCGG
>NZ_JPWA01000037.1 GCF_003326475.1 Thalassospira xianhensis MCCC 1A02616 | reverse complement strand
GTGCCCCGGCCCCGGCCGCCGTCGACCCCCAACCGGTTTCAAGCCCGGACCCGAAACCGCTGCCCTCAAAGGCAAAGCCATCTGCCCGGGACGAAAGCCCCAGTCTGGTCGGCGTCGTTCTGAAACTGATGATTGCCTTTTGCGTTGCGATTGCAATTGGTCTGGCCGCAATGCTTGGTGCCTCGCACGGGCTTGAATATCTGCCGCGTATGGGTGTTTCGATCAGTCAGGGCTTTTACGACAAAGCCAATTTCATATCCTTCATTGTCGGCTTCCTTGCCAGCGCGACACCGATGCTGATGAGCATCACACGCAAGTTCAAGGGCAAGGCCCGCACGGCACCGATGCAGCAACCCGTTGCCCGGCAACCGGTCAAAGCCGTGCGCAAGACAGCATCACCAAGCAGACCGTCCTTATCCCGCGGTTTTGCCGAAATGGCGGCCGAGGCTGCGCGTTCTGAAAACGAAGCAACGCCTGATACGGACGCGGATGAAACCGACGATGCCAAATCCGCATCCGAACAGTGCGATGACGGCATCCCCGATCAGCCAATGACCGTAACGCCCGCACTCCAGGCCACGCGCGAGGTCATGAAATCCTTTATCGCCGGTTCGATTGAAGCCATCAAGCGCACGGTTCCGAATATGGACGCCTATCATAAATTCGGCGTCAATCTTTACGTTGCCGGTGCCTGCGATGCCTGCAGCGAAAAGAACGCCCTTGAAGGGCGGCAGGGACGCAGTGTCTTAAAGGACTGCATTTCCGCCCTTGGCGCGACCGGCAGTATGGCCGACACCTTCTGCAAGAATGTCGACAGCTATATCCTGGAACCGAAATACAAGGATATGTATGGCGCGGGCAGAAGCTCCATGGACGCCTATATGAAGGACGAGCGCAGCATCACCACATCGGTATCCCGCGCCATTGCGGCCTGGACCGAGAAGCCGACCGGCGCACCGGCTGCCGCTGGCGGCAAGAAGCTGCATGCCCTGATGTTTACCGATATCGTCAATTCGACCCAGATGACACAGCAACTGGGCGATGTCGGCGCCCAGCAGATGGTCCATATCCATAACCAGATCGTGCGCACCGCCCTGATCAACAATTATGGCAAGGAAGTGAAGCATATGGGGGACGGCATCATGGCTGTCTTCCCGTCATCTGCAAGCTCCGTCGAAGCCGCAATCGAGATACAGCGCAACATGGCCCAGCATAATGGCCGCGATGAATTGAAATTCCAGATTCGCATCGGCATCAATGCCGGCGAAGCCATTACCGAAGAAAACGACCTGTTTGGCAGCGTTGTTCAACTTGCCGCACGTGTCTGCGCACAGGCCGGTGGTGATGAAATTCTGGTGTCACAGAACGTCAAGGATACCTATGCCGGTAGCCGGGCCGCCTTCACATCCAAAGGCACACGCCAGATGAAGGGCTTTGCCGAACCGATAGAAGTCTTTGCCGCCACATCGCGCGCCTGATTGACGTCGTCACGCGCACACGAAACACCCCTCCCCCTAGCAAAGCAGCCAAAACCCTGTTCAGGCCGAACAGCGTGCGGCAACCTGAAGTTCCATACGCGCCGTTCGCATGTAAAGTGAATGGGCACGTTCCATAAGATCAAGAAGGGCTGGCGGGAATTCTGTTGCTTCGTCGCAATCGCCACGAACACAGATTTGCAGATCAACCATCAGATCATCAAGATCAACGGCATCTTCCCAATCAATCTCGCCCTCTTCGACCGCACGCACCGCAAGCAGCCAGGCCATCGCCCGGATAAGGCGACTGGTCATGCGCATCTCTTCAACGAATTGCGTCATTCTGGCACTGCCATGAAGCCCACGGCGGGATGCGGTTCGATTGGCGGAAAGATAATTACGCGCCTCCACCAGCAGGGTGAAAGCCTCGTCATAGGTTCGCGAAAAAGGAACGATCGCGAAGTTGCTTTGATAGGGGTGCCCGATCTCGGTCGGGTGATCCTTATTTGCCATACCGCTTATATGGGAAACGGAGACCGGGCTTCAAGCATCCGCCAGAATTTGCCCTGAATTTGCCCCGAAATAGAAAGACCGCCCCAAAGGGCGGCCTTGCCTCAACCTGCTAAACTTGCCGGACTTTTTTGTTATTCTTGATCTTGTTTGTGGCCGAACTCTAGCCAGCGGTTGGCAAGGGGTCAAGGTAATAAATGTCGGAAATATGACAGTACGTATTAATACGTACCGAAATGCGCATAAAGAGTACGTAGAAGGCGAAAACATAAAAAGAACCGCCCTGAATTTGGGCGGTTCAGTTTAACAGGGAGGCATCGAAACATCACGTTCGACAAGGGGCCAAGCTCTGGCCCACTACTCATATATAAGACGGGAAGTTTAAGATTCAATTAACCGGAGGTTTAAAAATATATCCTCACGTTTAAGGTTTTGGCGCACCCATCCCGTCAGTTCTTGAAAAGCGCCTCGGCCCCGGCACGCACGCCATTGCGATGCTCCATGGCCGCGTCGACGCGCACCAGTTCCTGTTCAAGTGCGGATCGATAATCGACAAGGTTTTCAACCGACATTCCGTCAAGGTTCCGCGGCAGGCCGAACATCGCGGCCAAAGGTTTTTGCAGGTCGTCTTCTTCCACAGTCATCCTCCTTTGACATTTTGCCCTTGGCGGTTTTGCCGCTATTACATAGTGACCGAATTTATCATTCGCTATGGAGTTTTGTCATGACCTTGCCAGACGACCTTGCCCCAGACCTTGCCAAAGACATGAAGGCAATCGAAATCCGTATTGACGGCGAGAACCGGTATCTTGCCGCTGGCAAAGTCGCGATGCCGGAAATTGCGCAGGGCGAAGTTCTGGTTCGCATCCATGCCGCCGGGGTCAACCGGCCCGACCTGATGCAGGTGGCCGGTATGTATCCGCCGCCGCCCGGCGCATCGGAAATTCCGGGGCTGGAGCTTTCGGGAGAAATTGTCGCCATCGCCCCCGATGTCACGACATGGAAGGTTGGTGATCGGGTCTGTGCGCTGGTCACCGGCGGCGGCTATGCCCAGTACGCCTCTGTCCCCGCCGCGCAATGCCTGCCAATCCCGGCCGGTCTTTCCATGACAGAAGCCGCAAGCCTTCCCGAAACCTTCTTTACCGTCTGGCATAATGTGTTCGACAAGGCCGGGCTGAAACAGGGCGAAACATTCCTTGTTCATGGCGGGACATCGGGGATTGGCACAACCGCGATCCAGCTTGCCAGGGCATTTGGCGCGCGCGTTATCACAACGGCGGGGACTGATGACAAATGCCAGGCCTGTCTGGACCTTGGCGCGGACATCGCCATCAACTACAAAACACAGGATTTCGTCGAAGAGGTCAAAACCGCAACCGGTGGCAAGGGGGCGGATGTCATCCTTGATATGGTCGCAGGCGATTATGTCAGCCGCAATTTCAAGGCGGCTGCTATGGAAGGAAGGATTCTGATCATTGCCTTCCTGAACGGTCCCAAGGCCGAAACCAACTTTACCCCGCTTCTGTTAAAACGCCTGACCCTGATGGGATCAACCCTGCGCGCACAGCCCGTCGCCAACAAGGGCGCAATCGCCCGGAAACTTCGCGAACAGGTCTGGCCGCTATTTGAAAACGGCACGATCAAACCGGTCATTTACAAAACCCTGCCGATGGATCAGGCCCAACAGGCGCACGAGATTTTGCAGGGTGGCGCACATGTTGGAAAAGTGGTACTGGAAGTGCCTTGATCGTTTACGGATGCGGGTTGAAGGCATATCGATCACCATCGACTTCACCCTTTCCCGGCAACTGGCCTTTGATTGCGGGACGAAAAGAAATATTCTTTTCGATAACCTGCAACAGATTGTTGCTTTTAACCGCACATTGATCGAAAAGAGCGCTGTGGCGGTTCCAGCGACGCGCGGCACCCACTTTGGGTTGCCTTTGCAGCGTTGCCGGAACACCAAAACAGATTATATTCTGGGGCAAATATTCCCGCGTTTTTGGGGTTCATCCCATCGCCGGTCTCCAGATGAGAAAGAGTAAACAGGAGGAATTATGGCTCAGCCCCTCATGCCCAAAGCAACGGCCGTATGGCTTATCGACAATACCGGCTTGTCGTTCCGGCAGATTGCAGCCTTTACCGAGCTGCATGAACTGGAAATTCAGGCCATCGCCGATGGCGATGTCAATCAGGGGATTGTCGGCCTTGATCCGGTTGCCAATGGTCAGTTGACCAAAGACGAGATCGCCCGCTGCGAAGCCGATCCGCGTGCATTGCTGAAAATGGCAAAGTCCGACCTGCCGCGTCCGCGTGCGCACGGCAAAGGGGCACGTTACACCCCGGTTTCCAAACGCCAGGATCGCCCGAATGCGATTGCATGGCTTCTGAAACACCATCCGGAACTTTCGGATGCGCAGATTTGCAAACTGATCGGCACCACCAAGGACACGATTGGCAAAATCCGCGACCGTACGCACTGGAACTCGGCCAACCTGACGCCGCGCAACCCGGTGACCATGGGTCTTTGCATCGAACTTGACCTTGAAAAACAGGTCGTGATCGCACGCAGCAAGAACCCGGAAAAGGTCGTCAAGAATGTCGAGCCCGATCCGCTGCCCGAAGAATTGCAGATCAATCCGGAACCGGATTATCCCGGCAAGAAAGACGATCGCAAAAAAGACGAACCCAAAACATCCGATTACATGGAAGCAGCAGAAAACCTGTTCCGCTCCTGATCGATGCAAAGGCCGCCCACCGGGGCGGCCTTTTCTCTTTGGTGGCCAACCCAAAAGCGAATATGTTTTGTTTCATATGAATGCCGTGAAACGGTAATATTCCTGAAATGAACACGACATAACATTCGTTTAAACAAAAACCGCAAAACAATCGCCAAAGAAGCATCTCATGCAAAAACGTCCGACAGAACGTCAGGCCAGTATCGTTGAACTTGTCCGCGCTGACGGTTTCAAGACCATTGAACAGCTTGCCGAACGTTTTCAGGTAACCCCGCAAACCATCCGACGCGATGTAAACGCTCTTTGCGACGAAGGATTGCTGCGCCGTCGCCATGGCGGGGTTGAACCGGCACTTGAACATGAAAACATCGCCTATCGGGCGCGCAAGGTTCTGCATGTGAATGAAAAGCGCAAGATCGCGGCACTGGTCGCGCGCGCCATTCCCGATGGCGCCTCGCTGTTCTTTTCAATCGGCACCACGCCCGAACTGGTGGCAAGTGCGCTTTTGCAGCATCGCGGTTTGCGGATTTTCACCAACAACCTCAATGTGGCCTATGTCGCCGCCACCAATGACAGCTTTGACGTCACCCTGATTGGCGGCCGGTTGCGCAATCGCGACCGCGATGTCCTGGGACCAGAGGTCGAGGCCTTCTTTAACAGCTACAAGGTCGATTACGGCATTTTCGGCGTTGGCGGCATTGATGCCGATGGCAGCCTGCTTGACTTTGACGAACAGGAAGTCCGCGCACGTTCTGCCATTCTGACCAATTCGCGCCAGACCTATCTGGTGGCTGATCATACCAAGTTTGGCCGTAACGCCGTGGTACGTGGTGGCTCCGTCACACAGGTCACCGCCTTCTTCACCGATTGCCCGCCACCCGCTGCCATCACCCAGATGATCGAAAAAAACGGGGTTGCGCTGCATATCCCCGAACCGAACGCCGAATTCCCGACTTTCTACGTCCCCGAAGAAGACTAGAGTCAGGACTCTAAGCTCCGGTCCAGTCCCGTGCCGCCGCAATCAATCCGTTGCGGACTTCACGCAATCCGCTGCCCATCACCTTGTCCCGCCGGACCACAATCGCCAGACTGCGCGCAAGGTCCGGTGCCAGCTTGCGGGTTTTGATCGGGAACTGCGTGCGGCCCAGCCGCGCGCCCATGGCAGGCAAAATCGTTGCCCCCAACCCGGCCCCAACCAGTTCCTTGATCGCCTCGACACTGCCAAGCTCCATGATCGAATGCCCGGCAACACCCGCGGCACGCAGCCAGTCATCGACAATGGTGCGTGTCTGGCCACCGCGTTCATACAGAACCAATGGAATATCTGCCAGATCAGCCGGCCGGACCAGATCGGGCACATCCATCCCGTCGGGAAAGATCGCGACGAACGGATCGGTCAGAACCGGCACGATATCCAGACTGCGCCCGCTGGCGGGTAATGTCACCAGCCCGATATCAAGGCTGTTTTCCTCAATCGATTTCAGAACGTCACTGGTATTCCCGGTGCGAACGATGATCTCCAGCTTCGGAAAACGGCGCTGCAACTGTTCCAGAACCTTTGGCAGGAAATAGATGCACGCCGTCGCACCGGTCCCGATGCGCACCTGCCCCACCGTGCCGCTGGCAAATCCTGCCACCGCATCCAGGGCATTCTGAACGGACGCGTCAATCTCCCCCACACGGTCCAGCAATGCCTGCCCGGCGGGTGTTGGCATCGCACGCTTGCCGACACGCTCAATCAGACGCACGCCAAGACGATCTTCAAGCTGGCGGATCTGCTGACTGATCGCAGGCTGGCTTAAATTCTGTCGTGCCGCAGCGGCGGAAAAACTGCCAAGTTCGATCACATCGGCAAAGGCATGCATCTGATCAAGGTTAAGGCCACGCATCTAAAACTATTCCTTATGATTTGCATAAGAATACAAATCTTATCTTATCTCATGCGACCGGCTAATGTCACGCCATACAGTTAATTTCTGATATGGAATCCCGATCAATGTCGACCGATACACTGCCCGCCGCCGCCAAAACGTCCGATCTCGTCATACGCGATGCCGACCCTTCCGACATTGCCGCGATCACCGCGATTTATCGCCACCATGTTCTGACCGGCACCGCATCGTTCGAAGAAATCCCGCCGTCTGAGACCGAAATCACCAATCGCTTTGATGCCATTCGTGGCTATGGCCTGCCTTATCTGGTCGCCCTGCGCGGTGATGTCGTCGTCGGTTATTGCTATGCCAGTCTCTATCGTCCGCGTTCGGCCTATCGCCACACGGTGGAAAATTCGATCTATGTCGCGCCGGGTTGCATCGGCAACGGGATCGGTGCAGCCTTGATGGCGGCTCTTCTGGAACGCTGCGAAGCAGGTCCATGGCGGCAGATGGTGGCGGCCATCGGCGATAGCAAAAACCACGCATCCATTGCCCTGCATCGGAAATTCGGCTTCGACATGACCGGAACCTTCCACAATGTCGGCTACAAATTTGGCAAATGGCTGGACTCCGTCATGATGCAACGCCCGCTTGGCTCCGATAAACCACTCATCCCCGGCCCGGCGGATAAATGATCACCCGCGCACTTGTCATAAAGCTGGGGCTGGGGCAGTTGATCAGTTGGGGCACGGCCTATTATCTGATTGGCAATTTCGGAACCCTGATCGCCCAACATCACGGCTGGTCCAGCAGCGTGGTCTATGCCGGTTTTTCGACAAGCCTTCTGACCATGGCGGTCGTCTCGCCCTTTTGCGGCAGGATGATCGACCGTCACGGCGGGCGGATCATCATGACGCTGGGGTCCTGCCTCAATGCCCTTGGCTGTCTGATCCTTGCATTCGCCGATCAGCAGGTGCTGCATTTCATCGGCTGGATCGTTCTTGGGCTTGCCATGCGTGCCAGTCTTTATGATGCCGCCTTTGCAGCACTCGCCCGGATTGGCGGGCGCGATGCCAGACGGGCAATGGGGCAGATCACGCTTTTTGGCGGTCTGGCATCAACCGTCTTCTGGCCGCTCGGGCATTTGATCCAGTCGGAATTTGGCATCACAATCGCCCTTGTTGCCTATGCCGGTTTTGCCTTGCTGACCGTTCCGATGTACGCCGCCATCCCCGATGCCCGACATGGCAGACCTTCGGGAACCGACACCCGTCCGACCGATAATGCCAACGACGTCGGTGACACCGGTGACGCCGGGGACGCCGATGATCAGGGATTGGCAACACATCAACGATTGTGCGGTTTTCTGTATGCCGTGATCGTCACCCTGCTCAATGTCGTGAATGCCGCGATGTCGGCCCATATGATCGCCATCCTGATCGGGCTTGGCTTAACAACCGCCGCCGCGATCGAAGCCGCATCACTCCGCGGCATCGGACAATCAGCCGCCCGTGCGGCCGAAATCCTGTTTGGCAAACGCATCGCCCCGGCAAGTCTGACATTGTTTGCCACGGCCGTTTTGCCGCTATGCTTCGTCCTGGCTTTCTGGGGGGATCAGTTTGCGATTGCCGCCATGACCTTCACCCTGCTTTACGGGGCGGCAAACGGGGTTCTTACGATCACCCGCGGAACCCTTCCCCTGATGATATTTGGCAATGCGCGCTACGGTCATCAGGTCGGTCGATTACTGGTGCCGGGTTTTATCCTCTCCGCCCTTGCGCCCAGCCTTTACGAACGCGCCATCGCACACTGGGGCCCCACGGGTGCCCTTTGGCTTTCCATCGGCCTGCTGGCCTGTGCCTTCGGTGCAGCCATGTGGCTTTACCTGCTGCTACAACCGCAAAGCTCCGAACCCCGCCCTTCCCCCACCGCCTGATAGGCCTTTCTCATAAAAGCCGTCCGCCAATCAAATCTGCGGGCGGTCAGGTTGTCGTGTAGCCAAAAATATGGCCCCGCAAAGATACGTACTTTTGTACGGTTGACTCGTACGTACTTACGGATTAAAATATCAAAATTCTCTATAGGAGTTTGGAATGACCCCGAAGACCGAACGATTCGAAATGCGCCTCGACCCAACTCTCATGAGCAGACTGGACCAATGGAGTGCCGAAAATGGTGGCGTTTCGCGAGCAGAAGCGGCGCGCGAACTAATCCTGCATGGCTTGGACAGAACCAATCGGCACGGTGTCCATTTTTCCGATGGGGAGAAGTTGATAATTGCTATGCTGGCCGATCTTCACAAAGAAGAAAGACGCCGCGAAATTGATACCTCAAAAGTGATGGAAGCAATTTATGGCGGCCATCTTTGGGCTCTTAAGTGGGAAATGCAGGGGCTTTTTCATAACCATGTAGATAGCCCCGGCGTGGTTAGCTTGGTGGTAGATGTTCTCGATATGTGGAACTTTATCGAGGAGGCCGTGGAAAAATTTTCCTCCACGGAACGCAAAAAGCTCGTGGACGAATTGGGAGCGATAGGAGAAACCCCAAAATTCCACGGCTTTGACGGGAACTATGAATCTGACTATGTGGGTGTAGCAGACCACTTGATCAATCGGATGAAACGGTTTCAGCGGTTCAAGGGACGTGAACTGAATTCCCATAGACCGGTTGTTACCCGATATGCGCAAATGGCGCAGAAGTTTGAACCGATCCGTGCAAATCTTGGTATGCGCCAAACGATTAGGCTCTCATTGAGTGAGGTGACTGCTCTTTTGAAGCTCGACACCTAATCGGCAGGAGCGCTCTGCACTAATATCGCGAGTATTCACTATGTCGAGTTAGGTGCCCCACACGACTAATTATCCCGCCGATGTTATACTGCCCCTTTACGTCTCCTCCGATGAGGACCGGACGGTGACGCTCCTCACTCTGAACGTCCACAATATTGCAGGAAATTGTGGCAAACTGGCCCAAAACTATGGGCCATCGACATGAGATGTGCGTAGCTTTCTGTCCAAGGTCATGCGTCATTCCACAAGTCTCCTGACCATGCCCGAGTTGTCGCTGCCTTGCGCAAAGATGATCGATCCGCAGGACGGTCGAACCGCCATGCAATCCGTTCTGGCCTGCTCGGCTCCCACGGTCTGCCCCACACCATGCCCCCGCCATTCCGATGCGGCCCTTGCCACACTGGCCGGGCTTGGCGGACGTGATACAGGACGGGCAACGGACAAATCCCATGCTCGGCGTTCGCATGGTCTGGTGATCTGGCGGCCTGGCGGTTTCGCGGCTTGGCCATCTGGCATCGACGGAACTGTCGCCCCTGTCGATCTGATCCAGCCGCAATTCGGCTCTGCTGCAACCATCGTCGTCGCCATCGTCGCCAGTGCCGGGCTCGCCTCTCTCGGCCTGCCCACACATCCGGCACGTCCCCATGCCCAAGGGACACACTTCTCCCGTCATGATTAACAACCGTTTTTCGCAAATACCCCTTACGGGGCTATCGGACGTCACCGCCCGGACGCACATCCCCCGTAATGATTTTTCCACCCGTCATTGATGCCCCTTTGGCGACGTCGCCGTCGCCCTGTCGGACTGTCATATCGCTGAACAATCATTCTCGTTTTCCTGTCATTTCTTGTCTCTCCGGCCCGAAACGCAAAAACCCGCAAAGCGCATCACGCTTTGCGGGTTTTCGATCCGGGCCCATTTATCCCGTTGATTTTGTCTTTATGCCATAAACAAAAGAACAAATCAAGAACATTTTTCTGAAAAATCGAGAAAACTTCCGGTGGAAAACCCATACCTCAGAAAATGACATACTTTTCAATATCTTATGAATACCACCCTACACCGTTGCCTCTGGCAAGACCGCGCAGTCAATCCACCCCGGCCCGAATAAAATCCGCCCGCAGGATAAATCCGGCGGGCGGTCAAGTTGTCCCGTGCTTGTCCGGGCATTGGGAGTTTTCATTCCGTCAGATCACGCCGATTTGGCGTAACCGATATCTTTCAGGGCTTCAGCAATTTCCGGCAGAATGCCCGGATCATCAATGGTTGCCGGGGCGTTGTAGGCCTCCCCATCCGCGATGGATCGCATGGTCTTGCGAAGGATCTTGCCCGACCGGGTTTTGGGCAGGCGGTCCACGATGGTTGCCTGCTTAAACGCCGCAACCGGCCCGATCTGATCGCGTACCATCGCAACCACTTCCTTGATGATCGCCTCGTGCGGGCGGTCCACCCCGGATTTCAGAACCACAAAGCCAAGTGGCAATTGCCCCTTAAGGTCATCATGCACCCCGATCACGGCACATTCGGCAACATCGGGATGCCCCGAAAGGACTTCTTCCATCGCCCCGGTCGACAGTCGATGTCCAGCAACATTGATGATGTCATCGGTTCGCGACATGACATAGATATAGCCGTCCTCATCAATGAAACCGGCATCCCCCGTCGCGTAATAGCCCGGAAATTCTTCAAGATAGGCCGATTTGAACCGGTCATCATTATGCCAAAGGGTCGGCAATGTTCCCGGCGGCAGGGGCAGCTTGGCCACCAATGCGCCGATCTTGCCGCGCTCCAATGGTTTGCCGCCTTCATCCACCACCTGCACGTCCCAGCCACAGGCCGCGACCGTCGGCGAGCCATACTTGATCGGCAGCATTTCAATGCCCCGCGGATTGGCACAGATCGACCAGCCGGTTTCGGTCTGCCACCAATGGTCAATCACCGGCACGCCAAGGCTGTCTTCGGCCCAGTGCAGCGTATCGGGGTCGGATCGTTCCCCGGCAAGATAAAGCGCCTTCAGGCACGAAAGATCATAATTGGCCATCAACGCGGCCTTGGGGTCATCACGCTTGATCGCCCGGAACGCGGTCGGCGCGGTAAACAGGACCTTGACGCGATGCTGCGATATCACCCGCCAGAATGCCCCGGCATCCGGCGTTCCGACCGGTTTGCCTTCATACATCACGGTCGTGCATCCGGCCAGAAGCGGCGCATAAACGATATAGGAATGCCCGACGACCCACCCCACATCGGATGCTGCCCAATACACATCACCGGCATCGACGTCATAGATATTCTTCATTGACCAGTTAAGCGCCACCATATGCCCGCCATTGTCGCGCACGACCCCCTTGGGCTGGCCGGTGGTGCCGGATGTGTAAAGGACATAAAGCGGGTCGGTCGCGGCCACCGGCACACAATCAGCGGGTGCCGCCTTGGCGCATTCCGCCATCCAGTCAAAATCACGGCCATCAATCAGCGGGGCCGAACATTGCGCACGCTGGAACATCAGCACGGATTCGACCTTGTGCTTCGCCTGATCAATCGCCCGGTCCAGAAGCGGCTTGTATTCGATCACCCGCGATCCTTCGATACCGCAACTGGCACTCAGGATAAGCTTGGGCTTCGCGTCATTGATCCGGGTTGCAAGCTCGTTTGATGCAAACCCGCCAAACACGACGGAATGGATCGCACCAATGCGCGCGCACGCCAGCATCGCCATCGCCGCCTGCGGGATCATCGGCATATAGATGATCACCCGGTCCCCCTTGGTCACCCCCTTGGCGTGCAGGGCCCCGGCAAGGCGGGCGACTTCATCGCGCAACCGGTTATAGGTGAATGTTTCAATCGTATTGGTGACCGGGCTGTCATAGATCAGGGCTGCCTGTTCACCGCGACCGTTTTCGATATGACGATCCAGCGCGTTAAAGCAGGTATTGACCATCCCCCCTTCAAACCAGCGATAAAACGGCGCGTTGCTGTCATCAAGCACACGGTCCCATTTCTTGTACCAGGACAGATTTTCCGCAGCCTCGGCCCAGAAACCTTCCCTGTCCGTGATCGAACGATCATAGATTTCCTGATAGCGACCCGTCATTTGTGAAACTTCCTCCCGCGCGTCTGGATCTTTGCCCAAATATACGCGTCTGGCTTGTGTGCTGCGTTACCGCGACATCATCATCCGCAACCGTTGTGACATCGCCTGCCCGATCTGTATCAAGGGTGAAATATAGGGCTCACCCATAATTCGGCATCATAATACCGATTTAAATTTCCAATGCCCCTTAGACATTGGTAGAGGGCGGAAAACCGGGATTTTTGCGGATTGAAATCAATCCAGAAAACATCTTTCCGCGTATGCTGTTTCATACAGATCGGAACGCCGGAGGATGCTTACAAGAATGCCGCCTCTCGTTGTGGGCGACAAGCGGAGGCGGCAAAAAATGAAGGGACTGATCCTGTCGTCAGGAGATGCATTTTTCAGGCAATCGGCGCAGCCTTACCATCACGCTGTGCGGATTTTGCCAGCATCCTCTTGACGGCTAATGGGTTATTCGACTTATCTCGTCCTTGATTTCGAGCTTGCGGCGTTTAATGTCTGCGACACGGGAATTGTCTGGCGCCGGGCGGCGCTGCTCGTAGTGGAGTTCCTGCTCAAGTGCAGCATGTTTGGCAGTGAGAGCTTCGACATGGGATTGAACACTCATTCGCCTACTCCTCAGTTCTGACATTGCCCACACATTGATGGTAGTAATTCTGTAATATGATTTCCAGTCTTTCGACGACGCAATCGTTCAAATAGTGACCCGGATAAAACATAAAATGTCTCAAAAGGATCGACTTATCATTGGCATAACCGGCGCGTCCGGGGTGATTTACGGCATCCGTTTTTTACAGCTGCTGAAAAATTCGCCAATCGAGACTCACCTGATCCTTTCAAAGGCGGCAGAGCGCACAATCGCCTATGAAACCGATTTTAAAATCCGCGATATCAAAGAGATGGCAGACGTCATCCATGACAATGCGGATATAGGCGCATCGATCGCATCGGGTTCATTTCGCGCACGTGGCATGATCATCGCCCCCTGCTCGATGAAGTCCCTGGCCGAGGTCGCAAGCGGAGTCGCAGACAATTTGATCGCCCGTGCCGCCGATGTGGTTCTCAAAGAACGCCGTCGACTGGTTCTGATGGCGCGCGAAACGCCGCTTCATGCCGGCCATATCCGCAATATGGCACTGGCCACCGAAAACGGTGCCATCATCGCACCGCCGGTGCCCGCCTTCTATGCGCGGCCGCAATCGCTCGATGAAATGGTCACGCAAAGCTGCGGCCGTATTCTCGATCTGTTTGATATTGATCTGCCGGAAACGGCACGCTGGGGCGATACGGACGCCGAAAACCACATCCCGGTCACTGGCAAAGCGCGCAAAACGGATTAATCAGCAGCCACCTTATTACGCCTTCGGGCTTAACAGCATGCAGGCGCGAAGCCGTTCCAGCGCGGCATCACATTCCGGCTGGCTCAGATCAAAGCGGGTCGGCGACAAATAAGCCCGTGCCGGGGCCATCCGATCACCGGCCGGGATGGTTTCGACCGCGTCGCACAACAGCTCCTGCTCGATCCGTTCGGCGTTCAGTTCGTCATTCTTGATTTTGGTGCGCAGCTTTTGCGCACTGTCCCAATCAGCATTCCGCAAAAAGCGACGGATATTGCGCAATGGCACAATCACCTGTTCACGCCAGTCCCGTACCGCGTTTTCAAGGGCGGATATGCTATGCGGTGCCAGCCCCTTCTGGCCAAGATAGAACATAAACAAAAGCATGTTCACATCCAGATCACATCGTTCCTGCAATTCAAGACACAACGGCGCAACGCCGTTCCGTCCATACATCTCGACCGTAAAGGTCCAGACTTCCTCAGCCTTCATATCCAACCTGTCTGTTTTTATGTAAATGCGGCCTGTTGATCAGACCGTTTTTGCCGTCCGAGCCGTTTTGGGCGGATGGCCGATATAGGCACCAAGCCCCTTTGCGGTCGATACCATGGTTCCATTGGTATCGACAAGCCGCGGGCCGACAATCACATCGGCCATTGCAACATCAATCACCTTGCGCTTTGACCAGGCGACCACACGGTCAAAACTTTTCTGCGCAATCAGGTCCACCGCATGCACCCCGAATGCCGATGCAATGACCCGGTCACGCGGCGATGGAATCCCGCCGCGCTGCACGTGGCCCAGCACGGTCACACGGGTTTCCCATCCGGTCCGCGCGCCCAATTCGTCCGCCAGCCAGTGTCCGATCCCGCCATAGCGTACTTTCTGGCCGTCATCACCTTGCGTGACCGCGGCCCCGTCATCGCGCTTGACCGCCTCGGCGACGATCACCAATGCATGATTGCGCCCGCGTTTGCGGATATTCAGGCAATGCTCGGTCAGGGCATCCAGATCGTAATCCATTTCCGGGATCAGGATCGCATCCGCCCCGCCGGCAACCCCGGCAAACAGTGCAATATGCCCGGCATCGCGCCCCATGACCTCAAGGATCATGATACGGTCATGCGACGCAGCAGTCGGCTGCAAACGATCAAGTGCCTCGACCGCAACATTGACTGCCGTGGTAAAGCCCACCGAATATTCCGTCAGCGCCAGGTCGTTATCGATGGTTTTGGGAATCCCCACCAGATTGATGCCACCCATTTCGGCCAACCGGTGCAGGATCGCCATGCTGCCATCCCCGCCAACACCGATCAGCGCATCCAGCCCAAGCTTATGATACCCGGCGATCACCTCGGCCGAACGGTCGGCAAAACTGCCATCTGGCATCGGATAATGGAACGGATCGCCCTTGTTGACGGTACCAAGAATCGTACCGCCAAGGCGCAGCATTCCGTCATTATTCACGTAATCGTTCAGATCAATCGCCTGCGGCGGATCCTGCATCAATCCGTGGGTTCCCTGCCGGATGCCGACCACGTCCCAGCCATAGCCAAGCACTGCGCGACGCACCACTGCCAGAATGACGGCATTCAGGCCCGCACAATCGCCACCGCTCGTCAGAATTCCGATCCGCATCCGTATCCTCCGTCTCATCTGGTCTTATTCACTAGTCAGATTACAAATCATATGGGTTGCCAACCCGAATTCTGATAGTATTACAGGCTCTTCGCGTCGCTAACCAAGCTGGATCAAAAATGGACGAAATCAATCAGATCGCGGTTGAAAAAAGACTGCTGTTTCTGCGCGAGGAACATCGTGATCTCGATATAGCAATCGAACAATTGGCCCATGGGGCCCATCACGATCAGTTGCGTCTGGGCCGCATGAAAAAGCGTAAACTCGCACTCAAGGACGAGATTCTCTATCTCGAGTCGCAGCTGGTCCCGGATATTATTGCCTGAAAGGCAACGCGCCCGTTGGTAACGGGCGCGGGTTACAGACCAAATCCTGCATTCGGATCACAACATACGCGGTCACTTCAAAGCCCGCTTGGAATCCGCTGCAACTGAGCCGATTTCATTTCCTTTTCGGCACGCAGGGCATAATCCACAGATACCAGTGCCTCGTGGGCGGTGTCGCCCGCTTTGACATGATAAATACCAAACACCGGAATAATGGTGACGTATTTGCCGTTCCAGAAAAACGGATGCTTTTTCAAACGCCGGGTGATGGCATCGCCACGTTGCCAGGCATCCTGTTCATCCATGTTGTAAAGCAGCGCGATAAAATCGTTGCAGCCAAGATAACCAACCTGATGGGGCAGCATGATGAATTCGGTTATCGTCCGGTACAGGAAGGTAAACACCCCTTCCTTGCAGCCATGGCCATGACGCTGCAAAACATCATCAAGATTTGCAATCTCGCACAACATAAGCGCGCGCGTCGTCCGGTCCGATCCGACCAGTGCCATTTCGTTTTCAACAATCTGCATGAAGCTGTTGCGGCTTAACGCCCCGGTGAATGGGTCTCGGCCCTCTGCCCGGGTCAGTTCAATCTGATGACGTTGCAGTTCCGCAAGGTTTTCAGTCAGGCCGTTCACACGCAGCATCAACCGCGCAATCGCCTTTTCAACAGCCGGTGTCACCTGCGCGTCCGGAATGCCAAGAACATCCGCAATGTCATGAATATTGGCCGGAACCGGAGGTTCGGCGCTCAGGATATCGCGATTGACGATATCAACCTGATGCTGATCGGGATCAGGCACACCTTTTTTACGCACAGGCCTGCCATAGGTGTACGCGGCATAGGGATTGGATGGATACCGTCCATCTCCCGCCGCCATCGATGATGGCGTGGCGGAACCGGGTCTCGTGACTTTCATGTCTGCCCTCTCTTGTGCTACCTGCACAGAGATAAAAATTGATATGAATAACTATAAACCCAAAATACTTATACTTCACTTAAATTATCAACTGTAAGCAAGGATAAGATACCTACCCTTATGGCTACCTGACGACGACAGGAAAAGCCCCGCGAAATTATCCCGAAAACAGTGCCATATCAGGCGACCGGCAGGCTTGCATGATCACCCTTCCTGCCTATAATGCGGGCCTTCTGATAACGCGCGACAAACGGAGCCGCCAGCATGAGCGATCAACGCCCGGTCATCGGCATTATCATGGGCAGCCAGTCCGACTGGGAAACCATGAAAAATGCAGCAGATGTCCTCGATGCGCTGCAAGTCCCCTACGAGACCAAAATCGTATCAGCCCATCGCACCCCGGATCGTCTGTATGACTATGCCAAATCCGCAAAGTCGCGCGGCCTTAAGGTGATTATCGCCGGTGCAGGCGGTGCCGCCCACCTGCCGGGCATGGCTGCGGCCATGACCCCGCTTCCGGTTCTGGGTGTTCCGGTGCAAAGCCGCACGCTTAAAGGCCTTGATAGCCTTCTGTCGATCGTTCAGATGCCGGGCGGCGTTCCGGTCGGAACACTGGCAATTGGCTCCGCAGGGGCGAAAAATGCCGGCCTGATGGCCGCCGGGATCATGGCACTGATGGATGATGCGCTGGCCGGGCGTCTTGATGACTGGCGCGCACAGCAGACTGACGCGGTCGCCGAAGAACCGGTTGATCCCGCACCGTAAGCTTTCAGCGCGCCCAAACGGGCGCGTTTTTCTTTGGCATCATTCAGGTCAATGATGCCCGCCCCGACTGGGGAATGTGAAGGAATTCGAGGAATAAATGACGCAGGATTTCGCGACACGCATCATCGCACCGGGCAGCACGATTGGCATCATGGGCAATGGCCAGCTTGGCCGTATGGCCGCCCTTTGCGCGGCTGAACTTGGTTATAAGGTCCATGTTTTCGGCCCCGGAACGGACAGCCCGACCGAACAGGTCTGTGCCAAGGCAACAGTTGCCGATTACACCGATCTGGATGCGCTTCGCGCCTTTGCCTCCGATGTAGATGTCGTGACGTTCGAGTTCGAAAACGTGCCGCATGACAGCGTGAAACTGCTATCCCAACTGGTGCCGGTCCGCCCGGGCTGGAAATGCCTGCATCTGTCGCAGAACCGCCTGCGTGAAAAGACCTTCTGCAATGAAAATGGTATCGGCACGGCACCTTTTGCCGCCGTCCTCTCACTTGCCGATCTTAAAGCCGCCATTGCCAAACTTGGGCGTCCCGCCGTGCTTAAAACCACCGAAATGGGGTATGACGGCAAGGGTCAGGTCAAAATCACCGACGAAACCAGCCTCGATGACGCATGGGCTGAAATGAACGGTGCCGAAGCCATTCTCGAAGGCTTTATTTCGTTCGAACGCGAAATCTCGGTCATTGTCGCGCGCGGGGTCAAGGGGGACACCGCCTGCTTCTGCCCGGTTGAAAATGTTCATACCAATCACATTCTTGATGTCACGATTGCCCCGGCAAAGATTCCCGCTGATCTTGCCAAAAAGGCAGAAGACATCGCCACCCGTCTGGTCGAGGCCATGGAATTTGTCGGGTTGCTGGCCGTCGAAATGTTCGTCACGACCGATGGCGACGTTCTGGTAAACGAAGTTGCACCGCGCCCGCATAATTCCGGCCACTGGACGATTGATGCCTGCATCACCAGCCAGTTTGAACAATTCATCCGTGCCGTGTGCGGCCTGCCTTTGGGCAATCCGGCCCACCATTCAAATGCGCGGATGAAGAACCTTCTGGGGCATGACATAGATGACTGGCAGGCAATTTTGGCCGAGCCGGATGCAAAACTGCACCTTTACGGCAAAGCCGAAGCCAAAGCCGGACGCAAGATGGGCCATATCACCTGGCTCCTGCCCAAAGAGGGCTGATTTCACCCTTCATACAATTTGCATCAATGCCCCGGAACATCACGGTTTCGGGGCATTTTTCGTTAGATCACAGGCACATCGCCTGGCAGGCAGTTTCTTCCTGTCAAACTGGCATTGCGCTTGCTGTTATCCCGGCAGGAAATTCTTTTCGGGTAACAGTCTGATGAAAAAACTTCTTCTCGTCCTCGCAATCATAACCGGCTTTGCATCAGCCCATGGCGCAAACAATGCCGCCAATGCCGCACCGGGGGCCGCCGGTTTCCCCGATGTGTTGCAGGGCGATCAGCTCCGGTTTGGCAATATGATTGTCGAACTGTTTGGTATCCGCGCCCCACGACCGGGCATGATCTGCCGGGCGGGCAATGTCGAGTTTCAATGTGGTGCGGCTGCAGCACAGGCGCTTGATCGCATCATCGAAAACTATGCCGTCGCCTGCCAGCAGGTCTCAGACTCCCAGCTGTTCCCGATGCTGACCGAATGCCGCATGGGGCAGACCGATATCAACCGTTTGCTGCTGCGTGCCGGCTGGGCAATTGTCGACATGAACAGTTGCGACGGCAATCCAAACTGCCTGACCTATTTGGCAGATCAGGCTCACGCCAAGGAAAACCGCAAAGGCATGTGGATGGGTGACCTGCCCCACGAACTGGTTGCACTGGCCGCCAAACCAAAATTGATTGAGGCCGACCTTCGCGACGACAAAGCGGCCCCGGCAAATAATACTGGCGCACCGTTCAGCATCAATCTTGCCGCCGAAATGGAACAGGCAAACAAACCCGACACAACGCTTCTGAGTTTCCTGATGCGCTAGGCGCAATCACGCTGTTACCGCTGTTATCCAACGCAAAACGCCGCCCTGCATGGGGTGGCGTTTTGTTTGAACAAATGGGCCGAAATCTGTCCTGTTCTATGCGCTGAACTGGCGGCGGACCCGACCGGGCGTCGGCATGCATTTCGCCAGCTTCGCGCCAAGCTTGAACGGGGTCGCGGCAAATTTACCCGCCTTTTTCACCGTTCCGGTGATTTTCGGGATTTGCATGACATTGCCGATCCGGCGATCCAGAAAAGCCCAGCTGTCTGCATGGCCTTCGGATTTGTCATCCAGCCAGTAGACAAGGGTTGAGCCATAAACCC
Source organism: Thalassospira xianhensis MCCC 1A02616 (assembly GCF_003326475.1). Lineage (GTDB taxonomy): Bacteria > Pseudomonadota > Alphaproteobacteria > Rhodospirillales > Thalassospiraceae > Thalassospira > Thalassospira xianhensis. The sequence continues at coordinate 27,868 of NZ_JPWA01000037.1, read as the reverse complement.
CCGCCAGCAGCATCCGCTTGGTGTACCAGTTATGATCGGTCGATGTATCACCGGCCGCAATCCACATCTTGTCCACCGTACCATGCGTCAGCTTAAGACTAAGCGGTACGTTTTGCGGCAGGGTCAGATAGGAAAGGGCGGCGCGCACCGTATCCTTTTCGTGTTCCACCAGCGACAGTCGGGTTTTGACCGCGGTTGCAATCCGTTCGCGGATTTTCATCGATGGCAGATCAAGCATGTCGAGTTCCTCGACCATTTTGCGATCCGTCATCTCGACATAGGTAATGATTGCCTGACGAATACCGCCGGGGAACAGACGGTCAACCTCGCCCATGGCAAGATCAAGGTCTTCGGCGCCGCTACGAAGGGCGGCCATCGTCCAGCCGTCGAACGGCACATGCTCAAGTGCCGCTGTGACCAGTGCCTCGCGCTGCATACGCAGGCGGTTCATGCTTTCGGAAACGGTCATTCAGGCCTCCTTGCTGTCGTCATCGGCATTTTCATCCGAACCTTCGCCAGATGATGCCGCCTGTCTGAAGGTCGTTTCGGGCGGATTGTCACGCAGTTCATCGGCAAAGCCCAGAAGCGCCATGTCTTCCATACGTTCAGGGTACATCACCCCGATCAGATGGTCATATTCGTGCTGAACGACGCGCGCATGGAACCCGCCGGCAATGCTTTCGACTTCGTCACCATACTCATTTAACCCGCGATAACGGATTTTGTTCCAGCGCGGCACAACGCCCTGCAGCCCCGGAATGGAAAGACACCCTTCCCAGCCATCAACGATTTCATCGCCAATCGCCTCGATTTCCGGATTGATCAGTACGCTTAACGGTACTTCCGCATCATCAGGATCATCGCTTTTGCGAAAGGCCGGGACATAAAAAACCATGATCGCCTTGGACTGAAACACCTGTGGCGCCGCAAGACCAACGCCTCCGGCATCCTTCATGGTGTCCTTCATATCCGCGATCAGACGCTGGATTTCGGGATCAAGCGGGTTCTCGACCCGGTCTGCGACCCTGCGCAGAACCGGGTGGCCCATCCGGGCAATTTTAAGGATCGACATGGCCCTATATCCAACCAAAACGGCATGGCTGTAAAGCCCCTACACGTGATCAGTCACCTAATGAGCCGACAAAACCAGCGTCTGTACCGGCCAGAGCAGCGCCTGAATACGCAGCAGCAAGGCATGCACGATCCCGACCGTCTGCACCATGTGCAGGAACAACCATTCGCCCGTACCGATTTCCGGGTTTTCAAGCTGAGCATGGGTATTGGTATAGGCATTGGCAACGCACTGGCTGCCCCTTGGCACATCCTTGATCTGCTCAGGATAAAGCGGGATCATTTTGGCAAGGAATGTGCCCGGCACGGCCCGTTCCGAGATATCAAGCAATCTGTCGGTCGGGCGGAACTGACCGGCGGCGATCACCGGCTGCACGCTGGTTACCAACATCGGAATTACTTCAAACGGCAGCGACGCACACGACATTTCCGCAAGAATTCCGGCTTTGACAACCTGGGCGGAAACCTGCTGGAACCCGGCCTGGAATACGACCTCCTCGGGTTCGGCTGGTATAAGGATACCGGCTGGACGCAGTAACGGGTTAACCACATCACCGATCTGCAATGCAAACTGCTGTATCTCGCCATCGACACCAGCCCTGACAACGGTTTTGCCAAGGGCAACCTCGGCCGAGCGCAGGGATGCTTCCGCACTGGCAAGCTGGGCTGGCAACAGCGTTTCCATTTTGGTTTCCACGGCATTGACGTTGGCCTTTGCCGCATTGACCGCTCCCTGACGCGTGGTTAAGGCCACTTCAAGCCGTTCGACCTCCCGCCGTGAAACCGCATTGGTACCGCGTGACAGAAGATCGGATTTGACCGCTAATTCCTCGCGCACCTGCTCATACGCCCCTTGCGCTTCTTCAAGATTCCCGTTCGCCACCGCAAGATCAGCCTGCGTTACCGCCATCTGTGCACGGATTTCCTGCACCTGCTGCTGGGCGATTTCAACCGCCTCGGTTTCCGTGCGATCATCAAGGCGGAATAACGGCTCGCCCGATTTTACCCGATCATCGTTATCGACATAAATCTCGACCACGCGGCCGTTTTTCTCCGGCAAAATGGTCAGGGTACGATAGAAGGACGCAACGTTCTGACTTGACGGGTGGTAATAAAAAATCAGCGTAATCAACGAAATCGTCAGGATCGCACATCCGACAATCCCGTAGCGCAACTCGTACCAGACCGAAAACAGGGTGATTTCCTTGCCGATACGTTTACCCTGCGCATATCGGCGTACAAGGTAGTCAGGCAGGATGGTAAAAATGGAACATAACATAAGTTCAAACATCTTTACGGTCCTCCTGCTCTGTCACGCTGGGGATACCGGTCGCGACTTCGCCATCAGCAACATGTTCTGATTTGACCGAGTCGCTCATTGCCCCCTTCTGCCTTGCCATTGCCTTCACGGCATCGGCAATCGCATTGATCGGGGTATAAAAATCGGGAACCTGAACCACGGCGATCACCAAGGCCGCCAGCCAGAACAGGTTATTATGGGTAAACAGCGCCAGAAGCGTCAGGATACTGATAAGCTGTATTTGCGTGTGATTGGCATGATGGGCCAATCTTTCGGGCAGCGCGTGCAAACTCAGATAAAGCGCGCCAAGGCCAAACACCGCCAGAACGACAGACCAGATAACAATCGTGAACAGCACATCCGACTGCCCCGGTCCGGTGATGAAGAACGGCGCATGCGCAACTGCCGCCTCCCGCAAACTGATTTCCATCGCTATACCCCGCCCCTGCCCTGAAGGCTTCGAATTGTTCGTGTCTGATCACTATACCCTCATTGCAACTGCCAAGGGTATATTTTTCAAAAGGATGCCGTTACTTCTGGTATGCATAAAGCTAACGACATCCGCCTCGAACTTTTGGAATCCTGGCACCGGGACTACCTGGTCATCCAATGAACGCCACAGGCGAATATCCCCTTCCCTCTTTTCTTTTGCGCAGCTTTACACTATATAAAGCCCACGGTCATACAGGCCGTGCAACCAACCGGAGGGCATGATGCTCTTCCGGGTGTTTTTGTTTTTTTGAAAGGAGCGTGGTTTCCGTGCAGGTAATCGTTCGCGACAACAATGTCGATCAGGCTCTGAAAGCGCTTAAGAAAAAGATGCAGCGCGAGGGCATTTTCCGTGAGATGAAACTCCGTCGCCACTTTGAAAAGCCGTCGGAGAAGAAAGCTCGCGAAGGGGCGGAAGCAATCCGTCGTGCCCGCAAGCTGGAGCGTAAGCGCGTCGAGCGCGAAGGCTTCTAGTCTTTTTCACTTTCGGGGTTCCTCGAACGTGACTGTACGATCGGTTTTGGCTTGCTAAAACCGGACCCGTGCGCCAAGCCCGCCTCGGAGCAATCCGGGCGGGTTTGGTTTTTGTAGCCCAGCATGAAAGCAAGCAGATGGCGCACAGCAAATCGCCCAACAGCCCCGCACTAAAGAACGGCATGCAATCCGAAAATGTCCGTCCACGCGGCTCGGGCGTCAAAACCGTGTATGAAGAACTGCGCCGCGGCATTCTCGATCTTTCAATTCCGCCGGGAACCCTGCTTGACGAGGCACAGCTTTCCACACGCTTTGCCATGTCGCGCACCCCCATCCGCGAAGCACTTGTAAAACTGGCGGCCGAAAATCTGGTTACCACTCTGCCCAATCGCAACACCATTGTTCCAGCCATCGATTTCGCCCGTTTGCCGGCATATTTCGACGCCCTGACACTGATGTACCGGGTATCGACCCGTTCTGCTGCACAGAACCACACCGAACAGGACATGGTTACCATCCGCCATTATCAGCAGGCCTTTGCCGATGCGGTCGAACGGCGCGACGCCCTGTCAATGATATCGGAAAACCGCGAGTTCCATGTCGCCATCGCACTTGCAGGCGCCAACAGCTATTACACCGATTTTTTCGCGCGCCTCCTTGATGAAGGCCGGCGGATATTGCGGCTTTATTATACGTCGTTCGATGACAGGCTACCGCGCCAGTATGTTCAGGAACACGAAGACATGGTGCGCGCCATTGCCGCCCGCGATGTCAGCTTGTGCGACAGCCTCGCCAAAGCCCATGCCGAGCAGATCGTACAGCAGATCCAAAGCTATCTGGGAAACGGCAAGCAATCCGGACTTGATCTGGGTTAACGTAGATAAAAAAGACGGGACCGGCGTTTCCACCGATCCCGTTCTGATGACAACCCGCTCCCTGCTAGAAACCGACGATCTTTGATGGCAACCAGGTTGCCGTCACCGGAAAGGCGGCAACCAGTATCAGAGTCAGTATCTGCAAGATGATGAAGGGCACTACGCCCCGGCACATCTGGCCATAAGTCATGTCCGGCGGGGCGATCGATTTCAGATAGAAAATCGACGATGCCATGGGCGGCGTTAGATATCCGGTCTGAATGACGATGATCACCATGGTTGCAAACCATATCGGATCAATCCCGGCACTGCGGATAAATGGCATGAAAAGCGGCACGCAAATCAGCACGTTTGCCGTCCAGTCCAGAACAAATCCCAGCACAAAGACAATCACCAGAAAGAATACGATCATCCCGACGGTTCCCAGCCCGGAACTGGTGATGAAGCTTCGGATCAGCATGCCGCCACCGTTTGCAGCAAACACCCCCATGAACATCGTCCCGGCAGCAACGATCAGCAGGATCATCGCAGAAATCCGGACCGTAATCGCAAGCGATTCCCGAAGGACCCGCAAATTGAACCGGCCATAGGCAATGCACAGGATCAGGGCACCGATGGCACCGACCGATGCCGCCTCGGTCGGCGATGCAATCCCGGCCAACAGAGATCCGAGAACCGCAACAATAAGCGCAACAACCGGAAGCAATGTTGAAAAGGTAATCCGCAGCTTTTCACCCAACGGCATTACCGGTTCGTCATCCTCGATCTTTTCGGGCGGCCATACCATCCCATGGATCAGAAGATAACCGATAAACAGCGCGATCATAATCAGCCCCGGGAAAACCATTCCGGCCAGAACTTCGCCCACCGACAATTGCGCAAGGGATGCATACATCACCGCAATGACCGATGGCGGGATCATCGTCCCCAGCGATCCACCGGCACAAATCGTTCCTGCGACCAGACTGTTGTCATAACGGTATTTCTGCATGGCCGGGATTGCCATCATGCCGATCATGACCTCGACCGCACCGACAACACCGGCCGCAGCGGCAAAAACTGCCCCCATGGCAATGGTCGCCACCGCAAGACCGCCCGGAAGACGCCCAAGCCAAAGCTGCATGGTTTTGAACAATCGTTCGGCAATACCTGACCGTTCAAGGATTGCGCCCATCAGGATAAACATCGGGATCGCCGACAGGATAAAGTTCGTCGCCGCCGAATAGAAACTGCCATAAAGCTGATTGAAGATATGGGGTCCAAAGGCAAACCACCCGGCCCCCGCGGCAACAATCGCCAGCGAAAAGGCGATCGGAATGCCCGCCAGGACAAGCGCAAACAGCCCCGGAAACATCAAGCCCGCAACAAGCATCTCAGATATCCACCTCTTTTGGAGATCCGGCAGTACCCTGATAGGCGCGCAGACCCTGAACACATAATTGCAGACACAGGGCAAACAGCCCGATGGCAAGCAATCCATAGAACGGCCACATCAAAGGTGCCCACGGGCTTACGGTCTCGACCTCTCCGGTTTCAAATGCCCGCCACGCTTTTTTGGTCGCGACCCAGGATAACCCGGCAAAGATCGGGCACAGCAAGATCAGAAAGACCGTGCCTTCAATGCCTGCCCTGACTTTCTGCGGAAACCTGGACGACAGGAAATCGATCCGGACATGGGCATCTTCGCGCAGGGCCTGTGCGGCCCCCAGTACAAAGAGTGTCCCGGTTGCCATATAGGCAATATCAAAGGCCCAGAGTGTCGGCGCGTTAAACAGATAACGCGCCAATACCTCATAGATCATGGAGACGACCAGAGCCATTGCGACAAACTCCGCCACGCGGGAAAACACAATGGAAAGCCGGTCGACGAAACGAAACAGACTGGACAACATGGTCGCCTCCGCCAGTTTTAGTTCTGGTTACGGATCAGATAGCCGCTTTCGGCAGACCAGCGGTCCTTGAAGGCGCTGTAATCGGCAAGAATGTCAGACATCTGTGCCCGACCGGCTTCCTTTTCCGCGACCGCAGTTTTGGAAACCCAGTCATTCCCCGCATCCGAAAGCTGTTTGACGAATTCCGGCTCCAGCGTGATGATCTCGTTCTTGCCTTTGCTGAATTCTTCCATCGCCTTCATGTCCTTGTCGTAGAAGCTGACAAGCCCCTGAAGGGTGGTAAGTTCGGCTGCCGCTTCGATCAACGGCTTCAGCTCATCATCAAGCGCATCCCAGGTTTCCTGCTTCACAACCACTTCCCAAAGGAAAGTCGGCTGATGCACGCCCGGCACGATGATATAGGGGGCAGCTTCGTGAAAACCCTCAGGCAGGTTGCCCGACGGCGGTCCCCACTCGATGGCATCAACGCCTTTACGCTGCAGAAGCGTATAGATTTCCCCCGGCGGTACAACGGTCGGAACCGCGCCGAAATATTCCGCCATCACTTTGGCCCATGGACCCGACGTACGGTATTTCAGGCCCTTAAGATCCTCGGCAGAACGGATCGGTTTGTTGGCATGTGCAAGGATTTCCGATGAACCGATACCAACGATCAGGTTTTTGAAACCTTCCGCTGCACGGATTTCGGAGAGCTTTTCCTTGCCGCCACCTTCATAAATCCAGGTCGTGAAGGCTTCCGGGCCCATACCACCCGGGAAACCGGCAAAGATCGCGTTAACCGGATCCTTGTTCACCAGATAGCTCGGCGTGGAATGGCCGGCTTCGACAATCCCGTCGCGAACACCGTCATACACCTGAAGCGCCGGAACCAGAACGCCTGCACCAAAAGGCTGAATTTCAACCTTGTCCTCGGTCAGAAGCTTCACGTTACCCGCAAACCGTTCGAGGAAATTGACATAAAACGGCGAACCTTCCGGCACCGAAGTCGGAACACGCCACGTCACATCTGCCGCAAAGGCGGGCATCGCCACCATGGACAGCCCCACCGCAAACGCGCCCTTTTTAAGAAGATTGAACATATTTGCTTCCCTGATTTTTGCACCAGCAAGGATGGTTCATCCTGTGCCTCTGGCTAGGAAAACATAATGTATACTTGTTGTCGACTTAAAATTTATACAATATACAAATTTCAAAATCACAACTACTTGCGAGGCAATCCTTCTCCGAAACGCTGAATTTTATCGTCGTAATTGATGCCGCGCTCAGCCGATCAGAACTCCCGATCCTTTAAAAATCTTTCAACATCAATGCCCTGACCACACCGGGATTATGGGACCAAGCGTAGACAGGTTTGGGACCCTTGTTTCCAGCCCACCTCCCCGGATCGCATAGCTGTCATTCCCGCTAAGTTTTTTGTCTTGGCATCGGATTGTTTTAAACAATTCCCCGGCAGGTCTTCACTCGCCATGCGCAAAACACCTTTGCGCCACCACCAACCAGTCAATCGGGGAGACATGACTGTGAACACACAAACCGATACCGGCAGCGCCCCCGCCGGATCTGATTTCAATGGATATTATCGACTGACCCGCGTCCTGCCCGCCATCGCCGTGATGGCCGCGATATATGGCATTGCCGCACTGGTCGATTACCATATCAATGCTGTCCTGCTGACCATCGTTGTCATGATTGCACTGTGTCTTTTGCGCGTGCCAGTGCCGATCGCCCTTATCTCGGCCGCCTTGCTTGGCGCATTACACGCCGGGATGGATACAACCACCGCCATCGGCGCGCTTAATGACAACCTTCTGGTCGGCGCACAGGTCGGCATGACCTATGTGATGATCGGTGCCTTTGCGGTTGCGATTGCGCGTTCGGGTATTCTTGACCTGTTTGCCCAAAAGATCGCCGCCCGTGTCGGAAGTGATGCGCAAGGTACTTCAAAGGACCTTAAGTGGTTCCTGTTTGCGATCTTCATTTTCTGTTCGTTGATTTCGCAGAATCTGGTGCCGGTTCATATCGCCTTTATCCCGGTGATGATCCCGCCGCTTCTGGCGGTATTCAATCGCCTGCGGATAGACCGTCGGGCCATTGCCTGCATCCTCGCCTGCTCGATCAGCTTTTCCTATCTGCTGCTGCCGACAGGCTTTGGGGCGATTTACCTTAATGAAATACTGATGGCCAATGTCAACGACGTTGGCGTAGCCTATGACCTTTCCATGACGGCCGATATGGCGCCCAAGGCCATGTTCCTGCCGGTTATGGGGATTGTTGCCGGGATGCTGGTTGCAGTCTTCATCACCTATCGCAAACCACGCGATTATGTGACCGATCCATCTGCCGAGAACCATATCAACCCGGCCAAGCCGGTGTCGATCAATCCGCTTCAACTGCTGGCAACCGTTGCAGCCCTTGCCGTTGCGCTGATCTGCCAGCTGCAGTTTGACAGCCTTCTGGTCGGTGCGATGATCGGCTTTGTCATTCTGGCGGCGGCAGGCATTTTCCGATGGCGGGCACAGGATGATGTTTTCACCGAAGGCATGCGAATGATGGCCCAGATTGCCGTGATCATCACCATCGCATCGGGCTTTGCCGGGGTGCTTGATGCCACCGGCGAAATTGCCCCGCTGGTGCAGGCCAGTGCCGAACTGATCGGCGATAACAAGGCACTTGGGGCGCTCATCATGCTTCTGGTCGGCCTCTTCATCACCATCGGCTTTGGCGACAGCTTCGCCAGCGTGCCGATCCTGGCTCCGATCTATATCCCTCTGGCACTGGCCCTTGGCTTCTCGCCCATGGCAACCATTGCGCTTCTGGGGGCGTCGGCCGCCCTTGGCGATGCCGGATCACCGGCATCCACCATCACCCTTGGCGCAACATCGGGCCTTAATGCCGACGGGCAGCACGACCATGTGAAGGATTCCGTGATCCCCACATTCATACACGCCAATTTCGGCATGGTCCTGTTTGCATGGATTGCGGCGATGATCCTTTGATCAAATCCGCACAATAAAGCCGTGACCAAACAACAAACCCGTCCGATATCCGTCGGACGGGTTTTATTTTGCTGACTGAAACCCGGGTATCATTTCGACCCGAACAGCCAGTCAAAGACCCCTTCAACAGCTCCCTTTCTGGCGTCATCAGACTGTGTAGCGTCTTCGCGCACCAAAAGCCCGAACTGGCTTTTATAGACCATATAGGTATTGGAGACCTCGATATCGGTAAAAGTCGAACTGCCATATTCGGCATCGATCAGGAAATTCCAATCTGCCACCAGCTTGCCAATATCAATCCCCTTGGTCGCACCAAGGTCATAGGCCATATGCGGGCGGGTGTTCTGATCTTCGATATCTTGGTATCGGCCTTCCAGCCGCACCAGCTTGTAACGGGAATCCACGCCAAGAATATTGGCCCACGGCTTGATCTTCACAAACTCGGCATCAATCCGCCACTGATCGCCGTAAATCACGTATTTGCCAGGAATGTCATTACCGGGCAGTGTCAGATAGGCATTGTATTCCTGATTTCCGACTTCCTCAAACGTGATCCGCGCCACCGGTTCCTCGGCTGTCAGCCGGAAATAGGTGATGAAAATACCAGAAACCGATACCACCACCGCCAGCGACAACAGCATAATCGTAAAAGCGGATACTTTCAGAAGTCGGAACATCAAGTCCTCAACAATACTGGACAATCTCGGTAAATAGCCAAGCGTCAGACTTAGTACCGAAAGCTAACTAGTCAAATTGATTAATCTAATTTTTGCGCTAGCCTCTTCACAAACCGACAAAAATAACCAAAAACTGAAAAATCCAGAAAAAATCAATTAAAAGTTGACAAAAAATCCAACCCACACAAAATTAGCAAATCAAAATATAGTGGTGAGGAACAATGAAATTCTCAGAATTTTTCGATGTTGACTACACCGATGATCTACCTTGGTTTGACCCGCTGCTAACCATTGATACGAAGTTATTCATTGACCCATTCCTAATATTCCAGAATGAATTTGGCCCATTTGTCGGCGCCCACAATGAACTAGTTGAATATTTCAATGAAGTGTTCGAAATCATGGCTTCAGCCAATAACGTCCCGAGGCTCCGCAGAAAAGCGACCAACCTGCTAAAGTTTCCAGAGATGGAGGAGCTAATGTTAGGATATACAGCTTTTGGAACACGTGGTGGTGGAACCGGAACAAAAAAAGCTGAACTGATTGCAGCAGGTATTGAGCGTGCAATCAATTTCTCAATCATGGACTCAGCACACTTTGAAACCATACAATTACTGCAAGAAGGGATCGGACCAGACCTTATTTCCGACGCAACGGGCAATATTTTGCGTCATCGTTTTGCTGATTATACTGAATCTGTATGTAAAGAGCACGGAATTACTGCAATACAAAGATCAACCTATGTTCGAGGAAAGTTCAACACTGCTTCAGGCCGTTGGGAACAACAACACTACAACTTACCTCACAACCCTTGGAATAAGAAACCAATACTACTCTGTCCCAAAGATTACTTGAGACCACTTCCAACATTGAACCCCGATGACTACTGGGGGTTTTGTTGTGATTTTGACTCAAAATCACTTAGAGAAGAGTTTGGAGACGATATTAAAAGGAACGTAAAAAAAGAAATAATATTAGAAAAAGCCATTAAAGATTTCTCTTCCGTTGAAAGCTTTGTCAGATTTATCGAAAAAATCGGAGGAACCCCATATGATATGGAAAAAGATCCAAAAGGTTTAATAAAGTGGTATAATAAGACAAAAGAATTTGCTCTATCTAATCCGCAGGAACTTTCCTTCTCATCCTCCAATACATTCAACAAATTTATTTTTGAAATATGTGAAATATTCAAAAATTACATTGAGAACCAAGGTGGATGGCAACTTATATACAACGATAACGGCAGACCAAAATCAGAAGAAGCAAGCCAGTTCTCTTTTCTTGGAATTGTTACTCATTACTGTCGAGCGAACAACATCGACCTATCCAGAGAAGTAAATATAGGAAGAGGTCCTGTTGATTTTAAAACATCTCAGGGAAGCGAGAAAAAAGCGTTATTAGAGCTCAAACTCGCCTCCAACACAAAATTCTGGAATGGCCCCAAAAAACAACTAAAAAAATACTTAGAGGCTGAAAATATTGATTACGGAGTTTTCGTGGTTATCGTTCACACAGAGAAAGAACTTGAAAAGATTAAAGACCTTAGGAAGATAGTTAATGAAATAAATAGCAACAACGATTTTACAATAGATTTTATAGTCGTTGAGGCGGAGTTCAAACCAGCATCAGCTTCTAGGCTGATTTAGATTACAAAAGAGGGCAACCAATAGGTTGCCCTCTTGTCGCAGTATTTGGATTGTTAAATCACTCGTCGAGATGCGTGACAATCTCTTCGCACATCTTTTTGGCGTCACCGAACAGCATCATCGTATTGTCCTTGAAGAACAACTCGTTCTGGATACCGGCGTAACCTGCCGACATTGAACGCTTGATGAACAGAACGGTTTTGGCTTTTTCGACCTCAAGGATCGGCATGCCAAAGATCGGCGATGACGGGTCGGTTTTGGCCGCCGGGTTAGTGATGTCGTTGGCACCAATCACAAAGGCCACATCCGCTGTGCCGAAATCGCGGTTGATTTCTTCCATTTCAAGCACGTCGTCATAGGGGACATTCGCCTCCGCCAGAAGCACGTTCATGTGGCCTGGCATACGCCCCGCCACCGGATGGATGGCATAGCGGACATTAACGCCCTCGGCCTTGAGGATATCCCCCATTTCACGAAGCGCATGCTGGGCCTGTGCGACCGCCATGCCGTAACCCGGCACGATGATCACGCTGGACGCGTTTTTCATGATGAAGGCCGCATCGTCGCTGGAGCCCGACTTGACCGAACGGTCGCCATCGGTTCCGGCCACCGGGCCTGCATCGCCCTCGGTCCCGAAGCCACCAAAGATGACGTTAAAGATCGACCGGTTCATGCCCTTGCACATGATGTAGGACAGGATCGCACCCGATGCGCCGACAAGCGCGCCGGTAATGATCAGGGCGTTGTTCTGAAGCGTAAAGCCGATGCCGCATGCCGCCCACCCCGAATAGGAGTTCAGCATCGAGACAACAACCGGCATATCCGCCCCGCCAATCGGAATGATCAGCGTCACGCCAAGCACCAGTGCAAGCGCGACCAAAATCCAGAAAGCCATGTGGCTTTCGGTGGTCACAACGATGATGCCAAACACCAGTATCCCGATTGCAATTGCAAGATTGAGCATATGCTGCCCGGTAAAGCGAACCGGCGTACCCGATACGATCCCCTGCAACTTGCCAAAGGCAACAAGCGAGCCGGTGAAGGTAATCGCACCAATGGCAACACCAAGGCCCATTTCAATCAGGCTGGCAGCACCAATATTGCCTGCCGTGCCAATGCCATAGGCCCCCGGCGAATAAAGGGCGGCGGCGGCAACGAACACCGCTGCCAGACCGACTAGCGAGTGGAAGGCAGCAACAAGTTGCGGCAATGCCGTCATCTTGATCTTGAGCGCGATGACCGTACCAATGGCCCCGCCAAGCAAAATGCCGACAATGATGGTGGTATAAGACACGACTTCGGGTGATGCCAGGGTGGTCAGAATGGCAATCGCCATCCCCACCATGCCAAGGATATTCCCGTTACGTGCCGTTTCAGGTGAAGACAGACCGCGCAGCGACAGAATGAAGCAGACGGACGCCACCAGATACAGGAAAGCCGATAGGTTTTCCGACATTGTGTGTTCCCCCTACTTCTTTTTCTTGAACATGTGCAGCATGCGCTGTGCCACGATGAAACCACCAAAGATGTTGACCGACGCCAGCACCACGGCGAGGAACCCCATCGCCTTGGACAGGTTCATCTCGATCGGGCCTGCCGCCAGAAGCGCGCCGACAATGATCACCGATGAAATGGCATTGGTCACCGCCATCAGCGGCGAATGAAGGGCCGGGGTTACTTTCCACACGACGTAATAGCCGACAAAGCAGGCCAGAACGAAAACCGTCAGGCCAAGCACCGTCGGGCTGACACCGCTTGCATGGACAACCGTGGTGGCCGAACTGGCCATATCGCCCGCCTGATTGGCAAGGCTATCGGCAAGTTTTGCGGCCTTTTCGGCCAGACCAAGGGCTGCATCACGCAACTCGTTGGCGTTCTGGGCGGCATTATGGGTTACGGATTGATCAGCCATTTGCGACCTCCTCACCACCGAATTTCGGATGAACAACCTTGCCATCACGTGTCAGCATGGTTTCGACAATAATCTGGTCTTCAGCATTGAAGGCCAGCGTGCCCTTTTCCTTGTCAACGGACAGCGTGATGAAATTCAGAAGGTTCTTGGCATACATCGCCGTTGCATCGGTTGCGACGGAACTGGTGATGTTTTCAGGGCCAATGATTTTCACACCATTGGCCGTGACAACCGTTTCACCAAGTTTCGCACCCGCAACGTTGCCACCGCGTTCGGCGGCAAGATCGATAATGACCGATCCCGGCTTCATGCCTGCGACCATATCGGCGGTAACGATTTCCGGTGCCGGACGGCCCGGGATCAATGCGGTCGTGATGACGATGTCGGTCTTTGCCAGAACTTCCTTAAGCTTGGCGGCCTGTTTGGCCTTGTATTCATCCGACATTTCCTTGGCATAACCGCCTGCGGTTTCGCCGTCGGCTGCGTCATCCTCAACCTCGATAAAGGTCCCGCCAAGCGACTGAACCTGTTCCTTGACCGCCGGTCGCACGTCGAATGCGGAAACCACCGCGCCTAGGCGTTTGGCAGTCGCAATCGCCTGAAGACCGGCGACACCGGCCCCGACAACAACAATGCGTGCAGGCGGCAAAGTTCCGGCCGCCGTCATCATCATCGGATAAATCCGGCCAAATTCATGGGCAGCATCAAGCACCGCACGATAGCCCGCCAGGTTGGATTGCGACGACAGCACATCCATCGACTGGGCGCGTGAAATGCGCGGCATCAGTTCCATGGCAAAGGACGAAACCCCGGCCGCCGCCATTTTTTCAATCAGGTCCTTGCGATCATAGGGATCAAGCAAGGCGATGACGGCAGCCCCTTTTCTATAGGCAGCAAGCTCGTCGGTTTTGCCATCAACGACCGGTGGACGCACCTTCAGGATGACATCGGCATCCTTGACGGTGGTTTTCATTGTTTTGGCAATGGTTGCACCGGCATCGGCAAAGCGATCATCCGGTATGGCGGCGTTAATTCCGGCGCCAGCTTCGATTGCAACGTCAAACCCTAGACCAATCAGCTTCTTGACGGTATCTGGTGTAACGGCAACGCGCTTTTCCCCGGGCCATATTTCCTTTGGAACGGCCAGTTTCATCGCGTTCAACCTCCTTCCCTATCATTATGAATAAGCACGGCATTTTTGTTTTTTTGTGACGCGATCCGCATCTGGTGCACCTGCATCAGACGGGCCACGATTACCCTTGCCCGGCAAGAAAAAAGGCGGTTCTTCCGCTTTAACAGAAGAAACCGCCCACTTTCCCACCACGCATTCCGAGGCATAAAGCCTTGGCGACAAGTCAGGTCCCACCCGCCATTGGTGCTCAGGACAAACAATCAATGACGCCCTGCCTTGTCTGCGTTGGATGCAAGATGCGATTTCTTCCGGCTTGCGACAACATCAAAACCCTATAAAAAATCACTTTAACTTAATTTCAGTTTACATTATATCAAAACACATATGAGCGGTTTTTCGCACATATTATTTCCACCCTGTAACAGGTCCTTATCCCGAACAGATAGAATCAATCCCTTGATTTATGGAAGTTTCCCCTATTTCACGCCATCGCGGTAAGTGAATATTATTTGAAAAACACACCCGCAGGTTTTCATCAAACCCATCACAACGCAAGCAAAGAAAGGAAAAAGTTTTCAATACCCCGGGTCGTTCAAGTCGGGAAATTTCGGATTAAATAGCCGAAAAAGGATCATGTAAAACCGTATTGTTCCGAAATAGCCGATCAATTAGCAAATCGACCCAACCGATTCTTTCGATCCGGAACGTCAAAAATAAAATTATAAAACAGGGAAATCGGATCAGTTTTCTGGACGATCCAGCCCGACTTTGGAAAGGGCAGCATCCTGATTGCGGGCCAATATGTCCGCATCAAAGTTTCCGACCAGATCGTTGAATATCTGATACCAGTTCAGGTGCGCATCAAGGCGCAGGAACACCGCACCAAGCCCAACGGCCGCACGATCCACCAGAACAAATTCGCGCGGCGGCTTGACCCCACCGACGCGGCGCAATTCCCTATGCACCCTGCCCGCAACTTCGGCACCATAGGCCACCGAATTGGTTTCATCCATCCGGCGTTCACGATCATCAAGGATCGGGCCATACACAAAACCAGCCCAGATATTAAGAACATCAATCAGTTCTCGTGACGGGTTATCGAATCCCCAGCTTTGATAGGCATGAACCGCCTTTTCCTCGTCCTTATCCCGCAATGCTTCATAAAGCGTGATGACGGCATTGACGAAAGCAGGCGGGAAAATACGGATACAGCCGAAATCAAGCAGATTGACCGACAGATCGTCGCGCAGCGAATAGTTCCCCAGATGCGGATCGCCATGAATCACGCCATAACGGTAAAATGGCACATACCACGCACGAAACATGTTCAGCGCCACCTGATTGCGCGCTTCCTGCGACGGATCACTATCAAGGAATTTCTGGAATTTCTGCCCGGTCTGCCACGTCATGGTCAGAAGCCGCTTGGTCGTAAGGTCCATCACCGGTTCGGGCACATGCACACAATCCTCATCGGCCAGCATGTGGCGATAAAGCAGCATGTTGCGAGCTTCGCGCTCGTAATCGAGTTCTTCACGCAGGCGCGCGGTCAGTTCCAACTGGATATTTTCGGCATCAATCGCGCTGTCATACCGGCGATAGATCGCAAAGGCAGCGCGAAGCTGCTTAAGGTCGGCTTCCACTGTCGCCGACATATCGGGATATTGCAGCTTGCAGGCGACCTCGCGGCCATCTTCAAGTGTCGCACGATGAACCTGCCCGAGTGACGCCGCGGCAACCGCTTCATGGCTGAAATCGCCAAATCTTTCCTGCCATCCCGCCCCCAGTTCGGTGCGCATCCGGCGTTTGACAAACAGCCATCCCATACTGGGTGCATCGGCCTGAAGCGTTGCCAGAGCTTGGGTATATTCCTTTGGCAGGGCGTCGGGAATGGTCGACAGTATTTGCGCGACCTTCATCAACGGGCCCTTAAGCCCGCCCAAGGCGGATGTCAGTTCGGCGGCATATTTCGCATGATCGATATCACCGCCGAACATTTTTCCCGTGGCAAGGCGTGCAGCCAGCTTTCCAGCCGACGCCCCCACCTTCGCATAACGACGAACCCTCCCGCCGAACCGATTGCTCTCGTTTTGGGCGGTGAAATCTTCGTCGTCATTGCTCATCTCAGGAAAGTTCCTCCAACTCGTCGATCATGCGTTTGATCATGTTAAGGCCACGCTGCCAGAATGCCGGATCGGAGGCATCCAGACCGAACGGTGCCAGCAATTCCTGATGGCGCTTGGTGCCACCAGCTTTCAGCATGTCGAAATATTTCTGCTGGAAACCGTCTTCGGCATTTTCATAAACGTCATACAGAGAATTCACGAGGCAATCGCCAAACGCATAGGCGTAAACATAAAAGGGCGAATGGATGAAATGCGGGATATAGGACCAGTAATATTTGTACTCGTCCTCGTACCGGATCGCATCACCCAGACTTTCATGTTGTACGGCAAGCCAGATCTCGCAGATCTCATCGACCGTCAATTCACCTTCGCGGCGTTTGGTATGAACGCGTTTTTCAAATTCAAAGAACGCGATCTGGCGCACGACGGTGTTGAGCATATCCTCAACCTTGCCGGCCAGCATGATGCGTTTCATCTTCGGATCGGTTTCCGCGCGTAGCATCGACTGGAAGGTCAGCATTTCACCGAAAACGGATGCCGTTTCCGCAAGGGTCAGCGGTGTGTCGGACAGGAAATAGCCCTGCTCCCCGGCAAGAACCTGATGCACACCATGACCAAGTTCGTGCGCCAGCGTCATCACGTCACGCGTTTTGCCATGATAGTTCAGCAGCAAATATGGGTGGGCCGACGGCACAGTCGGATGGGCAAACGCCCCCGATGATTTACCGGCACGCGGCGGCACATCAATCCACGGATTATCAAAGAATTTCTGACCGACTTCTGCAAGCTCGGGCGAAAATTCGCCATATGCCTTAAGGACGGTTTTGCGTGCGGTATCCCAATCGATATGGCGATCATCATCATCGGGAAGCGGCGCATTGCGATCCCAGTAATCAAGCTGATCAACACCAAACCATTTGGCTTTCAGGCGGTAATAGCGATGCGACAGATCGGCATGGCTGCTGGCGACAGCGGAATTAAGCGCTTCGACAACTTCGTCCTCGACCTGGTTGGACAGGTTGCGCGCCGACACGGGGGTTGCGAATTTACGCAGCCGGTCGTCAATTTCCTTGTCCTTCGCCAACGTGTTGGTGATATGGGCCAGAAGCTTGATGTTTTTGCCCAGCACATCGCCAATCGATTTTGCCGCCGCCTTGCGTTCCGCCACCTTGGTCGAAGACAGCATGTTGGCGACATCCGACATGGTCAGTTCTTCGCCATTCATCGGGAACCGCAAATCGGCCATCGTCTGATCGAACAAACGCACCCATGCGCTTGAACCGGCAACACGGCGTTCATGCAGGACCTGCTCGACCTCGTCCGAAAGTTGGTGCGGACGGAAAGCACGGTTTTCATCAAGCCACGGGCGATAGCGGCGAAGGGCGGCACTTTCGCTATACTTGACCGAAAGGACTTCTTCTTCGATGCGGTTGATTTCAAGACCGAAGAACAACGACAGGCTGGAAATGCTGGTCATTTCTTCCTGAACGGATTGATAGAACTGGCCAATCGCGGCGTCCGAGCTATCGCCTGCATACAGCAGCTGCGCGAACGATCCGATCCGGCCGCAGATTTCGCTGACGGCTTCGTATTCGGCAATCGCGGCGGCAAGTTCATCGCCCGAAAGATCGGCAAGCTTGCCCTGATAGGTCTTCTGGAAGGCGTCTGAGCGGGATTTGGCATCATCAAGATCGCGCCGGATGGCCGGGTCTTTGGGATCGTTATAGAGATCGGTAAGATCCCATGTCGGCAAATTCTTGTCGATCGCGTTCATTTGTCCTCCAGACAGTCGATTATGTAACCGGGCCTATACATTCCGGCCTGAAACAGTCATGCCCCGATATATGATGGACGGGCGATCTGCGCCAGTGCCGATCACGGCTTTGCAGTTACAGACGCACCAAACAGGGCGAATTAGAGATCGACAATAGCGTTTTGATCCCGCCTTGTGAAATCGCTAACATCGATGGATATCAATGAATTTTTCCGATGATGTGAAGTCGTACTCATTTGAACCGTTCAAACATCATTTTCCGGCTGCGTAACGAAGCAATCCCTGATAACTAAATCAATGGGGTCAGGTGTATCCATGATGGAAAGTCCGGACTGCTGAGAGTCGTCACCAACATTTGCGATCACTTTGCAGTGACAGACTTGAACAGTGACGCCAAGATCACTGTATGAAGGCAAGAGAAACGACAACAAGGCAAGGAAGCGTCATGACGAATTTGCAGGATTATGCCGATTGGCAGAACTTGCCGTCGATGTTTTTCAAACAGGCTGAAAAATACGGGGATGCACCATTCTTGTGGACCAAGGATGGTGAAGCGGGTGATTTTGTCCCGACAAGTTGGAATGACGCCGCCGATCAGGTGCGCGCGCTAGCACGATCGCTATACAAAATTGGCGTCCGCCCCGGTGACCGGGTATTGCTGGTTTCGGAAAACCGCACCGAATGGGGCATTGCCGATCTGGCGATCATGTGTGTCGGCGCCCTGACCGTTCCGGCCTATACCACCAATACCGAGCGCGACCACCTGCACGCGATCGAAGACAGTGGTGCGGGCATTGCCATTATCTCGACCAAGAAACTCGCCCAGCCCTTCCTGCACGCAGCCCTTGATAGCGGGCGTTGCCGTCATGCCATCATGATGGAAGACTGGGGCCAAAGCTTTGTCGGCGATATCACCATAACCCGATGGGAAGATGTTATTTCGCAAGGTCGCGGACTGACAGACGACGTCGATGCATGGGTGTCGGAAATTGCGCGTGATCAACTGGCCTGCCTGATTTACACATCGGGTACCGGCGGGGCACCCAAGGGTGTGATGCTCAGCCACGGGGCGATCCTGTCAAACTGCATGGGTGCATTTGACATCATCGAAACGCTCGGAATTGACGAAGAAGTCTTTTTGTCTTTCCTCCCGCTGTCGCATTCCTATGAACATACGGCAGGCCTTTATTTCCCGATGAGCATCGGCGCGCAGATTTACTACGCCGAAAGCCTTGATAAGCTTGCCGCGAACCTGGCCGAAGTGCGCCCGACAATCATGACGGCCGTTCCGCGCCTTTATGAAATGCTCTATCAGCGTATGAGCCGCATGGTCGAAAAGGAAGGTGGCTTCAAACAGAAGCTGTTTAACCTGACACTCAGGCTTGGTCGCAAAACCTACGAAAAAGAACCGCTTAATCTGATCGAGAAATTTCAGAATTTCATCTGCGAAATCCTGCTGCGCCGTAAATTACGCCAGCGTTTCGGCGGCCGGATCAAGGCGATGGTATCGGGTGGCGGCCCCCTGAACTACGAACTGGGCGTCCTGTTTGTTTCATGCGGCATTCGCATCCTTCAGGGATATGGCCAAACCGAATTCGCCCCGGTTGTGTCGTGCAACCGTGCTGAAAACAATAAACTGCGTTCGGTTGGCCCACCGATGGTCGGGGCCGAGGCAAAAATCGCCGATGACGGTGAAATTCTTCTGCGCGGCGAAAGCATGATGAAAGGGTACTGGAACCTGCCCGAAGTCACCGCCGCCACCATCATTGATGGCTGGCTTCATACAGGTGATATCGGCAAGTTCGACGAAGAAGGCAGCCTTGTCATCACCGATCGCAAGAAGGATATCATCGTCAATTCCGGCGGCGATAACATCTCGCCGCAGCGGATAGAGGGGCTTCTGACCCTTGAAACCGAGATTTCACAAGCAATGGTTTACGGCGATGACAAACCCTATCTGGTTGCCGTTCTGTGGCCGGATGACGATTTTATGCGTGAATTTGCCAAGGAAAACGGGATTGAAAACAATATTGATACCCTTGGCGAGAACGAGGAATTCCGCAAAAAAATCCGCGCGGCTGTCGATCATGTCAACGGACGCCTTTCAACAATCGAAAAGGTTCGAAGCTTTACCTTCGCCGAAAGCCCATTCTCGATTGAAAACGAGATGCTGACACCCTCCATGAAAATCCGCCGTCACAAGATCAAGGCGGCGTATGGTCAGGCGCTTGATACCCTGTATCAGCGCAAACGCGGCGGCCAATAAGCCGGGCCAATGGCAAACCGTACGCCAACAAAACCGACATTAACTCTGATCCGGGGCCTTCCCGGATCAGGGAAATCGACTCTTGCTGCAACGATTTGCGAAAAGACCGACGCCATCCATCTCGAAGCAGATCAGTTCATGATCGACCACAACGGCGATTACCGGTTTGACGGTCGAAAACTGCGTGACGTCCACACGCGCTGCGAAACCGAATGCGATGGGTATCTATCCGCCGGACAAGGAGTTGTTGTTTCCAACACATTTAGTGAAATCTGGGAAATGCAGGCCTATCTCGACATGGCAGAACGTCATGACGTGCCGTTACAGATCATCGAATGCCATGGACAATTTCGTAATGTCCACGGCGTCCCCGACGATAAAATCGATGCCATGCGCAAACGCTGGCAACAGCTTCCTGATAGTTATCGCTAGCCGCTCAATTCACGGTCGAGAAGACCTTCTTGAGAACATCCGTTGTCCAGCGTGCCGGATCGTTGCGGATATCGGCTTCCTGCTTTGCGATGTAATAAAACAGGCCATCCATCGCCTTGTTGGTCGCGTGATCGGAAAGTGATGCCTTGATGTCAGGCACCATCGGCAATGTGTCGTACTGTCCCATCATTTGATCGTAAAGCTGCAGTGCGCCGGTATCAGCCAATGCTTCGCCAATCATCGGTCTTAACCTGTTTTCGATATCGCCACCCGACACACGGCGCAGATATTTTGTCGCCGCGTCTTCAGGCCCGTCCAGAATACCCTTGGCGTCTTCGAGCGTCATGCGGCTGACGGCATCGGCCAGAATATCACCGGCATCCCGCATCGTCTGTTCGGCCGCACGGTTCATTCGCAATTCAATTTCTTCGCCGTAACTGCCAAGCCCTGCCGCACTTAGCAACGATTGGGCATGCTTGACGCTATCGGGCAGCGGTATATGCGCCACCGGATCGGCATTGAAACCGTCCGTTACGCCAAGGTCGGTGGTGACAACCTCAACCCCTTTATCAAGCGCCTGACGCAGGGCATCGGAAACCGTTTCATCCGAAAGCCCCGCCATCGATGCCGAACTACCGCCCGAACCGCTGCTGGTTGTGTTGTTCCCCGTCACGTTGCCAAGTGCTTCCTTGGCCTTGTCAAAAAAGGATTGCGCCGATGCATCAACCGATATTCCGGCGATCAGAGCCCAAAAAGAGGCTGATACGATCAGGCGGGTAAAGGTGGTGGATTTCGGTGGCTGTGCTCGCATAGATGTCCCCTTGGTTTTGATATTTTCATCATCCTGCAAGCAGATCATGGCCTTGAAAAGACAAAACCCCGATCAATGACCGGGGTTTTGCAACATTTCAAATTCAGGCTGATAGATCAGTCGACCAGCTCGACTTTCTTGCCATTCAGCAGCAACTGACCGCCTTCGGCCGAAACCGGAATGGTATCACCATCCTTAACCGTTCCTTCAAGGATCTGCATCGCCAGCGGGTTTTGCAGATAGCGTTGGACAACACGTTTAAGTGGACGCGCACCATAGACCGGATCATACCCCTTATCGGCAAGCCAGCTTTTGGCGAACTCGTCAAGTTGCAGGGTGATCTTGCGATCAAACAGCAGCTTTTCAAGGCGACCAAGCTGGATATCGACAATCGTATCCATCTGGGCACGTTTCAGGCGATGGAACAGAAGGACTTCATCGAGCCGGTTCAGGAATTCAGGACGGAACGATGCACGCACGACTTCCATGACCTGACTGCGCAATTCGCTGCTGTCGTGACCTTCTTCCTGATTGGCCAGAATGTCGGCCCCCAGGTTCGAGGTCAGGATAATCAGCGTATTGCGGAAGTCGACCGTCCGCCCCTGCCCGTCGGTCAGACGACCTTCGTCAAGGACCTGCAACAGAACGTTGAACACGTCGGGGTGGGCTTTTTCGACCTCGTCAAACAGCACCACCTGGTAGGGACGACGCCGCACTGCCTCGGTCAGCGAACCGCCTTCCTCGTACCCGACATAGCCCGGAGGCGCACCGATCAGACGCGCCACCGCATGCTTTTCCATGAATTCCGACATATCGATACGGACCATGGCCTGTTCATCATCAAACAGGAACTGCGCAAGCGCCTTGGTCAATTCGGTCTTACCAACACCGGTCGGGCCAAGGAACAGGAACGACCCCATCGGCCGGTTCGGATCCTGCAACCCAGCACGCGCACGGCGTACAGCATTCGAGATCGACCGAACAGCTTCATCCTGACCGACGACGCGTTTACGCAGGATATCTTCCATTCCCAGCAGCTTTTCACGTTCGCCTTCCAGCATCTTATCGACCGGAATACCCGTCCAGCGCGACACAACCGAAGCAATGTGCTTTTCAGTCACCGCTTCTTCTTTCATGCCGTCGGCCTGATCGTCTTCGGCCTTTTCAAGCAACCTTTCCAGTGCAGGGATTTCTTCGTATTGAAGCTGCCCGGCACGGTCCAGACGCCCGTCACGCATCGCACGTTCAAGTTCGCCGCGTGCCTGATCAAGCTGTTCCTTGATGTGGGTCGATGCCGCCAGTTCCTTTTTCTGGGCTTCCCATTTCGCAGTCAGCTCCGCCGATTTGCCTTCAAGTTCGGCCAGTTCCTTATCAAGGCGTCCCAGACGATCTTTCGATGCCCGGTCTTCCTCTTTCTTAAGAGCTTCGCGTTCGATCTTCAGCTGAATGATGCGGCGATCAAGTTCGTCAATTTCCTCGGGCTTGGAGTCAAGTTCCATCCGAAGACGCGACGCCGACTCATCCATAAGGTCAATCGCCTTGTCCGGCAAAAACCGATCCGTGATGTAACGGTTCGACAGCGTCGCCGCCGCAACCAGCGCATTATCGGCAATACGCACGCCGTGATGGAGTTCGTATTTTTCCTTAATGCCGCGCAGGATCGAAACCGTGTCAGAAACGCTTGGTTCGGAAACAAACACCGGCTGGAAACGACGGGCAAGTGCCGCGTCCTTTTCAATATGCTGGCGATATTCGTCCAGGGTTGTCGCCCCGACGCAGTGAAGTTCACCACGCGCCAGTGCCGGTTTCAAAAGGTTGGAGGCATCCATTGATCCCTCGGCCTTTCCGGCCCCGACCAGCGTGTGCAATTCATCAATGAACAGAACAATCTGCCCGGCCTCTGCCTCAATCTCGGACATCACCGCTTTCAGGCGTTCTTCAAACTCGCCACGGAACTTGGCACCGGCAATCAGCGCACCAAGATCAAGCGACAGAAGTTTTTTATCCTTGAGCGTTTCGGGCACATCCCCCTTGACGATGCGCAACGCCAGACCTTCAGCAATGGCAGTTTTACCCACTCCGGGCTCGCCAATCAGAACCGGGTTGTTTTTTGTCCGGCGCGACAGAACCTGAATGGCGCGGCGAATTTCTTCATCGCGACCAATCACAGGGTCAAGTTTGCCTTCACGTGCCGCCGCCGTCAGGTCACGTGCATATTTCTTAAGCGCGTCATACTGGTTTTCCGCACCAGCACTATCGGCCGTACGACCTTTGCGGATGTCGTTGATCGCCCCGTTCAGAGCCTGTGCGGTAACACCGGCATCGGCCAGAACCTTGCCAGCCACCGATTTGGGATCAAGCGCGATAGTCAAAAGCAACCGTTCGGCTGTGACATAGCTGTCACCGGCTTTCTTGGCGACTTCCTGTGCCTGATCAATCAGACGGGCAAACTCGGATGACAGATAAATCTGACCATTGCCGCCCGAAACCTTGGGCAGTTTTGCCAGTTCCTGTGCACAGCGATCCTGTGCAGTTTTGGGCTTTCCGCCCGCCGCTTTGATAAGATTTGCGGCTAGACCTTCTTCATCGTCAAGCAGCACTTTCAGAAGATGGATCGGCACAAATTGCTGATGGTTTTCACGCAACGCCAATGATTGCGCCGCCTGAAGGAACCCTTTGGACCGGTCCGTAAACTTTTCGAATTCCATGCCTGTCACTCCTTGAGCCAACAGTATCGTATCATGCGGACCTTCTTGGAAGCATCCGCGACCTTAAGTGGTTTTATCCACAATAGAAATTATCAATCATTCTATTGCCGACGTCTTTGATATGTCTCAGTTCCCGGTCTTTGCAAGACGATACCCCTACAAAAGTTGCAAGAATTATTTGTGCACCGCAGCACCATTTTCTGGCACCATTCAAGATTACGGCGAAAGGCGTTGTCATTCTGGCTAAATCTGTTGGCTGTCAACTAGCGGGAAGTCTTGCCCTCGGGATTACAACGCATTAACGTCGCCATTCATATTTTTCTGGCTCGTCTATCGGCCCGCCCCGTTTGCCGAAAGATAACCGCGCCCCACAGGATCGAACGCCATGACTATCGAACTCAAAGCCATAAAAAGATACCCGGTCAAAGGGCTAAGCGGCATCGAAATGCCTGCTGCTGACATCACGGCTCATCAGATGCTGAAAGATGACCGTCGCTTTATCATCGCGACCCAGTCATCGGTCGGACAGGACGGCGTGCATGAATGGGCACGCAAAAGCAATTTCCTGCAATTGGTCAACACGCCGAAACTCGCTGAACTTGGCATCGAATATGACGACGCAACAACAACGTTATCGATCCTGCGAAATGGTCGTGCAATCTGCAAAGGCAATCTTGAAGACAAGATGGGCCGCACCGTGGTCGAGGACTTTCTGAAGGCTTTCCTGAAAAATGACGCCGCCGGGACACCTAAAATCTATTCGGTCCCCAATGTCAGCTTTGGCGACATGAAGGAACCCTATATATCGGTCATCAATCTGGCATCGGTACGCGATTTCGGCGACCGTATTGTGCAGAAAGAAATTGATCCGATGCGGTTTCGTGGCAATCTGCTGATTGACGGGCTTGAGCCGTGGGCCGAACTGAAATGGGAAGAGGGCCAGATCGTTCAGATCAACAGCATTGATTTTCGGGTCATCCATCCGATCACGCGATGCAAGGCAACCAGTGTAAATCCAGGCACAGCCGAGTCTGATATCAACGTTCCGCTGATGCTGCGCAAGGGGTTGAACCACCTTTACATGGGAGTTTACGTCGAACCGGTCACTTCCGGCCAGATCCAGCCCGGCGACAAAATTGCCATTATCAAAGACTGACACGCGAGATTGTCACGCCCCGACGTCAGCTAGCTGAAAGTCGGGGCGTGGACTGCCATCCCCTGAAACATCTCGTCATGATACCAGTCAATCCGGTATGCACGGATCGGCGGGACACCTTTCCGAAACAGTATCTGTTCTTCGACCGGAAACCGCGCGACTTCAGTTGATCGCAGGATCGGCTGATTGTCCTGTGGTCGCAAATGCACCGGCCGGTCACCACTGGCACCGCCACCTGTATCGTTAAACTTCGACATCGCCGTCAGTCCGGAAACCCAGTCAAGGTTAAACGCGCCATCCTGGCTGAGCACCGAAATCGCATCCGCCCGCCCGACAACGTTTTCCCAGTTCAGGCAAACATCCATCAGGCCACTGACACCGGAAAAACCGGGCCAGATGATCATGCCATCGCCAAGCCCGCCACCCAGAAGACGTTCAAATAGCGGCATGCGGCCAATCGCCTCGATCCCGTCAAACAGAACCAGAAACTCCGCATCCCCGCTTTTCCAGTCGCGACGGGTAATAAGCTGCATCATGGCGCCAATCATCACCCGGCTGAATGCAGTCTGGGTGTCGGGTGTTTCCCCGCCCATCTGCCCGACAATGAAAATCGAGACGGGCCGACCGGTCAGATCATCAATGCCAAACGTGCTGTTGCTTACTACCCGTGCAATCGCGGGATTGTCGAAATCTGCTGTTGCCATGCGACATGCTTCGATAATCGACAGACGCTGGTCCTCGGTCATATCAAGAATGGTCAGGGCAATATCGGAAATCCTGCCATCGGCAGATTCGATTCCCATCAGTTCCTCAAGGATTTTATAAAACCGATGAGACGGCATCACCAGATTGCGCCGTACCTCGGCAAGGCTTCTGTTTTCTTTCAGGCTCTTTTGCATGGTGTAAACGATGAACCCCTGCAAAAGAGTACGTGCAGCACGGGTTTCCTGTTCGTCAAGTTCCTGAACAAAGACCGGCGCCAGCAATGTATCGGCAATCAACCCTGCATCCGCAATCAACCCTTCGCCCTGCTGGCGCATGAAATCGCAAGGATTGAACTGATCGCTTTCCGCCCCGGCCTGCCCATGTGGATCAATCAGAATGACCCGTTGCCCCAACTTCTTGCGGCGATCCTGCACGGCGCGGTAAATGCTGCCATGACGTTCATAAACAAACAGCGCACCAGTATGCAGCAGGGCGTTCGGTTCTGCCGAGGCGCGGTAATACTCTTCGGGTTTGCTGGAAAATGTGATCACCCGACGCAGTCCCGATGACCCGATCAACCTCTTCTCTGTTCCCCAGCGTCCGAGAACGATTGACGGCTTGGGATCAAGAAGCTTGCGAGCGTCAAGGTCTTCTACCTTCGCCCACTGGCCTTCGGCCTTCATTCTTGCGGCCTGCATCGGCGAAACGGATTGCTTTTTCTTGGACGGCGACGATTGCAGACGATTAAGGACGATAACAATCAGCGGCAGGAACATCGGAATGATAAAACAGACAGCCCCTAGCAAAGCCAGTTCATAGTCACCGTTAAACACGCCAAGCGCGACAACCATCGCGCCAAGCGCCCACAGCAGCACCATGACGACCCGGAACAGACCTGTTCCCATCATTCACCCCCAAGAATGTTTGCCTGTCTTTTGGCGAAGTGACCCCGTTGCATTTTTATGCCTTTAGCCCCGCCAGCAGGCCCCGTGACCATCAAGTGATATCAGTTAAAATCGGAAGTTGCACCATATTACCTATTTATGGACGGGCAGTTTCACATCAAGAAGTCCAATTGACAGTCCGGTAAATAAACCAGTCAAAACGCTGCTTTTCAAAACCAGAAAACAACAAACCCCGCGGGATTTCTCCGACGGGGTCTGTTGTAATCGCGTAAGGCAAAGAATCAGGCAGAAACAGTTTCCGCCGATTTATCTTCGCTTGAGCCTTCTTCGCCGTCTTCACGACCGGCAGCGCGGCTGCGGCCACGACGAGCTGTCGGATGACGACCGCGTGTGCGGCTTGTTCCGGCAGCGGCTTTGCGCGGTTTTTTTTCTTCGCCATCTGCGGATGTATCCGCATCGGCATTGTCAGCCGGCGCAATATCCAAAGACGGCTGGTCACTGTCTTCGGACGCCGCCTTTGGCGG
>NZ_JPWA01000036.1 GCF_003326475.1 Thalassospira xianhensis MCCC 1A02616 | reverse complement strand
CAGTTTGCCAAGAAAATCGGTCTGGGTCGGAAGGCCGCCGGTTAACGCTCCGAGAAAGCTTGGCTCTTCAAAAGAGAGTGCATTGTTTGTTCGGTGCGCTCTCTTTCTGTCTTGCAAACTTCCATGATAATCGTAGGGCCATTCAAGACAGACTTATATGCAGGGCATATGTTTGGTATTAAATCGCCACTTCTCTCGTGTCAGCATCAGCCCTAAAGCGACTTTGCACTTTTCGACCAACTTGCAGAGCTGTCGCTGAACCTAAGCGTAGAGGCAACCTTTAAGCCTTAACTATTTGCAGCTCGCTTCAGAATAGCCTCCAGCCGCTCCTTAAGCCTGCGTTCACGCGCCACAGCCCTATGGCAGAGCTCACGTATCTCCTGAATGGACGGCCGCCACTTTTGGGTTCGCCTCCATTTGCGAGCAGCGTCATCCACCGCCCAGGCCGGAAACTCTTCCAAGTCTTCTGCCCAGTCGTTGGCAATCATCTCTTCAATCTCTGGTTCGTTGACCTTCGTATTGTAGTGCCGCAAGAGAACAAGGATGCGCGTTAGAGTTCTCCCACGGGGGGCAGGCTTCAAGACTTCCTCCAGCGCTGCTAGCTGCTGGCGAATTTCGGGGATAAGTTCCTGACCAACTGAGGGTACAACCCAGCGCTCTCTGGTCCCCCAGAAGTCCCCATTGGCAGAGAACACGCTTTCCACCGACTTTGGACGGAGCAGGCGCTCAAGTTCGCCGCCAATATCAAGCACAGATGAAGAGGCTCCCGGTACTGTTGTAATCGTGGAAGGTAGGTGGTTCACTTCAGTATCCTTTCTTGCATGCAAATCGGTTCGGTCACGCGGCTTGGCAACGCGTCAACTCGTTGGGTAACCAGCAGCAGACCCCCATGCCTTCAATTGACTAGCACTGGCGTCAGATGGCGACTTCCGAGGGTTTGCTCTCCGACTGGACTTCGGCGATGTCGTGCCGCTGTTCGATTTCTGCTTGCGCTGATCCTCAATAAGCCATGCAAGCCAAGTGTCATCGGCGTTGTCCGCATCGATGGCATAGGACTTTGAACGGCAGCGAGCGACGAACAGAGCCGTGTGTTCAGCCAGGTCGGTTTGCGGATATAGCCGGGCAGCTTGCTCTAAAACCTCTGGCGAAGGCGTCCAGTTGAACGGGAGCTTTTCACGAGCGGTTGCTGTCTTACACTGACCTCCCGAGTTTTTAGGAGCGCTCTTTGATGTGTCGTCCGGCTTTCCTCGCGCGCCCGCACTCCGAGGGGGAGAATCCTGACTCTGTTCAGCCTGCGGCTGATTCCTGTCATCCTCGTGACACCCCCTGTCATCTGGAGGACAAGGGGTGTCATCAGTGGGACCGTCTTTTGTCAGTGAGTTTACCGAGGGCTTCGCTATATTTTCCACATCAAAAACAATACGATAACGGCAAGAAGTCATGCCGCCGTTGGCCCGGGCACGCCTCGTCTTTTTGAGGAAGCCAACCTCAACGAGTTCAGCAATGATTTTGTTTACCCACGGGCGGCTCCGACGCAAATGGCCAGCGAGTGTGGATTGCGACGGATCGCAAATGCCAGCATCATCCGAATAAGTGGCCAGTGCGGACAGCAAACAAAACCTGTCTGCATTGATTTCCGGGTGTAACAGCCACCATGCTGGAACTTTCCCCCACCGCGTAACGGTGTTCAAGTCAGAACCCATTTGAACCTCCAATAGCTGCCCGCCAATCGGACAAACGCTACAATGGATGGGCACAGTCTTCCTAGTTCGTCAAATATTTCAATAACTTAGGGGTAGGTTTGCCGTGCGTCGCAGATGGTTTGCCGTGCATCCCGGAAGGTTTGTCATGCAAGACGGATGGTTTGCCATGCGGGGGTGTAGGTTTTCCGTGCGTCCAGCGCGACTCCTGTTTTGGTAGGTTTACTGTGCAGCCATATAGGTTTGTGGTGCATCTGGATTGGGTTCCTGTGTGGGTCGGCTGCCGCACGGAAAACCTACCACGTCGCACGAAAGGTATTATCGTTTTAAATCAAATGTTTACCGTGACATTAGTTCGCTTCAGAGACGTGGGGTAAGGCTTTGAGAAGTGAGTGAGTTGGCTAACTTGCATGCTATAGAGCGCTTATGGCGAGGTATAGGTTTACGATGCAGCTAATGTAACTCACTGAATTTACATGATTTATTCTGGGTGCACGGGAAACCTATATAAACGCATCTACCCCAAAAGGATTTCTTTGAGAGATTTCCTTGCCCACATAGCTACCGCGAATGTCAATAGGCACGGAATATATGGGTTTGGAGCCGTTTTGACGGGGTTATAATAATCCATGGTTGGGTTTAAGAGATCCATATTTAGATGCGGAGGCGAATCCGATTCACAATACTTGCGATTCGGCTCACCAGGTGCATCGGAAACCTACCGTCTCGCATGGCGAACCTATCGCGGCTGCACCGGAAACCTACCACCCTGCACGGCAGACCTATTGAGGATGCATTGGAAACCTACTTATAATAGGCCGCTTCTCGAGAAGAACCTTGCATGACGCTCTGTCTGTTGTCACTCTGAGCGCTCCATGCAGGAGGGAGCCAAATGGAGCAGTCCGCAACCTTACCGATCGCGAAGCCTCAGCTACAATTATCTTTGTGGCCGGTATCGGATGTTTCACAAACCAATATGGTGGCCCTCTACGATTTGGCTCCGAGGTTTGTCTTCGATGTACGCTCTGAGGAATCAAAACGAAAAGTCATCGAGCGCACCTTTGAGTTTGGCGGAAAGCGGTATCGTATCACGCTGAAGCCGACTCAGATGCAGAATGGTTCGGAAGTTGATGACATTAAGGACCGGTACCTGGGCGAGCGTGAGGGCATTGTCGAAGAAGTCATCCGCCGGATAGCCAGTGACCGCAGTCGGTTAACTTTGCACGACGGGGATAAGGTTCGGTTTGTGTTTAGCCTGAACGAGGTTCGAAAAGAGCTGAAGAGGGTGAACCACACTTTCAGCCTGGACGAAATCCGTGAAGCGATTGTTCTTCTACACGAGGTCCGTATCAGGATTGAGGACGTCGACGGTAAAAAGTCTCCGCTGTTATATGCTCCGGCGTTCCCAGTTGTGGCCATGCGTAAGAAGGATGACTCTCCTGATATGGAGACATATGTTCAGTTCAACCCATTGGTTGCTGACTCAATTCGCTCCTTGAACTTCCAACCGGTGAGCTATGAACGGTTGATGGAAATCCGTGACCCGGTCGCGAGGTGGTTGGTCAAGAGGCTCCATGCGCAAATTTCTGTCACCGGTGAATCTGTGCAGAGCATGCTGGCTACCGAGATCCGGCGTGACAGCGGCATGCCTGAGTGGAAGACGACCAGGAACCTTCTTCGCAGGGTGTCTCAATCGGTTCAGGTGCTTGAAAGCAACGGTATTCTTGAGCGTGTTGAAGCCGAGGAGCATTTGGTCGGACAACGGAAGGTCGATATTACCTTCACCATGAAGGTTTCCGATGCATTCATGGAGGAGGTAACGGCTTCCGTTAAGGAGCGCGCCCGAAATCATCAGACCTTCCATGAAATTACGGGTGGCCAAGACCCGAAAGAAGGTTTTGTTGAAATCGACCGGACGACAGCGTTCAAGCTTCGGGCTGACCGTATGAAAAGTGCCGAAGTTATCGACCTGCCTTTGCAGGCCATCGCGGCCGGGTAGGGGAGACATGTGCTCTTCGCCGTCAACGTTGAAATTGACGGATATTCCGAAAGCTGTCTTCGAGCGTCTCTTGACCTAAAACGGTCAGCTCGTAGAGACGTTCGCTTTTTTCTCCCTGAATGGGTTCTGGTTCTAGCTCGGTTTCCCTTGAAGAGATCATGCCATCTTGTTCGAGGCGCTGGAGCGCGGCATAAACCTGAGCGGTTGGGATTTCTCGTCCAGTGGCATCACCAAACAGGACTCGTGTCAGGCGGGTACTGTCCACATGGGTACCCCCAACCCTGATTGCCATGAGCAGGCTGAATTCAAAAGCACTAACCTTTGGGAGTAGGTTTTCATTCATTGTGGATGCCTGACCCTGTGCTTTGTTATGGAACGCACAGGGTATTAATAAAAAAACATACATGCAAGCGTCCTTTGCATAAGCATGAGCTATCAAAATCAAATGGGAATTTGGTAAGTCACCGGAGCAGGACGCCAAGATGAGAACAGAAATCTTTGATGTGCCATTTCAGTACGGCATCCGTCATATTCCACCTAAAGGTAGAAAAGAGCAGGATGGCGCCGTTCAGGACGTCCTCTCGGTTTCAGTCCGATCGCTTACGTCAGATGAAGCTCCTGTCGCAATGATTGTACGGGAGGCGACTGACGGCCGACAGACGCTGAGCGAAGTTGAAATCAGACATGTGGATGGCACATTCTTTCGTCCCGTAGACCCGACAATCAGTACGCAGGCGGCAATTGAGCAGCACTTTGGCGAATTCAAGTCTGTGGACAATTTTCTTGGCGCCAAGAGGGAGCTTACCCAGTCCGTAGGCCGATTGATCAGCGATGAACGGCGAAAAGTTGTAGCCGGGATTGTCAATCACGCCTCGGTGTTGAGTGTGATTGATGGACACTTGTATAGAAGCTGCAAGGAACCTGTTTGGCAGCTCCGATACGAGAGTGGCAGGCACATCCTTCGTCCCAATCTTGGTATTTATGGTTCCTACGGATGCAACGAAACATTGTCCATCTATAGGGCCGACATGCTTGAACAAGCATTATCCGTCGACCCGGTGGAGGTTTGCGGCTCTATCGAAGTTCTTCAATCACAAACACTTGCTCTTGAGCCTGCATCGGCTGCTCTGTTTGTGGAAGTGTACAACAATCTGAGGGAAGTCAGGGTCGAAGATTTTATTGAGGGCTCAATGGCGTTCCATGTTGCCTATGTGGAGTTGCGTGATTTCTTCAGTCAGAACTATCCGAAGGGGCAATATGTCAGCAATCATGTATCGTCTGCCCAACTGCATGCGTTGGCCTTCAACTATCTGGCTGCCCTGGATAAGGACTCTTTTACATCCAACCAGGCTCGGTTAAGCAAAGCCGTAGCTCGGTTTGATAACGAGGTCCTGGCATTTGCGGTTGGGATTGATGCAAGCATTCCCTCCTACCGGTGAGAAGATTTCAGGCAACAAAGCGACGTGGGCTTGGCGGCTCAATCGCGACATCGTCTCCTTGTAATGGAGTTGTGCCATCTCGGCGCCAGTTGCGCGTCACACTCTGTGCATTTGTTTCTCCCGGAATAGCCAGTCTCAACACTCCTCCGAGGCGTTCATACTGGCCTTTCATTTCCTCTCGGGATCGAAGTTGTGCTTTGGCCTTTGGATCGGAGATCGAGGCATTCAACACCTTTTTAAGGCGGCTGTGCGGAAATACGTCATCGGCGGTAATAGGGGCGGTGAAGTGGTTTAAGGTGTATTCTATAGCAGCCCTCAGGCCAGCTTTCGCAATGTCCATCACTGGAAGTTTCGCGTCAATGGCTTCGTTCATGGCCCTGGTCACATATGCGCGTCTTCTGGCGTCCATGAATGCATGATTACTGGCGGTATCGTCGGGGTCGTCAAACAAGCCTGATTTCGCCTGCGTTGGATGCTGCATCGTTTCGGTTTTTAGAGAATATCCCGAATGTGACGTCGAAATCCTGATCGCCGACATCAAGTCGACGAGGAGATTGAAGGCTTCCGGATCTTTAGCCATCTCCGTTAGCCGGAAGCCTTTCACGATGTTACGGGTCAAGGCTGTGGAAAACAGCTCATCCTGATTCTTCTCGGCCGCTCGAAAAACCCGGTTCATGTCCTTGTCCGGCCGGAATTTCCTGAACTTCTTGCCATGAAGGACTTCTTCCCGCGTCATCCGAGAGAAAACGCTTCGTCGCAATGAAACGCGATAATTGAGTAGTGGGAGTTTTGCAATCTCGGCGATAAGTGCCTTCGAAAGAACTTCTCCAATTTTGTTCGCGGCGACGTCCCGGTCACCATGGACATCGAGACGTCGCCGTTTTACAGCGGTGGTAACTGTTTTCTTTAGCTTTCCGCCTGGCATAATTGAAGCCTCAGATCAGGTTACGAGTTATCATCAATTCCAAGAGCAGACAGGACATACAGATTGTTGGTTGCCGCCGGGTCGTCCGGGGTAACTGTGACAACAATTGTATTGGTTCCAGGAACCACATAGTCGTGGAAATTGACTGACGTAAGATCTGTGTTCCGAAGTGCTATGCTTGAGTTATTGTTCTTGCCTCCGTGACCTTCGGTACCATCCACCTTTATTATCTCTGTCCACAACCCGTTTATCAGGCAGGTCAAGGTTACTGGTCCGCTATTGTCCCCAATCCAATGTCGAAGAAGCAGGCTGAACTCTGAATGGATGTCCAGAGTTTTGAAGGTGATGGTAAATTCGGCACTTTTGTCTGTATTTGAGAATGACGTCGACATTACCCCATCGAAACCAGAGCCAGTCACGAGCAGGTCATTAGCTATCGAGACAATCTTGAAGTCCTGGGTGGAAGTCGGAACGACATCAAAAAGATTCTCTTTGAAGCCAATGCCTGTCGCTCTCAAGCCACTTGCTTTCAAAGGCTGGAGAGCGTACTGGCCGAGTTCGATGCTGGTTTCATCAACGATGGCGTCCATGGTACCGGCTGTGTTCAGCGTTACCGTGGGAATATTGGTCCCGACTGTGTGGGACGCTTTGATTAAAGTGAAGTCGTGATGAATGTCTATCTCTTCAATGCTGGTGAGGTTTCCTGGAAAAGTCACTTCCCATTCTGCCATCATCGTGAAGTCCAGGCCGAGCAAAGACAGATGACTTGGTGGCTGAAGAATTTGCACCTGAGCGTCGTTGACGGTCTCATTGATTTGCAATCTCTTAAGGACGTAATCAGGCAGCTGTACCGTTGTACCGTTTAGCTGGTGAAACTGCACGATATCCCAGGGATAGCTTTGAGCCCATACCCACTCGGTCACTTCACCAATGGTGTTGTTAGTGTCCGCGCCGTTCAGGTTCTTGGCTGTGCCGTACGATGACCAGTCTTTGATGCTCATTTCAGAGCCGGACGCGGCCTGATGGTCCTGTGCAGAACCGGTGCCCGCAGTTGTTGACTGGGAGTGGCTGCTTTCCCATGAATGCGAGTAGTCGACCCCGACGTTAAATGTCGGAATATCTCCGAAGGCGCCACCGCCAATTTGAACGCCGAAAGTATTGACGTTGGAGGAGGACGAACCGTTCGTATGCTCATTTGACCTTGAAGCTGTCGTTCCGTCGGAGGTGTTCGTGTTGGTTTCAACCGAGGAGTTTAATGTCTTCGGAAACATTTTTTTGAGTGTTGCGCTTACACCTTGTGTCGCACAGCGCAGGGCAGCACTGGTTTTTAGATAGACCGGATAATTCTGGTATCCGTTTGGATTTCCGTCCGCCATTCCAATACCGATACCGGGAATGAGCACACGCATTTTGACGCGCACATTGAAGCTGTTGCTGTGCGTAAGGTTAACAATGTTGCGGTTTCGGGTAAATTCGTAGGTCAGGATCGCTTCCCCGAAAAAACCGTTCGTAGGATCGATAAGCGTCTGTTTGCTTTCCTTAGTGAAAAAATCTTGCAACTTCATCATGGAATTCCCCCGTTTGGGTCTTAAGTTTGTGATGAATTCTCGAAAACTATTGCACGCGGCGCCGCCCGGGCTTTCCCCTTGGGGCCAGAAGGGCCATTCGCCCCGTGGCAGCCTGCCAGCGCCTCTTCAGGGGAGGGGGAGCCTCCTTGTCCACCAACACCTCCAGCTCCTCCAGCCCCTCCGATGCCACCAGAGGATTCCTGTAAATTGAATTTGAACCTATCGGAGCATTTCTGTGGAATGCTGAGATAAACGTCACTGGACATGCCGCCATTGCCGCCCCGCCCGCCGACACCACCGTTTCCTCCTCGTCCACCGCGTGCTCCAGGTGAGGCACCAAGAAGTTGCTCATTGGCCTGCAAGCCTAACGTGCCATTTCCGCCACATCCGCCGTTCCCTCCTCGACCACCAGCCTCCCCGGGAAATCCGTCGCCAGCTTTAGCGCTGACGATAACCGAACCGACACTACAGTTGATCGCCTTGAACCTGAGATCTGCCAGATACAGCATTCCTCCATTGTCACCATTTCGGCCATTCTTTCCGTCCTCGCCATCTCCTCCTGGCGAGGGAGCCGGGCGCTGAGCATCAACAACGACCTTTGGCCCAAATGGTGTGACCTCATAGTGCGGTGGCCGTGCGTCAAGGCCGCGGGCACCGCTATCCCCCTGGCGCTTATCGATGGCCATCGGAGCCTCAAGTCGACGGCGGGCGACCGGCTTTCCGTTATCCGACAATTGAATAAAGAGACAATGCTTTGGTGATGAGGGCATTCCGACTATCGTTCCGCAATCAAGAACGAACACGTTCCCTTTGACGGATAGGGAGCTATTCATGCCAAAAGTCAGCCGGTCCACATCCATCTTCAGATAGAGCTCATCACCGGGCGAAACAGGCCACGGAAACTCTTCGGGGGTCGCGCTGAAGTCGCAAGTTTCATCATCACCAATCGCAAGCTCAGAGACAGAAACAATTTTGACATTCAATGGGAAATGCCGATCGAGAGAAACCTGATCTCCAGAGGGATAGCCGTGGCCTCCGAATATGTGCGCCTCTCCTCGATCATGTTCCCCGATGCCAAGCTTTGCTCTCGGCGATGCTATCAGGGTGGCGAAAGATTGCTGGCTTCTCCATAGGCGTTCTGCTTCAGAAAGTGGGCCAAAAAACTCTTTGGCCTCTAGTAAATTCTGAAGTTGAACATACTTAATCGCTGGTTCTTCCGAGATTAAACGGTTAAGCGCAGAAATCATTCGCCACCCCCAGGCAATCACTCACTTAAGCGATTGTGTCCACCCTTAGATGTAGTTTGGGACAACCGATGTAGCGGGGCCGTTCTGGCCGGGAAGGCCGGGTGCCCCTTCATTGCCAGCAATCCCACTGGAACCCTCTGGGCCATGATCTCGATTCTTGGTGCCATTGCCACCCGGGCCGCCTGCACCGGCATTCCCACCAGCACCTCCAGAACCACCGGGGCCTCCAAGGCCCGCTTCACTGTTGATGGAGATTTTGGCTTTGTCAGCGAGTGCCATGGATAAAACGACCGCGCCTGGAGACGGGGCCCCCTGACCGCCTTGGCCTCCCTGGCCACCATCGCCACCATCACCCCCATCGCCACCATCACCGCCATCTGATAGATCACCGCAGCCTGAAGAATGCGCAGTACCGCCACCGCCGCCACTTCCGCCGTCACCACCCTCGCCACCAGAGCCGCCTTGGCCGCCGTCGCCTTGCTTGATATAGAGGCTGAGCGGGCTGCTTCCATCAATTGTGATTGATTTAAAGGTGAAATTGGCGACCTGAGTCGGAACGCCAGGATAGCCAGGATTGCCTATATTTCCGTTTACCCCGTCTTTCCCCGGGTCGCCAGCGCCAGCGGACCCTGTGCCACCTTGCCCGTCTTGTCCTTTCGACCCATCGGCACCCGCGCTGCCATCGCTTCCGTTTCCGCCGGGGCTCCCCAGAATGCCGATATGGTAGGGTACGTCAGAACAGTTCTGTTTGACCGTAACACTGGAAGCTTTGATGGTGACCTGCGTTGTCCCATATACGAGAGCACCACCGTCAAATATCAGCTCATCTACATCAATGAGCTGAGGCATGGCACCAGGTCCGAATGTTTCTTTCGATGTGACAGTCTTCGTGCCGCCAGAAGTTTGCGAAATCTGTATCGGGAAGAACTGGGCAGCGTACTCTTGGTCATCATTGGAGAGTGCTGCGGATTTGTCGGTAACATAGGCTTGGACACGCATCATGCGTTGCTGGTCTTCGGTAGCCGATACATCGTCAAGCGCGCTGTCAAGGGATGCAAGAAGGTGATCACTTGCTGCGCTTGGAAGGTCGGATGCGAACAACGCTCGAAAGTCATCTACGGAATTTACCGTGATAACCTTTGTCACAGCCTCATTTTGTGTGGTGGAAGCGGTACTGTCAGCCATTTGACACTCTCCTGTTGTCTTGTAGAGCAAGGATGGTGATTTTTGGAATGTCTGCTCTCGATAGAGAAAGTGCCCGTTCCCGCTTTTTTGATTCTAGTTCAAATTTGTAACTGTAGAGCAGTGATGAAATCCTGCCCCTGCGTGACGCGATTTGTCCAGATAATTATATGTTGCTTTCATGATTTTCGACCAAAGCGTTAGTTAGTTGACGAATTTCGTTAGATTAACCATTGACGGAGGTTAAAAATTCCACCTAAAGTTGGGTCAATAATTGACCAAGAAAGGGGCGATGGTATGCTTGATAGAGAATTGGTGTCGGCAGAAGTCGTGTTCCACGCCCCTTTCACTATCCGTGTGCTATGGGGAAACAGTGAGCACGTAACAGTTGACTTGTCGGGTCTTATCGCATGCGACCCGACTTATTCGGCGTTTACGCAGAATCCCTCCGCCTTTCATGATTTGACGATTTCTGATGGCGAGATGCGGTGGGGTAACGGTCTGAAAATGACCTCAGAAAGCCTTCGACTGATGGCTGAAGAACAACGATCCGGCAGCGACGCAGAATTATTGGAACAGCTCCAATCCCGACATCAGCTTACAAATGGCCAGTTGGCACACGCCCTTGGTTACCAGGAAAGCCAAATCAAGAACTTCAAAGCTGGACGCGCTAAAATGTCGCACTCGGTCTTGGTAACCATCCGGGCAATGTTGAGAGACCCCCATATACTCTATGCGCGTATGGGGTTCTCCGCGATGAAGTTGGGGCGACGCCGATAAAGTATCGGCCGCCTTATGTCTTGCGTTTCTCCATTACTTCGGCGAGCAGATTTTCTGGAACCCGGGGGAATTCCATTCTCGCCCACAGAAGGACGGCTTGCGCATCGCATCGGTAGTCGTCCATCTCGTTATCATCCCAACACTTGTGATAGGGGTTAAACGGCATCAACTCGACCTGACCGTTGTAGTATGCCCAACACCAGATATGGTCATCTGACTTTGGGTTGTCATTTTGGGGAAGTCGCTCGCTCGATTTAACCCACTCAAGCATTGTTTTCCTCATCGATAAAAGGGTAGTAGCTATTGTCATTAGCTAGGGTTTGCGCCTCTCCGTGAGAGGGCTGAAGAATTGCCGCGTCAAGGCGACGAAAAACCCACCGCGCGACCGGGACCGCCCATGAATTTCCAATCATCTTGTACATTGGCCCGTCTGCGATTGGCTTCCCGCGGATCAGCACTTTGTCGAAATAGTCATCAGGAAATCCTTGAAGACGTAGACACTCGAGCGGCATCAGCCTTCTGACCATCATACCAATCTGTTTGACAATCGTTTGCGGCTGACTTGGCGCGGTAGATACTCGCAGAGAAGGAATGCGTTCACTCCAGAAACCTACTCCGGTTTCAGTAGCATATGCTTCCAGATCTCCGGGATGGCCGGGATTATCATTAGAAGCTGTCTGCGGAATTACCACACCGATATGCGACCCACTGTTTGCATGACTTTCCTTGAAAGCACCTGCACGCAGAGTAGGCGCGATATTGGAAACATCTCCCCCATAATCCTTGGCTGAGAACGCCAAAGCTTCGATTTTGGTCTCTGAGTCACATGAAATATTCACGATGTCATCAGATATAAGCAAGGTGCCGCTGCAATCTGAATCAAAGCTGGCTTTTGCGAGATTAGATGTCACGGTAGACGAGACTTCCGACACATCCTGGTATTGAAGAATGATATTCGCACAAGGGTCCGTCTGTGTTGTCAAAGGTGCTGATTTGTCACCCTCAGCATACACCGCGCCATCTCCAGCGGTCCGAAATGCTTGCGCCTCTTCATGCTGCAATACGAGGTTACCACCTTGGCCGCAGGAGAAACCTCCTACGGTGTCTAGGCATCGCGCGGTGTCTGCCCGTTCAGCCATGGGTGCCTTCCCGTTAGGGTTGGTCATTGCGGCTGAGCCATAGGCGTGGACGCGGTATGCTTCCGGGCCCGGCTCCTTCTCACGACCGCAAAAAGAGCTTTCCGGAGGATTTTTGGCAACTTCTTCCTTCGCTTCCGCGCGCGGCGCAAGATGCCCGCTGCCGCTAATGCTGACAGGAAATAGCGGGCCGGAATGCGCCCGGTCTCCAAGATGGACACGAGCTTCGGCTTCGGTCTCGAAAAGCACTCGGATGGGATCTCCCCCACAATCAACCCGTGCCGCGACCACAAGAACGCGCCGTCTTCTTTGCGGGACAAAGCCCTGAGCGTCGATAACGCGCCAGGCTGCCCGGTAGAGCGGTCCATCGACAAAACCCGCACTTCCCCACCTTTTACCGGGTGCCGGAAGTGGTCGGTCTGCGCCCACAAGTGCTCCCAGGAAGCAGCCGAATGCATTGTCTTTGGTAGAGAGCCATCCGGGGACGTTTTCGGTAAAGCTCCAGGGTACTCTGCTGTCATGAATAGCCTCGACATAGGAAAGGGAAAGCTGACCGCGCTTGTCCGCGAGAGATAGACGTGGTCCTGCGATGGAGAAGGCTTGGCAGGGAGGCCCCCCAACCATCAAGTCGAGCCGCCCCCGGTACTTGGTCCAGTCAACCTGAGAAATATCTCCCAGATTAGCCGGTGAGCCGGGGCTGCGGTCCCGCATGGTCGAAAGGCGTTTAATTCTGGCAATGTCAGCTTTGCGTTCGGACATTGAGGTCGCGTGATCTGGGTTGGGAAGATAAATTGGACGACCGCAACCATAGATTTGGTCCAGAGTTTCACAGGCCGCGGGCTCAATCTCCGCAAAGGCACGGAAATCCCAGTTCATTCCCTTGGCAGCAACACTGGCGGCTTCCATGCCGCTAAAACAAGATGCAACCCGCAAACGTCGCGGGGTTTGCGGAATAGACGATAAATCGAGCATTTCGTCTCCGGTTTTCCTTTTGAGAGGAATTTTGGATAAGGAAAACTCGATAATGTTTCCTTTAAGCGGCGATTGTCAACATGATTATTGCTTTGCAATAAGGAAAACCTGTGAATCTGTCCTTATTTTCTTGTGGTGTGCAATAATTGAAGGAAAATATGGTTATCGCACAAAGGAGGCTGCTTTGGTTTACGACTTGAAATCCACGACTGGACAAACACTTGCTGTGGCCCACAACTACGAGACCGCGGCCGACTTTCTCGGCCGGATTGTCTCTGAAGGTCAAAGTTTGTCACGGGCCGATTTCCAGGATTTCAAAAGGCAGATTGTAAAACGTGGGGAGGCAGGTGCACTGACACCCGGAGGAACAATAGACCTCACAGGCGTGCATCTGGATAACGGAGACTTCCGCGGAACAGATCTTCGACTGCTGCACCTGGAGAGCGCGAAGCTTCGACTTTGCCAGATGAATGAGGCCAATCTGGAAGGTGTTGTTCTTGTGGGCGCAGACCTGTCAGGAACGGTTTTGGACAAGGCCAATCTGGACCGGGCTGACATGCGACACGTAACCATGAAGAGTGTCGATAAAGGCATCATAAAATCCGCTACACCGATCCTGCGCGCGCAAGGTGATGTCATCAAGAAAAGCGAGCGGTGGCAGCATGAATTTTCAACGCGCGCCTGTTTTGCGACATTCAGAGGGGCTAACCTGTATGGTGTGACGATGGAGCGGGCGGACTTTACCGGGGCCGATCTGTCTAACGGTTTTCTGGCGAGTGCCAGTGCTCACGAATGCGTATTCAATGATGCCAACTTGACCGGAGCAAACTTCGCCAAGGCTGCTGTTGTACGGTGTAAAATGGTCACCAACAGCCTGCCAAAGATTTTAGCCCCGGTGTGCCAATTCCATAACAATCAGTACTTCGACACACCCAAGGTTTCGGACTTGCTGAGAGCAAAGTTCAAGGCGCCCGGGATCGTCAAGCAATTCATTGCTGATGAGTTAGAGCAGCTCAAATCGGCTCCCAAAGGAATTTCTGATGACTATCGGAAAGGGATAACCGCCAACCTGGCCGCCGTAGGCTATATGGTCGTCACAACCGGCTGGCTGGTTTCCAGCATCAGCTCGTTCGCATTGATGGAAAGCGTCATGGCAACAGGACTGGTCAGCGGATACATGCTTAGAAGCAACGTCAAATCGCTCGTTCAAAAGGGCATTGCCGCGCTCGCGCGCAAAGGATACGAGATAGAAGCAGCCCTGTCGGACTCATTTGACGACAGAAGTGGACTTGGGCGGTTGAAGGCGCTGGTAACCAGCGGTTCGGT
Source organism: Thalassospira xianhensis MCCC 1A02616 (assembly GCF_003326475.1). GTDB lineage: Bacteria > Pseudomonadota > Alphaproteobacteria > Rhodospirillales > Thalassospiraceae > Thalassospira > Thalassospira xianhensis. Next base: position 34,917 of record NZ_JPWA01000036.1, on the reverse strand, counting down.
GGCAGAGGCGCTTCGCCGATATCAGATCGAGCAGAACACACCGGTGGGATACGAATTCTCCGAAACGGGCATGGTTGTTGTGCTTGATACCCCAGACAATATCGAGGGCATCATGCGCAAGGCCGGATTACTCACGCGTGAAAACCGGTTCTGCGAAGAGACGGTAATGAAACGCACAATTGGAGACCATTGGCCCGATAGTCTTGCACCGACATGGGTCCGAGTGCGTAAAGATGGAACGAGTGAGGGGACTTGGTGCAATCGCCATGGTGAACCCGTTAAAACGGTGGCCTATGACGAACTTGGAAACCCTGAAGATTTCATGGATTACCCTCAGAAGACGTGGTTGCCGATCGGATACGAAGAGAGCTCTGATTTTCGGCGTCCGCGCGCCATTATCGAAGAGTTTAAGAACGCCGTTCGCAATGCAGCGGCTGTGGATAATGGGCGGACCTATTTTGCAACGGAATCGGAGGCTGAAACACGACTGATTTCGTTCCACGATGCGGCTTCGGCTCCGGTGGGGATGCCTGAAAGCAATAATATCGACAGTGGGCCGATTATTGTTGATCCATCGGACGTCGATAATCCTGTTAAAGGGCTTCGATATTGATAGTTGTCAACAATTAGTACTTGCGCTGAAAAAAGAGCGGAGATAAGTTGGGGGCATAAAAAGGAGCGCCCTCAATGAAATACGGTTACAGCCTTCTACTCCGTGAGTTTGTAACGGCGGAAGAGGTACAGTTTGGTGACTGCGAGCAGTTTCAGATTTCGTGCCCAATCTGTCGCGAACCTGTGTACAAAAAGACACGGGAACGTCAGGACGGGCTGACGACGCACTTTCTGTCCCACTACCGGGCCGAGACGGAAGAAGAGAAAGATTGCGAAAACCGTGTTACTTCGGCAATGGTCGGCAAGTTTGGCGACTTCAGTGCTGAAGGTCGCGAACAGACGCTTAAGAAATTCATCGCGGTCATGACGGAAGCCATTCTGGACTCCCAGGCTCACATTATTCCCAAACAAGAGCATCGTAAGCTCATTGAACGTTTGATGTCGCGCGAGATTTTCAAAGACTTCTCGTCGTATGGGAAGCATTGTGTGGAGCTAATGATCAATAATGGTCAGCTGGAGAATTTCGTAAAGCTCAGCATTGCGGGTTCGAAAGATTTCGCGAAAGAGAGTGAATTCTGGCATCGTCGCCAAACATCATATGTCGTTGATGTCCTGCTTCACATGAATACCGCTCGAACCAGCAGAAGCCTTGACTTCCTGATTGCCGCTGCCATCGTCAATCTTGGTAGGAATGCCAAGAATTTCCGCCGGGAACGCGCTGGCGACGAAGTCACGACTGGCGAAAAGCGGTATCTCCCGATGGCTGCTATCGACATTATTGAAGCGGCTGTAAGCGGCAAATCGAAAACGGCCATTCAAAATGTCATCCTGCGTAGCACAGGTCTGAATTCGGGTAAGCCGAAGGAAGAAGTGGATGCGATTTTCGGGGGAATTCGCAACGCTATCGTCTCTGAGCTTATCGGCCCGATGTGCGGCATTCTGGCGAGTGTGCCGTTCGTTGACCTCGCGACACGCAAACACAGTACGCGGGACGAATTTGATAAGGGAATGGAAGGCCTCATTGAGTTCATCCAAAGCTTTCTGCTCTCTGATAATCCCCCTAGCGTCCACTAAAAGCCCAAGCTAATCACACAATAAGGGCGTCCAGAATAAACCCCTGTGACGCCCTTATTGTTGGTGCCGTCGGTTAGAAGCCCGGCATTGCCGACATCATCATGTCGTCATCCAAATCTTCGTCCTGTTCGGGTGCCCTTTCATAAGGGGCACCATTAATGCGCAAGGTCGCATAAATATCCCAGGTCGTCATCTCTGCGGATGGGGTAATGATGTGAGCCAGTTCAACCCCATATTCTTCGGACTCAGCGTTGGCGATTTCATCCTTGCGCCACGCATCATACGATGCGGCAAGCGAATTCCGACGATATTCATCAACATCGAGCGTCACGTCGAACTTTTTGCTTTCGGCGAAGAACTGAATTTCGTCTTCGTCTGTTCCTTCTGCACTCTCGAAGCTCAGGGTCAACTGGGTCTTTAGCTCGGTCATATTCCGTCTCCTGACGATGGACAATTGCCTGCTCGGCAAATCAAGGCTGGCCCTTTGCAAGGAAAGCGACAAACAAAAATATAAGAAAACATTGTGCGATCTGGAAGGAAAACGTGGAAACAATTCCGAGGGCGTGCGAGCATTTCTGTACGCCTTATTGCGATACATCTCTTCTAATGCACCATGAAAGAACAGCGCATGACGTTAAAGGACCGCTTCCGCTTGCTCAAATTATTGGCATTGGGTGCTGTTTGCTGGCCGCCGTTGCTAGGCCAAGTGTTTCTGTTGGCTGGACGTGAGACATGGGTTGGCGAGGTCCTCGGGTGCATTATGGCCGTTACTTTAGCCACCATTGCTTCGCGCGTGATGATGCAAGGCCTGGTCGAAAAGCAAAGGTTGTTTCGAGCCTATTCTGCACTGACGATCGTATCGTTCTCGCTTACTTTTCTCATTCTTCGCTTTGGGTATTAACCGCGGATGTTTGACGGGATGTACGTTGGTTGGCCGGTTAACCGGAGAATGGCATCTTCAATATCACATTCGTCCCCATACAGCGGTTTCTCATCGTCGCTCCCCATGAACTGATGCAAGAACGCCTCCGGTTCCCAGGGCCCTTTCACTGAAAAGGTTGAGCCAAACATTTTAAAGGATGCCGCCATTTCTTCCAAAGTGCGAGCGCCTTGGAAATCCAGGAAGGTATCGGCGGTATGATAGACGACATGAGTGATTTCATATGGGAACTCGTCGCCCCATGCTTCACCATTGTTCGCGGACAAAACGAAAATGTGACCGCCGGGAATAAGCCTACCGATAGCAACTGCGAGTATTCCGCAGCCTTCTTCACCATAATAACGCCAGTCAGATGATGCATCAGATAGGCTAACCAAAGCGTTCACTATGTAATTCATCTGTCGGCCGGGCGCTCCTGTCATTTGAAACCACGTGAAGGGGGAGCGCTGATATCTGGCAGTGATTGAAGAAGCTCTGTGCTCGAAAGTGAGTACCCGCTTGCTCTCCAGACGGCTTTGAGACGCTTAATCAACTCTCCCATTTCGGGGCCGGGCTTTACACCAAGTGCAATTAAATCTTCCCCAGTCACGGGAAACTTCGGAAGCTGTGCGCGCAGTGCAGATGCCAGCGCTGTTTCCCCCACCGCTTGGTAAAGCAAAGAGGGCAGGTCAGCACGGGCATTCTCGCAGCAGATAGCTGCAACGAACCTATCGAAGTCTGTCGCGGTTGAGGCAGCCTCTTCCTTGATAAATTTTGCAATCATGCCTTCTGATTTGCTCAATCGCCAGCGGTCGACTATCGCGTCCAGATCCGTCCAGTCGTTTGATGTGAGCATGCCGAGTACAACGGCACTACCTGAGGCATTCTCGGCGGCGAGTGAGGCCCTGGAGTAGGTCTGTTCATTCATTTGGATGCCAAGCTTAGCCAGGACGCCGGTGGATTGCATGAACGGCAATTGCGACACACCGGTGGCTGAAGCGAGGAGCTTTTTCATTTCCTGCCAGATTCTTTCACCGGCCAGGCCATCTAAGTCGTCTGCATGGCGCAAAATTGCATTAAAGGCGACCTCGTTGCGCGACCTGTCGTCCAGCTTTGCACGCATCCTGAAATACCGAAGAATTCGAAGGTAGTCTTCCTGAATGCGCTCTTCGGGTTCGCCGACAAATCGCACTTCTCTATTCTGAAGATCCTTGATGCCGCCATAGTAATCATGGACCCTGCCATGGATATCAACATTCATAGCGTTGATAGTGAAGTCGCGCCGGGCCGCATCAATCCGGAAATCCTGTACAAAAGCGACTTCTGCGTGTCGCCCGTCCGTTGCAATATCTGCGCGCAACGTTGTGATTTCAAACGGCTCACCGTTCAAAACGAATGTTACAGTGCCATGCTTCAGACCACCCTTGTTCCAGTCATCCGGAAAGTCTCGCAGTCGTTGGGCGGTGGGAATGGTGTTCAGTCCCTGGCGCTCGGCAATCTGCATCATCTCGAAGGGGGTTGCCGTCGTAACGAGGTCGATATCTGCGGGCGTTTCTCCGCGAAGCAGGTCGCGCACGGCTCCGCCGACGATGCGGGTGACATGGCCGCCCCCAGTCTTTAACTGCTGTGCAAGAAACATTGCCTCGGCGGACCATGGGCGTGCGAGTTTCATCGGGACTATCCTGGAAAATTTGTCTTGGGAAGTAATCTATACTTCCTCCCTGCAACAATTAAAGAAAAATCCTATTGTTGACATGCTTTATATGTCGTATTGATGTCTCCGACAATTTTTGCCGGAGGTGTAGCGTTGGCTATTGAAAATGAAATCAAGTTTGCCCTTAAGAATGCAGACAGTCTCGAGGAGCGACTTTTTGCAGCGTTCGGGCCTTCCGAAATCAGGCAATGCTACATTTATCAGGATCTCCGCGCGCGGGCGACAGAATCAATGCAAGGCAAAAGCTTCAGCCTGACCTTTAAGCGACGATTGCCCGATGGGCAGAGTGTCGAGATTGAGACAGATATGACAGAAGCCGAGTTCCAACTGTTCTGGAATGACACCAAGGTCAAGCTACAGAAGCGCCGGTTTTCCTATATCGACGACCAGTTCAAATGGGACATCGACTTCTTTAAAGACACTCAGGGGATTACTTACTGTGCGGTGGCCGAAGTGGAAATGCCCGAGAATATGAGGCCACCTGTATTGGTGCCAGAGTTCTTGCTAGATTATGCGTACTATCCGGTTGTTCAAGGGGACAACCGCTTCAATTCTTACAAGCTTGCTGACCAGGACTATGCAAGGCATCTTTTTGAGGAAATACTGGCTTAACCCAGTTCAAGTGCCGCTTTCTTGCCACGTTCGGTCAGTCTGAATTCCCACGACCTGTCAGAATGTTGCTGTATTTCGAGCAATTCCAGTCGCTGCAAACCAAGCAGAGTTCGGCGATGAAATTGGGGGTCAAACCAATCTTCTGATAACCACTGCGGTGCGTTCGAGGACGTCTCTTCGTGCACTTCATCAAGGAATTCACGCTGCGCATGCGACAGTTTCATCAGACTTTCCTCAGCTCATATAGCGTTGAGCAAGAATGGCTCAAGCTTTTCGGCGTCAGGAATGCCCGTTGTGACCTTGACGCCGTCAAGCCCACGAGCAACAGTCATTAGGCTGTGCAATGTCGAGCTACCTGAAGCCGTGTGAACGTTTTGCCGAACCCGAAATTCCCAACCGCCACCTTTGATGTAAGCGACTGATATGCAGGGGTGCTTCCAGACCGTATTTCGTCGCTCAAACGTTAGCTTTCCAAGCCCGGCTCCAATCAGGGCGGCCATTACTTGTTCAGCGTTTGCGACCGGTCTATCCATTAACACCTCAATCAGACGTCATTCACGGCAACAGGAAGATAGGATGGAGGCGCTTTGCTTAGTGTTGCCCCGTTCATGGAAGAAAGACGGCACTGACGGCCGTTAATAACCAGCTGCCCGGGTTGCAAGCTGTCGAGGTGCACGCTTGAAGGTGTTTCAACTGAATCGTTGTCATTGCGCGCTACAAGCTTGGGCATGAGGTTTTCCTTAAATTTGGGGCTTGATACAAGGCTACCTTCTGGACTTATCCTTTTCAAGAAGTAAAACATAGGATAGAAAGTTCATCGCAACCTTAGTTTTCCTTCTGTCTCTTGCGGGGAGATGAGGGAGGCTTGAACTTAAATATTTTGCTGACCGAGAGTTAAAAGATGTCTTCGCTTCTGACCACGCAGATCCTGAAATTTCCCTCCACCGCGCACCTCGAAGACAGCACTTTGGGGATTGGGGATACTGGTGATGGGTTAATTCCGTTCGATGCCCTCCGGCAGGAGGGCTGCGAAGTCATTTATGAAGAAAAGGTGGACGGCGCTAATTCAGGTTTCCGGTTCGACAAAGACGGTCTTCCCTATGGTCAAAGCCGCGGGCGCTATCTCGACCTGTCTGATCGTTCAAATCCCCGGGAACGAGATTTTAATCTTTTCAAGGATTGGCTACTGGCTCATCAGGATGAACTATTGGAACGGTTTCTTGACCGATACGTCGTGTATGGTGAGTGGGCAGGAATGCTCCACACTATCTTCTACGACCGGCTGCCCCACTTTTTCATCGAATTTGATATTTTTGACTTGGAGACAAATCAATTCCTGAGTACGGACGAGAGGCATTCTCTTTGTGAGGGGCTTCCTTTCGTGTCCGCACCAGTGCTTTATCGGGGCCAGCCGCGCGATATGGCCCATATGAAATCTCTGGTCGGTACGTCGTGTTTCAGGTCCCCGCTAATTCCTGAAAGAGACAGCTTTGGTAATTGTACGGGGCGAATGACCTCGGATTGGCGGCCCAGTCTGAAGGCTGCCTGCGATGTCGTTGGTGATGACTACGATGCCCGACTGGAGAAGCTTGACCAGACTGACGAAATGGAAGGCATCTATGCCAAAGCCGAGCGCGATGGAAAGGTCATTGCCCGGTACAAATGGGTGAAGCCGGGCTTCAAGCAGACGATTAACAATGCCGACGAGCATTGGCACAGTCGGTTCATGGTACCAAACCTGCTTGATGGACCAACGGACATCTTTCCACCGTATTTGCAGCAAGCAGGGATATCCGAACGCGCAAATTATGACCCGATAAAGCCTTGGGCATGGTCGCCATTTACTCCGGGTGAACTGCCAACAGAGCCCGAAGATATTCTGTCCGCAATTCGTGACAGCTCCCCATCAATTTAAGGATACACCCATGAGAGAGAAACCAATTCTGGCCACACACGATGGAACTTTCCACTGTGACGACGTTTTAGCATACGTCCTGATCCGTCGTTGGCTGGCCCAAGAAGGCAAGACCGAGATTGAACTCGTTCGGACGCGTGATGCGAACGTATACAAGGACGCTGATTTCGTTTGGGACGTTGGCGCGGTTTATGACCCGGAAACACATCGCTATGACCACCATATGCCGGGCGCTCTGCTTCGTGATGACGGCGTTCCATATTCAGCGGCCGGACTGGTCTGGCTGAACCTTGGCTTCGACATCTGCCATGAATTGTACGGGGGCTTTCGCACAAAGTACTCTGCGGAAGCCGAAGAACTCTATCAGATGTTCATGGATCAGGACATCAAGTTCGTAGACTGGACAGATGATGGTCGATCCCTGGTGGAAGAGAACCGGCTCAATCTCGACATGGGGCTGGCCGGTCTCGTCGATGCTTTTAACCAGCAGTGGTTCGAACGTGAACCCAGGGCAGGAGACGAGAACTTCAAATTCCTACAGGCGGCCAGAATGGTTGAAAGCGTTGTCATTAGTCGCCTGTCGAAGCTTCAAGCAACTATCGAAGCTCGCAAGACGGTTCAGAAGGCATTTGATGATGGACAGGACCCTTATGTTTTGGTGCTGGAACGCAATATGCCGTGGCAAGACGCGGTGGCTCATTTGAACCTTCCGACGCTCTATGCCGTGTACCCGTCCACGCGAAACGGAAATGAATGGATGGTTGCCTGTATGTCGACCAAGCCGGGCGGATTTACGCCGACCCACCCATTCCCGGAAAACTGGGGCGGGCTTCGCGGTGATGAATTGGCGAAAGTGTCTGGCGTTGATAACGCAATCTTCTGCCACAAGCATCGGTTCTGTGCTGCCGCCTCCACGCTTGCCGGTGCGGTCAATCTCGCTCAAAACTCAATAGAGTACAGTCAAGCTCCGTCGCCTGCCCGTGATAACGCTCCGCCCCGCGGACTATGATGCTCCCTCCAAGCCACCGCGGAGGCGTCTCTAGCGCCTCCGTCAACCGCCAAACATAAGGAAACTCTGCTGTGGACTTGCGAGAGATCGATGCCGACGCCGTTCTAGAGATAATCGACAAAGGTGATGTCGATTATCACAACTGCTGGCTGGGCCGCGCCTACGCCACTTTTGGCAGTGGCCCGGTGCCTCGTGCATTCCATGGTGTCCTGTCAGCCGAGGTTGCAAAGGTCATCGCTGCTCTCGGCGAAATTGAGCTTGCTGGAAGGATTGCGTTGTACCGCGGACTCTCATGCGAACCGGATCTTTCTTCCATTGGTCGGCACTGGAGCGACAGCCGAGCGGTGGCATTAGAGCACGGGCCGTACATACTCAAGGCGAATGTTTGTGCCGATGATGTGGACTGGTGCGGTACGGTCCTACGACGCATCGGCTGGCCTCGGGAGCGCGAGTTCACGCTAAAGCCTGAAGCTCTCATCCTGGTCGAGACCATCGCGTGTCGTGGACACATCATTTCAGCCGATGTCGAAGTCTCTGTGTCGAAGTCATGTCCAACACCATCGCTACGCTAATCGTCCGATCACCACCCTTAATGACACAGTGTGAGAAGAAACATGAAAAGCCCACATCTAGCCCATTTCATGCCCAATCCCGGAGAAGCACTTGACTGGAAATCCCTGTCAGATGCATTTCCATGGATTGAGGCTATGAAGGGGTCAACACAAGACCCCGTGCACCACGCAGAGGGCGATGTGTGGGTGCATACCCGCATGGTCACAGAAGAGCTGGTTACATCGTCTGAGTGGCAGTCGGAATCATACGAGAACCGTTTCATCAGCTTCGCTGCTGCTGTACTGCACGATGTCGCCAAGCCAAGAACCCGAACGGCAATCGATGGCCGGATTACAAATCCCGGCCACTCGCGTGTTGGCGCAATCGATGCCCGGAATATTCTGTGGGAAATGAACGTTCCGATAAATATTCGGGAAGAAGTGTGCGCAATTATCCGCGTGCATCAATGGCCCTTTTATGCTGTCGAGCGACTACACACAGACCGGGAATGGGAGGCATTGAGAGTGTTGGCCGCGACCAGCTTCAATACGACCAATAAGAAGCTGGCCATGATGGCGGAAGCAGACCTGCGTGGCCGTATCTGCTCTGACCACGATAAGATTTTGGACAATATTGAGCTCTTTCGCTACATGGCCCAAGAATTGGATTGCTTCGAGCACCCTTTCAAATTTCACAATGACCACACGCGCCTGAAATATTTCCAGGAGCCAGACCGGTTTCGGCCGGAAGCAATTATTTTTGATGACACCAGTGATGACTTCGTGATGACAGTAATCTCAGGGTTGGCTGGTGCTGGAAAAAGCCACTGGGTAAAAGAGGCTACCAGTGATCGGGGTTATCTGGCGGGTCAGCCCGTGATCTCGCTTGATGGTATTCGGAGCGAGCTCAAAATCAAACCGACCGATAATCAGGGGATGGTTTCGCAGCTAAGCAAGCAGCGGGCCAAAGAGTATTTGGGCGCAAAGCGGTCGTTCGTTTGGGACGCAACGAATGTCGGGTTACAGCAACGCGAACCTTTGACCGCTATGGCTATGCGATACGGCGCGCGCGTGCGCATGGTTTACATTGAGGCTTCCATCTCGGACCTGCTGGCCGGAAACAAGGGCAGGGATCAGGAAGTTCCACTGAAGTCCATACAGCGAATGCGCAACCGCTGGGAACCACCTACCCTCGCGGAATGCCATGTGAGAGAAAATTTTCTGCGCAGTGAATATGCACTTCCTGGCGAATATCTGCGGACCACCGTACTCAAACAAAGCGCACTGACGCCTTAGACTGTTAATGTCTCACACATGGCACACTAATGGGCGTAAAGTGTCAGATATGAGACATTAAACTGTTTCTATGGACATCTGTAATGATATCTGTTATGTCTCATAAATAAGACGTAAGGTGATATTGTGTATCAGGAGTGAGACGTAATGCGTCAGTCCGTTCAAAAAACAAAAGGTGGGATTGTTTATCCACAAGTCGAACGTGCACTTAAGAAGCTCGGAGAAGACATTTCATATGCTAGGCGCATTCGACACATCAGCGCTGCCGAGTTTGCTGAGCGTGCAGGTATCGGACGGGCGACACTTCATCGGCTCGAACGGGGTGATCCGGGGATTGCGCTTAACACATTGGCGATGGCCCTCCATGTCCTCGGTCGACTAAATGCTCTGACCGATATTATTGATGCATCGTCTGACCATGTCGGTTTGATGCAGATGAAAACCGACGCTCCCCAAAGAATTGTGAAGAGCCGGAGCCGGGCAGGGCAGAACAATGAGACCTCAAAAACTGAACGAGGCATTCCGCCTGTATCTGATAAAAAGGGTTTCGTGGGGTTCTAAATGGCAAGCAGACGTATTTTCATGCGGCTTGGTGAGGCTGGCATCCCGGTGGGCGAGTTAATTATTACAACGGACGGCTCACGTGAAACGTCGGTATTCAAGTATGATCAAGCATGGCTTGAGGACTCAAGGGCATTTGCGCTTTCACCTGGAATGCGGCTGACAGAGGCGCCGTACTATTTCAATAGCGAGAATGGTTCTTCCTTGCCGTCGCCAGTAGCGGACGGGACACCTGATTCATGGGGGAGGGCTATTATCAAGGCTTCCCTCGGTGGGCGCGCCTGCACGGACATGGATTTCCTCCTCGAGTCTGCGGATTTTCTTCGCCAGGGCGCGTTGCGCTATTACGATAGCCGGGATGTAGATGCTCCAGCGCTTGCTCAATATGACAGGAAGTCCAACGAAATCTCCATCCCGCGTCTGATTGATTTGGAACAGTTCATCATAGAGGCGCGTGCTTTTGAAGCGGACCCGGCGCAATACCGTGAAAACAGAGCGAAGATGGTTGGAGGAGATTATCTGAAGGACGCAGTCGGTACGCTTGGAGGAGCTCGGCCGAAAGTTAATGCACTCGATGATGACGGCGCTCTCTGGATTGTTAAGATGGCAAAGATGGATGACCAGTACTCCGTCGCGCATGCGGAAGTTCTGGCATTAACTCTTGCGCGCGAAGTAGGAATTTTGGCGTCGGATGCTAAGATCCTGCCAAGTTCGCAAAAATACCCTGTTTCAATTATTCGAAGATTTGACAGGAACGCCTCTGGTGTTCGCCTGCCATTTATTTCTGCGCAGACCTTCCTCGACCTTCCCGGGACGGCTGCCGGGAACTATGTCGATATCGCTTTCCAAATGAATGAATGGTCTGCGGACCCCGAGAATGAAAAGCGGGAGCTATTCAAACGGGTTGTTTTTAACATTCTTATTCAGAACACCGACGACCACCTTCGCAATCTCGGTTTTCTCTATGGTGGAGAAGGCAGATGGCTGCTATCTCCAGCATTTGATGTGAACCCTGTTCCGGAAAGAGGGAATACGCTCAAAACTGCTATTTCGGACATCCATGGCTTCGAACTGGACATTGACAGCCTGATTGATGCCTCGCCGCTCTTCGACGTAAGTGAAGAGCAGGCGGTGGACATCATTGGTACAATGGCAAGGATTATCAAAGCACAATGGCGTAACGTAGCTGGTAGACTTGGCATGCCTAGCAGAGATATCCGATACATCGCGCCAGCCTTTGAGAACGAGCAGATCGAAAGCGCAATTCTACTGAAAACCAAATCGGAAAACGTTTAGCAAAGAGGTGCCGTGCAAATGGAAACTAAACAGACCAGCAGATACAGCAAAATTCGATCCAAGATTAAACTGGAGCGCGAAAAAATCAGAGCTAGCCAAAGTAAAATTCAGCGATACCAGGCAATCTTAGAGGCACATGAAGATGACAAAGGAGCCAAGAGGCGCCTTCATATGGCCATTGCCCCTCAATCACATTGACGGAGAGGTGCCAGTCCCGATTTTTGATGCAAGCGGTGGAGCCTCGGCCGTTGAACTTTCAACGTGCTGAAAACCAACACGCTCTATGTAGGGGGCGGGTATCGCGTCACTGCAAACGAAGCTATCGTAAACTTCGTTCATCTCCTGATCTGGGTCTGCACGCACATCCACGTCATCCGGCAGCGTGACCATCCAGATATCGACCGGCTCACCCACGTCCATAGCAAAGAAGAAAGCCCAATCCCGAGCCTGTTCGATAGTTGCCAGAAGATAGATTCCGGGTTCACGCTTGATATTTGTGAACTCTTTTATCTGAGGGATAAGGCCTACCCGTTGAATTGAGGTTCGGTTCTCAACCTTAGAAACATGGAAATAGGTGGCGCGGCTGTTCATCTGCGAGAACCGCCGGGAGCGGGTTCTTCCCCCAGGACACACCCAACTTTATTATTTGCGGCCTTCATACCCTCATTGTACGCGGCGTTCAAAGCCTCTGCCACACTCCATACCGCAACGTCATGGAAATCCAAGCTGTCGGAGTTGCGCGTCTCAAGAGTCGAAATGCCCAGGTGCTCCAATGCGATGGCCGCGAACAGGTCTTGTCGTGCATTGAATGATGCCTGAACTGTCGCCCGGTCTCGCTTGCCCGCGATGAAGGCGTGCCCCAAGCTTCCCTGGAGAAGAAACATTGAGATGTTTAGGGTCGCATCCTTTGGGGTGTCCGCATTCACGTCACGTTCCCACATGACACGTGGCATCCCGAAGGTCTCAAAGGCATCTTCGGTCAGCAGCGTGCGAGCCGTGCCAAGTGCATTCTCGCGATCACTTGGTGAGAAATCATCATTTGGGTCAAGGCCGCTTAAATATGCTTCACAATAAGCGTCAATAACACGCCGTGCCGAAGTTCTGTGGCTTCCCACCTGATTTAAGTGGGGAATTCCAAGTTTCGACGCAATGATACCTGAAATGATGTCGCGGCTCATCTGTAACTCCGGTTTTCGGGGTGTCCTGCAAGAATACTAACGGCGGGGAAGGAAAACAAGAAAGATTCTCTTGTGGGAAGATGGCTTTGAAAGCCTGGCGCAATGTGTTATCACCGTAGCAACTGAAACACGACAAGAGGAGGGTGCCATGACTTGGCATTAGTACAGAATTTTCTGTACGTGGACAATGGAGATGAAGCCATGTCTCGTACCAATCACCACAGCTTAAGCTGGGGTAAAGAACACCGTTTTGCCAAGCGCAAAGACCGCGGCTACCGCATGTGTAATCGCCGAGTTGGTGATTCCCCAAAACATTTTCGTCATTTGTTCGATGAGCGCCCACAGCGTGCTAAGGAGCGTGTATTAGAACGGAAAATCGTTCTAGGCTACATTGACCCTGACGACGCAGTTTTCGTCCGCACAGGTGGAAGAAAACCGCACGAATACTACTGGTGACAAAGAGCGGCCACTAAGGCCGCTCTCTTTATGTCTATGCAAGCCGTGAGCGCATTGATTTATGTATATCCCAACGCAATCTGTCCTTGTCAACATTATGTGTTGACTTATCGATGGTGAGCTATATTCTTCCTGAAACAAGTAAAATTCAGGAGGGATAACATGGGTCGACCATTTGTGTTTATTCGCGCCGAGCAGAAGCGGTCAGATCTGGCAGCTTTGGCTGAACAATATGGCATCCCGTCAAAGGATGGCGTTTTGCCCGCTGATCGGTTGGTTGAGCTTTTGAACCAGATGACGCAATCGCTATCCGATGGCGCACGTGAGAACGCTGCCAGAATCACAGCCCGTGATGTTGGGCTGTGGGAAAATTGGGATTCTTCTGACCCGAATGCGGTGACTCCCAACGGTAATTCGCCTGACGAAGAGCGTGAGAGCTGGCGTGAAACGGTTGATGCTGTCGCCGGTGCGCTTGTTGCTGATAAAGTTTTTGCAGAATAAGGATTGAGATTATGCCCATTGATCATGATTTTCTTGCTGTCATTGACGCCTTGGGGCCAGATGCACAAAACGGACATGACGAAATCGAACGCATTCGCGATGCTTACTTTCAACTGGAAAAGCAGAATGCAGAGTTGGCCATTCCAGCGGGTAAATGGAGCAGCCTGGTCCGTGATGTTGCCTTCATGAGCGGGCAGCAAAGCGTTCCGGCCAATGCGGACGGGAAACCTGCTGTCCTGACGGTTTTCGAGACTGCCGGGTTAAACCTGGCCGATGGTGTCAAGGTTTGGGCTGGACTGGGCCAAGGCGAAGAACTGTTTGCCGAGGGGCCTGCGCAGCTTCACCATGTTGGTGGCCAATACATTCTCTCGGTCAACACGGAAGGAAAGCTCCTGGTTATCGACGCCACCCTTATCGGGGCTATTGAGCCGCAGTAACATTCCTGAACCGAGGTACCAATGGCCAGACTTCCGAGCCAGAAGCAACTTGTCTTTCCTCTTCTTGATGCCGCGAAGCGCTGTGGCGGACGTATCACGACAACCGAAGCATATGCCGAAGTTGCCGATGCCCTTCAGGTCGATGACGAAGGGTTGTCTGAAACGGTTCGAAGCGGCAACGGGAGGACAACCTCCAAATTCCACCAGCGTTTGCGCTGGGCACGCCACCGCGCCATCGAACTTGGCTATCTTCGACCGGCGGGTCGTGGCGTTTGGGAAGTAACCGAAGCTGCGGAAGACAAGTATGCCCTGAACAAAAGTGATGTCGTCTACGTCATTTTTGAAACGGGTTTGGGAGAGGTTTTATGGGGCCGCACCGAGCGCGCGGCTGAGATGATTGAGCCGGGTAGCGTGAACCTGCTCTATACAAGCCCCCCATATCCACTATTACAGCCCAAGGAATACGGAAACCTGTCCAGCAAGGACTGGGTGAAGTGGATGCTCGACCTGACAACCTTGTGGAAACCACTGCTTGCCGAGGATGGTAGCCTGGTGCTCAATGTCGGCACTGTAGGCGTTAAAGGCGTCCCCTTCACTGACACTTATGTGTCCCGGTTTATTGTCGGGATGGAAGATCACACCGGAATGAATCTGGTTGATGAGCATTACTGGCATAGCCCAACAAAACTGCCTTCACCTGTTCATTGGGTAGCCGTCAAAGGCATGCGCTTGAAGAACTCAATTGAAAAAGTTCTGTGGTTTGCCAAAAGCCCGAACGTGAAGGCATCCAATAACAATGTTCGGGTTCCACAATCGGACAAGACAGCGCGGTGGCGAAAGAATGCCAATGCCAACGACACGAACAAATCAATTGGTAAGCGCCCGAGCGGGAATGTCGTTGGCAAAGGGTTCCTGCGTGAATCAAATACGGCAATTCCTTCAGTTCTGCATGTGGAGGCCCCTCAAGGACCGCACAGTGCTTATCGTGTAGCCTGCAAAGAGCGTGGCATTGAACCACATCCGGCTATCTCTCCTGAAGGATTGCCGGAGCTGTGGATTAAGCTGACAACGGATACCGGTGACCTGGTATTTGACCCGTTTGCCGGATCTCTTACCACGGCGGCGGCGGCAGAAAAGCTGGGGCGACGTTGGTTGGCCGTTGAGCAGTCAGCCTACTATGCAGCAGGTGGCACTCTCAGGTTCAAAAATTCACTATCACAACAGCAACTCGCATAGACGTATGCCAGTTGTTGCGTAGTATTAGGCTGTAATTACTGCTTAGGGCGAGTTCAGTTGATGGAAAATGCAGACCAGGTAAAGAAATGCCTGATTTTCAAATGTCGGGCAGGCAGCCATGCCTACGGGATGGCGCAGCCAAGTTCCGATCTGGACTTACGTGGCGTCTTCGCAGCCCCGCGCAGTCAAGTTATCGCGCCAATCCCATCACTTGAACATCTGACAGGTGAGGCCGGGACCGATGAGGTCTACTACGAGCTTTCGAAGTTCATGAATTTGGTGTCAACGCAAAGTCCAAACGTCCTCGATCTGCTATGGGTTTCAAAAGAAGACATCATCCTCGATACAGAAGCATGGTCAATCTTGCATCGGTCCCGTGACCAACTATTGTCCAAGCAAATCAAGTATAGCTACGGCGGCTACGCCAACGGTGAATTCCGTCGTATGGTCTCGCGCGCGCGGTGGCACACATCACCTCTCCCGGTAGAACCACCCAAACAGACCAGCTTTGTCACAATTGGCCATAATATCAATCTACCGGACCAAGTAGGCATGGACGACTTGTTCAATGGCTGCTGGAAGGCTGTTAGTTGCGGACAGGATCTGTTCCTGCTTTACCCGGCTCAGTCCGGAAACTGGTTCAATACTGACCACTCCATCAAAGTCGTCAATCAAAAGCCCGAAGGGGAGCCCGCAGCAATCTTGAAGTTTGAGCGGGCTAAGTATGAGGCGGCAAAGAAAGAACATGCATCTTACTGGACATGGGTGAGGAACCGAAACGAACAGCGCAGCGCCATCGAAAAGGAGATGGGATACGATGGCAAGAACGCGGCTCACCTTGTGCGGATACTGAGAACAGCTTCAGAGGTCTTGCGCAGTGGCCAGATGCAGGTGAGGCGCCATGACAAGAAAGAACTGCTCGAAATTCGGAATGGGGAGTGGTCCCTCGATAAAGTTCGGGACGAAGTAAATCGGCTCGAAGAAGAACTGAACCAGGCCGCGCGTGTCTCCACTTTACCTGAGCGCGTAGCGATGGAGCGGGTGTCTGAGTTAACCGTGGAGGTCTATGAAGCCGCATGGTGGCAGCAGCGCGCGGCAACTGCCGTTCAGGTTAAAGGAGACGATACACAATTCGTGCCTCCACCTCGCGATCGAATTGTTGTGCTTGATGTTGAAGGCACGGGCAAATCGAGCGGTGAAAGACGTTCTGTTGAAATCGGTCTTGTGGAAATCATTGCTGGCGTTCGTACTGGCCGGGTGTTTCACAGCTATCTTAACCCAATGACCAATAGCTCCTATCACGCTGCCCAAATTCACGGGCTTACAGATGAGTTCTTGTCAACCCAGCCGACATTGGAACAGGTTGGCCGTGAGATGCTGAACTTTATTGGTGAGTCGCCGATTATTGCGCACGGTGCTGCATCAGATCTCAGTATGCTCAATTACGACCTCGGAAAAGCTGGCCTGCCATTGCTTCCGCAAGAGCAGATGTACTGCTCTGAAAAAATTGCTCGACAGATTTTCCCTGGTGTCACCCTCGGGCTGGACAGCCTTTGTGTGACGCTTGGAATTGATAAGTCAGTCCGCGACGTTAAAGGGCACGGTGCATTGTTGGATGCAAGCCTTTTGACGGATTGCGTTCTCAAGATGATGGAATTGCCGGGGTATTTCGAAATTCGTACCCCAATGCACCCGAAGAGTAAGGTTGCCGCGAAGAGGAAGACGACCTCGCCTGTAGAAATCGAGATGGCGCCGTGCGGGACAAAGGTCATCATCAAGCATCGGGAGTACGGCAGCACTGTCGTAGACATTCCTGAATACCCATTGGACACTCACGAAGTCTATTTGACAGCACGCGCCCTTATCATTCGGCCAATCGCAGTTGAAGGCGAGGAAAGACACCCTGCGCCGCACAACCCGCGTGGACCTTCTATCGTGACCATGGCGAAGGAACAGATTGTGCGTATTTGGACCGACAAGGATGGTGAAAAGACGGATGTTCAGCAGCAGGAACCGCATTTTGAAATTGGCGGTTTACGGCTTTAGACGTGGAAAGACTCTCCACAACCACACCTGGCCTTTTCGTTGGGGTTTGAAAAAACAAACCCTTCCTCAAGGTCTCCCTGAACATAGTCCATTTGGGTACCAAGGATGAACATAATGGCTTTCGGGTCGATAAGAACCTTAACCCCGTTATGTTCAACGATTTCATCGAAGTCCGTCACTTCATCGGCATATTCGAGAGTGTAGGACAGCCCGGAACACCCCTTGGACCGGACGCCTACACGAATACCGGCCGATGGCTTGCCACGTTGCGCGAGGAGTTGCGATACATGCTCAACTGCGGCATCGGTCAACGTGATGGGGGCAAACCGGTTACTCATAGCCTTCGGCCCCTTTAGCGCTCTTGGTGCGATAGTCCGCAATGGCTGCTTTTATGGCGTCTTCGGCCAGAATGGAGCAGTGAATCTTGACCGGCGGCAACGCTAGATGTTCGGCAATCTGCGAATTCTTTATCTGCCCGGCATCTTCGATCGTTTTGCCCTTCACCCATTCGGTTATCAGAGAGCTGGATGCGATGGCCGAACCGCAACCGAATGTCTTGAACTTGGCATCCTCGATGATGCCTTCCGGGTTGACTTTAATCTGCAACTTCATGACATCTCCGCAGGCCGGTGCTCCCACCAGTCCGGTACCAACACCGGCTTCGTCTTTGGCGAATGAGCCTACATTGCGCGGGTTCTCATAGTGGTCGATAAGCTGTTCGCTATAAGCCATGGCTGCCTCCAAAGGATAATTTTACTCATTATAAAAGAAAACTCTTGATTCTGCTATTGCGTTCTTTCACTTTCCTTATGAACTCCTTCGCATTAATGGAAAATTCGACGTGCCAAAGCCGCTGATGTTGCTCTAGCTGACAACCGTTTGACAGGGAAGCCAATGCCCGTTTTTGAAAACAACGATGACCTGAAGCTTTGCCAGATGAATGTTCCTTTTGCCGGTATCGCTCCAACGCCTCCATTCACTGAACAACCGTCGACCCGATATCTCCGCATTTGGGACACTCAGGAGCTCGTGGCTGGCGACGGCTGTCAGGTCCAGACGACGAACGCCGAGCGTCTGCTGGATGCATAACGGTAAACATGAGCTTGTATCGCGCTTTCCGATCTCTTTTAAAGACCACATTGCCAGTGTTGTGGTTGTCAAAACGGTACGGCGTGCCAGTATCAGCATCCCGACGCAGGTTGGTTGCCCAGTGAAATGTTCCTTCTGCATTTCGACGCAGCAACCGTATCGCAGACATCTGCACCCTAGGGAAATGATGATGGCCATCCATCATGGGTATGAGAATGTTCAGCCCGGTGTTCCTGTCACCGTAGCGTTCAGCGGAGAAGGGGACGCGTGCCTTAATGCAAGAGCGGTGGCGGAGGTAGCCCAGGGGATTTCAAACGGGTCCATGACGGTGGACAAATTGCGATTTTCGACATCCGGCGCCAACAGCCGGGCAATCGAGGTCCTGGCGAACATTCCCGCCCGAAAGACGCTCCAACTTTCCTTGCATTCGGCTGTGCAAAGCACGAGGCGAAGACTTATCCCTGTTTCCGATGGCCTTGATGGGATCGCCAGTGTTTTTCGCAGGCGGTCGGGGGCTTTTGATGGCATTCGTCTCAACTATGTCCTGATGCGGGGCATCAATGACACGCCAGAGGAAATCGAAGCGCTGAAGCGGTGGGGAAACGATGACTGGCTTATTACATTGAGTCCGTTGATGGGAAACCGCGCGCTCCAGCTTTCTGCCGAAGAGGTATCTGTGATTGCCGACCGGTTGGTAGCGTCTGGCCGTCGTGTCCGCGTGTTTAAGGATGTCGGCCGCAAGCTCGATGAAACGAACTATCCGCTTCTGACTTATCAGGAGCGGCAACCCATGCAACGAATGTAAGAAGTCAAAAATGGATCTATTCACCTCTTCTCTGGCCGCCCAGGGCCTCATCATGCCGGAAGGATACACGGTCTTGAGGATTGATGCGGCAACCTGCTCTCCAGAGCTTGCCAATGACCTGCAAGGCCACCAGGCTGCCCGTTGGCTTGCTAGTGCCCTTCGCTTTGATTTCGAGCAGGCATGCTATGGGGCGAAGATTTACGGGCCTTGCGGAACGTTTGACGGCGTGATTGCGGACCGCATGCCAGGCTATTGGCGCAACACGGAAGAAACTGTTGGCGGCAAACCTGTATGGGTGCCGGACTCTCGACACCCTGTCGGGAAGCTGTTTGCCGAAATGGCTGCAAGGCTTCTGCCGATGCCACCGCTTGAAGTTCTCGACGGAATCCTGCGCAAGCATTCCATCGATGGCAGCTCCTCCCCATCTCCGGTGTACAAGGAGTTTGAAGGAGGCTGGGCAGTAATGATTCACAAGCTTAAGCCCAAATCTCTCAAACAGCCCGGGGTTTCAATCGACGAAGAACTCCTGTCTCTATGGAAACAGGAAGCGCCTCAAAAATAACTTGGGGTGCTTCAGGAATTTGGGTCATACTTTTTCGTGCCCAACAAACGCCTGAGCATCCATGTCAATCTCGTCAACGCCCGACATCAAGTCAGAAGCATACAAGTTTGCAGAACAACGCGAGCGCCACCGCCTGCGCGCGCAGGAATATCGTGACCTATGGCGTAACGCCAGAAGAGTTCGAAATGACCTAATCCAAGAATACGAACGGGAACGATCTGGGCTGGACCTTCTTGATGAGGATCTTGAGGTCATCATTGAGACAATCAGCCAGCCTTACCGGAACCAATTGGAGGCCATCCACCGGGAAATTGAGAATGGCAGTCCGGCTTCCCGCACAAAGAACGGTGGTTTCGGGCGTCTCTTCTCTCTATTTGGCAAGCAGCGCCGTACCGGGCCGAAAGATGAAACCACTTCCTTGAGATACAGGAAAGCCTATCTGGAGTATTTCCTGTCGGACCGGGCGAACCTCGAAGAGCTAGCGGGCAAAAAACAGAGACTTAACCGTCAGCACAATAGGAAGAAAACGGCACATCTGGAGCCTATGCGCTTAAGAATTAAAGAATACGACTTGATTGTGCGAGCGATTGAGGCTGGCTCGGAGCCAGTTGCGATGGCAGCTATTCGAGGAGATTTGGCATCCATGCTATCAGCGGCGGCCATTTGGGACCGATTGGATCGAGGGGCCCCGGTATCAGATGCGGAGAAAACCGCTTACTGGGACCTCGGCTACCCGCCGAAAATAGACCCGATCCAAAGGGCAATTGCCGCGATGGTTAATCAGTCCGATGGACCTAAACCAATGATTGTTGATGCGCACTTTGAAGATGTTAGTGAGGCAAAGGCCGCCCACAATGCCCAAAAGGAACCATTGCGGCTTATAGAAGCGGTTACGGTCTCAAATGACCAGGAATAGCCGCCTCCGATACGATTTTCCTCACCGAGCTGAAAGGGCCTGTTCCAGCGTGTCGCCACCGATTACGAGTGGTTTGTGCTCGGGACCGACCGACTTGAGCCCGACACTAGAGCCACGCTTCGTGAAAGTAAATTGACCTGATAGCCATCCGTCTTCGTCAACGGTAATCGTTTTGTTGGTTATCCCCATCAAAATGCTGGCCGCACCATCACCATTAACAATTCCCTGCAATGATTCCTCGACACTTCTGCGGAAACCAGCATAGTAATTTCTCTGCGCACGGCGGATCGAAATGAGAGCGCCCTCACTTTCAACGACAACAAATTCGTCTCTCTGCGTGCTCCGCTCATGGCTGATGATCTTCAGTTTTGCAGAGAAGACAAAATTGCTAACCATTTGAAGCTCCGAATTCCTCCAGTCAGGCGGGAGGTAATCAAGCAGCTCATTGTAGCGTCTCAGGCTAACAAAATAATAGTCATCGATGAGGAATGCTTCGCGACCGTCAGTGTTGATGAGTTTGACAATCTTCCATGCCTGCTTGCCCGGAGCCTTTGCAATGTATTCCACATTCGACA
Organism: Thalassospira xianhensis MCCC 1A02616; assembly: GCF_003326475.1. Classification (GTDB taxonomy): domain Bacteria; phylum Pseudomonadota; class Alphaproteobacteria; order Rhodospirillales; family Thalassospiraceae; genus Thalassospira; species Thalassospira xianhensis. The sequence goes on along the minus strand of NZ_JPWA01000036.1, from coordinate 13,557 downwards.
CTTTCTGTAAGGAAAATTTTGCTTAATCATATATGTTGACGTGGATGTTTCAAGGAATATTATAAGAAAAACGTCATCTGTATCGGAGAAGCGAATGTCGGATAAGCGCCTTAAAAGCTTTGCAGCAAAAGCCAGCCATAGTGAAAGCCAGCACTTTGCCGAAGTGCAACGTGATTTTGTGGTTTCCATTCGCCGCAACAGAATGCTGGCTCAATGGGTTTCTGAGGTTTTGGGTTTGGAAAAGGGAAATGATTACTTCTCGCAATTGAACGATGCTGACCTCAGAGCCGCGGGAAGCGATGTTGTGGTCGATAAGGTGTTGGCAGACCTGCGAGATAGAGGTTTGGAACTGTCACGCGCAGATGTGAAAGCGAAACTCGAAGCCTTCGAGCATGCGGCTCGCGGGGAATATGACAGAGAATATCCCGCAGTTCCGTGACGGCCAGTGAGCTTTGCATGGCGCATTGGTGAGAGTCAAACATGGTTCATGCGGTAAAACCGGTTGAAACTTCACTCGAAACAACAAGAAGCCCGGCATTATTCATGAGAAAAGTGCCGGGCTTCTTGATTAAAATCCGTGACTTACTGGAAGCCTATTGTCGCAAAAGGTAATTTGTGGGGCAACCAAGACTATTGTAAGCGACTAGCCTCTTCGGCCGCGATTGTAGCAAAACAGAGATGTCTCACAACAATTTTCTTACGCAACTGAAGGAATATGATGAGGTGAATGTCTTTTGTTGTTTCTTTCAGTCAAGCAGGGAAAACTACTCTTGTAGAAAACCAGGAGGGTGGGGATGAGCGAGGAAGATTGGAAAGCATATTGGGCAAACATTGTTGTGCCAGCGGACGGTCGTATCGACGTTACGGAAATCAATCTGACCTCTAAACAGCGAGATGCCCTGTTCGCCGTATCTGTTGGCAATCACCAAGCAGTATCTTACTCTATGAGAAACCGTCTGCGCGATCTTGGACTTATCGAGTATCCTGGCTTGCCACCGCACATGGACGTTCTGACCCCGGTCGGCTCTCAGGTTCTTCTCGAAGAACTGGTCGAGGCGTTACCTAGTATTGCGGAGCCACTGCCAGTTGGGACAGTTTTGCACATGGCGGTTATCGACGCCGAAGCCGGTACCGTTGAAACTGCCCCGCTACCCGTAACACTCATTGGAGTGGCAAGCATGCAGTATGACCAAGAGACACTGGATGCAATGGGCGTGTATTTGCATGAGATGGATCTGGAGGACCGACCGGTGTCTTCAATCAACTTTTACTATCGCCTGGGCCCCTCCAATGAAGGTATTTGGGCAAAAGGAATATCGGATGCCAATGGCCACCGGTTTGTCGGTGTAGTTACTGGCCAAGGACCAATGCCGCGATATATCCAGTACTTAATGCAGGGCCACCACACCGGTCGAACCATAAAGTTGTTTGAGACTGAAGCTGAAGCTTTGGATTTTCTGTCAGATGCAGGACAGAAGTTGGCGAAGGCTTTCGCCGAAGTCGGACGTGCTCCGGCAATCGCAGCAAGGCGGCCTTAATCGTACCAGAGCCTGAAGGACTCCTCCAACATGACAGATACCGACTGGGAAGCATTCTGGTCTGGCACCATTAAACCGGTGGACGCACCGGCGCGGACAGGTAACGGGACGATTACAGAGGCCCAACTGGAAGCACTACTCTCCATTTCCTGTGAAGATTGGACAAGTGACTATATGCGTAAAAGGCTGCGACGAGATGGCCTAATCGATTACTCCAGTGAATGGGGGATGACACTGACCGATAGCGGATCGCGTAAGCTGATTTCAGCCTTTAACGAGCTATATCCACATATCACCAAACCACTGCCTTTTAGCTCAGGAGTTCACGTTGCCATCATTGATGCCAAAGCGGGCCTCGTGGAATTAAACGAGTTGCCGGTAGCACTGGTGGGTATTGGAAAGGTACGGTATGGCGAGGGCTTCAGGCAAAATATGACCTTGTCTGCTCGCCCCGTGGTGAGTGTGACATACTACTATCGCTTAGGTTCAGATACGTCTTCTCTGTGGATGACCAGCCTCTCTGATGAAGCAGGTTACGAACTGCAAGAAATGGCATTCCGAGGGCAGCCTGGAGCCGCGAGAGTGCCTTTTAGCGTTGAAAAACACATGGCGGCTCAGTGTGAGGGGCGGGAGATTAAAGGATTTCTGAGCCGAGACGACGCCTTGGGCTACCTGTCGGAAGCCCGGAACAAACTGACCGACGCCTTCGAGAAAATCAGCGAGTTTCAGCCGACATCAGGAATGAAGCCTTGAATCTTTTGTCTTACGCGATGGCCATCATAGGCGGGGCATAGGCAGGTTCGTCTACCATTAGTTCGATAATTGGCACCTCAACACGACCAATGATGGCTGCCCTGTCTCGTGAGACCGCAATAACGTTGCTTTCCTCAGCAATGATAACCTGCTCTGCACCCATTTCTTCGGCAAGTTCTGCATGCGCTTCTTGATGCATAGCATGGCCGTGCACTGGAATTGCAATGCGCGGCTCAAGGAGATTATAGAGGGCCTCAAGTTCATTGCGCCCAGCATGTCCAGAAACGTGCACCGGTTTATCATCAACGAGGTCCCCACCGCGAAGAACGGTCACGTCCCTATAGCGGAGCTGGTCGACGATAGCGTCAATTTCCTTCTCGTTCCCTGGGATACTACGAGCGGAGATGATAACCGTGTCACCTCGGCCGAGCAAAGGAAGGCCAATATCTCCACGCGCGAGGCGGGCTAGGGCCGCTCGTTCTTCACCTTGCGTTCCCGTACAGATCAGGGCCTTCTCCCTGCGATCCAGCCCCTTCAGGTGCCGAACTTCAGCGAGCGGTGGCATGACATGGTCAAGCATGCCCAAATCCAGTGCGATTTCGACGTTTGTACGCATGGAGCGACCTGCCAGAGCATAATGCCGACCGGAAGCCTCAGCGGCTTGAGCGGCTGCCGATACGCGCGCAATATTACTGGCAAAACAGCACACAACGACAGTCCCTTTGGTATTCTTGAAGGCTGGAACAAACGCTTCAAGAACTTCCCTTTCATTGGTAAGGGCGAGCGACTTATGCGCATTAGTGCTATCACAGAGGAGTGCCAGCACGCCTTCTTTACCAATCCGCATGAGAGCGTCAAAGTCGGTCGTCTCCCCGATAAGAGGGTCTTCGTCCAGCTTCCAGTCTCCGGAATGGAAAATAACCCCGTCGGGGGTTTTGAAGGCCAGTGCAACCGGTTCTGGTACAGAGTGTGTCATCCGGACGGTTTCGATAACGAATTCACCGATCGTCAGGGTGTCGCCCGGGGTAAACTGATACATGACGACGTCATCAATCGTTCCGGCTTCTTCAAAGCGATGCTCGATGACGCGCGTTGCATATGGTGTCGCATAGATTGGGCAATTGATACGATGCGGCCAAACTTTTGCGATGGCGCCGATATGGTCTTCGTGTGCGTGAGTGACGACCAGGCCATCAAGTTTGGGGAGAATACTGGAAAGAGCTTCCGGCTCAGGGATAAGGCAATCGACATCTTCTTTATCGCGCCCTGCGAATGCGATGCCTGCATCAACCAGCAGCCAGCGGCCTTTGTGCCCGTAAAGGGTCCAGTTCATGCCGATGCGGCCAAGCCCACCAACCGGAACAATCAAGAAATCGTCACCGGGAACTGGCCAGACTTTGCCAAAACTCTGAAGAGAAGGGACCGTATTTACGTCGAAAGCTCCTTGCTTTCGGTCTTCTGTCGTTTCATTTGGAGCGGACAGGAAGGTAGCATCTAGCGAGATGCTTTTTAATTTTTCTTGTTTCATCGAAGACAGATATACCTGATAAAATGATCGGGATCAATAGAATTTAAGGAAAACGGGAAAGTTGACATCGCTCTACCTCTGTTCCTGTTAAACAGTTGTTTTTTGCATTGAACTACAGAATTCTTTTCTTTGACACGTGAAGCAGTTGGGAAAAGGCGACGGCACCATGAAGAAAACGGGGTTTGACCATCAGCGTTCCCGAATGCAGGAGCTTGGCGAGACTATCATCGCCGACGTTTTTATCAATCCCGGTACATGTCCAACAGCGATGGACATCGGGCGGTATTTTTCCCTATGTGCTGAATACGCCGACTGCCTGTATTGGGGCGCCCCCAAGGCAGGCATCCCGGACATCCAGATTGGTGGTGTGGCGGACTTTCTAGACGATGTTGGCAACCCAACAGTGATGGCCACCGCACGCTTCCCTGATATGGCTCCGCCTCCGGGCCTCACATGGCAAGAAATTGTGCGCTTGGGCATGAATGATACCGCCCATATGTTCGTGTGGATGGATGGCTTCTGCTTTGATTCGGATAGCCCTGAGGGTGTGTCATCGCCATTCGAACTCTATGACGTCCGTGTGGGCCTGTATGTCACGCTCCAGGAACAATCGTCCGCCCGGTTGTCTAAGCTTGAAACAGAATACGATTGGTGGGCCGAGACGGCTCGCCTGGCAGAAGAAACACTCAAAAATGCTAACGGGTGGGAGGCTGCTCAAATCAAGGCCGATGAGGCGCTCAATACATTCAAGTCCAACATCGCAAAAAGTGGATATCCGGAATTCACATTGGCTGGAATAAGGGAGTTGGCCCCTCTGGTCGATGAGGTAACTGTCACGGACAGTTTCGGCGATAGGTGGATAGTTCGGCTCATTCGTGAAGACCACGACGGTGCCACAGCTATCTCCCCAGTGGCGGTGGAGTACGCTATAATTGACGGCGAGCAGGTAAACACTGATTTTACGCGCCGGGCGCACGTGCTTAAGACTTTTGCGGGGGAACCAAGATTTGGCGAGAATGCGTCAGTCTTCCCCACCGGCCTGAGGGCGGTTGTCGACCGAGCGAGAGAAGATGTCACATGCCTCGCTGTGACATCTAATTCTGCTCTTGATGCGCACAGTGGACTCGGACCTTCAATGATGTAAGTCCAAGCCCCTCATCAGTTGCTTCCAGTTAAATTCGCGGCAGGGCAGAAGGTATATGCTCAACTGTAACGAAAGAACTTTTGCCGAGGTGCAGGCTTGAGGGTATCTCGCCTGCGTTCACACTCTCAAGCCATTCTTCTAGTGCGTCTGAAACATTCGTACTTTCATTAATGTTTGCATATGCTCGGAAAGCTTCTGCAAACGCCTCATTCTTATGGCACCTAATGCTCGCACAATGGAGAACCCGGTCATCGCACCCCAGAATTTTTACTATTTGCATTACGCCAAGAGTGCACTCATACGAAAATTCCCGGTGAAGGTTCTTTAGGGCATTATTAAAATGTATCCCTAGCGACATCAGCTCCGTCTGATTAGAAACAGGAACTACCGTCAAGCCATTTAGTGCCGTGTAGGGTTCTGTTAAAGGAAGCCATTCAAACGGTTGGCTGTCTGTCAAATTGGCTGTTCTATCTATCATAGCCCCTGTCCCTGGCTGATTGCATTTTGTAAGAAGGAGCAGAATGGTCTGCTCCTTCTGTTCGTCGCTGTTACATTTTCAGAGCGGATGTGGAGCCGACCGGTTCAAAGGACCCATCACCCAAGGACAGCGCGACATCGATCTGCTTGGAGTGAACTGCGTCAATCCATTGGCTCAAAGCTTCACGTTCTTCATCTGAGACATCCGCCTGACCTTTGAACGCATTATGCCGCCAAGAAATGAGCTTGCCTTGCTCACTTCGGACGAAGGCGGTGGATCTTGCCTCACCTTGCGCGTCAACCAGCATCACAATCTGAAGGTCGCCGTTGAAACATTGCACGGGGAGCATCTGGTTTAGCCCTGTAGCACCGGCCTTGGCTAGAGCGGCTAATTCGTCGCTGGAAGTCACGGGGAAAACGCACCATCCATTCGGCGAGGTGTAGGGTTCAGTCAGGCCATCCCAACTGATAATTTCCGCGGCCTCGTCAAACGCAGTCAGATAAGGGTCCTCTGGCTGCGACCGGACGATGTGACAGGTCAAGTCAGGTTCGCCATACTCGTTGAAGCGGAACAACGGGGTCAAGTATTCAGTCCCGTGCTCATCTAGTGGTGGGCGTGGAAGAGCAAACCTTCCTGGCTCCAGAGTGACAGTCAGTGAGTGTGGCAGCTGCTTAACAAACTCAGAGACCGCATCACTAATGTCAGGAGTAACCTTAGCATCGAATTCGCCGAAGATACCGGTGACGAAGATTTGCTGGTTATTCCGGTTGACACTTGAGCGTGGGTGAACTTGTAGTTCAGTGAAGGCGATAAGGTCACCATCCTGACCAGGACGAGCGACCGCGACATAAGCGACTTCGCCCTCTTTCGATTTCAATGCCGCGCGCTTCCAGGCAACAATCATCGAACCTTCGAGTTTCTCTCCAATGGTCAGCAACTCATTGCTACTGGTGACGTGTTCAAGGACATATCCATTCTTAGCCGTAAACTTCGGAGCAATCGATGGCCAAGTAACGTTCTCATGGTCATCCTTGCCGTACTCCGCCGCGAGAACTGGCTCCGGATTTCCAGCGATCAGCGCAGCGAAAGGCGAAACACCTTTTTCAGAAGCGGTGGCAACGGCCACTTGCCATTCATTTGTCACGGAAGGCGAGCTCTGCTTGAACAGTCCATCGGCGATTTCGTCCGTTATCAAGGGGACCTCGCGCGAATTGACCTTACGCAGATATTCCATTACTGCATCGTGATACTCTGAGCCTTCGGTGAACTCTTGGTTCCGGTAACCACGAACGAACATGGCTTTCACTTGGTCGCCGACGACTTTGAGTTCGCCGCACGCGACCACATTCCTGGTCGCCCCGTCCAGTAACTGGAAAATCTGCTTCTCACCGCGGATGCACTGTGGAACGTACACATTCGCATGAACAGAAAGCCCGTTCTCCAAGAGCTTTCCCATCATTGTGAGCTTTTCCTCTGTATCAAGAAGCTCGACAATCAAGTCGTTATCGACAGGGACTTCTTCAGTCAGTTTTGGCCAGGTTGTCATGTTTCACCTATAGGATTTGATTTCAAACATACAATATTCCATCAACAAGCAATAGACGGTGCTTTGCGGTGGATTCCTGAGCACTTATTCTTTTTCAAGGAAAATTCGGGGGTTCTGCTCAACGAACGAAGTGACAGAGAGTAATGCCGACGGGCAGCTCAACCGGCTCAAATGTGCGCAAGCCCCTGCCTGCAACATTTCTTACTCATACACCGAATACCTTAGTTCGAAATGCCCGTCGAGTTGATCAACTCAAAGTTTTCCTTGTTTTTTGCTTTCAAACTATGGAAAACTGCTTTAAGTTGTCAGGCATTAATCACGATGACGGCACAATCATTTGTCGAACATCCTTACCCATTCATGAGAGACAAATGAGAAGCTCGGTACGCCCCCGCAAGTTCATGCCGCATGTTGAACCGCCATCACTCAAGGGGATGAAACCTCATAGAAGGCGTGCTTCCGCAGCCATAGGTTTGGCCAAAGTGAACTGGCCGCATCTGACGGCTGTTTATACAGCAATCACAATCTCCATCATCGGGCTTGCATTGGTTGCCAACCTGCCTCGCATTGTCAGTTGGTAGCTGTCAAACACAATCTAAGAACCGTTAATTTCTGCGTCTCTTGCATGAGGCTATCGCATCATTGATTGGACGATACCTTTTGTTTCCAAAGACGCAGGTTACCAATGACGCATGCCAACGATAACAAACCGTCAATCACCGACCTCAGAAACTTCCTTGCGAACGCAGGGGAGCCGGTCGACCTGATTGAACGATTGCTCACACAGTCACATCTTCTGTCAGCAGAAGACATTTCCTTCCTGCGCGAGAATGACACCCCGGCTGCAAGAGAGATTGCAGGTGATCTGCTCAGGTTGGCGACCTCGGCCGATAGCCATTACACTGACGTTATCAGTATGCAGTCACCCGATGACATTGTTTGGGTCCGGTCGTCACTGTCTCCCAGCGAGTTTCCGGCACTGTTCGTATTCCGCGGCGTAGAAGGGCAGTCAGAAGTGGTTAAAGGACTGGCGTTGGCTCGTTCGGTGATTTACACAAATGACCGAGTTCAATCAATGGAGCTAACATCTGAGACTGGTCCAACAGGCCCCTCAATGTAATCTGTTACCAAGGCTATAAATCATGCAGGTAAGTGTTCGCCACATACCCGTCGTCTTTCATGTCGGAACAATGGATGCCAAGAATAAGGGTGCCAATTACGCTTCCTCATGGGAAGGTGACGGGCTTTCTGTGTCGGTTACACCAAACATCTGGGACGAGATAGCAAAGCTTGGCGGGGCACCGGTGCATCAGCTTGCATGTGCCGATGCCCTTTTCTTGGACATGACAACTGTTGACGCGGATATGTGGGGGGCAGGGACCACATATGCCATGAGTAAGGGGCTTGTTGACTGGGCAGAAGTTTTTGTCGCGCGTGAGATTGATTGTGAAACCGAGCAGTTTCGAGAGACGTGTTTTGCTACCGAGGCTGAAGCCTGGGAACATTTAGAGATGGAGGTCGATCAGGGCTTCGAAGATCTCGTCCGGTCTGCCCGAAGACTTACTCTCACATCTGCCGGAGCGAAGCGCGCCCGCTTTACGGGGGATGTGCTGGAATCTGCGGCGGGGTTTATTGCAGATGATTTCGCGATTTCCTTCTGGGCGGAAGATGAACTTCGAAAACAAGTTCCAGAGCTCGTGGGGTGCTGGTGGAATGAACGTCTGGACGTTGATAGTCTGTCCGCTCCGAGAGGAGTCATTTTTAATGACAGCCTGTCCCGTTTTGATAGCTCTTTGGCCGACCGGACAGAGGTTGACGATGACGACAACATTATCGAATTGCCAGACCAGTTTAAGATAAATCCGTTTGCACATCAGACAGCCCAGTTCAGGTTTGTCACGAACTGCGTCTCGGCCAATGGCGACGATATCAATGATATGATAGACAGTCCTGCATCCAGGGACATCAATTACGATGAATTCGTGAAGCTGCTTGGGCAGGGAAGCAGTAAGTCTGGGCTTGCCCTGCTTCACCAAAATTTCCCCGAGTACGAGAATGGGGTCCTTTCCTTGAAGAAGGATTATCACGTCTCGTATCACGTCTCGACATTCAAAGGACTTCCGGCCCTGTATCTTGTGCATTCAGGAATTGAGTATGTGTATCAGAAATCTTCTTTCCTGGGAAAAGGATTTCAGTGTGCAGACCCTTACTTAGCCGAAGAAGAAATAGGTTCTCTTTCGTTTTAGTTGTTGTCAACAATTTCGGGGTGGCGTATTGTATGCGTTCTCCTGCCAAATACCTTTAGGCGAAATGAGTATGGAACCTACACTGGAATACAAGCTGAAGGCTGCTCAGCGACGAAGGTGGATGCGCACACAGGGTCACGCGTCTCATCGGCAAGAGATGAGGCTCCGTCGACATAAATCAAAGATATTGCTGCGTCGCAGGCCGAGACAGGCCTGACCCCGGGATAAAGTGCAATCTCGGGAAGTTTTCTTACCGAACACCCGAGGATCGTAATGCACAAGCATATTTGCAGTCTGACTTCTGATGTTGCCGCTTATCTGGCGGAGGACCTGGGGGTGGAGATCTCCGTTTCCACCATGGCCTGCCCTCTCCCCGAACAAGGTGATGTTGCCCTGAATGTGGCTTTCGCAGCCGAAAAGGTACTGCGGACAACCCCGATGCGGACTACCCCGATGCGTATCGCGGAAAAAATCGCAAGTCATCTGAACGCATTTGATTACGTGGCGGTTGCCACCGCCTGCTACCCTGGTTTTGTGAACATCCTGTTTTCGGATGAGGCATTAAAGCTGGCGCTTGGTGCTGTGCAGTCGGACCCGAACCATGGGATCGCTCAAGCAGATTCCCCGGAAACGATTATTCTCGATTTTGGTGGGCCAAACATCAAACCAATGCATGTTGGCCATATGCGCTCGCTGTTTCTCGGTGAGGCACTGCGGCGCATTCTGATTTCGTTGGGTCACCGCGTTACATCAGACATTCATTTCGGTGATTGGGGAATGCCAAGTGGCATCATCCTTGAGGAGCTGAAGCATCGGATGCCCGACCTTCCATGGTTCGATAGCAAACAGTCGGAATATCCTGAATATCCGCCAATCTCGCCGTCAGAGATTGCAGACCTTTACCCGTCAGGCTCCGCGGCATGCAAGGAAGACCTAGCACGTAAAATGCAAGCGAAGGAAACCACAGTGCGGCTGCAAGAGGGCGACCCGGCTCTCACGGATCTATGGGAGAAGGTTTCTGGCGCTTGCAAGAAAGATATCCTTCAGGTCTGCGAACAGTTGGGTGCACATTTCGACCTGACTTTGGGGGAAGCTGACGCTCACAAAGACATCCCCGAAGTTCTGGAGCTTTTTGCGGCAGCCGGTGCCTCCACGGAGGAAGAAGGAGACACAATTGTCGATGTTCGTCTACCTGAAGACAAATACGACGTTCCTCCTGTATTCCTCAGTAAGGAGGATGGAAGCACTCTCTATGCAACAACAGACATCGCAACAGTTCTTGCGCGCGTGCGAGACTTTAACCCTGACCGCATCCTGTATGTCGTTGACGAACGTCAGGCGCTGCACTTCCTTCAAATCAAGCGTGCGGTGGGCATGATTCCGGCATGGGACAATCTGGTCATTGAACATGTTGGCTTTGGAACCGTTAACGGTTCCGATGGCAAGCCCTTCAAGACGCGGGACGGGAATGTGATGCCTTTGACATCGTTACTTGACGTTGTTGCCACCACGGCATTGGAACGTCTTAACGATACCCCTCCAGATGATGCTGAAGAGCTTTCATCTATGATTGCGACGGCGGCTTTGCGTATTGCTGACCTGTCGACCCACCGGCAGAGTGGGTATTCCCTGGACGTAGACAAAGCTGTGTCGTTTGAAGGACGGACAGGCCCTTACCTATTGTATAGCGTTGTTCGGATGCGCAAACTTCTAGACCAACAGACAGACGCTGACGTCTCCGCGATCTGCTTTGACGTCCCGATTATGCGGGAGTTGTGCAACCATATCTTGAATTTCGGAAGCGCCGTTCATAGCTCGGCAGCGGCCAGCGCACCCCATCTCCTGGTCAACTGGTCGTTTGAGTGTGCGGCGGCGCTAAACCGGTTCTATGCGACATGCCCGGTATCAACAGAAACAGATACAAGACTGAAATCAAGCCGTATTGCACTGGCATCCGTAGCCGTTCAGACCCTGGAACACGCGTTGGTACTCTTGGGCTGTCAGATTCCCAAGAAGATGTAGCACGGAAGCCACCCACACTGTTAACAGCGCCCTTATTTTTCAGGAGTTTGGGGCGCTGCTAGCGAAGGTGAAACCCTTCGATAAATGTTGACAAACACAGGGCCAAGATATATTCTCAACAAAATTGCTTGTGGTGGAGGTTATCATGGAAAAGTTTGACAATCCGGTTTTATATCGCTTTGACGAAGTTCCTGATCACCTCCTTGTGGAGAGGACGGAGCATCGTGGTGTGGTCCGGGATGCGTCTGCGCCTGTCTTCTTTGACGAAGACACTGCGGCAGCTTTCCTTGCTCATCCCGGTTCTGTTGTGTCTTATCTGTCCGCTGCTTTGTATTGGGGCCTTACCCTTCAGAACCCCGTCTCGACATGGCTTTCCGTACCACGTGGAAAGGCCTATGGTGGTGCCAAGTTAGTCAGGTTTGCTCCGATGCCCCATGAGCATGGTGTTGTGGATGTCGTCCTGGACTGCAATGTTCCCGTCAAAATGTATGACCCTGCTCACACAGTAGTTATGATGCTGGAAAGTTGCCCTCTTGTGTCTAAAAGAGGCTGCATTCAAACAGAGGAGGCGCTTGAGGCTCTGAGTTTATTTGCCTCCAAAGTAGCTCCGCGGTCAGGGTCCACATTCTGCGACTTGACGGAGGCTATGGATAATGTCGGCGCTAGCGCCGTCACACGCGCTGCCATTCTTGCCGTTCGCGCACACTCTTCTAACTAGGTATTCGTTTCTTGCGTAGGGCTATGGCAAATTTTCATAGGAGATTACCATAGCCCTATAGGACACAAGCAAATGAGGAATGGCGTAGAAATCCAAGAGGTAGTCCAGAGCAACAACTCCAACCTTGGAGAGTCTTTGGCCGCGAAGTTGAAGTCTCAAGCTCGGTCCTCGGGCACTAATATGCAGTATCTCTCGACTATTTTTGGACTACAGGGTGTGTTACGTCGCCTTGGAATGTCCAGATACAAAGACAATTTCTGCTTGAAGGGGGCGATGCTGCTCGCAGTAGAAAATGGTGGACTATATCAGCGTCAAACGAATGACGTTGATTTCTCCATCGATCTGAAGGTGCCCGATGCAGATGCTCTTCGCAGTGTTCTGATTGAAATACTGAAAACTGATGCAGATGACGGCTTGCAGTTCGAAACAGATACGGCCTCATTCAAGAAAGAGCGCACGCATGCAGGCCTCCCGGGGGGTAAACTGAACGTATGGGCTTATCTTGGTTCAATGAAGATGCGTCTTTCCGTCGATGTTCAGGTGGGAGAAACCTATCACGACGGAATGCCACCATTTCGTGCTGTCCCATCACTATTCCCAGATGTCATTGAACAACCGGTCGTTCGGATGCTCCCTTTGCCATATGTTCTATCCGAGAAACTCCGGGCTGCTGTGATGTTCGGAGCCGACAATACTCGGTTTCGAGACTATTACGACATCGCAACCTGGATTGAGCATGTAGAGGACGCAGACGAGTTGGCTGAAGCGATAGCAACGACGTTTGCCGCCCGAGAGGTGCCGATTACAGATATCGATGATGTGGTGGCTCTATCATACACCTTTGCACTGATCCACGAAGAAGACTACCGCCGCTTACTGGAGCGGGCTGGAGTGGCAAACAAAAAGTCATTTGTGGACACCTGCGCCTGGATTAGATCGTGTGTCGGGCCCGCTCTTAAGCTCGCTCAATGCAAGGTTGAAGCAAAACAACTATGCATCGAGGGACAAGAAAATCTTTGCCGCCAAGGAAAAATAGAAGAAAAACCGATAGACAGACCGCATCTTCTACATTAGAAATCGGCGCAATAAAGGATAAGTGCGTCTCTTGCGCCGCGCGATGATAGGATTTCATTAGTGAGACCTATTGTTTGCAGCGGTCCGAGATATGCGGGCAGCGCCACAAAAAGCAGATGAGAAGAAAATGGCGGAAAGAACCCTAAGAGATGACATCGCCGGTCTGGATTATTCTGTGACGGACCAGCAATTTTATGAGATGTTTACCATTCGGTGCGTTGAGCGACCATCTGATTTACGGGGTGGTTACAACGGGCCAGTAGGTCAATGGATCTATCTGAACATCGACCCTCTGAATGTCTGTTGGTTATCAGTAACGGAGCGGGCATCCCATCTTGCCTTCAGGCACGCTTCTGACGCAGAGCGGTTCCGAGAGTTTCTCGCCGAGTATGAGATTGAACAGGCAATGACGGCTGCACCAAGTCGCGGCCTCGCGGCATAGTGCTTGAGCTGTTCAATCTGCCCTTGGTTATTTGCTCAGCATGAAAAGCGCCTGATTGCCAAAGAAAT
>NZ_JPWA01000035.1 GCF_003326475.1 Thalassospira xianhensis MCCC 1A02616 | reverse complement strand
CCGGGGACCGGCTGATGAGGTCGCGGATGGTATCAAGCAGCTTGGTCCGCTGGATCGGCTTGTTGATGAATTCGTCCACGCCGGACTGACGCGCAATCACGTTCCAGTCACGCGACTGGTGGGCGGAAAGGGCAATGATCGGGGTATGGGCAACCGGGCCCTGCATGTGACGGATACGTCGCGTTGTATGCAGGCCGTCCATATCAGGCATTTCGACATCCATCAGGATCAGATCGGCCGTAACCCCGCGACGCAGCATATTCAGAACGGTCTGGCCGTTGGTGGCCTCGACAATGCCGTATCCTTCGGCTTGCAGGATGCGCCGTGCGACCATCCGGTTGCTTTCGCTGTCATCGGCGATGATGACGGTACCGATTTTGGAATCATTGGCCGATGCGGGCAGCTCAATCGGGTGGGCGAGCTTTGCCTGCGGTTTGACAAAGCAGACGGAAATCATTCCGCCGTCAGCAAGCTCGGTCTCGGAAAACAGCAGGTCTTCTTCGGCAACGCCGGTAATCAGCTGTTCCCAAGCCGGGTTCGCATAGATAATTCGTTCATTGCTGTCAAAAAGGGCGATGCCCGCAGTTGTCTGCGACAGTGCATCGATCAGCTGATTATTCATTGGCCACCTTATCGATTCGGTGCCCAGTCCCGTATCGCGGGTATAGTTTTGTATCATTATATGAAACGGGAACGTTTCATCCGCGAAGCTGGTATTGTTACATTTTTTTCTTATAAGTCCATGTTTTTTACCATTCCCCGCACGCAATGCCGTTTTTTCGATGAAACAGTTATCGAAACAAATGTTTCATTAAAGTATTAATACGAAACATTTGTTGTAAAATCCGGGCTGCTGTGGCGTAGTTTTTCGATCAACTGACCACAGGAACGCAGGAAAATGGGTGTTTACACCGATTTGCGCGAAAAGCTGATTTCCGATTATGCGACACTGAGCCCGCAAATGCAGAAGGCGGCGCGCCATATCCTTGATCATCCCAATGATGTGGCCCTGCGTTCGATGCGCGCCCTTGCACGGGCGGCCAATGTGCCGCCCAGTACGGTTACCCGCCTGATGGCAGCGATTGGTGTCGATACGTGGCAGCAGTTCCGCGATAGTTACCAGAACCGGTTGCTTGACCTGCCGGCAAGTTACGCACACCGGGCGCGCGCGTTGCAAAACAGCGAAGCCGATATCCATCGCGATGCACATCTGCTGCAAAGCATCGCGCAGGCCGAGATTGCCAATATCGGTCAGGCATTCGCACCGGAAATGTGCGAACGCATGAAGGACGCGTGTGAACATATTGCGCGCGCCCGTCAGGTTTTTGTCGTCGGGCGTGGCGCGGCCTATCCGGCGGCGTATCAGTTTGCCTATGCCTATCGGCTGTTTAACGAAAATGGTGTTCTGGTTGACGGGCATGCAGGGGCATTCGGGGACCAGTTGCGCGGGATTGGCCCGCGGGACGTTCTGATTGCCGTCGGGGCACGGCCCTATATTCGCGATACGGTGCGCGCGGTCGCGTTTGCCCGCAAACAGCATTGCCCGGTGATTGCGGTTTGTGATTCTGACGTTGCGCCGATTGCGGTCGATGCGGTTGCAAAGCTGGTCGTATCAGACAGTTCCCCATCCTTTTTCCAAAGCTTTACCACCAGCGTTTCGGTTATGCAGGCGCTTGTCGCCCTTCTGGTTGCGCGCGGCGGTCAAAAGGTACTGCAACGGATTGCCGTTGCGGAAGAACAACTTGCGGCTTTCGATACCTATCATGAAGAAGCCGCCCCCACCCGGAATTCCCGATCATGAATCAGCCCCACAGCAAGCCCGAAACCTATGTCCTTCATCGCAACAGTCTTGCGATCCCGCCGCGTGCGGTGCGGGGCGAAGGTGTTTATATCTTTGATCAGAATGGCAAAAGTTATCTGGATGCCAGCGGAGGTGCCGCAGTTTCATGCCTTGGGCATTCCGACCCGGTGGTGCGTGCGGCCATGCATGCCCAGATTGATCAGATTGCCTATGCCCATTCGGGTTTCTTTTCCACCGATGCGATGGAAGAACTGGCCGAAGACCTTGTAACCCATGCCCCCGAAGGCATTGCCAAGGCATATTTCGTTTCGGGCGGGTCGGAGGCGACAGAGGCGGCGCTTAAAATGGCGCGGCAATATTTTCTTGAAATCGGGCAGCCGGACCGGAAATACGTGATTGCGCGCCGCCAGTCCTATCATGGCAATACGCTGGGCGCGCTTTCGGTTGGCGGGAATATGTGGCGTCGCAAGCAGTTCGAGCCGCTGCTGATTACGGCAAGCCATATCGCGCCCTGTTATCCGTATCGTGACCAGATGCCGGGCGAAAGTGACGCGGCGTATGGTTTGCGGGTCGCCAACGAACTTGAAACCGCGATCCTTGAACTCGGGGCCGACAGCGTTGCCGCCTTTGTCGCCGAGCCGGTTGTCGGCGCAACATCGGGTGCCTTGGCCCCGGTGCCGGGATATTTCAAACGCATCCGCGAGATTTGCGATCAGTATGGTGTGCTGCTGATCCTTGACGAGGTCATGTGCGGTATGGGCCGCACGGGCACCCTGCATGCGATTGAACAGGAAGGTGTTGCGGGTGATCTTCAAACCATCGCCAAGGGGCTGGGGGCCGGATACCAACCGATTGGTGCGATCCTGGTGTCGAAGAAAATCGATGACGCGATTGCCAATGGATCGGGTTTCTTCCAGCACGGCCATACCTATCAGGGGCATGCAACCGCCTGTGCCGCGGCCCTTGCAACCCAGCGGACCATTCGCGACCGCGACCTTCTGGCCAATGTCGTCAAGCAGGGCGAATTGCTGGCCGATGGGCTGCGCGAACGGTTCGGGCAGCACCCGTTTGTCGGCGACATTCGGGGCCGGGGACTGTTCCGCGGTCTCGAACTGGTCGCGGATCGCGAAACCAAGGACCCGTTTGATCCGTCGCGCAAGATCAACGCTAAAATCAAGAAGGCGGCCTTTGCCCGCGGATTGATGGCCTATCCGATGGGCGGCACGATTGATGGCGTGCGCGGCGACCATGTGCTGTTTGCGCCACCCTTTATCGTGACCGAGGATGATGTTGCCAAGATTGTCGATCTGTTTGAATTGGCGATGAATGATGTCTTTGCCGCCGAGGGGCTTTCGTAATGTCGTATGGCGATACCCCGTTTCTGATCGCATCGGCCCCCAATGGTGCCCGCAAGACCAAGGCCGATCTGCCCAATATTCCGATAACCCCGGCCGAACTGGCCAAGGAAGCCGCCAACTGCAAGGCCGCCGGGGCGGCAATGATGCATCTGCATGTGCGCGATGACGATCAGAAGCACAGCATTGATGTGGGGCGTTATCGCGAAATGCTGACCGAGGTCAGGGCCAGTGTCGGGGATGACATGCTGCTTCAGGTCACGAGCGAGGCGGTCGGCATGTATAGCGCGCAGGACCAGATGGCGATGATTCGCGGGCTTGTGCCCGAAGCCGTTTCGATTGCAGTGCGCGAAATTGCGCCGGAAGATGCCGACCTGAACGAACTGCGCGATTTCTTTGCCTTCATGCGCGAGGCAAATATTCTGCCGCAATTCATCCTGTATGCACCAGAAGACGTGACCCGGTTCAACCAGCTTGTCCATGATGGCGTCATTCCCGGTGAAAAGCTGCCGGTGCTTTATGTTCTGGGCCGTTACACCACCGGACAGGTGTCCGATCCCAAGGACCTTTTGCCGTATCTTGAGACATCGCCCTTTGTGTCGGAATGGATGTTGTGTGCATTCGGGGCGTATGAAAATGCCTGTGCGTTGACGGCTGCCGGATTGGGTGGTCATGCGCGTATTGGGTTCGAAAATAATCATCTTTTGGTTGACCGTTCCCGTGCGGTCGATAATGCTGCTTTGATCGTTCAGGCGCGCGAAGGTGCGCATCTCATGGGTCGGACTGTTGCGACCGGCGATCAGGCGCGAAAGATCATGCAACCGCAGTGGTAGCCTGCGGCACGCCAATGAAAACAGACTGGTTACTTTTGTAAAAGTATCAGGGGGTTTCGGGGTTATAGGGTTTCAATTCTTGGGGCTCGTCATTATAATCCCATCGCCGAAACATCTGATTTATCTGATGTTTCCATGTTTTTCTGCTGTATCTTAACGGTACGGTTGAAAACTCTATAACAGGGTGTAAAGGGAGCTAATCCTGATGAAGAAACTTATCGCTGTAGCGGGTGCCATTGCCACCTTGGCAGGTGCATCGCTGTTCGCCGGACAGGCATCGGCACAGGAAAACCGTTTTATCACCATCGGTACCGGTGGCGTGACGGGCGTTTACTATCCGACCGGTGGCGCGATCTGCCGTCTGGTCAACAAAGACCGTAAAGAGCATGGCATTCGCTGCTCGGTCGAGTCTACCGGTGGTTCGTCCTACAACATCAACACCATCCGTTCGGGCGAGCTGGATCTGGGCGTTGCCCAGTCTGATATCCAGTACTATGCCCTGCATGGTGAAAAAGCATTCAAAGAAGTCGGCCCGTTCGAAGATCTTCGTGCCGTCTTCTCGATCCATCCGGAGCCGTTCACCGTTGTTGCCCGTGCAGATGCCGGCATCAAAACCTTTGATGACCTCAAAGGCAAACGTGTCAATATCGGTAACCCGGGTTCGGGTCAGCGCGACACCATGGACATCGTGATGAATGCCAAGGGCTGGACCCTTGACGATTTCGCACTGGCATCCGAACTGAAGCCGGCCGAACAGTCCCAGGCACTTTGCGATAACAAGATCGACGCGATGATCTATACCGTCGGTCACCCGTCCGGTTCGATCCAGGAAGCCACCACTGCCTGTGATTCGGTTCTGGTTGAAGTTGCCGGTCCGGAAATCGAGAAACTGGTTGCCGACAACCCGTATTACCGTGTTGCCACCATTCCGGGTGGCATGTATCGCGGTAACCCGGACGACGTTCAGACCTTCGGTGTTGGCGCGACCTTCGTGTCCTCGACCGCAACCGATGCAGACATCGTTTACAACGTTGTCAAAGCAGTCTTTGAAAACTTCGACGACTTCAAAAAGCTGCACCCGGCATTTGAAAACCTCGTCAAAGAAGAAATGGTCAAAGACGGCCTTTCGGCACCGCTGCATGACGGCGCTGTCAAATACTACAAAGAAGCTGGCCTGATGTAAGACGGGCTGAAACGGGGGGCACGGCGTGCCTCCCGTTTCATTTTTCTTGCGCCCCCGAGGGCATCATAAAATTCTGTCAAAGTGGCACACAATGATGTGCCGAAATGCTCCGTGGGCGACCGGGTAAGTGTCGACGGAGGTTTTTTGTTTCTGGGCTATCGGTTTGGGCCGCCCGAAACAGAAACCGCGTTCAGACCGGGAGTTTGCAATGACCGACGATAAAAGCGCGACACAGGGTCCATCGGACCAGGATCTTCAGGATCTTATCGCGGAAAATGATACCGGCGCGCGTCAGCCTACCGGCATGACAGCACGCATTTTGCTGTATGTCGCCGTGGCATGGTCGCTGTTCCAGCTTTGGCTGGCATCACCACTGCCCTACATTTTCAGTTTTGGTGTTTTCAACTCGACCGAAGCACGGTCGATCCATCTGGCTTTTGCCGTGTTCCTGGCGTTTCTGGCCTATCCGGCCTTCAAGAATTCGCCGCGAAGCTATATCCCGGTTCTTGACTGGGTTCTGGCAGCCGCCGGGGCATTCTGTGCCCTTTATATCTATATTTTCTATCGCGAGCTGTCGTCGCGTCCGGGCCTGCCGATTACGCAGGACCTTGTGGTGGCCGGTGCCGGTCTGGCGCTGTTGCTTGAAGCAACGCGCCGTGCGCTTGGCCCGCCCCTTATGATTGTCGCGATGGTGTTCCTTGCCTATGTTTTCTTTGGCAATGCGCCGTGGGTGCCCGATGTTTTGCAGTGGGCCGGGGCGAGTTTCTCCAAGGCGATGTCGCATCAGTGGATCACGACAGAAGGCGTGTTCGGCATTGCACTTGGCGTTTCGACCAGCTTCGTGTTCCTGTTTGTGCTGTTTGGCTCGTTGCTCGATAAAGCGGGGGCTGGCAACTATTTCATCAAGGTGGCGTTCGCCGCCCTTGGTCACATGCGCGGTGGTCCGGCAAAGGCAGCCGTTCTGGCATCGGCAATGACCGGGCTTATTTCCGGTTCATCGATTGCCAACGTGGTGACGACCGGGACCTTTACCATCCCGCTTATGAAACGTGTCGGTTTCTCGGGCGAGAAGGCCGGTGCGGTGGAAGTCGCATCTTCGGTCAATGGGCAGATCATGCCACCGGTCATGGGGGCTGCGGCCTTTTTGATGGTGGAATATGTCGGCATTCCCTATCCGGAAGTCATCAAGCATGCCTTCCTGCCGGCGACGATTTCCTATATCGCGCTGATCTATATCGTCCATCTCGAGGCGCTTAAGGCCAATATGAAAGGCCTGCCGAAACGTCATACATCGACCGTTCAGCAGGTGCTGATCCGTTCGCTTCTGTTCGTGCTGACGCTGGTTATTCTTGCGGGTGCGATTTACTACGCAATCAGTTTCCAGAAACAGATATTCGGTAACGCGGTTGGCTGGATTGTCGCGGTCGAATGTGCGGTGGTCTATTTTGCCGGTCTTTATTATGCGGCGAAATATCCCGATCTTGAACTGGATGATCCCAACAAGCCGGTGCTGGAGCTTCCGGCACTGGGCGAAACCGCCAAGTCCGGCCTGCATTATCTGCTGCCGGTCGTCGTGCTGGTCTGGTTCCTGATGATTGAACTGAAATCACCCGGATTGTCGGCCTTCTGGGCGACGGTTCTGATGCTGTTCATCATGCTGACCCAGCGTCCGGTCAAGGCGTTCTTCCGCAAACAGCCGGACTATATGGCCAGTGTGAAGGAAGGCATTGTCGATGTGATTGACGGTTTTGCCACCGGGGCGCGCAACATGATCGGGATCGGGGTGGCGACGGCGGCCGCCGGTATCATCGTGGGCACGGTGTCGCTGACCGGGATCGGTCAGGTGATGGTCGAGTTTGTGGAACTGATTTCGGGCGGCAATCTAATGCTGATCCTGGTCTTTACCGCGATCATCAGCCTGATCCTTGGCATGGGGTTGCCGACGACGGCGAACTATATCGTTGTGTCAAGCCTGATGGCACCCGTGATTGTCGAACTGGGGGCTGCGAACGGCCTGATCGTGCCGTTGATTGCGGTGCATCTGTTCGTGTTCTATTTCGGCATCATGGCCGATGTGACGCCGCCGGTTGGTCTGGCATCCTTTGCTGCTGCGGCGGTTTCAGGGGCTGATCCGATGAAGACAGGCTTCGTCGCATTCTTTTACAGCATGCGGACGGCGGCCCTGCCGTTCCTGTTCCTGTTTAACACGCAGCTTCTGATGATCGGGCTTGATCATCCGCTTGATGTGGTGATGGTGATTGTCGTTTCGACCATTGCGATGCTGGTATTTGCCGCAGGGACGATGGGGTATTTCTTTACCCGCTCGAAACTGTGGGAAAGTGCGGCACTTCTGCTGATTGCCTTTACCCTGTTCCGTCCGGGTTTTTGGCTTGACCTGATCGAGCCGCCCTATGAAAACCTGCCCGCGACCGAGATTGTTGAAAAGGCGGCCGATATGCCCGCCAATACCAGCATTCTTCTGGATGTCGAGGGCATTAACCTGGAAGGCGATGAAGTCACCAAATCGGTGATGTTGCCATTGGGGCCGGAAGCATCGGGTGAAGATCGTCTTTACAATGCGGGCATTGCAGTTCGCACCGAAGACGGCAAGGTCTTTATCGATGATCTGGTGTTTGGTGGCCCGGCCGAGAAAGCGGGACTTGATTTCGACTTTGAAATCACCGCGATCAAGATCGAAGCCGACCGCATGCCCAAAGAGGTGTTCTTTATCCCGGCATTCATCGTGCTGGGCGGGATCATCGTGTTGCAACGCCGTCGCCGTCGTGCCGAAGCGGCCTAAGGAGGGCCAAGTCCATGTATAAGGATATTCTGGTTACAGTGGATCTTGATCATGACTCGTCATGGAAAAAAGCCATTCCGGTCGCCATCAAGCAAGCCCAGGCATTCAACGCGCGCCTTCATGTCCTGACCGTGGTTCCCACGGTCGGGATGTCGATGGTCGGGCAGTTCTTTCCGAAGGGTTACGAGAAAAAGGTTCTCGATGCCTATAACGAAAGGCTGCATCAGTTCGTGTCCGAACATATTCCGTCCGACCTTAAGGTTCAGCATATCGTGGGCCAGGGAACGGTTTATGAAGTGATCCTGAAAATGGCGAAAAAGACCAATTGCGATCTGATCGTCATCGGGGCGCATCGCCCGGAATTGAAGGATTACCTTTTGGGACCGAACGCCGCGCGCGTTGTGCGTCATGCCGATTGTTCGGTGATGGTTGTTCGCGACTGATTGCGATCAACCCTGTCAGACAGATAAAAAAGGGGCAGTGCCATGCGCACTGCCCCTTTTGCATGTCAGGCCGACATACCGGCGGTTATTTGGCAGCACAGGGATTTGCTGCACACGGATTGGCCGCGCAGGGGTTTGCAGCTGCACACGGGTTTGCTGCACAGGGATTGGCGGCACACGGGCTGCAAGGATTGACGACCTTTTTGGCAGCACAGGGGTTAGCGGTACAGGGATTTGCCGCGCACGGGTTCGCCGCACAGGGATTGGCGGTGCATGTTGCGACTTCGGCGGTCGGCGTAGGCAGCGGGGCTGCCATTGCCATCGGGGCCGCCATGGCAAGGCCGGCGCCAACGGCAATCGCGGGGATCAGGGCCGACTGGGAGAAGATGCTGGATTTTTTGGACATGGATTGCCTCACTGATTAAGCGTTCATTTCAATGTGATTGCCCGGACGCCTGAATGTGTGTCGTCCGACGGAGGCCAATATGCGCCAAATCGTTTGGCGCGAAACGTCACATGGTTTCACTGTTGTGTGAGAGAACCGTGTGAGAGAAGCGGTCAAAAGATGCTTCGGGTTGAACGGCCGGCGAGCAATTTATGTTTCATTTTTTATGCTTTGGTATCAAAACGATTGAAAAACCGATAGATTTTCCACATTTAAGAAATCAGGGATACAGGTAGCGGAGCATGGCGCGCGGTTGAAGAAACCGTGAGAACAGCCGTCACGGAGACCGGAACAGACAATGAAAAAACAATGCAGTCACATGTTCGGGGGGCTTTTTGCGGCTGTTTTGGCCGCAATATCTTTGCCCGGTTCGGGATTGGCGCAGTCCGCGGACGTACCTATACCCGATGTGGCGGAAATTCCGGCCGGGTGGTTCTTTCAGGGGTCGGACGGGGTCGAGCGACAATATGCCTATCAGATCGACGAACAGGTCTATGGCCATGACGTCAGCCGTCGCAATCGTTGGTACGATGTCGAAGTCGATAAATGGCGTATCTATCTGCCCGACTATTTCATCATGAAAACACCGGTCACCAATGACCAGTATGCCGCCTTTATCCGCGATACGGGGCGTGATGCGCCTGATATCAGCGAAGAGGATTGGCAAAGTCTTGGACTGATTTACGGGTACGATGCGACACGCCCGTTTGCATGGAAAAACGGCGAACCGCCACGTGGCAAGGGAAACCATCCGGTTGTTCTGGTGTCATGGCGCGATGCGCAGGATTATGCCGGATGGCTCAGCGAAAAGACCGGCAAGAAATGGCGATTGCCCGAAGAGATATATTGGGAAAAGGCGGTTCGCGGTCCGGATGGCATTTTCTATCCGTGGGGCAATATCTATGACCCGTTGCAGTTAAACAGTGCCGATCGCGGTCCGTTCGATACCGTGCCGGTCGGGCAGTTCGAACCGGGACCCTACGGGTTGTATGACGGGGCGGGGCAGGTGTTTGAATGGACCGCAACCAATTCTCAGGCCGGATACCGGATTGTTAAGGGTGGATCCTGGGATGACCGTGGCTGCGGTGTCTGTCGCCCGGCTGCGCGCCATGGCCGGCCCGAACATATGCAGCATATCCTGATCGGTTTCCGGCTGATGTATGAATAGCACCTGCTTCGAAGCATGCTTGCACATTCCGACAGAATCACTAATTCTTGAACGGGATTAATTGGCCGACATGGTCAGGGACAGGTTATTTCTGCCGTTGCGGATAGGGTTCTCATCGCAAGGTTACTGGTGTTGGAATGACCGAGATTGCAATTGACTGGACATCGCTTCCGACAGGACGGCTTGAACGGATGCTGGTCGCGGGGCGCGATGTTATGGAATGCCACCGGGTTTTGACGATTACCGGCGATAATATTGTCGGCGAACTGATCAAGACGGGTGGCACATTTTACGAATGGTCGCATTATCCCGAAGGGGACGTATATGACCGCAATTCGCACGCCCAGTTCTATTATCATGCCCACCCCAAGGACGAGCAGCGAGACTGGAACGAGCATGGGCATTTTCATACGTTCCTGCGCCCGCGCGGCATGCCTGCCGGGTCCAAACCGTTACCGATCGAAGGATTTGACTATCCCGAAGGTCCGAATGACGCGCTTTCGCATCTGGTTGCGGTATCGATGGATGAATACGGTTTTGCCCAACGCCTGTTTACCACCAACCGCTGGGTCACCGGCGAGGTCTGGTATGATGGTGAAACCGTGGTCAATATGCTGGAAAACTTCATCATTGATCATGCGCAGCCTTCCTGGCCGGTCAACCGCTGGATATCGGGGATCATCTTTTTGTACCGGCCACAGATCGAACAACTGATCCGGCTGCGCGATGTGGCGATCCGTGAATGGCATGAAAAATATCCCGATCGCGACGTTTACGAAGATCGTGATCTGGAAGTGACATCGACCATTGATATCCGGGTCGAGGAACAGATCCGCGCGATTACCGAGGAACTCGGTCGGCGGCGTGCTGCGGCGTGAGATTACCGGTAAAATAAAACGGCCAATGCAGATGCACTGGCCGTTTTTTAATCCGGTACCGGATATCGAAAGGGCTTAGTGCGCTTTCAGATATTCGATGACATCGGCAATTTCGTCTTCTTTTTTCAGCTTGAAGGTCATCTTCGAACGTTCCTTGGAGCCCGCGATTTCGCTGAGCTTTTCGGACGGGTCCTGAAGGTAGTCAACCAGGAAGGCTTCATCGATGGTGAAACCTTTGTCACAAGCTGCCTGATAGCCTTTGCCGTATTTGTAATCGGCGACATGGCCACATTGTGCGCCGAATGAACCGGCCAGCGACGGGCCGACCTTGTTCTGGCCGGGTTCCACGCTGTGGCAGGCAGCGCATTTCTTGAATACTTTTTCACCGTTTGCAGCGTCACCGGCCATTGCCGGTGCCATGCCAAGCACGGCCATTGTGGCGGCAATGGTAAGTGTTTTGGTCAATTTCATATTGCGGGCCTCTCTTGGTCTGCAGTGATAGGGTCCCCACTGCATTCTGTCGTTGGTTGGTTCCCAAGTGAACCGAAAAACACAAACAGAAGCAAAAATTCGCTTTTCGTTAAAAAAGATGGGCTTACTGTTGAGTTTCCCGAATTCGACACGACATTTACCACATGCAGGAACTGAATAATTTGCGTTTAGTCAATCGCCCCTAAGGTGTATAACGATATACAAATGGTTGGCAGCCGATTGCTTAGCGTGCCGGGAGAGCTCCATTGCCGCGTATAACCAAAGAAGATCTTAACAATCTGATCCAGGATCCTTCCGGGAAGAATCGTGCCGAAACGGCCGACAAGATCAGCCGTGAATTTTCTGCCGAAAGCCTGAGCGACAGCGAACGTGTGCTTGCCGAAGACATTTTTCGTCTGATGGTGCGCGATGCCGAGGTGCGCGTGCGCAAGGCATTGGCCAAAAACCTGAAGCAGACCCCGCTGGTGCCCCACGATGTTGCCGCGACTTTGGCGCGCGACGTGGATGATGTGGCCCTGCCGATCCTGAAATTTTCCGAAGTTCTGAATGATGACGATCTGGTCGACATCATTGGTGACAATGCCGACAGCGTTGAAAAGCAGCGTGCCATCGCATCGCGCCCGCATGTGTCGGAAATTGTTTCGGCCACACTGGTTGATATCGGCCATGAAGACGTGATGGTTGACCTGATTTCAAATGACGGTGCGCAGATCAGCGAACGGTCATTGCAAAAGGTTGTCGACGAATTCGGCGAAAACGAACGCATCCAGAAACCGATGATCGAACGCAACCATCTGCCGATCACGATTGCTGAACGGCTGGTGACGCTGGTGTCCGACCGGATGCGATCGGAACTGATTGCACGCGGCCACATCCCCGAGGGGATCGTCAACGCGGTCATGACCCAGTCGCAGGAAAGTGCGACCATCGGGCTTCTGGGGGATGGTGCGGAAGAACGCGATGTCGAATTGCTGGTCGAACATCTTCATACCAACAATCGCCTGACCAGCGGATTGATCCTGCGTGCGCTTTGCATGGGGGACGTTGCCTTTTTCGAGGCCGCCCTTGCGCGTCGTGCCGGGGTATCGCTGATCAATACCCGCATTCTGATCCACGACAGCGGCCCGTTCGGCCTTGAAGCCATTTATAACAAGGCCGAAATGCCGGCTCATTTCTTCCCGGGGGTCCGGGCGGCGGTTGAAGTGGCGCGTGAAACCGATCTGGATGGCGGGGAACGCGACCGGGAACGTTATTCACGCCGGATGATTGAACGGGTTCTGACCCAGTATGGTGATCTTGGTGTCGAATTCGATTCAGACGATGTCGATTACCTGATGGGCCGCATGCTGCAATTGCCAAGCGAGCGGAACCTGCCGCAGCAATAGACCGGCATCCCTTTCGATCTTAAAGATTACAGCCGCCCTTTCGGGGCGGTTTTTCTTTGCGCAGCAGATGACGGAAACAAAAAAGGCGCCGTTTGCACGGCGCCTTTGATGTCTTGGGTTTCAGCCTATTCCAGAATGGTATTTGGCATCCAAAGTGCCAGTTCCGGGAAATACATCACCAGCAGAAGCCCGATCACCTGCAGGATCACAAAGGGAATGATGCCTTTGTATATCTGCTGGATGGTGATCGATTTCGGCGCAACGCCCTTGAGATAGAACAGGGCAAACCCGAATGGCGGTGTCAGGAAGCTGGTTTGCAGGTTTACCGCAACCATGACGGCAAACCAGGTCAGAACCTGTGTTTCGGTGGGGCCAACGCCTGCGACGGCAAGGTGGTCGCCGAAATCAAGCTGGGCAATGACGGGGGCAAAGATCGGCAACACGATAAGGGTGATTTCGACCCAGTCGAAGAAGAAGCCAAGTATAAAGACGATCAGCATCAGCAGGAACAGAACGCCCCACGCCCCAAGGCCGGCACTATCGACCAGATCAATGACCAGATCATCCCCGCCCAGTGATCGGAACACATAAGAGAAGACCGTCGCACCGGCAAACAGGAAGAACAGCATGGCACCGGTCAGGGCCGACCGTTCACAGACGTCTTTGAGCACATCCCATTTCAGACGCCCTTTGACCAGTGCGAGGAAAGTGGCACCAAGTGCGCCGACGCCTGCGGCCTCGGTCGGGGTGGCAAAACCGGCAAAGATCGAGCCCAGAACCAGCACAATCAGGAAAACCGGCGGGATAAAGCTGCGCAGCATCATGCGCACCATGTCGGTGCCATGCACCGCTTCGGCGTCGGGCAGCGGCGGGGCAAGATGGGGTTGAAGCTGGCAGCGGACAAAGATGTAGATGGTATAGAGCGATGCCAGCAGAAGGCCCGGAATGACGGCCGCCAGAAACAGGTTGCCAACAGAAACCGACATCAGGTCAGACATCAGAACCAGCATGATGCTTGGCGGGATCAGAATGCCAAGCGTACCCGATGCCGCAATCGTCCCGGTCGCAAGTGACGGATCATAATTACGGCGCATCATGACCGGCAGGGCAAGCAGGGTCATCATCACAACCGACGCACCGATAATGCCGGTGGTCGCGGCCATGATCGTGCCCATCAGGGTAACCGACAGTGCCAGACCGCCGGGCACCTTGCGCATCAGCACGTTCAGGCATTCCAGCAGGTCTTCGGCAACACCGCTTTTTTCCAGCATCGTGCCCATATAGATGAACATCGGCACGGCAACCATCACCATGTTTTCGGCGATGCCACCCCAGATGCGCGATACGATGTTGAAGAATTCAATGAATGAGAAAACGTCATAGGCCATGCCAAGGAAGCCAAAGGCGATCCCGATGCCTGAAATGACGAATGCAACCGGCAGCCCCGAAAAGACCAGAATGCCCAGCGAGGCAAACATGATCAGCGGAAACCAGTCTTCGATATAGAAGTTTTCCATTTGGAATTATCCCCGTTCCGCGATCAGTCTTCGAGCTTGGCGGCAGCGTCGCCAAGATCAGCATGATGTGTGCCGACATAATAACCGGCGCGATTGCGCAGGTTGCTTGGTCCGAACACAAAGACATAGCATTTCAGGAAGACCGAAAGACCGGCCATGGCAAGAAGGCCGAAGCCGACGGGGATGGTTGATTTGATGACCCAGCGATGGGTGAGGCCGGTTGTTGCGGCCGAAACTTCGTGGTTTTCGTAAGAGCGAAGAACAAAATCAAAACCGAAATAAAGCACCAGCGCGCAAAACGGCAGAATGCAGATGATCGCCCCGATCATTTCGATGATGGCGCGTGTGCGCGGACGCAGATTGTCGCGGATGAGTTCGATACGAACATGCGCATCGCGGATATAGGCAAAACCGAAACACAGCATAAACAGGCCGGTATGGAGATGCCATTCCAGTTCCTGCAATTTGATGGATCCCTGGCCGCCAAATTTGCGCTGGATCACGTCATACATGATCGTCAGCATCAGCGGAACTGCGAGCAGGGCAGCCCATTTCCCGATACGGGAAACGAAGGCATCAATGCCGTCACTCAGTTTTAGTAGCGCTTCCATTAAAAAGCCTCCCGGGTCTTTTCTTGATCGCGGTCAAGGCCGGGGCCGTCTGGCGCCCGGCCTTGCCGAGACTTCTCTTATGATCTGGTATCAAGGATACCAGACACCGGAAAAATCACTTCAGATATCCGATATCTTTCCAGATTTTATAGTTTTCGCGGAAAGACTGGAGGCTATCGTAAGCTTCCTTGAAGGCGGCATCTTCTGCGGAAAGTTCAGTGGCAACCTCTTCCCATGCCCCACGCATTGCATCGAGCATTTCCGGGGACCAGGTTTTGATGTTCACACCTTTTTCCTTAAGTTCCTTAAGGGCTGCGAACTGGATGGCTTCGCCTTCGGCAAAACCATAAGCCAGGTTGTCGTTACAAACCGCTTCGATCTGGGCTTGCTGGGTTTTGTCGAGCCCATCCCACTTTTCCTTGTTGATCATCAGATCGAACAGGGTGGATTGCTGATGCCAGCCGGGGAAGTAATAGTATTTGGCAACCTGGTGGAAGCCGAGTTTCAGGTCGATTGCCGGCATCGAGAATTCGGTCGCATCAATCGTGCCGAGTTCAAGGGCGGGATAGATATCGCCACCTGCCAGAAGCTGGGTCGAGACACCGAGCTTTTCCATGACTTTCGCACCAAGGCCAAAGAAGCGCATTTTCAGGCCTTTAAGGTCTTCAACCGTGTTGATTTCCTTGGAGAACCAGCCCGAAGCTTCCGGCGCGATCAGGCCGCAGAACAGCGACTTGATGCCATGTTCGGCATAAAGCTTGTCAAAGATTTCCTGACCGCCGCCAAATTTGACCCATGCCAGATATTCGCCAGCCTGCGGACCGAACGGAACGGCACCAAAAAGCTGCAATGCCGGAACCTTGCCCGCCCAGTAACCCGGGGTGGAGAAGGCCGCATCGATGGAACCGGTTGAAACCGCATCAAATACTTCAAGTGCCGGAACAAGCGCGCCCGGCTCATAGAATTTAATCTGAATGTTGCCACCGGAAACTTCGTCGATTTTTTCGTCAACGCGTTTGCCGAGTGTGCCAAGCTGGGTCAGGCTGCCCGGATAGGTAGAGCCCATTTTCCAGCGAACACGATCAGCCGCATCCGCATCAGGTGCAACCGTCGTCAAAGCAGCCGCTGCAAGTACGGCTACACAGGTTGCAGACTTCAAAATATTAGCAAATTTCATTCGTAGCTTCCTCCCTAAGAAGTCCGAAATTGGTATTACCACGTTGGGTCGAATGCCGCCTTTTGCTTTTATTATTGCAGGCGGAATCTTCCCGTTCCTTGTGTTGCAGGGCGAAGCTTAAGCGTATTTGGCAAGTATGAGCAAGTTTGTTTCGCCCGCCGCGCAAGAAAATATCTTCGCGAACGCACAAAAATGACTTGATTCCGCTCAAAAAACCGGAATTTCCGCATGGAAATGCGTATTTATACGGTCTTCAGTATGTTGCATATCTCTCATTTAAAGTTGTTATAGCAAAAAAGCCCGCGAACCCCCGCTATGGTTGCGAATCGGTTGGCCGAGTGACTGGTTTCTGATTGCCTGTATATCGTAATGCCGGGGCGGCGGGCATTGGTGCCAGGAAAGAAAGCGCTGTGAAGGCCTGATGGAAAACTTGCGCCTGCGAACGGTAATGCACAGCCCTGTTGCAGCGCGGTGCTGCTGATTGATCCGCTGACAAAGCTGATCGCCCAATGACTTTTCATCAGGCCTTGCAGCAAGGAGATTTGACGACGGAAAAACGACCGGAAATGAAAACGGGAAGCCTTTGAAAAAGACTTCCCGACTGATGGTCGGAGCGAGAGGATTCGAACCTCCGACCCCTGCCTCCCGAAGACAGTGCTCTACCAGGCTGAGCTACGCTCCGTCAGTGGGCGGTTGTTTAGCCCTTCTTTCGGGCTGGATCAAGCATAAACCGGTCGGTGGGCGCGAAAAACTTTGCCGTTTTCCGGCAGATGATTTCACGGTTGCGCGGTGTGGGGATCAATCGCTTTGCGGGTGAATTCGGCGGGGTTTGTGCCAATACGCAAAAGGCCCCGAAACGGAAACCGTTTCAGGGCCTTTGAATGATGGTCGGAGCGAGAGGATTCGAACCTCCGACCCCTGCCTCCCGAAGACAGTGCTCTACCAGGCTGAGCTACGCTCCGTCATTCTGCGAAGCCGGGTGATAATCCCAAATACGGACCGACGCAAGGGTTTTTTGTGCCGATACGCCGGGACCCCGGCATGCGATATCAGTATGGGCGCGAAATGCAGAATTCGACCGCCTCGATCATTGCATCCTTGATCGCGCCATCGTCAAAGCGCGTCAGGGTATCAATGGCAAGCTGGCCAAATTCGCGTGCGCGGTCCATGGATGCGCTAAGCGCATCATATTTGCGGATCAGTTCCTGCGCGCGATCAAGATCGCCATCCTTGAATTCCTGATCTTCCATGCAGCGGCGCCAGAAGGCCTTTTCCTCGTCGTCGCCCTTGGCATAGGAAATGATCACCGGCAGGGTCACCTTGCCGTCACGGAAATCATCGCCAACGGTTTTGCCAAGCGTCGCCTGATGGGCGGAATAATCCAGAACATCGTCGATCAGCTGGAAGGCGGTGCCAAGATAGATACCATAAAGACGGAGCGCTTCTTCGTCCTCGGCCGAACGATTGGCAATGACCGCACCGATCTGCGATGCGGCACCAAACAGGGCCGCGGTTTTGGCGGTGATGACCTCAAGATAGGCTTCTTCGGTGGTCGCCATGTCGTTGGCGGTCGAAAGTTGCAAAACTTCGCCTTCGGCAATGACGGCGGACGCCTTCGCCAGAATATCAAGAACTTTGAGCGAGCCGTTTTTGACCATCACGACAAAGGCGCGCGCAAACAGGAAGTCACCGACCAGAACGCTGGCTTCGTTGCCAAACAGGGCATTGGCCGATGCCTGACCACGGCGCAAAAGGCTTTCATCAACAACATCGTCATGCAGAAGCGTTGCGGTGTGGATAAACTCGACACAGGCCGCAAGATCAACAGCAGATGTGCCGCCCTGATAACCGCAAAGCTGGGCGGATGCCAGTGTCAGCATCGGGCGCATGCGTTTGCCACCGGCGGCAACCAGATGGCTTGCCAACTGCGGGATCAGCGCAACTTCGCTGTGCATGTTGTCGATGATGACCTGATTGACGCGCTTCATGTCGGCATCGACAAGGCGGATCAGGGAGTCAAGGCTGGGTTCGGTCGTCTGCTGCGTTGCGATATTGGTCACGCTGTAATCCGAAACAATTTCTCGCGTATTGACCCCGCCCACCGGGACGGGTAACGCTGATTTCAGTGGGCGGCCTCAACATAGAGATGCCGGGTGGTGACGGTCAAGTGGACAAATGGTTGCCAACCACGCAACAATGACCACTTTGGTGTCAGTTTTACCCGAATGTCTGTGGTCGGACACATATATATGGATAGCATAATCACACAATAACCAACCGGGGCGCATAAATCGTATGATGGAGCTATTTCGCAGCAACGACCCGATCGAGCTTAGCTGGGCGCAATCGGTTCTCGCCGACGAAGGCATCGCCAGCCATATTTTTGATTACCATGCCAGCATTCTGGAAGGATCCATTGGCGCACTTCCAAGGCGTTTGATGGTTGATCCCCAGGAAGAAAGCCGGGCGAAATACATCCTTGATATTGCCAGACGTGAACTTGATGCGCATAACGCACAACATGATCCCGATGCCGAGGAAGTCCAGGACTGAAAATCGGTCCGTGCCTGGCAAGGTTGTGGGATTGGCAAGGTTGCAGGATTTAAGACATTTATGACCCGACCCGATAGCGCATTTCATGTTCCCGATTTTGCGGAAGAACGCATCAGCCATGATTTTCTGCTGGGCGGTTCGGTGACGTTAAAGCAGCCGGTGGATGGATATCGGGCTGCGGTCGATGCTGTTTTGCTGGCCGCGTCCGTGACGATCAATTCCAGACGGGATCAGAAAATACTTGATGTCGGGGCGGCTGTCGGTTCGGCCGGGTTATGCGTGGCCCGCCGCCTGCCGGATGCCGATGTGACCGGGGTCGAACTGCAGGACGATCTCTATGCGCTGTTTTGCCGCAACATTGTCGAAAATGATCTGGTGGGTCGGGTAACGCCGGTTCATGGCGATATCAATGACCGGTCCCTGCCGCTTATGGCCGAAAGTTTTGATCAGGTGATTTCAAACCCGCCCTATTATGCCGGGGGCACACGCCCCGCCAATGAAAGCCGGGCGAGGGCGCATCAGGAAGGCACCGCCGATCTGAAAGACTGGATCAATTTCTGCCTTCGGATGGTGCGCCAGAAGGGCCGGATCACCATCGTGCATCGGGCGGATCATCTGGACCGGATCATCGGGCTTTTGCATGGTCGGGCGGGCGACATGACCATTTACCCGATCTGGAGCAAGGCCAGTGCCGATGCGCCGTTACGTGTGATTGTTTCGGCGCGCAAGGGCGTTTCCTCGCCGGTTACCCTGCGACGCGGAATTGTTCTGCATGACGAGGCCGGGGTTTATCTGCCGGAATGTGATGCGCTTTTGCGCGCACCATCTGCATTGCCCGGTTTCTAAATCGGGCTTGGTTTAATATAAGGGTACTATAAAGTGCGTTGCTGGTCCTTTGCGGCGCAGAAACCTTGATGCTTTGGGAAATGCCATGCTGAGTTTATCGAAAATCCTTTTTACCGCACTGATCGTTGTGGTGGTATGGCAGGGCTTCAAGCTGTTTACCCGCAAGAATCAGGTTTCCGGGCAGGAGCAGCCAAAACAGACCGCGCATGACAAAAAAGCCAAGCAGCAGAAACAGGAAGCTGTGGCGCATGATCTTGAAAAATGCCCGAAATGCGGTGTCTATCACGCCGAAGGCAGCGCGCATGTTTGCGAAGTCTGAGTTGCGCGCACTGCATATTTTCATTTGCTGATTTCTTCGACTTTCGCCCAACAGGCCGTGATTTCGCTTGGAAAAACGGGTTGTTGCAGGGATGTTGTATGCTGCAACGCGGTATAAGATTCGGCGGGGCGTCATAAAAAGCGCTAAATTCAGGCCCACTCAGGGCTTTTGCGTTCTTGACCCCGACGGGGTGGGGCGGTAGCTTGCCGCTCTAAATTTACCGATAACATAATAGTGAGTTCGCGCAATGGCGCTCGACGGGTCGCAACGTCCCCCTTCATTCCAGGAAATCATTCTTCGACTGCAAAGCTATTGGGCCGATCAGGGTTGTGTCATCCTGCAGCCCTATGACCTTGAAGTCGGTGCCGGTACCTTCCACACCGCAACCACGTTGCGCGCGCTGGGTCCGGAAAGCTGGAATGCGGCCTATGTGCAGCCGTCGCGCCGCCCGACCGATGGTCGTTACGGCGAAAACCCGAACCGCTTGCAGCACTATTATCAGTTCCAGGTCCTGATGAAGCCGTCACCGGCCAATTCGCAGGAGCTTTACCTTGGCTCGCTGGCGCATCTGGGCATTGACCCGATGGCGCATGACATCCGTTTCGTCGAAGACGACTGGGAAAGCCCGACTTTGGGCGCGTGGGGCCTTGGCTGGGAAGTGTGGCTGGACGGGATGGAAGTCACCCAGTTCACCTATTTCCAGCAGGTCGGCGGTTTTGAATGCGACCCGGTTCCGGTCGAGCTGACCTATGGTCTGGAACGTCTGGCGATGTATATCCAGGGCGTCGAAAACGTCTATGACCTTGATTATAACGGCAATGGCGTCAGCTATGGCGACGTGTTCCTTCAGAACGAAAAGGAACAGTCGACCTATAACTTCGAAGTCGCCAATACCGATATGCTGTTCCAGCATTTCAAGGACGCGCAGGCCGAATGTGCGGTCAATATCGAACGCGGCCTTGCCCTGCCTGCCTACGAGCAGGCGATGAAAGCCAGCCATATCTTTAACCTCCTCGATGCGCGCGGCGTGATTTCGGTCACCGAACGTGCGGCCTATATCGGCCGCGTCCGCGACATGTCGAAATCCTGCTGCGAAGCATGGCTTCGTTCGCGCGGGCATTTGAAAGAGGAGGCATAAGTCATGGCCGAATTGCTGCTTGAACTGTTTTCGGAAGAAATTCCGGCCCGCATGCAGGCGCGTGCTTCCGAGGATCTGACCAAACTGGTCACCGATGGCCTGAAGGCTGCCGACCTTGGTTTTGATAAAGTCGAGGCATTGGTGACACCGCGCCGCCTGACCCTGATCATTGACGGTCTGCCCGACAAACAGCCGGACCTGCGCGAAGAACGCCGTGGCCCGCGTGCCGATGCCCCGGAAAAGGCGATTGCCGGTTTCCTTGCTGGCAATGGTGTGACGCTGGAACAATGTGAAAAGCGCGAAACGCCCAAGGGTGTTTTCCTGTTCGCGATTGTCGAGCAAAAGGGCCGCGACAGTGCGGACGTCATCAAGGACATCATCGAAGACGCCATGGCAAAACTGCCCTGGCCGAAATCGATGCGCTGGGCCGATCAGAAAGTCCGCTGGGTCCGTCAGCTTGACCGTATCCTTTGCCTGTTTGACGGCAAGGTGATCCCGGCATCCTTTGGCCCGGTAACGGCAAGCAATATCACAAGCGGCCATCGGTTCCTGGCACCGGCCACCTTTAGCGTTGCCAATGCAGCGGAATACAAGGCGAAGCTTGCCTTTGCCAAGGTGATGCTGGACCGCGAAGAACGCAAGAAGGTCATTCTGGACGGTGCGCGCAAGCTTGCCCAGTCAGAAGGCTTTACGCTTCTGGAAGATAACGGGCTGCTTGAGGAAGTTTGCGGTCTGGTCGAATGGCCGGTACCCGTCATGGGCAAGGTCGATGACCAGTTCATGGATATCCCGCGCGAGGTTCTGGAAACCTCGATGCGGGAACATCAGAAATATTTCGTCGTCGAAGACAGCAATGGCAAACTGGCCGCGCGCTTCATCACCATTTCGAACATGGTGACGCTGGATGCCAATGCACAGATCATTGCCGGGAACGAACGCGTTTTGCGTGCCCGTCTGCATGATGCGAAATTCTTCTGGGATCAGGATCGGAAAGTGACGCTTGAAGCGCGTCTGCCGAAACTTGATAACATCGTGTTCCACGCCAAACTTGGTTCGCTGGCGGAGCGTGTTTTGCGCCTGCGCGGACTGGCACGCGAACTTTCAGCCGATATTCCGGGCTGCGATGTCAAACTTGCCGATCGGGCGGCGGAAATTGCCAAAGCCGATCTGGTGTCGAACATGGTGTTCGAATTTACCGAACTTCAGGGACTGATGGGGAAATACTACGCCGAGAATGACGGCGAAGCCCCCGAAGTCGCCAACGCCATTGCGCAGCATTATGCACCGGCCGGTCCGTCGGATATGTGTCCGACCGCACCTGTTTCGGTGGCTGTTGCCTTGGCCGAGAAGCTCGATACCCTTGCCGGGTTCTTTACCATCGATGAAAAGCCGACCGGTTCAAAAGACCCGTTCGCGCTGCGTCGTGCGGCTCTGGGTGTCATCCGGCTGGTTCTGGAAAACGGTTTGCGTGTGCCGCTGCGTCGCGCATTTGCCTTTGCCGTTTCCCAATATCCGGCCTCCATTCGTCGTGACGAGGCGGTTGACGAACTTCTGGCATTCTTTGCCGACCGCCTGAAAGTCCATCTGCGTGAACAGGGTGTGCGCCATGATCTGGTGTCTGCCGTGTTTGCACTGGATGGCGAGGACGATCTTGTCCGCCTTCTGGCCCGTGTTGATGCGCTTGCCGATTTTGTGTCGGGTGAAAGCGGCGTCAACCTTATGGCCGGGTACAAGCGCGCGTCCAATATCCTGCGTATCGAAGAGAAGAAGGATGAAAAATCCTATGATGCGGATGTGTCCGCCGATCTTCTGACGCAGGACGAGGAACGCAAGCTCTATGAGGCGCTCATCAATGTCCGGCATAAGGCTTTGCCGCTTCTGCGGGCCGAGAATTATGCCGAGGCTATGGCCGAATTCGCGCATCTGCGCGGACCGGTCGATGCATTCTTCGAAGGGGTCACGGTAAATAGTGACAAGGCAGACGAACGTGCCAACCGGCTTAAACTGCTGGCGCAAATTCGGACTGCTTTGCATGACATTGCCGATTTCTCGAAGATCGAGTCATAAATAAGGTCGGGGTCGCCCGGAATTCCGGAACGCCTTGACCAGATGAGGAAAAGGCAAGATGACCAAATGGGTTTACGGCTTCGGTGGCGGTAGCGCCGAGGGACGTTCCGATATGCGCGAGCTTTTGGGCGGTAAAGGTGCCAACCTTGCCGAGATGAGCAATCTCGGCCTTCCGGTCCCGCCCGGCTTTACCATCACGACCGAAGTCTGCACGGCGTTTTATGACAATGACCGTGCCTATCCCGATGGTCTTGAAGCCGAAGTCGAAAAGTCGCTTGCTGCTGTCGAAGCCCTGGTCGGTCGTAAATTTGGCAATCCCAAGGACCCGTTGCTGGTTTCGGTTCGTTCCGGCGCGCGTGCCTCGATGCCCGGCATGATGGATACGGTTCTCAATCTGGGCCTGAATGACGAAACGGTTGAAGGTTTGGCGGCGGTCTCTGGGGATCGCCGTTTTGCGTATGACAGCTATCGCCGTTTCATTCAGATGTATGGCGATGTGGTCCTTGGCGTTGATCACTACCATTTCGAGGAAATCCTTGAAATCCACAAGGAAGACAAGGGCTATGTCCTTGATACCGAAATGGGTGCCGATGACTGGCAGGTGGTGGTTCAGGGCTTCAAGAAAAAGGTCGATGCCGAACTTGGGCGTCCCTTCCCGCAGGACCCGCGCGAACAGCTTTGGGGCGCGATTGGGGCTGTTTTCGGAAGCTGGATGAATGCACGCGCCAATACATACCGTCGCCTGCACAATATCCCGGCAAGCTGGGGCACGGCGGTCAACGTTCAGGCCATGGTATTCGGTAATATGGGCGATGATTGTGCGACGGGTGTCTGCTTCTCGCGCAATCCGTCGACCGGTGAAGACCGTTTCTACGGCGAATATCTGATCAATGCGCAGGGCGAAGACGTTGTGGCGGGCATTCGCACCCCGGCACCGCTGACCAAAATCGAACGTGAAGAGTCCGGTTCGGACCTTTTGTCGATGGAAGAAGCCATGCCCGGCGTCTTTGGCGAACTTTGCGATATTCGTGACAGGCTTGAATCCCATTATCGCGACATGCAGGACATGGAATTTACCGTTGAGTCCGGCAAGCTTTACATGCTCCAGACCCGTGCGGGCAAACGCACCGCCAAGGCCGCCCTTCGCATCGCGGTCGAGATGTGCCAGGCCAATGTGATCTCGCGCGAAGATGCCCTTCGCCGTGTTGATCCGGCACAGCTTGACCAGTTGCTGCATCCAACCCTTGATCCCGATGCAGACCGGAAGGTGATCGGCATGGGGCTTCCGGCATCGCCTGGAGCGGCATCAGGGCAGATTGTTTTCTCCGCCGAGGTGGCCGAGGACTGGGTGCATAACCGCGGTCGCAAGGTCATTCTGGTGCGTATTGAAACCAGCCCTGAAGACATTGCCGGTATGCATGCCGCCGAAGGCATTCTGACCTCGCGCGGCGGCATGACCAGTCACGCGGCCGTCGTGGCACGCGGTATGGGGACGCCATGTGTTTGCGGGGCCGGTCAGGTCAAGATTGATTATGCCAACAAAACCATGATGTCGGGCGGTGTGACCCTGAAAGAAGGGGATGTCATCACCCTTGATGGTGCGACCGGCGAAGTGATGCTGGGCGAGGTGGCGACACTGAAACCAGACCTGTCGGGTGATTTTTCGCAATTGATGGAATGGGCGGATGGTGTGCGCCGCCTTAAGGTCCGCACCAACGCGGAAACGCCCGATGACGCGGCAACTGCACGTGGCTTTGGCGCCGAGGGGATCGGCCTTTGCCGGACCGAACATATGTTCTTTGATCCGGCACGCATCATTTCCATGCGCGAAATGATCCTGGCCGATACGGAAAAGGGCCGTCGTACGGCGCTTGATAAACTTTTGCCCTATCAGCGGCAGGACTTTATTGATCTGTTCCGGATCATGAAGGGATTGCCGGTCACGATCCGTCTGCTGGACCCGCCATTGCATGAATTCCTGCCGCATGGCGACAACGAAATTACCGAGGTCGCCAATGCGGCGGGCGTGGCAGAAGTTGTCGTGCGTCGCCGTTTGCTGGAACTGTCGGAAGCCAACCCGATGCTGGGGCATCGCGGGTGCCGTCTTGGCATCAGCTATCCGGAAATCTATGAAATGCAGACCCGCGCCATTTTCGAAGCCGCGATCGAGGTTTCAAAGGATGGTGGCGATCCGGTGATACCGGAAATCATGATCCCGCTGATTGTCGGGAAGAAGGAACTTGAAATCCTCAAGGCTGTGATCATCAAGGTTGCAGGCGAGGTCGAAACCGAAAAATCGGCCAAGCTCGAATTCCTTGTCGGCACCATGATCGAATTGCCGCGGGCCGCCCTTCGGGCTGGTGAAATCGCCGAAGAAGCCGAATTCTTCAGCTTCGGGACCAACGATCTGACCCAGACGACTTTTGGTCTTTCGCGTGATGACGCTTCCCGGTTCTTGGACACCTATATTTCCAAGGATATCTTTGCCGGTGATCCGTTCGTATCACTTGATCAGGAAGGTGTGGGCGAGCTGGTCAGCATCGCCGCGGAACGTGGCCGTAAAACGCGTTCTGACATCAAGCTTGGCATCTGCGGCGAACATGGCGGTGATCCATCCTCCATCGCGTTCTGCGAGGCGCAGGGGCTGGATTACGTCTCGTGCTCGCCCTATCGCGTGCCGATTGCGCGTTTGGCCGCTGCACAGGCCGCGCTGAAGAAATAAGGCTGCTGACAGGCAGTACTGATAAAGCAAACGGCGGCAGAATTTCTGCCGCCGTTTGTGTTTGATGAAGCTGATGATTGGCTTATCAGGCTGCCGTTTCCGGCAGATTGACCCAGTCGGGAATGTGGACCAAAACTTTGGCATCACCCGCCGTCAGGTCGGCATCATCGCCGATCCGTTCCAGCCGGATCAGGGCAAGGCCCGCATTGCCATGGATGCTGCGGATGGTGCCGGCTTCCTTGTCGCCATTCATGATCAGGGTGCCAATTTCCGGGGCCGGGCCGGTGATCGTGATCGGCAGCAGGCGTTTGCGAACCAGCCCGCGATATTTGGTGCGCGCGGTCAGTTCCTGCCCCATATAGCAGCCTTTTTTGAAATCAACGCCGCCCAGTTCCTCGAACCCGTTTTCAAGCAGGATGGCGCGGTCGATTTCCATTTCCTCGCTGCCATTGGGCAGGCCCAGCAGGACGCGGTGCTGATGATAGGTGTTCTCATCGCTTTCGGTGGCACCGATGGCAGCCATTTGTGCCAGTTCGTTCTTGGGCAGTAACACGCGCGCGCCCATCGCACTCAGGCGCGGATCGACGGCCTTGATCCCGTCGGCAAACGGTGCCGTGGCACCCGGCGTATCGGGCAGATCAAGAGCGCTCAGGGCACCATCGCCGAAAACGGCAACGACGTCATAGCTTTCGGTGACGTCGGACAGTTCTGCCTTGGCGCGCAATTTATACATGCGCAGTTTTTTGAATAGTTCGGCTGCGCGCGCACCATCTTCGCCGCGTTCGCATTCAATCAGAAGGCTGTCCTCGTCCTGCTGATAGACAAAGAAATCAAACAGGAACTTGCCCTGCGGCGTCAGAAGCGCGCCATAGCCGGAATGATCAGCCGTGATTTTTTCGATATTGTTCGACACCAGCCCCTGAAGGAAGCTGATGCGATCAGGCCCGCTGACCCGGATAACGGCCCGGTCAGGCAGGGGGGCGTATAAAGTCTCACTCATAATTCTTATGGCTCCGGTTTATCGGAATTGTTGGCCGAAATGTGGGGCAATGGGGGGCATTTGGCAAGGGGTGGTTTGGCAAAGGCAAAAGCAACCCACCACAAGAAAAGCCTTCATAAATTGCGCGGGAACCGATAGAACGCAATGTATGAAAATATTGATGCTCGACCGTTCCATCGGCTTTGATCCCAAGGATCGTGAAGCCCGCCCGCTGGGATCGCGCCAACGCGGATTTATCGCGCTGGCCGAGGCCCTTGTTGCCCGTGGCCACAAGGTAGAAGCCCGCCGGAATGGTGGCATCGACCTTGATCATCATGGCGCTGCATGGCGTCAGCTTGACAGTGCCATGCCGCCC
Organism: Thalassospira xianhensis MCCC 1A02616; assembly: GCF_003326475.1. GTDB lineage: Bacteria > Pseudomonadota > Alphaproteobacteria > Rhodospirillales > Thalassospiraceae > Thalassospira > Thalassospira xianhensis. Next base: position 22,145 of record NZ_JPWA01000035.1, on the reverse strand, counting down.
TTTGGTGGCGACCCGGTGGATCGGGTTCTGGTGTGGCGCGATGCGGAGCTGCTGCGTCATCCCTCAATCCCCGAAGGTAGCGATTGCTGGCTTTGGTTTGATGGCATGGCATCCGATCTGAATGCGGATAAGGCGCGTCTGGCGTTGCTTGAAACCGGCGCGCAGGTGATCTTTACCCACGAGGATCAGGGCAAGGCGTTTGATGGCGATACCGCCAAACGCCCGATTGTGATCGCACCGGGCGCCTGCCCGGCCTTTGCCATGGCGTCAAACATGCACTGGGCATTCGAAAGCCGCGAAGATCTTGCGGTGACGGTCGCCAACAGCAAAACCGGCATTGCCCAGATCATCCGCATCTGGTCGGCTTATGTCGCGCCCAAGGTGCCCGGTGCCATTCTGGAAATCTATGCTTCCGACCTGTTCTCGGCGATGGCGGGCGAAAATGACGATGTTTCCGAAGAACTCGTCGATATGGTGCGCGATAACATCGACAAGGGTGTCCGCGTCTGCCACCCGATGCCCGAGGCCGACATGGCCGAACGTATTGCAACCGCGCGTGCCTTCCTGCATCACGGCAAATACGGCAATGATCAGGTCGGGCAATGGATTTACGATGCGCTGGCGGCGGCAACACCGGTTGTGTCCTATGGCGGCATTGCCAAAACGCGGGTTGAAAATGGCAAGACCGGCTATATCGTTCCCGATGAAACCGCCTATGGCAATCTGGTGATGCAGTTGCTGGCCGACCGGCAGATTTTTGCCAGCCAGTCCGAAGCGGCCCGCAACAGCCGTCGTGAATGGCTTAATGTCGCTGGCGAGCTGGAGAAACTTTAAACCGTGCGGTTACTGTTCATCACCTCGAACCGGCTCGGCGATGCCGTTCTTTCGACATCGGTGCTGCGCCACTATGTCGAAACCTATCCTGGCATCAAGGTAACGGTTGCCTGCGGCCCGGTCGCCGCCCCGATTTTTGAATCGGTGCCGGGGCTTGAACGCCTCATCGAAATGCCAAAGCAGAAACGCGGCGGGCATTGGTGGAAGCTTTGGAAATCGGTCGCGTTTCGCTGGTGGGACATCATCGTCGACCTGCGCGGCAGTGCCACGGCCTATGTGCTTCCGGGCTGGAAACGGGTGGTGCTCAAAGGCAACGACGACAGCGTCCACCGGGTAGAGCAGCTTGCACGTCTGATCGGTGTTGATCGTCCTCTAAATCCCAAAATCTGGCTTGATCCGATACATGTGAAACGGGCTCAGGAAATTCTTTCCTCTTTTGCCGGGCGACCGCTTCTTGTGGTTGGCCCGACGGCAAACTGGGGCGGGAAGATGTGGCCGATTGATCGTTTTCAGGACCTTGTCGGGCGGCTGACGTCCTTGGCTGGGCCTTTGCCGGATGCGTATGTTTTGCTGGTTGGCGCACCTTCTGAAATCGAGAAGGCGCAGGAACTGATTTCATCCATTGCGGATGATCGGAGGACTGTTGTTTTTGGAACCGAGCATTTATTGACCGTGCAAGCCTGTCTGGAGAAGGCGGATCTTTATATCGGTAATGATTCCGGCTTGATGCATATGGCGGCTGCTTCCGGTTCTCCCACCGTGGGGCTTTTTGGTCCATCCCGACCGGAAAACTATGCGCCATATGGTAAGAAGACAGCTTATGTCTGCACGGATCGCAACTATGATCAGATTTTGGCTGACGGTGTCGACTGGAAATCTCAGAAGTCTTTGATGACGGACCTGTCTGTTGACAAAGTTTTTGAATTTTCATGTAAGTTTTTAAAATAAATTATCGGTTTGTTTAAGCGGGGAAGCATGCGGATCGCCATCGTTTCAGGTTCCGACAAAAACTATTTTCCTTTGTTGATCGAAATGGTGCATTCGGTCAGGCAATTCTCTGTCGACCGAAATATCGACATCTGCGTGATGGATGCGGGTTTGGCTGAATCCCAGAGGGAAGAACTGTCACCGCTGGTGAACCAGCTCGTTATCCCCGATTGGCCCGAAGGCATTTCGGAAGAAAAATCAAAGGGCAAGGAATACCTCAAGGCGTGTATTTGCCGCCCCTTCATCCCCGAGATATTCCCCGGATATGACGTATATCTGTGGATGGATTGTGATACCTGGGTTCAGGACTGGTCATCTGTAGAGATGTTCATTCGATCCGCGGCGAAAGGCGACCGTCTGGCGATCACGAACGGAGCGGATCGATCCTATCCAAAGCCGATCCGTATTTCGTGGCTTGGAAGATGGCCCCGAAAAATAGGCAGCTTCTATAACGCCAATGGCAAAAAGGCGTTTGGCTGGGCGACGGCCAAGAAAATGATTCCCCATTATGTGCTGTCTGCGGCGACATTCGCGATTGCGGCAAAGGCACCACACTGGAAACGCTGGCAGGAAGTTATTGTTGAAGCTGCCATGAAGGGAAAGATGTTTCCGGCCGAACAGTTATCTTTGGGAAAGATCATTCACATTGAAGGATATAAGGCCGAATACCTGCCGGCCTATGCAATGTGGCAATGCCAGCACAAGCCATTCTGGGATGCAGAGAAATCGGTTTTTGTCGAGCCCAACGAACCGCATACGACTATCGGAATAATGCACCTGTCAGGTGTCGACGATATTCGGGCCGACAGAAACGTGAAAACAGAGATCGAAACGACCGGTGGGGACACCGTGTCGGTCAATTATCGTTATCCATCGTTTGCAGGTGAGAAGCTAAGTATTGCCAAGCCTCAAAGAGTTTGAGCGCAGGGGCTTCAGGCCCTGACGAACAGGTCGTACCGGATTTCTTTGGTCAACCGGGAACAAATCACACGCTGGCGCATTTGCTGTGCATGTGACTTTTGTTCCAACTGTACCCGGACCAGACCAATGATCCGTGCTGATAATATGACAATGTTGTTTGTTTTGTTGTTTGCCATCGCGATTGCATGGCTTCAGGTGTCGGTAGAGGATCAGCGGGCCAGGGCCATGCTTGTGCCGGTTCCCGACTATGGAAGCGGTCTTGAAGTCTATGCCATACGGCATAATCCGTCGCAGGCAGCCTCTTGCGGCAGCATGTGCGGGGCGTTTGATCTGACCAAGGCCGCCGGGTTTGAAAGTGGCTATATGCAGGCCAGCTTGCCGGAAAGCACTGCGCGTCGCTGACATTTTCCCTGCAAGCTGTCAGAATGGTTGCGTAACGGGTCATTTTCCGGAGTATCCCATGGCCAAGGCATCCGTCTGGGCGATCATCCCCAATCTTTTACGCAGCCTGTTTCGGTCCGATGTGCCGATACGCAGCAAGATTTTGCTGGTGATGGGGATTGTCTATCTCGTCAGTCCGATTGATCTTTTGCCCGATGTGATTGCCGGGATCGGATGGATTGACGATCTGGTTATTGTGCCGTTGCTTGGCTGGCTTTCCTATCGCAGTCTGCCGCCACCCATAAAGGAAGGCATGGCAACCGATAGTCCCGACAGTGCCAATAATCCAGCAACCTCGCGCAAATGGCTTTATCTGGTGGTTCTGATCGTTGTTCTGATCGGTATCGGACTGCTGACAGGGCCCGATGAATCCTTCCTGAAAAATCCATCCGGCGGTTAAGAGCAAAGCACTACCTTTGCGTCTTTGACAGCCTTTGCCATCGAGCATTAATCTTCTTTCCCGGTCACGTAACGAAAAACGGGGAAGCAACCATGAAAAAGGCGTTCCGCGGGCTGGTTCTAACCCAGCAGGATAAAACGGTTCTGGCCGGTTTTCAGGATATCGCGATTGAAGACCTGCCCGAGGGCGAGGTTCTTGTCCGGGTTGACTGGTCGACCCTGAATTACAAGGACGGCATGATCCTGAACGGGCTTGGCCGTCTTGTCCGGCAATATCCGCATGTGCCTGGCGTTGATTTTGCCGGCGAAGTGATTTCATCGGATGATCCGCGTTATGCCTCCGGCGATCAGGTCATCCTGACCGGATGGCGGGTCGGCGAAGCACATTGGGGCGGATATGCCCAATATGCCCGCGTCAACGCGGATTGGCTGGTGCCAATGCCAGATGGACTTGATGGCGCACACGCCATGGCCATCGGTACCGCAGGCTTTACATCCATGCTGGCGGTCATGGCACTGGAAGAGCAGGGGCTGTCCCCCGATCAGGATGGTGAAGTCCTTGTTACCGGGGCTGCAGGCGGTGTCGGGTCGGTTGCGGTCAGCATTCTGGCAAATCTTGGCTATCGCGTTGCGGCGTCGACTGGCCGGGCTGACACATATGATTATCTGCGTGGACTTGGTGCAACGTCGATTATTGATCGCGCGGCGTTAACGGATGCCAGCAAACCATTGCTGCGCGAGCGCTGGCTTGGCGCGATTGACAGTGTCGGAAGCACGACACTGGCCCATGTTTTATCTGAAATGAAGTATCATGGTGTCGTTGCCGCCTGCGGGCTGGCAGGCGGGCCGGATTTGCCTGCAACGGTTATTCCGTTTCTGCTGCGCGGGGTCCGGTTGATCGGAATTGATTCCGTGATGTGCCCCTATGAAAAGCGCGTCACAGCCTGGAAACGTCTGGCACAGGAGTTGCCGATGGCGCAACTCGATACTGTGACAACAAAGGTCGGGCTTCGCGATATCCTGCCATGGGGCGAAAAAATCCTCAAAGGGCAGGTCAGGGGGCGGTTGCTGATTGATGTGCAGGATTGCTAGTCGGCGCAAATAAATGCAGAATCCGACTGAACCCGGCCGTTGACGATGATGTGTTGGCGGTGCTTGTCAAAGTACTGAAATGAATGGGCCGCGCCTTATGACCGAAAACCGGTTTCGTATCCTTCTGGTCGAAGATAATCCCGGCGATGCCTTTCTTGTAAAGACATTGCTGGAGGAAACCGGTGAACGGTTCGAAATCGAACACCGATCCGACCTCGCCTCGGCCATGGCGTTGCTGAATGATGTGTCGCCGGACGGGGCGTTTGATGTTGTTCTGCTCGACCTGACCCTGCCGGATTCATCGGGGGTCGAAACCATTCGCCGCATTCGAAGTTGTGCCAACAGTGCCCCGGTCGTTGTTCTGACCGGGCATAAGGATGAGGAACTGGCGTTTGAAGCCCTTCAGCACGGCGCAGAAGATTATCTGACCAAGGAATTCCCCGACGGCCGAACCATTCGGCGGTCAATCCGTTATGCGATTGAACGTTCGCGGGCCGAACAGGCGCTAAAGGAAAGCGAGGAACGGTATCGCAAGCTGGTGGAGCTTGCGCCCGAACTGATTTCCGTGCTGAGCGGAGAAGAAATCGCCTATATCAATCAGCAGGGTGTTTCCATTCTGCACGGCAGCGACAGTTCGGAACTGGTTGGACGCAGCTTTATGGAAATGGTCCATCCCGATAGCCGCGAAATCATGGGCGAATATATTGCGCGCTATGCCGGTGGTTATACCGGGCGGGCTGATTTCGTTATCATGTGCCGTCGGGGCGACGGGGAGAATGTGGAGCTTGAGGTTTCTGCCATTGCCTTCACCCATGAAGGGGCTCCGGCGATGCTGATGCTTGCCGAGGATGTGACGGAAAAGCGCAAGATCGAAAGGCAGCTGGTTCAGACATCGAAGCTTGCGACACTTGGTGAAATGGCCGCATCCGTGGCGCATGAAATGAACCAGCCGCTTAACGTTATCCGGATGGCGGCCGATACCTGCGCGCTGCAATATGAACTTGAAAAGGTTCAACCCTCGTTCCAGCGAGAGCGATTGTCCCTGATCAGCGGTCAGACCCGGCGCATGGCCGAAATTATTAGGCATTTGCAGATTTACAGTCGCCCGGACGAAGATGATTTCGAGCTTTTCGATCCCATGCGCGCGGTTACCCGTGCTGTTGACATGGTGGAACATGATTGCCGTCTGGCGGGGATTGTCGTCGATGTTGTTCCTGCTGCGGAAAACTGTCAGGTCCTTGGCCGTCAGGTGCAACTGGAACAGGTTCTGGTCAATATGCTGACCAATGCCCGCGATGCGATCACGGAAAATGGCGATGATGCCGGTGGTATTGGTGGATTGATTCGTTTGACCGCGATGCTGGATGCGGATCAGGAAGTGTTGCGGATTGCGATAAATGATAATGGCGGCGGGGTCCCGGAAGACGCCATCGGTCTTATTTTCCACCCGTTTTTCACAACCAAGGATGTTGGCAAGGGAACCGGGCTTGGGCTTTCGGTCAGCTATGGCATTGTCGAGGGTATGGGCGGACATATTGATGTTCGCAACGAAGGTGATGGTGCCTGTTTCGAAATCGTATTGCCGGCAGTTCATATCGGTGAAAATGCCGGCAACGACGTTGACGATCCTGATGATGTGCCGTTGCTGCCGCAGCAGGAAAGGCTTCCTGAAACCCGATCCCGAAATTTGCGCATCATGGTTGTCGATGACGAAATTGACGCGATGGAAATTATCGCGGCCTATCTGGAAGCACAGGGATTTTCCGTTTCCGCGGCAAGTGATGGCGAGGATGCCCTGGCAATGGCCGGTGTGGTCCAGCCCGATATTCTCATTACCGATATCCGGATGCCCCAGATGGATGGAAACAGTCTGGTTCGCGCCCTTCGGGAACGCAATCCTGCCTTGCCGGTCATCGTTATGACCGGCCATCCCGGAGACGCCGATCGCCCGGTCGAGGACGGGGACGACGCACCGGTGATGGTAATGTCAAAGCCGCTTGATCTGAAAGAGCTTCTGGCCACGCTTGACGAAATTTCCGAAGTCGTGGCCGGTTAAAACAAAACCCGGCCACTGGCCGGGTTCTGGAAGCTTCAGGATATGTTGGAAGATCAAGCTTCCCAGCCAAGCTGCATGGCAATTTTCACTGCCTGCGTGCGGTTGGCGGCACCGAGCTTTTTGAAAATACCGGTCAGGTGAACCTTAACCGTGATTTCGCGTACCGTAAGCTGCTTGGCGATTTCCTTGTTCGACAGACCTTTGGTCAGCAGCGCCAGGACTTCGCGTTCACGGTTGGTAAGCTGACGCAGGGGGTTGTCCGGTGCCAGACCATCCAGATCAATCTCACCCGGGCGGCTATTGCTGCCATCATCTTCGAGCAATGCTGACGGAATGTATTTCTCGCCCGACAGGATCAGGCGAAGCGCATTGATCAGCGATTTGCCAGACAGCGTTTTGGGCAGATAACCCGACGCGCCATGTTCAAGTGCATTGAGCACATCACTGCGTTTGACCGAGCCCGACAGGATGACAACCGGAATTTCCGGATGCTTCTGGCGCATTACGGTTAACCCGGAAAGGCCGTTCATGCCCGGCATGTTGAGATCAAGGATCGTCAGTTCGACCGGCGTGTCGCCATCAACGATGGAAAGTGCCTCGGCAAAATCCTTTGCCTGGGCAATTTCGACTTCCGGGGCTGCCGTTTTCAGAAAGGATGTGATCCCGTCTCTGACGAGGTCGTGGTCGTCCGCTAGCAGGATGTTCATGTTATTGTGCCGTACCCGTTTTTAGCCGTCTCCCGCAAAAGGCGGTACCGGTATCGCGCTCCGAACCCAAGTGATACGGAATCGCGCAAAGTTGTCATCTTCCAAATTTCGCGTCCCCCCGGACGCGAGCGCAGCATTAAATAATTCTGATGTCCTGTCAAACTGCAGGATGGATTTCAGGGGGTGATGCTATCCGTGAGGATAGTATTTGTCAGGAAATGATAAAATGTTTATCGCGTGTTGCATAGTGAAACCGGCTGAATTTTGAAGTCTCTTGCTTTAGAGATCAGGCATAAATCGAAAAAATGTCGTTCGCGTCGTTTTTTGGTTGTCCATAGCCGGGGATCGGATTTTGTTCATCGCTAGTGGTTGTTGCACGATGCAGGCTTGCCTGCCGGAAGGCGGCCATGTCAGCCCCTGATGGAGCATTCGGGGCAAGGGCTGCATTCTGAAGCGTTGCCAAGGCGCGTTCCTTGTCTTCTGCGCTACCCGAAATATTTACCGAGACATCAACGTGCCCGCCAATGGCGTATGCCTTCCCGTCCGGCCCGATCTGATATTCATATTGCGGGGCAGAGCCATATTGACCTGCCGCTGCGGCATGCGCTTTCTCTTCCTGCTTCACGGCAGAATCACGCGCCTGCAATCGCGCAATATCGGCTTTTTCGGCCGCATTCAGATCAGCAGGGTTTTTTGATCCCGCATTGCTGCTTTCGGCCTGCTGATCACTTGCCTCAAGGGCCTCGCGATATTCACTTCGGCTCACACCATTGGCAACGGCCTGCGCTTCGGTCAGGGTTCTGGGATCAACGATGCGTGTGCGAAGCCCGCTACCCGCCGCTTCGCCACCAATGCCATAAGGTCCATTCGACAGGCCGGCTTCCTGACCCCGTCTGACTTCGATCGCGTCATATTCGGCCAAAACGCTGCCATCAGCGGTTTGTGCAATCTCCCTGACATTCAGGACGATGCCCAATCCGCCGCTGGCCGGGTTGGTTATGGCTTGACCGGTCGTAATCATCGGATCGAAACGGTTTTCCATGGTGATGCGAACTCGATACTTAAGGATAGCAGGAAAATTACCGGGAGTCTCGTCCGGTGTCTCTGAGGTCGCCTGTGATGTCTGAGCCGAAGCATGCTGTCTTGCACGGCAAAGCCTGTCCTGTTACAGGAATGCCTGTGCTTTTAGTGCGCCGATATTCTATGGCAGCAACCTTCCAAGACAGGAAAACTGATCGTGATGTCCGACTTTGTCATTCCCGCGAATGAAAAGGTTCTGGTAACCGGGGCTGCCGGTTTTATCGGATCGCACCTTTGCCAGAAACTGCTGGATCAGGGCAGTACGGTGGTCGGTCTGGATAACGTCAACGATTACTATGACGTGTCGCTTAAAGAAGCCCGCCTTGGACGGCTTGAAGGGCGCAACGGCTTCAGGTTTGTCCGCATGAACCTTGAAGATCGCGATGGTATTGCTGATCTGTTCGCGACGGAAAAGCCGACCTATGTCGTTAACCTCGCGGCCCAGGCCGGTGTGCGTTACTCGCTTGAAAATCCGCATGCCTATATTGATGCCAACCTCGTTGGATTTACCAATATCCTTGAAGGCTGCCGTCATAACGGCGTGAAGCATCTTGTCTATGCGTCAAGCAGTTCGGTTTACGGCATGAATACCGAAATGCCGTTTTCGGTGCATCACAATGTCGATCACCCGATCAGCCTGTATGCCGCATCCAAAAAAGCCAATGAACTGATGGCGCATACCTATAGCCATCTGTATCGCTTGCCGACCACGGGCCTGCGTTTCTTTACGGTTTATGGTCCTTGGGGGCGTCCGGATATGGCGCTGTTCCTGTTTACCAAAGCCATTCTGGAAGGCCGCCCGATTGACGTCTTCAACGAAGGTAAAATGCGCCGCGATTTTACCTATATCGATGATATCGTCGAAGGTGTTTATCGCTGCATTTCAACCATCGCGTCGCCAAATCCCGACTGGAACCCGGCCAAGCCGGATCCGGCAACCAGTTCTGCCCCGTATCGGGTGTTCAATATTGGCAACAACAGCCCGGTCGAGCTGATGCATATGATCGGAACGCTCGAAAAGGCACTTGGCAAGACCGCCGAGAAAAACATGCTGCCGATGCAGGCGGGCGATGTTCCGGCGACCTATGCCGATGTTGACGCCCTGACCGATGCCGTCGGTTTCAAGCCGGAAACCTCGATTGAAACCGGCATCGGTCGTTTCGTCGAATGGTACAGGTCCTTTTACGGATAACGCACTCGGTCCGCTCAGGCCTGCTGTTCCTGTTCCATCAGGCCAAGAAGATAGCCATGCATCTCGGTGATGTTGCTTTGCTGCTGGCGATAGCGTTCTTCCGCCGCTGCAAGCTGTGATCGTGCCTCTTGCAGGTTGGCTTGGTATCCCTGGTCTACATCGTGATCAGGATACCAGCGTTCTGAAAATTCACGCCGTGTCGGCGCATTCTGGTCGTCATAGCGCGAAACATCGATACTGGAATAATCGCGCGATACGGCATCGGCGATGTAATCAACACGCGCCTGGCCTCTCAAACCCAGCTTGTCTGCCTGATCGCTATATGTCCGCAGATGGCTGCCTCTATCATGCGTCACCATTCCCCCGTTTTCATACAGATATCCCAGAATCTGATCACCGTTGGAAAATACGGCCCGCACGTCCGATTGACTGTCCGGATGATGTTTTTCCAGATAATCAACATGCCTTTGCGCACCTTCGCGGAATATGTCGACAGAGTCATGAAGCCCCGGAATGATGGTTTTCTGACCTTCAAGCCATTTGTCGAAATCCGGTATCATGGCTTCATATTGATCCGCCGAAATTTCCTGTGCGACACCACCGTCTTCGGTCTGGATGGTTTTGGGCGTATATCCATCCTCGCGCATCGCCGCGATGCGTTCGCGCATCGGGGCATAGGCTTTCTCGTAATATTGTTCGAGATAAGGGCGCATTTCCGGATCGGAATACATTTCCTCGCTAAAGGTCGGATGTGACCCGTTTGAAGATTGCGTCGAAGACGCATAGGCCGCGTTTGCCGAGCTGGCGCTATATGTGTTTGTCAGGATGGTCATGATGCATTCCCCATGGCAATTGAGGAAACAATCCAAGCAATTAATATGCCGGGATTTACACGCAAAAGTTGCCATTCGAAGAGGGGGATCGGATCAATTGCTATGCAAAAGATAGCCTTCCGCATCAAAGGAATAGGCAGAAATTGCATCTTGGACGGCAAAAGGCGCCCTCGCGCAGTCAATGTGCGCGTCGCTCGAACCCGGCAGGAATGTTTGGCTGAGAATGGTGCTGCTGGGGAGATTTGAACTCCCGGCCTCTCCCTTACCAAGGGAGTGCTCTACCCCTGAGCTACAGCAGCCCTTAAAAAAAGGCTGATCGTTCGGGCAATGGTGCTGCTGGGGAGATTTGAACTCCCGGCCTCTCCCTTACCAAGGGAGTGCTCTACCCCTGAGCTACAGCAGCCCTTAAAAAAAGGCTGATCGTTCGGGCAATGGTGCTGCTGGGGAGATTTGAACTCCCGGCCTCTCCCTTACCAAGGGAGTGCTCTACCCCTGAGCTACAGCAGCCCTTAAAAAAAGGCTGATCGTTCGGGCAATGGTGCTGCTGGGGAGATTTGAACTCCCGGCCTCTCCCTTACCAAGGGAGTGCTCTACCCCTGAGCTACAGCAGCATCGAGCCCTTGCGGTGCGGGCGGGTTATAGGCCACTGGCTGGTAATTGGTCAAGCCCGAATTATGCGAAGATTTTTGATCTTGCGCGGATGGTGCAATTTTGTTGGTCAAGGCTGCATTCTGCCTCGGAATATTCTATAAAAGCCCGACCTTTGGAACCAGAAACGTATTGGCAAGATGACAGCACAGCAAAGCAAACAATATCCCGCAACCAATGAAGAGCGCAAAAAGCGCGAGGCCGAGGCCCTGCGTGCCAATCTGGCGCGCCGAAAACAGCAGCAACGTTCGCGCAAGGCCGTGGAACAGGATGCCGATGCCAACGATCAGGGCAGCGGTTCGGACAAGGATTAGTCCGCTTCCCACCGGTTTCAGAGCCCCATCTCAAGAAAAATGCCAATTTGGCCCCGTTGCCCGCATCGTCCGGTTGATCTTGCATGCCCCCCGCGGGTAAAACCAATGGCACAATGCCAATCAGCACAACAGGGGTGGCGATATGTCGGTAAGACCGGATCACTGGATACGCCAGATGGCGCAGGAAAAAGGCATGATCGAACCGTTTGTCGACGGTTTCAAACGCGATGGTGTCATTTCCTATGGGGTCAGTTCCTATGGCTATGACGCCCGGGTTGCCGACGAATTCAAGATTTTCACCAATGTCGACTCGGCCATTGTCGATCCCAAGGAATTTTCCGATGCAGGGTTCGTCAATCGCCAGACCGATGTCTGCGTGATCCCGCCCAACAGTTTCGCGCTGGCGCGTACGGTGGAATATTTCCGTATTCCGCGCGACACGCTGGTGATCTGCCTTGGCAAATCCACCTATGCCCGCTGCGGCATCATCGTCAATGTCACGCCGCTGGAACCGGAATGGGAAGGGCACGTGACCCTTGAATTTTCCAATACCACGCCGCTTCCGGCGCGCATTTACGCCAATGAAGGGGCCTGCCAGTTCATTTTCCTGAAAGCCGAAAGCGAATGCGATACCTCCTATGCGGATCGCGCAGGAAAATATATGGGCCAAAAAGGTGTCACGCTGCCGCGCCTGTGATAAAGGCAATGCCATAAAGGTGGCATCGCCAACGACACGAGTAACCGCCATGCCGCAACCGGCATGGTCATACGAGGATTGAATGGACAAGATCAAGATTTCCGGCGGCCGCCGGTTGCAGGGCAAAATTGCAATTGGCGGTGCCAAGAACGCGGCCCTTCCGTTGATGGCAGCAGCCCTTCTGACCGATGAAACGCTGACCCTTTCGAACCTGCCGCATCTGGCCGATATCACATCGATGGCCAATCTGCTGGCGCAGCATGGTGTCGCGTTGCATCTGAACGGTCATGCGCCCAATGGCGGGCATACCGGTCGCGTTCTGGAAATGACGGCCAAGGAAATCGCATCGACAACCGCACCTTATGATCTGGTCCGCAAAATGCGGGCATCGGTTCTGGTGCTGGGGCCGCTGGTCGCACGTTGCGGTGTGGCGCGTGTGTCGTTGCCCGGTGGCTGTGCGATTGGTAACCGTCCGGTTGACCTGCATCTGAAGGCGCTTGAAGCCATGGGCGCTGAAATCCACCTGACCGAGGGCTATATCGAAGCCCGCGCGCCAGAGGGGCTCAAGGGCGGTCATGTCCTGTTCCCGCAGGTGTCCGTTGGCGCGACCGAAAACGCCCTGATGGCGGCATCCCTTGCCGATGGTGTGGTGACAATCGCCAATGCTGCGCGTGAACCCGAAGTCAGCGATCTGGCCCATTGCCTTGTCGCGATGGGGGCCGAGATCGAAGGTATCGGGACCGACACATTGAAAGTCACCGGCAAGCCACGCCTGCATGGCGCGGAATATTCCGTGGTGCCCGACCGTATCGAAACCGGGACCTATGCGATTGCCGCCGCCATCACCGGCGGCGAGATCGAGCTGGTCGGAACAAAGGCCGAATTGATCGAAAGCCTGATCGTGTCCATGCGCAAGGCAGGCGTCGAGATCGAGGAAACCGGGGATGGCATGATCGTGCGCGGCAATCGCGCCGCCCTTAAGGGGGTCGATGTCATGACCGAACCCTATCCGGGCTTCCCGACCGATATGCAGGCGCAATTCATGGCGCTGATGGCGGTGGCCAATGGGGCATCCATGATCACCGAAACGATTTTTGAAAACCGTTTCATGCATGTCCCGGAGCTGAGCCGCATGGGCGCTGATGTCAACGTGCATGGACGGTCCGCCATCGTACGCGGCAGCGCCAAGCTGTCGGGTGCCGAAGTCATGGCGACCGATCTGCGTGCATCGGTATCGATGGTACTTGCAGGCTTGGCAGCCGAGGGCGAGACGATTATTAACCGTGTCTATCATCTGGACCGCGGTTATGAGCGGCTGGAAGAAAAACTTGGCGCCTGCGGGGCGCAGATCGAACGTGTCCGTGTTCCTGCATAATTGCGGGATCATTGGCCTTGGGGCCGGGACGACAGACAAACGCGTAAGGCGACTGATTGATGAGTGACGAAAAGCTGGTGCTGGCCCTGCCAAAGGGGCGCATTCTAGACGAGGTAATGCCGCTGGTGCGCGCGGCCGGTATCGAACCGGAAGCCGCCTTTGACGATCCGAAATCCCGGGCCCTGCGTTTCGCCACCAATCATCCGCATATCGATATCATTCGTGTGCGAAGCTTCGACGTAGCAACCTTCGTTGCCTTTGGGGCGGCCCATATCGGGGTCTGCGGCAATGATGTCCTGATGGAATTCGATTATTCCGAAATCTATGCCCCGCTTGATCTGGATATCGGCCATTGCCGCCTTGCCGTGGCCGAACCCGAGGAAATGATCGATGGTGATGATCCGTCGCGCTGGTCGCATGTTCGTGTCGCAACCAAATATCCAAATGTCACCCGCAATCATTTTGCCGCGCGCGGTGTGCAGGCCGAATGCATCAAGCTGAACGGGGCGATGGAACTGGCACCAACACTTGGCCTGTGCCGTCGTATCGTTGACCTTGTGTCGACCGGCAACACGTTAAAGGCTAACGGGCTTCGCGAAATTGAACATATTGCCGATGTCACCTCGCGCCTGATCGTCAACCGGGCGGCCCTTAAAACCCGCCCGACCGATGTTCAGCCCTGGATCGACCGTTTTTCCGAGGTGCGCAATGCCGATTAAACTTTCGATCACGGACGCCGATTTCGAGGACGGCTTTGTCAAGCTTCTGGGCATGAAGCGGGAATCTGATGCCGATGTGGATGCCGCGGTTGCCAATATCATTGCCGATGTCCGCAAACGCGGCGATATCGCGGTATGTGATTACACCAACAAATTCGACCGCCTGAATATCGATGCCGCCGGCATGGTTGTGACCCGGGAAGAAGTCGATGCCGCCGTTGCCGCAATCGATGCGGATCTTCTGAAATCGCTGGAACTGGCTGCTGAACGCATTCGATCCTACCATGATCGGCAAATGCCGTCTGATGAACGTTATACCGATGCGACCGGGGTCGAACTCGGCTGGCGCTGGCGTCCGGTGTCGGCGGCGGGGCTTTATGTGCCCGGCGGGCTGGCATCCTATCCGTCGTCGGTGCTGATGAATGCCATTCCGGCCAAGGTTGCCGGTGTCGAACGTCTGGTGATGGTGGTGCCGACCCCTGATAACAAGATGAACCCGCTGGTTCTGGCCGCCGCACGCATTGCCGGTGTTGACGAAATTTACCGGATTGGCGGGGCGCAGGCCATTGCCGCCCTTGCATACGGCACGGAAACCATCAAGCCGGTCGACAAGATCGTTGGTCCGGGCAATGCCTTTGTCGCCGCCGCCAAGCGCCGCGTTTTCGGGCAGGTCGGGATTGACATGATCGCCGGCCCGTCGGAAATCCTGGTGGTTGCCGATGGCAGCAATGATCCAAGCTGGGTCGCGGCTGATCTTCTGTCGCAGGCCGAACATGATCCGGTCGCACAGTCGATCCTGATTACCGATGATGCGGATTTTGCCGATCGCGTGCAGGAAGCCATTGATGCGCATCTTGAAAAACTGCCGCGTGCGGAAATCGCCGGGGCAAGCTGGCGCGACTTTGGTGCAATTGTCTTGGTGGAAAATCTGACGCAGGCTCCGGCCTTGGTTGACCGGATTGCACCGGAACATCTTGAACTGGCCGTGGATGACCCGGACGCACTTGCCGAAGACATTCATCATGCCGGTGCCATTTTCCTGGGTCGTTACACGCCCGAGGCGATTGGCGACTATGTTGCCGGACCAAACCACGTTCTGCCAACCGCCCGTTCGGCGCGTTTCTCGTCGGGTCTGGGTGTGCTTGATTTCATCAAGCGGTCGTCATTGATCAAATGCACGCCTGAAAGTCTGGCCAAGATCGGCCCGGCGGCGATTGCACTGGCCGAAAGCGAAGGTTTGCAGGCACACGGACTTTCTGTGGCGATCCGGTCCAACCGCATGTAAGCTGTTGCAGTGCAGCGCCGAGGGATCGCAGGGAGACTAAGATGGCAGAAATTGCAGATAACCAATGCATTGCCGGTATCTATCTCGACGAGAAATACAAGGTGCGTCGCCGCCCCGAGGTCGAGCATGAGCAGGCGGTGGCCATCTATGACCTTCTCGAAGACAACCATTTCGAACCGAAAGGTGGCTTCGAAGGGCCGTATTCGGTTCATATGCGCATCGAAGACAACCGCATCTATATGGATGTGCGCGGCGATGACGATACCGCAAACCTGACAACCATTGTCGTGCCGTTAACCCCGTTCCGCCGGATCGTGAAGGATTACTTCATGATCTGCGAAAGCTATTACGACGCGATCAAAAAGGCGAGTGCCGCGCAGATCGAAACCATCGATATGGCGCGCCGCGGCCTGCATAACGAGGGATCGGAACAGCTTCGCGAACTGCTGTCGGAAAAGGTGACGATTGATGAAAATACCGCGCGTCGCCTGTTTACCCTGATCTGCGTCCTTCATATCCGGGGTTAAGGCACGGTGGCAGAAGAACTTCCCGGTTCGGTTCTTTTTGCCTGTAGCTTCAACGCTGTAAGATCCGTGATGGCGGCTGCAATCATGCGCCATTATCACGGGACAAAGGTCTATGTTGAAAGCTGCGGCTTGCGCGCCGGTGATCTTGACGGCTTTGCCGTCGCGGTCATGGAAGAAATCGGGCTGGATATCTCGACTTATAAATCCAAGACATTTGACGAACTTGAAGACGGGTTTTTCGACCTGATCATTACCCTGTCACCCGAAGCCCAGCACAGGGCGGTCGAAATGACCCGCACCATGGCGTGTGATGTCGAATTCTGGAATACCTTCGATGCCACAATTGTCGAAGGTTCGCGTGAAGTCCGCCTTGAAGCCTATCGGCAGGTCCGCGACCAGATCAAAAAACGTATCCTTGAACGGTTTCCGGTCGGTCCGGCACCCAAGGTCTAACCTAACCGTCGATCAGCGCGTCAAACGCATCCCCGTCCAGCACATGAATGCGTTCATCATGGGCATGTCGCATCCCGATGCGGGCATAGAACCGCTGCCCGATGACGTTTTCGGCATCGACCGACAGGCGAATATAGTGCCCGCCTTGCGCACGGGCCCGTGCGGCGGCCTGTGCGATCAGGTGACGGGCAAAACCGCCACCGCGATATTCCGGGGCGACAAACAGGTCCTGAATGTAAATTCCGGCCTTGCCGCGAAATGTCGAATAGCTTGGAAAATAAAGGCAAAGTGCGACCGGTGTATCCCCGTCATGTGCAATCAGCGCCTCGAACGCCGGGTGGGAACCAAACCCGTCACGCGCCAGGTCTTCGGGTTTGCTTTTGAATTTATCCTCGCACCCGGTGGTTCGGGCAATTTCAAACAGCATGGCATGAATGTCGTCAACGTCCCGCGCTGTTGCGAGCCGGATTTGGGGCGGGTTTACGGGCATCGGATGGTTGGCAGACATGATCAAAGGTCCTTGATGGGGGCCTTGGAACCATAAAGGGGATCGGGGATGGGAAACAACATCATTTCCCCGTTGTATGTTTGGCCCGTCAATGAAGGCATCGAATTTAAGGGCATGAATGAAATGCAGTGCAGGGCCGCTTTGTGCCTTGCGTGAAAGGGCTTGACCTTTTTGCGCGTTCGGAGCAGTTTGCGGGCCACCGGTAGTTGGTATTGCAATACGAAAGCTAGGAGTCTCATGGCTAAAGAAGACGTTATCGAGTTTCAGGGCACCGTTGTCGAACTTTTGCCCAATGCGATGTTTCGCGTGAAGCTGGACAATGATCACGAAATTCTTGCTCATACCTCGGGCAAGATGCGCAAGAACCGTATTCGTGTTCTTGCTGGTGACCGCGTCAGCGTCGAAATGACGCCTTATGACCTGACCAAGGGTCGTATTACCTTCCGTTTCAAGTAATCCGGAACCTGTAATACCGCAAAAATTGACGTTGCCGGGCGCGCAGTTTAGGTTTGCGCGCATGGTTGCGTTTTGCTGTGTCTACAACCCTTCTGGTTTGGCTTTGGATGTCTGTGGGGGAGCCGCGACTTGTCGAAACTGATTTTGGCCTCTGCATCGCCGCGGCGTCTTGAGCTGCTGGCACAGATCGGAATTGTGCCGGATCAGGTTATCCCTGCCGATATCGACGAAACACCGCATGATGATGAAAGTCCGCGTCGGCTGGCACTCCGCCTGGCCGAGGAAAAGGCACGTGCGATTGCCACCGATCATGCGGGCAGCTTTGTCCTTGCCGCCGATACGGTTGTCGCCTGCGGCCGTCGTGCACTTGGCAAGGCATCCGATGATGCCGAGGCCCGCAAATTCCTGACATTGTTGTCCGGTCGTCGCCATCGTGTTTATGGCGGTCTTTGCGTGGTTGCCCCTGATGGTACGACCCGATCACGTGTGATCGAAACGCAGGTGATTTTCCGCCGCCTTGGCGAAGACGATCTTGCGCGATACCTGTCCCATGACGAATGGCAGGGCAAGGCGGGCGCTTATGCCATTCAGGGACATGCCGCAACCTTCGTTAAAAGCATCACCGGGTCCTATTCCAACGTGGTTGGCCTGGCGCTGTGCGAGGTTGACGGTATGCTGCGCGGCCTTGGCTTCCGGCAGGATGTGTGATTATGGACGCTGGCGGAACTCAGACAGACCGCCTGCTGATTGATGCCGTCGCATGCGAACGGCGCATTGCCCTGATCCGTGATGACCGGCTGACGCGTTTGTGGATTGATCGTGGTGGTCCGGCGCGATTTGACATTCATCTGGGCCGGGTTTCCAAAATTCTTCCTGAAATGGCCGCAGCCATGGTCGCCCTTGATGGCATTGCCGATGGCCTGTTGCCGTTTGACCGTGTGGATGGCCCGCTTCACGAAGGCCAGTGGGTCATCGTGCAGATCTCCCGCCTTGGGTTCGAGGATAAAGGCCCGAAGCTGACCGGTCGTATTGCGATCGAGGGGCTCGGCATGATCCTGCGGCCTCACGAACCCAAAGGAAGCGGAAGCGGGGTCATTGAACTTCCGCGCAAGCTCAAGGACGAAGACCGGCGTGCGTCATTGTCGGCCCTGTTCAGGGGGCTGGTCGCGCGCGAAGAAAGCATCACGCTGCGCAGTCTGGCAATCGATTGGGATGACGCTGCCCTGACTGGCGAGCTTAAGCAGCTCCGCGCTGTCTGGGCGCGGGCCCAAACCGCTCTTGCATCGCCCGTAAAACCGGTTCTGGTGTTCAAGGCGTTATCGGATGCCGATCAGATGATTGAACGTCATGTCATGGCGGGCCGGGAATGCATGGTCGACGGAGCGGATGAATTTGTTCGCCTGCGGGGCCTGCTGCGCGCACGTGGTTTTGAAGCTGACCATCTGGTGCGTCATGATGGTGCGCGCCTGCTGTTTGATGATCAGGATATCGAGGACGATATCGCAACCGCGCTGCAACTGCGTGTGCCGCTTCCGGGCGGTGGCTGGATCGCGGTCGAACAGACGACGGCATTGTGTGCGATTGACGTGAATGCGGGCGGATCGGATGCCGATCATGATCAGGCACGGCGTGCCGAACAGGTCAATCTGCGCGCCGCACCCGAAATCGTCCGGCAATTGCAGTTGCGCAATATTGGCGGTCTGGTGGTGATTGATCCGCTTCGTATGGCCGGCAAGGCATCGCGCGACCGGTTCGAAACCGCCCTTCGCGATGCCTTTGGCCCGGAAATGGACGGTGCGGTCCAGTTCGGCGGCTTTACACGGCTGGGCCTGTTCGAACTGACCCGGCAGCGCGGCGGCATTGCCCTTGCCGAACTGATGCACGCATTTAGGCCCGATCCTGTGCCAACGCGGGCAGCCGCATTGAATGCTGTCCTGCGTTCTGTGACTCGCGATGTGCGGGCAGGGCAGGCGGGGCGTTATCGGCTTCATGTCGCCCCGGAAATGGTCGATACCCTTGCGCCGGGCAGCTCTGGGCAACAAATTCTTGAACGTGCGATGGGGATGGCGCCGGAACTGGCCGCCGATGAAACCCTGTCACGCGCAGACTACAGGCTGGAGAAACTCTGAAATGGTTGAAAAAAACACAGTTAAAACAGCAGGCTCGGGCTGTGCCATGTGCGGCAAGCCGGTGGTGGAAAAATACAAGCCGTTCTGTTCGAAACGTTGTGCCGATCTCGACCTTGGCAAATGGCTGAACGAAAGCTACGCCGTCCCGGCGACCGAACCGCCGGAGTATCTTGAAGACCTTGAAGATGAAGAAGATTTTCACGCATAAAAAAAATGCGATTTGAGGCTGGACAAGCCCCAAAGGAGTTTGTATAACCCCGCTCGTTCCGCAGGGAACGCTCCGGAAACGGAGACGCTTAAAGAATGCCCGGGTAGCTCAGTTGGTAGAGCAGTGGACTGAAAATCCGCGTGTCGGTGGTTCGAATCCGCCCCCGGGCACCATCTTTAGGTAGCCCAAAATGACCCGGCCACTGGCCGGGTTTTTTGTGCCTGCAATTTATAGCGGCGCGCGGCTTTTTGCATAGTTTGGCATTCTTTTTTGCACAGTTTGATGTGTTGTAAGCGCCGCTCATATAAGATTTTCACTAATATAAAATGTGCATTTCTCTAATTGCGTGTATCGTTTCCCATGACTCAACTAATTGATGGAGGAAAACGATGGCTGGTTTACTCGACTCTGTTAATGAATGCAGTGCACATACATATAATGTCAATTTGAGATGGAGAAATAGAGCGGCGTCCTCGACGGCTTTGTTTTCGGTATTGAATGAGCCGTTGGAGGCGAAAATAGCTGCGGGGCTGTTGCGCGTTCTTGGTGAGCATGTTGACGGATTTTGTGTGACAGATAATGCAACGGATGACGACTTTGAGTCGGCGTCTGGTATGCAGTTTCACTTTACGTCGCAGGAGAAGGCCCAAAAGTTCAAAGATAGTCTGTCTCTTTACCTCACGCCGCAGCTGTTGGTGGAGATTCACGTTAGATAAATGAACCCTTTGCATTTATCTGGGGCTCATAAAGTAGGACCACATACCTATTTTCACGCCCCTGGACAAATTCCAGTCAAATTGAATTTTATCCTTCAACACTTTCGCAATGGTTGCGGTTGGTTGCTGTGCCCGACATAATCGCGATCAGGCAGGATGAAATCGGATTGCGCAAAGGAAGAACCCGATGGACCGACGGACACGCATTGCAACGATGATGATTGTCTCGGGACTGATGTCCTCAGCCGTCCTTCTTCCCGTTGCCAGTGCCTGCACGCGGGCCGTCTATCACGGGGCGGATAACGATGTGATCACCGCGCGCTCCATGGACTGGAAATCCGATATTGCCACCAATCTGTGGATTTTCCCGCGCGGTATGGAACGGGGCGGAGAAGTCGGGCCAAATTCCGTCAGATGGGTCTCCAGATATGGCAGCGTCATCGCCAGCGCCTATGACATCGCAACGACCGATGGTCTGAACGAAGCCGGATTGTCGGCCAATGTGCTTTGGCTGGTCGAGTCCGAATATCCGCCCTATGACGGGACAAAGCCGGGTCTTTCGATTGCGGCATGGGCGCAATATGTGCTCGATAATTTTGCGACGGTGTCTGATGCGGTTGCGGCACTCGCCAAGGAACCCTTTGTCGTCGTCACCGATCAAATGCCGGGCGAAGACCGGCTCGCGACCCTGCATCTCTCGATCTCGGATGCCACGGGCGACAGCGCGATTATCGAATATATCGACGGCAAACAGGTCATCCATCATGACCGCGATTATCAGGTCATGACAAACTCGCCCATTTTCGAACATCAGCTTGCGCAGAATGCCTATTGGAAGCAGGTCGGCGGAACCGTGATGCTGCCCGGCACCAACCGGTCCGCGGACCGGTTTGCCCGCGCCGCGTTCTATATCAACGCAATCCCCAAGGACGAGGACCCGGTCGTTGCCCTTGCCAGTGTGTTCAGCGTTATCCGCAATGTCTCGGTCCCGTTTGGCATTTCAACACCAAACGAACCCAACATTTCCTCCACCCGCTGGCGCACAGTCGCCGATCACAAGCGAATGCTGTATTTCTTTGAATCCGCCCTGACCCCGAACACCTTCTGGGTCGATCTCAAGAATATCGATTTCAGTCCGGAAACCGGCAGGGTGAAAAAGCTCGACCTCGGGCCGGATCAGCGCAATGTCTATGCCGGGGATGCCGCCCCGTCCTTCGAAGAAGAAAAGCCGTTCAGGTTTCAGGGACTTGCCGACTGAGCACGCCTGCAATCATGGCCGAAAGTTTGGCTGACGGGTAACAGGAACCACGCACCGATATCGGGCAGCATCCGTTCCACCTTCGGGCTTCCGACCCGCTCCGCTCACTTCCGCCATGGCGACATTTCCTGCCATCCCGGAAGCCCGACGCATCGCGGGCCTTCGCCACCCCCGCCAGCAGACGGCCCGCTGGCTCGCTGCTCGTTCCGGTCGCCTCAGGCAATGATGGCACTTCCCGCAACCATCGGAAGCCTCGACACACCGCTGGCCTTCGCCATCCCCGACAGCAGACGGTCCAAAGACTACCCAC
>NZ_JPWA01000034.1 GCF_003326475.1 Thalassospira xianhensis MCCC 1A02616 | reverse complement strand
CGCGTTGCCGCCCACCTGCCGGACGGTGTCGCCCGACAGCGGTTCTGGACACATTTTTTCCAGAACGGATTGCAAGATACCCACCTGACGCAAAGCACCCCGCAGGACCTTGACGCCGCCCTGACCCGCTTCGTCCCCCAAGGCAGCTCCGCCACCGTTCCGGGTGGCCAGATCCTGCATGCGGATGTTGCGGCCGACAATGCCTTTGACCTTGCCCACGGTATCGCGCGCGCGATTGAAACATCCGACATCATTTTCCATATGCCCGGCATCGCGCCTGACATTCTGGGCCTTGCCCGCCGCGACGCCACCGTGATCGAACTTGATAGCGGCGATGGCGGAAACATGGATGACGACGCCCGCGAACGCCTGAAACATCAGGCAGCCTTTTTCGCCCGACAAGGCAGCAATATCACCTGTCTGTATCGCAATTAGGCCGCATGTAACCGTTCAAGATACCCCGGCATCGCATCACGCACCGATGCCATCAGGATATCAGCCAGCCGCCGAACGATATCGCTTGGCTCGCTCTCAGAACCCAAAAGGTTAAGATCAAGCGACGGCAGGGCCGGAAGTCCGCCATCAAAGACGCGAAGGTTGCCCGGCAAACCAATCGGTGTCCGCACCATGACGCCAAGCCCGGCGGCCGTTGCCGCCCAAAGCCCGCCAAGACTGGGACTGACGAACGCCATCCGCCACGCCACCCCGGCCCGATCAAGTGCTGTTGTCGCGCAATCGCGCAACAGACAGGGCGGCTCGAACGCGACAAGTGGCAGCGGATCATCGCCCAAATTCATCTGCCGCGCCCCTACATCATCCGGGGTCAAAAAATCGCCCCTGTCTGACCGCGCTGCCGTGATCCAGCACATCGGGACTTCGGCAATGCGTGTAATATAGGGTGCGGATGCCCTATCCATCCCCGGCTGCCCCCATGTCAGCGCCAGATCAATCTGACCCTTTTCGATCCGCTCGATCAGATCGGCATTACGGCCAACCCGTGCCTCGATCCGCACCTTGGGATGGGCGCGGGCAAACTGCCCCAAAATGGCGGGCAAAAGCGCTTCACCAAAATCTTCCTGCAAACCCAGCCTCACCCAACCTTCAAGGTCCGCACCATGCAGGGCGGTTGCCGCCTCGTCATTCAGATCAAGCAAACGGCGCGCATAAGACAGCATGGTTTGTCCGGCATCCGTCAACGCCAGATTACGTCCGGATTTGCGAAAGATCGCTGTGCCCGCCTGTTCTTCAAGCTTTTTCATCTGCGCGCTAACCGCCGATGTCGAACGGCCCAGACGTTCCGCCGCACGCGCATAACTGCCAAGGTCCATGCCCGTCACGAAACTGCGTAATACATCAAGATCAAAATTTACGCGGCGCATCTATCAATCCTGTTTTTTGGGACTATTGGCTCAAAATAATCTGATTTTCAGGACCAAATTGCGCTGCGATAAGGAACACGTCAAGTCCTTCCACACCATGATCGAAAGAGGCCTATCATGCCCTTTACCCGTATCTCGCTTCGCAAAGGCAAATCAGCCGACTATCTGCGCACCGTTTCCGATGCGCTGCATCAGGCCCTGACGGAAACCTTTCTCGTCCCCAAAGATGACCGGTTTCAGGTTTTTCATCAGCATGACGCCACCGAACTCGACTTTGACCACAATTACCTTTCCGGCCCGCGCAGCGACGATTTCATCCTGTTTGCCATTACCGCAGGCAAGCCGCGCGACACGGCAACAAAACGGAATTTCTACAAACGCCTGACCGACTTATTGGTGGAAAAAGCCGATATACGCCCCGCCGACGTCATGATCGTGATCACCACCACCGCGTACGAGGACTGGTCATTCGGGAATGGCGTAATGGCGACCGATATCGCCCAGTCCTGACCATCACGGTTTGAAATCCCGAACGGAACAGAGGTCAAAATGCCCAAAGAAAATCCGCTGGGCGAACAGCACCATCGCACGCCCGAACATATGACAATTCGACGTGCCAACACCGATATCGTCACTGCACCAGACGGCATTTCGACCGGCCCGTTTAAGGTAGAACCCCTTTTGCAAAGTTCCGTTGACGGCGAAAATACCGCCATGCGCGCAATTGTCGGCCCCGGCATCATTACCCACTGGCACAGCCATCCGCGCGGGCAACTACTTTATGTGCTCTCGGGAAAGGGGCGTGCCTGTGCTGAGGGCGGCGAAATCGTCGATCTTCATCCCGGCGACAGCATCTGGTTCGCCCCTCATGAACGTCACTGGCACGGTGCCACCGATGACATGGCTTTCAGCTATCTCAGCATTCAGGCAATCGCGGACGGCGCATCCGTCCACTGGTTTGAACCGGTTACCCTCAAGGAACACGCATCATGATCGCCATGCAATATAGTTTCACCCTGCCTGCCGATTACGACATGACCATCATTGATCGCCGTATCGCAGAAAAAGGCCCGATGCTGGACGGCTTCGCGCATCTGAAATTCAAAGCCTACCTCTCGGCACGAAAATCAGATAGCGCGACAGGCAATCAGGAAAACCTCTATGCGCCGTTCTACGTCTGGAACGATCCGCAAGGCATCAGCAACTTTCTATGCGGCCCCGGCTTTACTGGTCTCACCCAATCCTTTGGTCGCCCATCGGCCAAAACCTGGATCGTCTGGAATTGCGATCTGGCGGCAGATTTCAAAAATGCCCGCTTCGCCAGCCGCATGACATCGGCAATCGCGCCCGGCACCAATCTTGAATCACTTCGCACTGTCATCGGAAAATCGACGCCTCCCGTGCAAAACAATCTGGCCGGTATTGTCACCGGTTTTGATCCGACATGCTGGACACGGGTTGATTTTCGCCTGTGGTTTGATCTGCCCACCCCGGAAACAGTCGGCAGTGCGACAATCTATTCCATCGGCCATATGTCGCTCGGGCAGGATTGAATGCTAACGCATTAAAAAACGCGTCAGCCCGTCCATCGCCTTGTGAATGCGGTCTTCCGCTACTGCGTAACAGGCGCGGATATGACCTGCTCCCTCGGCACCAAATGCCTCGCCGGGCGCAAGGCCGATACCCTCGGACAGCAAAAGCTCCTTGGCAAAGGAAAGCGTATCCTCAACCCCATCAACCCGGAAAAATGCATAAAACGCGCCGTCTGCTTCGGGAAGTTGGATGCGGTTCATGTCGCGCAACCGTTCGATGATTGCTGCGCGCGCAAGGCTGTATCTGGCGCGCGAACTCGCAACGAAATCCTCGCCCTGCTCAAGCGCCACAATGCCCGCCTGCTGAACAAACCCTGCCGGGCACGACACGTTGAATTCCATCAGCTTTTCAAGCTCAGCCCCAACCCCCTTGGGGGCTGTGATCCAGCCCAGCCGCCAGCCCGTCATCGCCCAGCTTTTGGAAAAACTGTTGATCACCATGATCCGCGTATCGTCGCTGACATAGGGAACGAACGACGGTGCCACATCCGATCCGTCATAGATCAGACGTGCATAAACCTCGTCTGCGATCAGCCAGATGCCCCGTTCCGTGGCAAACTCGACCAGCTTTTTCTGATCCTCCGCGGGCATCACCCAGCCGGTCGGATTATTCGGCGAATTGATCAGGATCGCGCGCGTACCCGGACCACAGGCCGCGATGAATTCATCGATATCAAGCTGCCAGCCGTTATCGCCTGCGCGCAACGGTACGGTTGTCACCACCGCCTCCAGAACCTGTGGTATCGCAACGATATTGGGCCAGATCGGGGCGGTGGTCACCATCCTGTCGCCCGCCCTAAGGATCGACTGCATCGCAATCATCAGGGCATTTAACCCCGATACTGTCACGGTGATGTTTTCACGGTCCAGTGACGTGCCATAAAGACGATTGCCATACACCGCCAGCGCATCGCGAAGCGGCGTGATGCCCCGATTGGGCTGATAAAAAGTATCCCCCGCCTCAAGGGCCGCAATCGCCGCCTTGCGGATAAATTCCGGGGTTGGCTGATCGGGTTCGCCAAACCATAGCGGCACGATGTTTTCACGCCCCATGCCAAGATGGGCAACCTCGCGGATCAGCGACGCGCCAATATCGCGCACGTCATGTCGAATGCCATTTGCGGCAAAGGGGGAAACAGGCCGGGCATCTGAAACGGACATGACATGCACCGATAAGGGATCAAAGATTTTTCCAACCAACAGCCAATCCCGTTTTCAACGCCCCGTCAATCGGACAATTTCAAACCGGCATCATCGCGTGTGCGTGATTTCCTCAAAGACCGTGATAGGATTATGATGCGCCTGCAATGATTTAACCGGAAACCAAAATGTTTGATGCCCGCCTGCGCCCCCTGATCGACAAACCGCTCAATGCCGTCGCACGCCGCCTATCGGGAAGCGGCATCACGCCCAACATGGTGACCGGCCTTGGTTTTGTCTTTGGTCTCCTGGCCGCCGCTGCACTCGCCTTCCGGCTCGATCACATCGCCCTTGGCCTGATTTTGCTAAGCCGTATCATGGATGGTCTTGACGGTGCTGTTGCCCGCCATACTCAACCACGCTCCCGCCACGCCGGATCAAAATCACAGGAAAGCGACCTTGGCGGTTACTACGATATCGTCGCCGATTTCCTGTTTTATGCTGGCATCATTCTGGCCTTTGCCATCGGGCGGCCGGAACATGCCCTGATGGCGGCGTTCCTGATTTTCTGTTTTGTCGGCACCGGATCAAGTTTTCTGGCCTATGCGATCATCGCGGCCAAAACCGGCCGCAACCACGAAAAGCAGGGCAAAAAAAGCTTCTATTACCTGACCGGCATCACAGAAGGCAGCGAAACCATCTTGGTCCTTGTGCTAATATGCATTTTCCCGCAATGGTTTAATCATATTGCTGCTATTTTTGGCGCGTTATGCATCCTGACCACAATCGGTCGCGTGATGCAGGCGCGACGGGATTTCGGATAAGGTAACTATCCCGCTTTGGGGAAACTTGAAGTCGTGATCGGTCCGCGCCATATCGAAACCTGCGACGACGCAACAGAATGCTCCTTCTCAACCGGTTCGGCAAAATATGAAAAAGCAAGAAGATCACGCATCAAGACCGGTAAAGGGGCCCAGATTTTCCATCCGTCTTTGCACCATCGCCGCTGCGGCCATGATGCTGTTTGGCTGCGATAACAGCGGCCCGATCAAAATCGGTTTCATTGCCGGTATTTCCGGTGACGGTGCCGATACCGGAATTGCGGCACTTCATGCGCTTGAGCTTGCCGTCGAACAGGTAAACGAACAAGGCGGCATTCGCGGTCGCAAACTTGAAATCATCGCACGCGACGATCAGAAAAATCCCGAAACGGCAAAGGCTGCGGTTCGCGAATTCAAGGAACTTGGCGTGACCGCCATTATCGGACCAATCATAAGCTCGGTCGGCATGGCAATGCTGCCGGTGGTCAACGAACTTGATATCGTGACCATTTCACCGACCGCCTCCGCCGCAGAATTCACCGGCCTTCGCGATAACTTTTTCCGCATGAATTCAACCACGCGGGAAAATGCCGATGCCTATGCCAGACGTAATATCGACAAGGGGCGCATGCGCATTTCCCTTGCCCTGGACGGTGAAAACGAAGCCTTCACCGAAAGCTGGTACCGTGAATTCCTGCTGACCTTTGACAAGCTTGGCGGTCGGGTTGTCTCGAAAGTCTGGTTCAATACCGCCGATACCACCAAACCGGATGTCGCCCGGCAACTTCTGGCCGATAAGCCGGATGCGATCATCTTTGTTGCCAACGGTGTCGACAGTGCCGAACTGGCAAAGGAAATCCGCAAAACAGATCAAGATATACCGCTTTCGACCGCCGAATGGGCCGGCACCGAACAACTGATCACCCTTGGCGGGGACGCTGTCGAAGGCATGGAACTGCTGCAAACCTATGATCGTTATGCCACCAATCCGCGCTATCAGAAATTTGTCGCCGATTACCGAAATAAGTTCAACGAACAGCCCGGCTACACCAGTGTCCTGGCCTATGATGCGATGACCGTTTTGGTCGCAGCCCTTGAAACCCGGACACCCGATCAACCGCTTTCCGATGCCCTTGCAACCCTGCCACCGCAACAGGGCCTGCATCAGGAACTGATGTTTGATCAGTTCGGCGACGGAAAACGCAATGCCTATTTCGTGAAAATCAAAAACGGGCAGTTCATTCTGGAATAAAAAAAAAGCCCCGACGGATCGGGGCTTTTCGTTGGTCCGGAGTGACAGATCAGTGATCTGACTCTTCGACAAAATTCTCGGCAAGGCCGGTATTGTATTCCATGCCCTCGCGGGTCAGGACGATGCTGGCCGGGTAACCTTCACGCACCAGTCCCTTGCGCGCCAGTGCAACCCAGACCGCCGGGTTGGCAAAGCCGCTTGCATCGCGCGCGGCAACAACGAACTTGCCGACATGGACATGATCGCCATGGGCATGCGGAATGCGCAGCAGGGTCGCATCACCGGTGGCCTCGTCAATCGAACCCGAATTCGGGTCCTTGGCGATAATCTGCGCCAACACAAGCGTGCGCAGCTGCAGGTTATTGAGCTTCAGCGGATTTTTGCGTTCTACCGGCATGATGTCGTCCTGATGGTTTGAAACTGTTGGCCCAGATATCTGCGACTGCGCGCAAATATTCAAGCCCTGATTTGTTTATCACACGCCCCCTGCCAGCATTTTGCGCAATTTCCGGTCACGCTTTAAATGCCATTCGCGGCTCATCGCCTCGCCAAAGGTGCGAAACCGTTCGACATAAACAAGCTCCCATTGCCGCCCGCGTGTCGTCTTGGCTCCCTTGCCGCTGTTATGCGTGGCAAGCCGGGCCTCGACATCGGTTGACCAGCCGACATAAGTGCGCGGGCGGGAAACCTCCCGCTCGCGCAACACATAGACAAAGGTAAATGACGCCATGCTAGCACCACCCTTTGCGCCGGGCATTTGGTGATATGCTGGATTTCGTTGCAGACCGCCCTGTAGCGAAAGACGACATATCAGCCCATGGTGGAGTTGAAGGCCCCACCGTCGAGCAGAATGTTTTGACCGACCATGAATTTTGCGTGTTCGCTGCACATGAACGCACAGGTCGCCCCAAAATCAATCGGATCACCAAAACGCCCGGTCGGAAGACCCGCCTGCGTTTTGGCACGCGCCTCTTCAAGGCTGATATCCTCGTTCTTCGCCCGATTGGTCATCAATGCATTGATACGATCAGTATCATGCTGCCCCGGCAGCAGGTTATTCATGATCACGCCATCCTTGGCCACCTGGCGTGCGGTCCCGGCCACAAAGCCGGTCAACCCGGCCCGTGCGGCATTCGAAAGCCCCAGATGCGGGATCGGCGATTTGACCGAACCCGATGTGATATTTACGATCCGGCCCCATTTGCGCGAAATCATGCCCGGCAAAACCGCGGTCGCCAGCAGGATCGGGGTCAGCATGTTGGACTGAACCGCGGCCTCCCATTCCTTCTGTCCCCAGTCGGACCAGATACCGGGCGGCGGACCACCGGCATTATTGACCAGAATATCGGGCATGCCTTCGGCCGCCAGAACCTTGTTGCGGCCCTCTTCGGTGGTGATGTCACACGCAACCGTCGTGACTTTCACACCAAACGTATCGCGGATATATTCCGCCGTTTCGTTTAACGGCCCTTCGGAGCGCGCATTCAGCGTCAGATCAACACCGGCCTCGGCCAGTTTGATTGCGCAACCACGCCCAAGTCCCTTTGATGACGCGCAGACAATCGCCTTGCGGCCCTTGATTCCCAGATCCAATGGATCCTCCCATTCTGGAGTTCTTGCAATGGCAGGAATTTAGACCGGCAATGACGCCCCGGTCAAACAGGCTTCCACAATCCGGAAGGCATTAGTCGCGAAAAACCGCATCATGGGCCGCAACATACGCTTTGGCCGCTTTCGAAACTTCATCCGCCGTCATGCCGGGCTTATAGATCCCCGAACCAAGACCAAAGCCATCACACCCCGCCTTGGCATAGGTCGCAAAATCATCCGGCCCGACCCCGCCAACCGCATAGACGGGCATGTCTTTTGGCAATACGGCGCGCATTGCCTTGATGCCCTCCGCACCGATGATGCTGGCCGGAAAGATTTTAAGCCCGCTTGCACCGGCCCTGATCGCGGCAAAACATTCGCTCGGTGTCAGAACACCGGGCCATGATCCCATGCCAAGTTCCCTGGTTTTGGCGATGACCGTGCTATCGCAATTGGGCGACACGATGAACTCGCCCCGTGCCGCCTTGACCCGTTCGACGTCATCCTGGGTCAAGACCGTACCGGCACCAATCAGGGCCGCATCACCAACTTCTGTCTTCATCGCCCCAATGCTTTCAAGCGGTTCTGGCGAATTCAGCGGCACTTCGATCATCGTGATCCCGGCATCGACAAGGGCACGCGCCATTGATGCCGCCTCGTCGGGTTTCACACCGCGCAGGATGGCAATCAACCGGCGATGCGACACGGGGGCTGCCGCGTCCGTGATCTGCGAATTGACCGAAGTCGGATATGCCATTTTACACCTGCAAAACCTGAAAAAAGATACTGTTACGATATATTTATTACGCGATAGGCACTTGCCAGACCAGCGATCGTGATCGCCTCGCCATCCACCGCGTCGGCATCAAACCCATGGGCTGCCAGTGCCTTGCGATATAGTCCCGCCAGTTTGCCATCGCCGATCAATGCAATCTGGGCAATCTGGCTATCCCTGCCAAGATCACGAACCACATCGGCAATTTCCGATCCGATGACCGCACCGGAAAGGACGGAAGCCCCCGGCTGGCTTGCGGCATCGGCATTGCCGACCAATCCGCTGGCACGCACGGTAAATAACCTGTGCAGGAAGCCGGTTGGCGCACTTGCCGCCTCGCGCACGGCTTGCTCGAACACGGCATCATCCCACCGGTCATCCATCGAATGCCGCAGGATCGATTGCTTTGACAGCAGGGCAAAGACCTCGCCCGTCATATAGGTTTTAAATCCGCGGATCGCACCGCCGGAAACCCGCGCCCATTTCGAATGGGTGCCGGGCAAACAGACCCAGCCATCAAATGCCGGGTGGGCCGCCATAAAGCCGACAAGCTGGGTTTCCTCGCCGCGCATCACATCGGGATCATCAACCTGTTTAAGGCCCGGCAAGATCGCAACGTCAATCCGCGGATCGGAAATATCGGGCCGAACAGCCCCCGATGCCAATTCATCAGGGCGCACCGGCACGGAACAATAAGGCGCTTCAAGCCACCCCTGCTTTGCCCCGGCCATGCCGCAGATAACAACCTGGACCCGCACAGTTGCGTCACGCGGCAACCACCGATCAATCAGGCCAATCAACACACCCTCGAAACTAAGCGCATCATCGGCGGCAATGGCATTCATGCCAAGCGGGCTTGAAGCCTGATCAAGGATGCTGCTGCCATCATCCATCGCCCATGCGCGAACGTTCGACGTCCCCCAATCCACCGCAATCCATGCCGGATGTGCAGACTGCGATGACGGGGAATGCAAAGACGGAGATACGGCCACATTGATCCTCATATTATTGTTATCGGCGTTATATCCTCATACAATTTGAACAGGACCCGGTCAATCGTCATCCGGATCAATCGCCGACGGGGTAACAGGAAATCCACCGCACTTATCTCACCATCTCTTGCGCCGGAATTGAAGTCTCACACGCTTGTGAAATCATAAGGCGAGAAAATTATGTCATTCTCTCTGGGTTTGAGGGGTCGGCATATGCTCAATCCAGACAGGAGATACAGAAACATGCCCACGCGTATCTGCAAGGCTTTCATGCTTGCCGTGACGGTCATACTGATCACCCCGTCCCTGCCCGCCTTCGCCCATCACGGCTGGTCATGGGCCGAAAGCACCCAGATGACCCTTGAAGGCACAATCGAAAGCATTTCGATGAACCCGCCCCATCCCTCGCTGACAGTCACCGACGCCGAAGGCACAGTCTGGCAGGTTGATCTGGGAAACCCCAATCAGACAGCACGATCAGGCTTCACCGGCGACACTGCGCAGCCCGGTGATGCGATTACCGTGATCGGAAACCGGAACAAGGACCCGGCAGAAGCACATATGAAAGCCGTCCGCATCATCATCGACGGCCAGAATTACGATCTGTATCCCGAACGCATTCAGGGAAACTGACGTTTGCAGGAACTTGCGACCTGGCTGGAGGCAAGCACCCTTGCCACCACATTACGTAGCCCGGGGCCGCTTTATATGCTGGTCAATGCCGCGCATATTCTCGGGCTTTCATTGCTGATCGGTGCAATCGTTCCGCTGGATTTGCGACTTGTCGGGATCATTCGCAGGCCCGATATCCGGGTGATCGGACCGTTCCTGTCACGTGCGGCAGGATGCGGTTTTTTGCTTGTTCTTCTGACCGGTCCGGCACTCTGGTCGGTCAACGCGGTCGAGTATCTCGACAACACGGCTTTCCGATGGAAGATGCTGCTTGTCGCACTGGGTATCGCCACCATCGTGATACAGCATGTCGCACCTGGCTGGCGCCATGCCATCACGACCGGCAGGATAACGCGCCCAACCCGTATCATGGCCGCATTATCGCTACTGATCTGGCCCTCTGCCCTTCTCGCGGGGCGATGGATCGGGTTTCTCTGACGATGGGGCTGCACGGCCCCTTGGGCATGCTACCCCGGCCGGTTGGGCCCTTCATACGAAGCTCTTTGCCAATGTTACAGTCCTGCGTCGCAATTTTACTGTGTGATTGCCTCAAGGTTCCTGCCAACTGCCTTCCAATTCGCAATAGATTTTGAAATCTTTTTAATCGCTCGTTGTCGATCAAGGGCGAATGAAGAGCAGGTTACCTGCCGCATGAAAAGAGGGAGACTTTGGGTGCAATTGATAACCCGTGCCATGCACGAGACTGGCAACCCTCATGCAGGGACCTGTCTTGCCCGTATCACCCCCCCTGTAATTGACAGTGCGGGTTATGCCGGGATGTGCCCACGGGACCGAATGCCGTGCGATTTTCTTTCCTCTGGCTGCTTCCGTGACCAAAGCCCGAAACCGGCTGGCAATCGCGCAAGAAGCCCGATGAAAGTCGCAGCATCTTGTTTCCTTGCACCCGACAGAGGTCCATCATCCTATAATTCCGCAAGGACCGACAAAGTCCTCTCTTCGTGGTACCGCTTAGACGCCGAGGTATCTGATCATGCGCTTTTCTTCTGACATACAAGATCTCGTGTCGCGCCGCGAAAAAGGCAAAAGCCTCGAAGCGCCATTTTATAACGCCCCGGAAATCCTCAAGCTTGATGTCGAGGCGATCTTCAATCAGCACTGGATTTTCGTCGCGGTCGAACCGGAACTGCCCGAACCCGGCGACTGCATCACGGTCGAGGTTGGTCGCGCCTCCATCCTGCTTCTGCGCGGCGACGATATGGAAATCCGTGCCTTTCACAATGTGTGCCGCCACCGCGGGGCAAAGCTGATCGACGAACGGGCCACCACCATCGGCAATATCGTGTGCCGTTATCACGGCTGGACCTATAACGAAGACGGCGACCTGATTCTGGCCGAACATATGGGCGCTGGCTTCGATAAAAGCTGCCACGGGCTAAAGGCCGTCCATATCCGTTCCATCGCCGGGCTGATTTTCATCTGCCTTGCCGATGAAGCGCCCAAAGATATCGATGAAATGGCCCGCGTGATGACGCCCTATATCGCGCCGCACGACATCGCCAATTGCAAGGTTGCCTTCACCTCCGACCTGATCGAGGAAGGCAACTGGAAGCTGACGATGGAAAACAACCGCGAATGCTATCACTGCGAAGCCAACCATCCGCAATTGACCGTACCGCTTTCCGAATTCGGCTTTGGCTTTTCCCCTGATGAAATGGACGAACGCCGGTCCGAAGACGTCAAGAAATATACCAACGCGGTTGAAAACGACCATAAACGCTGGGAATCCTGCGGCCTGCCATCCGCAGAAGAAGATCACCTTTCCGATGTCACCGGCTTCCGCACTATGCGCCTGCCTCTGATGTGGGAAGGAGAATCCCAGACGCTAGACACCAAGGTCGCCTCCAAAAAGCTGCTTGGCAAATTCACCGATCCGAAGCTTGGCGGACTCAGCTTCTGGACGCATCCGAATTCATGGCACCATTTCATGAGTGACCATATCGTCACCTTCTCGGTCCTGCCGCTTTCAGCCGACCGCACGCTGGTGCGCACAACCTGGCTTGTCCACAAGGATGCCATCGAAGGCGAAGATTACAATCTCGATAACCTGACCCAGGTCTGGAAAATGACCAACCAGCAGGACGCCGATCTGGTCCGTCTTGCCCAGCTTGGCAGTGAACAGCCATCCTACGAACCCGGCCCCTATTCAAGCTTTACCGAACCGCATGTCGAAGCCTTCTGTGACTGGTATATCGCACGGATGAAACAGCATCTGGCCAAAGGCAAATCCGGGGCGGCCACCAAATGATGACGCAGACCAATCCACCGGCCACCGGCCAAGCCGCCCCGTCCGGCGACGATGAAAACTTTACCGAGGCCACCCGCATCCCGCTTTGGGACCCGGAACAGGATGACGTTCTGGTCTGCCGGCAGGTGCGACAGGAAACCCATGACGTAAAAACATTCGTCTTTTCGGCCCGCGAACCGCGCGCATTCCGCTTCTATCCGGGCCAGTACATGACGTTTGAACTGCCCGTCGAAGGCATGGTCACGCGCAGTTACACGATTTCGGGGTCGGCTGCCCGCCCCTACCGGATCGAAATCACGGTCAAACGTGTGCCCGGCGGTCCGGGGTCGAACTGGCTGCATGACTATATGATGCCGGGCAAGGAAGTGAATGTCTCCGGCCCGTTCGGTGAATTCACCACCGATGCCACCGGCGAGGAAAAGCTTCTGTTCATCTCGGCTGGCAGCGGCATCACCCCGATGATGTCGATGACCCGCACCGCCTGTGATCTGTCCGAACCGTCCGATCTGTGTTTCGTACACGCGGCACGCACCCCGGCGGACATCATTTTCCGCGATGAACTCTCGCTTCTCGCCGCCCAGAACCCAGGCCTTCGAATTGCCTTCACCTGCAGCACCGCCGCCGCCCATCACAGTTGGACCGGCTATACCGGCCGCTTCAACATTCAGATGCTGTCGTTGATGCTGCCCGATTTCAAGGACCGCAAGGTGTTCTGCTGCGGCCCGGCCCCCTTCATGGAAGGTGTCCGCAACATGTTGCGCGATACCGGTTTCGACATGGAGAAATATTACGAGGAAAGCTTCGACTTCGGCGCGGAAACCGCCGGAACATTTGATGAAGATCCTGTCGCAGCCCCGGAAATAAGCGGCCAGACTTTCCGGGTGAGCTTCACCAAAACCGGCCACGTTGTCGAATGTGGTCCGGGCATGACGGTTCTGTCAGCGGCCCGCGAGGCGGGGATATTGCCAATGTCCTCCTGCCAGCGCGGCATCTGCGGCACCTGCAAGTCAAAACTGATTTCCGGTGAAGTCGATATGCAGCACGGTGGCGGTATCCGCCAGCGCGAAATAGATCAGGGCAAAGTCCTGATTTGTTGTTCGACACCTTTGTCGGACATCGAGGTCGAACTCTAGACCTCTGCCTTACGCCCCGCACGTTAAGACTGTTCTGAACGAGCTCGCCTTTTGGCGTGCGTGGCACCTTTGATTCAAAATCACAAGAAGGGTCCAGCAAAAGGATCTCTCCTGACGGAATTTTT
The DNA here is from genome assembly GCF_003326475.1 of Thalassospira xianhensis MCCC 1A02616. Taxonomy (GTDB): domain Bacteria; phylum Pseudomonadota; class Alphaproteobacteria; order Rhodospirillales; family Thalassospiraceae; genus Thalassospira; species Thalassospira xianhensis. Next base: position 39,557 of record NZ_JPWA01000034.1, on the reverse strand, counting down.
TCGCAGGTTCATAACAGGAGAATGCTTCATGAGTGACGTAAAAACAGCGGCGGAAGAAACGCCGCCAGAAGGCCAAATCGATACAGACTACAATCTCGGTCAGGATAATATAGAGGGCAAGCTCGGCCCCATCGGGTTCGACATTCACAACCCCGTCTTTGCCGTCTCGGCCCTGACCGTTATCGCGTTCGTTGCCTACACACTGTTGATGCCAGATCAGGCGAACTCTGTTTTCAGCCTGTTGTTTTCCGAAGTAACCCAGGGCTTCGACTGGTTCTTCATCGGCGCTGCCGATATTTTCGTGATCCTTTGCCTTGTCGTCGTCGTTAGCCCCTATGGCAAGGTCCGGCTTGGCGGAAAGGACGCAACACCTGATTTCAGCTATCTAAGCTGGTTCTCCATGCTGTTCGCCGCGGGCATGGGGATCGGGCTTATGTTCTATGGTGTTTCCGAACCGCTAAGCCACTTTTCATCATCGCTGGGTGGCACTGCTGTCGGTGCGGATGGCATCCGCAGCGACTGGGCACCGCTTGGTGCCGCCGCCAGTCAGGAAGAAGCCATTCGTCTGGGCATGGCGGCCTCGATTTTCCACTGGGCCCTTCACCCGTGGGCAATCTATGCCATCGTCGCCCTCAGCCTTGCCCTGTTTAGCTATAACAAGGGTCTGCCGCTGACCATCCGTTCCGCCTTCTATCCGATCTTCGGTGAACGCGTCTGGGGATGGCCGGGGCACATCATTGATATTCTTGCTGTTTTTGCGACCCTTTTCGGTCTTGCCACCTCGCTTGGTCTTGGTGCGGTTCAGGCAAACTCCGGCTTTAACAAGCTGTTCGGGATGCCGATTGATACTACATGGCAGGTTATCCTGATTGTCGGCATCACCTCGATCGCCCTTTTCTCGGTCGTTCGCGGCCTTGAATCAGGCGTCAAGCTGTTATCCGAAATCAATATGGGGATTGCCTTCCTGCTGCTCATGTTCGTGCTTGTCGCCGGGCCGACCCTGCTTCTGGTGACCGATGTCTTTGACTTCCTTGGCGCATATCTTCAATACCTTCCGGCACTTTCAAGCCCGGTCGGCCGCGACGATGTCAACTTCATGCAGGGCTGGACATCGTTCTACTGGGCATGGTGGATTTCCTGGTCACCGTTTGTCGGCATGTTCATCGCCCGTGTCAGCCGTGGCCGTACCGTGCGTGAATTCATCATCAGCGTTCTGCTGATCCCGTCGCTGGTCTGCGTGCTCTGGATGTCGATCTTTGGCGGTTCCGCCATCAGCCAGGTCGTTCGCGACGGCTACACCGCGGTTCAGGAAGCCGACCTTCCCGTGCAGCTCTTCACCATGCTTGATGCCCTGCCGCTGGCATCGATCACGTCCTTTATCGGGATCGTGCTTGTGATTGTTTTCTTTGTCACGTCCTCGGATTCCGGGTCGCTGGTCATTGATACGATTGCAGCCGGTGGCAAGGTCGATGCCCCCCTGCCGCAGCGCGTCTTCTGGTGCGTGTTCGAAGGCCTGGTCGCAATCGTCCTGCTGCTTTCGGCGGGTGGTCTGAAATCACTGCAATCGATGGTGATTTCAACGGGTCTGCCATTTACCGTGGTTCTGCTTGTGATGTGCGTTGCCATCTGGCGCGGACTTGCCAGCGAACCGCGCTGATAACCGTCTTTGACCATTGAAAAACGCCGCCCGAAGGGATAATCTTCGGGCGGCGTTTTCATGTTAGCTTCGACATGAAGGCAGAGTTACGCGTCTTCCAGAACCGGCACCGGATCAGATACCGCATCCGTTACCGGGCGGCGCAATTCCTGTGGCGTGCAGCCATAGCGGCGCCGGAACATCCGGCTGAGATGCGAAGAATCACAAAATCCGCAATCCACCGCCACCTGTGCCACCGACTTCTGGCTTTTCTCCATCAGGTGATGGGCCATATCAAGCCGGATATTGAGGAACGCCACCTGTGGCGATGTATCAAGCGAAAGCCTGAAATGGCGTTCAATCTGGCGCTTGCTGTTGCCCATCCGGCGCGCGATTTCCTGAACCGAAATCGGCGTGTCGATATTCTGCTGCATGATCAGCAACGCCCGCTGCACGATCGGGTCCTGCGTTTTCAGATCAAGCGGAATACCCGGCTGCGGCTTTTCCGCCTGCAACGCATCATCAATGATCATGATATGCAGGCTTTTGCTGGCCTGTGCCCGCCCGACATGCTTGTCCACCAGATGGGCTGCCAGATGCGCCGAACTGACCCCGCCCGAACAGGTCAACCGATCCCGGTCGACGACAAAAATCTGATCGGCAACCGGATCAAGTCCTTCGAACTGTTCGATGAAATCGGAATGATGGAACCAGCTAACGCAACAGCGATACCCGTCAAGCAACCCGGCCCGGTGCAACAGGAACGCGCCCGTGCATATCCCGACAAGCGGAATACCGGCCTCCGCCGCCTCGTGCAAAAACTTGTGATAGGCCGATCCAAGATTGGGCGTTTCTTCCATAAGCCCGCCGACGACAACGATATAATTGAACCGCCGTGGGTCGCCCAACCGTTCCTTGGGCTGAACGATAATGCCGCTGCTTGATGGCACCGGGTCCATGGTGTCGGAAACAACCGTCCAGTTGCACAGGATCGGTCGGCTACGATCCCCTTCATCAGCCGCCAGTCTGAGCACATCGACAAAATTGGCAAAGGCACACAACGTAAAACGCTTCGCCAGAATGAACCCGACCGAAAGACGCGGCTTTTCCTGGCCCGACTTGCCCGCACCAGAAGCGTTCGCAAGACGCCCCGCATTAGCGTTCTGAGATCCGGAATACATGGCCCTAGACCCTCCGATACGGACAAGGTTGCTGTCTTTGTCGTAGCGATAATCCCGCTTTGACGCAAACATTCTATTTTCCGGCGCAAAAATTCACCAAGCTATTTTTTAACAATACCAATAATGCGATTTCGCGGCACCCGATAAAGCGGGCAAAGACCCGGAACCGGGATGATATCAGGAAGGACAAAGATGAAGGTTCTCGTACCTGTAAAGCGGGTTGTCGATTACAACGTCAAAATCCGCGTCAAGGCAGACGGCACTGGCGTTGATCTTGCCAATGTCAAAATGTCGATGAACCCGTTCGATGAAATTGCCGTCGAGGAAGCCGTGCGCCTGAAAGAGGCCGGCAAGGCGAACGAAGTCGTCGCCGTTTCCATCGGCCCGGCACAGGCGCAGGAAACCCTGCGCACGGCATTGGCCATGGGGGCGGATCGCGCCATCCTGATTACGGTCGATGGCCCCATCGAACCGCTATCTGTCGCCAAACTGCTCAAAGGCGTTGTCGCGGACGAAAATCCAAACCTCGTCATCCTTGGCAAACAGGCGATTGACGATGACGCCAATCAGACCGGGCAGATGCTTTCCGCCCTGCTCGGCTGGTCGCAGGCAACCTTTGCCTCCGAACTTGATCTTGGCGATACCACCGCCAAAGTCACCCGCGAGGTTGATGGCGGCCTTCAGGCCATCGAAGTCACCCTGCCCGCCATTGTGACTGCCGATCTTCGCCTGAACGAGCCGCGCTATGCGTCGCTTCCCAACATCATGAAGGCCAAGAAAAAGCCGCTGGAAACCAGAACGCCCGATGATTTCGGCGTCACCGTTTCCCCGCGTCTGCGCGTGATCCGGGTCGAAGAACCCGCCGGTCGCACCGCCGGGATCAAGGTCGCGGGTGTAACCGATCTGATTGAAAAGCTTAAAGCCGAAGCAGGCGTCATCTAAACCGGGCGGAGATAAAAATGGCCATTCTTCTTTTTGCAGAACATGACAATCAATCCCTGTCCGATCAGACCGCCAAAGCGCTCAGCGCCGCATCCCTGATCGGTGGCGATATCGACATTCTGATCGCCGGTAAAAATGCCGGTTCGGTGGCCGATGCGGCGGCAAAACTCTCGGGCGTGCGCAATGTGATCCTTGCCGAAGGCGACACCCTTGAACACCGTCTTGCCGAACCGACCGCCGCCCTGATCGTCAATCTTTCAGGCGATTACGACACCATCCTCGCGCCAGCCACCACCACGGGCAAAAACGTATTGCCCCGTGTCGCCGCCCTTCTCGATGTCATGCAGGTTTCCGACGTGATCGAAGTCGTATCGCCCGATACCTTCAAACGCCCGATCTATGCCGGAAATGCGATTGAAACCGTGCAGACGACCGATGCGACAAGGATCCTTACGATCCGCACCACAAGCTTCGCCGCCGCCACTGGCGACAACGCCCCGGCCCCGATCAAAACCATCGATGCCGGATCGGATGGCACCGGTCTTTCAACCTTCCTTGAAAACATCCTGTCGAAAAATGATCGCCCGGAACTCGGTTCCGCCAAGATCATCGTATCGGGCGGCCGTGCCCTTGGTTCCGCCGAAAGGTTCCAGGAAGTCATGACACCGGTTGCCGATAAACTTGGTGCTGCCATCGGCGCATCCCGTGCCGCCGTGGATGCCGGTTATGCGTCAAATGATTTGCAGGTCGGACAGACCGGCAAGGTGGTCGCCCCCGATCTTTACATCGCATGTGGCATTTCGGGCGCCATTCAGCACCTTGCGGGCATGAAGGATTCCAAAATCATCGTGGCGATCAATACCGACGAAGATGCACCGATCTTCCAGGTCGCGGATTATGGCATTGTGGGTGATCTGTTCGACATTCTTCCCGAACTGGAGCGTCAGCTCTGACACGCCAAACACCCCTTTGAAACGGAGCACATCCAGTGAGCGAACATTCCTATACCCTGCGTATCGCCTGTGACGACCAGCCGGGCATTGTCGCAACCGTCGCCTCTGCCCTGGCATCGCGCGGGGCGAATATCATTGAATCCAACCAGTTCTGGGACCGTCAGACCAACCAGTTCTTTTTGCGCATCGCCACCAGCACGCCGGAAAATGTCAGCAAGGCCGAAATCGAACTGATGCTGAACCCGGCGGTTGACCGTTTCAATATGAAGCTCAAGATCGATGATCTGTCCCGCCGTCCCAAGATCATCATCATGGTCTCCAAATTCGATCACGCGATGCTGCATCTGCTGTATCAGATCAAGGTCGGCTGGCTTGATGCCGAAGTCGCCGCCATCGTCTCGAACCACGAAGACGCGCGCAAAATCGCCGATCAGGAAGGCATCCCCTTCCATTACTGGCCGGTGAACAAGGAAAACAAGATCGAACAGGAAGCCAAACTTGCCGATCTGATCAAGGAAACCAAATCCGAACTGGTCGTCCTTGCCCGCTATATGCAGGTCCTGACCAACGATCTTTCAAGCCAGTTTTATGGCATGATCATCAATATTCACCACTCGTTCCTGCCGTCCTTCAAAGGCGCTAAACCCTATCATCAGGCCTATGAACGCGGGGTGAAACTGATCGGGGCGACCGCGCACTATGTCACGCCAGACCTCGACGAAGGCCCGATCATCGAACAGGAAACAGAACGCGTCAGCCACGCCATGTCGGCCGATGATTTCGTAGCCACCGGGCGCGATATCGAAGCCCGCGTTCTGGCCCGTGGCGTCAAATATCACCTCGAAGGCCGCGTGATGCTGAACAAAAACCGTACCGTGGTTTTCACCCAATAATACCGCCAGAATTCCGCCTCCGCCGACACAAGATAACCATCGCAATAAGAAGGAAAGAGAGAAATGGCCGCATTTCCGAACAGGGCAAAAGTCGTTATCGTCGGCGTCGGCGGTATTGTGGGTGCATCGGTATCCCACCATCTGATCGAAAATGGCTGGGACGATATTGTCGGCATCGACAAATCCGGCATCCCGACCGATATCGGCTCGACCGCGCATGCGTCGGATTTCTGCTTTGCGACAAGCCATGATCTGCTGTCCTGCTGGACAACGATGTATTCCATCGATTTCTACGAAAAGATGGGCCATTACGCCCGCATCGGCGGGATCGAGGTTGCCCGCGTTGGCGATGATGCCCGCATGGCCGAACTCAAACGCCGCGTTGATTCCGGCAAGGCGTTTGGCACCAATGTCAAAATCATCAGCGCGTCCGAGGCCAAGGAAAAATTCCCCCTTCTCGAAGAAGACCAGATTCAGGGTGCGATGTGGGACCCGGATGCTGGCCTTGTCATCCCGCGCTCGCAAACCGTCGCCGGCAAGCTGATCGATCAGGGTGTCGCAAGTGACAAGCTCAAAATCTTTGCCAACACCTCCGCCCTTGAACTGATCACCGAAAATGGCCGCATCATCGGGGTCAAAACCGAACGCGGCACGATCCATGCCGATTATGTCGTCGTCTGTGCCGGGCTTTGGGGCCGCCTGATTGCCGAAATGGCCGGCGAAGACCTGCCGGTGATGCCGGTTGACCATCCGCTGACCTTCTTTGGGCCCTATAACGAATTTGCCGGAACCGGTGTTGAAATCGGCATGCCGCTTCTGCGCGATCAGGGGAATTCCGCCTATATGCGCGATACCGGCGATCCCAAAAGCACCGAGGGCGGCCAGATCGAATGGGGCTACTACTACGAAGAAAACCCGCGTCTGGTCCATCCGCGCGAAATCCTTGAAAAGGATCAGGCCCGCCTGTCCCCGTCCCAGCGCGATCTTGAACTCGAAGACGTGATCGAGCCGCTTGAACGTGCCATGGAACTGACCCCGATCCTGACCGAACTTGGCTTTAACGAAAGCCATTCCTTCAACGGTCTTTTGCAAACCTCGGCTGATGGCGGCCCTTCGATGGGCGAAAGCCAGAAGCTGCGCGGCCTTTGGTATGCGGTCGGCATCTGGATCAAGGACGGGCCCGGCATGGGCAAACTGATTGCCGACTGGATGACCCATGGCCGCACCCATGTCGATCACCATGCGATTGATTTCGCCCGCTTCAATGAATTCCAGCTCGACGAGAAATACATTTACGACCGCTGCTGGGAAACCGCGAAAAAGATCTATAACCCGCCCGTCCACCCGCGCGAGCCATTTTCAAAAGCCCGCGGCATCCGCCGCTCCCCCTTCTATGAACGCGAAGTCGAACTTGGCGGCTATTTCATGGAACTGGGCGGTTGGGAACGCGCGCACGGTTACGCCGCCAACGAACATCTGCTGGAAAAATACGCCGACCGGGTGCCGGTGCGTGAAAATGAATGGGATACCCGCCATTTCTGGCGCGTTTCCAACGCCGAACAGCTCGCCATGAGTGACGATTGCGGCATCATCAACCTGTCGCACTTCCACATGACCGATATCGAAGGCCCGGATCATGTCGAACTCATGGAATGGCTCTGTGCCGCCAAAATCGGCGGGGATGCCAATATCGGCAAGGGTATCTATACCCACATGCTTGATGACGAGGGCATGGTGCGTGCCGACTTTACCGTTTTCCGCATGGCCGACCGCTGCCGTCTGGTCAATGGGGCGGATGCCGGCCCGCGTGACCTGATCTATATGCGCCGCATGGCACAGGACAAGGGCTGGGACGTCACCATTACCGACGTCACCGAAAAATTCACCACGATTGGTATCTGGGGCCCGAACGCCCGTGAAAACCTTAAAAAGGTTGTTGCCGCCCCCGAAGAACTCGATATCGAAAACTTCCCGTTTGCCGCCATCCGCCAGATCAGCATTGCGGGCAAAACCGTCACCGCGTTTCGCATTTCCTATGTCGGCGAACAGGGGTGGGAGCTTCATATGCGCTACGAAGACGGTCTTGCCGTCTGGGATGCGCTGCGCGGTATTGGCGTGATGGCGGTTGGTGTTGAAACCTACGCCAACTCGCGCCGTCTGGAAAAATCACTGCGCCTGCAAAACGCCGATCTGCATACGCAATATAACCTGATCGAAGCCGCCCTTGCCCGCCCAAAGGTCAAAGAGGCCGATTTCCGTGGCAAGGCAAAGCATGTCGAATATCGCGAACGCGATCATCAACCGGCCATGCTCTGCACCCTTGTCATGACCGACAACAAGGATGCCAATGGGGTGGCGCGCTACCCGGTCGGCAATCTGCCGGTCATGGACCCGGACACCGGCAAAACCCTGATTGATGAACTTGGCCGTCGCTCCTACACGACCTCCATCGCGTTTGGCCCCAGCATCGGCAAAAACATAGCACTCGCCTATCTGCCGTGGGATTATTGCCAGGAAGGCCGCAAACTGACCGTCTCCTATTTTGACGAGATTTACCCGGTCGAAGTCGTCGGCATCGGTTACAAGCCGCTTTACGACCCGGAAAACCTCAAACCGCGCAGCTAACAATCAACATCGCGGATAAAAAAGAACGGGAGCCACTGCTGGCTCCCGTTTTTCGTTTCTGGCTCGGGTTAAGTCCAAGCCTCGCGACTAGCTCGCCTTCGCCAGAACATCATGCGGATCAAGCACGAATTTCTTGGCCGCCCCCTGATCAAAGCTTTCATAACCCTTCGCCGCATCATCAAGCGAGATCACCTGCGCATTGACGATATCGGCGATCTTCAGGCGGTCATGCAGGATCGCCTGCATCAGTTGCCGGTTATATTTGATCACCGGCGTCTGCCCGGTATGGAACGACTGCGCCTTGGCCCAGCCAAGCCCGAACCGAAGCGACAGACTGCCCTGCTTGGCCGCATCATCGACCGCACCGGGATCTTCGGTCACATAAAGCCCCGGAATGCCGATGGAACCGGCCGCGCGCGTGATTTCCATCATCTGGTTCAACACAATCGCCGGCTGTTCGCCACCCGTATGCCCGCGGGCTTCAAACCCGACCGCATCGATGGCGCTGTCTACTTCCGGGTTTCCGGTGATTTCGGCAATCATTTCGCCCAGACGGTCACTTTGCGACAGATCGACCGCCTCAAAGCCCATCTTCGATGCATGCGCCAGACGTTCCTTGTTGAAATCACCGACCATCACAACGGCGGCCCCCAGGATACGTGCCGACGCGGCGGCTGCCATCCCGACCGGCCCGGCACCGGCAACATAAACGATGGACCCGACACCAACACCGGCCTGCACCGCACCGTGGAACCCGGTCGGCAGAATGTCGGACAGCATCGTCAGGTCACGGATTTTATCCATCGCCTGCTCACGGTCGGGGAATTTCAAAAGGTTGAAATCGGCATACGGCACCATGACATAACGCGCCTGCCCGCCGATCCAGCCGCCCATATCGACATAGCCATAGGCCCCACCCGCACGCGCCGGGTTCACCGTCAGGCACACACCGGTATCCTGCGACTTGCAGCACCGGCACCGCCCGCAGGCAACATTGAACGGGACCGATACGATATCGCCGATCTCAAGCTGCTCGACGTCGCTGCCCTTCTCGATGATCTCGCCGGTAATTTCATGCCCCAGAACCAACCCCGGCTCTGCGGTCGTGCGGCCGCGCACCATATGCTGGTCCGATCCGCAAATGTTGGTACTGATCACTTTCAGAATGACGGCATGGTCAAGCTTCCGGCCATTGGGCGATGCCATCACCGGATCGGCAATATTCCTGACCTCGACCTTGCCGGGCCCGACATACACCACACCTCTGTTGCTGCTCATCTGCTTCCTCCTCCGATTATATGACGCCGGAATTACTTCCCGGCCTTCCATTCCAATCAGCAGGCTCCTGCCCGGAAAACGGAGGACAAAAACCATCCTATGATTGCAATCACGAAGACTAGCAAAACCCGGAGGATATGGACTGAACGAATACGACGAATGGAGAGTACCATTGCGCATGGAGGGAGGATGTGGTGTCGCAGCCCGGACTGACGATTTTGATCAATTTCCCCTACCCTAATCCGAGCACCACATGGCAGGCATCAAGTTAGCGACGAAGATCGACACAGTTGGCGTCAGTCACTTTGATCAAAGTCAATCTTAACTGTTTGCTCTGTCATCGCGTAGTGGACAAACTGTTTGCCGAGGTCTGTAAGCTCATATTCTTCAACATCATCAAACGCAGAAACTGCGGGCTTGGGGCCATTTCCTTTTGGCCTTCGTTGAGGCCTTTTTGCTATAGAATTACCGTAGTAGTCGGTTTCGCGGTGCTGTCGAATTATACCGCCCGTGCTTAAGTCTCGAATTAATAGCTTAAACAAGTCCGCGTCCGCAGAGTCTTCTCGAACATCTCCTTTCCCGATGCTTCTCCACATACCACCACGCGTTATACCAGGCTGACTATAGATCGCTGAAATCACTTGAAAATGCATCAACGAATATTTTTCCAGCCAATCCAAATACATTTTGATTACGTCATCACTTGAGATGGAAGTTTGTGCCGCGTTTGTCAGAATATTCCGAATGAGAACTCTTTTATCGTTGCTCTCAGCACCGGCCCAATCTCGGAATGCTTTTTTCAATAGCGACTGATATTCTGGACTTTCGACGCGTTTGATTACCTCCTCGTCTTGCATGTCAAGCCGAGCCATAATCTCGATGATCGTTTCCTCTTTCTCTTTTAACTCGTCATGTAGCATCCTAATCCAATGGTCAAAGAAGCGATTTACCTGCTCTTGCTCATGTTCTGACCATGCACCAGCTACCGCCGACACCAACCCACCAACTAAGGGCACCGCTCCGCCAACAGCCTGTAACGCGCCTCTGGCTACTTTTGCTTTCTTGCCCCCACCCTTTGGCATCTCGGGTTTTTCGATGTCGTCAACCATTTACCTTCCCCACCACAACCCCAGAGGTTGTATTAAACCAGACAATATTCTGGCAAAAAGGTGAGGAGGCTACAATTACAATTGATGCCCGCACTTGCCGTTCTAGCTCCTGGAGGTTGAAAAACCGATGGCCATTACCCCACCCAAAACCGGACTTCCCCGCCACGACTTAAGCCCGGACAAACTTCGGGCGCACGGGTCCCATTGGTCCACCATCGTCGGGCCATAGCTCACTGCTGCCCGCTGCTGCCATCGCTGCCGCTCCCGGCAGATTTAACTTATCCCTCCTCAACAAGACGCACCTCTCCCGTCATGACAAATGATCGGGTTAGTCCTCTTAATCCTCGTGCAGATTGCCGCCGTAATGGCTCCGCCATCCGCCGCCCCATATCCTGCGGATTACCCCGCCGCCCTGCCTGTTTCTTTGCCGCCGGTCTGCATCCCCATCCCTGTCTGTGTCTTTGTCCCTGCACCCTGATGACCTCTCTGGTCTGGCCCCAAACGCAAAAACCCGCAAAGCGCATCTGGCTTTGCGGGTTTTGGTCCGGGTGCATTTCTCCCGTTGATTTTTCTCTTATGCCATAAACAAAAGAACAAATCAAGAACTTTCTCAAAAAAATCGAATAAGAAGGAGGATGCGGCATCACGCAGTCCGCGCCGGAGAGGCCTGCCGGTTTCAGGCCAGCTCCCCTCCTCTGCCCTTCCCGGCAGGCGCTTCTTCATCTGCGAAAATATCGGTTTTGTGAAAATTTTCCCCGCCCTCATTTCGCAATTGACAATCATTATCAATATTAATAACGTGCCCGCAATGAGTGAGCCGCAGAACATCAGAACAACGTAAAGTATCAGACGTCACTGCAGCTTGCAGAAGAAGATCAAGCAGGGACATGCCCCTGGCCAACGACAACAGGCTACGAATTTCTATTAAAAAAAATAGAAACAAGGACATAGACCATGGCTGGAAACACGATCCCAAAAGAAGAAGCACAAAATCCGCAACCGCCCCTGTCAAAATCCGGCGCAAGACCCTCAACGCTGGCACAATCGGCACCTGCGCACGCGCTTTTCAATTGTCTGGTCAAGGAATTTGCCCTGCCCCAGGGGCTGATCCGCTATCAATGGCCCAAAGATCGTGATCGTCTTCCGGTCGAGATTACGCATGCTTCCGGTCACATTGTTCCGATGCATGTTTTCATGCCCGATCAGTCCGAGTTCTTTGTGCTTGTTGACCGGAAATCAGGCATGGGAAGTCAGTATTATCTGTCGCATATCTACGGCAAACTGCCCGGCGGGCGATGGAAACAGCTTGATCCGGAACTGCTTGCCGCCCGCCTTCTGTCAAGCTGTGCCGCGCCAGAGACACCGGTCAATGGCGAGCTGTTAAAGCAGATCCAGTCCAGCATCACACTAAGCGAAGAAATCGCCCTGCATGCCGAAACCGTAAAACCCGATCCCTTCCGCGACTATATCGCGAGCGAACAGAATTTATGGTTCGGTCATCCGTCCCACCCGGCCCCGAAAGCACGGCTTTGGCCCGATAACGCACCGGTTGCCCGTTACTCCCCGGAATTTTCCCCAAAGGTACGGATGCATGTGCTTGAGGTCCCGTCATCAGGGCTGAATATCCGAACCGATGAAGCCAGCCCTTCGGCCGTTCTGGACGGCATCGCCGATCAGCACAACTGCCCGCCGGGATATGCACGGATTTCCCTGCATCCGGTGCAGGCCAGGCTTTTTCTTGGAGACCCACGCGTCAAGCACCTTTTACGGACAGGCATGATCCGCGATCTTGGTGAAACAGGGTTTCATGCCCGCCCCACCGCCTCGATCCGGACGATGTATATCGAAGGGCACGACTATTTCATCAAGGGTTCCTTGAATATCCGCATTACAAACTGCGTTCGCAAAAATGCGTGGTACGAACTCGAAAGCACGATCAGGATCAACCGTCTTCTTCGCGAACTGACCCACACCGCCCCGTCATCCACAGGGGACCTCAACCTTATCGAAGAACCCGCCACCATTAGCTGGAGCCCCAAAGGTGCCGATCCCGAAGATGACATCTGGTTTCGGGAACAGACCGGGGCAATCCTGCGCCGGAACTTCTGCAAGACCGAAGGTGCCGAACAATGCGTGATCGCCGCCACCCTGTTTGCCCGCGATCTTGACCTGCAATCCAATTGCGCCCGTTACTTTGCCCGCTGGAAGCTTGACCAGAACGACCGCGCCAAACTCGAATGGTTCAAAAGCTATCTGAAAGCACTCCTGAAGCCGGTTCTGTTCCTGTTCTACAATCACGGCATCGTCATGGAGCCGCATCTGCAAAATACGGTCATCGTCCATCAGGATGGACATGTAGCCAGACTGCTTCTACGTGATTACGAGGGGGTCAAGCTGACCTCGGACAAGGGGATCGCGCATATTGACGCAACCGTTCACCCCGCTGTCCGCCAATCCATGGAATACAGCCGACAGGCCGGATGGCGGCGCATCAGCTACTGCCTTTTTGTCAATAATCTGAGCGAGGCCATTCTGGCCCTAAGCGAAAACAGCCCCGGACTTGCAAACATGATGTGGCAGCAGGTCCGTCACGAACTTCAGCAGATTTCCCGCGACCTTCCCGGCCCGACCCCCGAGATTGATCAGTTGATCACCAGCGGCGAAGTGGCCTGCAAAACCAACTTCAAAGTGCGACTGGCCGCCCAGGCAGATCGCAATGCCGGTTACGTCACATTGAAAGCACCGTGGCACAGCGAGGAATGCGAGCATGAATAATACAGATATGTCCGGGACCGTCAGCGATGCCGTGCTGAGCCGTTTCAAAGCGCTGGCCAAAGATACACCCGATCCTCTTGCCGCCTTTGTCTATGACCTGGAGGCACTGAAAAACCAAGTCAATCAGGTCATGTCGGTACTGCCCGAAGGGGTGGAACTTTACTATGCCATCAAAGCCAACAGCGAAACGGAAATTCTCGAAACCGTTGCGCCACTGGTCGACGGGTTTGAAATTTCCTCGGGCGGGGAAATTGCCCGTATCGCAAATTGCAGCCTGACAAAGCCTTTCGTCTTTTCCGGACCGGGCAAACTCATATCGGATATGGAATCCGCGATCAGAAAGGGCGTGGAATTCATTCATGTCGAAAGCATGCATGAACTCGGCCTGCTGGATGCTGCCGCCCGCAAACTCGGCAAAACCCAGAACATCCTGATCCGCATCAATCCGGCCTTGCCCGAAAACATGCAGACAAAGCTGTCAATGGCCGGAACCGCAACCCCGTTTGGCATCGAAGAAGCCAGACTGCCCGAAGTAATCGCACTGGCGGAAAACTGCCCGAACCTTCGACTGAAAGGGTTCCACATTCATGCGATGTCTCATCAGACAGACAGCCGGCGTCATCAGACCCTGATCGATTTCTATCTGGAAAAATGGCCCGAATGGAAATCTCTGGCACGCGATCCCGGCACCCTGACGCATCTCAATGTCGGTGGCGGTATCGGCGTCAATTACACCGAAGCCCGGCAATTCGACTGGACCGGCTTCTGCCGGCATCTTGAAGACAGCTTGCGCAAAACCGAAAACCCGCCCCAAATCCGGCTGGAACCGGGGCGGTTCATCACCGCCTTTTGCGGCTATTACGGAATTGAGGTTCTCGATATCAAGGAAAGCCACGCCCGTCGTTTCCTTGTATGCCGCGGCGGAACCCATCAATTCAGACTGCCCGCTGCCCAGAACCATAATCATCCTGTTCTTCACTTCCCCGATGCCTTGTCGCGCACGGGAAATGGGGCTGCTCAGTCTGGCATATTCGACATTGCCGGGCAATTATGCACGCCCAAGGACGTGCTAAGCCGGGACCGGGAACTGGAAAACGTAAAGGTCGGCAGTCTGCTGGTTCTGCCAATGGCCGGTGCCTATGGCTTTAACATTTCGCATGTCGATTTTCTGTGTCACCCAAAACCCCTTGTCGATTTCATCCCGGCTGAGCCGCAATCAGAGGCGACAGGAACCGTCAACTCACAGAGGGATTACACGGCAATAGAAGTTCGCAACAGCGATCTGTTGCAGCAGCAGGCAAACCGTGAATCTGGTGCACGCACCTATCCCCGAAGGTTCCCTCTTGCCATCCGGCATGCAAAGGGGCTGACCGTAACGGATATGGATGGCAAGGAATATATCGACTGTCTTGCCGGCGCAGGAACGCTGGCACTCGGGCATAATCATACCGTTGTCACCGATGCCATCCGGGAAATGATCGATGCCAACGTGCCGCTGCATACCCTGGATATCACAACTGCCACGAAAGAAGCGTTCATTGACGAACTGCTCGTTTGCCTGCCCGCAAACTTCTCACGCGATGCGCGCGTACATTTCTGCGGGCCGACCGGGGCGGACGGTGTCGAGGCGGCGATCAAGCTGGCAAAAATTGCGACGGGTCGCAGTACTATCCTGTCTTTCCAGGGAGGATATCATGGCAGCACCCACGCAACCATGAGCCTGAGCGGCAACCTGCACCAGAAGGGAGCACTGGAAGGGTTGGTGCCAAATGTCCATTTCATGCCTTACCCCTATGATTATCGCTGCCCCTTCGGGCTCGGCGGAAAGGCTGGCGAAAAAGCCGGTCTCAATTTCATCCGCTCTGTCCTGAGCGACCCGGAAAGCGGCGTCACCAAACCGGCCGCCATTATTCTGGAAGCTGTTCAGGGGGAAGGTGGTGCCATCCCTGCCCCGGATGACTGGCTAAAAGAATTGCGCCAGCTCACATTGGAACACGACGTTCTTCTGATCATTGACGAGGTTCAGACCGGCTTCGGGCGCACTGGAAAACTCTTCGCCTTCGAGCATTCCGGCATCACACCCGATATCGTTGTGATGTCCAAGGCTGTCGGCGGCGGTTTGCCATTATCTGTCATCGCCTATCACAAGAAATACGATAAATGGCAGTCCGGCGCACATATCGGAACCTTCCGCGGCAATCAGCTTGCCATGGCCGCAGGCAGAAACACGTTGCGCTTCATTCGCGAAAACGATCTTGCCGGGCATGCTGCGCGTATCGGCCAGCAACTTGAAACCGCCCTTCGCAACCTTCAGACAGCCTTCCCGCAAATTGGCGATGTCCGCGGGCGCGGCCTGATGCTGGGCGTGGAGATGATCGAGGATCGCACATCAGACACCCAGGGCTATCCGAAAGCAGACCCGTCGCTGGCCCGGTCCGTTCAAAAATCCTGCTTTGATCGCGGCCTTATCCTTGAGGTCGGAGGTCGCCATTCTGCCGTTCTGCGGTTCCTGCCGCCTCTGATCATCAGCACTGCCGAAATGCTTGAAGTCATCGGCATCTTCAGCGACGCAATCGCCGAAAACTGCGCACAACGGACACTTAACGTTGCAGAATAAGATTGAAAACCTGCCTCCCCGGGTGGTGATGGTATCGGTGCTGCTGGGAACCCTGACGGTCAGCCTGAACAACAGCGCGCTTAACCCCGCCGTGCCGGAATTCATGAAGACTTTCGACACCGGCCCTCTGCTTGCAAGCTGGATCGTTGCGGGCTTTATGATGGCGATGGGATTGACGATGCCGCTTACCGGTTATCTGAGCAACCGGTACGGCAAACGGCGCCTGTATTTGATCGGACTTGGCCTGTTCATTTGCGGCTCATCTCTTGGCGCGCTTGCCCCCGGTATCAACTGGGTGATTGCGGCACGAATAGTTCAGGGTATTGCAGGGGGATTGATGATCCCCCTGTCGCTGCCCCTGATATTTTCCGTCTATGAGAAAGAAAAACGCGGCAGGATCACCGGGATCTGGGGCACTGCCGTCATGCTGGCCCCGGCTGTCGGGCCCTTTGTCGGCGGGGTGGCACTGGAACTGGCAAGCTGGCAGGTCCTGTTCATCATGAACATCCCGTTCGGATTAAGCGCCTTTGTTGTTGCTCTCATTGGCCTACCGAAAGGCCGACAGGATGCGAATGACAGGCAGCCTTTTGACACCAGGGGGTTTCTGTCTGCCACGCTGGCCATTGCCGTGACGATGATGTGGCTGAACCTTCTGTCAGAAGAAATACTTCCTGTTTGGGCTATGTGGGGTCTGCCAATACTTGCTGTATTTGCATTTGCCTACTTCATCAGAACGGAACGCAAAAGCCCGACTCCCCTGCTTGACCTCGGCCTGTTCACCTATCCCTGCTATCGGATCAGCATTGTGATCACGACCATACAATCGGTCGGTATGTTCGTAACGCTCATCCTGATCCCGTTGCAGCTTCAGACCGTGATGGGATATGGCCCCGTATGGACAGGAGCCGCACTTCTGTGCACGGCCGTTTCCGGCAGCATCTTTGTCAATATTGGCGGTCGCTGGCTTGACTGGCACGGCCCCAGGCTGACCGTCACAACCGGCCTTGTCATCACCTGCATTGCGGCATTTTTGCTGGGCGCAAGCGATGCGAACACTCCCTTGTGGGGGATATTCGCCCTGATGGTCCTGCGCGGCATCGGACTTGGACTTTCCTACATGCCGGTTACGACCGCAGGCCTTAATGCCATCCCGGAAAATCGCCTTACGCAGGGTGCTGCGATGAATAACATTTCCAGACGGATCCTGTCTTCCGCCGGAATTGTCATCGCATCCGCCTATCTTGAATGGCACCGCCAGACACATGCCCCTGCCGCACGGGAAGAAATGGCGGCCATCAGTCAGGTTTTTTTGGCAACGGGTCTACTGATTGCAGGTCTTCTACCTTTGGCATGTCGCCTGCCGTCAAAGGTGCTCGTCCAGGCACCAGTCTCCCCCAGGCCTGACCTCTGATCATCCTTAAATGAATACTGCAAACGGGAAACGAGCCCATGAATGTCAACACTCTCCCCTTTCCCCAAGAAAGAGAAACCCGCGACACTACCGTCTATTCCTGGATCAGCAGACAAAATCGGGACTGCTTTGCCAGTGTCGAGCAGCGGGTTCTCAAACAACTGGTGCAAACGCTGATTTTCGAGAAAATCGTTCCTGTCCAAACGCAGGAAACCGATAACGGCACCCTCTTTCTGATCGAAGGGCAGACACGCAGCGGTGCAACTGTCGGCTACCTGTTTGAGGGTCAGCGCAGGGAAAGCTTCGGGCAAATCAAATTGTCCGGCATTGCCAGACGTCAGTCTGCCGACGCGCAACAGACCACCGATGCCAGCCTGACGGGCTTTATTGACGAGGTTCTTTGCCACATTCCCGGCACCGTCAATCTGACGCAATTTATCGAGGAACTGGAACAAACCCTTATCAAGGATGTTCAGTCCCTGAGCCAGCCCGTTCAGGCTGATTTATCGGCATTCAGGCATGACTACAATACCCTGGAAGGGCTTATCATGGACGCCCATTCCTATCATGCATGCTACAAGTCGCGGATTGGCTTTTCACTGGCCGACAATGCCGCCTACGGACCGGAATTCCGTCAGGACATTCACCTTGTCTGGCTAGCGATACGGAAAGATCATGCCGATATCGGCCTTTCGGGCAGTTACGAATATGCCTCTGTTATTCAGCAACAGCTTGCCCCGTCCGATTTTGAACATTTCGGAACTGTTCTGTATGACAACCAACTGACGTTCGACGATGTCCGGCTTTTGCCGGTCCATCCGTGGCAGTGGGACAAAAAGCTTGTCACCACCTTCCACCGGGAAATACGCGACGGTATTCTGATTTATCTTGGCCGCGGCAGTGATGCCTATCACGCACAGCAATCCATTCGGACATTGGCCAATATCAGTGCCCCCGATCGCCCCTATCTCAAGGTGGCAATGCACCTTACCAATACATCAAGCACCCGAATTCTGGCCAATCACACGGTCAGAAACGGCCCCGTCATTACCGACTGGCTGCAAGATCTGATCGACAATGACAAAAGCGCCAGGGAAATGGATTTTGTCATCCTGCGCGAATTCCTTGGTGTCAGCTTTGATTACGAAACCCTGCCCGAACACCGACGCACCATCGCCTATGGCGGTTTAGGCAGTGTCTGGCGGGAAAGCATAGCGAAATATTTGCGCCCCGGTGAGGCAGCCATACCGTTTAACGGGCTTACGCACATACAACGCAATGGCAAACCGATCATTGATGACTGGATACAAACCCACGGCCGAGAGGAATGGAGCGCCCAGCTAATCCGGGTTGCCGTTCGTCCCATAATCCATTTGTTACTGGCAGAGGGTGTCGGACTTGAATCCCATGGGCAGAATATTGTTCTGATTCACAAGGACGGCTGGCCGGTGCGTATCGCCCTGAAGGATTTTCACGATGGCGTGCGCTATTGCCCGGATACACTTGCCCATCCCGACAAGGCCCCGAAACTGCATGCCGCACCTGCCAGCCATCTGCGACTGAACAGGAACTCCTTCATTATCACTGACGACCTGAATGCCGTTCGCGATTTCACCTGTGATGCATTTTTCTTCATCTGCCTCGCCGAGATCGGCATTTTCCTCGATGCCAATTATGGATTGGCAGAACAATGGTTCTGGGAAACAACCGCCAGTGTCATCCGGGAATATCAGGAACAAAATCCCCAACACGCAGAACGCTATCAATGCTTTGACGTCTTTGCTCCGACCATTCAGGTCGAAGAATTGACCAAACGCCGCCTGTTTGGGGACAGCGAACCACGTTTCATGGATGTCGCCAATCCCCTTTACGCATACAGGCCATCGCCATGCTGACCGAAAACCAATTGAAAAAGGCAATCCGGGCCGGGCAGCCCGCCTATGGCCTGTTCTGTTCAATCCCCTCGCCCACTGCCATAGAAATGATAGCCGAGGCGGATTTCGATTTCGTGATCATCGATACCGAACATGTACTGGTCAATCCGGAAACCCTTGAAAACATGATCCGTGCCGGTGATGCCCTGCAGATCACCGTTTTGGTACGGGTGGGCGACACGGACCCGAAAGGGATCCTGCGTGTGCTTGACGCCGGGGCCAAGGGCATAGTGGTTCCAATGGTTGAACGCGCAGAAGATGTGAAAACCGCCGTTAGCGCGGCCCGCTATCACCCCGATGGCAAACGGAGCCTGAATGGCGGTCGCCCCGGTGCTTTCGGCAAAAGCAGCCTGGCTGATTACATGACCTTTGCCAATCGCGAGATCATGGTCGTTGCCATGATCGAGAGCAGGGCCGGGCTCGAGAACATCCATGACATTCTGGCCGTCGACGGGCTCGACATGATCCTTGAAGGAGCAGCTGACCTCAGCCAGTCCATGGGGATGCCCTGGCAGATCAAAAACCCGGAAATACAGGAATGCCTGGATAATCTTCAACGTGAATGCAGCCGGGCTGCGATCCCGTACTGCGCCATACCGCGCGAACCCGACGAACACGAAAAATGGATCCGTAAAGGCGTTCATACATTCGTTCTGGGTGAAGAACGGGGCATCGCCTTTCGCGCATTGCAAAACAAGCTTCAGACCACAAAAGCAGGGGCGGAGAATCACCATGAACGCGATAAATGACAAGCGTACCAAGGCAGATCGATTGATTTGCCAGGACCTTTTTGAGGGCCTCCATGCAGAAGAATATTTTGAGCACCAGAAATCCGATCTGATTGCCTTTTCCGATCTGCCAGAGACACAAGAAACCGGCGAACTTCTGCAATATCTTGGTCTGGATAGGGCCCCCGCTTCCGGCATGCTCTGGCGCTGGACAACGCCTGACGGCCTGTGCGTTTACGCAGCCGTTGAAAAAGCTGTCCTTTATCCCTTCCAGCTCATGCGCAACAGCCGTCTGGTTGGTAAGTCGGCAGACGGATTTTATCATCTGGAATGCTTGTCATTCCTTGATCTGGTGTGTCGCAAACTGATCGACGAAAGCCCCGACAGCCGCGAAGGGATCGCTGTTTTTACGGAAATGGTAAAAACCAGCACAGAACAGATGGCGCTGTCATTATCATATCAGATCGATACCAACCGGCTTCTCTCAAAAACCCCGCAGGACTTTTTCCAGATCATGGAGCAATGGGCATCCCTGCGTGATCGCCCCTATCATCCTGTTGCCAAGGCAAAAATGGGATTGTCAAACGAGGAATATGCCGAGTTCATGGCCGAATTCGACAAGGACATCTCCCTTGTTTGGATTGCGATAAAGGCAGATAGCCTGATGCTGGGCGAAGGTGTTGAAAACAGCAGCAAATCTATTGCTGACTCCTTGCTTACCCCTGATTGCAACATCGCGCTCCAGAAAGAGATGGAGAAAAAAGGGCTGTCTCAAAGCCACATTGCCCTGCCTGTTCATCCCTGGCAGCTTGATCACTATATCAGGCCGCATTATGACCAGGAACTTCAGGACGGCACCTGCCACATCCTGGATTTTCAGGGTTACAGGGTAAAAGCCACATCGTCCCTGCGATCCATGGCCCCGCTTTCTCCGAACCGAAACTATCTGAAACTGCCCATGCATATATTCTCTTTGGCAGCTTCCAGATACCTGCCTGCGGTCAAAATGATCAACGGCAACCTCAGCGAGGCCCTGCTACGTAAAGGTTTGCAGCTTGATCCGGCACTTGAAAGCCGCGTTTTTGTCTGTGACGAAACCAGTTGGTGGGCTTACTTCCCCGAAGGCACAAGCCTGTTTGACGAACGCCCCCGCCATTTGTCTGCCATGGTTCGTACCTATCCGGAAATTCTGGAAGACGATCAGTATCGTCTGATCCCTATGGCAGCATTGGGAACTCCGCTGCCCGGAAGCAGGGTACATTTCTTTGACGAATGGCTGAATTACCGCGATATGGCGAGGACAGAAAACAACATCCTGACTCTCTTCCGGGAAGTCTGCGAGACCTTCTTCGATATCAATTTCCGTATGTTCAAAATTGGTATGCTGGCTGAAATTCACGGGCAAAATGCAGTGATGGTCTGGAAGGATGGTCAGGCGCACGGATTGTTGCTACGTGATCATGACTCATTGCGCATTTTTGTTCCCTGGCTGGAACGCAACGGCCTGTCAGATCCCGAGTACCGTATCAAAAAGGGCTATGCCAACACCCTTTACCATGATCGCGCCGAAGACCTTCTGTTCTATCTGCAAACGCTTGGCATACAGGTTAATCTGCGGGCCATCGCGGAAACCCTTGCGAATATCTATGACATCGAAGCTTCAGAATTCTGGAAACAGATGAAAGGCGCGATTATCCACGCGCTCGATAATGCGAGTTTCGACAAGGAAGATCGCACAATGATTGCAGAACAACTGTTCGATACGCCATATTGGCCCTATAAGCAGCTTGTTCGGCCAATCATTGCCCGCGCTGGCGGACCGGGAAGCATGCCCTGGGGCAAAGGCAAGGTGCAGAACCCGTTTCAGAATATTGACCCTTAAGAAAGAACGAGAGACGAGGTTATGACCAAATTGTCCGGATTTACTTTCATCTGGAACGCCATCTACCGTCTTGCAGTGCCAAAGCAGCCCCGGAAGATAAAGACGTATTTCTCCAACCCGTCGCTTTTTATCGCGACGGGTTTGGCGGTTTTCTGCTGTCTTGTTTTTCAACCCGCTCTGGCACAGCAGGAAAGCGTTGAAACAACGCGCGTCATCCACCATTCCATGGGGGAAACAAAGATAACCGGCACCCCCCAAAGGATCGTCACCCTTTTTCAGGGCGCAACCGATACGGCCGTCGCACTCGGGGTTATTCCGGTCGGCGTCGTTGAATCATGGGTCAACAAACCCGTTTATCCTTATCTCCGAGATGCGCTGAAGAACACCGACATTGTCGGGCTGGAAACCCAACCGAACCTGGAACGTCTTGTCGCGCTCAAACCCGACCTGATTATCGCCTCGAAATTCCGCCACGAAACGCTCTATCAACAATTGTCAGCCATCGCACCTGTCATTTTTCTGGAAGAAATCTTTGATTTCAAACAGACACTTGAATTGATGGGGCTGGCCTTAAATCAGGAACAAACGGCAGACGATCTTCTTGCTGACTGGAACCGCAGAACAGAACATTTCCGTCAGGTCCTGTCATCACGGGACAACATGGACTGGCCGATCGAAGTCTCCTTGCTCAATTTCCGGGCGGATCATCTCCGCCTTTTGTCTCGCAACAGCTTCTCCGGTTTGATCCTGAGTGAACTTGGATTTGAGCATTCCTCATTTGCCGATACCAATGGCTGGATTTACAAAAAACTTATCAGCAAGGAAGCTCTGCCAACGGTGAATGCCGATACATTCTTCGTTTTCCTGCGTTCCGAAAACCCCGCAGTGGACGAGAATTATGATAACTGGCGCAATCATCCCTTGTGGAAAACACTGAAAGCCAGTCGCTCAGGCCAGATTTACAAGGTTGACGAAATCGTCTGGAGCCTTTCTGGCGGGATCATTGGCGCAAACATGATCCTTGATGATCTTTTCAGAATTTACGATGTGCAGCCCCTGACAGAGTGAAGACAATATATGACAATCAAGAAAACAAACGCGACATGAGTAAGGAATTCAAAGCTCTTTTGTTGCTGACGCTGATGTTCGTGCTGTCTTTCAGTGTAAGTCTGACCATGGGACAATATCCGGTATCGCTAGGGGATTCCCTTTCGGCGCTCGTCCGGTTTAACGAAAACTCCGTCGAACATGTCATCGTGATCAGCAGCCGACTGCCGCGTACTGTTATTGCCTGTTTTGTTGGTGCTGCACTTGGGATTTCTGGCGTTCTGATGCAGGCCGTAACCAGAAACCCCATGGCATCGCCAAGCATTCTGGGCATCAATAGCGGTGCGATCTTTCTGATTGTTCTGATTTCCACCCTGTTTCCGTCTTTCGCCGGACATGGCCTGATATGGGTAGGTATGGCCGGCGCAACCCTGGCCGGAAGCATCGTTTATATGTTGGGCAGTCTTGGGCATGGCGGATTGACCCCGACAAGGCTGGTTTTGGGTGGTGCGGCCCTGACAGCCCTTTTCATCTCTTTCACTCAGGCCATTCTGGTCATCAATCAGGACGGCCTTGACCGTATTCTGTTCTGGTTGGCTGGCTCCCTTGCCGGACGCACGCTTGATGCCTTCCTGCCTGTTCTGCCCTATATCTCGGCTGCTGTTGCCGTCAGTTGTCTCATCGGACAGCACATCAACATTCTCATGTCCGGAGAAGATATCGCCAAAGGTCTGGGACAGAATACATTTCTGTTGAAAACCCTGATTGCAGTACTGGTCGTCGTGCTTGCCGGCAGTGCAGTTTCTGCTGTCGGAAACATCGCCTTTCTGGGTTTGATTGTCCCACACATCGTTCGGCTTTCGACAGGCAGTGATCATCGCTGGCTCATCCCGCTAAGCGGTCTTGCCGGTGCGGTCCTGCTGCTGATTTCCGATGTTATCGCGCGTCAGATTATCATGCCTGAAGAACTGCCGATCGGGGCAATGACCGCCATTATTGGTGCCCCGCTATTTGTCATTCTTGCCCGGCGGAATTTCTCTTATGGATAATGTTTTCACATCGCTTGGCAGACACAGGACCGACAATCCTGATCGTACCGCCTTGCCGGTCCTTGTTCTGATCATGCTGTTTACAGCCCTGATCGCCATCGTCGCCACGGCAGCGGGTCCGGAAGATATTCCGATCTTGACCGTCATTCACGAATTGTTCGGGGCCAATGAAAGCCCGCATGGCTTCATCATCCAAAGCCTGCGTTTGCCCAGGATAGCTATGGCGCTTTTGGTCGGGGCGGGTCTTGGGGTTTCAGGTCTTATCCTGCAAACCCTGGTACGCAACCCGCTTGCCTCGCCCGAAATTATCGGCATCACCGGCGGTGCTTCGGTTGCCGTCGTCATCTATTTCGGTTGGCTGGCACCCGTTATCAGTGTGACATGGATGCCGCTGATCGCCTCAGCCGGGTCGGCGGTTGCGGCCATTACGATCTTCCTTCTGGCATGGAGCGGAACCGTAGAACCGGCAAGGCTGATCCTGATCGGCATCGGCATTTCTGCCACTTTCGGTGCCCTGACCACTTTGCTAATGGTTTTCAGCACCGAAATGACGAACCTTTCTGCCTATATCTGGTTGACAGGCAGCGTCTATGGTGCGGATTGGACTGATGTCCGTCACATCCTTCCATGGGTATTGCTGCCTTTACCTCCGCTAATCTTTTTGGGGCGAACACTGAATACCCTGCTCTTGGGCCATGATGTGGCCACCAGCCTGGGTATACCGGTACAAATCGTTCGTCTGATCGCACTCGGGGCCTGCGTTATTCTGGCCAGTGCCGCAGTGGCATATGCCGGTGCCATCGGATTTGTCGGCCTGCTGGCCCCGCATATCGCACGCCGACTTGTGAAGAACACCATCACTTTGCAAATTCCCGCGACGGCCTGCATCGGCGGCCTTCTGGTCCTGATTGCAGATACCGCAGGACGCACACTGTTCGGCTCGCTGGATTTGCCTGCAGGCATATTTGTCTCCGCGATCGGCACGCCATTTTTCATTTACCTTCTCTACCGCCAAAGATAGAGAGACGCTTATGTTATCGCTTGAAAGCCGCGCCCTTACACTTGGTTATGACAAGAACATTGTCATCAAGGAACTCGACCTTGCTATCCCAACGGGCAAAATCACGGTCCTGATCGGCAGCAACGGTTGCGGAAAATCAACGCTGCTGCGCGCTCTTGCCCGCCTTTTGAAACCTGTCTCGGGACAAATATTCCTTGCGGGCGAGACGATTTCCCAGATTTCCGGTTCTGAAATTGCCAAACGTCTTTCCATTCTTCCCCAGGGTCCCGATGCCCCCGAAGAAATGACAGTTTATCAATTGGTTCGACAAGGGCGTTACCCGCATCAAAGTTGGTTCCAAGGCTGGTCTGCCACCGATGAAAAAATGGTCGAACGTGCCCTGGAAGCAACAGAACTGACCGATCTGCGCCACAGGCCGTTGCAAAAACTGTCAGGGGGGCAAAAGCAACGCGCATGGATCGCGCTAACGCTGGCGCAAGACACCGATATCATTCTGTTGGATGAACCCACGACCTATCTCGATCTTTCCCATCAGATCGATATTCTGGAACTGCTGCACGAACAGAACAAGAATGCGAACAAAACCATTGTTATGGTCCTGCACGATCTGTATCTAGCTTGCCGTTATGCCGATCATCTTGTCACTTTGAAAGACGGCCGGATATATGATCAGGGCAAGCCGGGCGATATCGTCACAGAAGACATGATCCGTGCAGTGTTCGATCTCGAATGCCGGATCATTTTCGACCCGCTCAATGGTACACCGATCTGCATTCCCCACGGACGCAGTACGTCAAGGCCGGAGGAATTCCATGCATGCCCTTGACGACCGGTGGACAGAAGAATTACGCGCCTTATGTGGCCTCAAATCGGCAAGCACGGGTCTACCCGGGCTTTCGGTGCCCGGGCCGGAGATACTCGATAAGGATATCTGCCGCGACATATTGAACGAAGCAGGCCGTTTGCTTGGCTCCCGGTCGCGCAAGATCACCGCATCACTGCTCAGCAAACGTATTGCCTTCCTCACCACGGCAGCGACCCTCTATCCCATGAGCCTCTATAATCGCGGGCTGGATTTGTCTCTGGAAAACTGTGTGATTGATTACAGCCACGATTCAAAGCGATGGCAGTCTTCGATGTATCTTTACAATCTGGATGCCTCCCCGCCTCCCCCGGGGGCCAGAGAAACCTGGCGAGAAGATGTATGCCGCAGACTTTTTTCCACCAATCTCGCCCGTCTGTGGCAGGCCCTGCATGAAGCCTCCGGCGTAACCCTTTCCATTTTATGGGAAAATACCGCTGTGAGGGTTTATTCTCTTTATGAACGTCGCCTTATGTCCATCGGTGACATGGACACTGCTCGGCAAATTCGGGAAGACTTCACCTATCTCACAACCGAAGCAGCGGGTAGCCTCTTTGGCTGCAAAGACAATCCTCTCCAACGTTTCTATTTCGATAAGACAGCCGTCGGAGAACGCGAAATCCGCTATCGCCGAACCTGCTGCTATTATTATCTCACCCCGCCGCAAGAGTATTGCTCGACCTGCCCCCTTCTTTTATCTCCCGGAAAGAAAAGCAAATGCTCGAACTAAATCCGTCTTGCCGGAACATTCCTCAGGATCTTGTTGAACGGTATCGCGCTGTGGATACATCCTCCATCGGTCACCTGACCACAGAAGGATATATTCGAAATATCAAAGCCCAAACCCAATGCTGCAGGCTACTTGGACATGTGGTGACGGTAACCTTGCACGGGACAGACGGCAGCGCCCTCTATCATGCATTAATCAATAGTCGCCCCGGCGACGTCCTTGTCATCTCGATGCCAGACCACGCGGAATATGCCTGCTGGGGGGAACTGCGTACCATTGCCGCCATGATCAAGGGTGTCGCCGGTATTGTAACGGATGCCTGCGTAACGGATATCCGGGCTCTGCAAGACATGGCTTTCCCGGTTTTTGCCAAAGGCAAGAGTTCTGTCACCACGCAAAAAAGTGACTTGGGCGGAAAAATCAACACCCTTGCCGTAATAGACGGTCAGGAAATTCACCCGGGCGATATGGTGATCGGCGATGAAGACGGCCTTTTCATCCTCTCCCCGGATCAGTCCGCAAGGCTGATTGACCCTGTTCTGGAGAAGCAGCAACAGGATGAACGAAAACGGCTGGAACTTCTCGCAAAACTGTCTGCAAGCCGCAAATAGAAACCTGTATCCGTGAAAATTCCCTGTGACCAGATAATCACAGGGAATTTTCAAACGCTTTTGTTTCGATCAGACAGCCTAGAAATCTACAGAATAACCGACTGTGACAGTACGCCCGCGGCCTTTGAAATACCGATCTGGATTTACCAAGGCACTCTGCGAGTAATAGGTGAAGTAGTCTTCATTGAAGAGGTTTTCTATAGCCATATTGACCTTGCCCGTGGGCAGTTTGTAGGTGGCTGCAAGGTCAGTAATCGTATAGCCGGAAAACTCTTTTTCCGGATCGTCGAAGTTTTTGGAAAAGTTGTGCTGCACTTGCAGGAACGTCGAGAAATTATCACTCCACGTACTGCCCCATGTTGCAATCAAACGGTTCGGTGCCACATTCAGACCGTCCAGTTCGGCATCCAGCGTTCCGTTCTCATCGCTGTCATACTTACCCTGGCTATAGGCATAGCCGATACCAACCTTATTCTCCTTGTTCAGCCAGTAACCAGCGGAAGCTTCGAGCCCCCGAATTCTGGTTTTCTGCCGCTCGACAAAGAAATCATCTCCCACCTGTTGAAGTCGTGAGCCGAGATCGGCGTTTGACTCATAAACACTGAATTCTGCATCCCAGACCGTGTCATCGTAGCGAACGCCAACTTCGATATTGTCGGTTACAATCGGCTCCAGATTGAGGAATGTATCAACATCCTGTCCCGGATCATTAATGCCACGCAGAACGCGGCCAACATCGGGCATCCCAAACCCTTCGGAATAATTCCCGAACAGCGAAACACTCTCCACCGGGCTATATGTGATCCCAAAGTTGACAAGCGTTTCCTCGAATGACGGCGTCCCGCCATCCACGGTTACGCTATTGGCATCCGCAACCGTCTGGAAGGTCGGAACATCAAGTTCCGCAACTTCATATCGGACACCGGAATGGAAAGTAAGTCCGTCGAGAACCTCAAACGCGGCCTGAAGGAAGGGCGCATAGTTGAAATAGGTTGTTTCAGGGACCCAACTGCGATCCGTCAGAACCAGTTTCTGGTCGGTGGTATCGCTCAGAATATCGAAGCCTGTTGTCAATTTCAGGCGATCATCAAGCAGGCCATCTTTAACCAAAGTTACCTTGCTGCCCACTTTGGTCGAATCTGCCTGGGACTGATCAAGTCCGGTAGGTGCAAGCGCTGGGTCTCTGAAACTATTGGATGTTGTTGCGCCGAACCGCCCTTCAAAATCCTGATAATAAGCTTGGACTTTCAGGTCCATATCCAGAAAGTCTTTATTCTCATAGTCCAGGCTAGTCGTATAGACTTGGTTTCTCGGTGCCTTGCCAACCGGCGTCCCTTTTTCAGAAGTCGTCGGAATACCGTTGTCGCGATCCCCCGTCACACTGACATAGTTCTGTTTGCCTTCTGAACGGAAATAGTTGAATTCCGCGCCAATCGACTGGTCATCATCGATCCAGTAGGTTCCTTTGCTCAGGAAATCGTAAGTGCGGGAATCCATAAGATCCCCCTGCGTGTTATCCACCCCGACCGGATCGCCATTCGCGTCAAGATACAGCCCCTGATCTTCAATAGTGGTGGAAACAAGGTAATCAAAATCCTCAAAGCCGCCATTGAAACCATAACCAAGCTTGTAGTTATCCGTTTCGTTACTGATGCCGGTCGTCGGCAATGTCGTCTGGACATTCATATGCTGATTGAAGCTACCGGCTTCTGGACGCTTGGTCACATAGTTGATGATGCCGCCTGTGGCTCCCAGACCATGGATGGCATTGGCACCATGAATGACCTCAATTCGCTCAACCATCGCCAGATCAATTGTATGTGCTGACCGCCCTGTCGGACGAAGCGGGTTGGATTGAGGTACCCCGTCAATCATGAAAAGCGGCGTACGACCGCGAAAGGTTTCGCCACTTCCGGTCAGTTTCTCGCGTGCAGGCGTGTAGGCAGGAAGCAAATTGGCAAGCGCTTTGGAAGAATCCGTCGTAATTGCAAGCTGCTGTTCAATTTCCTCTTTGGTGATGACCGTGATCTTCTGTGGTGATGATTTCACATCGGAATTGGTTCGACTGGAAGAAATGACAAGCGGTGCGGTCGTTGTTTCATCTGCCGATTGTTGCTCTTCAATCGACTCTTCACTTTCGACTTTTTGTTGCTCGGTTTGTGTCTGCGCAAAAGCCTGATGCGCGAACAAAAAAGAACAACTGATCGCAAAAAGCGAAGTTAAACCGGGTTTAATCACAAGAGCCCCCTCTGCAATGAAATTTAGAAACCGCCGAAACGTACACAACCCTCCCGATCATTGCAAATCATAATGATAATCTTTCTCATTTTAATTTTGCACCCAAAAATCACACCGGCGTAAGAAAGCCGGAACAGCAATTCTGCTATTCCGGCTTTCATCATTCAGGAGCCGACGGGAGGTTTCGACTCCCTCATTAAACTACTGGCAATTCCCAGCAGCCGCGCTCAAGCGCCCATTCCGTTGGATCAGGCCTGCGGGTTGCGGTGGACATTTCTCTTGCCCCCATCATGATCGGGTTCAAGCCCTGTCGCCGATATCCCAGAACACTCCGGCCATCATTTGCAGGGCCTGCCGACTGAGGCTTTGCAGGATATGTTCGTTGGGAGCGTGCTGAGAGCATGACGCATAGGAGTGCGGCACCCAGACTGTCGGTAAATCAAGGATATAGGCAAATGTATCATTGGGCAGCGACCCGCCAAGATTGGGCAGGATTGCCGGTTTGGTTCCGGTGGTCTTGACGATTGAATCACGTACACGCGTAACCCACGGATGGGACGGGTCAAGCCGGGTTGCCCGGAAGAACCCCTTCGCCGAGGGAATGATTTCAACATCCGTAAAGCCATGTTTGTCAAGGTGGCGGCGCAAAGCCGGCAGAATGTCATCCGCATCCGTTCCGACCACATAACGCAACTGGCAATGCGCAATGGCTTCAGGCGCGATGGCATTGACCGGTTTTTCCGGGTTTCCGGCCTTTGCCGCAAGGACCGCAAAGCTGTTCCAGCCATAAACCTTTTCCGCCAGTGACAGGCTTTCCTCGCCCCAGTCAGGGTTGATTGTCGGCCCGGTTTCGGGTTGGGTGATTGCGCAATCCTTTAGGGCTTCCCGGACTTCGTCACTCAGGCTGTCAGGACGCCATTCCGGTACCTGTATTTGTCCGCGACGATCAACGATGGATGCAATCGCATGCGAAAGAACAATCATCGGGTCTTTCAGCAAACCGCCCCAGTTCCCGGAATGATGCCCGCCTTCGCGATATTTAAGCGACAGGGCAAAATTAATCGCCCCGCGTGACCCCATGAACATCGTCGGGCGGTCTGCACTCAGGCGCGGGCCATCCGATGCAATCAGGACATCGGCGGCAAAAAGATCGCGATAATTGGTAAACAGTTCGGCAAGGCCGGGCGACCCCGCCTCTTCGCCCATCTCAATAATGACCTTGCAGTTAAAGCCCAATGCACCACGTGTCTGAATGACCGACCGCAGGGCCGCCAGATTGATGCAATGCTGCACTTTGTTATCCGCCGTACCGCGCCCGTAAACCCGATCACCTTCAATCACCAGCTTGAAAGGCTCAAGGCCTTCGCGCCATTCGCCTTCCTGTGCGAGGATCACATCGCCATGCCCATATGTCAGGACGGTCGGCAAATCGTCGCCTTCGCGGCGTTCGGCAAACAGGAACGGTCCGAAACCGGGTTTGGGATTATCAATGATGCGGGTTTCAAATCCCATATCGCGCACCATCGGAACAATCACATCGGTAAGATAGCCATACAGCGCCTCGAGATTATCGGGCTTCTGGCTTTCGGTTTTCTGTTCGACCATTCGACGCAGTTCGTCGATAAACTGCCCATTTTCAAAATACCGGGTTACATTTTCGATAGCATCAGCACGCGTTGACATTGATTGATCCTTGTTCTTTCCGATAAGCCATCCAATTCCCAAAGGAACGACGGAGCATTTTGTGTTTCACGAAACATCCCGGTTTTCCGCCACCGCATCGCCCCAGGGCGACATGATTTCGGTCATGCCCTGATTGATGTTTCCCTGCCGAAGAACCCCCGCCGGGCAGGCAAAGGCATAGGGGAAAGCAGTGCGGCGCGTGGTCACGCAACGATGCCCTTCGCCCAGAGCCGCAATGATGTCGGGCGAAAGGCTTTGATCGATAATCACCGTATCGCCGCCGCTGAAATCAACCCGCGCCTGATGAAAGGCATCTTCGAGGGTCATATCGAAATCCATCAGGCAGGATGTCAGTTGCAGAATGGCTGGCAAAATCTTGCGCCCGCCCGATGCCCCGATGGCAAAACGCCGGTCCTTGTGCCGCCCGATTGCCGGGCAGACATTCATCAAACACCGTTTGTTGGGTGCTAACGAGTTTGGCCGTCCCGGTTCGGGGTCGAACCACAGGATCCCGTTATTCATCAAAAGCCCGCTTCCGGGCAGCACGACCTTGGATCCGAAAATGGACAGCAATGTCTGGGTCACCGCGACCATGTTGCCATGTCGGTCCGTCACACTGAAATGCGTGGTGCAGGCAGGGGCGCGACTGTCATCAACGTCCCCCATATCGCGCAAGCGGCGTTTATAAGTCGCCTTAAGCGCATCGACATACGCCCCATAGGCATCCGCCCCCGGCGACGTCCCCTCAAAATTCTGATGCGACAGGATTTCCAGACATTCCGCAAGGTTTTCACCCGCCGTCATCGCAGGCGGCGTATAGACCATTCCCCCGCGATAGGATGTTGTCAGCGGATCGGACAAAACAGCCTGATAGGACTTCATGTCATCAAGCGACAAACATCCCCCGGCAGCCCTGACATCGGCAACGATCCCCGCCGCAAGATCACCTTCGTAAAACTCACGTGCACCTTTATCGGCAATGCGTTGCAGGGTGGCCGCCATCCGGTCAAGATTGATCCGCTTGTCCGAAAGGGCCGTCCATCCGGCAATAGTCGGCCACTGCCCGTCTTCCAGAAAGGTCTCTGCCGCGGTGGGGTTTTTGGCAAGTTCGCGGGTACTGGCCGCGATGATGAGAGCGGCATACCAATCAACCGATAACCCATCGGATGCAAGCTTTGCCGCAGGCGATACAAGATCTCCCCACGGCATCGTGCCAAAACGGTCAAAGGCAAGACCCATACCGGCAACGGTCCCGGGTACTGCAATCGCGGTTGCGCCAATCTGGTTACAATCCCCGACGACCCGCGCCCATGGGAACAGGTCGCCTGCAACGCCTTCGCCCGATAACGGATAATCCGCAACATCAAGCCCGGCGGGGGAACGCATCCCGAAGGTAATGCAATAGGTCCGGTCTTCATCGGCGCGATAGATCATCATGGCACCGCCACCGGCCGGGCCACTCATCCAGGGTTCGACAACCCCCATGGCAAAGGATGTGGCAATCGCGGCATCGATGGCATCGCCACCGGCGGCAAGAATGTCAGCCCCGACCTGGGCGCCTAGCTTATGCTGGGCTGCGACCACCCCACCATTTTCGACGGTGACGACGTTTTTACGGATCGACTGCATGTTGGAAAAATTGTCGCGGATCATTGAACCGCCCCTTCGACCAGATGACATTCAACCCGCTTGCCCTGACGAAGGGTCGCGACCGGGGCCTTGGTCGAACAGATATCAATCGCGCGCGGGCAGCGCGGATGGAAATGACATCCACTGGGCGGGTTGATCGGATTGGGGAATACGGCCCCCAATTGCGTATCGGGAACACCAAGGGACGGGTCCGGCGTCAGAACGGATTCCAGCAACGCATTGGTATAAGGATGATCCGGACCGGCAAACAGCGAAGACGCGTCTGCTTCCTCGACGATGCGGCCCAGATACATGACCGCCACCCTTGTTGCGAGATGTTCGACCACCGCGAGGTTATGACTGATGAACAGATAGGTCAGCCCGAATTCATTGCGCAAATCCGACAGCAGATTAAGGATTTGCGACTGTACCGACACATCAAGGGCCGAAGTCGGTTCATCGCAGATCACGATTTCCGGTCGCATGATCAGGGCGCGCGCAATCGCCACACGTTGACGTTGGCCTCCTGAAAGCTGGCTTGGATAACTGCGCAAAACCCGTTTGGGCAAACCGACAACATCAAGAATATCGGCGGTCTGTTTGTCCCAGTCACGCGGATCGCCGACCTTGTGCACACGCAAAGGTAACGAGATGATATCGCCGATGGTCTTGCGCGGGTTCAGCGATGAATAAGGGTCCTGGAAAATCGGCTGGATACGCCGCGCCAGATAGGATCTGTCATGGGTGGTAATGTCTTCGCCATCGACCAGAACCCGGCCCTGTGTCGGCGTTTCCAGTCCCAGCAAAATACGCGCAAGGGTACTTTTACCACAGCCGGATTCCCCGACAAGGCCAAGGACCTCACCCTTTTGCAGTTTCAGCGTCAGTTCATCAACCGCGCGAAGATCCTTGCGTTTGCCAAAGATGCCCTGCTTGATCGAAAAAATCTTGGAAACATTCTCAAGTTCAAGAACCGGAACGGACATCATGCTTCCCCCGATTTCGGCTGGTTCATGTCATAATCGTGAACACAGCGATAAAGATGCCCGGCGGGTGAAATCCGGGCCGGTATATCGGTCGCACATTGCGCGGTTGCCTCGTCACAGCGGCTTCGGAAAGCACAGCCGGCCACATCACCGATAAGAGACGGCACAATACCGGGGATCGAGCCCAGATGTTCACCAACCGCGGTTTTGCCCGGCACCGGAATGCAATTAAGCAACCCGCGGGTATAAGGATGCTTTGGCGCGGTAAAGACTTCGGCGGCACTCCCTGCTTCGACCATTTCACCGGCATACATGATGGCAACCTTGTCCGCGATGCGGGCCACCACGCCCAGATCGTGGGTAATCAGGATCATCGCCATGTTCAGTTCACGCTGAAGATCCTTCAGCAGACGCAATATCTGGGCCTGGATGGTGACATCAAGGGCGGTTGTCGGTTCATCCGCAATGATCAGATCGGGTTCGCCCATCAGGGCCATGGCAATCATCACGCGTTGACGCAAACCACCGGAAAGCTGATGGGGATATTGTTTCATGCGGTTTGCCGCCGCCGTGATCCCGACCTTTTCCAGAAGTTCGATGGCACGATCACGTGCAACCGGCTTGGGGACCTTGCGATGAAGCAAAAGGGCTTCCGTCAGTTGATCGCCAATCGTGTATGCCGGATTAAGCGAGGTCATCGGCTCCTGAAAGATCATCGAAATCCGGTTGCCGCGCAGTTTGCGCATATCCCGATTGGACGCGGTTTGCAGATCGACACCTTCAAAATCCAGAACCTGCGCCGAACGTTGCGCCTGCTTGGGCAGAAGCCCCATGATCGCAAGCGATGTCAGGGATTTTCCACTACCGGACTCGCCCACCACACAAAGGGTTTCCCCCCGCTTCACATCAAAATCAATGCCGCGCACGGCATGCAGCGTTCCGGCCGCCAGCGGGATATCGACCGTGAGGCCGCGAACAGAAAGAATGTTTTCCATGCTGATGCCCCTAGTTGCGGTTTTCAGGTGCGGAAACGTCACGAAGACCGTCGCCCAGCAAATTGATCGCCAGAACAAGGATGAAAAGCGCGACACCGGGGATGGCAATCATCCATGGCTGGAACAGAAGCATCTGTTTGCCTTCCGACACCATCAAGCCCCAGGACGGTGTTGGCGGCTGCACCCCGAGGCCGAGGAACGATAGGGCGGCCTCAAGCAAAATGGCATGCGCCATTTCAAGCGTCACAATCACGATCAGGCTGTTGGCGATATTGGGCATGATTTCGCTAAACAGGATGCGTTTGGTCGAACAGCCGATGGCCTTGGCTGCCGTAACATATTCCATCGATCGCAATTGCAGCGTGGCAGATCGCATCACGACCGCGAACCGATCCCAAAGCAAAAGGCCAAGAACCGTGATCACCACCTGAAGTGATCCGCCAAACAGCGCCACCACCGCCAGCGCCACAAGAACCACAGGCATGGCAAGACGCACATTGATCAGAAAGGTGACACAGGCATCGACACGGCCACCGAAATAACCGGCCGCAACCCCCATGCTGGTGCCGATAATGCCGGAAATCAGGGCCGCAATCGCCCCGATGGCCAATGAAATGCGTGCGCCATAAAGCAACCGTGAAAGATAATCCCGCCCCAGATGATCGGTGCCAAGAATGTTTTCCCAACTGCCCTTGGCATCCCAGACGGGCGGGATCATCCGATGCATCAAATCCTGCTGATACGGATCATAAGGCGCCAGAAGTGGTGCAAAGAGCGCCATCAGGAAAATGGTCAGAAGCACGATGGCCCCAAACATCAGCCCCTTGTGACCAAGGATTTTGGTCAGCAAAATCTGGCGTGGTGTCGGGCCGCTCAGGACTTCAGCTTCAACCTTGGGCGCCACTGTGTTGATGGTTTCGGTCGTGTTGGTCATGTCAGCCTACCCTCATGCGCGGATCAAGCCACGCATTCAACAAATCCGACAGGAAGGTGAAGACGATATAGAACATCGAAAACACCAGAATCAGGGCCTGCACGGTTGGCAGATCGTTACGACCAATGGATTCCCATGCCAGATAGCCCGCGCCATGCAGGGCAAAGATCGATTCAACGACAATCGATCCACCCAGCATGAAGCCCATCTGAACGGCGGCCAGACTGACAACCGGGATGATGGCATTGCGAAGGGCATGCTTGAACATGACCCTGAATTCACCCGCCCCCTTGGCGCGTGCGGTGCGGACATAATCCGCACCGAGCACGTCAAGCATCCCGGCCCGGGTCAGGCGCATGATGGCCGGCATCGCGTAATAGCCCAGAACAATGGTCGGCATCACAAAGTTTTGCCAGCTGTCCGAACCGGAAGGCGGCAGAAGGCGAAGCTTGATACTGAACAGGACAATCAGGACCAGGCCAAACCAGAAACTAGGCATGGCCTGCCCCATGACCGAAAGGAACAGGGCAATCCGGTCAATAATGCTGTTGGGGCGAACGGCGGCGGCAACACCCAAAGGCACAGCCGTCAGAAGCGCAAAGGAGATTCCGCAGACGCCAAGCAACATCGTGACGGACAGACGTTCGGCAACCAATTGCGATACCGGCAGCTTGAAGTAATAGCTTGTGCCGAAATCCCCCCTGATCGCATTGAACATCCATTCGCCATACTGAACGACCCATGGTCGATCAAAACCGTAATAAACCCTTACAGCTTCGATATCCTCGGCATTTGCCGTTTCACCAGCAATAGCCGCCGCAGGATCCCCCGAAAGATAGAGAAGCGCGAAGCTAAGCATGGAGACGGCAAGCGTCACCAGCAAGGCCAGGCCAAGCCTTTTTAACGTATATACCAACACCGTTCTGAACCCCTGATCCGGAGGATTATTTCCAGTTCATCTGGAAGAAGCGCGGAATAGCATCCGTGGTCGGTGCATATTCCAGATCCTTGGTGAACACGTAGTTCGAGTTATAGGAGAACAACGGCAACCAATAGGCTTCTTCCGCAATACGCTTCAGGGCTTTGGCGTAGTATTCCTTGCGCTCGTCGGAATCCACGGAACTGTCGGCAACATCCAGCCATTCCTTGACCTGCTCGTCTTGCGCACTATCAAGACTGCCAAGCTTGAAATACTGGCTGACGATCGCCGACGCATCGTTGATCGAATAGGAACCCCATGTCTGGAATGACATCGGCACCTCGCCCTTCATGCTCAGTTCACGCAGTGCCGAATATTGCAAAAGCTTGAAATTGCTTTTGATGCCGACCGCTTCGAGATAGCCAAGCATCGCTTCGGCATATTCGCGATCACGATAGGCATAGAAGTCAATTTCAAGTCCATCCGGATAACCGGCTTCGGCAAGAAGCTGTTTGGCTTTTTCAGGATCATAGTCATAGACAGCGACGTCCTGTGCGCAGCCAAACTGCGACGGGAAGCAGGCCGAATTGACGACGCGCGATTTACCCTTAAGCATCGATGCAACAATGGCTTCGCGGTCAATGGCATGCGAAATTGCCTGACGGATAAGCTTGTTGGTGAACGGATTATCTTCACCACTGCGTCCAGCGGCATCAAATTGCAGATAACCGATGCGCATGGTGCTTTCGTTAGCGACGGTAAATTCACCCATCGCGCCAAGGCTTTCGGCCTGATCTGGCGGCACCTGCCAGATCCAGTCCAGACCGCCACTGAACAGTTCGGCCGCCTGCGTGTTGAAATCGGGAATGGTGCGGATATCCAGACGACCGATATTGGCCTGCCCCTTCGGGCTGTCCTTGTGATAATTTTCGTACTTCTCCAGCACGAAACGCTTGCCCGGCTCGACCGAAACAACCTTGTAAGGACCGGTCCCTACCGGATTAAGTCCCATGCCGGTCGGACCGGCTTCGGCGTAATATTCGTTGGGGTAAATCGATACCGGCCCGGCAAGATATTCGATTGCTGCGGGGAATGGTGCTTTCAGATGAATGCGGACCTTGAACTGGTCAAGCTTTTCAGCACTTTCCATCCAGTTGACGTTGCGCTGGGTTTTCACCCCGTTCTTTTCATCCGCAACCCAGTTCACGGTCGCGACCACATCGTCAGCATCAAAAGGCTCGCCATTGTGGAAGGTAATGCCCTGGCGAAGATTGAATTCAAGGGTTTTGTCATCAACCCATTTCCAGTCTGTCGCCAGATTGCCCTGATACTCGCCGGTATAAGGATCGCGGTAAACCAGTCCATCCCAGATCGAGCGTTGCAGGATGACGCCTTCACGCGCAGAGTTGAAATAACTGTCGACATTCTCAAGTTCTTTGGAGAACGCAACATTGAGGGTATCGTCAGCTTTGTTGGCAGCGGCTGTTCCAGCAGCGGCCATGGCGAGGGCAAAGATTCCAGCCCCCTTAAGGATCTGTTTCATTATAGCCTCCTGATATGAATGCCCCGCTTCGCAATATTTGCGGCAAGACACATTAGATGTATTTAAAACACCTTGTATTATATTGTAATACAGCGTACTGTATATAACTACGATAAGGCAACTGGAAGCAGCATGTCAACCAGCACGTTTGCCATTAAAAAAAACGAGGAAATGTAACCATGACGGATGCCAAAGCCCGGCAGCAGGACACCCTTTTTGTCACATCCCTTGAAAAGGGCATGCGGATACTTGAAGCTTTTTCCGAAGATAAAACAGAACTTGGCCTGGCCGACCTTGTAAAGGTTACCGGTCTTGAAAAGAGTGCAGCCCAACGATACGCCAACACGCTATACGAGCTTGGCTATCTGGAAAAAAATCCTGAAACCCGCCGGTTTCGGCCAGCCGTCAAATATCTGGAAATGGCGTACAGTTATCTATGGGCCGATTATCTGGCACAGTTGGCAATGCCGCGCCTGATCGACCTGAGCCGCCAGACATCACAAACCATCAACATGGCCGAGCCAATCGGAACCGATATTATTTATGTCGTGCGCATGCCCAACCACCGCACCAATTTCGGGGCTTCGGCGATTGGCAGACGGGTGCCGGCACTGGTTGCCTCGTCCGGGCGCGTCATTCTGAGCCGCCAGTCCGATCAGGCCATCCGTGACGCGGTAAGCAATTGGCCGACCCGGCAATACACTCAAAGAACAACGATGGATCGTGGCGCCATACTCGACAATATCCTGATGGCACGCGAAAAGGGATATTGCACCACTCAGGGGCAGGTTTTACCCGATGAAGTCAACGTTGCCGCCCCGATCTGCAGCATTGACGGAATACCGGTTGGCGCCATCCACTGTTCTCTGCCATCGATCCGCTGGACCATCGAACGCGCAGAAGCGGAAATTGCCCCGCTTGTTGTTGAAGCTGCCCAATCTATTGTGCCATCAAGATAAACGGCGCCGACATTTATAGCAGAAGTGGTTACTTGGGCAGGATTAGCGCTCCCTACGTTCGCTCAGCTCCGGCCTTTGGCCTGCGCAAAGAACCTGGCAACAGGCTTGGCCTGTTGCGGGTTCCAATCCATAAGCCCCCGGCAAACGAACATTAAAAAAGCCCGCCACGAGGGCGAGCTTTTTTAAAGTTGGTTGCGGGGGCAGGATTTGAACCTACGACCTTCAGGTTATGAGCCTGACGAGCTACCGGGCTGCTCCACCCCGCGTCAGGGTGTATTTTAACCGGTGGGTTAAATAGATAACGCCGCATCATGATGTGAGGCGGCGTTGGATGTTTTGTGTGGTTAGGGAATATGCTTGCTGTGTTTGGAAGGCCCGGCGGTGACC
>NZ_JPWA01000033.1 GCF_003326475.1 Thalassospira xianhensis MCCC 1A02616 | reverse complement strand
CACGACCGCCATCACGGCCGCCGCCAAATCCGCCACGACCACCACGACCGCCATCGCGACCGCCGCCACCAGACGAACGGGCTGGCGGAGCCGAATGGAACTCATGATCTTCGTCGATCTCAACCTGCTGGCCGATCACGCGTTCGATGTTACGCAGATGACGAACGTCACGCGGCTCGCAGAACGAAATCGCGACACCTTCGGCACTGCCACGGCCGGTACGGCCAATACGGTGCACATAGTTTTCCGGATCGGTCGGCAGGTCATAGTTGATGACATGCGTGATGCCCGGAACGTCAATACCGCGTGCGGCAACGTCTGTCGCAATAAGGACCGGGAACTGGCCATTGCGGAAGTTCCGAAGAATTTTCTGGCGAATACGCTGCTGCTTGTCACCATGGATGGCGTCGGTATCGACGCCTTCATCGCGCAGCTGGAACGAAAGTTCGTCCGCATCGGCTTTGGTTTTGGTGAAAACCAGAACGCGTTCGCTTTCCTGACGTTTCAGCAGCTGAACCAGAAGCGAGGTCTTGTCGTGACGTTTCACGAACATGCCACGCTGGGTAACACGTTCGGTCACGCTGGACTGCGGTGCGGTTTCAACTTTAACAGGATTGTTCAGCAGACGGTCGGTAAGATGTTTGACAGCCGGCGGCATGGTTGCCGAGAACATCACCGTCTGATGATCACGCGGCAGCACTTCGGCAACGGTCAGAACATCTTCCGAGAAGCCCATATCAAGCATACGGTCGGCTTCGTCGAGAATGAAGACTTCGATGTCGTCAAAACGAATGGTATTGCGTGACATGTGGTCAAGCAGACGACCCGGGGTCGCAACCAGAATGTCAACGCCACGGCGCAGTTCCTGAATCTGCGGGCCCATCGGCGAGCCACCGTAAACAACAGAAGAGAACAGGCGAATGCCTTTTTTGAAATCGCGCAGGCACTGACCGATCTGGTTTACCAGTTCACGCGTCGGCGCAAGAATAAGCGCGCGCGGCTGGCCCGGTGCCGGGCGTTTCGGGTTTTCGGCAAGACGCTGCAACAGCGGAAGGCAGAATGCAGCGGTTTTACCACCGCCCGTCTGGGAAATCCCCATCAGGTCACGACCCTCAAGCAAAGCCGGAATGGTTTTTGCCTGAATCTCGGTCGGTGCGGCGAAACCA
This sequence comes from Thalassospira xianhensis MCCC 1A02616, assembly GCF_003326475.1. Taxonomy (GTDB): domain Bacteria; phylum Pseudomonadota; class Alphaproteobacteria; order Rhodospirillales; family Thalassospiraceae; genus Thalassospira; species Thalassospira xianhensis. The sequence goes on along the minus strand of NZ_JPWA01000033.1, from coordinate 52,762 downwards.
GAAGCTTCAACGTTGCGCAGCAGGGGCTCGATAAGGTTGAGCCCTTCAAAATTAGTCATAAAGGAAAGTCCTTCAAAATCCGGTCGGCGCCATGTTCGCGCCATGATGTGCCTGCTCGACAGCAATAGCGACCGGTGCACGGCGATCAAGCCGCTGCTTCGGACCCTGCATGAGAGGCATATGATGAGGCCATGACGTCATCACGTCATCGCCGCCCTCGCCTTTTCACACAGTTCCTGACAGCTCAATCTGCCCTACAAGCGAAGGAATGAAGCGGGTGATACAGGCCCCTCGAAACAAAGTCAATCAATCCCTGCGCCGGGCAGCCATGCAAAAACGCATTTATCGTTCCCATATGTAACGCTGAATTAATCAATCTGGATCAGATTTACGTGCATTATCGGTCGCTTACATCACGCATAAGGGGATAGGGATATGCGGTTTCGGGTTGTTACGGGGATTTTCTCAATCCCGGCCATGTGTCTGCTGACACTGCTCGCGATTATCGCAACAGTCGCACTGAATTACCAAAACAGCCTGCGTAACGGGAAGTTCGAACAGATCGAACACCTTACCGAAGGAGCGGTGACGATCGTTGATTCCTATATTGCCAAGGTCAAAGCGGGCGATATGGATGAAAACGCAGCCAAGGCAGAAGTGCTTTCACTGCTCAATGCGTATCGCTTTGATGGGGAGAACTACATATACGCCACCGATTATAACCATTGCATGGTTCTTGATCCTCTTAGCCCCGAAGATGTCGGCAAGTGCAACCCCGATAGCAAAGTGCGCCAGATGATCGTTAACATGGCCAAGGCAGGTGGTGGCGTAATAACCTATGAAACCAAAAAACCCGGCATGGGCGACAAACTGGTCGAGAAGGCCGCATATGTTCGTCCGATTCCGGGCTGGAACTGGGCACTGGGTGCAGGCGTCTATATGGATGACGTCGCTGCGGAATTTCAGTCTGTAATGCAGCGCATCGCGATCATCTCGGTGATTGCTATCGTTATTGCGGGTGTTTTGTCCTGGTTCGTCGGAACCCGCATCACCAAAAGCATCGTCGGGCTGAACCGCTCCATCGCGACAATTGCCGAAGGCAATTATCAGGCGCCGGTTGATACCGAATCCAACTTTACCGAGATCGGTGATATGGCATCCGGTGTTCTTGCCCTGCGCGACAAGTCCGCACAGGCCCAGCAGCTTGAAAAAGATGCGGCCCTCCAGAAACAAAAAGCCGAAGAAGAACGTCGTACCAATATCCGCAACATCGCCAAAAAACTTGAGAGTGAAGTTGGCGGTATCGCCGGTGCCGTTGATCAGTCGGTTAAACGCAGTGGCGATCTTGCAATCAGCATGTCGCACAACGCCGAAGGCATTCTGGATCAAAGCCAGCAGGTCGCATCTGCCGCCGGTTCAGTGTCACAGAATGTCGATGCTGTTGCCGCCGCGACCGAGGAACTTTCCTCCTCGATCACGGAAATCAACGTCCAGATTTCCCAGATGTCCAACACAGTCGAACGCGCAACTCACGAAAGCCAAAGTGCATCCAATGATGTTGGCGGCCTGTCTGATGCAGTCGACAAGATCAAGGAAATCGTCAGCTTGATCAATGACATCGCAGGTCAGACCAACCTTCTGGCGCTGAACGCAACCATCGAGGCCGCCCGTGCTGGCGATGCCGGCAAAGGCTTTGCCGTTGTCGCAAGCGAGGTCAAGAACCTTGCCACCCAGACCGGTCGCGCAACCGAGGAAATCGCAGCCCAAATCAACGGTATCGTCGAAGGCACCGAACGCGCCGTTACCGGCATTTCGCGTGTGTCAGAAACCATCGATCAGGTTCGATCTGCCTCGACCGCCATTGCAGCCGCAATTGAGGAACAGGGTGCTGCGACGCAGGAAATTGCCGGCAATGCCAACCGCAGTGCCGAAGGCGTGAAACAGATTTCCTACAGCGTCGATCAGACCATGAAGAATGCGCAAAGCACGACAACCCACGCAGGCGATCTGCGCAATGCGTCTGAAGAACTCTCTTCACGTTCTTCGGAACTGACCCAGATCATTCAACGCTTCTCGAGCGATCTGGTCAAACAGGCCGAAAATTGATCACTGCTGAAAACAGCCTCGGATATAAATAACAAAACGGGCCATTTCTTTTGAAATGGCCCGTTTTTCTTGTCTCATGACTGATCGCAAGAAGGTTCTAACCCGACCTATTCCGCCGGAAGATCATTTTCCCGACGGAAGGAATGGGACGGATAAACACCCAGAATACGAACCTCGTGCGAGAAGAACTGAAGTTCCTCCAACGCATGGCGCAGACCAAGCTGCTCGGGATGGGCTTCGACCTCGGCAAAGAACTGGGTCGCGGTGAAATGCCCTTCGACCATATAGCTTTCAAGTTTGGTCATGTTGATACCGTTGGTCGCAAAACCGCCAAGCGCCTTGTAAAGAGCCGCTGCAACGTTGCGGACGCGGAAGACGAAGCTTGTCACCACCGGCGTACCATCATTGGCGATATCAAGCGGCTCGCGCGCCAGAATGATGAATCGGGTCGTATTATGCGCCGCATCCTCGACCTCGGTGCGGAGCACATCAAGGCCGTAAATCTCGGCGGCAAGTACCGGAGCAATCGCCGCGATGCTTTTATCGCCCAGATCGGCAACTTCCTTTGCACAGCCTGCGGTATCCGGCCCCACAACGGTATTCACACCAAGTTCCTGGCGGATCTTTCGGCATTGGCCCAACGCGTGAACGTGGCTGCGGATTTCCTTGATGTCTGAAATCTTGGCACCCGGCACTGCGACCAGCGCGTGGTTGATACGCAGAAATGTCTCACCAATTATATGCACACCGGAATCGGGCAGAATGTGATGAACATCGGCCACGCGACCAGCCAGAGTGTTATCAATCGGGATCACCGCCAGATCAACATCGCCGTCGCGCAATGCACCAAATGCACCCTCAAACGTCCGGCAAGGTACAGTCGTCGCACCCGGAAAGGCACGCCGAGCTGCCTGATCGGAGTAGGCACCATGCATTCCTTGAAAAGCGATACGTTGTTGGGCAGTCATCTGGTTGTTTCCTGATATCTAATATGATTCCCGTGTCGTATCCCGCGGCTCTCCCGCAAGACAAAACATAGAAAAGCCTAATTATGCACCCAGCACAAGTCGTGCGCGTTCAAGGTCTTCGGGAGTATCAACGCCAAGTGGCACACCGTTCACAAGGGCAACTGCGATCACCATACCGTTTTCCAGCGCACGCAACTGTTCAAGCTTTTCACGCATTTCAAGTTCGGCTGGCGGAAGACTGACAAACCGGTCAAGTGCATCCCGACGATAGGTATAAAGACCGATATGATGGTAAAGCGGCCCGTCGCCATGCGGGGCCGTCGCGCGCGTGAAGTAAAGCGCACGCGCTACCCGACCGGCACCAAAGGCGGCAACCGCCTTCACTACATTGGGATTGGTCCGTTCTTCTTCGCGCGTGATTACAGCCGCCAGAGTTGCGATATCAACATTCGGATCGGCAAGCGGCTCGAACACCGCCCGAATATCTGCCGCATCAATTGTCGGCAGGTCTCCCTGGACATTGACCACGGCATCATATTTTCCATCCGGATCAAAGTTTTGCAGTGCCTGATGCACGCGGTCCGATCCGCTGGGCAGATCGGGATCGGTCAAAACAGCAATCCCGCCAGCCGCCGTAACAGCATCGACGATTTCCTGTTCGGCACAGGCCACAATAACCGGACCGATTCCGGCCTCGGTGGCCCGGCGCCAGACATGAACAATCATCGGCTCACCGTGAATATCGGCCAACGGCTTGTTGGGCAGACGTGTCGATGCCATGCGGGCAGGGATAACAACAACAGGATTGCGCGGCGTAGTCATCTTAGGCCTCCGGATTGGCTTGATCCTGCTTTGATCTCGCGCAAAGCGCGTGTCTGATGACCTGTGCAAGAAACAATGGCTTGATTCGGCGGGACAATAGCCGGTTTTGGGGATTCTGCGAAAGACGGAATTGAATATGACGAAGGTCTATCTCGTCTGTTTTCGCCTTTGTGTTTAAGAAAGGTTGATGCAAATCTCTGAAACGTATAGTTTTCCCTCCGACCGGTCTGACCTGCTGTCGCATGCGCGTTCTTGTGATCTTTAAGAGCGTTTTGGGGGCGCATGGGTCAGCTGTTAAAAAAGAAACCTGAGAGTGATTAGGCTGTAGGGATCCCGTCATGAAAACGATGGAAATCAACAAGATCGTCGCCGGTGTTATCTGTGCTGTGCTTTTGGTCATAGTTGTTGGCAAGGTCGGAAGTGCCCTTGTGCACCCCGATGAACTGGAATCGCCCGTTTATCCGTTCTCCGAAGATCTGATGGCCGGTGCCGACGCACCTGCTGCCGCACCGGCAGAACCTGCAGGGCCGGAGCCGATTCTGGCAATGCTTGCTTCGGCTGACCTTGCCGAGGGCGAAAAAGTCTTCAAAAAATGCGCATCATGCCATGACGTAGAAAAAGGCGGCCCGAACAAAACCGGCCCGAACCTTTATGGCATTGTCGGCAATAATTTCGCCCACAAGGGTGATTTCGCCTATTCCGATGGCATGGCCAACCATGGCGGAACTTGGGGCTGGGAAGAGCTGAACCACTTCCTTTACAAGCCGCGCGATTACGTCGAAGGCACGAAAATGAGCTTCGGAGGCCTGAAAAAGCCTGAAGACCGAGCCGCGGTTATCGCATGGCTGAACAGCAAGTCGGACAATCCCCTGTCTTATCCTGATCCGGCAGAGGCCGCCTCAGGTGAAAGCACCGACGCTGCAGCAGATGCACCAGCCGAGGCAGCAGAATCCACCGACACACCAGCTGAAGAAGCACCTGCCGCTGACGCACCGGCAGAGCCCGCAGCAGAAGGTGAAGCCCCGGCCCAATAAAAGGCTGGAAAATTCACCGGATAATCGATTGATTTTTTGCAGGGGACAGGTAACTGTCCCCTGTTTTCGTTTGCGGCCAAACATTTCAAACAGGGATGCGTTTCAATGGAAAATCTCGACCACTTTCTGGAGATCGCGCACAAACTGGCCGATTCCGCCCGTCCGGTCATCCACCAGTATTACCGCACCCCTGTGGCAGTTGACGTCAAGGCTGATGCAAGCCCGGTGACCATTGCCGACCGCGAAGTTGAAACCGCGATGCGTGCAATTCTGTCAGAAGAACTTCCTGATCACGGAATTCTTGGCGAGGAACATGGCCGTCATAATGTCGATGCCGATTGTGTCTGGGTTCTGGATCCGATTGATGGCACCAAGTCGTTCATCGCGGGCAAGCCAAGCTTCGCGACCCTGATTTCACTGTGCCATAAAGGTGTTCCGGTACTTGGCATCATTGATCAGGCAATCACGGATGAACGATGGGTCGGGGTTATGGGTCGTCCCAGCACGATGAATAGCAACGAAATCAATGCCCGTGAATGCGAAACGCTTGATACCGCCACCTTCTTTACCACTGCCCCGGAACTTTTTCGAACCGATGCCTCGGCACGCGCTTACAAGGCAGTCTCGGAGAAATGCCGTCAGCCGATGTATGGCGTTGATGCCTATGCCTATGGTCTGGTAGCACTTGGCTTTGCCGATACCGTTGTTGAATGCGGTTTACAGGCATATGATTTTTGCGCCCTTGTCCCCGTTGTCGAAGGTGCGGGTGGTGTTATGACCGATTGGCAGGGTAAGCCACTTACGATTTTCAGTGATGGTGCCGTCGTCGCGAGTGGCGACGCACGATGCCATCAGAACGTTCTTTCCACCATCAGGGCAGCAACAGCCTGATCTCTGCTCCCGCCCTTCGCTTACTGCCTTTGCTGTTTGGTATTTGCCGTGAATTGCGGCAATATATCCAATGAACCAATCAGTTAGGCTGTATCATGTTCGAATGGGTCATCATCCTGTTTCTGGGATCAGGGCTGCTTTACGGCTTGCAATCACGCAGGTTGCAGCGGCGCAATATATCCTCGCCGATGATGATGGTTCTGACCGGCGCGTTGATTGCATTGCCATTAGGCATATGGCACGAACCACCTTTGGCACCGTTTGCTGATCGCATTCATTTCGCCACCGGATTTTCGGAAATGACGCTGGCGATCATTCTGTTTCTTGATGCTGCCGTCCTTGACTACCGCAAGGAAAGACCAGCCATCCGGCTTGCCAACCGGTTGCTGCTGGTAGGATTGCCACTGACCATTGGCGTAACATGGGCTTTTATCATTGGGTTGCATCCTTCCATCGGGGTTCTTCCATCTCTGATACTCGCCCTGATTGTCAGCCCGACAGATGCGGCCTTGGGCCGCCCTGTGATGGAAAACAAATTGGTTCCCGACCCGGTCCGCCAAGGCATCAATATTGAAAGTGGCCTGAACGATGGCCTGGTTCTTCCTGTATTTACGGCTGCTGTATTGCTTGAGGCCGATCTTGTTGGCGAAAGCAGCAACGGCTGGTTCATCGAGGCCGTATTGGAGATTTCAATCGGTGCCGGTGTCGGATTGCTGGCCGGATATGTAATTGGCCAGATCGTCAATCATGCGGTCACCACCAACACCATCATTGACCGTTTCGAACGACTTCTTGGCGTGCTTGCGGCCTTGTTTATCTTTTTCCTGTGCGAAAAACTTGGCGGAAACGGTTTTGTCGCTGCCTTCGCGGGTGGCCTTGCGCTTAACATCTCATCAGAAAAGGTGCGCGAAACCATCGAAAGCTTTGGCGAAGCCGAGTCCGAACTGCTGACCATGCTGACTTTCTTTATTTTTGGTCTGGTAGTCATTCCCGCGGTTTATCAGCTTTGGACTTGGGAAATGCTGATCTTCTCGGTTGTGAGCCTTGCCATTTTGCGCCCGCTTTGTGTCTGGCTATGCATGATCGGCAGTCCATACAGTCTGGCTGAAAAGCTCTATATCGGCTGGTTTGGTCCGCGCGGCATCGCATCGATTATTTACCTGCTGATCATGATCACAATGATTGATCCCGATGGCTATGAACCGCTCATCGCTGCGGCTGTCATGATCGTCACGATCAGCGTCATTGTGCACGGCCTGTCGGCTGCCCCGCTTTCAAATATGCTGGTGGGTCACCTTGCAAAAAAAGGCACCCGGCCCTGAGATATTTCCAGCCGGGCGCAAGTCTTGGTTTACAGTATGAGAGCTCTGGATGGAATGTAAAATCCAGAGGGCCCGGCTGCTACCAATCCGGACCAAGGACCTTCGCTCCTGAATGCGAAAGTCCGGCATCGTCGCCCTTCCCAACCGGTTGGAAACGAAGGATGACGAATTCGATCATCAACGTTCGGTCAGCGCCAGCCGGACACCCAACGCGATAAAAATCCCGCCAAGAGAACGTTGCAGCCAGATACCAAGCAACCCGTTACCCCGAAGGCGGGTGGCGGCAAATCCGATGGTAAGCACCACGACCGTCTCGACACAAAATCCGATCACAATGACCAATGTGCCAAGCACCAGAAACTGGACAGCACCATCCCCCACCGCCGGATCGACAAACTGGGGCAGAAACGCCATAAAGAAAATCGCGACTTTGGGATTTAGGACATCGATCATCGCGCCCTGACGCCACGCCTGAAAGGCTGTAATCGCGCGTACCCGAGACCGTTTTGCGGCAGATATTTCAGATGCCGCATCATTCGGGCCACGCTTGGCAAAACTGTTGCGCAAGGCGCCGATCCCCAGCCATACCAGATACGCGACCCCCACCCATTTCACCACAGAGAATGCCAGTGCCGATGTCGCCAGAATGGCCGAAAGCCCAAGGGCTGCGGCAATCACATGCACAAAGGCACCGGAACAAACGCCAAGACTGGAAAACACCCCGATCTTGCGGCCATGGATAGCGGTCTGTGCAGTGATATAAGCCAGATCCGGCCCGGGCGAGATGTTGAGCAACAGGGCAGCAATCAGAAATGGCGTGTACTGAGTCAGAAGATCCGCCATCACGCATCGACCTCCAGACAATAATAAACCAGATCAATCGCAAGCGGCTTTACCCCTGCCTCGATCAACATGGAATGCAGTTGCCCACGGTGGTGTGTCTGATGATTGAACATATGCGCTAAAATCACCTCGCGCGGCAGGGTATATGCACCTGCCAGCATTGATTGATAGGACAAATCAGTTGCCAGTGTGTCCGTATCAAGTCGCTCGGTAAATGCGATGATTTTGGCATCCTGCGCCTCTCGCGCGGCACGGAATTCGCCAAGACCGGCATGCAGAACGGTATCAAGCGCCAGACGTTCAGGCGCGCCGATCAGACGCCCCAACCACAGACGGTCCGCCACCAAAATATGATTCAGTGTCTTCATGATCGACGGGAAAAAAGCTGCGCGCGGTGCATCAAGATCGCCCGCCCCAAGGCCGGCGCACGCATCCAGAACATGCTGATTTGCCCACGCGTTATAACGGGCCATGCGTTGAAAGTAGGCGACACCGTTCATAACATTTCATCCATCGCTATCTCTCCTCAACCCCCATCGCTTAAGAAGCTCTGTCTGGCCTTTGCTTCGCAGGGTGTCGCCGTCGGGTTGGTACCACCTGTTGCTTCTGCCGTTGTTGTCATCGCAATGACGGCTGGTTTGGGCATCCGCTTGGTCAGGATAACGATATTACCCAGCAACGTCAGGCCGACGCCTAGAACGATGTTGCTGTTCCAGACAAATCCTTCAAACCAGGTCGACAGCAAAAGTGCCACCACCGGAAACATGACGGAGCTATATGCCGCACGATCCGGGCCGATCTTGCCCAACAGCGTTAGATAGGACCCAAACGCCAAAACCGAGCCGAACAGGGAAAGGTAAATCAGCGCCGCAACGAAAGACGGGCTGGTGTCGAAGGTGAAGGGAATACCGGTAGCAAGGATGTATCCGATCAACAGAATTGAGCCATACATCATACCGAAAGCATTCGCCTGAAGGACCGGAATGCCGCGTGCCTGATTACGCGCCGATGCCATATTCCCAAGCGAGGCGATATAGCTGCCCGCAAGCGAAACCAGCAAACCAACGCTGCCGCCTGCCGCCAGATCAAACATCGCCAGATCACGGGCAAACACCAGCGAAATTCCACCAAGCCCGATTGCTGCCCCGATCAATGTCCGGGTTTCCGGTCGTCGCTTGAAAAAGATCGCACCATTAATCATGTTCATGATGACAATGGTCGAAAACACCACGGCCAAAAGACCCGAGGTCAAATGGGCGCTGGCAATGTAAATCAACACATAATTCAATGAAAAAAGGCACACGCCAAGGGCGGCCATAAACACATGATCACGCAGGGAATAACGCATTGGCAAGCCGCGGATCACGCACCACGCCATCAGAATTACTGCCGCCAGAACAAAACGATAGGCAACAGCTAGTTCCGGCCCGACTGAAAGCTGATACTGGATCGCGATCCAGGTGCTTCCCCAGATCAGAACGACAACGCTATATAATCCAAGCGGGCCCATAACGGCACTCCAACGAAATCAATCGTTGGAATTTAGGGCAGTTTGCGCCATTCGCACAAACCAGCAAAACTCATCTATCCATTAGACTAACTAATCAATAGACAGATCCATAATCAGGATTTGTCGTGCTGTCCCGTTTCTGCGCGCATCGGCTCGATATCATCATCGCCACCGTCATTGGCTGCCGCGTCGATACCCGATATGTCCGAGGTCGGCTCTTTAATTTCATCGGAATCAAGGACATCATCACCACGCTGCTTGCGCATTTTCTCACGCAGTCGGCGCCGCTGCCATTCCTTCCATATTGCCAGCAATTCTGTCCGCGAATGGAACATCGGCAGATGCCGTTTCGGCTTGACCGGCTTCTGTTCGACCGCCATGCCAACTTCGACAATTTCGTGTGTGTCATCGATCCGACGAACAATCAGTTCCACCATGCCATAGGCAACCCGATCCCCCGGTTCGATATCTCCCGAAAGATTGCGCTCGAGAATTTCGGCAACGGTTGCCTCTTCGTCCTCTTCCTTGACCGCAAAGCCATACAGACGCCCGACATCGGCGATGCGTGTATCGGGCGGGAAACTGAAATCACCAAACAAGTCGACATCATTCGCCCCTTCGGCAGGCCCCGCGAACAACTGATCAAGCAATTCGACATGGCGGGGCGGGGTGATGATATAGACCTGATCACCGCCTTCAATCCGCCCGGCACTATGCGGGCGTAACGATTTTCCATCCCGCAGGATCAGGCTTGGCCGCGCCCAGCGCGGAATACGATGGCCCGTTGCCACCGCACTTTCGTCATGAACACGATAAACAACGATCTCCTGATTGGCATTGCCCGGCAGTTCAAGGTCAATACGATCAACAGGGCCATGACGCGGCGGGATCATAATGCCAAGCCAGCGCGCCATCAGCCGGATCGTCCACCCCTGCAAAAGCAGTGACGTAATCACAACGATAAAAGCCGTATTGAACAGCAATTGCCCGTATTCGACGCCTTCAACCATCGGCACGATCGCAAGCAGGATCGACACCGCCCCGCGCAAACCGACCCATGAAATAAAGGCGGTATCATTGCGTGAGAAATTAAAGAACATCAGGCAAAGCCATACCGCGACCGGACGCGCAATAAACACCAGCACCAGTGCCAGAATAACACCCGGAATGACCACTTCGCCAAACTGTGACGGCGTTGCCAGCAGCCCCATGGTGACAAACATCGCGATCTGCGCAAGCCACGTCGTGACATGCTGGAACCGGCGGACCCCGACACTCATGCGCATCTGGCTGTTCCCGGCGTAAAGACCGGCGACATAAACCGCCAGAAAGCCGCTGCCGCCAACGATGCTGGTCGCGCCAAAAAGGCTAAGCGCACAGGCAAGCGTGACAATCGGAACAAGGGCGGGTTCAAGATTGACGCGGTTGATCATCTGAACGATGACCATCCCGCCCAGAAGTCCCAAAATACCACCAAGTCCAATTTGCAGAACAAACCGTTCAAGCAATTCCAGTGCAAGATTATCCCCGCCACCCTGCATGATCAGTTCGACCAGCGAAATGGTCAGAAACACCGCCATGGGATCGTTCGAACCGGACTCGACTTCAAGCGTGCTGCGTGTCCGATCACGCAAATTGATCCCGCCAACCCGCAGCAGGAAAAACACCGCCGCCGCATCCGTCGAACTAACAATCGCCCCAAAAAGCAATGCTACCAGCCACGGTACATCCAGCACGAGCCACGTGACCCCGCCAACCACCCCCGTAGTCAGCATGACCCCCACCGTTGCGAGAACAAGCGAGGGTGCTGCTGCAATTTTCAAGGTTCGAAGCTGGGTTTCAAATCCGCTGTCAAACAGGATCATCGCAAGCGCGATAGACCCGATAAAATAGGCCAACGGCGCATTATCGAAATTAATGCCGCCAATCCCGTCCTCTCCAGCCCCAAGTCCGACAAACAGGAACACAAGCAGCAAGGGGGCACCAACCCGGAAACTAATCAGGCTGGTAAAGACAGCAACGACAACCAGAACCGATGCAATCAGGATCACCAGATTCATCGATTCGATCATATTTGCGTCTCCATCCTGTTTGTCATTACCCGTGGGACAGGCCCAAAGACCCGTCAGGTTCCTGTCGCACGCCAGTTACGACGGGAAAGTTTGAAATGCGTTACCGCAACACGCCCGCAACGATGGTTTAAAACGCCCAAAGGCGGCATTCTTGCGGCAAAATTGCCCGACATTTGGTCAAATATCAGGCAACTGGAATTATGTACTCCTACCGCTCAGAGTGTGACACAACCGATCACTTATCTCCATCAAGCGCCGCCGGAACAAAGCCGGTTTCTTTGGCTGTAGACAAGGCAATTTCCGGAATAACCTCGACCACACCGGGGACTTCCTTGATCGTATCAGTCACAAAGCTTTCAAGATGTGCCGTATCGCGCAGTCGTAATTTCAACAGGAAATCAAACCGCCCTGTCATGTGATGGCATTCAAGAACCTCGTCCGCCTTGATCAGCGACTTGACCAGCTTCTTGTTGCCCTTGGCCGGATCGGTCCGTAACCAGACCATTGCGGTAAGAGCGCGACCGATAGCATGTCCATCAACTTCAACGCGGTACGCCTTGATCACCCCCTGCTCGCGCAGTTTACGTACACGGTCATTTACCGCCGAAACAGAAAGGCCGACCTTCGTCCCCAGTGCCGAATAAGACAAAGACGCGTCATCCTGCAAGATGTCGATCAACTTGCGATCAATGGCATCCATAAAACATCCCCCTGAAGAATTTTTATCAATATCAGACGATCTTACACGAAAACTGTGCGCGCATGAAACTTTCGGCCAACCTTTTGGATAAATGGTAGGACTATTTCACCGATCAAGGCTGGATTTTTTATAAAATCGGCCTTATTCGTTGATGATCATGCACCTTTTTCGTGTCTCTCCGGATAATGATGCGCTTCGTGGCGCCCTGTTGATGACCGGTGCTGCAATCCTTTTTGCGGCAATGGCGGTGCTTATCCGGTACATAACGCGCGAAGTTCATCCGTTTGAAGCAGCCTTTTTCCGGAATCTGTTCGGGTTGATACCGATGATTCCGTGGATGTTGCGTGACCGGTTTGTTGGTCTGCGCACGCTTAAACTGAAACTGCATTTCATTCGGGCGGTGATCGGGCTGGCCGGAATGCTGTGTCTGTTCTCGGCCCTCGCAATCGCCCCTGCCGCACAGGTCATCGCGATCAATTTCACCGTCCCGATCCTGACCACCATCCTTGCAGCCCTTATCCTGCGTGAGACCGTCCGGGCGCGCCGTTGGTCCGCCGTGGTTCTTGGTTTTGTTGGCGCCATGATCATCGTGCGCCCGATTGGCCAAACTCTTGAAACCGGCGCAATTCTGGCCCTGTTGGCGACCCTGTTTACCGCCTGTGCCGTGACGACGGTCAAAATGCTTTCACGCAGTGAAAGTGCCAACGCCATCGTGACCTGGATGGGCATGATCATGACGCCCCTGTCTCTGATCCCGGCACTTTTCTATTGGCAGCAACCAACATGGCAGCAACTCGCAATCCTTCTTGCTATCGCCATTCTCGCAACTGCCGGGCAACAGCTTTTTGTGCGTGCCAATCGCACAGCGGACCAATCCTACGTCATGGCGTTTGATTTCCTTCGCCTGCCATTTGTTGCCGCACTTGCCTTCATCATGTTTGGTGAAACGGTTGATTTCTGGACCTGGGCCGGGGCATCGCTGATTATTGGATCAACGCTTTACATCGCGCGGCGCGAAGCTGTTCTTGCAAGGAATGAAAAACGCCGCCGCCGCATGCCGACTACAGCGGCAGCTGACTCACAGGCCATTCCTGTCACCAAGGCCAAAACCATCAATCCGCCGGAAGATACCCCAGAAGACAACACAGGAAACAGAACGGGCCGCGTTGATGCGTAAGTGGTTCAACAGCCTGCCGCCCTATCTTCAGGCGTCGATTTTCGCCGTGATCGCATCACTTATGGCAGCCCTGTTTTCGGTCATTGTACGTATGGCGACCCGCGAGATTGATCCGTTGCAGGCGGTCTTCTTTCGCAACTTCTTCGGGCTTCTTTTTATCGCCCCCATCGCACTCAGATCCGGTTTTGCTCGGCTGAAAACACACCGCATGCCGATGTTTCTGCTGCGTGCGTTCCTATCGATGGGTGCCATGAGCTTCTGGTTTTCAGCCCTTGCCTATATGCCGCTGGCCGAGGCGACGACGCTGAACTTTACCGTACCGCTGTTCGGAACGATCCTGGCTGCAATCTTTCTGGGTGAAACAGTCCGAAAATACCGTATCGCAGCCCTTTTTGCCGGTTTCATTGGTGTCATCATCATCATCCGCCCCGGCAGCGAAACAATGCAACTGGCCAGCCTGCTGCCGATTGCGGCGGCCCTCTGCATGGCAAGTGCCGGATTGACGATCAAGTCGCTGGCCAGAACCGAAAACAGCACCACCATCGTGCTTTACATGATGCTGCTGACCACGCCACTAACGCTGGTGCCCGCCCTTTTCGTCTGGCAAACCCCAAGCCTGCAGGTATTGGGGCTGATGGCGCTGGGTGCCTTTATCGCCAACATCACCCAGATTTGTAATACCAACGCATTTCGTATCTATGATTACAGCTTTGTCGTCGGGTTCAATTATCTGCGCCTGCCGTTTGTCGTCGTCATCGCATTGGTGATGTTTGGCGAAGTCCCGGAAATCTGGCTTCTGCCCGGTGCTGGTCTGATTATCGGATCGGCACTATACATCGCGCGTCGCGAAGCCAAACTTGCCAAAGAAGCCAAGCGGATCAATCGTGGCCCCTCATCCGCGGCAAGTGACCTTGACCCGCCACCTGCGCGCGACAATCACTGATCGACCATTCAAAGGAACAAGGATCTCATGAAAAACTGGTTCAAGAATCAATCCTCCCCGGTTCAGGCCAGTTTTTATGCTCTTTCTGCGGCCATCCTTGCCGCCTGCTTTACCCTGACAATCCGCTTTGCCACGGCTGAAATCCATCCCTATCAGGCGGTATTCCTGCGTTTCCTGTTTGGCCTGATAATGATTGCCCCCATCGTGATGCACCGTGGCCTTGGCGAACTGCGCACGAAACGCCTGCCGCTTCTGGGATTGCGTGGCGTATTGTCGGCGGCCGAAATGTGCCTGTGGTTTATGGCCGTTCTTTATCTGCCACTGGCCGAGGCCACCACGCTGAACTTCACCGTGCCGCTGTTTGGCACCATTCTGGCAGCCCTGATTTTGCGCGAGACTGTGCGCATTCATCGCTGGCTGGCTGTTCTTGTCGGGTTTGTCGGTGTCGGACTGATCATCCAGCCGGGAACCGCTGCCATGCAACCGGCCAGTCTTTTGCCGATTGCCGCAGCCATCTGTATGGCAAGTGCCGGTCTGATCACCAAACGGCTGGTTGCAACCGAAAGTACAACCGCCCTTCTGTTTTATCTGATGCTGATCACAACCCCAGTATCCCTAATTCCGGCCCTGCTTGTCTGGCAAACGCCAAGCTGGCCGGTACTGGGCCTGATGGCGCTTGCCGCACTCATGATGAACGTCATGCAGGTGTGCAATGTCAAAGCCCTGCAGCTGGCTGATTACAGTTTCTTTGTCGGCTTTTCCTATCTGCGTCTGCCAATCATTGCCATTCTGGCCCTGATGCTGTTTGGCGAAATTCCCGATATCTGGATATTGCCGGGCGGGGCACTGATCATCGCAGCAGCAATCTATGTTGCCCTGCGCGAACGGAAAATCGGCAAATCCGTCACACCAACCGTCCCCGATATCGCAGCACAAGACCCGGTTGCCGCAACACCGGAAGGCCGTCATTCCGGCCCCTGATACAACAGAGTCAAATGACCTTGCCCGATAAACAAATAATTTGGTATAGAATTACCTATTATTTTTCACCGGACTGAATACAGGGAATTTGAAGCCATGCAGGTCAAGGGATCCATCGCCATTGTCACCGGGGCTGCGTCGGGTCTCGGGGCTGCAACTGCACGTGTTCTTGCCAGCGCCGGGGCAAAAATCGCAGCCTTTGATTTGAACGAGGCCGGGGCCAAAGCCACAGCAGCCGAACTGGGTGGGATTGGTTACGGTGTTGATGTGTCGAACGCCAAAAGTGTCGAGGACGCGGTTTCGGATGTTATCGAAACACAAGGCATTCCATCCATTCTGGTAAATTGTGCAGGGATCCTGCAAGGCGAACGCATCGTCGGACGCGAAGGCCCGGCTGACCTTGATGCCTTTGCGCGCGTGATCAACGTCAACCTGATCGGAACGTTCAATATGATGCGTGTTGCCGCCACCGCCATGAGCCGCAATGAACCGACCGAAGGCGGTGAACGCGGTGTTATCGTCAATACCGCATCCATCGCCGCCTACGAAGGCCAGATCGGGCAGGCCGCCTATTCGGCATCCAAGGGCGGCGTTGCCGCAATGACCCTTCCGGCAGCACGCGAACTGGCCCGTCATGGCATCCGTGTCGTTTCGATTGCGCCGGGTATGTTTGGCACCCCGATGGTCACTGCCCTGCCTGATGAAATGCAGCAGGCGCTGGCGTCAAACATTCCCTTCCCGAAACGCCTTGGCGATCCGGCAGAATATGGCCGACTGGCCCTGCATATCTGCGAAAACGAAATGATCAACGGCGAAACCATCCGGATCGATGGCGCGGTCAGGCTGGAACCCAAATAAGCCACCGCTGCCACGAAAAACGCCCTGCCAGTCCCACAATGGCAGGGCATTTTCTTTCTGACGCATCACACAGCTTAATGCGATACAACCGTTTCGGCAAAGATCGCCAGATCGATATCCTTTTGCGTCACGCCACCCGCATCATGCGTTGTCAGCGTAACCCCGACCTTGTTGTATACATTGAACCATTCCGGATGGTGGTTCATTTTTTCGGCCTGCATCGCAACTCGCGTCATGAAACCGAATGCCGAATTGAAATCGCCGAACATATAAATCTTGCCGATTGATAACCCGTCTTCTGCCAGATCCCATCCATCCAGCTTGGCAATTGCGACTTCGATGGCGGTTTTGTCCAGTTTGCTCATTGTGACCTCCTGCATTTTTCGTTGCCCTATTGGACCATAAAATCAGTTTGTGCCCAACAACCGATGCACCCTGTCTCGCAAGACCGGCAAAAGGTCGGCTTCGAACCACAGGTTCTTTTTGATCCAGCCGGTATTGCGCCAGCTTGGATGAGGCATCGGCAGTAATCCGTCTGGCAAATATTCGTCAAATCGATGCACCGTTTCCGTCATGCTTTTTGCACGGCGCGGGCCAAGATAACGTTCCTGCGCATATTGCCCGATCAGAAGTGTCAGGCCGATATCAGGCAAATGTCGTAACAATTCATCATGCCATGTCGGGGCACATTCGGGGCGCGGCGGCAAATCGCCGCCACGTTCAAACCGGCCAGGATAACAGAATCCCATCGGCATGATTGCAAGTTTGGCCGGGTCATAGAAATCCTCGACCGTCATTTGCAGCCAGTCGCGCAACCGGTCCCCCGATGCATCGTTCCATGGCAAGCCGGTTTCATGCACCCTCGTCCCCGGGGCCTGCCCGATCACAAGGATTTTCGCACCTGCCGCCATCCGCACAACCGGACGCGGCCCCAGCGGCAACGCACCTTCGCATATCCGGCAGGCCCGGACATTGACCAGAAGATCGTCGAGCGCCGGGTCATCACCCGGCGGATCGATTTCGGGAAGCTCGCCGGTCACTCCGGCCATTGCATGCTCCTGCTTTGTTGCTTCTGCCTATGCGTCGGAAATCTCGCCACCGGCGACCACCCATTCCTCGGCCAAGGCATCACGATACCATTCGACGATCTCGGGAAGGCCAAGGATTGCTTCCATATAAGCATTGCCAACAGGATCAAGCGACACGCCATAAGTTTTGAAACGGGTTACGACCGGTGCAAACATCGCATCGGCAATCGAAAAATGACCGAACAGAAAATCACCGCTCTGCCCGTATTGGGCCCGGCAGGTTTTAAAAATCTCACCAATTCGCGCGATGTCCTTCTCAACGCCCTCTCCCCGACCGCGGCCCGGCAGGCTTTTGCGTAAATTCATCGGCATATTGCTGCGCAATGCGGTAAACCCGCCATGCATTTCCAGTGAAACCGACCGCGCAATCGCGCGCACATCAAGATCAAGCGGCCATAGCATGGCATCTGGCCTGCTATCGGCGAAATATTCCAGAATGCTTAATGCCTCCCAAATGGTTTTGCGGCCATCAAACAGGGACGGAACCTTTTTGCTGGGCGAAAAAATCTCGGCCTTGGCATGCCATTCCTCGGTATAAAGCGGGATCAGCTTTTCCTCGAAATCAATCCCGGCCACGCGCAGACCAAGCCAGGCACGAAGCGACCAGGAAGAATAATTTTTGTTGCCGATATAAAGAACGGGGCGCGTTTCCATTGCGGTATCCTTTATCAAACGGATGATGGTGGCCGACCACTATCGGGGCTTTCAAAATCCGGTTCAAGACCGTTGCATCGCTGATTTTCGTTTGTCGTTTTATCGTACCCGAACGTCTTCTTTTGCATATGGCAATGCCATGTCCCTTCGACGGCCAGAACAGATCATCATCCGCATGATATTTCCGCATACGGGGTTTTCTTTTGGGCGATTGCCGATTGACGGTGGCATCCGTAAGATCGGATTCATAATCTCGCCGTAGGAAACGTTGTCGGCCACCCTGTCCATGGGTCTTCTCCCGGCAACGCCAACATGCCACCACAAGGGAAGTGTCAAATTGTTCGATCACATCATCGCGTCTGAAAAATCGTCCAACCCGATCCGCATTACGGCCGTCGCCGAAGCCGATTTCAAAAACTGGCTCGGCAAACAAACTAATGGTCATCAGGCATGGGTCAAATCTTCCGGCTATGAGGGCAAACGCGGCACCCATCTTGCCCTGCCCGGCGAAGCGGGCGCCTATCAGACCGTTGTGATCAGCTATGTCGATGATGCAAAAACCCAGTGGGATTTTGCGGCACTGCCCGGTGCGTTGCCTGCGGGCGAATATATCCTGACCGATGATGTCACGGAAAATGATGCGGTCTGTGAAAAGGCCGTTCTTGGTCTTTATCTTGGCGGATACCGGTTTGATCGTTACCGCAAGTCGGATGCCAGCACCGCCAAACGGGCCCTTTTTGCCATTCCGGCAAACGAGGCAGCCAAGCGTGCCGAGAATATCGCGCGCGGCATTGGCCTTGCGCGCGACCTGATCAATATCCCGGCCAATGACATGGGGCCCGAGGAACTCGAAGCCGCCGCACGCCGCCTTGGCGAGGAATTCGGCGCAAAGGTCACCAGCATCGTTGGCGAAGATTTGAACAAGCGAAACTTCCCGGCGATCTATACCGTCGGCAAGGGCAGCGACCGCGACCCGCGCCTGATCGATCTGCGCTGGGGCGATGAAAGCGCACCCAAAATCACACTGGTCGGCAAGGGTGTCTGTTTTGATACCGGTGGCTATGACCTGAAACCGTCCAGCAACATGCTACTGATGAAAAAGGATATGGGCGGCTCGGCACAGGTTCTTGGTCTGGCGCGCATGATTATGGCAGCCGGTATTCCGGTTCGTCTGCGCGTTCTGATCCCGGCTGTTGAAAACATGGTATCGGGCAAGGCATACCGGCCAAGCGACATTCTTAAGACCCGCAAGGGCATCACGGTTGAAGTTGGCAATACCGACGCCGAAGGTCGGCTAGTCCTGTCCGATGCGCTGACCGAAGCCGTCGCCGAGAATCCGGAAATGCTTCTGGACTTCGCAACCCTGACCGGGGCGGCACGTGTTGCACTGGGCCTTGGTCTGCCTGCCCTGTTTTCCAATAACGATGATCTTGCCAATGGGCTTCTCGAAAACGGCCTGGCGCTGAACGATCCGATGTGGCGCCTGCCGCTGTGGGATGATTATCGCCCGATGCTTGATAGCAAGGCAGCCGACATGAACAACATTTCCGGATCGCCCTATGGCGGGGCAATCATCGCCGCCCTGTTCCTTGATCGTTTCGCCGAGGGTGCAAAAGCCTGGGCGCATATCGACCTGATGGCGTGGAATCCTTCTTCCCGTCCAGGACGCCCCGAAGGCGGTGAAGCCCAAGGCATTCGGGCTGCTTTCAAGCTGATCGCGGATCGTTACGGAAAGTAAACGTTTAGTTTTTCCCAATTAGACCTTTGACATCTGCGCAGGGGTCAGGTAGACAGATTACGTATTCGTAACAAATTAATTGTTGGGCACAGGCATGTCGATCGAGATCAAACCGTCTCAGGCGCTTGACCTTTGGCGTATCGCGATTGTGGAAAGTGTGCGTCGGGACTCTCCCGACCTATCGGCCCGCCAGATGGCCCTTATGCTAACTGTTTACCTGACTCCGGCCCCGCATACCGTGCGTGGCCTTTCGGACGCACTTAACATTTCCAAACCGGCCATTACACGTGCTCTTGACCGCCTCAGTTCGCTGGGCATGGTCAAGCGCAAGGTTGACGAGGACGACCGTCGCTCGGTCCTGATCCAGCGCACGGTAAAGGGCTCCGTTTTCCTGCGCGAATTCGGCGACATTATCGTCTCTGCTGGCAAGAAAACCGAATAGTTGAGGCTTCCGGGCCAAGTTTTTTCGGGTATCACTGCCATCGACAAGCGGAATTCACCCGGTTTTTGACAGCCAAGAATTGGCAAGAGTGCGGAATTTCGCCAAATGGGACAGAAAATCTGCCCTATCCTTCCTTACCCACCTTCCCACACGTAAGAATAGCCAACAAACAGACCAGTTGGTTTGTTCATGTTTTTTGCGTCCGGTCATTTGATCTTCTATTTCATCTTTTGATATCAAAAACTTAGATCGAAACACTCGCGCATAGAGCCGCAAGATACACTCCGTGACACAAGAAGTTTCTGCTTACCCCAGATTTCGACTTAACGGGTGTTGGCAACGCTTTCTGGCATATCGATCAACGACAAAAGCAGGGCTGCAACAATCAAAACACCGCCACTGATGCGGCCAATTGTGGTTTTTCCGCCGCGCTTTATCAGCCAGGGCATCAGACGAGCAGCGCCCATCGCATATATCATTACGAATGTGTAATCAAAAATCACAAAGGTGGTTCCAAGAATCATCAACTGCGGCAAAAGTTCCGCCGACGGATCGATGAATTGCGGAAACAGTGCTCCGAAAAAAGCAATCGCTTTCGGGTTGCCGGCTGCGACAAGGAAGCCTTCGCTAAACAGGCGACGCTTGAGCACGGGCTCAAACCCTGACGCCAAATTTGTTTCGGTTTCGTTATTATTGTTTCCTGCCTTGGATTTGCGCAGGATCGCTGTCACGCCAATGGCAAACAGGAAAGCAACCCCGCACCATTTGACCACACCAAACGCCGTCGCCGATGTCGCAAGCAACGCCCCCAGACCAACCGCGGCAATCACCATCTGGATCATGTTGGCGGTCACATCGCCAAGTGCCGTAATCATTGTCGGGCGAGGACCATAACGCAACGAATGTGACATCCCGATCAGAACACTTGGACCCGGTGTCGCCACCATAAGTGATACCAGTGCGCAAAAGCTGAGCCATGTTTCAATCGGCATTTCAATCCCCAGGTAACGTCAAACGCCTCGGAATATCACGCTCAAGCCCTCGAACAAGTGCACTCTGCGCACGGCTGGCATCCACAGACCAAGTTCACAGGGAGTCACCGCCCCCTGCCGCATTCAACCCGGTTCAAAACGCGTTGTATGGGAATGGACCAATCTGCAAAGGATCGTTCAGAAATGGGGAAACAAATCATATGGCAAGCGGCCACAGGCATGCACAGGATTTGCAGGAGCGTCTCACCGCCCAGGCTTTTTATCACCTGGCCAATTGTCATAGAACTTGCGCACCTGGACCGAGCGGATGGCTTCTGGCGGCACAATGCCCCGTGCGGTCGATAAAAGCCGGTTCTGAAGAGCGGCAAAATAGCGATTGGTCGTTGGCGGGAACGGGGAAAATGGAGGTTCGGATATGATTTCCTCACCATTTTCCTTTGCCGCTTCGGCCGCTTCTTTTTCCGCTTCGAGTTCTTCTGGCGTTTTGGGCGGTGGCGGCGCGATCAGTTCCGGCCCGTTATAGACAAATCCACGTTTGCCTGCTTCGAGCTTGTCATACCGGTTCTGGGTATCACGATACATAATGCGCTGAAGATCACGCAGAAACGCGTTCTGTAATTTGGGTTCAGCCTGTTCGAGGATGGCACGGTCCGCCACCGACGACGCCTCCAGCCAAACATGAAACACCATCTGCCGGATTGCACCAACCTTTGGCAAAACCACGGTCAGCGCAATTGAATCCGACTGGATTACCGTTTCGGGAATCTCGGGTTCCTTTGGCCCACTGCTCTCGGATGTGGCGTCCCCGCCATGTCCGCCACCAGACGCATGTGCGTCTGGTGCCAGCAGCAACATCACACCCATCGATACCGCCGACAGCGGCATGACAAGCCAGTTCCTGAATCCTTTCGGGTTTTTTCCCGGTTCGGTCATGAACACTCGCTTCCAGCCCGTAATTGTACCATGGCATTGCCCGACGAACGCGGTTGTCCCTTGTCAGGTTCCCGTCGGACTTAGCTTTGCACAAACTCCGACCCGGCTGCACGCAAATCAAGTGCCGCAGCCAACAAAGCCTTTGTATAGGATTCCTTCGGATTTTCAAAGACTTCGTCGGCATTTCCGCTTTCGACAAGCCGCCCGCCCTTCATCACCATCACCCGATGCGAAAGCGCGCGCACCACACGAAGGTCATGGCTGATAAACAGATAGGCCATCTTGTGGCGCGCCTGAAGATCACGCAAAAGTTCGACAATCTGTGCCTGTACCGACATATCGAGTGCCGATGTCGGTTCATCAAGAACCATGAAACGCGGTTTTAAGACCAGTGCACGCGCAATGGATATGCGCTGGCGCTGCCCGCCAGAAAACTCATGCGGATAACGATCCATGGCATTCACCGGCAAATCTACTTCGCGCAACGCCTCGGCAATGCGCTCAGTGCGTTCCTGCCGGGACATTTCCGGGTTATGGATTTCAAGCCCTTCGCCGACGATCTGGCTGATCGACATACGCGGGCTCAGGGATCCGAAAGGGTCCTGAAACACTACCTGCATGTCGCGACGTAATGCGCGCAAATCACCCCCGGAAAATTGCCGAACATCTTTACCATCAAACCGAATATCGCCGGTCGATGACAGCAGACGCAAGATCGCCATTGCAAGTGTCGTCTTCCCCGATCCACTTTCGCCAACAATGCCCAATGTTTCGCCCTGTTTCAGGCTAAGCGAAATATGATCGACCGCATCAAGGTAATATTCCGGGCGACCAAGCAGCCCCTTCTTGCCAATCGGGAACCGTACCAGAATGTCATTTGTCCGGATCAGTTCCTGCGCATTTTCGGGTAATGGTGGCGCATTGCCGCTTGGCACAGCAGCCAGAAGCTTCTGGGTGTAGGGATGCTGCGGATTATCAAAAATCCCGCGCCCCGTACCGCGCTCAACCACCTCGCCATCCTTCATGACGCAGACATTATCGGCCATCTTCTGCACGATCTGAAGATCATGGGTAATCAGCAGCAACGCCATGCCAAGCTTGGCCTGCAAATCCTTCAATAATTCAAGGATCTGTGCCTGAATGGTTACATCAAGGGCCGTGGTCGGCTCGTCGGCAATCAGCAATTCCGGTTCATTTGCCAATGCCATGGCAATCATCACGCGCTGGCGCTGTCCACCCGATAATTCATGCGGCAATGCTTTAAGCCGCGAAGCCGGATCAGGAATACCCACCAGATCAAGCAGTTCAAGAATACGCGCCCGTGCTTTGGCACCGCGCAATCCCTTATGCAGCAGCAACACCTCGCCGATCTGCTTTTCAATATTATGCAGCGGGTTTAACGATGTCATCGGTTCCTGGAAAATCATTGCAATCCGGTTGCCGCGGATGTTTCGCAGAATTTTCGCATCCGTTCCGACCATTTCCTGTCCGTCAAACAGGATCGAACCACCCGGGTGGCTGGCCCGCGGATAGGGCAGCAATTGCAAGATGGAAAGTGCAGTCACCGATTTACCCGACCCGCTTTCGCCGACAAGCGCCATGGTCTCCCCGCGCTTCATGGCAAACGAAACGCCTTTGACCGCCGGGACACCGGCAAAACTTGCCGAAAGATCCCTTACTTCCAGAAGCGGCTGTGTCGATTGATTGGTCGTCATAACCGTTCCCCTAGAAGGTTTTTCGTGGATCAAAGGCATCGCGCACCGCCTCGCCGATAAAAATCAGCAAACTCAGCATAATCGCGATTGCAAAGAACGCCGTCATACCAAGCCACGGTGCCTGAAGGTTGTTTTTACCCTGTGCAAGCAACTCGCCAAGCGACGGCGATCCGGGCGGCATGCCCAGCCCCAGAAAATCAAGCGATGTAAGGGCCACGATCGAACCGTTCAACACAAACGGCAGGAACGTAATCGTTGCCACCATCGCGTTCGGCAGAACATGGCGATACATGATGCGATAATCGGTCATGCCCAATGCGCGCGCGGCCCGAACATATTCGAAATTGCGCGCCCGCAGGAATTCCGCACGCACTAGCCCCGTCAAACTCATCCAGCTAAACAGCACAAGAATGAACAAAAGCGTCCAGAAACCCGGCGCAAACAGGCTGGCCAGAATGATCAGGATGAACAACTGCGGCAATCCGGACCAGATTTCGATCACACGCTGGAAACCAAGGTCAATCCAGCCACCGAAATAGCCCTGTACCGCACCGGCCGCGATCCCGATCACCGAACTGATTGCCGTTAAGGCAAGGCCAAACAGGATCGAAATCCGGAATCCGTAAATCAGGCGCGCCAGAACATCCCGACCAAGATCATCTGTTCCCAGCCAATGCCGGAACGATGGCGGGGCTGGCTGTGCCTCGCGCATTTCAAAATCGATGGTATTGTAAGAAAACGGTATCGGCGGCCAGATGGCAAAACCGTGTTCCTCGATCTTGCCAAGGATATAGGGATCATAGAAATCGGTTTCGACGTCAAAATCGCCGCCATAAACGGTTTCAGGGTGGTCTGACAGGATCGGGACATACCAGTTATCGTCATATTTGACAAAAATCGGCTTGTCATTGGCGACAAATTCCGCTGCCAGACAGATGACAAACAGAATAGCAAAAATCACAAGCGACCAGTATCCGCGCTTGTTGGACCGGAAGTTGGCAATCCGGCGTTTGTTCAACGGCGAAAGAATGATGTTTTGCATGATCAATTCTCCCGCGCTTCGAAGTCGATCCGCGGATCAATCAGGTGATAGCTGAGGTCACTGATCAGGTTCAGAACAAGACCAAACAACGTAAACAGATAAAGTGTCGCAAACATCACCGGGTAATCACGCTTCATCACAGCTTCAAAACCAAGCAACCCAAGCCCGTCGAGCGAGAAAATCACCTCGATCAGGACCGAACCGGTAAACAACAACCCGATCAATGCACTCGGGAAACCGGCAATGACCAGCAACATCGCATTGCGGAACACATGCCCGTAAAGAACCCGCTTTTCCGTCAATCCCTTGGCCCGTGCTGTGACCACATATTGTTTGTTGATTTCATCAAGGAACGAGTTTTTCGTCAGCATCGTAAGAGTGGTGAAGCCACCAATGGTCAGTGCCGTAATCGGCAATGCCAGATGCCAGAAATAATCCGCAACCTTACCCAAAAGCGACAACTCATCAAAATTCGATGATGTCAGCCCCCTTAACGGGAACAGATCGAAATAGGTCCCACCGGCAAACACCACGATCAGCATCACGGCAAAAAGGAAGCCCGGAATGGCATAACCGACAATGATCGCAGCGGATGACCAGACATCAAAATTCGATCCGTCCCGCACGGCCTTGGCAACGCCAAGCGGCACGGAAATGATATAGATGATCAGGGTTGACCAAAGCCCAAGCGATATCGAAACCGGCATTTTGTCGATCACGATATCGACCACGTCGCGATCCTGAAAATAGCTTTGGCCGAAATCGAACGTCAGATAATTTTTCATCATCATCCAGAAACGTTCATGAGCCGGTTTATCGAAGCCGAACTGCTGTTCCAGCTGGGTGATGATTTCAGGATCAAGTCCCTGCGCCCCGCGATAGTTGGAGGTAGAGGAAAAATTGTTCCCCCCGCTGGCACCACCGCCTCCACCGCTATCTGCACCCTGATTGCTGATGCGGGCAGTTGCGGCAACATCGGTACCCTGCAACTGGGCAATCATTTGTTCGACCGGGCCCCCCGGTGCGAATTGCACAATGGCAAAGTTCAGAACCATGATACCAAACAGCGTAACCGGAATAAGCAAAAGGCGACGCAGGATATAGTTCAGCATGGCCTAATACCCCCCTTTACGGAGCTGTCGCGACTTTTCGGGGTCAATCCACCATGTCATGACAGATGATCCCTTAAGCGGCACCACATCAGGTCTTCCAAACACATCCCAATAGGCCATCCGGTCCCCGCCAAGATAATATTGCGGGATCACATAAAATCCCCACTGCAACACGCGATCAAGTGCACGCACACGCTGCACAAGGCTTTCGCGGCTGTCGGCATCTACGACCAGATCAATCAGTTCATCAATGACCGGGCTTTTGATACCGGCAAAATTACGACTGCCAGGTTGGTTGGCAGCTTCGGATGACCAGAAAATACGCTGTTCGTTCCCTGGTGAAAGGCTTTGCGTCCACCAGAAGGTCGTCATATCGAAATCATAGGCCTGAATGCGGTTGACCCACTGCCCGGTATCGATCAGGCGGATATCCATGGTTACGCCAAGCTGGCGCAGGCGCGCTTTCAGAACCAGTGCAATCTTCTCGAGCCCCGGCTGGCGGATAATCAGCTCAAACCGGAACGGTTCACCGGTCTTGCTGTTGACCAGTTGCATGTTGCGCAATTCCCAGCCCGCATCCTGCAATAGCTTCATCGAATGGCGCAATGCTTCGCGTCGGCCATTGGGTGCATCAAAGTTCGGCAATTGTGGTGGCTGGGTAAACAGCTCCGGCGGAAGCTGGCTTCTGAATCCTTTCAGGATATCAAGCTCCTCGCCCTGCGGTACACCGGTCGCTGCCAGTTCGGAATTGGCGAAATAGCTGACATTGCGTTTATACGCGCCATAGAACATCGCACGGTTCAGCCATTCGAAGTCAAACGCATATTGCAGGGCTTCCCGTACGCGGATATCGGCAAATTGCGGTTTGCGCGTGTTAAACACATAGGCCTGCATGCCATTTGGCAGATTATCGGGCAGGAATTCCTTCTTGATCTGGCCATTCTGGACTGCGGGCGTGTTGTATGCCGTGCTCCATTCGCGCGAAGAATGTTCGCTGCGGATCATATATTCCCCGGCAAAGAACGCCTGGCGTTGCACATCGGGATCAAGATAGGTGTCAAACCGCAACGTATTGTAATTGTTGCTGCCGCGATTAACCGGCAGATCCTCTGCCCAGTAATCCTTGACCCGTTCATAGGTAATCCGGCGACCGGATTCAAAATCACGGATTTTATAGGCGCCGCTACCTACCGGGATATCAAAGGTGGTTTTGGAAAAGTCCCGCCCTTCCCAGTAATGCTTGGGCATAATGGCGAGCTCGGCCACGATCATAGGCATTTCACGGTTGTTGCCCGGCCTGAAATCAAACCGGACTGTCAAATCGTCAATGGCCTCGACCTTTTCGACCTGGGCATAATATTGCCGATAAACCGGGCTACCCTTTTCAATCAGGATATTGAACGAAAACACGACATCTTCGGCAGTGATGTCCGTGCCGTCCTGAAACCGCGCCCGCGGATCAAGGTGGAAAATCGCAAAAGACCGATCCGTGGGATATTCAATGCTGCGTGCAATCAACCCGTAAAGCGACGAAGGCTCGTCCGCGCTTGACACCATCAAGCTGTCATAGATCAGACCAAGCCCGCTGGCTGCCGTTCCTTTAAGGGTATAGGGGTTTAATGTGTCAAATGCGACGATGGAACCTTGTACAAGCGTCCCGCCCTTGGGAGCATCTGGATTGACGTAATCGAAATGCCGGAAATCGGGCCCATACTTCAAATCGCCATACAGCGATATGCCGTGTGAAACAGTGGTCAGGGGTTTAAGCTGCTCCTCGCCGACCGGTACTGTCGGTGCCGCCGTTATGTTGGGTTTATCGCCATTCTGTGCCATCGCTGCCGTCGAAACCGCCAGCGATGCCGCGAATATCAGCGCCCCAAATGCGCCCCCGAAATAGCGGGAAATTTTTCCCCGGCTCCCCATTTTCCGTGCAATGCACGTCTCGCCTGCTTGCCGCGTCATATTTATTCCTGAAATGTGCCCGGCTCGAAGCCCGAACCCCGGCAGGGCCAATACGCATCATTGGATCATCTGACACAATTACGGACGCACTGTTCTAAACGTTCCGGACAATTCCCGCGAAGAATAACGGGGACCGGTTACGTCGACGTTACGTCCACAACGCCATTTGATCCAAACGACATATTCATAATGAAGAATAAAATGGTTCAATTTCAAGGCATCATCTTGAAACTGTCACTCCGACCCAGATTCTTTTTGCAAAAGCTTGCGCTTGTCCGTCTCCATCCTGATTTCAGTCATCAACCAGTCGCGAAACGCCCGCACCTTGCGCCGCTCCAACCGCCCCTCGGGATAGCACAACGAATAGGCATACGGGCTGTCTACCGGTAAATCGAACGGCACGGTCAAGCGATTGGTCACCACATATTCCCCGATCATCGCCGGATCGGAAATCACCGCGCCAAATCCGCTGGCTGCGGCTTCCATTGCCATATCAAGAGTCGCAAAAACCGGCCCCCGGTCCGGATCAACCCCCTCGATCCCTGTACCCTTCAGCCAGATACGCCAATCCTCTCGCTGAGCCGAACAATGCAGCAGGGTAACACGACCAAGGTCTTCAGGGGTTCTCAGTTCTTTCGCAAGATTGGGGTGACACACCGGCAAAAGCCGTTCGCCGGTCAGAAATTCATGCATCAGCTGATCGCCGGGCGTATCGGCAAAACGGATGGCAATATCGGTTTCGTTAAAATCGACCGGGGCGGCATCGTCGCTATAGGTACCAAGCTGCACCTGCAGGTCGGGATGTTCCATTTGAAATCGGCCAAGGCGCGGCACGATCCATCGCATCGCAAATGTCAAAGGTGACAGGACCTTAAGCTGGGTATCATCGGGCCGGTTTTCGATCCGCGACACCGCCAGCTCGATCGAGTCAAATGCCGCTGTAAGGGACGCCAACAAGTTCCGCCCTGGTCGGGTCAGTTTCAATCGGCGGTGATGGCGTTCGAATAATTGCCTCCCCAGTACATCTTCGAGGTGTTGCACCTGTCGACTAACCGCCCCTTGTGTCACATTAAGCTCATGTGAAGCTTTGGTGAAACTTTCAAGCCGACCGGCGACTTCAAAGGCACGAAGCGCGTTTAATGGCAATGGGCGGCGTTTCATAGCGATCATCTTGCATGATTAAAACTCATACAATGATGACAAAAGATGGTTTGAACGCAAGTGTTTTTAGGCGTAACTCTGGGTTTAGCAGAACGAAACACATTCAGGCCACATATAAACCGAGAGCTGGCCGATAGATTGAAGGAATGAGATCATGGTCGCGATCACCAAAGATGCCGGTGCTTTTGTCACCACCCGCCGTCACCAGAACAGTGTAAATGTTATGGAACTGCCGCGTCAGTGGGCAAAACGTTATGTTCTCCGCCAGAAGCTTGCGACGATGGACAGCCATCTGCTGCGCGACATTGGCTGGGACGTATATGAAGCACGTATCGAAGCAGCCAAGCCGTTCTGGAAAGCCTGAGCATTCCGCTTAAAGGCACCAAACCGAGAGTATTTATTATGTCTCCCCGACTTTTCCGCTTGCAGGGGCCGCTTTCATTCCCCCTGCAGGTTATTGAAGCGCTGGCAAGCGTCTTCAGTCTCCCGACACGCAAAGCCGAGATTCGTACCCGCTATTGACGGTTTTGTGTTCCTGATTGCCGGCCATCCCCCGATGGTCGGCATTTTTTTGCCCGAGTAACCGGACCGGATTACCTTACTGGATGCAGGTACATCAGGTTTGCTGCATTCAGCACCGAATACATCACTGCGAACTGGGCATCGAATTCATATTTGTCGGGTCTCGGGTCAAACATCTCGTAAATCTGGCCGACCGTGCGTTTGCCATCGATGCGCGTCAGAATCCCCGGACTTGCCGGGGGCAGGCTACGCGTTACAGATAATCCGGTAAAATTGATCTTGATATGGCCGGTTTTGGCGACAGACCGCGCCAAAGCAGCCCCGTCTATGCGGACAAAGAATGGCACCGCATTGCGATCTGGTACCGGTGGTTTGATCCTGTTATCGGATTTGACCACATAAAACAGATGCTTGGTGATATTGCCCGCCATCAATTCAGCCAATGCCGCTCGCTTGCGAAACGGCACATGCACGGCCTTGTCCAGAACATCGTGACGCGAACAATAAGTCGTCGGATCATAACGCATCGGCTCGATGAATTGCTGAAGCCGCAAACCGGCTTTCTCGACAAAGTCAAAAACCTCGTCGACGCGATATGCCCGGTCCTGCTGATGCAAAAGCAGATCGTAAAATCCGGAATCGCCGCCTTGGATATGATCGTTCACAAACGGGTTGCGTTTCAGCCAGTTGGTCCCCGGCAGCGCATCAAACAGCGCCTTGCCAAGATTAAGCCGCTTTCGCCCGCCAGCTTCGGCCGAAAGGCGCTCCATCATTTCCTGCATGTGATAAACGCCGATCCGGCCAAGTTCGCCATAAACCATCAAACCCATACCGCCTTTGGGTTTAAGCGCATCTGCCAATGCCTTTAATCCCGCATCCGGATCGGGCAGATGATGAAGCACACCACAACAATCAATATAGTCAAACGGACCATATTTTCCGGCCAGATCAACAAACGATCCGGCAACAAATTTAACGTTCTTTTCAAGGCTGCGGCGTTTGATCCGTGCCTCGGCGATCTCGCGCGAGCTTTCCGAAAGATCGATATAAACAATCTCGACCTTGGCCTTGCGATCACGCGCCTGCTGCGCCAGCATCACCAGCGCGTCCCCGGTACCACCGCCTGCGACAAGTATCTTTATCTTTTTGTCATTCGCCGACGGATCGTGGCCACCAAACACGAAATGAACCACTTCGTCCCAGTTTCCTGGTGATCCCACGACGAGGCGCTGGTCTTCATCCTTCGGATCACGGGCCGGGTAGGGGAATGTTTCATATTGTGCCCGCGTTTTATCGGACGCTTTTGGCTCGTCTGGCTTTTTCCGGGTTTCGGACATCAGCGGCATTCCAATGGATCAACAGGTGCTTTAGCAAGCCCGACAGGGAGCCCGCAGGACGGAACGATATCAGGGACGGCAACATCCTATAAAATTTCAAGGATTTGATTAATAGAATAATCGCCAGGCGACGAACTCATTCGCCGCAGCGGATCACAAGCTTCCCAGTCGCAGTCCGGTTCCGGATCGCGTCAAGTGCCTCCATCGCGTCGGAAAGCGAATAAACCGCCGACACCATTGGCGATATCTTCCCCGATGACAGCAGATCCAGAAGCTCGGCCATGCCTACCTTTGCGATATCCGGGTTTTGTTCCAGATAGGCCCCGAAATAAAAGCCAAGTGCGGCGACATTCTTGACCAGAAGGATGTTGGCCGGAATTTGCGGTACCGATCCGCTGGCAAATCCGATCAAAAGCATCCGTGCGCCGGGCGCAACACAACGCAGGCTCTGATCAAACACGTCACCACCGACCGGGTCATAAACCACATCCGCCCCCGTTCGACCGATCCCGGCACAGATTTCCTTTACCCGCTCCCGAATGCTTTCGGATTTGTAGTCAATCACATGATCCGCGCCATGCGCTTTGGCGATGGCGCATTTTGGCTCCCCACCTACGGTCGCGATGACGGTGGCACCCAAAAGTCTGGCGCACTCCACCGCCGTAAGGCCAACCCCCCCTGCTGCCCCGTGGACAAGAACGACATCTCCTCGCTGCACTTTGGCGCGATATTTCAATCCAAACCATGATGTTCCATAGGCAATCTGAAATGCAGCCGCCGAATCAAATTCGACATTATCGGGCAGGAGAGTTACAAATCCTGCATCCACCGCGATCTTTTCCCCATACCCGCCCCAGTCGGGCAAGGCCATAACCCGATCCCCGATTTTAAGGCCCCGCACATCCTTACCAACCGCCGAAATTGTTCCGGCAATTTCAAACCCCGGCGCAAACGGGCCTTGGGGTCGCTTCTGATATTTACCTTCAAGGATCAGCGTATCGGCAAAATTGACGCCGCACGCTGCAATATCAATGATAACGTCTCGGGATTGTGCGATCGGTTCGTCGCAATCGATCAGCATAGGCGCGTCGCCAAATGCCTTGCATATCCATGCCTTCATGGCTGTTTTCCATATCGTGATCCTGCCCGATCACACACAGTGTGCCGCGCGCAAACCGATCAGACAAGGAAAAGCCGGATAAAAGACAAAGATCGAAAAGTATCAGAAAAACTTCTGCCGTCTGCGTTTACGGGTCACCAGCAACAGCAGGATACCCGGCACCAGCAAAATGATGAAGGCCGGGGCAAGAAGGGTCGGAACAAACGCATTGTCCCAAATCCAGGCCGAGATATAGCGCTGGATCACGGACTGCAACAGGTTCAGGCTTCCGGCATCCAACCGATACCAAAGCTCGCCTGCCGCCACAAAGCGGAACGTTCCTGTCTGAAGCGCGGTAATGCCATCACCGACCAGCACAGCAAGACTGGCAAACAGCAATATCCATCCCAACGCCCTGAAAAGCCACATAGCCGTCTCCGAATTCCCGGTCAGAACTTTTCGTTTTCGTTTTGATCGCAGCCACGCTACCGGCTTTGCCCCGCCAGCGTAAAGGTTTTCGCGAATCACCCTATCGTCCCGGTACATCTGGAACCATAGCCTGAAACCTTAGAGGCGATTGATCAACAAGAAGTAAATATTGGACAAATTGCTACAACTTTATCCGTCAAGTTATTGTAACAAGGGCACTTGTTCGCTGTTTGGATAGCGACCGGAACAAACATCAAAAAGTACGGGATTTTGCCTTGTCAACCGGGATCGGGTCGGCTAATGTCCGCCCGCTTTCGCGATATATACAAGATCGCATGTGGAGAGGTGGCCGAGTGGTTTAAGGCGCACGCCTGGAAAGCGTGTTGGGGTGTAAGCCCCTCAGGGGTTCGAATCCCCTCCTCTCTGCCACTTTATCAGTCATGAACACGTGACCGATTGCATGCCCCGATAATCTCTACGTTTCGAACGGCAACAGGGGAAGGCGATACCCTCCCCCACTCGATATTCAAACGTCCTGATTGCTGCTGATCACAATTACGCAGATATCTTGCGACGATACGTATCCTTCAGCCGCGCCCAATTATCCCAGAACGGCTCGGGCTCGATGCCTGAAATCCGGTCGGTCAGAATGTCGATATGCGCATGCCACCCGGCACTGACACTGAGCAGGTTCGACCGATCTGCAACACGGCGATGGATGATTGTCAGCAACACCTGGTCGCCGCTTGGTTCCAGCTCGAACGACACATCCCCGCTGCCATCCCAGGTAAAAGCAAGCCTGCGTAGCGGTTCAAGCTCGGTAATCCGACTTTTCATTCGGTGCTCGTCGCCAAACCCGGCCGGTTTGTTACCCGCTGGATTGGTCAGGGTGTCATTGCGCCAGACGAATTCGAACGGTGCACCGACCTGCAATTCCATCCCGGCCGATGCCAGCCATTTGCTTAGAAACTTATCTTCGGTCAGATAGGACCACACCCTTTCGATCGGGCCAGGCAAAAGCCGCTGGATTTTAAGTGTCGCGGGCTCAATCAATATGCCGAAATCTTCAATCTTTCCGGTGTGGGTCATTGGGCGTCTCCCGTCTTGGAGTTGGGGCTGCTTTTAGCGTCATCCCTGCGCAACAGATTTTCCAGAACATCAAGCCGCTCGTTCCAGAATCGCGCATAGACACCAAGCCATTCATGGGCACTCGCCAGCGGGGCAGGATCAAGGTGGCAATAATGGGTGCGCCATCTGATTTCGCGGCGGATCAATCCGGCATTTTCCAGTACCTTGATATGCTTCGATGCCGCGGCAAGTGAAATGGCAAACGGTTCCGCAAGCTGACTGACAGTCCTTTCACCTTCCGACAGATCAGAAAGCATCTGTCGACGCGTGGGATCGCCAAGCGCGTGAAAAACCGCATTCATCTGCTGCGCATTTGATTCAACCATAGGGTTGAATGTAAAACCTGAAATACCATGAATCAACCATATTGTTGAATGATGTCGAGCTTGTTTCCTTGACAAGGTTTTAGATGCGCTACGTTTGCTCACTCGCTAAACTGGAATCATGGGTATAAGCGCCCGATAAGATCGCCAGAAATCATCACAAAAAGCACAAGGACAAAGGCAAAATGGCAGCAATTGAAGGCGGGTTCCTGCACACGGCGGTTCTTTTCCTTGGTGCAGCCGTGATCGCGGTGCCTGTCTTTAAAAAACTGCGTCTAGGTTCCGTGCTGGGGTATTTGTGCGCAGGGGCATTGATCGGACCATTTGGCCTTGCTCTAATTGCAGAACCGGAAGAAGTCCTGCATTTCGCCGAGTTTGGCGTTGTTCTTTTGTTATTTATTATTGGTCTTGAATTACGTCCCCAACGCCTGTGGGCGATGAAAGGCGAGATTTTCGGACTGGGTCTGATGCAGGTTGCCGTCACTGCCGCCCTTCTTTATGCCGTGCTAACTGCCTTTGACTGGCCGTGGCAGCAGGCCGTGATTGCCGCACTTGCGCTGTCGCTTTCCTCAACCGCCTTTGCCCTTCAGATCCTTGAAGAAAAGGGCACGCTCAATAGCGACCATGGCAATACCGCCTTTTCGATCCTGCTGTTTCAGGACCTTGCCATTGTGCCGCTGATCGCCCTTGTCGCATGGCTCAGCCCGATAAGCGATGGCGGCGAAGCCGGAACCGACTGGATCTATATCGCCAAGACCATCGGTGCGATCGCACTTGTGATCGGGGCGGGCAAATATCTGCTTAATCCATTTTTCCGTATCATCGCCCTGACCCGGGCACAGGAAATCTTCACGTCTGCCGCACTGCTGCTGGTGATCGGCGCGGCCCTTCTGATGCAGGCTGTCGGTCTGTCGATGGCACTGGGCGCGTTTCTGGTCGGTGTGATGCTGGCCGATTCCGAATATCGACATCAGCTTGAAACCGATATCGAGCCCTTCCGCGGCATCCTTTTGGGTCTGTTTTTCATCGCAGTCGGCATGTCGGTCAACTGGCCGCTGGTCGCTGATAATATTGGAATTGTTCTGGCGTCAGTTGCCGGGCTGATGGCAATCAAGGGGATCGTGGTTTATGGCCTGTGCCGGGTTTTCCGCAAATGTCACGCAACTGCCTGGCGAGCCGCGATCACCATCCCGCAGGGGGGTGAATTTGCCTTTGTCCTGTTTAGCATGGCGGCATCGCTTGCCGTCATCAGTGCCACACGCGCCAACCTTCTGACCGCTATCGTCACCCTTTCGATGGCGGCCACCCCGCTTGTCGGTGCGATTGCCGAAAAACTGTCTGCCAAACTGCGCAAGGATGACCAGCCGGATGTGGACGGCATCGAAATGGCCGAACTGCAATCGGTGATCATTGTCGGCTTTGGCCGTTTCGGACAAATCATTTCACGTGTCATGGCTGCCCGTGGCATCAACGCCACCGCGATCGACAATGATCCGAAACGCATCCAGCTGGCCAGCCTTTATGGCAACAAGGTCTATTTCGGCGATGTCCGGCGAAGCGATGTTCTTGCCACCGCCGGGGCCGCGAATGCCGATCTGATCTGCCTTTGCATCAATGATCGTGAGGCGACCAGACATGCCGCCAAATATATCAGCGAACTGTTTCCCAAACCGAAATTGCTGGTGCGTGTTTACGACCGCAACCATGCACTCGATCTGATGGAAATCGGGCTTGGCGTCGAACAGCTTTATCGAGAAACCTTTGATGCAGGTGTTTCCATGGCACGTCACGGGCTTTCAATGCTTGAAACCGAACATGATGTCATTGATCAGATTGCTGATGAATTTCGCCGTCGCGATATCGATATGCTGCACGCCCAAGTGGCCGAAGGCCGCATTGCCGGGATGGCAAAGGTTCATGAAAGCTATCAGCTTGACCGCAATGATGCGCGCACCAACAAGGATGACCCGGCAATGTCGCGGCTGTAATTGTCCGCTCCGTTAACCTTGGGCAAAACCCCGAAGCTTGTCACGCATCACCAGAACCGAATGCTCGTCGGTGTAATCCTCCAGCCGGTCAAGCGCCACCCATGCCAGATCATCGGATTCATCGGTGATCTTCAGAGGATCGCGCATGTCGGCTTCAAACAGGAACCGCATGTCATAATGCAGATGCGCTGGTCCCTTGGCATTTTCTGGAATTTCGTGAATGTCGATATCAAAAATCGCAGATGACAGGGGCCGTATCCACGAAAGCCCGCTTTCCTCATAAGCCTCGCGTTGGGCAACAAACAACACATCACGCACTCCGTCACAATGCCCGCCAAGCTGAAGCCAGCGTTTAAGCTTCCGATGATGGGTCAGCACCACATGACTGCGTTCCGCATTCACGACAAAGGCCGATCCCGTGACATGTGACGTTACCGGATCATTTTCAAATGCCTTGGGTTCACCTGCGATAAAGTCACTGATACGTAGGTGATTTTCCAGGTCACGATCAGACTGTGGGACAAAGCTGGCAAGGTCGATATGCATGATATTCCGGTGTTTGAAATTGACGGTTTGCCGACCCTAGCTGAAGCCGCCACAGCAGAACAACCGAAAACCCGGAAGCATAAAGACGAAGCCAACCTATTTCCGGACGATCCGATTTACCGCATCGGAAATCTCCGTTCCACCATCGGTCAGTTCGATAATCTCCCGCCGGATTTCCGGGGTTTCAATCAATTTGGCCAGAAACTGCGCAACATTGCCACGCTTGACCGTGCCGTAAGGAATCGCAAATCCGGCGTTCACGCGCCCGTCCTGATCTTCATGCAACAATGTCCCCGGCCGGAGGATCACCCAATCAGCATCGGATGCCGCAACATCCGCATCGGCGCGCTTTTTCTCGGTCATGTAATGTTCAAACCGCGGATTGGGG
Organism: Thalassospira xianhensis MCCC 1A02616; assembly: GCF_003326475.1. Classification (GTDB taxonomy): domain Bacteria; phylum Pseudomonadota; class Alphaproteobacteria; order Rhodospirillales; family Thalassospiraceae; genus Thalassospira; species Thalassospira xianhensis. The sequence goes on along the minus strand of NZ_JPWA01000033.1, from coordinate 15,936 downwards.
TCTTTGCCGCGTCCGGCTTCGGGGAAGGCGGAAACAAGATAAAGCCGCGAAATGCCTTCCTGCTTCATCGCCGCCAACACATGCCCCGGCCCGTCGCCATCAATTCGCGTGGTCCGGTCAAGGCCGCTGCCCGCCGCCCCGGATGAAAAGATAACAATGTCATGACCCCGGATCAAAGGGGCAAGCGTTTCGGCTGTTAATTCCATCAGGTCACCAGCAACCGGTGTAATCCCTGCATTCCTGAGGTTATCGGCCTGTTCGGTTTTACGATGCAGCCCTGTAACCTGATGCCCGTTCGCTAGTAAAATCGGCGCCAGACGATGACCAATGCCACCCGTGACGCCAATGATGAAAACCCGTGCCATATCGCGTCTCCGACTTCTTTATGTCGATGCAAACCTGTCTTTAGAGCTAGTTTGCAACCCTTCGATGTCAACAAGAGCCGCAGTTTCCAGTTGGCTCGGACATCGGCACAAAATTGCCACAGGAAAATTTGGAACGTTTTGAAATCATAGCCGTTGGTGAGGTGTAGCGCTCGACATCAATGAAAGGAGAGACGTTATGCCTGCGATTGATACCGCAAAGATTCTTATTCTCGCGACCGATGGCTATGAACGTTCGGAATTGCGTGTTCCGCGCGACAAACTGTCGACCCACGGGGCTGATGTCAAAATCGCATCCCCCAAATCATCTCCGATCAAAAGCTGGGATAAAAAGGATTGGGGCGACACGGTCGATGTCGATATCGAAGTCAAAGATGTCGATATCAACGATTACGACGCACTGGTTATCCCCGGCGGCCAGATCAATCCCGATCTTCTGCGCAATGACGAGGCATCCGTCAGTCTGGTCCGTGAATTCGTCGCATCCGGTAAACCGGTTGCAGCGATTTGCCACGGCCCGTGGCTTCTGGTCGAAGCTGGTGCCCTGCGCGGGCGCGCCGCAACTTCATACAGTTCGATCAAAACCGACTTGCTGAATGCCGGTGCGGTTTGGCGCGATGAACCCGTGGTCTGCGATCAGGCGATTATCACGTCACGCAATCCTAACGATCTTGATGCCTTTGTTTCCAAGATTGTCGAGGAAGTCAGCGAAGGCAAACATCGTCGCGCTGCATAACCGATCAAGGTCCCCCGCCTGATCAACAAAAACGCCCCGGTTTTCCGGGGCGTTTTTTATTCAAAGGCATCAGAAAACCACGCTTGGCAACCATTTGGCTAAAGACGGCCATAGCCAGATCACGAAGATGCCAAACACCTGAAGTGCGATAAACGGCACCACACCGGCATAAATCTGTCCGGTGGTGATTTCAGGTGGTGCGGCACTGCGCAGGTAAAACAGCGAGAAGCCGAATGGCGGCGTTAAGAACGACGTCTGCAGATTGATCGCAATCAGGATCGCCAGCCACACCGGATCATGCCCCATCATGATCAGCCCAGGTGCGATCAATGGCAGCAGGATCACCGTGATTTCCACGAAATCAAGGAAGAAGCCCAGAACGAAAATCACTGCCATGCAGAAGAACAGCGCGCCCATCGGGCCACCAGGCATGGATTCAAGGATTTCCGCCACATGGTCTTCGCCGCCTAGCCCGATAAACACCAGCGAAAACATGCTGGCGGTCAGGATGGTGGCAAAGATCATCGCCGTAACGGTCATCGTCGATGTCAGTGCGGATTTCAGAACGTCCGCCTTCCATGCCTGTTTCAGACACGCGGCAATCGCGGCAATGCCAGCAATCGCCAGAACGACATATCCCGCACCCAGAACATAATCAAACCCGGTCAGATCATTTCGCTGAAACCGGACCGGTGCAATCCCGGCCATGACCGCAAGGATCAGAAGGGCCGCAGTTCCCGCCAGCACCAGATTGCGACTGGCCCCCTGCCGGATACCCGCCATCAGGATCGCACCAATCGCGCCGACCGATGCTGCCTCGGTCGGGGTGGCAATCCCGCCAAGGATCGCACCAAGAACCGCAATGATCAGCAAAACCGGCGGCAGGATGGCGCGGATCACCTCGCCCATATCCGGACGGCCATCGTCACTTTTGACCGGCGGCATATCGTTTGGCCGGAAAAAACCGCGCAACAGGATATAGGCGATATAAATCACCACCAGCGTCAGACCGGGGATCAGCGCACCGGCAAAAATCTGCCCGACCGAAATCGTTTCGATGGTGAATTTGCCCTGTTCATACTGTGCCTGCTGATAGGCCGATGACATCACATCCGACAGAATGATCAGAAGCGTCGAGGGTGGAATGATCTGCCCCAGTGTCCCTGCCGTGCACACAAGGCCAGAGGCCATTTTCGGATTATAGCCAGTGCGCAACATGGTCGGCAGCGCGATCATGCCCATCGCAATCACGGTCGCGCCAACAATCCCCGTCGATGCCGCCAGCAACGCGCCCACCAGCACGACCGAAATACCAAGCCCGCCGCGCAACTGGCCAAACAACCGGCCCATGGTATGCAGCAGATCTTCGGCAATGCGTGATCGTTCCAGCACCACGCCCATCAGAACGAATAACGGAATGGCAATCAGCACATCATTGGTCAGAACGCCAAACACCCGCTGACCAAGGGCACCCATCAACGCAATATTCATCGCGTCCGTCGCCCAGCCGATAAAGGCAAAAATCACCGCCACACCAGCAATGGAAAACGACACCGGGAAACCCAGCAAAATGCAGCCCATCAGGGCCGCAAACATCAATAAATCAAGATATTCCATCAGGCGGCACGCCCCCGCAGAATGATAATTTGCCGCAGAAGACAGGCAACCGACTGAATAATCAAAAGAATACAAAAGGCCGGGATCAGGGATTTCAGCAACCATACGGCGGGAATCCCGCCCACCGAAATTGCACCTTCCAGCATCGAAACGGAATTCACCACGGACGGCCATGACCAATACAGCAACGTCGCCATCGACGGGATCGCCAGCACGACATAGCCAAAGGCATCAATTCTCGCCTTGGTCGTTTCGCGTGCCGCGGCATAGAAAATATCGACCCGCACATGCCGGTCGACCAGAAGCGTATAACCCGCCCCCAGCATGAAAAGCCCGGAATGCAGGTAAAGCACGCTTTCATTTAACGCGATCGAACTGAACCCGAAAACATAGCGCAGCAAAACCACGGCAAACTGCAAAAGAACCATCAGAAGTGCGAACCATCGCACAGTCATTCCGGTCCACTGGTTCACCTGATCCAGTGCATCAGCAAGGCGTTGCATGAAATCCCCCGCGAAACGACAAAACCGGCGCGAGCAAACCCGCGCCGGTCGTCAGTTCTATCAGAAGCCAAGGACCTTGGCGCGCGCATTCATCTGACCATTATCGGCATAGGTCATGTAGCCGCCAATAAGATCACGATAGGCAACAAAGCTCTCAGTCGTTTTGCGTGTCAGCGCGTCATCGCTTTCGCGAAGCTCGCCAATCACTTCGGCTGCTGCCTTGCCCATTGCTTCGATCACATCATCGGGCAACATGCGCACCTGCACTTCCTGCTCGGCAACAAGCTGCTTCAGGGCCATCGCATGCTTGGTCTCGTACTCGGTCCAGACCTCGTTATAAAGGCTGTCACAGGCAAATTTGACCACGGCCTTAAGGTCGTCGGGAAGGTCGGCATATGCCTTGGCATTTACCGCACATTCCTCGGCCGAGGACGGCTCGCCCACACCGGGCCAGTAATAGTTCTTGGCAACCTGATAGAAGCCAAGAGCACTATCGGACCACGGACCGATGAACTCGCCTGCGTCAAGCGCACCGGACTGCAATGCCTGGAACATATCACGCCCGCCCATGGCCTGAACCGCCATGCCAAGCTTCGCGCACATTTCCGATGCAAGGCCGGTGGTACGGAACTTAAGCCCCTTAAGGTCTTCAGCCGATTTGATTTCATTGCGGAACCAGCCGGCCCACTGCGGGCCGGAATTCCCGCAAAGGAACGGTTTCAGGCCAAACTGGCCATAAATCTCGTCATAAAGTTCCTGACCGCCACCATGGGTCAGCCAGCCAACCTGTTCGTCTGCACGCAGGCCAAACGGCTGCGAACCGAACAGAAGAATGCCCTTGGATTTCGATCCCCAATAAGCCGGAACCGCGTGATAAATGTCCGCAGTCCCCTCGGCAACAGCATCAAACACGCCGTTGCCCGGCACCAGTTCACCGGCGGCATGCAACTTGACCTCGATCCGGCCACCCGAAAGGGTCGTGATGCGATCAGCCAGTTTCTGTGCGGCAACGCCCGGCCCGGGCAGGTTTTTGGGCCATGCGGTCACCATGTTCCACTGGCGCTTGTCCTGTGCAATTGCCGGGGTGGCAAAGGTCGCCGCGACGGCGGCAGCCCCGGCACCCGCAACACCGGCGGTCAGAAATTCACGTCTTTTCATTTTATATAGCCTCCTTGATGAAGAACCCTGATTGGTCGGGGGCATTTGCCCCCGGACCCATCTTTTGTCAGATTACTTGCCAAGAATCCCGGGAAGATTAAGCCCGTGTTCTCGTGCACAATCCAGTGCGATGTCATATCCCGCATCGGCATGACGCATCACACCGGTTGCCGGATCATTCCAAAGGACACGTTCGACCCTGCGTGCGGCATCTTCCGTGCCGTCACAACAAATCACCATGCCGGAATGCTGCGAAAAGCCCATTCCGACACCACCACCATGATGCAACGAGACCCAGGTGGCCCCCGATGCCGTATTCAGCAGCGCATTAAGCAACGGCCAGTCACTGACCGCATCGGAGCCATCTTTCATGGCTTCGGTTTCGCGGTTCGGGCTAGCGACCGATCCGCTATCCAGATGGTCACGGCCGATCACCACAGGGGCTTTCAGTTCACCGTTTTTGACCATCTCGTTAAAGGCAAGCCCGAGACGGTGACGCTGCCCCAGACCGACCCAGCAAATACGTGCTGGCAGGCCCTGGAACGAAATGCGTTCGCGCGCCATATCCAGCCAGTTATGCAGATGCTTGTCATCCGGAATCAGTTCCTTGACCTTCTGATCGGTCTTGTAGATATCCTCGGGATCACCCGAAAGTGCAGCCCAGCGGAACGGACCAATCCCCTTGCAGAACAGCGGCCGGATATAGGCCGGAACAAATCCCGGAAAAGCAAAGGCGTTCTCAAACCCTTCTTCCAGTGCCATCTGACGGATATTGTTGCCGTAATCGACGGTCGGGATACCCGCATCGTGGAAGGCAACCATCGCCTCGACCTGAACGCGCATGGATGCGCGCGCGGCCTTTGCCACGGCTTTCGGATCAGATTCCTGCTTTTCGCGCCATTCCGCAACAGACCAGCCCTGCGGCAGGTAACCATGAACCGGGTCATGGGCCGATGTCTGATCGGTCACGATATCGGGGCGAACACCGCGTTTGACCAGTTCCGGGAAGACATCGGCGGCATTGCCGATCAGGGCAACCGATTTCGCCTCGCCCGCCTTGGTCCAGCGATCAATCATCGCCAGTGCTTCGTCCAGCGAATGGGTTTTTTCATCGACATAACGGGTACGAAGGCGGAAATCGGCCCGCGTTTCATCGCATTCAACGGCCAGACAGGACGCACCGGCCATAACCGCGGCCAATGGCTGTGCGCCGCCCATACCGCCAAGACCACCCGTCAGGATCCATTTGCCCTTAAGACTGCCGCCATAATGCTGACGCCCGGCCTCGACAAAGGTTTCATAGGTGCCCTGAACGATGCCTTGTGATCCGATATAAATCCATGAACCCGCCGTCATCTGGCCATACATCGCCAGACCTTTTTTATCGAGTTCGTTGAAATGATCCCAATTGGCCCAATGCGGCACAAGGTTGGAATTGGCAATCAAAACACGCGGTGCATCCTTGTGGGTGCGGAACACGCCCACCGGCTTGCCCGACTGCACCAAAAGAGTCTGGTCATCTTCCAGTTCCTTCAGGCTGGCAACGATCTGGTCGAAATCCTTCCAGGTACGTGCCGCACGGCCAATACCGCCATAAACCACCAGTTCATGCGGATTTTCGGCCACATCCGGATGCAGGTTATTCATCAACATGCGCATCGGTGCTTCTGTCAGCCAGCTTTTGGCAGTGATTTCCGTACCGGTTGCCGGATAGACGTCGCGCTGGTTATGCCGCGGATTGTTGCTCATGATTTGCCTCTTAACGTCGGGGCCAGTTCGGCCAATTTTTCAAGAATGGAAGTCAGATGCGTGCGCAGTTTTGCGGCACGGCTTTCGTCATAGGTCCAGGGTGCTGCCTCGGCCTGAAGATAAGTGGATTGCGCCAGTTCCATCTGGATGGCGTGCTGATTGATATCGGGGCGACCGTAATGGCGCGTGGTCCAGCCGCCTTTGAAACGGCCATTGACGATGCTGGTGTAATCCTGTGCCGCAGTACAGATATCGCGCGTTGCCGCCTCGATCACCGGATCGCAGGTCGTACCCAGATTGGTGCCGATATTGAAATCGGGAAGCTTGCCGTCAAACAGGAACGGGATGTGTGACCGGATCGAATGGCAATCATACAGGATCGCAACCCCGTGTTTTTCGCGCACCCGGTCAAGCTCGCCTGCCAATGCCTGATGATAGGCGCTGTGAAAATGATGCGCCCGAAATGCGATATCATCATCGTCAAGTTCCTGATCCCAGATATTTTCACCATCAAAATCGGTTAACGGCACCAAGGTCGTGGTGTTCTGACCGGGATATAAACTGACCCCGGCCGGATCACGATTGGCATCAATCACGTAACGGTGGAACGTTGCCCGAACCGTCGTAACATTATCCAGAAGCCCGTCATAAAGCGTGTGGATATGCCAATCCGTATCGGCAAGTTCGCGCCCGCGATCATTCAGTTTTGCGGCAATGTCGTCTGGAACATAGGTCCCCGTATGGGGCAATCCCAGAACGATGGGGCCATCACCGCGTTGTATTTCCACAGGATTCATATCAACCGATCTCCTGATTGATGAAAGTGGCCTTCATAAAAGTCCGGATGGCGTTGAAATCGTCATGCATCGGGCGATCATCGCGATAGGACGGAACAACCGCACGAATATCGGCGTAAATCTTGCCGGTGCGTTTTGCCGGTGCGACATCTTCTGCCCGAAGGTCATAAGCCTGTGCTGCTGCCAGAAGTTCGATCCCCAGAACCGTTTCCAGATTGTCGAGGATACCCAGCAACTTCCAGGCTGCCGGTGTGGCATGGGTCAGGATATCTTCCTGAAGGGCTGATGTGATCCCACCGTCCAAGCTTGCCGGGGCGGCAAGGCGACGATTTTCCGCAACCAGTGCCACAGCGGTATATTGCGCAATCATGTAACCGGAACACACACCGCTTTCCGGCACGAGAAAAGCAGGCAAACCGCTTACCATCGGATTGACCAATCGATCGATCCGGCGTTCCGAAATTGCCGCCAGTTCGGCCGCCGCCACCGCAAGCCCGTCCAGAACCAACCCCAACGCGGCGCCTACCGCATGGGCTTCGGAATGGACTTCCGGTGCGGTTGCATCACCCGAAACGGCCGGGTTATCGGTCACACTTGCCAGCTCGCGTTCAACCGTTTCGACGGTATTATCAAACAGGTCTCGTACGGCGCCGTGCACATGGGGCACTGCGCGCACACTTAACGGGTCCTGCGTGCGTTTGCCTGCCGATGTCGCCAGCATCGGGCTGTCGCTGAGATAATCGCGCAGAATCCTGCCGACTTTCTGCAAACCGTCCGACTTCCGCAACCCAAGTGCTTTTTCGGAAAATGCCGTGATCTGACATCCAAGGTTTTCAGCACTCAGTGCTGCTGCCGTATCAGCCCACGCCATTAACAACTGCAACCGCGAAAGTGCCACACAGGCAAGCCCGGTCGCACAGGGTGTCCCGTTAACCAGACTAAGCCCTTCCTTGGCTTCAAGTTTCAGCGGGGAGATTCCGATCTGTTTGCAGGCTTCTGCACCGGTAATTCGCACACCACCCTGCACCGCATGACCATGCCCGATCAAAACCAGCCCGATCGATGCCGCGTGGGTCAGATATCCGACAGATCCACGCGATGGTACCACCGGAACGCAGTTGGCATTCAGAAGTGCTACCAGGGCGTTTACCACCTCGATCCGAACACCGGATGCACCATGCGCAAAGTTATTAATCTGGGCGGCCATGATCGCGCGGGTTTCAAACTGTCCCAGCGGATCACCAACCCCGCAGGCATGGCTCATCAGGATATTGTGCGACAACGCCTGCTGACGATCCCGATCAATGATCACGTCACACAGCGCACCAACACCGGTATTGATGCCATATCCCTTGATGCCACGTTCCACCAGCGCGTCAACAATTTCCCGTGCTTTTACGATCCGTTCACGTGCTTCCAATGACAGTGTAAGGCGCGCACCATGGGCAACGGCGGCAATCTGTTGCCAGCTCAGGGATGACGAAAGCACAACATCCTGTGTCATTGCGCCTCCACTCCGACCTGACGGCGCTGGACGAACCGGGCAACATAATCATTTGCCGGATTATTCAGGATGTCCGCCGGTTTGCCAACCTGCACAAGCTGCCCGTCCTTCAGGATCGCGATTTCCGACCCGATCCGAAGCGCTTCTTCAAGATCGTGGGTGATAAAGACGATGGTTTTGTGCAACTCGGTTTGAAGCTGCAAAAGCTGATCCTGCATTTCCGCCCGGATCAACGGATCAAGGGCGCTGAATGCCTCGTCCATCAGGATAACATCGGTATCGGCAGCCAATGCGCGGGCCAAACCGACGCGCTGGCGCATACCGCCAGACAATTCATGGGGATACTTGTTTTCATATCCCGTCAAATTGACCGCATCGATCCATTTCTGGCCGATTTCACGTGCTTCCTGTTTGGATGTACCACGCACCTTCTGACCGTAAATCACGTTCTGCATCACGGTTCGGTGCGGCATCAGGGCAAAGCTTTGAAACACCATGCTGACACGATGGGTCCGGAACGAACGCAATGCCTTCGGCGACAGGTTCAGGATATTTTCGCCATCAAACAGAACCTCGCCACTGGTCGGTTCGATCAGCCGGTTCAGGTGCCGGACAAGGGTCGATTTCCCCGAACCGGACAGGCCCATGATCACAAAAATCTGACCCGGTTCGATGGTCAGGCTGACATCGTTAAGACCAACCGAACATCCCGACACATTGAGGATTTCATCCTTGTCCTTGCCTTCACGCGCCATCTGCAACGCGTTCTGTTCCTGATGGCCAAAGATTTTGAAAACATTGCGGATTTCGATTTTACCCATGGCTCGCCCCTCCTGCCTTCGGCTTGCCAAGGCCCTGTGTAATCCGGTCCAGCAACACGGCAAGAATGACAATCCCGATCCCGGCTTCCAGTCCCTTGCCGACATCAAGTGTCTGAATGCCGTTCAAAACCTGTTCGCCAAGCCCGCGCGCACCAATCATCGATGCAACAACCACCATCGACAGCGCCATCATGATCGTCTGGTTCAGGCCCGCCATGATGGTTGGTGTCGCCAGCGGAAGCTCGACCCCGAACAGGATTTGCCGTGGGCTGCCGCCAAACGCGGTTGCAGCTTCGACCACTTCCTTGTCGACCTGACGAATACCCAGATCGGTCAATCGGATCAGCGGCGGCACGGCATAAATGATGGTGGCAAGAATGGCTGGAACCTTGCCCAAGCCAAACAGCATCAGGGCCGGGATCAGATATACAAAGCTTGGCATTGTCTGCATGATATCAAGGATCGGCAGGATGATGCTGCGCACCAGACTGCTTTTGGCCGCCAGAATACCAAATGGCACCCCGATCACGACGGACACTATGGTCGCCATCAGCATCAATGCCAGTGTCTGCATCGTCAGGTCCCAGAGACCCAGTATTCCGACCACAAACAGCAAGACGCCAACCGCGACGGTCAGAACCCAGCGCCGCGAGCTGTACCACGCACCCGCCATGAAAAGGACGATAACAACCCACCACGGCAAGCCGCGCAGGACCCATTCGATGAACAGGACAGATTGCAAAAGCGCATGCGAAATCGCCTTGAATATCCAGCCGTAATTGATAACCAGCGTTTCGATGAAATCATTCACCGGGCCGCGAATGGAATAATGAAGGTTCTCGGGAAACATCGAAGATTTTCCTTTATTCTTGCCTGCTTGTCCGGATGCGCCCTAGGGCGCGAAACGGTTCTCCTGCCGACATTCCGGCAGGAGAACGCAGTCCGACAGACTTACTTGAGGCTGTCTTCGATCTTCGCCTTTGCCTCGGGCGAAACCCATTCACCCCAGACATCCGCCTTGGTTTTCAGGAATTCCTTCGCGGCAACATCGGCATCGACTTCATTGTCAGCCATATAGGCAAGGCTGCCATTGACGTCTTCAAGCGGGAAGGTCGCCTTTTCAAGAACGGCTGCGATTTCCGGTGCGTCTTTGGCAAAGGTACTGTTCACGCCGTAGGCAACATCGACACTCGGAAACGCGCAGGCTTCCTCGCGCTTGCCATCGGATTTCGAAAGTTCCGCCCAGCACGCATCGCTATAAGCCGGTTCATCAAGCTGAATCAGATTGAACTTGCCCATCATCGCGGTCGGCGACCAGTAATAGAACAGAAGCGGTTCGCCCTGCAGATATGCCGACTTGATCGCCGCATCGAGCGCGGTACCCGTGCCCGGGCGGAAGTTCACGTAATGATCGTCAAGCTGATAGGCTTCGAGCTTTGCGGTACTGATCCCCTCACAGGTCCAGCCGGACGGGCAGTTCAGGAAACGGCCCTTGGACGGTTCTTCCGGATCGGTGAACAGTTCGACATATTTCGGATCGGAAAGCTGGGTCACACTTTTCAGATCAGGGGCCATCGGCTCGATGCCGCGCTTTTCGTCCCCTTTGATCACGTAATCAGGTACGAACCAGCCCTCGCTGGCGCCGACAAAGGTTTTGCCAATGGCAACGACCTTGCCCTGATCAACGGCCTTGTTCCAGATGTCGCTGCGGCCAAGCCACTCTTCAGCGAAAATTTGAATGTCGTTATTGGCAACCGCCTGTTCGAGCGTGATCGAATTGCCCGGAATGGAATCCACCTGGCAATCATAGCCGGTCTCAAGGATGTTCATCATCACTTCGGTGATGAATGCCCCGCTTTCCCAGCTGATACCGGCAAATTTCACGGTGTTGCCGTCGCTGCAATAGGATGCACTTGCACCCGTCGTCGAAAGACCAAGTGCAACAATTGCAGCAAGGCCGGTGGTTTTAATGTGTTTCAAAGACATGGTAGCCCCTCTGTTCAAAATGCGTTCGGCACTTTTGCTTTTTGGACAGACCCGAAGGTCAGCCGGTTTCTTCCCTTGCGTGGTGATCTTGTGCCACCGACCCTTTTTGCTTTTGCCGCCTCGCTTTTGACGATTGCGGGGATTTCCCCGGATCACCGGTACAAAACCCGGTAATCCGGAAACTTTTTGCTGCCCTTACGCCTGTCCCCCGACGACAAAACCCGAAAGTTTCGCGGCCGAAACTAGGCTGCCATCGGTTACAAGTTCCGCAGCCTTCGCCAGATCCGGGGCCATGTAACGGTCCTGCTCGACGCTTGGAATGTCTTTGCGGACCATCGCCAGAACGTCCTGCAAACCGGCACTGGTTTTTAGCGGATGGCGGAATTCCACGCCCTGTGCGGCACAGATCAGCTCAACCCCCAGAATGTAGGAAAGGTTGGCATTCATTCGCGCCAGTCGGCGGGCGCCATGGGCAGCCATCGATACATGGTCTTCCTGATTAGCACTTGTGGGCGTGCTGTCGGTCGAACATGGATTGGCAAGATGCTTGTTCTCGCTCATCAGCGCTGCCGTTGTGACCTCGGCAATCATCAGACCGGAATTCAAACCCGGATCGGGCGTCAGGAACGGCGGCAGATCATGGGAAAGTGTCGGATCAACCATCAATGCCACGCGACGCTGGGCAATCGCCCCGATTTCGGCAACGGCAAGCGCGATCTGATCGGCGGCGAAGGCCACCGGTTCGGCATGGAAATTCCCGCCCGAAACAATCCGGCCATCTTCTTTGAGAACCAGCGGATTATCGGTGACCGCATTGGCCTCGATCTCCAGCGTTTGCCCGGCAAAGCGCAGCAAATCCATCGCGGCCCCGGTCACCTGGGGCTGGCAGCGGATGCAATACGGGTCCTGAACGCGGGTATCGCCTTCGCGATGGCTTTCGCGGATTTCCGATCCGTCCATCAATGCGCGCATCGACCGCGCGACATTGATCTGCCCCGGATGACCGCGCAGGGTATGGATTTCGTCCACCAACGGGGCGGTCGATCCCATGATCGCATCGGTCGAGAGCGAGGCGGTCACAATCGAACTGGCCGCGTTGCGCCAGGCTGAAAACAGCCCGACCAATGCGCATGCGGTTGAAAACTGTGTGCCGTTAATCAGGGCAAGGCCTTCTTTCGGGCCAAGGACCACCGGCGTCAGACCTGCCTTTTTCAGGGCGTCCGCACCGGCCATGGTTTCGCCGCGATAAATCGCTTCGCCAGCACCGATCATGACAGCTGTCATATGGGCGAGCGGCGCCAGATCGCCCGACGCCCCGACCGACCCCTGCGACGGGACAACCGGGGTTACGCCATATTCCAGCATGCCTTCGATCAGGTCGATAATGTCCCAGCGCACACCCGATGCACCCCGCCCCAGCGACAGCAATTTCAACGCCATCATCAAACGCGTGGTCGGAATATCAAGCGCATCCCCGACACCGCAGCAATGGCTGAGGATCAGGTTGCGTTGCAGGGTTTCGGTATCCTTGGCCGCAATCTTGACCGATGCCAGTTTGCCAAAACCGGTATTGACCCCGTAGACCGCATCACTGCCTTCGGCAGCGGCACGTACCATTGCTTGGGCGGCCTCGACCCCGGCCTTGGCCGACGGGTCCAGCTTCACGGCAGCCTGACTGCGCCAGATATGTTCAAGATCGGCCAGTTTCACCGAAGCGGGGATCAGGGTGACGGTCATTTTGCATCCTTGTCGAATACAGGTTACGAGGCGCGTAGGCAGAATTTCGATGCGCCTAGCGCGCCACCGGAACTCCACCAAAAATACGTTCGAACAGCGGGTTGAACCCGATGCGGTATGAAAGCTCTGCCGGGTGCGACACATTCCAGATTGCCAGATCGGCACGCATCCCTGCCCTGACCTGCCCGGTATCGGACAGGCCCAGCGCACGGGCGGCATGGGCCGTTGCGCCAACCAAGGCTTCCTCGGGGGTCAGGCGGAATAATGTGCAGGACATATTCATCGTGAGCAGGATCGACATCAGCGGCGATGTGCCCGGATTGCAATCGGTTGCAACCGCCATTGGCACACCATGCTTTCGAAAGGCGGCAATTGGCGGCAACTGCTTTTCATGCAGGGTATAAAATGCGCCAGGCAACAAGACCGCGACCGACCCGGATTTGGCCATCGCCATCGCGTCTTCTTCGTTGGCATATTCGACGTGATCGACCGACAGCGCGCCGTAACTTGCGGCCAGTTTGGTGCCGCCGATATTTGACAGCTGTTCGGCATGCAGTTTGACGGGAATGCCAAGCTTGCGGGCGACATCGAACACGCGGGTAATCTGTGCCGTGTCAAACGCGATGCCTTCGCAGAAACCGTCAACCGCATCGACCAGTCCTTCGGCGTGGGCGGCGCGCAATGTCGGGATGCAGACCTCGTCAATATAACGATCCGGTTCACCCTTGAATTCCGCCGGGGTGGCATGGGCACCAAGGAAAGTCGTTTTGATGCGAACCGAACGATGTTTTTCAATCGCGCGTGCGGCGCGCAGCATGTTCAGTTCGGTCTCGCGGTCCAGCCCGTAACCGGATTTGACCTCGATCACGCAAACACCCTCGGCCAGCAGCGCATCAACCCGCGGCAGGGCACTTGCCAGCAATTCTTCGACGCTGGCGGCGCGTGTTGCGCTTACGGTTGAAACAATGCCGCCACCCGCACGGGCGATTTCCTCGTAGCTTGCGCCTTGCAGGCGCATTTCGAATTCAACCGCACGGTTGCCGCCATGCACGACATGGGTATGGCAATCAATCAGGGCCGGTGTGACCAACCGCCCGCCAAGGTCACGATAAGGGAATTTTTTGCTGTCTTTATAGTCTTCGGGGATGGCATCGGCATCGCCGACCCAGACGATCTTTTCGCCCTCGATCGCGACGGCACCATTATCAATCATGCAATATGATAGCTGATCTTTGTCCGGCGCTTTATCGATCGCGACAATTTTCGCATTTCCCAAAAGCATGTAAAGCTCACCCTTGATAAGTCTGTTATTAAATATAATATGTACGTACATAATATCACTGTCAAGACGGGTATAGGCAATGACGGTTATCTGGGCAAATCAGGCACTTACGACTTCGGGTTGGGAAAACAACGTTCTGATCGAGATCGATGAAAGCGGCAGAATCTCTAGGGTTCAGGCCGATTCCCCTGCTACTGGAAACCGTGTCGGCACAGTTTTGCCCGCGATATCAAACCTGCATAGCCACGCGTTCCAGCGTTCGATGGCCGGACTGACCGAAAAACGCGGCCCCGATCCCCGTGACACCTTCTGGACATGGCGGCAATTGATGTTCCGCTTTCTGGATCAGCTGACCCCGGATCACGTGCAGGACATTGCGGCCTTTGTGCAAATGGAAATGCTCGAAGCCGGTTACGCCAACAATACCGAGTTCCATTACCTGCATCATCAGCCCGGCGGCGTTCCCTATGACAATATCGCCGAGATGGCCGAACGCATCGCCGCCGCAGCAAACATCACCGGTATCGGCCTTACCCTTCTGCCCGTGCATTACCAGTTCGGCGGTTGCGACAAACGCCCGCTTGGCGCGGGGCAAATCCGGTTTGGCAATGATCCGGAACGCTTTGCCAAATTGTATGAGGAAAGCGAAAAGGCGTTAAAATCCCTGCCGTCCGATACTCGCATGGGGGTTGCCCCGCATTCGCTGCGCGCCGTTGGTCGCGAGGACCTGATTGCCACAACCCGCCTGTCAAAGGATGGCCCGGTTCACATGCATCTGGCCGAACAGGTCGCCGAGGTGGAGGAGGTCGCGGCATCCTGGGGCAAGCGCCCGGTCGAATGGCTGCTTGAAAATACCGATGTTGATGAAAACTGGTGCCTGATCCATTGCACGCAAATGCAGGAACACGAAACGCTTGGACTTGCCAAAACCGGGGCGGTTGCCGGGCTTTGCCCGATCACCGAAAGCAGCCTTGGCGACGGTATCTTTGATGGCGTGCGTTACCTGAATGCGGGCGGTACCATTGGTGTCGGATCGGATTCCAATATCCGTATCTCGCTTTCCGAAGAACTCCGCACACTGGAATACAGCCAGCGTCTGCGCGATAAATCGCGCGCTGCCCTTGCCACCCCGGAAAAATCCACCGCCCGCCGGTTGTTTGATGCGGTTGCCAGGGGTGGTGCACAGGCCGCAGGCCGAGATGCCGGCCGAATCGAGGTTGGCGCACTTGCCGATCTGATGGCGCTCGATGGCTCGGCAGTTGACCTTATTGGTCGGACAGGCGATACGATCCTCGATACATATGTCTTTGCCGGAGATGATCGCATGGTGCGTGATGTCTGGTCGGCCGGTCGCCATGTTGTGACCGAGGGCCGCCATATCGCACACGATACGATCACCAACCGGTATCGCAAGGTGATGGAACAACTCAAGGAAGCGGTGTGAGCACCACCACGGAACTGACAAACTGGCAATCGGTCCATGACGAGGTCCTGCGCCGCATTCACACCCGTGAATGGAAACCCGGCGACCAGATCCCCAAGGAAGTCGAGCTGGCCGAGGAACTGGGCTGCGCGCGTGCGACCGTCAACCGGGCGCTCCGTGAACTTGCCGCCGAGGGCTTCCTTGATCGCCGACGCAAGGCCGGAACCCGTGTCGCGACCC
>NZ_JPWA01000032.1 GCF_003326475.1 Thalassospira xianhensis MCCC 1A02616 | reverse complement strand
CGCGTCACCGGCGAAGCTTCCCTGTGCCGCCATCATCGCGCGCGTGCCGGATTCCGGGCCCAGCCCGACAAACGCCTGATCGGCCAGTTCCGACCACGCAATAGCACTACGCTTGGCAAAGGCATGGGTCGGGCGGCACAGCACCCCGAACCGGTCGGAAAACAGCGGACTGAACGCAATATCGGGCAGGGCATGCCATTCCCCGGCAATGCCAAAATCCGCCTCGTTGCGCGCCACCGCCTCATGCACCTCGCCCGCGTTCAACTCGTCCAGGCGAAGCCGTGCATCGGGATGTTCATCGACAAACCGGCTGATCACGCCGGGCAGAATGCGCGTCAGGACCGAGGGGGCAGCCGCAATGCGGATCGTCCCGCCAATCCCCTTGGACAGCGCATCAAGATCGCCAAGCGCCTCTTCAAACTCGCTGATCAACCGGCGGGCGGTCGGCAAAAACCGTGCGCCCGTCGCGCTTAACGTCACCTGTCGCGTCGTGCGATCAAAAAGCGGCGTTCCCGCCACATCCTCGAACTGGCGGATCGTCGCCGTCAATCCCGACGGCGTCAGCCCCAGAACCTCCGCCGCGGCGGTAAAGGTGCCATGATCGGCAACCGCCACAAAAACCCGCATATGGCGCAAACTGATGGAAGACAGCATGTTTCATCCGCTAACTGATTGACCAGACTGCAACACTAACGGGTAAATTACGCGTTGTGCAGATATTCCTGCACCCGGCCCCGCCCCCGCCGCGACAAACCGCCCCAAACCACGCGGCACAACACCACAGGACGGCCCGGCCCAGCATACCGCACCGCTCCCCACCACCCCGTCATTCCCGCGCACGCGGGAATCCAGTCCTTGGTGCTGCATCCGCAAAAATCGCCCCGGAACCTGCCGCCCGATGGATTCCGGGTCTTCGCCCGGAATGACGGACAGGACGCAGGCCTCCCCACCACAAACCTCTCCCGCCCCCACCGGTTTTATATCGCCAAACGCTACTTTAAAGGGCATTCTGATACCCAACTGCACCTGTGCGAAACAGAGAATGAAATCAGGGATATGGCGGAAGAATCAATACCAAAAATAGAAATGCTGGTAGCCGACGAGGCCCTAGACCTATGGCGTAAAGGGCGAAACGCGTGGAACAGTTGGATTGATCGACATCCGGGTTCGGATATCAATTTTTTTCTTATTGATTTCTCACTCGAACGAGATCCGTTGGCGGTACTATCCTTCGCAAAATACCGTTTTGACAACATTAACGTAAACTTTAGTTACGCCAATTTCGGCCACGGTGAAATAGACTTCACCCAAGCCTCCTTTCGTAATTGCAACTTGGGTTTGTCGAACATCAATTTCGGCAACGGCGACCTGAACTTCTCTAGAGCCACTTTTGGCGACGGCGACATAGACTTGTCCTTTGCCACTTTCGGCAACTTCAAAATATATTTTAGCGGAGCCACTTTCGGCGACGGCGATGTGAATTTCTTCAGGGCCAATTGCGGCAACGGCGACGTGTACTTCTCTGATGTCACTCTCGGTAAAGGCCAAATAAACTTCTGTCAGGCACAGATTAAAGACTTGCTTTTTACCCCTAAAGCCATTGGTACAGGCGAAATTATTGCTGAAGGGCTATCAATCAAAGGGCGGGCTGTTTTTGACCTCCCCTCCTCTGCCATTAAGCTAAAATCGCTCAACCTGCACAGCGCCTCTTTCGACGGCCCACTAACTCTCAAGGGCGCCCTGTCCATCATCCCGGACCTTCGCGCCACCCGATACTCTCATCAGGTTGATCTCAGCGCGTTAACCGTCAAGCTACGGCGTCGGTGGCAAAAACCCGGTCGTCGAACCGATCAATTGCGAGTAAAGGCGGTTTCGGAAACCGGCATTATTTCACGACTTGCATACAAGTTTGCCAGAAAGAAATGGATAAACTTGAGGCATTTCAACAAACTGCGTCGCCTTTGGAAACACCACTGCTGGCCCATAAAACTCTCACAAGTCGCAGAAGACCCACAAGACGGCGCAAGACTACGCCGCCTCAAAGAAATCGCCGAAACCAACAAAGACCATCAGGCCGCCCTGCGCTTTTCCGCCGATGAAAACCGGGCAAAACGCTGGATCGAAACCTCGTGGTTTGGATCGGTTCTCGACATGGCGTTTAGCTTTTTCAGCAATTACGGCCAAAGCATATTGCGACCTTCTTTCTGGCTTGGCGTCATCTTTGCCCTAAGCATGTATGCCTACAAAGCCAAGCAGCTACCAAAGCTCGCAACCGATGGCTGGGCGGATTGGGCGCAAGCCGCCCTGCTATCCGCCAGCAACAGCCTCCCCTTCCTGCCGCAATCGCGCGAATTACGTACAGGTGCCCTAAAAGCCCTATACGACACGACTGATCCTAGCTCATACGTAGACGCCCTCATGATCACCCAAGGCGTACTCAGTTTCATCTTCCTGTTCCTGATCGGCCTTGGCCTGCGCAACCGGTTCCGTCTGTAACGCACGGCACGGTCAATCCCACCACCCCGTCATTCCCGCGCAGGCGGGAATCCAGTCCTTTGTGCCGCATCGACCAAAATCGCCCCCGGAGCCCCCGCCCCACGAACTCCCGCCGATGCGGGAGGGGCGGAACGAGGAAGCGGCCGCGATAGCTGACACAAGCGATCATGTCGGTGCTTCGCCGCCCCGGTTCCGGTTCACCCCACCCGCCCTTCCGGGCACAGGCCCGGTCGCCATCGCACCACAGGCATCCAATTTCGTCTTGTGGCAATGTCAGGCCGTGACCGGTTCGGGACCTGAATCGGGACCCAAGCCGGGGACAGGTCGAGGCCAGAATCAGGGGCGGAAATGTGGCTCAGGCAGCATCAATAAAAATCATATGATAAGATTTTTATAATTTCCGGCAACGGCGGTGCCTCAAAGCTATGAACACCGCCGTTTTCCTGATGGATCGGAACCATTTGCGCACCAAAGCGATAGTATAATTTATACAAAATTCATTATAATCATATGATACGACTTTAACAAAACCGACGCTGGAGCCCTTTTTTGCCCCCTCGGCACGGTCGGCATGCGGTTGCCGACCGGGTTGAAAAATCGGATTATTCACTAAAAATGAATAATCCTTCGGAATTTTAAATTTGTCTATTTAATCGACCTCCTGTCAAATGGGGAAAATAACGCCGCCCGCGCCGCAAAAAAGCCCAGAGAGACATCATGACCGCGCCCGCCCCAATCGCCAAGCCGACCGCCAAGCCGACACCCGCCCCCCGCAGCTTTTCGCGCTTCAATCGCCTGCCGGTCCTGACCCCGGACCGCTCGCTTGACAGTCTGACACTTGGTTTCCTCAAAACCCTTGAAAAAGAAGGAAAATTTGCCGGTGAAATCCATGCCGATTTCCCGTCCCGCCTGATCAATGCGACGGATAACAGCGTCTATCAGGTAATGCCAACCGCCGTCCTGCAGCCAAAAAACCGCAATGATATCAACGTTGTGATGGAACTTGCCGGGCGCGAGGAATTTAGCGAGGTCAAAATCACGCCCCGCGGCGGCGGGACGGGCACCAACGGCCAGTCTCTCAACACCACCATCACCCTTGATACATCCAAGCATCTCAATAACATACTGGGTTTTGATGCCGAAAAGGGGTTGGTCCATGTCGAGCCCGGCGTGGTTCTTGATCAGCTTAATGCATGGCTGAAACCGCATGGTTTCTTCTTCCCGCCCGCCGTCTCCACCGCCAGCCGGGCAACCATTGGCGGCATGATCGGGTCCGATAGCTCCGGCAAGGGATCGCGGATTTATGGCAAAACAAGCCATTATATCAATGACATGACCACCGTCCTGATCGACGGCACCGATTTCCGCACCCACGCGATGAGTGCTTCTGATGCCGCCGAAATCATGGCGCGTGACGACCGCACCGGTCGGCTTTATCGCAAAATCCACGATGAAATCATGCCGCGTCGGGGTCAGATCAACGCGATTTTCCCGGAAATGAACCGCGGGCTTACGGGCTACAACCTCAAGGAAGCCGTTTCGGATCAAGGGGATATGAATTTAAGCTTCCTGATCGCCGGGGCCGAGGGCAGCCTTGGCATGGTCAAGGAAATCACGCTGCGTGTCATTCCCCTGCCAAAGCACAAGGCGGTCACGGTGGTGCGTTATGACAGCTTCGATAGCGCGCTTCGCCATGTCGGCACCCTCGTGCAGTTTGATCCGGTCGCGATTGAAAGCATCGATGACAAGGTCATGGAACTGGCAAAGCAGGATGAAAGCTGGCACCTGCTGGGAAAATTGCTGGGGACAGAGGATAGCGCCGTGCCGACCCGCGGCTTCAATGTCGTTGAATTTGTTGGCGAAACCGCCGAGGAAGTGAGCGCCAAACAGGCCGAACTTCGTGCCCATCTTGACGCCCATCCGAATGCCGATTACGCCCCCATCGGCTTTGTCCAGGCCACCGATCCGACGCAGATCGCCGCCATCTGGTCAATCCGGGCGAAATCGGTGGGGCTGCTTGGCAATCTTGAAGGCAAGCGCCGCGCGACCCCCTTCGTCGAAGACACCGCTGTTCCGCCGGAAAACCTTGCCGATTTTATCGCGGAATTCCGCACTTTGCTCGATGCCGAAGGCCTTGATTACGGCATGTTTGGCCATGTCGATGTCGGCTGTCTGCATGTCCGCCCGTTGCTTGATATGTGTGACGAGCAGGATGAAGCGCGCCTGCGCCGTGTGTCGGACAAGGTCGTTGACCTGACCAAAAAATATAACGGCCTGATCTGGGGCGAACATGGCAAGGGTTTCCGCGGCGAATATTCGCCAACCTATTTCGGGCCGGAGCTTTATGATGTGCTCAAGCGCATCAAGGAAGCCTTTGATCCGGAAGGACAATTAAACCCCGGCAAGATCGCCTCCCCCTATTCGAAAAACACCCCGATCACCGCAATTGACGAAGCCCCGATGCGTGGCCAGCTTGACCGCCAGATCGAAGACAGGCTGCGTGATGAATACCTCAACGCAACCCGGTGTAACGGCAACGGGGCCTGCTTTAACTGGGACCTGATGGATGCGATGTGCCCGTCCTACAAGGTCACACGCGACCGTGTCCATTCGCCCAAGGGCCGGGCGGGACTGGTCCGTGAATGGATCCGGCAGCTTTCGGTCGGCACCGATCCGCGCAATCAGGATCTTGCCGTGATCAATGCGCGGGATTTCTCGCACGATGTTTACGATGCGATGGCCGGTTGCCTGTCCTGCAAGGCCTGTGCGGGGCAATGCCCGGTCAAGGTCGATATCCCGGAAATGAAATCACGGTTTCTGGAGGCCTATCACACCCGCTACAAACGGCCGGTGAAGGATTACGTGATTGCACAGCTTGAAAGCATCGCGCCCCTGATGGCAAAGGCCCCCTTGCTTTTCAACGCCCTGCAATCCATCCCGCCGATGCCATGGATTTTCAAAAGCCTGATCGGCCTGACCGATTTGCCGAAACTCAGCCGCCAAAGCGTGCGTTCGGCCCTTCGCAAACGCGGCATTGGCAAATTCAGGCTGGCCGATCTTGAAGCTCTTTCTGATATAGATCGTGCCAAATCGGTGGTGATTTTGCAGGATTGCTTCACCAGCCACTATGACATCGATGTCTTCACCGCCCATATTGATCTTCTGCAGAAGCTCGGCTACCGCGTTTTCGTGCCGCCCTATCGCCCGAATGGCAAGGCCTTGCATGTAAAGGGTTTCCTCAAACGCTTTGACTATCAGGCAAAGCAAAACGATATCGTCTATGGCCGACTGGCCAAAACTGGCGTGCCGCTGATCGGGATTGAGGCCAGCGTGACGCTGACCTATCGGCAGGAATATGCCCAGCGCCTTGGTACGGATCGCCCGGATTACCGCGTGCATCTGTTCCATGAATGGCTGGCCGCCGAGATCGCGGAAGGCCGCCTCACCCTGCCCGCAACCAAGGGGAATGCAGGGATTACGGCCCCGGCAACCCTCTTCCCGCATTGCACGGAAAAAACATCCATCCCCGATGTCGGCGTCAAATGGCAAAAGATTTTCGAGGCCTTCGGCATCAAACTCGCGACCGAGAAAACCGGATGTTGCGGCATGGCTGGCGTTTACGGCCACGAAACCCGCCATCAGGAAACATCCCGCGCCCTTTATGACCAAAGCTGGAAAAAGAAAGTCGATCAGACGGGCCTGGATAACATGCTCGTCACCGGCTATTCCTGCCGCTGTCAGGTCGCACGCTTTGAAGGGGCGAAGCCGCAGCATCCGGTGGAGTATCTGGCAAAATTGATCCAATAAATAAAACTAGAATCAAAAGAAGAAGGCCATCACCCTAATATGCGCTCCGTGCCGCCTATCTCAATGGTACGGTAAAATCGAACGTACGGATGCCGCCTATTTTGCTCTGGAACTTCGGAAACCCGTTCATTAAATGTTTTTTTATCAAGTAGCTCAACAGACTTGATGAAAACATGCGATAACTCAGCGTAACCTAAAGTCATGTCTTCTAGAAACTGTACAAACTCGACAACAGGCAACAACCCGAAGGGGGTTTTGCTATGCTCCACTTCTATAAGTGGTGACGTCACCTCGCCATTCGAATGCATTTGAAAATCACTTATTAAAATTTGATATCCTTTTTTGGGGTGCTCGCTGCAGTTTCTTATATTACGAACCAAAGACCAGAAATTTCTATTCTCCTCCCATGCACTAATATACTCAGTTGGCATATTTGGAATTTCTCGAAACACCTGATCATATTCTTCCAATGTTGGCCGAGATGATCGATCAGGTAAAAATACTTCTTGATATAATTTCAAAGTAGCGTCTTTGGATTTATCTACCTTTACCAAAATGTTGTGAATTTTAGTCTTCAAATCAGTGACAGATGGAATTGTGTATGAATGTATTTGCTGCTGTTCCTCAACGAAACCTTGCTCTTTGGCAGAAATTTCTTGCCTTAAACTACCAATCATTCCTCTCAGTTCTAAGATATGATTTGCTAGCTCGATAGTTGCCTCGAAATATCCACCAATTTGACGGCCGACCGTGGCATTCTTCTCATCAAATAAGCTTTTCGCAGTTAGAATCACTCGTCCGACGACCTCATCACCATAACCAGCAGGAACAACTTTCTGGCTTAAGTTTGGAATATTCGGATTAGATCGTTCCGGATCGATATCATCGGCTAAGCGGACTGCATATACGGCAAGTTCCGTTATCGTATAGAGAGCAGATGAAGTAGATACGAACTCTCTAATGGAGGAATTGTCTTCTTTTCCTCCAACTTTAAGAGTGATTGCAGATTCTCGCTGCCTATCTATCTGACGTTTTGTCTTCATAGACTACCGCTTATTCACCATACCTACCGCATCTAGCTTGCTATCAATCACAAAGAGAGTGAAATTCGCAAATGTCCTTGTTATGCAACATCTTCTGAATATAGCACATTATTGAAACATTCAGATCTACAAAAACGGCAATAAATTGCGGATATGATCGCCAAACGCACTGATGGCCGGGCTGCGCGCGGTGCTTGATGTCACGACCTGCAATCCAAGCTGTGGCAAGGCGGGCATTGGGGATTTGAGGATATAAAGGTCCGCCGGGACGGCTTTTTGCATCATCACGCTGATCGCAAGGCCGGACCGCGCCACCGCGATCAGGCCGGTCAGGCTGTTGCTGGCATAGGATATTTTATAGCGCATCCCTGCGTCATCCATCGCATCACAGGCCGCCTTGTGATCCATCGCGTTTGAGGCCGGCATCGCAAGCGGAATGGCGCCATCGGGGAAATCGTGAAGCTCCAGCGCCGGTTTGCTTCCGACCCAGGCGAGCTGTTCGGTGCGCACGATCTTTTGCCGGTCATGGATTTCCGGGGTCGAGGTAATCGCCATATCGATCTGGCTGGCATGCAGCAGGCGGTTCAATTCCGGGCTTGGCGCGGAAACCACCTTGATCTCGACATCCGGGTGAATGGTGCCAAAGCTTTTGAGCAGGGCCGGGAAAAACGTGATCAGGTAATCCTCGGGACAGCCAAACACCATCGAGCCATGCAAACCCTTGTCGGAAAAGGCCGAAACGGCCTCGTCATGCAGGCGTAAAATCCGTTCGGCATAGCCCAGAAACCGCTCCCCCGCCCCGGTCAGGCTCACCCCGCTGCCGCTTCGGTGAAACAGGCTTTGGCCCAGTGTTTCTTCAAGCCGCTGGATTTGCATTGTCACGGTTGACTGGGTGCGGCCGACCTGAATGGCCGTGGCGCTAAGCGTGCCGGAATGCGCGGCCCGCACGAAGGTCGCAAGCAGTTTGAGATCAAGCAAAGTCTGCATCGCCGCACCAGCACCATATCAATTTTTCCAATACCAGAATGCCATAACTATCAATTTTACGGGTGGCGTGCCAGCAGATACGATGAGGATCAGCCAAAGACACAGGCATGCAGGGAGCCCATCATGTCACGCAACACCGATCCGAAATTCTGGGACGCCGCCAAAAAACACCTGATCCGCTATGGCGGCACGTTTGAGCCCGCCATCATCGAACGCGCCAAGGGATCGTTCGTTTATGACGCCGATGATCGCCCCATTCTGGATTTCACATCGGGTCAAATGAGCGCGCTTCTGGGTCACGGGCATCCGAAAATCGTCGAAACCGTGCAAAGCCAGGTCGAAAAAGTCGCCCATCTGTTTAGCGGCATGCTGTCCCGCCCTGTCGTGACTTTGGCGGAGCGTCTGGCGGAACTGGCACCGGGACTGGATCGGGTTTTGCTGGTTTCCACCGGGGCAGAGTCCAACGAGGCCGCGATCCGGATGGCAAAGCTCGTCACCGGCAAACACGAAATCGTCGCCTTTTCCAAAAGCTGGCACGGAATGACCGGCGTTGCCGCATCGGCAACCTATAGCGCCGGGCGCAAGGGATATGGCCCGGCCGCCGTCGGGTCCTTCGCCATTCCCGCCCCCAATGCCTTTCGCCCGCGCTTCAAACATGCCGACGGGTCGCTGGACTGGCAGACGGAGCTTGATGACGCGTTCAATCTGGTCGATAGCCAGTCAACCGGCAATCTTGCGGCCTTTATTGCCGAGCCGATCCTGTCATCGGGCGGGATGCTGCCCTTGCCCAAGGGATATCTTGCCGCCCTTAAACAGAAATGCGTTGAACGTGGCATGTTGCTGATCCTGGACGAAGCACAGACGGGCGTTGGCCGTACCGGCGACATGTTTGCCTTTGAACGCGATGGCGTGACACCCGATATCATGACCCTGTCCAAAACCATCGGCGCGGGCCTGCCACTGGCGGCTGTCATGACCACGGCTGAAATCGAGGATGCCGCCCATGAAAAGGGTTTCCTGTTCTATACCACCCATGTGTCCGATCCCCTGCCCGCGGCGGTTGGTGTGACCGTGCTTGACGTGGTGCGCGACGAGAAACTGGTCGACCGTGCCCGGCTATCGGGTCAGAAGCTGTTTAATGGCTTATCCAAACTCAAAGACCGCTTTGATTGTATTGGCGATGTGCGCGGGCGTGGGCTTATGCTCGGTGTCGAGATCGTGAAACGAGGCGCAGATGGCCAGTTCAGAGAACCCGATCATGATCTGGGTGCGGCGATTGCCGCCGAAGCGTTTAAAAACGGGCTTAGCATGAATATCGTCAAGCTTCCCGGCATGGGCGGCGTGTTCCGCATCGCCCCGCCGCTGACGATCAGTGACGAGGAACTCGACCTCGGCCTGTCGATCATCGCCAAATCGATTGAAGGCGCATTGTCGGGCCGCTAATCGCCCCTTCCCCGTTCCCCAAAACAAAAGCCCGGCTGATCGCTTAACCAGCCGGGCTTTTATCGTATCGGATGTCTTCTGGTCTAGCGCGTCAGCACTTCTGCTGCCTCGCGGGTGCGCTTGACCGAACTCCCGACCCCGCCGGAAATCGAACGTATTTCGTCAAGCCGCCGGGCAAGCTCATCGACCGAAACGGCCATTGTCTGCATATTTTGCGACACGCTTTCGGTCACGGCACTTTGTTCTTCGACCGATGCCGATATGCTGGTGACACTGTCGCGTGCCGTTTCGATGGAGCCGCGAATGGTTTCAAGCGAGCTAACGACTTCGTTTGAAATTTCCTGCACACCGCTGATTTCTGCCGAAATCTGATCGGTGGCCTTGGCCGCCTGATTGGCAAGGTTCTTGACCTCGTTCGCAACCACAGCAAAGCCTTTGCCAGCCTCGCCCGCACGAGCGGACTCAATGGTGGCGTTGAGCGCCAGAAGGTTGATCTGCCCGGCAATGCCCTGAATGACTTCGACAATGCCGGTCATTGCTGCGACCACATCGGCCATTTTCTGGGTCGACTGGTTGGCGCTGACGGTCTGGGAAAAGGCCCGTTCGGTTTCATCGCGGCTTTGCGCCATGCTGCGCGAAATTTCGGCGATTGAGGCGGAAAGTTCCTCTGCACTGGCGGCAACGGTCTGCACCGAGTTCGAACTTTGCGCCGCGGCGGATGTTCCGCTCATGGCGGCCTCGTCAAGGCTTACGATGTTACTGTCAATTTCGGTGAAATTGGTATCGATCATTTTTTTAAGATCGACCAGAAGCTCCACCTGCTCGGTAATGTCGGTGGCGAGCTTGATCACCCGTTCGGGTTTGCCATTCTGATCAAAAATCGGGTTATAGGTCGCCTCAAGCCAGACCTCTTTGCCCCCCTTTGCCAACCGCTTGAACTGTGCGGCCTGCACATCGCCCTTGCGCAGACTGGCCCAGAAATCCTTGTATTCGGCAGATTTCGAGTAAGCCGGCTCGACAAACATGCTGTGATGCTTGCCGACAACCTCGCCTTCGGAATAGCCCATGGTTTTAAGGAAATTCCCGTTGGCCTTAAGGATTTTGCCTGTCAGATCAAATTCGATCATCGCCTGGGACCGGTCAATCGCGGTCAGAATGCCTTCATTGAGCGCGCGCTCCTTGCGGCGCGCGGTAATATCAGAGGCAAACTTGATCACCTTTACCGGCTTTCCGGCCGCATTCAGGATCGGGTTATAGGTGGCTTCAAGCCAGACCGTTTCGCCGTCCTTGCGCACGCGCTGGAAAACGCCAGCCGCGAATTCGCCCTTTGACAATTTTTTCCAGAAATCACGATATTCGGCACTTTGTGCGTAATCGCGGGTCACGAAAACCGCGTGGTGTTTGCCAACAATATCGCCAAGCTCATAACCCATTGTAGCAAGAAAATTGGCATTGGCTGTCAGGATTTTACCGTCCAGCGAAAACTCGATCACGGCCATTGATCTACCGAGGGCTTCGTAAATCTGTTGTCCTTGCTGTGACGCACCGCCGTTCCCGAAAATATTGAATGCCATGTCAATCTGCCCCTTATACGTCTGAATGGATCACCGGCCAGGAATCGTTACCCTATACAACTTTTCCTATCCTAAAGTATGAAGTCATTTCTTCAATTCAAGAGGCAAAATCGTGATATGTGTGCTATTTCACAAGCCTCTCGACGCAACCCTTGGTTACAACACACCAAACGGACGGACCGCTGGTTTATCGCCGCTATTGACACCGGTTGTGATATCCCGGTTCAATCGCGCTTCCCCCCCGGCTCCGGAAAGGCCCCAGCCATGATCCGTCATATCGTCCTGATCAAATTCAAACCCGGCATTGACGAGGCCGTGATTAACAGTCTGTTTGACGCCCTGTCTGACCTTGGCGACCAGATCGCGGGGATGCGGGGTTTTGATGGCGGTATATCGGTCAGTCCGGAACAACTGGAACAGGGTTTCAAGCACGGCTTCTGCATCGATTTCGACAATGAAGCGGCACGTGATGCCTATCTTGAGCATCCGGCACATCAGGCGCTGGGCGCTGAACTTGTCAAAGCCGCCGATGGCGAAATTTCAGGACTGATCGTGTTTGATCTGGAGATGTGAGGGGCGGGCCTCCTCTCCCAAAAACAAAACAGCTCTCAGCACATGGCAAATGCACCGGTCGGTGTTTTTTTAAGCACTGCCGGCCTTGCAAAAAAGAAACCCTGCATTTCCTCAACGCCAAGCGCCTGCATCCTTTGCGCGACTTTGGCGTCTTCGACACCTTCGGCAACAACGCGGAGGCCCAGATCATGCGACGCTTTCACAATCCATTCTGCAAACGATGATTTGACGCAATCCCCGTTTGCCGTTGCGATGAATTCGCGATCAATTTTGACACCGGCGAAAACACCGGTTTCAAGAAGCTCCACCGAATTGCTTCCCGAGCCAAAATCATCGATGTAAATCGCAACACCCCGATTTTTGAGAATTGCGGCATTGGCAAGGAATGCCGGGTCTTTGACAATATCGCTATGTTCCGTGATTTCGACTTCGATCCTGATATCCCGAAGCAGCATGTCACTTCTGAAATGAAGGATTTCCTCAAGGAAGCAGTTATTGCGAATGGAATAGGGCGAACAATTGATCGAAACCGTCGGTGAAAAATCAAACCGGGACCGGATATCCTTGGCCTGTTTACGGACTTCGTTCATCACCGCTGTGGTCAGCAGGTTGATCGCCGGATGGCCTTCGCAGGCCAGAATGATTTCTTCAAGAAGGAAGCGTTTCTGCAGGTTCGGGAAACGCACCAGCACTTCAAGCCCGCAAGCCGATCCGGTCTTTGCGTCAATGCGCGGCTGAAAGACAACCGAATAACCGTTGTTTTTGATCGCGCGCATTACCAGCCCCGGCGTAATCAGAGTTCCGGCAAGGTCAATCACCCGCGAACTTAACGCCTGTTCGATGGATTTGCGGATCAGCTCTATCGGTGCAGGCTTCGACAGAATGCAGGACACAAAAGCCGTATTGATGGCCTTGTTCATCGCAGAATTATCAAGATGCCCGGATAGAAGGACACGCGGAATATTCGGCGCAACGCTGACCATTTCACGCAACAACCGCATACCGGAAAAACCCGGCATCGCCAGATCGGACAGGATCACATCAACTTTTCGGTGATTTTCCCGAAGCCAGGAAAGAGCCCCGGCAGGTTCGGAGAACGAAATCACATTGTAACGCTGCCCCAGAGCCCGGGTAACGCCGCGCAGCATGTTTTCGTCATCGTCGACAAACACGACAGTCGGCTTAAAGGGGTTAACATTGATCACGATTGCAAAACCTTCCCGACGAAGCAGAAAGCGTTCACGCCATTTCAGACGGCGGATCGCCCGTTACATTCAGGAACCTACGCGGGGCCAAAATTTGAAAACATCCCCATTTGGGGACTGAATAACACCTCCCTGCCGGTATCGTCACAAACATGACACTTCATAATTGACGCCAGGCCAGCATAATACCTGTGGTAGAATTTCATCTTTCACCACGGCACTGTGAAACGAGCATCGGGGACGTCATGCGGATTGCTGCATTTAACGTTGAAAACCTGTTTGACCGGGCAAAAGTCTTTAACGATGAAGACCCCGAAGCACATCGTGATGTGCTGGATGCGCATGCAGAACTGAACAAGCTGTTTGAAAAGCCGGTTTACAGCGATGCCGACAAGGCACATATGTTAACGCTGATAACAAAACTGGGCATGCTGCGCGGCGACGAAGGGCCATTTACCCGTATTCGGAAAATCCGCGGTCAGCTGATTTCACGCCCGCGCCCGCCAAAGCAGCCCTTTATCAAGGCCAATGGCCGCGATGACTGGGTCGGCTGGTGCGAGCTTCGCATGGGGCCAGTGGACGAAGCCGCAATGTTAAACACCGCGCGCATGATCGGTGATGTCGGGGCGGATGTCCTGGCTCTGGTCGAGATTGAAAGCCGCCCGGTTCTGCTGGCCTTTCAGGATTTCATGCGCGAAAAGGGCGTTTTGCCCGTGCCCTATCGCCACATGATGATTATTGATGGCAATGACGGGCGCGGCATTGATGTCGGGCTTGCCACCCATGAAGGTTACCCGATTGGCGAAATGCGAAGCCACGTCGATGACCTGAAACCTGATGGTGCCCCGATTTTCAGCCGCGATTGCCCGGAATATGAAATCATCACACCATCGGGTGCGCAGATCATGGTCCTGCCCAACCATTTCAAAAGCAAATATGGCGGCAATGACACGGCAAGCAAAGCAAAGCGACTGGCGCAATCGCTTGCGGTTGCGGCCTATTACAACCGCCTGATCGCCGAAGGGTTTGAAAATATCGTGGTTCTCGGCGACCTTAACGATACACCCGATAGTGCCGAGCTTGACCCGTTGCTGAACGGCACCGCTCTGCGCGATGTGTCGGCCCATCCGAATTTTACCGAGTTCGAATTCAATGCCGGAAATGGCGACCGGGGAACCGGGACGCATGGCCTTGGCAATGACGACGACAAAATCGATTATCTGCTGCTTTCGCCTGCCCTGTTTGACCGGGTGATCAAAGGCGGCATTTATCGCAAAGGCATATGGCCGGGATCACGCCCGGCACGCTGGACAACATATCCGGACTTCACCAAAAAGCATCAGGCAGCATCGGATCACCATCTGATCTGGGCTGATATCGATGTCTGAGGGCGGCTTACAACACCTTCCGGCACATTCTTGATACTTTTCTAAATTGCGTAAGATCAAAGATTTAGCTTGCCGTTCAGGTCAGGATCATTCCAGACTTTATCGCGTTTAAATTGCGATACCCGATTTTTGCCGGTGGCACATCCGTTGCCAGAAGCCCGGCAATCCTGTTCTGGAGGGCGGAATGAGCAAACTGCGCGTGCCTTTGGCGATCCTTGTCGTGATCATCGCGATTGCCGGGGGTGGTTATTATTACTGGCAGCAAAATCAGGAAACCCTTCCCGAATTCATCGCCAGCGGCAATGGCCGGATCGAGGCCGAAGAAGTCCGGGTGGCAACCAAATATGCCGGCCGGGTCGACGAGGTTCTGGTCGATGAGGGCGACGTGGTGCAAGCCGGTCAGGTTCTGGCGCGGATGGATACGGCCGAACTTCAGGCCAGCCTTGCCAAGGCCCGCGCCGAAGTTGCCAGTGCGGAACAAGGCATTTTCGAAGCCAGGGCCGATATCGCTCAGAAAGAAAGCCAGCTTTCCCTCGCGCAGCGTCAGCTTGAACGCGCCAACGAGCTTGTCAAAAACAACAATATCGCGCGTGAACAGGTCGATCAGCGCAAATCGGAACGCGACGTGGCCGAGGCCGCCCTTGCGGCGGCAAAATCGCGCCTGACAAGCAGCGAACGCAATGTCGAGGCCGCCCAGGCCGAACTTGAGCGCATTCAGGTTCAAATCAATGATTCCGTGCTTAAGGCACCGCGTGGCGGGCGGGTGCAATATCGTCTTGCCGAGCCCGGCGAAGTTCTTGCGGGTGGCGATCCGGTGGTAACGGTTCTGGACCTCACCGATGTTTACATGACGATCTTCCTGCCGACCCGGCAGGCCGGTCTGGCCTTTGTCGGCAATGAGGCACGCATTGTTCTGGATGCAGCACCGGGCTTTGTCATTCCGGCCCATGTTTCGTTTGTCGCAGATGATGCACAATTCACCCCGCGCGAGGTCGAAACCAGAAGCGAACGCGACAAGCTGATGTTCCGGGTAAA
The DNA here is from genome assembly GCF_003326475.1 of Thalassospira xianhensis MCCC 1A02616. Lineage (GTDB taxonomy): Bacteria > Pseudomonadota > Alphaproteobacteria > Rhodospirillales > Thalassospiraceae > Thalassospira > Thalassospira xianhensis. Next base: position 40,566 of record NZ_JPWA01000032.1, on the reverse strand, counting down.
AATCCGCATCGCACGCGAATTGCTCGAAGAACATCGCAAGCGGGTCAAGACCGGCCTGCCCGGCGAAGCCTATGTCATGCTGGCTGACCATCAAAACTGGCCGGAACGCTTTACCCCCAATGTTCCGGATGACGCGACCCTGAACAAGAGCCTTCAGGAATGATCGAAACGCCCGAAAATGGCGCAAGGCTTGCCGCGCGCCTCGATCATGTCAGCCACAGATACGGCCATGTCCATGCGCTTGACGATATCAGCCTTGATATCCCGGCAGGCCGGACCATCGGCTTTATCGGGCCGGACGGGGTGGGTAAATCCACCGCCCTTGCCCTGATATCCGGGGCGCGCAAATTGCAGGACGGAACGGTCGAAACACTAGGCGGACCGATGGATGACACAGGCCATCGCAACAGTGTCCTGCCCAAGATCGCCTATATGCCCCAAGGGCTTGGCAAGAACCTTTATATGGATCTGACGATCCGCGAGAACCTTGAATTTTTTGGCCGTCTGTTTGGCCAATCGGCCCGCGAACGCAAGGACCGGATTGAACGGCTGGTCAAGGCGACCGGGCTTGAACCCTTTACCGAGCGCGCGGCCGGCAAGCTTTCGGGCGGGATGAAGCAGAAGCTTGGCCTTTGCTGTGCCCTGATCCATGATCCGGAAATATTGATACTGGACGAGCCGACAACCGGCGTCGATCCCCTGTCGCGTCGGCAGTTCTGGGAACTGATCGAGCAGATCCGCAGAACCCAAAGCAACATGACCGTGCTGGTCGCCACCGCCTATATGGATGAAGCAGCACGCTTTGACCAACTGATCGCAATGAATGACGGCAAGGTGCTGGCAAGCGGCACAGCAAGCGAGATTTTGGAGCGCACCGGGGCCGACAATCTGGAAACTGCATTTGTAAGACTTCTGCCCGAAGAAGAACGCAAGGGTCACAAGGACCTTGTCATCCCACCCCGCACCACACATGGCGATGTTCCCGCCATCGTCGCCGATGGTTTGACGATGCGGTTTGGCGATTTTACCGCGGTCGATAATGTCAGCTTCCGGATTGAAAAAGGCGAGATTTTCGGTTTTCTCGGCTCGAACGGGTGCGGCAAGACGACAACCATGAAAATGCTGACCGGGCTTTTGCCCGCAACCGAAGGCACGGCCGAACTTTTTGGCAAACCGGTCGATGGGCAGGATACCGAACTTCGCAAACGGGTCGGCTATATGAGCCAGGCCTTTTCGCTTTATGCCGAACTCAGCGTCTATCAGAACCTTGAACTGCATGCGCGGTTGTTTCACCTGCCTGCGGACCGGATAAAGCCCCGAATTGACGAGCTTTCCGAACGGTTCGGCCTGACCGAATATCACGATGATCTGGCCGAAAGCCTGCCGCTTGGCGTGCGGCAGCGTTTATCATTGGCGGTTGCCATCATTCACAGCCCGGAAATCCTGATACTTGATGAACCGACATCGGGCGTTGATCCGGTGGCGCGTGATGGCTTCTGGCAATTGCTGGTCGAGCTTTCGCGCGATCAGGGGGTGACGATTTTCATCTCCACCCATTTCATGAACGAGGCGGAACGCTGTGATCGCATATCGCTGATGCATGCGGGCAAGGTGCTGATCAGCGACACCCCGGATGAAATCACGCAGAAACGCGGTTGTGACACGCTTGAAGAAGCGTTTATCAGCCATCTGGAAGAAGCCAGCGGCATTGATGACAATGCCCCCGCCCCCGATGCATCGGCGATGCAAGGCGACGGCGAAAATGGAACGACAAAATGGAAACCGGCCAAGGCATCGTTTTTCAGCCTGCGTCGGCTTTGGGCCTATTCGCTGCGTGAAACCATGGAACTGATCCGCGATCCGATCCGATTGATGTTTGCCTTGCTGGGTACGGCGATCCTGATGCCGGTTTTTGGGTATGGCATCACGTTTGATGTCGAAAACCTGACCTATGCCGTGCTGGATCGCGACAGGACCGAAACCAGCCGCACCTATCTTGAAAACCTTGCAGGGTCCCGATATTTCAGCGAACAGCCACCATTAAACAGCAATGATGAACTTGAACAAAGATTGCTGTCGGGTGACATTGCGCTGGCGATTGAAATTCCGCCGGGATTTGGCCGTGACCTTGAAGCCGGACGCAGCCCCGAAGTCGCCGCAACCATCGACGGCACCATGCCGTTTCGCGCCGAAACCATCCATGGCTATGTCGAAGGCATTCACAGCAAATATCTGAACGAACGCAGTATGCGCAACACCGGTTTGCCGGTTCAAACCCTGCCGGTCAGCATCGAAACCCGCTATCGCTATAATCAGGATTTCAAAAGCATCTATGCCATGGTGCCATCAGTCATTGCGCTATTGCTGATGTTCATTCCCGCCGTTCTGATGGCGGTCGGCGTCGTGCGCGAAAAGGAATTGGGATCAATCACCAACCTTTATGTCACACCGGTCACACGGATCGAATTCCTGATCGGTAAACAATTGCCCTATGTCGGGCTTGGCCTGATCAACTTTGTTCTGATGGTCGCGATGGCGCTATTCTGGTTCGAGGTCCCGATGCGAGGCAATCCGCTTACCCTTGTTGTCGGGGCCTTCCTGTTTGTGTTTGCCACGACCGGACTTGGGCTTCTGATTTCGTCTTTTACCCAAACGCAGATCGCCGCCCTGTTCGGAACCGCAATCGCAACCATGGTGCCATCGGTCATGTTTTCGGGGATGATGCAGCCGATTTCGTCACTTGACGGTGCGCCCGCCGTGCTGTCGACCATCATGCCGACATCGCATTTCATGTCGATCAGTGTCGGGGTCTTTACCAAGGCGCTTGGCTTTGCCGAACTTTATCCGGAAATCATCACGCTTGTGATTTTCTTCCCGGCACTGACCGCCCTTTCGATGCTGCTGCTTAAAAAGCAGGAGGCATGAACGCGATGTATGGCAAACGGATTGAAAATATCTATCGCCTTGGCATCAAGGAGCTTTTCAGCCTCCGTCGCGATGTCGTGTTGCTGATCCTGATCTGCTGGGCGTTTTCATTTGCGATCTACAATGCTGCGACCGGCTTTTCCCATGACCTTAAAAACGCATCAATCGCGATTGCCGATCTGGACAAATCCAAACTGTCCCGCCAGATCGGTGATGCGTTCCTGCAACCGTTTTTCAAGACACCGGCGGAAATCAGCGAAGGCGACATCGACGCAGCCATGGATAGCGGCGAATATACCTTTGTGCTGGTGATCCCGCCCGATTTTGAAAAAGACCTGATTGCCGGTCACCAGCCGGAAATACAGCTTAACATCGATGCCACCGCCATGATGCAGGCCGGGATCGGCCAAGGCTATGTCAGCAACATCATCGCCCAGGAAGTCCAGACCTTCATGGGTGGCGTTTCGGCCTATGTCGCGGCCAGCCACGAACCACCGACACAGCTTGTCACGCGTTATGCCTATAACGAAAACGCGACCAGTTCATGGTTTACCAGCGCGATGGAGATCATCAACAACATCACCATGCTCTCGATCATCCTGTCAGGTGCCGCCCTTATTCGCGAACGCGAACACGGCACGATTGAGCATCTGCTGGTGATGCCGCTTGATCCGTTTGAAATCATGCTGGCAAAGGTCTGGGCAAACGGTCTTGTGATCCTGATCGCAAGCGCGCTATCGCTGTTTTTCGTCGTCGAACTGATGCTTGGCGTGCCCATTATCGGCTCCAAACTGTTATTCCTGGCAGGGACGATGCTGTATCTGTTTTTTGCCACTGCCCTTGGCATTTTCCTTGCGACCATGACAAAATCAATGCCGCAATTCGGGCTCCTATTTATCCTTGTCGTTTTGCCAATGCGGATGTTGTCGGGCGGGAATACGCCGCTTGAAAGCATGCCTGAAACGCTTCAGAACATCATGCAATTCGTCCCGTCCAGCCACTTTGTCAGCTTTGCACAGGCAATCCTGTATCGCGATGCCGGGATCGATGTTGTCTGGCAGGAATTCCTGATCGTCTTCGTGATCGCCGCCCTGTTCTTCGCCTTTAGCGCCATGCGCTTTCGCAAAAGCATCGCGGCAATGCGATAGAACCGGAAGGCCCGGTTATCCGTGGCGAAGCTTGAAAAACAGGATGGTCGAGGCCAGCACAAGGGTAAAACCGTTGGCAATGATCACCGGCCAGTCGCCACGGACCAGGCCATAAACCAGCCAAAGTGCGATCCCCGTGCACAGGATCAGAAACATCACAAGCGAGATATCAGCCGTCGAGCGCGTGCGCCAGGTGCGGATGACCTGCGGCAGGAAGGCAATCGTGGTCAGTGATCCGGCAAGAAGGCCAAGGACGGTTTCAAAAGACATGATCATGGAAGGCCTCCGTCAGATCGCCTGGCCCGATGATAGCGCATCAGACCGGAACAAAACGCTCGATTGAATGCATTCAACACATAACACGACCAACTTCAAGCGGGAAATATACGGCTGAGCCGTGACACGCCGGAAGCCTTGATAACCTTGGGAAAATCCAGAATTTCAGGCCAGAAACACAAAACCCCGCTCGGAAACCGGCGGGGAGGAAATGGTGGGCCTAACAAGACTCGAACTTGTGACCTCTCGCATGTCAAGCGAACGCTCTAACCAACTGAGCTATAGGCCCCTGTATTTGGGGAAAGATGGTGGGCCTAACAAGACTCGAACTTGTGACCTCTCGCATGTCAAGCGAACGCTCTAACCAACTGAGCTATAGGCCCTCTAACCCATCTTTCATCTGACCGGCCTTCAAAGCGGAAGGCTTAGTCAGCGCCGTTTGTGACGGCGAGGCGGTATTTAGCCCAAGGCAGAAAAAGGTGCAACCCCTCAATTGGTTTTTTGACAAAAAATCTTCATCTATGGGGGGACGGGATGGATCGCTGTTGCTATGATCATCATCCAGTTTAGGGAAGATATAACAAACGACAATGAACCAGTTGCCATCGGATCTTACCGGCAGTGGACCGGCAACCGTCATCCTGCCATCCCGGCAAACCCTGCCGGTGGTGTTTGCATCGCCCCATTCCGGGCGCCATTATCCGCAGGAATTGATCGAGATTGCCCGCATTGACTCGTTTGCCCTGCGTGCATCCGAGGATGCCTTTGTCGATCAGCTTTTTGCGAGCGCCCCCAAACTTGGCGCCCCGATGCTGTGCGCGACATTTCCGCGTGCCTTTGTTGATGTCAATCGCGGGGCGTTGGAACTTGACCCTCGCATGTTTGATGGCCCCCTGCCCTCGGATGCCGACATTCATTCGATGCGGGCCCTCTCGGGGCTGGGATCAATCCCGCGCGTCGTCAGTGGCGGGATCGAGATTTACAAGGCGCGCCTGCCGGTTGCCGAGGCGATGCACCGGATCGATACCTATTACCACCCCTATCACAGCGCGCTTCGCAAACTGATTGACGCGACGCGCGACCAGTTTGGTTATTGCATCCTGATTGATTGCCATTCGATGCCCGGGGATTCTGTCGACAGCAGCAAAAACCGCGTTGATCTGGTTCTGGGCGATTGCTATGGAAGTTCCTGCCATCCGTCTTTGACGCGCTTTGTGGAAGATCGTGTCCGCGATCTGGGCTTTACCCCGTCGCACAATGATCCATATGCAGGCGGGTTCTGCACGCGCCACTACGGGCAACCGGAAAACCACGTGCACAGCCTGCAGATCGAGCTTTCACGCTCGCTTTATATGGAAGAAGACACGATCACGCCCCATCGCGGATTTGACACCCTGCGCGAACAGATGACGCATCTGATCTCGTGCTTCCACGATCTTGACGGGAACCCCTTCTGATGACATCCAGCCCCGTTTCTTCTGTGCCATCGGGCAAACCGGTGCCAAATGGCGACGCCCCCCTTGAGGATCTTGTGATCCGCGATGCCGAGCCAGAAGATTTTGGCCGCATCACCGAAATTTACGGCCACCATGTCCTGCATGGCTTGGCCTCGTTCGAGGAACGCGCACCCGAAATCGCCGAACTGACATCGCGCTGGCAGCATGTCCGCGAACGCGGCTTGCCCTATCTGGTAGCGGAAATTGATGGCCGCGTCGAAGGCTTTGCCTATGCCGGAGCCTATCGCCCGCGACCGGCTTATCGTTTTACGGTCGAGGACACGATCTATATCGCGCCCGATGTCGTCGGTAAGGGGGCCGGTCGTGCACTTCTGTCCGAGCTGATTAAACGCTGCACCGCCCTTGGCTATCGCCAGATGGTCGCCGTGATCGGCGACAGCGCCAATGTGGCCTCTATCGGGCTGCACGCGCGTCTGGGCTTCCGGGTTGCGGGTACATTGCAGTCGGCAGGTTTCAAGCTCGGCCGCTGGGTCGATAGCGTGATCATGCAACGCGGCCTTGGCGACGGGGATGGCAATTTCCCGGAACGCGATCCGGGGCGGGAGAAATAACCCAGCCCCCCGACCTTCATATCATACAGCAAACGAACAAAGGCACCAGCCAGACAGACGGTGCCTTTTGTTTTGCATAGCTGAAGGCCAATCGCGCACCGGATTGCCCCAAAGGGAAACAGCATCCGCGTTTAACCAAGGCGCGATTTGCACTGCACAATTCCGCGCGGGTAGCACAATGATATTTTTGCTGAGAATTCCTGCCCCCTGAAATCCACATAAATCGTTGGAATTCAGGCAAAAAAGAAGGCCGCCTGTGACAGCGGCCCAAGTCTAGGGAGGAAACGTCCAAGAAACGAGCGACAAGTCGCTCGCCGGAATGCACTGCGTCCTACCGCAGCGCACAAATAGACATTACCCATTAGATCCGGCGGACGCAACACGTTTTTGACTATTTTTTTATCAAAAAAATAAATGCACCTTTTTTGATCAAAATTTCACCAAACTGACACTTTTTCGAACTGAATCCCGCCCATACGAGGTCACTTTTTCAGCATAGGCCCCATTCCCGTCACCTGTTCATTTGTGAAAATTTGGCGACTCACAGCGAATCAGAATACCAGCGAATGACAGAAAATCTGCGATTCCATCGATGAATTCGAAAATTCACCCTTCGATTCCCGTCATGAGAATATACTCCAAACCCGCAGAAAATCTCAGTTTCACGATTTCAGGGGCATTCGGGCGGGAAAATACACCGGAAAATACATCAGCCAAACCACCCCGCCCCAAACGGGATTCGCCCCGATTCAACATAAAAAACGGCCACAGGACCTGTGACCGGCGAAATGCAGAAGAGTTTATTTTGGGAACGGCCCTAGTTCAGGGTTTGATTGACAACCTCGCCATCAGCCCGGACCGACGGTTTGACCGATACCGGGTTTGCAACCTTGCGGCCCGACAGGCCATCAGCAACGATCTGTTCGCGGTCATGGCGCTTTTTGGCGTCATACATCCGCTGATCCGCCAGATCGATCAGGTTGTGGGGCTGTGAAATGGCGTCTTCGATCCGTTCGGCAAGGCCATAGCTGGCCTGCTGCGTCATGCCATTGGCAAGAGCAGCCAGACCGGGTGACATGACGCGATGCATGACATCGTTCGCACGATCCAGCGTCAGATCCGGCAGAATAACAAGGAATTCCTCCCCGCCCCAGCGGATCACCAGATCGGTACGCCGGAACCGGTGCGCAAGATTGCGCCCGGCTTCTTCAAGAATACGATCTCCGTAATCATGACCAAACTGGTCATTGATCTTTTTAAAATCATCAAGATCGACGAAGGCCACGGTCAGCGGGCTGCGTTTCCGATAGGCGGTTTCAAAATTCAGGCGCAGCATTTCCATGCCAAAGGCACGGGTATAAACGCCTGTCAGCGGATCAATCGCGATTTCCTGGGCGGCAACAATCGTACGGTAAAGCTGCACCAGTGCCGCCATTACCGCAAGCGGCAGCAAGACCGACAGAATCATTTCAACCGGAACATAGCCACTGGCAACCGGCCCCTGCGCCCCGAAGACCAGCAGGACGAGTATGGGCGAGACCATTATCCCCGCCTCGGCCAGCGTCAAAGGCATGATCGCGACCAGGACAACGATGCCAAGCAAAAGGAAACTGTGCGCGGTCAGCATCTTGGCCGAAGCATCCGGATCAAGCCCGGAAAAACCGCAAAGCAGGGTGGCAGCAATCACAAGGAACAACATCGGCAGATAGGGCGCACGTCGTCGCCATCGCGAACTGACCGCACGATTAATCAGCACCGCAATCGCAATCCCCATGACAAGGAAACGCATGATCACGGTTTGCGATTGCCAGAACCCATTGCCATAGGCCCCATCCCAGATCGGGACAAGCGCAAGCAGAACAAGGGTGAAAAAGGCAGCAAAACGTGCCGTTAACTGGACCGATTCCTTGCGCCGCAGATGCAGTAACTCTGCCTGCCGGGGCGTGTAAAGGAAATCTCGATAGCGGCAACGCAGTGGCCCTGCGAAGCGCCGACTATCTCTTCGGGGACCAGATAGCACGCGGGTCAGCTCCAACTCATCTTTGCGAAGGAGCCACAGCAGCCCCGAATTTTTTATGATCGTTCCCTGATTTAACCGCCAATTCAACTATCCAGAAGAGGTGGCAGTATAAATTTGAATTAATTTTTAACTAACGGCGCGTAAAAAAATGCAAATAAGCACCTGTTTCAACACAAAGTCGAACGTAGATTCACGCCCACAGGTTGTTTTTCCAACGCACCTCACTCGCAAAACCCTAAGGCGAACCAAGAAACATTCGCGACTCGCAATAAAGGGCAAGGCAGCCAAGTGATAAAAAGAAACCGCCATACCGGAAACCCGGTATGGCGGCAAGAATCAGAGAAAATCGAAATCCGTCTGGAACGGGATCAGCCCCAAAGCGCCCGATCAGGAAGCCCCATGACGCCCTTGTCAAACGCCAGACCGTTTTCACGGTCCTTTGCCATCCAGAGCGGCCCGTCGAGATCGACAATGCGCGCATCGGCCGCAACGATCATCGCCGGCGCCATCGCAAGCGAGGTCCCAACCATGCAGCCGACCATGATCTGCATGCCGACCTTGGCGGCAGCATCGGCAAGCTCAAGCGCCCCGGTCAGACCACCGGTTTTATCGAGCTTGATATTGATCATGTCGTAAAGCTGCGCAAGGCGCGGGATATCGGCGACGGTATGGATCGATTCATCGGCACAAAGCAGCACCGGACAATCAATATCTAGCAGGCCATCATCCTGCCCGGCAGGCAGCGGCTGTTCGATCATTTCCACACCAAGCGCGTCGAGCTCGGCCCCGATATCTTCAAGCAGTTCAATCGACCATGCCTCGTTGGCATCAACGATCAAACGCGATGTCGGCGCGCCTTCCCGAACCGCACGAACGGATTCGAGAACGTTTTCACCGTTAAGCTTTAGCTTGAGCAACGGTGCGGATGCCGCCTTGCGCGCGGCTTCACGCATCGCATCAGGCGTATCAAGGCTAAGCGTTTCCGCCGTAATCAGACCTTCGGGTGCCTTGCGCTCGGCAAGTTCCCAGGCACGGCGGCCAAACCGCTTTGCCTCAAGGTCCCAATAGGCACAATCAACTGCGTTGCGCGCCGCACCGGCCTTCATCGCGTCCTGCAGTTCCTTGCGCGTCATACCACGCGAAAGGGCATCGGCCTGGGCCTCGATATCGGCAATGACACCTTCGACGGTTTCACCATACCGGGCATAGGGAACACATTCCCCATATCCGGTGAATTCACCATCGGTCAGGGTGACCTTGACGACATGGGCCTCGGTCTTGGCCCCGCGCGAGATTTTGAACGCCCCGCGCAGCGGCCAGACTTCGGATGTGACACTTATGCGCGGCACATCAGATCTCCTGCAGCTTGTCGACGATTGGAGCAACACCGGTCCGAACCGGGTCAACACATGGCAGGCCAAACTCGGCTTCGACTTCGGCCAGAAGCTTTTTGGCAGCCGCATCGTCAAGCGACTTGGTATTGATCGCAAAACCGGCAACCACGCAATCGGGGTTGGTCAGGCGCGCATGCATCAGGTTGACTTCCATCGTGGTTTTCAGGTCCGGAAGCTTGTAACCCGGCAGACCACGCATGTGGGTACGGGTCGGTTCATGGCATACGATGATCGCATCAGGCTGCGAACCATGGATCAAGCCCATGGAGACACCGGCAAACGATGCATGAAACAGGCTGCCCTGCCCTTCGACAACGTCCCAGTGGTCCGGCTCGTTGGCCGGCGCAATGGTTTCAACCGCGCCGGAAATAAAGTCCGAAATCACCGCATCAACCGAAATGCCTTCGCCCGCAATGAAAATGCCGGTCTGGCCGGTCGCACGGAAAGTCGACTTCATGCCGCGCTTTTTCATTTCGGCATCAAGGGCCAGTGCGGTGTACATTTTCCCGACCGAGCAATCAGTTCCAACAGCGAGGACACGTTTGCCCGGGCGCTTTTCACCATTGCCAATCGGCAGTTTGCCATCAAAGTGACGCACATCGAAAAGTTTCACACCTTTGGCATTGGCGGCTTCGACCAGTTCGGGAATCGTCGAAAGGCGCGTATGCAGGCCATTGGCGATATCCATACCGGCATCAATCGCTGCCAGAAGGGTTTCCATCCATGCCGGTCCGATAACGCCGCCACGGTTAGCAACGCCCAGAACGATGGTTTTGACGCCTGCGGCCTTGGCTTCGGCAATCGACATTTCCGGCAGGCCAAGATCAGCCTGACAGCCCGGAAGACTTAGCTGTGCGACACACCATTCCGGGCGCCACTGCTTGATGCCAATCGCGGTTTTTGCAGCCAGTTCGTCCGGTGCATCACCAAGAAACATAAGATACGGATGTTCGATTTTCATTTTACCTCCTTGACCAGCGTCCAACCGCTGCCCTTATAATCTGGGGCGACTATAACGCAACTTGGTGGGAGCCATCCAGATATATGAATTGATATCTTCGACTATCCACCGAAATGTTCGCACAAAATTCGAATATCGAAACAAATAACAAAAAAACATTCTGAATTCATCGAAGACAAACCTCCTTTCTTGTGAATTTCACCGGGAAACGCCCGGAAAAAGCAAGAAAATGCAATTTTGAAGGACTGGCGCGAAAGCGTCCGACTACACATGAGTACCGATCTCAAAAAGTGGCTTTCTGACCGCAAAATTGAAGAAGTCGAATGTATTGTCCCAGATATGTCCGGGGTGGCCCGAGGCAAGGTTCTGCCAACGCAAAAGTTTTTGCGCGGGCTTGAAGCCAAAAGCCTTGCCATTCCCGAGGCAATTTTTTCCATGACGGTCACCGGGGGTTACCCGGAAGAAACCGACGCGTTTCTGGACCCGGCGGAAAAAGACGTTGTCATGGTGCCCGATCCGGAAACCATTCGCGTCGTGCCGTGGTACGAAGAACCGACAGCACAGATTATTTGCGACTGTTACCATTTTTATGGCGACGAGGTGTCGATCTCGCCGCGCCACGTTCTCAAACGCGTATTGGCCGCCTTTGAAGAACGCGGCATGAAGCCGATCATTGCCCCGGAACTTGAATTTTATCTGGTGGCAAAAAACACCGACCCGGACAACCCGCTTGAACCGCCAATCGGCCGTTCGGGCCGCCCGGAACGGGCATCGAACGCCTTTGGCATTGATGCGATCAACGAATTCGATCCGCTGATCGAAGACCTCTATGACTATTGCGAAGCCATGGATATCGACGCCGATACCATGAGCCACGAGTCGGGCCCCGCCCAGCTTGAAATGAACTTCAATCACGGTGCGCCGCTTGAACTGGCCGATCAGGCATTCCTGTTCAAACGCACGCTGCGTGAAACCGCGCTCAAGCACGGGGTCTATGGCACATTCATGGCCAAACCGATGGGTAACCATCCGGGCAGCGCCATGCATATCCATCAGAGCGTCATCGACATCAAAACAGGCAAAAACCTGTTTGCCGATGACAATGGCGATAATTCACAGATGTTCCTGAACTATGTCGGCGGCCTGCAACGTTACCTTCCGGCTGCCATGCCGCTTCTGGCCCCGAACATGAACAGCTATCGCCGTTTGCAGCCCTGGTCGGATGCACCGATCAACATGCACTGGTCACTTGATAACCGTACGGTCGGCCTGCGCCAGCCTAACGGTCCGGCCAATGCACGCCGCATCGAAAACCGGATTCCGGGTGCGGATGCCAACCCGTATCTGGCGATTGCGGCATCGCTTGCCTGCGGCTTGCTCGGTATTATCGAGGAAATCGACCCGACCGCCCAGATCGAAGGTTCGGGTTATGACCGGGCACATTCCCTGCCCCGCCACATCCACGAGGCGCTGGCAAAATTCCATCGCTGCAAACCGCTAAAAGACCTGTTGGGCGAAGAATTTTCGGCCGCGGTTCTGGCCGTCAAAGAAGCCGAATGGGATGCCTACCAGACGGTGATCAGCGCGTGGGAGCGTGAACACCTTCTGCTGAACGTTTGATTGAATTCTTGCGCCGGGGCATCATCCCCGGCGCAAGAATGTTGCATGATGAATGCCTAATTTTTCACTTGATGCGAAAAATGCCCAAAAATCCATCTTGTGTTTGACAAAAACCTGAGGCATTCGAAGGATATGAAGGTCTTGGAGAAAGCAATAACAGGACCTTCAAATTTTCAAACGCTGCCACATGGGAGGCTCAGCGAAATGAAATCACTTCTTAAATCTTCAAGCCTTGTTGTCCTTGCCGCAGCCCTTTCGGGCTTTGCCGCAAGTGCATCGGCACAGGAAGTCCTTAACGTTTATAACTGGTCTGATTATATCGGCGAAGAGACCGTGGCCAATTTCGAAAAGGAATATGGCGTAAAGGTCAATTACGACGTTTATGACAGCAACCAGGTTGTCGAAGCCAAGCTTCTGGCTGGCAATTCGGGCTATGATCTGGTCGTTCCGACGCTGGCCGATGCGCAGCGCCTGATCCAGGCGGGCATCTTCCAGAAAGTCGATAAATCGAAACTGGAAAACTTTGGCAATCTGGACAAGGTGATCCTGAACCAGACCGCCAAATACGACCCGAACAACGACTATGCGGTTCCTTACCTTTGGGGCACCAACGGCATTGGCTATAACGTTGCCAAGGTTCAGGAAGCTCTGGGCGACGATGCACCGCTCGATAGCTGGGCGCTGGTATTTGACCCGCAATATGCCGAAAAGCTGTCGAAATGCGGCCTGACCATGCTTGATGATCCGGGCGAGATCGTGCCGCTGGTCAATTTCTATCTCGACAAACCGGACTCCAAGCAGTCGAACGAAGACATCGAAGCCGCGATGGCCGAACTCGAAAAAGTCCGTCCCTACATCACCTATTTCCACAGCTCGCAATACATCAACGACCTTGCCAATGGTAACGTCTGCGTATCTATCGGCTGGTCGGGTGACGTTGGCCAGGCTGCCCTTCGCGCAGAAGAAGCCGGCAACGGCAACGAGATCAAATACGTGATTCCAAAGGAAGGCACGCTGATCTGGTTTGACGTGATGATGATCCCGGCCGACGCGCCGAACCCGGAATTGGCCCACAAATTCATTGATTACATCCTGCGTGCCGATGTCGGTGCGGATCTTGCCAACTATGTCGAATATGCCAGCCCGAACGAAGCGGCCATGGAATTCATCGACGAAGACCTGAAATCCGATCCGGGTGTTTACCCGTCACAGGAAGTCAAGGAACGCCTGCGCTCCAAGATCGAGCCGGGTCCGAAAGAACTGCGTACCCGTACCCGCCTGTGGACCAAGCTTAAAACCGGTCAGTAATCGATCCGGTTGACATCGAAACCTGTCGAAGGGGCGCTGCAGTCATGCAGCGCCCCTTTTGCATGGTGGTATAATAGGGCGGCGGCATTGTGACTCGCGATAGTGTGCGTGAAACCGCGCAAGGCACCCGGGCAGGACAGCAGGAAATGAAACCGCGAACAATGCCCATTTTCTGAACACCCCTGCTGACTTTTCCGCCATTTATCGCAACATTGGTCACAAAACGTTCAAAATATCGCACACCCCTCTTTACAGATTGTGGAATTGCTTCATCCTGTTAATCAGGAAAAACCAAAACATCGGACGGCACGTCAAACGTAATCGGACTGAAAAGACCAGCCGGGCATGTCGCCCGATGTTTTGGGTGTATCTCGACAACAAACAAGGGGAGAAGCTTGGTGTCGCAGGGGGCTTTGCAGAAAGCACACGAGGATGTGCACAAGACTCAGCCTTGGAACAATCCCGACGCGGTCCCGTTTATCCGTTTCGAGAATGTGACCAAGAAATTCGGCGACTTTTATGCCGTCGATGATGTCTCGCTTGATATTTACCGGCATGAATTGTTTGCCCTTCTGGGCGGATCGGGTTGCGGCAAAACAACGCTTTTGCGGATGCTGGCCGGGTTCGAGGAACCGACAGCAGGTAAAATCTTCATCGATGGTGTCGATATGGCCGGGGTCCCGGCCTATGAACGTCCCACCAACATGATGTTCCAGTCCTATGCCCTGTTCCCGCACATGACGGTTGAACAGAATGTGGCCTTTGGCCTGCATCAGGACGGATTACCGAAATCGGAAATCCGCACACTGGTCTCGGACATGCTGGCCCTTGTGCAGATGACCAAATTTGCCAAACGCAAACCCCATCAGCTTTCCGGCGGACAGCGCCAACGTGTTGCTCTGGCGCGATCCCTTGTCAAAAAGCCAAAGGTGCTGCTGCTCGACGAACCGCTTGGCGCGCTTGATAAGAAGCTGCGCGAACAGACACAGTTCGAACTGGTCAACATTCAGGAAAAGGTCGGCACCACCTTCGTCATGGTCACCCATGACCAGGAAGAAGCCATGACCATGGCATCGCGCATTGCGGTGATGAATGAAGGTGTGATCCGTCAGCTTGGCACGCCGTTCGAGCTTTACGAATATCCCAACAGCCGCTTTACCGCGAACTTCCTGGGTCAGGTCAACCTGATCGAAGGAACGCTTGTTGATGATGATGAAAAATACGCGGTCATCCAGTCCGACGATGCCGGTGGCGAGATTTATATCGACCACGCTGTTCAGGGCCACGAAGGTGCGACGCTTTGGATCGCGCTCCGCCCGGAACGCTTGCGCCTGCTGACCGAACAGCCGACCGATACGAAATACAACTGCCTGTCGGGCAAGGTCGAGGAAATCGGTTACCTAGGCGGACTTTCGACCTACCATGTGCGCCTTGATAGCGGTTTCCGCATCAAGGTCACCGAACCCAATTCCAGCCGCCATATCGAACCGCGTTACACGTGGGAAGATCGCGTTTGGGTGACGTGGGAGGCCGGGGCTGCTTCGGTTCTGAACCAATGAGCAGTGACAAGCCAACCCTGAAACAACGCTATGATCGCCTGATGCTCAGGCATGGCCGGATTATTGTGATCGGCCTGCCCTATCTCTGGCTGATGCTGTTCTTCCTGATACCGTTCCTGATCGTTCTGAAAATCAGCTTCGCCACCGCCGAATATGCCCAACCGCCCTATAGCGCGCTGTTCACGTGGATTGACGAAGGCGTCAATATCACGATCAATTTCGGCAATTACCTGTTCCTTCTCAGTGACAGTCTTTATATCTCGGCCTATCTGAACTCGATCCGGATTGCGGCGATTTCAACCGTGATCACGCTTCTGATCGGCTATCCGATGGCCTATGGCATTGCACGCGCGCAAGGGTCGCTTCGCAGTGTCCTTCTGATGATGGTGATCCTGCCCTTCTGGACCAGCTTCCTGATCCGTGTTTATGCCTGGATCGGCATTCTGGACCGCGAAGGATTGATCAATGCGCTACTGCTGAACCTCGGCATCATTTCCGAGCCACTGATCATGCGCCAGACCGAATTCGCGGTCTATATCGGCATTGTCTATACCTACCTGCCCTTCATGATCCTGCCGCTTTATTCCACGCTGGAAAAAATGGATGTCAGCCTGATCGAGGCCGCCCTTGATCTTGGTTGCAAGCCATGGAAGGCCTTCATAAAGGTGACATTGCCCCTTTCCATGCCAGGCATTCTGGCGGGCTCACTTCTGGTATTCATTCCATCGGTTGGCGAATTCGTCATCCCGGAACTTCTGGGCGGACCAAATACCCTGATGATCGGTCGAACGCTTTGGAACGAATTCTTTGCCAACCGTGACTGGCCGATTGCATCCTCGGTCGCGATTGCGATGCTGCTGTTCCTTGTCGTACCGATCATGTGGTTCCAGCATATCCAGACCAAGCAGGAGGAAAACGGACAATGACCGGCAAACGTTCAACTTTCCTTCTCAGTGCCTTGGTGTTCGGCTTTGCATTCCTCTATGTGCCGATCCTGCTTGTGATCATTTACTCGTTTAACGAGGGCAAGCTTGTGACCGTCTGGACCGGCTTCTCGTTCAAATGGTATGTGTCGCTGTTTTCCAATGACGGCATGATTGATGCGGCCTGGAACAGCCTTCGGATCGGGGTGATGTCGGCAACGCTGGCATTGGCCGTCGGGACCCCTGCCGGGCTTGTCATGTCTCGCTTTGGACGGTTCAAGGGCCGCACACTGTTTTCGGGTATGGTTGCCGCCCCGCTTGTCATGCCCGAAGTCATCACTGGCCTGTCCCTGCTATTGCTGTTTGTCACCCTTGAACAGCTTATCGGCTGGCCAGCCGGGCGTGGCGTGACGACGATCGTGATCGCGCATACCACCTTCTGTGCGGCCTATGTCGCGGTTGTGGTGCAATCGCGACTAGCGGGCATGGATACCTCGGTCGAAGAAGCCGCGATGGACCTTGGCGCAAAACCGGCAAAGATTTTCTTTGTCATCACGCTGCCCATGATCCTGCCGGCCCTGCTGGCCGGGTGGCTTTTGTCATTTACCCTGTCGCTTGACGATCTGGTGATTGCAAGCTTCGTCGCCGGTCCGGGCTCCACCACCCTGCCGATGAAGGTTTTCTCGTCGGTAAGGCTTGGCGTTTCGCCGGAAATCAACGCGCTCGCAACCTTGATCATCCTTGCCGTATCGGTGATGATCGTGATTTCCAGCCTGCTGATCCTGCGATCCGAACGGGCACGCAGCCGGTCCATGAATCAGGCAGCATCAGAAAGCTGAGCCCGCAACCTTTCAAACAAAAAAGCAGCACCTTTGCGGGTGCTGCTTTTTTTATGATCCTGATTGAAGTGCCGATGGCGGAACCGGAATCAGGCCCGGTTCTGTTCTTCCATCTGACGCAGGAATTCACGACATTTCATACCCGGCGCAAGAACACGCCAGTACGACACCACCGCTTCTTCGGTTGCCACACTGAAATCGATAATCAGATTATCAAGCGCGTTCTGGCGCATCAGTTCGGCAACACGTTCCGGAATCTGTGACATCTGCCACATGCCAATCACCAGTGCATAGGATGTCCGCATCAGCTTGTTGGCATTGTCAGGCGTGATGGCATACAGCTCGGACAGGGCATCTGCCGTCCGTTTCACCATGGAAGAGATAAATCTTCGATGGCTTAGAACCGCTTCATCGTCCGTCCCCTGCTCAAGAACCCCTTGTGACAGGGACGCCAGATGCAGGAATTGCTTCCGTTTGACAAGATACTGCACGAATTGTTGTGCAACGCGTGCCGAATCCCGTTCTTCGGGACGCCGCAACGCTTCCTGCTCAATCACTTCAAGATTGTTTTCAAACCACCCCTTCAGGAATCCGCGCAGGACTTCCAGAAAAAGGGCTTCCTTGCTTGAAAAATAAAGATATAGCGTGCCTTTGGCGAGGTTTGCCTTCTTGGCAACTTCGGCTGCCGATGGCAGTTGTCCGTCCCCTTCAAGGTAAAGCGCCTCGGCCGCGACAAGTATATCGTTTCTACGTTTTAGCTTTTGCTCGTGGCTACGCGCACGAACAAGACATTCGTTTTCCATAGAGAATTATTCCCCCAACATTCTCCCTGAACCTATATTAATGCCTTTTAATTCATTCAAAAGTCAAATCGCACGGCGACTTTCGATAGAATAAATCAAAGAAACTTTTATGTAACAAACAGTTCGCCTATGTTTTTTGAGCGCGCGATAGATGAACATTGGTCACCACATCTCAATCGCGGAACGTATCGACGCACAAAATCGGCAAATCCGTACAGATTTGATTCGCTGCGACTGCGAACTGTAACGGGATATCAGAGCGGCAATTCGGTCGTCCGTTTGACTTCGCGTAGCGTGATGATGGTCTGAACACGTTCCACACCGGGCAACTGGGTCAGGACCTCGCTATGTATGCGTTCATAGTCGGCTGTGTTACTGTAGACCACATGCACCAGATAATCGCTTTGCCCGGCCAGCAGATAGCATTCGACCACCTCGGGCACTGACTGGATTTCCTTTTCAAAGGTTTCCAACGCTTCGCGGGTCTGGCGTGCAATCGAAATATTGACGAATGCATTGCCCGGTTTGCCGATGCGGGCCGGATTAAGCAGCATGGTGTAACGGTCAATCAGACCGGCTTCTTCCAGAAGCCGGACACGGCGCAAACAGGCCGACGCCGATAAATTGACCTTTTCGGCCAGTTCGGCGTTGCTGATACGGCCATCGCGTTGAAGCAGCCGCAGGATCATCCGGTCACGTTCGTCCATCTGCATTTCGAATATTCTCCCTGCCTGAAGCGGATTTTTTAAAATTATATAGCATTAATACCACCAAACTCACCGATGATTGAAGGGAAATTGCCACAATTTTCGGGTATCCTGCATAGATAACTAAAAACGGGAAAACCGTTATCATCGCCACGTTTGTCCGGGAGAGAAACAATGCTGATTGGCATTCCGAAAGAAATCAAAAACCATGAATATCGCGTCGGCCTGACCCCAAGCTCCGTGCGTGAAGTCACGGCACACGGGCATGATGTGATCATCGAAACCAATGCTGGCGCCGGTATCGGTTGTAGCAACGATGATTACCTCGCAGCCGGCGCAAAAATCGTCGACACTGCGGCCGAAATCTTTGCCCGATCCGAAATGGTCGTAAAGGTCAAGGAACCGCAGAAAGTCGAATACGAGCAGCTCCGCGAAGGGCAGCTTCTGTTTACCTATCTTCATCTGGCCCCCGACCCCGAACAGACCGCGGGTCTGATCAAATCCGGTGTGACCGCGATTGCCTATGAAACCGTGACCGATAAAAATGGTGGCCTGCCGTTGCTGGCTCCGATGTCCGAAGTTGCCGGTCGCATGGCCCCGCAGGTGGGGGCTGCTGCCCTGCAAAAGGCCAATGGCGGACGCGGCATGTTGCTGGGCGGTGTGCCCGGTGTTGCCCCGGCCAAGGTGGTTGTGATCGGTGGTGGTGTTGTCGGCACCAATGCCGCCCGCATTGCTGCGGGCATGGGCGCGGATGTCATCATTCTCGACAAGAATGTCAAACGCCTGACACAGATTGACGATCTGTTTGGCCCGCGTATCAAAACGCAATATGCCACCATCGATGATACCGAGGCACTGGTCTATGATGCCGACATGATTGTCGGCGCGGTCCTGATCCCGGGTGCCGCAGCACCGAAACTGATCCACAAGGACCAGCTTTCAAAAATGAAGCCCGGTTCGGTGATTGTCGACGTCGCGATTGATCAGGGCGGCTGCTTTGAAACATCCAAAGCCACCACCCATGCCGATCCGACCTATATCGTCGATGACGTGGTGCATTACTGCGTTGCCAATATGCCCGGTGCGGTCGCCCGCACATCGACCTTTGCGCTGAACAACGCGACCCTGCCCTTCACCTTGGCCCTTGCTAACAAGGGCTGGAAAAAAGCCTGTCAGGATGATCCCCATCTGGCCGCAGGGCTAAACGTTCACGAAGGACGCATCACCTATGAGGCCGTCGCACGTGATCTTGGGTACGATTACCTACCGCTTGATCGTGTGCTGGCGTAAACCGGCTTAACGTAACCTCCCGGCAGGACTAGTCACCCTGCCCCACGCAGACCCCGCCAATCATTTTGGCGGGGTTTGTTGTCCTGAGCTATGCTAGCCTTGCTGAAAAATACATTCGGGATGAAATGACCATGGAAATATCGATGCTGATCGGGGCGATGGTCGCGGCCGCCATCTATACTCTGACACCCGGCCCGGCTTTTTTGGCGATGCTGGGCATTGGCGCCGCGCAGGGCCGCCGGGCAAGTGCCGGCTTCCTGTTCGGGCATTTTGCCGGGGATATCATGTGGGCCAGTCTGGCACTGGTTGCGATCATCGGGTCACGCGTCCTTGATCCGATGGTGTTTGATATTCTGGCGATGATTTGCGGGGTCTACCTGTTCTGGCTTGGTATCCGGGCTGTCACCGCAAAGCGCAAGGTCGACGGCGCGGTTAATATCACCGTGCGCCGTCCGTGGCGACGCGGCTTTATCTTCGGGATCACCAATCCCAAGGGATATCCGGTCGCGGTCGCGATGTTCACAGCCCTTCTGGCACAGGATGCCGCATCGCTTGGCTGGGACAGCATGACCGGGCTTTTGCTGGCCTCTGCCGTCGGGTTTCTGATTGCCGACCTGATCCTGATCTGGGTTGTCGGGCTTGGGATTTTACGCCGGGCCTATCAGCGCCATGAAATCTGGATCGTGCGCGCCACCGGAATTCTGTTTATCGGTTTTGCCGTGCAGGCGATTGCCAATGCCCTGCCCAACCTTGGCCACAGCCTTGCGCATGGGTTCGGCGCTCTTCGCAAACCCTGATCATCCTCGCGCCAAAACAAAAGCCGCCCGGCGAACCGGGCGGCTTTTTTGATGTTATGGTTTGAACGACTTAAAATTCGACCTGCGTCACATCGCGAACCGCACCCCGATCGGCACTGGTTGCGAGTGCCGCATAGGCACGAAGGGCCGTTGTCACCTTGCGCTTGCGCGGCTTGGCCGGTTTCCAAGCATCCTTGCCCTTGGCTTCCATCTCCTGACGACGTGCCGCCAGAACCGCATCATCGACCGCAATCTTGATCGAACGGTTCGGAATATCGATTTCGATGATATCGCCCGGCTCGATCAATGCGATATCCCCACCTGCTGCGGCTTCCGGCGATACGTGACCAATCGAAAGACCCGACGTCCCGCCCGAAAAACGCCCATCGGTGACAAGCGCACAGGCCTTGCCCAGCCCCATCGATTTCAGATAGCTGGTCGGATACAGCATTTCCTGCATGCCCGGACCACCTTTGGGGCCTTCATACCGGATGACGACAACATCGCCTTCCTCGACCTCACCCCCCAGAACCTTGGCAACCGCCTCGTCCTGGCTTTCGCAGATCACGGCCGGACCAGTGAATTTCAGGATGCTGGCATCGACACCGGCGGTTTTAACGATACAGCCATTGACCGCCATATTGCCAAACAGAACCGCCAGACCGCCATCCTTGCTGTAGGCATGTTCGATATCGCGGATACAGCCTTCTTTTTCGTCAAGGTCAAGATCATCCCAATACCGTTCCTGACTGAACGCAGTCTGGGTCGGGATGCCCCCCGGCATGGCGCGGAAGAATTTATGCACCGCTTCGTTCTTGGTGCGCCGGATGTCCCATTTTTCAAGGGCATCGGCCATGGTTTTGCTATGAACCGTCGGCACATCGGTATGCAGCAACCCACCGCGTTCCAGCTCGCCCAGAATACGCATGATGCCGCCGGCACGATGGACGTCTTCCATGTGATATAGCGGATGCGAGGGCGCAACCTTCGACAGATGTGGGATCTGGCGCGACAGACGATCCATGTCAGCCATGGTAAAGTTGACCTCGGCCTCGCGCGCAATCGCTAGCAGATGAAGAACCGTATTGGTCGAACCGCCCATCGCGATATCAAGCGCCATGGCGTTTTCAAAGGCCTTGAACGTCGCGATGCCACGCGGGGTCGCGGTAACGTCTTCTTCCTCGTAATAACGGCGCGCCAGCTTGACCGACGTGCGCGCTGCCTCAAGGAACAGTTCCTGACGCGCGGCATGCGTCGCCAGCACCGAACCATTACCCGGAAGCGCAACGCCAAGCGCCTCCGCCAAGCAGTTCATCGAGTTGGCGGTAAACATCCCGGAACACGAACCGCAGGTCGGGCATGCCGACCGTTCGACAACCGCAACCTGTTCGTCCGAAATTTTCGGATCGGCGGCTTCGACCATCGCATCAACAAGGTCAAGATGACGTTCCTGACCATTGATGGTGACCTTCCCGGCCTCCATCGGGCCACCGGAAACGAACACCGCCGGAACGTTAAGGCGCATGGCGGCCATCAGCATGCCCGGCGTGATCTTGTCACAGTTGGAAATGCAGACCATCGCATCCGCGCAATGGGCGTTGACCATATATTCAACGGAATCCGCAATGATTTCACGTGACGGCAGGCTGTAAAGCATGCCGTCATGGCCCATCGCGATACCGTCATCAACGGCAATGGTATTGAATTCTTTGGCGACACCACCGGCGGCTTCGATTTCGCGTGCCACCATCTGACCAAGGTCTTTCAGGTGAACGTGACCAGGCACGAACTGGGTAAAGCTGTTGACGACCGCAATGATCGGCTTGTCAAAGTCTTCATCCTTCATGCCCGTGGCGCGCCAAAGGCCGCGCGCACCGGCCATATTGCGGCCATGGGTGGTTGTACGGGACCGATATTCCGGCATGGTCGAACCTCTCTATCTTCGCGGGGTATTTATCATTGTCACATATTTAGGGCTTCTAGCACAGTCTTCGCGCCCAATGACAGTTTTTTGCCCGAAAATTTCGTGTTTTTGCGCCATATGGAACGAATGCTACCTGAAAGATAGCCTCCCTTTCCAAGGCAGCACTTTCAATCACCGGGTTAAGTTTCGGGAATTCCACCACCTTCCCCTAGCCAACCTACCCGAAAGACCCAAAATGCTATCCCATTAGATAGGCGACGGCCTCGACCACAATCCATATCTTAATAGGTGATTATCGCCGCCAGGCGATTCTCCCACTCCCATTCTCACCCCGGCCTGCTTGCAGGCTCGGGGTTTTTTTTATGCTTTTTACGGCGCCATCATTCTTTTTCCTGAAACGATGAAATGCTTTAAAGCAATGACAGAACGTTCCTTTTTCTGCATGCTGCCCCATATGACAGCGATCAGGACTGTCCATCTTACGAGGTAAAGCATATCGATGTCGGCCGATCTCAAGACCCTGCTCAGGCGTGGACTAAGCGCGCATGAAGGCAACCGTCCTGACGAGGCCGAGAAAATTTACCGTCGTGCGCTATCGCTTTCGCCCGGCAACCCCGAAGTCGAACATCTTCTGGCGACTCTTCTGACCGGTCTTGATCGCCACCGCGAAGCACTTGAACTGTTTGATAGCTGCCTGCCGCGGCTTGGTGCCAATCCCGCCGTCCGGTGCAATTTCGCGATTGCGCTGGAACGCGCCGGGCTGATCGAAAAGGCCATTGACGAATTCCGTCAGGCCATCAGCTATCACGGCGATTTCCCCACCGCCCTTTATCACCTCGCACGCCTTGAAATGCCTCGCGGCCATGTCGGGCAGACAGTCGATCTTCTGGGGCGGTTGCTGGGCCTTAAACCCGATCATTACGAAGGCCTTTTGTTATTTGGCGAGGCATTGCACGCATTGGGGCAGGAAGAGGCCGCCCTGACATCGCTTGACCGCGCCGCCGAGGCCGCCGGCATCACCCCCGATATGATTTGTCGTGTCGGCGATGTGTCGCTGCGCCTTGGGTATCCCGGCATGGCGCAAAACCTCTATCAACGCGCGCTTAGCATCGATCCGCGTCATGTCCCTGCCCTGCACGGTTTGGGCCGCGCACTATCGGCACAGGGCGATTATGCCAAGGCGATCGCGATCCTTAAAACCGCCAAGCGCCTTGCCAAGGGCAGGATCGAAATCGATCTTGAAATTGCCGATATCGAATTGCGGTGCGGCGATATCGCAAGCGCGATTGCAGAACTGACTGTGCTTGTGGAAAAACACCCCGCAAATGCCAATGCCCATACCGCCCTTCTTGCCGCCGTTGCCAGACTGCCCGATATCGGCGGGGTCGAATATCTTAAACAGGCCCGTCAGTGGGCGCGCAGCCATATGCCCGCAATGGCCGAACCGAAATTCATCAACAGCAAGCAGGTCGATAAGCGGCTGCGTATCGGCTGGCTGTCACCGCATTTTTGCGAACATGCCTGCTTTGCCCTGCTATCAAGTGTCGCCCGACACCTTAACCGCAACGAGGTCGAACTGTTTCTGTATTCGGCCACCCCGCGCCCGGATCAGACCACCCGTTCATGGCAGGTCATGGCCGATGGCTGGCGCGAAATATATGGCCAAAGCCCGCTTCAGATCACAGAGCGCATCCGCAAGGACCGGGTCGATATCCTGTTTGACCTGACCGGCCCGGTACCGGATCAGCCGATCACGGTATTCGCCCATCGCGCCGCCCCGGTTCAGGCCAGCACCGCCCCAATGACCACAGGCATCAGCCAGATGGACTACATCCTTGTCCATCACCGTGCGATCCCGTCAAGACCGGCCGAAAACAAACTGTTTTGCGAAAATGTACAACATCTGGGATCGGGGCCGTTTGCCTATGCCGGTGCTGATGATGCCGCACCGCTAAGCCTCCTTCCGGCGGCAATTGACGAGGTCGTGACCTTTGGCTGCTTTGACCAATTATCAAACATCAGCGACGCCAGCCTGAACTGCTTTGCACGCGTTTTAAACAAGGTCAAAAACAGTCGCCTTGTCATTCAGGATGATGTTCTAGGCGACGCTTTTGCCAAAAAGACGATGCTGGATCGGCTGCGTCAGGCCGGACTGCACTCGGATCGCGTCAATCTGATTGGCGCGGTCAGTCCCGAAGACAAACCCGATCTTTACGCCCGGATCGATATCGGGCTGGCACCCTTCCCGATGATCGATATCGCGCGCTATTTCGATATGCTGTGGCACGGTATTCCGTTTGTCACGATGGCCGGGGAAACACCGGCATCACGCGCGGGGCTTTGCCTTCTATCCGATATCGGGCTCGATGCACTGGCGGCGGAAACGCAAAAGGGTTACGTCGAAAAGGCCCTCCTTCTGACGCAGGATATCAACGCCCTTACCACTATTCGGGCAGGCATGCGCGACCGTATGAAAAACAGCAAGGCCATGAGCGGCCCAGCCGCCGCCCGCGAGCTTGAAGAAGCCTCCCGGGATATGTGGAAAACCTGGTGCGCGTTATGATGCGCCTAACGCGCCAGCACACCGCGCGCGAATAATTTCGATACCGCCGCCTGCAAATCATCGGCAATAAAGTCGGCCTCTGCCGCCTCGGGCCAGCCTGTTTCCTTTGCGCCGTGCCCGGTCCGCACGATCACCGCATGGGTGCCCGCCGTGCGACCGGCTCGGATATCATTGATGCGATCACCAATCAGGACACTGTCCCCCAGCGAAATCGCAAAATCCTCGGCCGCCGCAAGGATCATGTCGGGGCCCGGTTTGCGGCATGTGCTATCGCGGCGATATCCCTCAATCCCATCCGGGTGATAGGGCGAATAGTAAATCCCCTGCACCGATGCCCCCGCGCGCGCCAGCATCGCAATCATCGCCTCATGAAGATCACGAAGACCCTCTTCGGACAGATAGCCACGCGCCACCGCCGACTGGTTGGTCACGATCACAACCGGAATACCGGCATCGTTAAGCTGCTTGATCGCGCTGGCGGTTCCGGGGATCAGGGCAAGATCCTCAATCTTTGACAGGTAATGCACCTCTTCATTAACCACCCCATCACGATCCAGAAAGACCGCAGGCACAGGATTACGCTGATCGCGCCAGCGCGGTGCGGGGTCAATGAAATGGCGGTGAACGAAATCGTATTTTCTGAGGCTCATGCCTAACCCTGTGTCTTGTGCTTCCGGGCCAATGTCGGGCTAACATGCACCATCCGCATCCGGAATGACAAGTTTTCACGAACCAGATTTGCACCGACTTGTCGCGATGCGGAAAAGCAACTGGTATTACCATTATTCGCTTGCCCCGCGACTATCGGTCATGACAATTTCACCCGGGGGCCATCGGGCCAAGCCATCTGGGGATACTGAATTTCATGTTTGCCGATATCTTTGCCATTCTTGCACCGGTTTTCATAACCACGGGTCTTGGTTATATCTGGGCACGGTCCGGCAGACATTTCGATACGGGACTGGTGACATCCATCGTCACCTATTTTGCCACCCCCTGCCTGACCTTTGCCGCCCTCGCCACGGTTGATCTTGGTGCGGATGCGCTGGTATCGATGGGTACTGCCGCCCTTGCCGCGAACATCATTTTCGTTCTGATCGGCTGGCCGATCCTCAAAATTTTCAAGCTGGCCCCACGGACCTATCTGCAATCGCTGACCTGGCCGAATGTCGGCAATGTCGGCCTGCCGCTTTGCATGCTTGCCTATGGGCAGGATGGTCTGGCCCTGTCAGTTGCATTTTTCGCGGTTTATGTGGTTTTGCAGCTGACCATCGGGGTGGCGTTCGTTTCGGGCAGTTTCTCGCTCAAATCGATCATCAAGATGCCGATCATCCCGGCAACCCTGATTGCAACCGGCTTCCTTGCGACCAATACCGAAGTCCCGGCATGGCTTTACAACACGACCAACCTGATCGGGCAGCTGACCATTCCGTTAATGCTGTTTACATTGGGTGTGTCGCTGGCCCGCCTCCGCCCGGTCAGCCTCGCACGCAGTACCGCACTTAGCATGCTGCGCCTTGTGATGGGCTTTGCGGTTGGCGTCGGCCTTTCCGAAGCCATGGGCCTTACCGGGATCGAACGCGGGGTCGTCATCCTGCAATGTTCGATGCCGGTTGCGGTGTTCTGCTATCTGTTTGCCCAGCTTTACAACCGCGAACCCGAAGAAGTCGCCGGTGTGGTCATCAGCTCCAGCTTCCTTGCCGCCATCGCCCTGCCCGGCCTGCTGTGGTACGTGCTCTAGACCTACCGGACGATCAGGCGATAGCTGCCCTCGCCCGTGCCATCGCGGTAAAACCCGATGGCACATTCATATCGTCCCTTTTTAAGGTCCGGGTCGCCATTTTCCGATGAAAGTTCGCCTATATGCGCTCGGCATTCGGCAACGTCATCAAACCTTGCATCCGAAATACGGATATCGGTTTGTTTCTGCGTGTCGGGATAATAAACCGCCGTCACCTTTTCCCAAGGGGCAGCATCATCCGTCCAGATCAGGTCGGCCACGAAACGGCGTGATCCATCGGCAATCGTGGCAACAACCAGTGCCGTCACCGCGATCAGAAAAAGACGCCGTTTGGTTCGATCCGTCAGTCTGAATGTCATACGCCGTCCCAGCCAAGGTCGTGAAAATCGGTGCCGCGAAATTCGGCATCACAATCAAGATGATATTCGTCAAGTTGCGGCGGCTTTTGCGATGTACCGCTCAGCATGGCATGCACCTGCCCGCGGTGATGGGTCTGATGCACGAAAAGATGCGATAAAACCGCACCGGTCGTTTCATGCGCAATCTGTCCGTTACCGCGATCTAGCGCCACCAAACGGGCGGCATCGGCATCAGACAGATTTTCACAGAATTTCAGCAATGTGCGATCACTCTCTCGCTGGGCATCGGAAAGTGCCGCGATATCGGAAAACGGGTTTTCCTCGACAAAACAGTCTCGCCCGCGCCCACCTGCCACAAGGGCATCGATGTAAAACCAGTCGACAATCAGGATGTGATTAAGCGTCCAAAGGATCGTCGGAAAGAACGATGTGCGTTCGGCGTTCAGTTCGGCATCTGACAGTCTGGAACAGACCGTCAACAATCGATGATTGGACCACGCATTGTTACGTGCCTGATGGAAAAAGGAGGTTCCCGGCATGGCAGATACTCCCTGCATGAAACCCCGTCCCCTTACTCGCCGGTAACGGGGTGGGCATGATTAAGCGGACCATTGCCCTTGCCAAAATCAGGGGCGGTACGGATCGCTTCGCGCACAAAGGCCCGCGCACGTGCCACAGAATCGCTCAGCCCCATGCCCTGCGAAAGCCCAGTCGCAATCGCACTGGCAAGCGAGCATCCCGTACCATGATTGTTTTCCGATGGAATGCGATCCGCCTCGAACCCTTCGATATCGCCATCATGGCGCCAAAGGATGTCGACAATGCGATCCCCATCGGCATGGCCGCCCTTGACCAGCACGGCCTTGGCCCCGAGTTCGCCGATCTTGCGGGCAGCTTCGATCATGTCGCCCTCGGTCAAAATCTTTATCCCCGAAAGCACTTCGGCTTCCGGAATATTCGGCGTCAGGACGGTCGCCAGCGGCACCATGTTTTTGATCAAGGCATCAACCGCATCTTCGTTCAAAAGACGCGAACCGCTTTGCGATACCATCACCGGATCAACAACAATCGGAATATCGCTGGCTTTGGCGCGGATGAACGAGGCCACCGCTTCGATCACCGGAACACTATGCAGCATACCGGTCTTGATCGCATCGGCACCGATATCATCAATCGTGACTTCGGCCTGATGGACGATCAGTTTCGGATCAATGCCCAGAACATCAAAAACACCGGTGGTATTTTGCACCGTCAGCGCCGTGATCGCGGTTGCGGCATATCCGCCCAGAACGGTCACGGATTTGATGTCGGCCTGAATTCCGGCCCCGCCGGAACAGTCAGAACCGGCAATGATCAACACGCGACCTTTCATGATCGACCTCCAAGCACTTCTGATATTCGCTTCAAGATAGGTCTGCTGCCTTAACCCGCAACAGCCATGATTTCGGCAACAATGCCATCAACGATCTGTTCGACCTTGATCGCGTCATCGCCTTCGGCCATCACACGGATCAGCGGTTCGGTCCCCGATTTGCGGATCAGGACGCGACCATCTCCGTTAAAGGCACGCTCGGCACTGGAAATCGCATCAACCACGCTGCTGTGCGACAGCGGATCGGAACCCACCGCATACCGCACGTTTTTAAGGATCTGCGGCAACGGTTCGAACACGCGGCTCATTTCCGAAACCGGGCCATCACGATCTGACAGAACCGCCAGAACCTGAAGGGATGCCAGCAAGCCATCACCGGTCGACGCAAAATCCGACAGCACGATATGGCCGGACTGCTCCCCGCCGACATTGCAATCAAGGGCACGCATCTGTTCCACAACGTAACGATCCCCGACCTTGGTACGGATCAGGCGCAGACCATTGCTTTCAAGGTAACGTTCAAGTCCAAGGTTCGACATCACGGTCGCGACCAACGCGTTCCCGCGCAACTGCCCGGTGCGTTTCCAATGGGTGGTCACAAGGCCCATCAACTGATCGCCATCGATCAGCTGGCCTTTTTCATCGCACATCTGAACGCGGTCGGCGTCACCATCCAAGGCAATCCCGACATCGGCCTTTTCGGCCAATACACGGTCGCACATGGTTTGAGTATGCGTGGAACCACATTCGGCATTGATGTTAAGGCCGTTCGGCTTGGTCCCGATTTCAATGACATCCGCACCCAGTTCGCGCAGGACCTTGGGGGCGACGGAATAAGCCGCGCCATTGGCACAATCCAGAACGATCTTGAGCCCTTCAAGCGTCACCGAAGACGGCAGCGATGATTTGACCGCCTCGATATAGCGTCCCGGCGCATCATCAATGCGCTGCGCACGGCCAAGCTTGTCTGCGGCTACCAGCAACGCCGACATATCGCTATCCATCATGGCTTCAATTTCAAGTTCGACCTCGTCAGACAGTTTGAAACCATCCGGGCCAAAAAGCTTGATGCCGTTATCCTGAAACGGATTGTGGGACGCCGAAATCATCACGCCGATATCGGCACGCATCGATTTGGTCAGCATGGCGACCGCCGGGGTCGGCATCGGCCCGACCAGCATCACATCCATCCCCATGGATGTAAAACCGGCCACCAAAGCCGGTTCAAGCATATAGCCCGACAGACGGGTATCCTTGCCAATCACCACACGATGACGATGATTGCCTCGCGTGAAATAATGGCCTGCGGCCATCCCGACCTTAAGCGCGACTTCGGCTGTCATGGGGGCGGTGTTGGCGGTTCCGCGGATACCGTCGGTCCCGAAATATTTACGGCTCATGCTCGTCTTCTCTGCTTCCATCCCGACACATTGATGCGCGGGTTATTTTTCCTGACTGCCGGTTATATCAAAGTGTCCGCGCAATGCTACCGGCAAGTGACCCATTATAGGAAACATAAGCAACCGATCCGTTAATCGCATCCTTCATACTTCGCTTATAAAAGCCATGACCTTGCTTTTAAAACCCGGTATCTAGGATACGAAGCGTTTGAATATTCCGAAATCGGGGGCATTTTGCGGAAAATCGGTTACCGCAACGGCTGTATGGCTGTGATCATATTACAGGTCATCGTCTTGATGATTTCCATGATCCGCCCTGCCCTTGCCCATCCTGGCAATCATGAACTGGTCATCGGGTCCTATTCCGAAGACGAGGATAATATCGACCTTACCCCGTTGATTGACAGGCTGAAAGCAAACCGGCCGGCCGCCCGTACAGCATCCGAGGTCGCAGGCCTTCCGACAGACGATTTCACCCCGGTTATCGGGTCTGCAGGGGCGGGTTATACGCTTGATACCGTCTGGTACCGCATGCAGATCCATGTCACGCAGGCCGGTGCGGAACCCCTACAATTCAAACGCTATCTGGAAATTTCACCGCCCTATCTGAACCGGATCACGCTGACCATTCTTGATCGCCAGACCCGATTGCCGGTCTGGAACAACATCGTCGGGGACCATATCACCCCGAATGCATCAGAAGCTCGCGGGCGACAGCATCTGAGCACATGGCCAAACCTGTCTGCGGGCAGTTACTGGCTGGTGATTGGCGTTTCCAGCAACAGCGCCCAGCTTTTGAATGCACATATCAAATCCGATACGGTTCTGATTGCCGAAAACGTGCAGGATACGTTCCTGTACGGCCTTTATCTCGGCATTCTTTTGATTGGCTTTATGGTCTATTTCACGCTCGGTTTGCTGATCCGCGACCGGGCAATTATCTGGTACGGTCTTTACATTCTTGCCCTGTTCACCGCGACGGCGGGCATTTCAGGATATGCCCATCTTCTTCTGGCGGGAACATGGCAACGGGCAAGTGACGCGATCACCGGATCGGGTACGGCATTTTCGATTGCGACCAGTGTTATGATGTGGGCCTACATCATTGGACTGGACCGGTTCAAACGCAATGTGTTCCGGGCCCTGGCGATTTATGCCGCGTTTGCCGGTCTATGTGCCCTTACATCGGTCAGTGACATCTATATCTATTTTGCCCGCGGCATGTTCCTGCCGCATATCGGTGTCCTGCTGATCCTCCTTGGATATCTGTTCTATTTCGGCTGGACCAGATCAGATGCCCGAATGCTGCGCGTGTATTTTGTGGCTCTTGGTTTGCCTGCGGTTGCGGCAATCGTGCATCTTTTGATGCTGATGGGCATTGTCCAGGCCAACGTCTTTACCAGCAACTGTTATCAGGTGGCGTCTCTTGCACACTTGCTGTTGCTGGGGATCGCGATGGCCGGACGAACGCATGACCTCGCCAATCAGCGCGTTTCGGCCTATCGCAGCAATACGCGCGCCAACCAGCTCGCTGACGAGCAACGTGAATTCATTACAATGCTGTCCCACGAATTCCGGACACCGCTTGCGATTATCCAGCGCGCGGCGGAAATGGTTGCGCTGCATGTTCAGAACGCCCCCGAAGCTGTCACGAACCGTATCGCGACCATTCGCAGCAATGCCTCGCAACTGTCGGAACTGGTTAATGTGTTCCTGACTAAGGAAACTCTGGACAGCACCAATTTCAGTATTTCGCCCAAACCAACCATTCTGGCCCCGTTCCTGAAGGATCTGGTCAAACGGCGCCAACGCGAAAACCCGGATCATGATGTCGATCTGGGCGAAACCGATTTCACCGTCATCCAGATCGACCGCACCCTGATCGAACGGGCACTTAGCAATCTGATTGAAAACGCCCGGAAATATGCCCCGAATGCCAGTGTCCGTATCGGTTTCACCCATCGAAGCGATGGCAATGTCTATATCCGCGTGACCGACAACGGGCCGGGAATATCCCAGGATGATCTGGCACTGGCCTCGGAAGCATTCTATCGCGGCAATGCATCAGGCAGCACCCATGGCGTCGGGTTGGGCCTGCACATCACCAACCGGATCATCAATGCCCATCGTGGCCGGATGACGATCAGCGTCGGCGAAACCGGCGGCACGACCATTCTGATCCGTTTGCCTTATGACCGCGAACTGACCAACAACAATATCGAAGCCGCAGGAACCGATAATCTTGATCCGCCGGCCATGCCGGTTTCCCGCGAGGGAAATCCGTCATGAACCACCGCAAAACCCTGTCTGGATATTCTGTTTGGCAACACGTCGTGCTGGCGGTCATGACATTACTGTTCGGCATAGCGATCATGTCATCGGCCAGGGCTTCGGATTTTGGCAAACTGACACTTCTGCCCGGCATTTCCAGCCCGGTTAATCTGCATAATCATGTTCTGTCACTTGAAGACAGGACAAATGATCTGACACTTGAAGACATCCTGCAGATGCCCGCCGAAAACTTTGTCCCCAGCCCCGGCATTCCAAGTTTCGGTTATAC
The DNA here is from genome assembly GCF_003326475.1 of Thalassospira xianhensis MCCC 1A02616. GTDB lineage: Bacteria > Pseudomonadota > Alphaproteobacteria > Rhodospirillales > Thalassospiraceae > Thalassospira > Thalassospira xianhensis. Next base: position 8,009 of record NZ_JPWA01000032.1, on the reverse strand, counting down.
CGGTGACACCGTCTGGTATTGGTTGGCGCTTTCGGTCCCCGAAGGATTGAACGAACCGCTGCATCTTGAAATTCGCCCAAGCTATATGAACTTCATTGATGTTTATCTGGTCCGACAAGGCACATCGCGGCACGTGTGGCAAAGCCAGATGGGGGATCATATCCCGGCAAGCCAGCGGCCGATGAAAGGCAGTGAACAGGTCGACCGCTTTCCCCCATTGGAAGCAGGTGATTATGTGCTTGCCATCCGAACCAAATCAAACAGCACCCAGTTCCTTATGGCCAAGCTGTGGCCAACTGATCAACTGGTTTCCAGCCTGACCTTGCGCGATGCCGGACTGAGCATCTATTTCGGCGTTATTCTGATGCTGGGGGTGGTTTACATCATTCTGGGAACACTGGCACGTGACCGGGCCATCGCGGCATATGGTTTCTGTGGCCTGTCGATCGGGATCCTCGCATCATCGGCAAGCGGCCTTGCACTGTCGATCATTCAACCCGAATGGCCCTATGCCAATGATCTGATCGTTGGTGGAACCAATACCCTGGCCGCTGCGGCCGCCATTTTCCTGTGGTTCTATATTCTCGATCTGAACAGCCAGAACAATGTCGTGGCAAGGCTCATCAAAATTTATTGCGTGCTTTCAATTGCCTGCATACTGACCGCAACCAATAATTTTTATGCGCTTTATGGTTCCTACATTGTGCCGCTGCATGCCGCACTGCTGACCACATTTTGCATTGTTCTTGCCTACCGGATCATACGCGCGCCGACCGAATGGCTGTTATGGCTTTATTTCGTTGTGCTTGCCCTTCCGACCGGGGCTGCCGTCTTGCTGCAACTGACCCATGCAGGCCTGATCGAAGCCACGCCGCTGCGGCTCGGACTGCATCAGTTCACATTGCTTTTCCATATGTGCGCCATGAGCGTGATCATGGGCTTTCGCCTGTCCCGAATCGAAAAGGAACGCATGGACATGGTCAAAATCGCCGCAGCAACAACCTCGCTTGTCGGTGAACAGCGCAAACTGATTTCCATGCTTTCCCATGAATTCCGCACACCGCTTGCCGTCATTCAAAGATCGTCCGAAATGCTTTCGCTGCGCCTGCGCGAAGCACGAAGCGATGTGACTGACCGCCTGCAGCGCATTCAGGATCAGGCGCGAAAACTATCCCGTCTGGTGGATATTTTCCTCAACAAGGATGGCATCGATGACGGTGACTTTGCCCTGGCCCGCGAACTGGTACCGGTCAATCGCCTGCTGGCCGACTTCGTATCGAACACATCACGCGCCGATGCCGAAATCACGCTTGAATGCATCGGAACCGAACATCTGGAAACCTATGTCGATATCACGCTTGTCGGCCTTGCCATCACCAACCTGATCGAAACCGCACGCCGATATGCCCAAGGCACACCCATTCATGTGACAGCACACCCCAACAGTGACTGGCTTGTGGAAATCGATATCCCCTATCACGGGCAGGATTTGAACAGCGACGAAATCCGCCGCATCAGCGATGCCCTGTTCCGCCGCGAGGTTGAGGCAGCATCCCTGCAAAGCGCACTCGGCCTGCATATTTCGCAACGCATTGTCGATGCGCATGGCGGATCGATTAAAATGCGCGACAAGGGAACAGACGGTGTCGAACTCTGTCTGTTACTGCCCTGTGACGAGATCACCGGATCATTCAACGATTAGGGTCTCAGGCGCTTTCGGGCACACCCACAATAGCGGCAGAGGATGTAAATGCATATCCGCGGCCATAAGCGGTCCGGATCGGCAATTCCTCGCCAACTTCGCGAAGCACCTTCTGGCGGACACGCCGTATTGCCGTATCAAGATTGCGGCAGTTTTCAGCCGTATCGGCCTTGCCCAGTGCCATGACAATTTCCGGACGCGTCAACCACGCACCATTGGCTTCTACCAGCAACCGCACAATCGTGCGCTCGGTCGCCGTCAGGCTCGAAGAATTGCCCTCGGAATTGCTGAGCGTCCAGTTCAGCATATCAAGCGTCCAGCGATCTTCACGGGCCAGCGACTCAAGTTCGGCTTCCGCCTCGTTCTCGCTCCGGCCGACCCGGCGCAGCAGCGGACGCAGGGCCGCCTCGATCACCGAAAGCGGGCTGTCCTTGGTTAGATACACATCCGCACCGGATTTATAGCCCGTAAGATGATGATCCATCCCCGCAAGGGATGTCAGCATCATGATCCCGCAATCAAGATTGGCGCGCGCATATTTGGCCAACTCATAGCCATCGGCATCCGGCAGCATGATATCAAGAATGACCGCCGCCGGTGATTTGGTTGTCAGCGCACGGTAAAACGCTGCACCGGTCTCGCAACCGACAACATCAAAGCCGCACATCTCGAGGTACTCACACAAATCCCGATTAAGATCGGTATTGTCCTCAACCACGAAAACACAAGTCGCCATTGTTTCCTGACCTGCAGCCGTTCCGGACTGCTCAACGCGCAGGTGCGCGCTGTATCCATTCATTCAACTTCGCTTTCAATGTTTGCTCAGAACCAACCATTCGCGCGACCTTCCTGGTCGCATTTAATTTTATCTATAATGGTATGTGGCGATTGGGGAAAATCCGCAAGCCCCAAGCACTATCTGTCAGAAATTGCCAGATTCCCCACACCAGTAAAAAGGCCCGCAGCCCGGGCACCCGAAAGTACACAAAACTGCAGGCCTTTTATAAATCGTCGGTAACAACCGTCAATCTATACATCCATAGATTGACGGTCGAAGAAGCCTATACCAGGGACGTGGCCGTCGTGACGGAAATCGACTGAACCGTCTCGTGGACATCATGCACCCGGATCATCTGAACCCCGTGCCGCCAGCCATTGATCGCCGATGCAATCGACCCGCCAAGACGTTCTTTTGGGGTTGCTGCCGGATCAATCTTGCCGATAAAGGATTTGCGCGATGTCCCCAACAGGATCGGGCAGCCCAGGCCATGGAAAATCGCCAGACGCGATAACAGTTCCAGATTGTGCGACAATGACTTGCCAAAACCAATGCCCGGATCGACACAGATGCGGTCGCGCGCAATCCCCGCCCGTTCACAACTTTCGATGCGGTCCAGCAGATAGTCATACACATCCAGAACCGCACAATCATATTGCGGATTTTCCTGCATGGTGCCCGGTTCGCCCTGCATATGCATCAGGATCACCGGCTTGCCGGATGCGGCGGCAACTTCCATTGACCGCTCATCCCCCTCAAGCCCGGTAACGTCATTGATGATGGCCGCACCGGCCTCAATCGCGGCCTCCATCACGCCCGCATGGCGGGTGTCGATGGAAACGCAATGACCGTCTTCGACCAGGGCACGGATCACCGGAACAACGCGCGCGATCTCGTCCACTTCGGAAACGGTTTCCGCCCCCGGACGGGTCGATTCCCCCCCGATATCAAGGATGGACGCCCCTTGCGCGGCCAGCGCGCGGGCACGTGCAATCGCCTGATCAGTGGTATTGTAATCGCCCCCATCGGAAAAGCTGTCCGGCGTGACATTAACAATGCCCATTACATGGCAGGACGCCATATCAAGCCCGGCAAAATCGGAACGCTTCGTGGTCAGACGGTTCAGGACGTCATTGATTTCATCAACCCGCCCGGAATTCTGGACCCAGCCTTCAAGGGCCAGCAACGGCAGGATCATGCTTTCGGCCCCGCCGCCGTCGCGACGGCGAATGATTTCAAGCGCGGAAAACCCGCGGCGCGATCCGGCAAGCGGTAACGTATTGGGATCATCGGCATGGTCGATGAAACCGGTAGGTGCGTAATATAACGGTCCGTCAAAATCAGCAAAGCCCCGCACATCGGCGGGGCTTCGCAGGACCGATCCTTCGATCTTGTCCATCAGTCTCTTTCAGTTAGCTGCCCGGCTGCGGCTCCGGGGACAAATCCCCGCCACCTTCACCCGGGTTTTCCTTGCGTGCGCCACCGGTGGTCGGAACCGTCGAACGGCGACCGCCGCCCGTGTCCTTGCCACTGCCATTGGAATGGCCCGCACGGTTGATTTCCTCGCCACGCAGAAGCGCATCGATTTCCTTGCCCGACAGGGTTTCGTATTCGAGAAGCCCCTTGGCAAGAACGTGCAGATCGTCAAGATGCTCGGTCAGAACCCGCTTGGCAAAGACATATGCCTCGTCGGAATAACGACGCACTTCCTCGTCAATGAGTTGTGCAGTTTTCTCGGAAACATTCTTGTGCTGGGCAACGCTGTGCCCCAGGAACACTTCTTCCTGATTGTCCACATATTTGACGTTGCCAAGCTTGTCCGAGAAGCCCCATTCGGTCACCATTTTGCGCGCATACTGCGTCACCATATTGATGTCGGAAGACGCACCCGTCGTTACCTTGTCCTTGCCAAAGATGATTTCCTCGGCAACGCGACCACCCATGGCAACCGCAAGGTCGGAAATCAGCTGTTCATAGGATTTGGAAACCTGATCACGTTCCGGCAGGCGCATCACCATACCCAGCGCACGACCGCGCGGAATGATAGTTGCCTTGTGGATCGGATCGGATGCCGGGGTATGCAGCGCGACAAGCGCATGACCACCTTCGTGATAGGCCGTCAGCTTCTTCTCGTCGTCGGTCATGATCATGGAACGGCGTTCCGCCCCCATCATCACCTTGTCCTTGGCATTCTCGAAATCGGCCATGGTGACAACACGCTTGCCAAGACGGGCGGCAAGAAGCGCTGCCTCGTTGACAAGGTTTGCCAGATCCGCGCCCGAGAAGCCCGGCGTACCACGCGCAACAGTGCGCAGATCAACATCCGGCCCCAACGGAACCTTGCGGGCATGAACGCCAAGAATACGTTCACGGCCTTCAAGATCCGGGTTCGGCACAACAACCTGACGGTCAAAACGACCGGGGCGCAGCAATGCCGGGTCCAGAACGTCCGGACGGTTGGTTGCCGCCACAAGGATAACACCCTCGTTGGCTTCGAAACCATCCATCTCGACCAGAAGCTGGTTCAGGGTCTGCTCGCGTTCATCGTTACCGCCGCCAAGACCGGCACCACGATGGCGGCCAACGGCGTCGATTTCATCGATGAAAATGATGCATGGCGCGTTCTTTTTGCCCTGTTCGAACATGTCACGCACACGCGATGCACCGACACCAACAAACATTTCAACGAAGTCGGAACCCGAAATCGTAAAGAACGGCACGTTTGCTTCACCGGCAATCGCACGCGCCAGAAGCGTCTTACCAGTACCCGGAGGCCCGACAAGAAGCATGCCTTTGGGGATTTTACCGCCAAGGCGCTGGAATTTCTGCGGATCGCGCAGGAAGTCGACGACTTCTTCAAGCTCGCCCTTGGCTTCCTCGATCCCGGCCACGTCTTCAAAGGTCACACGACCGGATTTCTCGGTCAGCATCTTGGCCTTTGATTTGCCAAAGCCCATGGCCTTGCCGCCGCCGCCCTGCATCTGACGCATGAAGAAAATCCACACACCGATAATCAGCAGCATCGGGAACCAGCTGATCAGCGCGCTCATAAGCGGCGACAGGCTTTCTTCCGGCTGGGCGATAATACGAACGCCCTTGTCGTTCAGCTTTTCGACGAGGTTCGGATAATCAGGGGTATAAACACTAACGGTCCGGTTATCGCGGGTTTGCGCTGTAAGAGTGTTGCCCTGGATCGTAACTTCTGAAATCTGGCCGCTGTCAACTTCGGCCAGGAAGTCCGAAAACGCCAGCGTTGACTGGCCGCTCCGTCCTGATGGCGACTGAAACAGGTTAAACAAAGCCACCAAAAGGATGGCAATGATAACCCACAGTGCGAGATTTTTTCCCATATTCATTCCAAGCTACTGATCGCAATTTGTGTTCGCCATGACGCGCAATCGCCCTGCGCACGGCCTGACCATCAGATAATGATAAGGTACCTTTACGCAAGTAGGACGTCGGGTTTCGGCGACGATTTAAACCCACTTTCCCACAAAGGTGTCGGGGGTGCAAACCGCCATCGCATTCCGATTGCGTTTTCTGTCCCTATCGGGGCCGTCCGGCAACCGGCGGCGGATAATACGTCGGAAATGCCCGAAACCTCAAGCCCGCCAACGGAATGCAGGACTTCTTTATCATAAAGGGCGGGTATGGATGCAAGGGCGGCGCGCGGCAAACGATCAACAAACGGCGAGATTTTGCCAATGGCGGCCCGAAATGCCCGTGTGTGAAACGCATCACAAGCAGACAGCGGCGCAATCACAAACCGGCCAAAATCAGCATAATCAGCGGTTGCAACCTGCCTGATGCCGTCAAAAAACAGCTCGAAACGATTGTCCCAGCGCTGACCGGCTGGCCCCGTCACCAATGCCGGATTGATGCGAACCGGCGCGATATCCATCCGCCCGACTTCGCGATAAACCAGTAAAATATCGCCGCGGCGGTGCAACACACATCCGCCCAGACTGACGCGCGCGTCTTCCTGCCCCCTCAATTGTAACAAGGCGGCCGCCAACGCATCGAAAGCAGGCATGTAATTTTCACCGCCAATCACCCGGACAATATGTCCAAGGCCATAGCAGGCCGTGGTGTCACCGGTTCCGGCATCCCGCCATTTCAAAAATGCAACCTGGGCAATACCGCAATTCGCGACCTGAACCGTCTCTGCCAGAAGATCACCGATAAGATGTTCAGCCGCCTGACGTTCTTCCGTGCCGCGATCCTGATCTGCCCCCCCTGCATCACCCGCCAAAAACGAACCATGCCGGATGCGAACCCTTTCGAAGCCGGTATTGCGGTTTGACGGGTCTTCGACCCAATCCTGCCGGTATGCTCGCACCGTTGCGATCAGGTTGGCCTTGGCAACAGGCAATAACGGTCGCAACAAGCGCGCATTGCGCAGAAAACGACGGGCGCTCATCCCTGCCCGTCCAATGACACCGCTTTCACGGTTCTGCCGCATCACAAGCGTTTCACGCTGATCATCCCGGTGATGGGCGACCAACAGATGCAGGATACCCAACGCACCCAATTCGCGATCAAGCAATTCATATCGGGCCTTGCGCGCCGCTTCCTGAATGCCGCTTTGTGGTTTTTCACCGTTCCAGCGCAGGATACGATGACCAATCCCGTGTTTTTGAAGCTGCTCCCCGACCCAGATCGCCTCCTGTGCCGCATCCGCACGCAAACCATGATCAACCGTAATGGCGATCAATTCGCCACCGTTTGACTGGCACCATTCATGCGCCAGCAACGCCAGCGCCATGCTGTCCGCACCGCCGGAAACAGCCACGGCAATTTTGGGGCTGTCTTCAAACGGCGCAAACGCGTTCATAAGTCGCGAAAAGACAACGGCGTCCAATGGGGTTCCATCGGACGCCGGATCAGATTTGATCATATCGTTTGATCGATCTGTCATCAGTCTGCTTTTACGAACAGCCGCGTGTTTTGCGTTCCTGGCGGGCGCGGTCAAGCACCACTGCCGACGCGTTCGGGAAATTCGCAATCAGATGGCCAAAAGTCGTGCAGGCATCCTCGTTCTTGCCAAGATTGCCCAACGACATGCCAAGTTTCAGCAGGTTGTCCGCTGCCTTGCTGCTATCGGGATATGTCTGGAAGCCCTCGGTAAAGGCAACAGCCGCCTGATCATACTGTTCGCGAACATAGAATGTCTCGCCAAGCCAGTATTGAGCATTACCGGCCAATGCATTGTCCGGATGGCTTTTGACAAACGCGGCAAGTGCGGTTTCAGCCGCGGCGAAATCCTGGCGGCGCAAAAGATCAAAAGCATAACGATACTGCTCTTCCGGTGTACCGGCCGGAAGTGCTGCGCCACCGGCTGCCGCACTTGCCGTTCGGGCAGGTGCCGCCGAAGATGTATTTGCCGGACCTGACGGAACAGAGGGCGGCGAGCCTTCGTTTTCAATCACGCCAAACAACTGGGTGCCACGATTATCAACACGTTGCCCCGTGCCTGCGGTATTTGGCTGTGCCGTCGAACCGGTTGCATTGTTCACTGCCGCCCCGGCC
>NZ_JPWA01000031.1 GCF_003326475.1 Thalassospira xianhensis MCCC 1A02616 | reverse complement strand
CCCGATCCGAATGGCGCGCGGCACGGGCGGCCGGACTGATCCCCGATCCGCGAGGTGCCGTACCGGGCCAGATGGAACGCATCATCGCTGTGTTACGGGTTCTGGAATATCTGCAACATCGTTTCCACGAGGCTTCCAAACCGCCAACCTATCGCCGGATGTTGCGCGAAACCAAACTGGGTGGTCGGGATTTGAATTGGGCGCTGGCAGCGCTTCGTCGTGACAAGTTGATTGAGCGATCCGAAAGCCATCGCTGGCTTCTATCGGGGGATTTATCGCGGATTACGCTGGTGGATTTGATGACCCGACTTGGGCTGTTTCTGGATTATGACCGGTTACTTCTTGTCAATGCTGATGGTGGCTGGCCGACTGCGATGCGCGAACGTTTGGTCGAACTGGAAAAAACACGCAAGACCGTCCTTGATGTCAATGTTGCTGAGCTTCTTGATTTACCCAAATCCGAGGACAAGGTACCCGAAACGGCGGAACCGAAGCGGGAACAGGAATCATCAGGGGAAATCGGGCCAAAAGATATGACGCAGATCGTTGATTAATCCCGGCTGTCCGGTGTTGTGTCACCGGATGCGTCATCCGGACGGCTCATTTCGATCCGGATATCGCCATCACTACTGCGCAAATGCAGATCACGTTGCGGGAACGGAATTTCGATCTCGTTTTCCTTGAAGCTGTCCCAGACATTGAGCAAAACTTCGCTAATGATATTGCCGCGTCCGTTTTGCGGATCCGTGATCCAGAAGCGGATTTCAAGATCGACCGAATTATCACCAAAGCCGCGCAGCAATGTATTCGGGCCGGGATTATCCAGCACGCGTGCGCATTTTGCAGCAGCCTCGTTGCAAAGTTTGATCGCGAAATGCGGATCGCAACGATAGGCAATCCCGACCGGAACCTTCAGGCGCAATTTGACGTCCGAGTGGCTCCAGTTTTCGACCTGATTGGTGATCAGGTCTTCGTTCGGGATCAGGAATTCGGTACCGTCACGGGTCCGAACGGCGGTGTAACGTGCCCCCAGCGATTGTATCCAGCCAAAGGTATCGCCAATTGCGATCACGTCACCCGGCTTGATCGACCGGTCCAGCAACAGGATCACGCCGCTGATCAGGTTGGCGACAATCCGTTGCAGACCAAACCCGATGCCGACACCGATGGCACCGCCAAAGACGGCAAGCGCGGTCAGATCGACACCGATGGTCGAAAGCGCAAACAAAACCGCAATCGACAGCAGCACAAGTTTCAGAAGCTTGGACATAAGCACCTGAACCGAGGGTGTCAGTCGGTGAACCTTCTGGATGCGTTGTTCGAAAATGCGCGACGCAAAGGACGCGACCCATAGCAGGATCGCCAGCGATAGCATCGCTTTGAGGACACCAAATACCGATATCCGAAATTGCCCGATTTGAAGGGCAAGACTGTCAAGCAGATCAATCGTCGGATCAAGCCAGCCGACGATGTTAAGCGCAGCCAGCCCCCAGGCGATGATCGCAATGCTGCGCGCCCAGACTGGATCATTGACAACGGCCGTGCCCAAGCGAATGAAAATCCACGCATTCAGAAGGCTTGCAACCAGACGCAGGATATTATGCCGAAGTCCTGCCTGTATCGCGATGGCATCAATAAACCAGATCAGCAGAACCAAAATGATCGGGAAGGCGAGGTCTGGCAAAACCGCAAGCAATCGTCGAAAACCGGCATAATGCAAAAGCGCCCGCCAGTTTTGCAAACGAGCCAGTTGGCGCGAAAGCGGACGACGTAGCAACAGAGCCGGGATTACTGCAACCAGACAGGCAACAATCTGCAACAGGATCGGAACAAGCAGGACATTGGTTTCCACCCATGCGGCGGCCTGTTCAAGCCAGATCACGAGTTGGCCGGGATTCCAGAATTGTTCCATGCGTGTCCTGCGTCTTCCCTGTATGACGATCTGCGAATGGAAAATGTTTTATTTCATATGGTAACGCGAACCCGCCCCTGCGAGATAGGGTTGTGTTATTCCTGTTTGGGATTTCCGAAGCAGCTTCCTTGACGATAGATAGCTATCTATTTAAGTCTGTAATATCAAAAATCCTCCTGCAGGTGTTCCCATGACAAATCCCTCTGATAGCAATGCGTCGCGTGAACAGTTCGGTATATGGCTGGGCATGCTCGCCCGGCAATGGCGCGCCGAAGTTGATCGGCGTTTATCGCCCTTTATCCTGACGGAGGCACGCTGGATAATCCTTTTTCGCCTAAGCACGGCCGATCATGACCTGACCCAAAAGGAACTGGCGCGCGTTGCCGGAGTGCAGGGGCCCACATTGGTGCGGACCTTGGACTGGCTGGAGGAAAAGGGGCTGATCGAACGGCGCGAAGTCCCTGATGACCGGCGGGCAAAAACCGTTCATCTGACGGAACGGGCGGAACCGGCACTGCGTCAGATTCAGGCGGTGATACAGGGTGTGCGCGCCCAGATTTTTGCCGATGTTTCCGACGAAGAACTTGAACAATGCCTCGCCGTGTTCAAAAAGATCGGACGCCAGTTCGATGCCTTTGCCGGAAGCGCAGAGGACAGGGATATGGTCATCGTTGGGCAGGGCAAGAAATAGGCACCTGCTGCCAGTTGCTGTCTAGGACCGGTTTGACGACCTGTTCCGCAGGCTTTCATTTTCCCAGCGTTCTGTCAAAACCGCTGCCCCAAAGCCAAGCCCGCCAAAGATCGCAAGGCTGATCGCGATTGCGGGTAAAAGACTGCCGGCAGGCAGGAGAGTTGGCGATCCGTTCGGCAATGACAGCCAAACCATGGTGGCACTGCCCCACAATACACCAACCGTCACCACTCCGATCCCGGTGAAGGCAAGCCGTAAACGTGAAATGCTCTTCATTGCCGCGCTCTGCTGCGTTCGACGGAACCGTCATAATGGATCGCGACCGTTTCGTCGGTTTGATTGTCACGGGCAAGTGCGATGACATCGGCCGGTTTGCGCCGTAAAAGCGTTACGATATCGCCAGAAGCGACTTCGCCAATCACGCTGTAACCGGCAACCCGCCCGATCTTGCAATCGCGCATCGATGCCGGGGTGGTCATCATCGCTTGCTGTTCCGAAAGCGACAGGTTGCTGACCTGTGCGGGGCGAACATCGAAACCTTCGGCCACAAGACGGCTTTGCCAATCGGCGCTATTTTGGCAATCGGCGGTATAGGAAAGTTCCAGCGTCGGACGTGATGTGCCGACAAATGCTGTGAGTCCAATCAGGGCTATACCGGCCAGAACCGTCGTAAGTGCAATGGGTCGCATGGTTTATGCCTTTGTCAGATGAAACTGCAAAGGCAGAATGCCCGCGAAGTACAGTTCAGGTCTTGAGTCCGGTCAAGCCGCCAGCAGGTCTGACCGGATCGCTGTGTCAGCGCGCCTTGTAGGGATGCTTTTCCGACCATTCGCGAACGAAATCGATCAGTTCATCATCGCGATTTTCCGGCAGCTTGACAGTCAGATGTACATATTGATCGCCGCGTTTGTCACCACGGGCATAGGCCGCACCCTTGCCGCGCAGGCGCAGTTTCGTGCCGCTATTGGCATTGGCAGGCAGTTTCATGCTGACTTTGCCATTGATCGTCGGGACTTCGATGGAGCCACCCAGAACCGCCTCGGCAAGACTGATCGCCAGATCGCAATGCAGGTCATTGCCTTCGCGGCGGAACGTTTTATCAGGGTGGACATGCAGCTTGATCAGCGCATCACCTGCTTCCCCGCCATTCATGCCTGCCATCCCCTGGCCTTTCAGCCGGAGGGTTTGGCCATCCTCGCTTCCAGCGGGAATGCGGACTTCAAGACTTTTGCCACTCGCTAGGTTGATGCGCTTGGTCGTGCCGATGATCGCCTCAGCCAGATCAAGGCTCAGTTCGTAGGAAATATTCGGTCCCTTGACCTTTTCGGCCTGCCTGCGGCCACCAAACCCGCCGCCACGTCCACCTTTGCCGAAAATCTCGTCAAAGATATCCTCGGCATTGGCACCCGAAAACCCGAATGGATCGCCGCCGGCCTGACCGCTGTAACGTGCGCCGCCCCCACGGCCGAACGGTCCGGTTTCGCGGCCATCGGCATCAATCTCGCCCGCGTCATATTTCTTGCGACGTTCGGCATCCCCCAGAAGATGATAGGCGGCCGAAACTTTTTTGAACCGCTCTTCGATCTTGGTGTCGCCGGGATTGACGTCCGGATGAAGCTCGCGCGCAAGTTTGCGATAGGCTTTCTTGATTTCGTCCTGGGTGGCGTTTTTGGCAACGCCCAAAGTCTTGTAGGGATCCTGCATCGCCTGACCGGTTGGATAAAGGGAAACTCTATAGATGTATTATAAGCCTGTATCGGCTATGGCAAGGAAGCCATTTGTTTTAATTGCTGTCCTTGACATGGCTCAGATATGAAAAAGCGGCGCTGTCCGCAAGGAACGCGCCGCTTTTTTTAAATGTCATTCCGTGAAGATCAGTTCACAACTTCCCAGCTGCCATCCGGCTTGCGGCATGCCGTGCCATAAGCCTCTTCCTGCTTGCCGCCGATGGTTACTGTTTGCTGATATTCGCGGCAATATTCCTGGGTCTTCGGTTCCTGATAGGTGCGAACCGGGGTTACCGTCCCCCGCGCACCGGTATCGGGATTGTTCCAGGTTGAAGTCTGGCCCGTGGGGGCACTTTCAAGTGTCCGCTGGGTGTTCTGCGCCATGATGGCACGGTCCGCATTGTCAAGCGACCGGCCTACTTCACTGCCGATAAAGGCTCCGGCAAGCGTACCAAGTGCAACGCCTACGAGCTGCCCCGATCCTTTACCGAACTGGGCACCGGCAACAGCACCACCAACCGCGCCCAGAAGGGTGCCGGCGGTCTGTTTCTGACCCTGATCCTGTGCACAACCGGCAATGAATGCGGTCATCACGACGGGGATAACGATATGACGGAATTTCATATTTATTTGCCTACCTTGTCTTTCCTGTCCCAACCGATATGTTCTGTATCTACGGAACGATCTTGAGTATGTCGTTTCACGTATATCCAAAACCCGTATCTTTCGAATTTGGTGCGGATTTTGAACTATCAAAGGAATCCTGACCCCAATGGACGAAAAAAATACGCCAAAAATTGGGCATGAAGCCCACGCGGTTCCGTTCGATCTTTTTGACGTGTGGTTTAACGAGGCGAAAAACAAGGAGAAACCGTATCCCGATGCGATGACGCTGGCGACAGCTGATGCCAACGGGCGGCCATCGGCACGTATCGTTCTGCTAAAGGGGTTCGACGAGCGCGGCTTTGTTTTTTATACCAATTATGAAAGCCGCAAGGGTGATCAGCTTGCCGAAAACAGCTTTGCTGCATTGTGCTTTCACTGGAAATCGCTTGAAAAATGCGTGCGTATCGAAGGTGCGGTAACGCGCGTTGATGGTGCAGAATCGGATGAATATTTTGCATCGCGTCCGCGCGGCAGCCAGCTTGGTGCCTGGGCTTCGATCCAGTCCCGTCCAATGAGCGGCCGGTTCGATCTGGAAAAACGGGTTGCTGAATTTACCGCCAAATTCGGACTGGGCAAAGTGCCGCGCCCCGAACATTGGGGCGGTTTCCGTCTGATCCCTGATCGTATCGAGTTCTGGTCCGAGGGCAAATTTCGCCTGCATGATCGCCAGCTTTATACCCGGGATGCCGAAGACAAGGGGTGGAACCTGCAGAAGCTGTTCCCCTGAGAGGCTTCGGAAACGTTGCCAGATTCCGGAAAAGCAAACCGCAGGGATCAGTGCGTTTGGGGTAGTTGGAAGTCTTAAGCCTCTTCGGGAGGGCAGAATACTTCCTGCAATACGCCGATGATCTTCATGATATCGGGATTGGCCAGCGAGTAATAAATCGTTTGCGATTCCCTGCGCGTCTTCACCAGCCCGTCACGGCGTAATCTGGCAAGGTGCTGTGATAGAGCCGATTGCTTGATGCCAAGTTCACCTTCCAGAGTGCTGACCGATTTTTCGGTTGTTCCCAGTGAACAAAGAACCATAAGGCGCCATTCATTTCCCAATGTTTTCAGGAACTCCGCAGCATCACGAGCGTTTTTGTGTAAATTGCTATAAGGCATCAGGCGTAGCATCCATTCTCGCAGTCGGTTCGGCTATTTTCTGGCGCATTGAATTCGACAAACCGGTTAATCTATTTAATCTTCGTAGTTCGGCAACGCATTGGTTTGATGTTACACTGGATTTCGTCACCAGCTAAGCAATTCGTAGCGGAAAGGCCGGTTTCGTTGATTAAACGGGTTCTTTTATGAAAGTTTTGATCTTGAACAAGGAAAGATGCGTTTTGCAGTTGCAGAATAGGCCTGCATGACGTTTTGACGCGTTGAACTGACCGCAACAAGGCATATGTGTCGAAAGACACACCAATCTCGGGAGTGAGTGCGATGGCAGTAAGAACGATTCTGGCTCCGGTGGCAGGTTCGAATATAGACCAGCGAGTACTTGATCTGGCGTTTCGGACGGCCAAAAGATTTAATGCACATCTCGAAGCACTGTTTGTCGCGGCCGAACCTCAGGATGCGATTCCGATTGTCGGTGAAGGCATGTCGGGTCTGATCATCGAAGAAATGATGCGGGCTGCAGAAAGCGAAACCCAGCGACGTGAAACCCGCGGGCGTGCAGCATATGACGCGGCACGCGATGCCGCTGCCGTTGCCGAGGCTGCGGTTCCGATGCCTGACCTTCAGGCGACCTGCGCATGGCGGCGGGATAACGGTCGGGAGGACGAAACGGTCGCACGACGTGGTCGTTTGTTTGATCTTGTCGTGATTGGACGCGATCCGCGCGAAGCAGCAGCGTCGCTAACCTTTGATGCCGCCCTGATGGAAACCGGTCGCCCGTTACTGGTTGCGCCGGAAAAAACACCCGAAACCGTTGGTGAAAAAGTCGTGATTGCCTGGAATGGCGGTGTCGAAGCCGCGCGCGCCGTGACATCGGCCATGCCACTTCTGCGCACGGCCAAGGAAGTCACCATCGTCAGTGTTGGTGAAGTCCCCCATGGTCGTGCGTGTGCCAAGGCACTGGCCGAACAGTTCCTTTGGCACGGAGTCGAGGCACGGGTGTCGGAATTGTCCGAACAGTCGCATGTTGCTAGTGCCTTGATATCCGAGGCGGAAAAGGTCGGTGCCGATAGCATTGTTCTGGGTGCGTACAGCCATTCACGTTTCAAGGAAATGATCCTTGGCGGGGTGACGCAGGATATACTGGCAAAATGCACTTTGCCGCTTTGGATAATGCATTGACCCATAGGTCACGTAACATCCTGAAATCCGGATGATTATTTGTATGATCATTGGTATATGACACTAAAGGCGCAGTCTTCTGCGCCTTTTTTTGTTGCGTCTGCGAAGAAAACCCGCCACCGTTACCAAAATCTTACAAAGACGGAACCCCATGGGCGCAAACCCGGAACGAGGTGTTCCGCACGGTGGAAGAAACGTCTGGCAGGGGAATTCCCATGTTATCACTTCGCGATGTCATTGATTTCGCTTCCATGTCCGAAGATCTGGCCCGGGAACTTGCCCGCCGGAATGTCGGTTTGCCCGATCTTGGTGCGGTTGTCGCCGGGTATGATGGTGCTGCTGCCAAACCTGTTAGCACTTGCAATGCAGCGCCCTGCGCGGCGAACGACGTGGATAGCGAATAACCCGTCAAATCCGTGCCTGATTGATCAGAACAGATTGATCTGGCCGTCATCCTGCTTGGCGGTTTTAGGGCCGTCTTGCAAATCTTCGGACCATTTCAGAACATGATCGGGCACCGGACTCAGCATGTGACGCACAGTGTCAAACCGATTGGCGGGATCAAGCCATCCGGCGATATGGTTCGGCCCGATTAAGGCGGGCATTCTGTCGTGGATATGCGCGATCGAGGGCGCGGGGACGCAGGTGATAATCACCGCCTCGGTTCCGTTTTCAAGCCCGGCAAACAGCACCGGCTGATGATCGGGTAGGGTGATGCGGGTTTTGTGTTTGACTGCGCCGTCCTTGCGCCATTCAAACCAGCTTGTGGCCGGGATCAAACATCGCCGTTCGAGCAACGGTCGAAAGGTCGGCTTTTGATCAAGGGTTTCGGCACGGGCATTGATCAGTGGTGCATTCAGGTTCGAAACGCTTAAACCCCAGCGCCGCAGGGCTGGTTTCTGACCGGGCAGGACGACAATGACCGGATCTGTCGGGCGACGAATGCCCGAGAGGTTTTCAAACGCCGAGTCATCACTCTGGCTTTCGTCATCCTGCTGCTCGGTAAAATCGGACACCTGCCTACGAATAACATCCCCAAGATCGATGGCCAGTTGTGTCTGAAACGCGTTCATGTCGCTGATAAGCTGATATTGGCTGCACATTGGATTGTCCGTTCCTGAATTGACAATGATCATAGCCGTTTGACTGGTTTTGACACAACCTTCGTCCTATATAGGAGCGCGTGTTGCGATGCGTGCTTGCGACGGACCGTAATGCTATAAGAACATGACGATAAAATATAACGCGCCACTTCGGCGCGCGGGATTTGAAAGAGCGGCCCAATGAATGCCAATGCCCCGAAAACCGTTGTCCTGACCGGTGCAAGCCGTGGAATTGGCCATGTTACGGTCGGTTATTTTGCCGCGCGTGGCTGGCGGGTGATTTGCTGTTCACGTGAAGCCCCGCCGCCCAGTTGCCCGCGTGATCCGGCACAGGGTATTCATATCGCCGCCGATCTTTCCAAACCCGAAGATGTCGAACTTTTCATCAAACAAGCCAACGAAGTGCTGGGCGATGATCCGCTGCATGCGCTGGTGAACAATGCAGGTGTATCGCCCAAAACGCCTTACAAGGAACGGCTGGGCTGCCTGAATGGCGATATCGAGGCATGGCGTGATGTGTTCGAACTGAACTTCTTTACTCCGCTGACTTTGTCGCGTGGCTTTGCCGCCGCCCTGCACCGGGGCAAGGGGGCGATTTGCAACATCACCTCGATCGCAGGTCATTATGTCCATCCCTTTGCCGGATCGGCCTATTCGACGTCAAAGGCGGCATTGTCCGGTCTGACCCGCGAAATGGCGGTGGAATTTGCCGAACTTGGCGTGAGGGTTAATGCTGTTGCCCCCGGCGAAATCAAAACCGCAATGATTTCCCCGGAATACGAGGCACTGGTCCCGCGTATTCCCATGAACCGTATGGGCACCCCCGAAGACGTGGCGGCCGCGGTGCACTATCTGGTCGGCGAAGACAGCAGCTATGTCACCGGCACGGAAATTTTTGTAACCGGCGGGCAGCATTTGTACTGAGCCGAAATCCGGATCAACGGGGCAGCAACAGCTGTTGATGATAAGCGATCAAACGACTGACAGCTTGGAAGTTCCGGCTGTTTTCTATTGGTCAGTTCTGAGGGGCGATATAAAAGGCCGGGTCATAATCAACATTTCCCACTGGAACAATATCAATCAGCGGTCGGGCCATGAAATACTGTTCGGGAACGCCTTCCAGTTTCAGATCGGGCAGGGGGGCAAAGCCAAAGCGGCTGTAATAGCCTGGTTCACCAAGAACCACGCAGCCAGCTGCATCATTGACGCGCAGTCTGGCGATCCCAGCCTGGATCAACTCCGATCCGATGCCCAAGCCCTGTCGGTCGGGGTTGACCGCAACCGGGCCAAGACCGAACCAGTCGCTTTCTCGGCCATCGATTTTTACCGGTGAAAAGGCAACGCAACCGACAAGTTCATCATCTTCGATTGCCACGAGTGACAGGCTCAACCGGCCCTTGTCGCGCAATGCATCAACGATCAGGTGTTCGGTTTGCTGGCTATGTGGCGCGGTTGCAAACGCACTCGCCAGCAACGCGTGGATGGCCGGAATATCGGCCTCTGTCTCATCGCGGATAAGCATGATCGGACCCGTCCCATCCTGTGACTTGGCACCCGCTACCTGCAGGTCTGTCTCTCGACTATAACGGGAATTGGAATTAGGCCAACAGACTTTTCAGCCAATCGCGCTTTTGTTCCAGTCGACGCGCTTCCATGTCAAGCCATCCGGTGAACGGAGCGGCCTCTTTCGCATGTTCTTCACGCAGTGCCAGAACGCGATCAAGTTCCAGTTCACAAACATCATGTAGGATTTCGATCTGGTCGCGGCGTGTCTCATCATCCAGTAAATGCAGGAAACGCATTTTAAGCGCCATCACAAGTCGCGAAAGCTCGCCTGATGTATCGCGAAGTGTTCCCCGCATCAGTTCCTTGAACTTGTCGTGCCCGGCTTTGGTCAGTGACAATTGCGCATCCGAATATGACCCGCTGTTGCAATCTTCGCGTACCAACCCTTCAAGCTTAAGAAGCTGAAGGGAACTCCCCATCATATCAAGCGACGGTCCCATGATATGGGCGGTAAAATGGCGCACTGAATTGGCCAGATCGGCATAGCTGATCGGTTTATCGGAAAGGGCAAGGGTGCCAAGTGCGCACAGGCGCAGACATTCTTTGGGCAGCAAGGTTCTATCCGAATACATAAACGATCCCTGTCATGTTGCAGGCATCGAAGTTAACGCGAACGGTTCTTAATTGCAAGGTGGCAAATGGTTTCTGTTCCAACACCGTGTGATGGCAACCGCTTCAATATAGGATGGGAAGTTTCGAAAGCAAACAACCGCATCACGAGAACAACCATTCCCCGATATGCAGACAGGTGCTCCAGCAATGGGTGGCAGACAAAAAAAGAAGGCCGTCGATAATCCACGGCCTTCGGTTTCTGTCATATGCAGAGGGATTTCAAGCCTCAGGCTGCTTTGGCAATACCAAGCTGCCCCCAAACCACCAGAAGCGAGTCGATCAGATGATTGATCAATTCATCATTATGAAGCGGGCCCGGCGTAAAACGCAGGCGCTCAGTGCCCCGTGGTACGGTAGGATAGTTGATCGGCTGGACATAAATGTCGTGATCAAACAGCAGGCGGTCGCTGGCTTCCTTGCACATTGCGGCATCGCCCACCATCAGCGGTACGATATGGCTTGGCGCATCCATCACCGGAAGACCGGCGGTCCGCATGCGTTCGCGCAGCGTTTCCGCACGTTCTTTCTGGGCTTCGCGTTCGATATTGCTGTCTTTGAGGTGGCGGACCGAGGCCAGTGCTCCGGCCGCAATACTGGGTGGATGGGAGCTGGTGAAGATAAAGCCATTACCGAAACTGCGTACGAAATCGACAATTTCATGTTTGGCCGCGATATAGCCACCGATCACGCCAAATGCCTTGGCAAGCGTGCCCTGGACGATGTCAACGCGGTCCATTACGCCATCGCGTTCGGCAACGCCGCCGCCGCGCGGGCCATACATGCCAACCGCATGGACTTCGTCGAGATATGAAATCGCGTTGTATTTTTCGCAAAGATCAAGGATTTCGCCAATCGGGGCGATATCGCCATCCATTGAATAAACGGACTCGAACGCGACGATCTTGGCCCGGTTCGGCCCCAGGTTGCGCAGGATTTCTTCAAGATGTTCGACATCGTTATGCTTCCAGATCCGGCGTTCCGCCTTGGAATGGCGCATGCCTTCGATCATGGAGTTGTGGTTAAACGAGTCGGAAATGATCACGCAATCAGGCAGTTTCGAGCCAAGGGTCGATAACGTCGTCCAGTTGGCAACATAGCCCGATGTCATCAGAAGGGCGGCTTCCTTGCCATGCAGATCGGCGAGCTCCTGCTCGAGCGCGACATGCAGATGGTTGGAACCGGAAATATTGCGTGTGCCTCCTGCACCGCCGCCCTGACCGGTGACGGCGTTTTGCATGGCTTCAAGAACCGTGGGATGCTGGCCCATTCCGAGATAGTCGTTTGAACACCAGACAGTAATTTTGCGCGGTGCATCACCATTTCCCGGATGATACATGGCTTTGGGGAATTCACCGACGATGCGTTCAAGATTGGCGAATACGCGGTAACGGCCTTCAGCCTTGAGGCCGGACAACGCGTCTTTAAAGAAGGTGTTATAATTCATCTTTTGTGTCTTTCGCCTGTCTCTTTACCGCAGGTACGGGCTGTCTTTCATCCCGTTCTCTCACCCTTGGCAAAGCTCTGGTCCTGGCCGGATATGCGTACATTTCCGGATCAGCATGGTCCCGTTTGACCGGGTCTTGATAACTTCCTTATCGGACATGGCTGCCGACTTGGCATTGACCCTTGTCAAAAATTTTAAAGCGATTCCAGTTTCACTTCGATTGTCGTTTTCAGTGTTGCTGCGAACCAAGCTGTCAAAGAAGGCGTCCATTCATTGTTTGTCGATCTTGCCATCACTCGAGGCGTTGGGCAGTTCCCCGTTCAATTCCTGTTCCCAATTTGGCGCTATTGATCGCATTTGGCAAGGTTTTGAAAGGACTTCCGACCCACAATTAAATCAATTCAAACAAGCAATAAAATCTATCAATTGCCATTAATTGAACGTTTATCGCTATAATAATGCCGCTATATCTTTTTTGATGTAGCGGCATCTGATTGTTTTTTAAAGGTTTTATGCTTTGGGCTGGTTCAGCCGAGGCTGTGATGCCAATCCCCAAGAGCCGCTTCGACCTTATCGAACATATCGTGGACCTGCTGTTCGGTAATGATCAGTGGCGGGCAGAAGGCGACACTATCGCCAAGTGCACGCAGGATCACGCCATGCTCCAGGCATTTTGCGACAACGGCCTTTCCGGCGAAGCCCGTTGGCTGCATCCCGGTTTTCAGGCATTTGTCATCGACCAGTTCAAACGCCCCGATCAGGCCACGCCCACGGGTTTCGCCGACATGTTCGAATTTATTGAGATCCTTGAGGCGTTTCTGGAATGGCGACATGACATTGCGGACATGGTCGATAATGCCGTCATCCTCATAGATTCTAAGAGTTTCAAGCGCAACGGCCGCCGCGACCGGATGGCCGGAATAAGTAAAGCCGTGGCCAAATGTGCCGATCTCGTCGGATGCCTTTTTCGCTGCCTGATAAATCTTGTCATTGATGAACAGGGCCGAAATCGGCTGATAGGCCGATGAAAGCTGCTTGGCGACCGTGATCATGTCGGGTTTAAGCCGGAAGGTTTCGGTGGCAAACATCCGTCCGGTCCGGCCAAATCCGCATATGACTTCGTCGGCGATAAACAGGATGTCGTACCGGTCCAAAACTTCCTGCACCTTTTCGAAATAGGTGCGCGGCGGCACGATCACGCCACCGGCTCCCATGATCGGTTCGGCGATAAACGCCCCGATGGTTTCCGGACCTTCTGCCTGAATCAGGTCTTCAAGCTGTTCGGCAAGACGGGTTGCGAAATCCTCTTCTTCCTCGCCGGGCTGGGCCTCGCGCCAGTAATGCGGGGTTTCGGTATGGATGATGCGGTCAATCGGCAGATCAAACATTTTGTGGTTGCCCGGAAGCCCCGTCATCGAGGCCGCAGCCACTGTCACCCCGTGATAGCCCTTCTTGCGCGAAATGATCTTCTTCTTTTCCGGTTGGCCAATCGCATTGTGATAATACCAGACCATCTTGACCGCGGAATCAGTTGCTTCTGATCCGCTATTGGCAAAGAAAACCTTGGACATCGGGACAGGTACAAGTTCCAAAAGCTTTTCGGCCAGGTCAATCGCCGGGTTGGTGCTGCGCGATGCGAAGGTGTGGTAATAGGGCAGGGTTTCAAGCTGCTTTGTCGCGGCTTTCACGAGGCGATTTTCGCCAAATCCCAGCGACGCACACCAAAGACCGGCCATGCCTTCGATAAAATCGCGGCCATTGTCATCGGTCACATAAATCCCGTGACCCTTTGAAATGATATGCGGCCCGGTTTTTTCGTGAGTGGCAAGGTTGGTATAGGGATGAAGATAGCTTGCGATATCGCGGCTGGCTGCGGAATTGCCTTTGGCGGTCGGGGCAGTATCGATTGTCGTGGTGGTGGCGTTGGTGGTCATGGCGAACCTCTGTTTCGTGCAGGAAATATCCTGATGCTCTCAGGCACTTTAGTCAGCTATTTCCGGCATGGGAATCATTAGTTGGACCATGCTTTGGCGAAGATCTTTGGCGCGATCGGCAAAAACGAAACCGACAAACAAAACCGGCCGGGCAAGGGCACCGGCCGGCTTGGTAACGATGTCGTTGGTCGCAGCCTAGTGCGACATCAGAACCGGCACCGTCATGTGACGCAGAAGATGCTGTGTCACACCCCCCATCATCAATTCACGCAGGCGCGGGCGGCCATAGGCACCGCAAACGATCAGGTCGATGCTTTCATCGGCCGCACGCGACAGCAGAAGATCGCCAACGCTGATGCCGCTGGCATTCATGTTTTCCTTGCGGACATTCACCCCGTGGCGTTCAAGCCGCGAACCGATATCGACACCGGGAACAGGAATGGAGTCACGGGCGCCCTTGTTTGGATCTGCACAAAGAACGAGGGCCGATTTGGCATTTTCAAGAAACGCCATGCCGTCATTTACCGCACGGACAGCTTCGCGATACGGTTTCCATGCAACCATAACGCGTTCGCCAATCGTTTCGAACCGACCGGCATAAGGCACAACCAGAACCGGGGTGCCTGCGGTAAGAATGGCCTTGTCAGGCATTTCAGAGGTCGAGGACGGATCAGCGCTGTCCGGGTCATACTGGCCCAGAACCGTCAGGTCATGATGGCGGGCATACATGGCAACCGTGTCGGCAATCTCGGCTGCCGAGCATGGCGTTTCCTGCCAACTGAAGGTAACACCGGCGTCTTCGCAGGCTTTGGCGAAGTCGCGCTTGGCGTCCTTGGCGGTTTCGGCCATGGCCGCGCGCTGCTGATTGACGATTTCCTGGGAAATCTGAACTTCCATGAAACGTGGAATTTCGGCATAGGGCAGAAGAAACAGCCCGGTCAGATGGGCTTTTTGCGCCTTGGCAACTTTCAGGGCAACTGAAAGGCGCTGTACGCAAGGGGCTGAATTGTCGATATGAACAAGGATATCCCGATACATCTGCCAGTCTCCTTTTCCGGGCAGCACCGCCTTCGATCAAGGCGGCTAGCGTGGTTATGAGAAGCAGTCTAATGCGATCAGTGGTGGCGTTCTTTGTTCTATCTCAAATTGCACTTATCGCGTGTATTTGAGTATCACGTGACCCTGTGGCGAGAAAATGACCTTGGGTAAACGGCATCAGCCATCAACGGGGTTGGACATCATCGGAATGGTCTTTTCCATGGTAGGTGCACCGTTCTGCGGCATCGTTGTCGGAGCAGGGGCAGGGGATGTCACCAGGCCGGGTATTGCTCCCGCGGTGGTCGGGTTGCTCATTATTGGCGCACCGGCGGATGGCATGCGCCCCATGCTGTCACCCGAAATGATCGAGAGGCTTTTGCGCAATTGCTGTGACAGGGTTGGCCAGTTGGTCTGAAGTGTATTGCAGGCCGCCGGATCGTTGTCCTGAACACAGCGTTGTGCCATGCGATCAAGGATGCCAAGGGCGACGCGCGCCTCGTCGATCTGCTGGCGCTGCATTTCGGTGATGGTGGTCATTTTCGGATCGGAGGCCACAACGAATTTGCCATTGGCTGCATTTGCGCCAGCGGCAGACATGGAGCCGGGTGAAGAGGATGCCGCAACCGTGGTTCCCCACGGGGTGACAATTTCCGTCGTCATATCGGCGGTGGGATTGTTTTGTGCGGTGGGTTGCACGCATCCCGACAGTATCAAAGCGGAAACAACAAGACCGGACAGGGGGCCGGCTCTTCGGATGTTCATGAGTTGCTCCTTTGGCCGCAAAGCGAGGATGCGCCCGGGCCGTTCCCATAACCTGACAGTGCCATTTATCGTACGGCCTTGCTTTTGCTTTGGAATATATTGGACCCTGTTAAACCCGATGTCCAGAAAAGGGCGTGTGATAGCAATGACGTCATCAGTCTCTGGAGTCATGCGTATCACGCGAAACCATCGCTATGATGGTCTCAAACAGTTCCTGTTTTGCCTGATCTGCAGTGATTTCGCCGGTTGCCGCTGCGTAAGAAAGGGATTCTGCAGCGCCTAGAAAGCCCCAAAGACGCGGCATAGGTATTTTACCGGTCGGGCTGAAAGGCGACAGGGTATCGCGGCATTTATCGATGAACAGAATATGATAGTCACGTTTGACCTGTTCCAGTTCCGGCGATCCGGCAAGTGATGCAATGACACCCGAAATTTCGCGCCCCTGTGACAGCACGCAATCAACATAGGCCGATGCGATCACCGATGCCTTGTCGTGCAGGGTATGGCTGCTTTGTGCAAGGGTAGAGTCCATCAATGCAGTCTGACGTCGATCGTAATCCTGATACAGCGCAATCAGCAAACCCGATCGTGTTCCGAAATGGTCATAGACCACGGGCTTGGTGACCCCGGCCTGTTCGGCAAGATTGCCAAGGCTTAGTGCCTCGGTCCCATCGTCATGGATCATCTTCCATGCAACGTCGAGAAGTTGACGGTTGCGATCTTCGCGCGCCATCCGTTTGCGTGGAGTATGTGAGGGGGACTTTTTTGCGACGCTGCTTGACATCTTTATATACCAAACGTAACTTACAGAAAGTAACTTACTTATAGTATATAGTGATTGCCGTTGAGTGGCAATTGCTTAGCAAGGAGGTATGTCATGCACGCGCTTGTTGTTGTCGCCCATCCAAATTCCGGTTCGTTCAGTCATGCGGTTGCCAATCATATCGGCCAGGGTATTGAGGATGCCGGTCCCGAACACAGTTTCGAGCTTGCCGATCTGTCGGAGGAAGGGTTTGATCCGCGTTTCAATCAGGACGATATCGCGGCCTTCGAGATGAGGGCACCGTTTCCAGACGATGTGCTTGCCGAACAAAGGCGGATTGATGCCGCCGATACGCTGGTGCTGGTTTTTCCGATCTACTGGTGGTCGATGCCCGCAATCCTGAAAGGCTGGATCGACCGGGTGTTTTCAAATGGCTGGGCCTATGAGGATATTGACGGTGAAAAGGTGATCAAAAAGCTGAACCATCTGAAGGTTCATCTTGTCGCGATTGGTGGTGCAGGGCTTGGCACCTTTGCCCGGCATGGATATTTCGGGGCGATGAATCTGCAAATCCATCAGGGTATTTTTGATTATTGCGGCATAGAGGTCGCGACATCGGAATTGATGTTGCTGGCCGATGGGAATGATCCGGCGGAACACCTTAAAAAGGCACGCAATATCGGGGCCGCAATCCCGGCAAAGGTAACAAGGCCCGAACTGGAAATGGCGGGGTAAATACCGACAGACCGACCATCACAAGTAAAACGCCCGCAGGGAAAATCTGCGGGCGTTTGTATTTGGCAATGTGCTGCTGGCTTAGTCGTGCTTGCCGCCATTGGCTTTGGACCAGCCGATCGGATCGGCAAGAAAGGCCCGAACGCCTTCGATGGCTTCTTTGGGGAAATATTCGCCTTCTTCGGCAACGGCCAGAACATCGGCCCAGGTCGCCAGATAATGCAGTTCGATGTCGTCCTTTTTAAGTTCCTCAAGCGCGTTGGGGAACACACCATAGAAGAACACGACAAAGGCGTGCTTGCATTCGGCACCGGCTTCACGGATGGCATTAACGAAATTGACCTTCGATGCGCCGTCGGTGGCAAGGTCTTCGACCAGAAGAACGCGCTGGCCTTCGTGGATGTCACCCTCGATCCGTGCCTTGCGGCCAAAGCCCTTCGGCTTTTTGCGGACATACTGCATCGGCAGGTCAAGAATATCGGCCAGCCATGCGGAATAGGGGATACCTGCTGTCTCGCCACCGGCAACGGCATCGAATGCTTCGTATCCGGCCTTGTCGGAAACCTGACGGGCGGCTAGTTCGATAACCTTGCGGCGCGCACGCGGGAAGGAAATCAGTTTGCGGCAGTCGATATAGACCGGGCTTGCCCAGCCTGATGTCAGGATATAGGCCTCTTCCGGGCGGAAATTCACAGCCCCGATATCAAGCAAAATCTTTGCGACGGTTTTGGCGGCATACGAGCAATGCGCGGTCGAAGTTTCGTTGGTCATGGCGACTATACCCTTTTCCGGATCGAATATTTGCGCACCTCTTAACGTTTTTGGACGCAAAGCGCAAAGAAAAGCCGCTGTCCAGCTGGTCAGGATCAGGTGCCCTGTTATGTCGGAGGCAAATTTGCGGGCAACCGGACCGGATGCGAATAACACAGTGCTGACCTGAAATATCACTATTGATGTCTGAGATATCATAATTGTAGTTTTAAATGCGTTTTGTTAGGCTTTGTTCATGTGTGAATGAAGGATACGCCTTATGATTACCGCGGGGCAAATGCGTGCGGCGCGTGCGTTGCTGGGCATTGATCAGAAAACACTGGCTGAGATGGCCGGGATTTCTGTGCCAACCATCCAGCGAATGGAGTCCAGCAAGGGCAATGTGCGCGGTGTGGTCGATACGCTGGCCAAGGTGGTTGATGCACTAGACCGGGCCGGGATCGAGTTGATTGGTGATCAGGCACCGAGCATTGCGACCGGGCGCGGTGTGCGCCTGAAGGAACCCGAAACACGATCTGCCCGGGATAACGGGCAGGGCGAGGAATAAAACGCAACGAATTTTGCGACGGCGACCGCCGACTTATGCCGACGATCCCGCCGCCTTTTGCAAGGCTGCCGGAGACTATGGAAACCAGAGCCTCGAAGATCAATCCGGCATCCGAACCCGGATATGCCGAACTGTTTACACCGAAACTTGTTACTGTCCTGCGTGAAGGTTACGGATTTAGCGAGCTTCGCTGTGACGCCATTGCCGGTTTGACAGTGGCGATTGTCGCCCTGCCGCTATCGATGGCTATTGCAATTGCGTCAGGCGTTTCCCCCGCACAAGGGCTTTATACGGCGATTGTTGGTGGCATTCTGGTGTCGCTTCTGGGCGGCAGCCGTTTTCAGATTGGTGGACCGGCGGGGGCGTTTATCGTTCTGGTTGCGGGCACGGTGCAGGCGCACGGACTGGACGGGTTGCTTATTGCAACCATCCTGTCAGGCGTGATGTTGCTGGCCATCGGGGCACTGAAGCTTGGCACCTATATCAAATTCATTCCCTATCCGGTGACGGTTGGCTTTACCGCCGGGATTGCGGTGATCATTTTCGCAAGCCAGATCAAGGATTTGTTGGGGCTGACCCTGTCGGGGGCGGAGCCGGGGCCGCTTTTGGAAAAACTTCCGGCGATCTGGGACGCTTTGCCGGGGATCGATCCGGTAACGGTTGCTCTTTCGGGGGCGACGATCCTTGTGATCATCGGCACCAAACGGGTGCGCCCGCACTGGCCGGGCATGCTGATTGCGGTCGCCTGTGCAGCCGTGGCAACGGCATTTTTCAATTTGCCAGTATCAACAATCGGCAGCGTCTTTGGTGGCATTCCGGGCGATTTTCCGGCACCGGCGCTTCCGGAATTCACCCTTGAGAAAGTGCAGGCCGTTTTGCCCAATGCGATTGCCTTTGCGCTTCTGGGTGCAATTGAGTCGCTTTTGTCGGCCGTTGTGGCAGATGGCATGACTGGGCGGCATCACCGGTCAAACTGCGAACTGGTGGCCCAAGGGGTGGCCAATATGGCATCGGGCCTGTTTGGCGGCATTTGCGTGACCGGCACGATCGCGCGTACCGCAACCAATATCCGTGCGGGTGCGCATGGTCCGGTTGCCGGGGTTCTGCATGCGCTGTTTTTGCTGCTGTTCATTCTGGTGGCGGCCCCGCTGGCAAGTTTCATTCCGTTGGCAAGTCTGGCCGGGGTACTGGCGATTGTCGCGTGGAACATGATCGAAAAGCATGCCTTTGCCACTTTGTTGCGTGCATCGCGAGGCGATGCTGCCGTGTTGCTGGCGACGTTCCTGTTGACGATTTTCCGTGACCTGCTGGAGGCCATTGTGGTCGGCTTTGCCCTGGGATCGGTTTTGTTTATTCAGCGCATGTCGAAAACAACCGCGATTGCCACCCACAGCCCGTTCGTGTCCGAAGACCGGGCGGACGGTACGACTGGCGGTGCCGGGGCATCCGATATTTCATCGACAACCGATCCCGACATCATGATTTACCGGATTACCGGCGTGTTCTTTTTCGGGGCAGCGGCATCCATCGGATCGGTTCTGGACCGGATTGGCGATACGCACAAGGCACTGATCATTGATTTTGCCGCCGTGCCGTTTCTCGATTCAACTGCGGCCAATACGATTGCTGGACTTGCCCGCAAAACACGCGGGCGCGGGATAGAGGTGATTCTGACCGGCACATCGCATGATCTTCGGCGGGAACTGTTTGCACATGGCATCAAGCCGCCGCTGGTTCATTATGAAACCGATATCGAGAAGGCAGTCGGGCGCCTTCGCGCGCATGGATTGCGTAACGTTACGGCATCCTGAGTTGCGATCGCAAAGACAGTGACAATGACCCAAGCCTTTGTCAGGCATTGGCAAAATCCGGTTTTGGGTTTATCTGGTATAGCTTTACCGAATTAAGCTGAAAGGCACTGCCATGTCGCAGGAAACCGGACTTGTCGTCGATATCAATGACGGCGGGATTGCAACCATCACCATTTCACAGCCGGAGCGCAAAAATGCGCTGACCAAGCCGATGTGGGGGGAGCTTGCCCGGATTGCTGACGATCTTGGTGGGGACAGCAACCTGCGTTGTATCGTTATTCGCGGGGGCAGCGGCGCCGGTTTTGGTGCCGGGGCGGATATTCATGAATTTGTCCGCGAGCGCGACGGGTTTGAAAAGGCGCGCGATTACGGAATGCTCCATGCCGAAGCATTACAGGCACTTCGGGTTTGCCAGCATCCGGTGATTGCCGCGATTGATGGGCCATGCATCGGGGCGTCTTTTGTCTTGGCTGCGGCCTGCGATTTACGGATTGCAGCCGATAATGCAAAATTCGCGGTGCCGCCGATGAAGCTTGGCGCGACGCTGGGCTATCCGGAATTGCAGATCATGCTCGATCTGCTAGGCGAGGCTGCTCTGTTTGAAATCCTGCTGGAAGGGCAGGTGTTTGATGTCGAACGTGCGCGTGAAATCGGCTTTATCGCCCGCCATGTCCCGCTTGACGCGTTTGATGCGGAAATAACCGCGACAGCAGCCCGGATTGCCGCGGGCGCACCTATCACCCAGCGCCTGCACAAGAAAATGATCAACCGCCTGAAAGAAGGCGGTTCGATTGACGCAAGGGAGTTTGACGAAGGATACCGGGCTTTTGACAGTGCGGATTTCAAGGAAGGCTACACCGCCTTTCTTGAAAAACGAAAAGCGGTGTTTGAAGGCAGGTAACGGTCAGATCACAACGGCAAGTCCGGTGTCAGCGGCACGTCGGTAATGCCGTAATCCAGACCCATCTTGTGCAGCTCGCTTGTGATTTGTGATCTGTGATGGGTTTGGTGGTTGAAAAGCTGCATCAGGAAAAGCTGGCGCGGCAATTTGCGGGTTACGCCATCCAGCCCCATCAATTCGCGAATATCATCCTGCCAGCCATGATCGCTGGAATCGACAAATTCAGCGATTGCCGCGTCGGTTTCGATCCGCATTTTGCCGAGCATTTCGAAATCATCGGCCATGATGGTGCGAGCATCAAATGGCTCGGCCTGTCCGGTTTTCAGGATGCCGAGGATGCGGTGATCGATATATAGCAGATGATTAAGCGTTGCATGGATGGAGCCTAAAAATATGCCACGATCACGGCGGCGTTCCTCGTCACCGATCTGATCACAAAGATCGTACAGAACGCTATTTTGCCAGCTGTTATATTTGGCCATGGCGCGGCCGTAATCGTTGAAATTCATCTTTGCCATCTGGTGGGGCTCCTTGTTGGCATTAACCGGTCTGTACTTAATCTGCGGCAACCGCGACGGCATCGTCGGTTTGGGCCGGGGCAGGCTGTTCGATCTGTTTTGCCTCGGCCACAAAATGAACCATGACATTGGCGAAAATGCCAAAGGCCAGCATCGATGCGGTCACGGGCAGGAGGCTGCCGTCATGAACCTGCCCGATGATGGTGCCTGCCAATGCGCCGGTGGCAAACTGTATGGTCCCCATCAAGGCGGTGGCCGTCCCGCCGATATGTGGGAAATACTGCATGAAGGCCGCGGTTGCGTTTGGCGCTGTCAACCCAATCATGCCGACAGCGACCATAATCAGCGGTACCACGGCATAAAGAGATGGTTCAAACACATTCACCGCAATGAACAATCCGATTACCGCCGCCAGTTGAAGGGAGGTGCCAATCGCCAGTATCTGATGGCATTCAAGCCGTTTCAGCAACGGATTGTTCAGCCGGTTGCAGATCACGATGACAATGACATTCGCCCCGAACAGATATGGGAACTGGCTTGGTGATACGCCGAAATAATCAATATACATGAACGGGCTGTCGGTCAGGAAACTGAACATGACCGCACTTGCCCCGGTGTGGGCCAGCATGAAACCAACTGCCTTGCGGGTGCGCAGGACTTCCAGATAGGTCCACCACACCCGCCGTGCCGGTCCGGCATAGCGTGGGCGCAGTTTGGTGGTTTCGGGTAACTTGAACCAAACAATCACCAGCATGACGCTGCCATATATGACCAGCAGGACGAAAATCGCCTGCCACTGGAAATAGACCAGCAGGGCCGAACCAACCGTTGGAGCGACCAACGGGGCAATCATCATGATCACCGCGATCAGGGCAAACATGCGCGCGGCATCCTTGCCATCGAACAGGTCGCGCACCGATGCTCCGACAATCACAAGGGCAAAGCCGCCGCCAATCGCCTGGATAAAGCGCATGACATTCAGCGACAGGGAACTGTCGACAAAGATGATGATTGCACTGGTGATGATGTAAATCACAAGCCCGATTAACGCGACCGGACGACGACCGACACGATCCGAAAGCGGCCCGCCAATCAACTGCCCCAGGGCAAAACCGATCAGGAACATGCTGATTGATACTTCGACATTATGCGTCGGCGCGCCAAAATCGGCTGCCATCGCCGGAATGGCAGGCAGGTAGGTATCAATCGCAAATGGCGCGGTCGCGATCAGGGCGGCAAGCAGGATCGCAAGGCGCTGCGTATTGATCGGGGGGCTGGCATCTGTATTCGCCATGACTTCCGTATCCGTTTCTTCTGGTGGCAGGTGGGGCGTGATCCGTCCGGTTTCCAGTATCGGTCTTTAACGGGTTCCCTTAAGGCCGGCCGTAACGACAGGGAATGGTGGCAAGCCGCCGAGACCCGGATAACGGGCTGGGCAAAATTCCGGTCAGATATGGCAGTGGCATCAGGAAGGCCGTACCGTTGCGGGTGGCGGGGCCGGGTGGATCGCAGCCTGAAACGATTCAATTTGTGCCATTATCCACGGAAATTCTGTTTTTTCCAGCCCGGCGATTTTGACAGCCTGAATATCAGCTATGCATATAACCGTCTGACGCGGCAAAAGAATACAGGCCGCAAAAGAAAACGGCACCCGCGATGGGGTGCCGTTTGCAAGGTTTTCGGTTCTCGCCTGACCTAGTAGTTCATGACCTTTTCCGGGCCCATCAGCATGGTCGGAAGCCATGTCGAAATTGCCGGTATGTATGTCACGATAATCAGGAAGACCAGCAGGATCATCAGCCAAGGCAGGGCAGCACGAACCACCTGAACCAGCGACATGCCGGTGATACCCGATGTCACGAACAGGTTAAGCCCGACCGGCGGCGTGATCAGGCCGATTTCCATGTTCACGACCATGATGATGCCCAGATGGATCGGATCGATTCCAAGCTTCATCGCAATCGGGAACAGGATCGGTGCCATGATCAGAAGGATGGCCGACGGTTCCATGAAGTTGCCCGCAATCAACAGGATGATGTTGACCACGATCAGGAAAGCCCAAGGCTCCAGACCCCAGTTGATGATGGTTTCAGCAATGGTGTGCGGAATGCGTTCGGATGTCAGCACATGGGCAAACAGCATGGCGTTGGCAATGATGAACATCAGCATGATGGTCACTTTGCCGGACTCCAGCAGCACGTGGCGGATATCCTTGTCGAACGGGATCAGCGCGATGGCCTTGCCGATTTTAGGCAGGTTGTAGCCAACGATAGCGCCCACACCCATGCCTTTTTCCGGAACCCATGCAACACCCTTGATCGGGCCCATATCGCGATAAAACACGATAGCAACCAGTAGGGCATAGACGGATGCGACGGCCGCGGCTTCGGTCGGGGTAAAGATCCCGCCATAGATACCGCCCATGATCACAACCACCAGAAGCAGGCCACCGGATGCGGAAAACAGGCCTTCAAACCACTCCGAAGCACTCGGACGATCCTGTTTGGGCAGCTTTTTGATCCGGGCGACGATATAGATCACTGCCATCAGCATCAGACCGGCGATCAGGCCGGGAATAACGCCGGCAAGGAACATGCGACCGACCGACACCTGGGTTGCGGCGGCATAGACCACCATCACGATGGATGGCGGGATCAGAATGCCAAGCGTACCGGCGTTACAGATCACCCCTGCGGCAAAGTTGCGCGGATAACCCGATTTGATCATGCCGGCGATGACCACCGAACCAATGGCAACAACCGTGGCCGGGCTGGAGCCCGAAACTGCGGCAAACAGCATACAGGCCAGAACGGACGCCATGGCAAGGCCGCCATGGAACCAGCCAACCGTATCAACAGCAAAGCGGATCAGACGACGCGCCACCCCACCGGTCGAGAGGAAGGTCGAGGCAAGGATAAAGAACGGAATGGCCAGAAGGGTGTAATGTTCCATCCCGTTGAACAGTTTTTCGATCAGGGTCGCAAGCGAGTCCGATCCGAAGAACAGGATGGTGGTGATGGATGACAGGCCCAGCGCCACGCCGATCGGGGTGCCAAGCGCCATCAACGCAAACAGCGTGATGAACAGATATGCGATTGTCATTTAAGGCGTTCCCCCGCGATCATTTATCGTTGTCGCGACGGACCATGCCGTCGGCCATGGCTTCGGCTTCATCGCCTTCACCAATGGTTTCGATCGCCTCGCGTGCCTCGTCGGCAAGCGAGAATCCGTTTTGCTGACCCGAAAGAATACGCCACAGGACCTGTCCGAGACGGAACAGCAGCAACGCACCGCCAAGCGGCAGGATCAGATAGACCACCCACATCGGGATCGGGGAATCTTCGGCCTCGATACCGATCATGTGATAGAAGGTCATGCTTTCCCATCCGCCATAAAGAATGAGCGCGGCATAGGTCATGCAGACGAGGGCAACAAAGATACCGGTGATGCGCTGGGCAGGTTTTGCAAACAGCTGCACAAGGGCATCGACCCCAATATGGGATCCGACCTTGACGCCATAAGACATGCCGAAAAGCACAAGCCAGGCAAACAGAAATTCGGTGATTTCCATCGACCAGGTCATACCGGAATTGAAGCCGTAACGAAGAACGACATTGACGAAAGTCAGTACCGTCATAGCGGCGAGAAGGAGGGCTATAATGCCCTCCTCCAGCCGGTCAACGACCGTTTTAATCATAGCGGTAACGGTCCTCTAGGTTCGAGGAATTACTTGTTGCAGGCGGCGGCGGCTTCGATCAGATCGGCACCGATATCACCTTCGAACTGAGCCCAGACAGGCTTCATGGCTTCGCGCCATGCTTTGACATCGTCAGCAGACGGTTTGACGATTTCGGTTTCGCCCGAATCAACGATCAGCTGGCGCTGTTCGTCGGCCAGTTTGCCCGACAGACCGTTTGAGTATTCGGTTGCTTCGTCCATGGCCTGTTTCAGGCCAGCCTGGATTTCCGGATCAAGACCGTCCCACCATTTGGTCGAGGTCACGACGAGATAGTCGAGAAGACCGTGGTTGGATTCAGTGATGTAATCCTGAACTTCAAAGAACTTCTGGGAATAGATGTTCGACCAGGTATTTTCCTGACCGTCAACAACGCCCGTCTGCAGTGCCGAATAGGTTTCGGCGAATGCCATTTTCTGCGGGACGGCATCAACAGCTTCGAACTGGGCAGCAAGAACGTCCGAGCTCTGAATACGGAATTTCAGACCAGCGGCATCAGCCGGGGTCAAAAGCGGCTTGTTGGCCGAAAGCTGTTTCAGGCCGTTGTGCCAGTAACCAAGACCGGTGAGACCCTTGTCAGCCATCGAAAGCAGAAGCTCCTGGCCTTTTTCACCTTTCTGGAAGCATTCAACAGCTTCCATGTCGTTGAACAGGAACGGAAGATCGAACAGGCCGAGCTTCGAGGTCCACTTACCGAATTTCGCAAGCGACGGAGCAGCAAGCTGAACGTCACCGCGCAGCATTGCCGGCAGAACCTTGTCGTCGTCGAACAGCTGCGAGTTCGGGTAAATTTCGACTTTAACCTTGTCGCCAAGGATTTCCTCGGCACGTTTTTTGAAGTACTCAGCGCCCTGACCCTTCGGGGTGTTCGGGGCAACCACGTGGGCATATTTGACAACAACCTGTGCGGATGCTGCGCTGGTCATGCCAAGAACAGCTGCCATTGCAACACTGGTTGCGAGAAGTTTTTTGGTAATCGGACGCATCAATAGTCTCCCTATAAGCTTTGTGCGTTTTCCCAGTAGCGCGCCAGTTATCGGCGTCGTTCAGGTCGCCGTTTGGCGCTGGGATGCAACACTGCAATTGCCGGGCCAGTTCTGCATATCTGCCATTACGATAAGTAATATCAGCGGTTTGCAGTGTATTTCGTGATGGTGCGGTGCAGCGTAAGTTCTTCTTTTTGTTGTCTTTCCCGCACATCCTTCTTTCGCAATGTGCGGTCTTCCGCACAATATCTCAAGTTGAAAATGCAAATTTTTTATCGATTAGGGGATTTTGCGCACAATCACGGCGCGCCATTGGTAGGACCAATACCAAAGCCGGTCGGAAAATCGGTTCCCGACCAGTGATATTGGAAACCCATAATCGATGCCTACGGGCAGATTGGCAAAGTGGGTATCAGTCGTCCGACTTGTTGCGGAATTCAGCCGGAACGATGCCGTATTTGGCAAGTTTGTCATAGAAGGTTTTGCGCGGAACGCCCAGTGCATTGACCGTTGCCGTTACATGGCCGCCATGCTGGCGCAGTGCCTCGCAAATCACGCCTTTTTCAAATGCTTCGACCTGCCGGGGCAGGGACAGGACATTTTCAATTGCCTGCGCGCTGTCGCCGGCAAACGGATCAAGGCCCAGAACCCGGCGTTCGGCTGCATTGCGCAATTCGCGGACATTTCCCGGCCAGTCATGCCCGGTCAGACGTGCGATTTCGGTGCCGTTTAGTGGCGCGAATTCGCGCCCGAACCTTCCTTGCGCTTCTTTCATGAAATGCTGGAACAGAAGAGGGATGTCATCCTTGCGATCACGTAGCGGCGGGATGTGAAGTTGCACGACATTCAGGCGGTAATACAAATCTTCGCGGAATGCCCCGCGTGACGATGCCTCGCGCAGATCAATCTTGGTTGCGGCCACGACGCGCAAATCAATAGGTTGCAATTTGTTCGAGCCCAGCCGTTCCAGCGCGCGTTCCTGCAAAACCCGCAGCAGTTTGACCTGAAGCGATAGCGGCATGCTTTCGATTTCATCCAGGAACATGGTGCCCTTGTCGGCAAATTCGAATTTGCCGATACGCTTGTTCTCTGCCCCGGTGAAGGCACCCGCTTCGTGGCCGAAAAGTTCGGATTCAATCAGGTTTTCTGGCATTGCGCCGCAATTGACTGCCACAAACTGGCCGGGGCGACCGGATGCCTCGTGCAGGGTGCGCGCAACCACTTCCTTGCCAGCCCCGGTTTCCCCATTGATCAGGACATGGGCATCGGTCGCGGCGATGTTGCCAATCAGCGTGCGCAGCTTTTCCATGGCAGGCGTGCGACCGATCAGGCCCGATACTTCCTTGCTGTGGCGGGCCAGTTCGGCCTTGAGCGTCCTGTTTTCAAGAACCAACTGCCGATGGGCCATGGCGCGGCGTGCGACATCGATGAAATGATCCGGGTCGAACGGTTTTTCGATGAAATCAAACGCGCCTTCGCGCATCGCACGCACCGCGGTGGCAACGTCACCATGCCCGGTGACTAGGATCACTGGCATTTCCGGTTCGATTTTACGGATCTGGGATAGCAATTCCATGCCATCCATGCGCGGCATGCGGATATCGGTAATCAGGATTCCGGGCCAGCCGCGGCGAATGCGTTCCAGCGCCGAACCGGCGTCGCTGTGGCATTCGACAGGGATGTCGGCAAGTTCCAGCGTTTGCTGTGCGGCTTCCCGCACATCTTCGTCGTCATCGACAAATAGAACGCAATGGGCCGAGTTGTTCAAATGCCTTCCCCTTTTAATCCGTTCCGGATCACGGGGCGATCATACGATGTACCAGCAGATCCGTTTCCACGCCTTCTGTTTCGGCAGTTTGGGCGGATGTTGTATCAGGCATCGGCGATGACGTCGAGGTTGATGTGCCTTCATGCCCGGGCACCTGTTCTATGCATCGCAATTCAATCGTGAAACAGGCCCCGCCTGTCGGGCGGTTTTCCGCACGTATCGTGCCGCCAAAGCTGCGCATGATGCCATAACAGATCGAAAGCCCAAGCCCCAAACCGTCGCCAAACGGTTTGGTTGTAAAGAACGGATCAAAAAGTTTGGGCAGGTTTTCGGGCAGGATACCGGGGCCGTTATCGGTAATCGCGACCAGAACACGGCCATCCTTTTCTTCGAGCATAATCCCGATCTGCGGGAATTCCTCATCGCGGCAGGCATCGGCGGCGTTGCTCAGGATATTGAGGAAAACCTGTTCAAGCTGGTTTTCCTCGGCCGTGACCAGTGGTAGGTTTTCAAGTGTCTGATAACGGATATCGGCCAGTCCGGCCCGCCCGGTTTCGCGCAAAAGGTCAATCGCCTTTTCAAGTGGACCGGCAAGGGCAACGGGGTGTGTATCGTGTTTGGGGCGGCGGGCAAAGGTTTTCAGATGGTTGGTGATCCGGCCCATGCGTTCGGTCAGTTCGGAAATCCGGCCCAGATTGCGGCTGGCAGTTTCGTCATTGCCGCGCGCAATGAATTTCAACGCATTTTCGGCATAGCTTCGAATGGCGGTCAGCGGCTGATTGATTTCATGCGCTATGCCTGCCGACATCTGGCCAAGGGCGGCAAGTTTGCCTGCCTGTACCAGTTCGGCCTGTGCCGTGCGCAGGGCATCTTCGGTGCGGCGGCGTTCGCTGATTTCCTCGGCAAGGCGCAGGTTGGTGCTCATGAGGTCGGCGGTACGAAGCCGCACCTGACGTTCCAGTTCGCGTTGCGACCAGTCACGAATTTCGATTTGTTCAAGCATCGCGCGGCGGCGTTGCAGCAGAACAAATATCGTTCCCATGATGATGATATGCATCGCCCCGCCAATGAAACCGGCGGTCAGGATCGACTGATCCAGAACCGCCTTGTCGGTCAGCAGGTAAATGTTCCAGCCCTGTTTGGGCAGGGGGCTTCGGATTACCAGATAGGGTTTGGCATCTTTTGGGGTTTTTTCCGCGGCTTCCGCTCCTGCATTTGTGGTGGCGGGCTGGCCTGACTGCAGGGCTTCGGGGGGTATGACCTGTGCCGGGGCAAGGGACAGGATGCCGATTCCGTCATTGCCGGGCCATTCGCCCTGGTGAACCGGCATTGGATCTAGCGGATATTCGCCGTATTTGCGCGACAGCATTAATTCCGGGCGGTCTTCGGGGGAGATGCCAATCAGATCGCGGAACCGCCATTCGGGTCGGGATGTAATGATGACAATGCCGTTTTCATCGGTCACCAGAACGTTTTCATTCCCACGTGCCCAGCGTTGCACCAGTGTTTCCAGATGGGTTTTCACCACCATCACACCTTCGAATTCCGTGCCGTTCGGGCGCACCGGATGCGATATGTAGTAGCCCGGCACATTCGATGTGATGCCAAATGCAAAGTAATGGCCGGTCAGTCCGGCTTCGGCCTGTTTGAAATAGGGGCGAAATGCGAAATTGCGCCCGACAAAGGATGCGTCGCTGTTCCAGTTGCTGGCCGCAATTGTCGTCCCGTTGCGATCCATGAAATAGATGTCGGAGGCACCACTGTCGGCGGCGAGTTTTTCCAGATAGACATTGACCTCGGCCGCGTCTGACGGGCTGGAATGCAGGGCAAGGTCGATGATGCGCTTGTCACTGGCAAGCGTGATCGGTAGATATTCGTGTTCCTTGATCGCGCCTTGCAGGTTGGAACGGTAAAGTTCCAGCTTGTTGCGGCCGTCCTCGGTGATTTCGACAAGACGGGTTTCGCGCCACAGTTCCGTGGTCAGCCAGACGGTAACGGGTAGCAATATCAGCATGCCGGCCAAAACCAGCCGGGCACTTCGCTTTGCGGATATTGATGTCTTGAGCATTTCCCGTCGGACCGTCTTTCAGATTATGCCAATGTATTATGATGACATATTGGTAACAAAGCATAGCCGAAAAAGGCTGCGCGCGTCAGGTGCTTGATAAAAGTGCGGACTGTCTGTACCAATCAGAAAGTGACCGGTGCCCGCGTTGGCCCAGCACTTCCTGCCTGCACGGGAAACAATAGTCCGACAAGGATGCGACCCTGAATGACCGATGATGATGCACACCTGATCTGGGTTCTGGCCGATGATCGCGCCGGAAACGTCAATCAGGCCGTCGGCGTGGCAGAAGCACTGGCGCAGCCCTTCAAGCGGATCGATATCGGTTATACCAATCTGGCGCGCCTGCCCAATGTTATCCGCCGCGCGAGCCTTTTGGGGGTGGATATCGCGTCGCGCGCGCGTCTTGTCGCGCCCTGGCCCGATCTGGTGATTGCCGCAGGGCGGCGGACCGCACCGATTGCGCGCTGGATCAAAAAGCAAAGCAACGGTCATACACGGATTTGCCAGATCATGCGTCCGGACGGGGGCGAGGGGGCGTTTGACCTGATTGCCGTTCCCGCCCATGACCGGATGGCGGCACGTGACAATGTTCTGGAAATTCCCGGTGCCCCGCACCGCGTGACCGAAACGCGCCTTTTGATCGAAGCCGATACCTGGCGCCCGCATTTCAAGGGGCTGCCAAAACCACGCATTGCCTTGATCATCGGCGGCAGCACAAAGGCCACGGTTTTTACCGCCGACATGGCGCGTGAACTGGCCGGGCGGGCGATCGAGGCCACAAAGGCGATTGATGGCAGCCTGCTTGTGACGACCAGCCGCCGCACCGGGCAGGAAAACGAGGCGATCATTGCGGAAATGCTGAGAGCATCTGGTGTGCCCTATCACCTGCATGACTGGAACGCGAAGGCGGAAAATCCGTATTTCGGCTATCTGGCGCTGGCGGATATCCTGATTGTTACGGGTGACTCGGTTTCAATGTGTTGCGAGGCCTCAGCCGCACCGGGCGGGGTTTATATCTATGCCCCTGACGGTATCGCAAACCCGCGTCATCAGCTTTTGCATCAGGCATTGTATGATGGTGATTATGCCCGACCGTTGTTGCCAAATACCGAAATCGTACCGTTCAAACATCCATCCCTGCAACCGGCCCGCATGGTGGCACAGCGTTGCCTTGAATTGCTGAGCGCGCCGGTTTCCTAAGCCGCTTTAATCGTTACGGAATTCGGATGCCGTTTCCGTACGGGTCGATATGATTAACCAGAAAATCGATGAAGGCCCGGATGCGCGCGGCAAGATGTTCATGCCCGGCAAAGATCGCATGGATCAGCTGTTCTTCATTCGGGTTCCAGTCCGGCAGGATTTCAACCAGCGTTCCGGCCTTGAGATCGCCCTGGACATGGAACCGGCCAAGCCGCGCCATGCCCAGCCCCGAAAGGCAAAGGCGGCGCATGGCCGCACCGCTGTCGCACTGGAAGTTTCCGGTGATCGTCCGGCCAATCCGTTCCCCGGTTTCGGGATTGATGAACGGCCATTCACTCATCGGGATCGGAAAGTTAAATCGCAGGCAGTTATGATCCACGAGATCATCCGGGTGGCGGGGCAGGCCGCGTTTGGCAATATATTCCGGTGATGCGACGATGGTGCGGCTGCTTTCGACCAGTTTGCGGGCCTTTAGTGATGAGTCGGGCAATGATCCGGACCGGATGGCGATATCGGCCCGTTCCTCAAGCAAATCAATGATCCCGTCGGTCAGGGAAAAATCCAGTTCGACCTCGGGATAGCGTTCGAGAAACGCCGGGATCAGTGGCTGAACATACATCACGCCAAACGCGATGGAGGCATTGACGCGCAACCGGCCACGCGGGGCGGCCTTGCCACCGCTGGCGACCGCACGTTCGGCATCGTCAATTTCATCGAGAACACGCTGGGCGCGGACCAGATACATTTCGCCTTCGGGTGTCAGTTGCAATCCGCGTGTGGATCGGACCAGAAGCCGGGTTGCCAGCCGGTCTTCGATCCGTGTCACCAGCTTGCTGACAGCCGATGGTGACAGATGCAGCTTGCGCCCGGCTTCGGAAAAGCTTCTGAGTTCCGCGACCCGGATGAAGACTTCCATTTCCCCTGCGCGATTATCCAACTGATCCTCCGGCTTTGAATTCAATTCAAAAGCATTTGTCGCGCAATCCGGATTATCGTGCAAGCATTCCATCGGCATAGTGGGCGGCAATGAACGGGGCGGGATGCCCTACCAACCATTTGTGCCCGCAGACGCATGGCGCGCGGGACGGAGAATTGAAATGCCGCTTGCTTTATTTGCGTTGACGATCGCGGCCTATGCGATCGGCACGACGGAGTTTGTCGTCGTCGGCCTTTTGCCGACCGTGGCAAACGATCTTTCGGTGACCCTGCCAATGGCCGGGTTGATTGTCAGTGTTTATGCCCTTGGCGTCACATTCGGTGCGCCGGTTTTAACCGCCCTGACCGGGCGGATGCATCGCAAGACCCTGATGCTGGGTCTGATGGGGGTGTTTGTGGTTGGCAACAGTGCCGCCGCACTTAGCCCCACCTATGAGATGCTTCTGGTTGCGCGGGTGATTTCGGCCTTTGCGCATGGTGTGTTTTTCTCGATCGGGGCGACGATTGCCGCCGATCTGGTGCCGGAAAACCGCCGGGCGTCCGCGATTGCCATGATGTTCATGGGGTTGACGGTTGCGATTGTGACCGGTGTGCCGCTTGGCACCTATATCGGTCAGATGTTTGGCTGGCGGGCGACTTTTTGGGGTGTTTCGCTTCTTGGCGTGATTGCCTTTGTCGGGATTGCGGCTTTGCTGCCCTCGAACCTCAGCCGGGCAGAACCCGCACGCCTGATTGATCAGGTCCGTGTGCTCGGCAGTGGGCGGTTGTTGATCGTGTTTGGCATGACCGCGTTTGGTTATGGCGGCACGTTCGTCACCTTTACCTATCTGTCCGCCGTGCTTCAGGATATTACGGGGTTCAGTGAATCCAGTGTCAGTCTGATCCTTGTGTTCTATGGGCTTGCGATTGCGGTTGGCAACCTTGCCGGTGGGCGTGTTGCGGACCGGAACCCGGTTCGGGCACTGACCATCCTGTTTGCCTTGCAGGCCGTCACACTTGTGATCTTTACCTTTACCGCCGTTTCGCCGATCCTTGCCATTGTTACACTGGCGGCGCTTGGTTTCCTACAATTTGCCAATGTGCCGGGGCTTCAGCTTTATGTCGTGCAACTGGCAAAGCTGCACCGTCCGGGCGGGGTGGATGTTGCATCGGCGCTGAACATTGCGGCCTTTAACCTTGGCATTGCGATTGGGGCGTGGGTTGGCGGAATTGTGGTGTCCTCGTCGCTTGGCCTGTCGGCCACGCCGTGGGTTGCGGCCCTTCTGGTCGCGTTTGCGGTTGGTCTGACCATGATCAGCGGTGCGCTGGATCGCCGGTCCGATAACGTCCTTCAGACCGCATAACCGATATCGGGGTTGCCACGTCCTGTGCACCGGATGTGGCACCCTTTGCCGGAAAGGCTTGTTTTAATGGTCTTTCTGGCGTTTTCTGATTGTTCGCCCCACAAAACCGGTTTTGATATGTCCTTATCGACTGCGCTGCCTGCTGCCGTTCCCGCACATTTCCCCCGCCAGATTGCGGTTCTGATCCTTGTTGTTGTTGCCTGTTCCTTTGCCGGGAACCATGTGG
This sequence comes from Thalassospira xianhensis MCCC 1A02616, assembly GCF_003326475.1. Taxonomy (GTDB): domain Bacteria; phylum Pseudomonadota; class Alphaproteobacteria; order Rhodospirillales; family Thalassospiraceae; genus Thalassospira; species Thalassospira xianhensis. Next base: position 24,491 of record NZ_JPWA01000031.1, on the reverse strand, counting down.
CGGCAAGGCTGGCGTTTGAAAACGGGACGGGGTTGCTTCTGGCGATCCTGTGCCGGTCGGGTGTGGCATTGGCGATCCTGATTACGCTTGTGATCTGGCAACGCCAGACGATCCGGCTTCCGGCCGGGACGCGCAGATGGCAATTGCTGCTGGGGCTTCTGGTCACGATCCAAAGCCTGTGCCTGTATTCGGCGGTGGCGCGCATTCCGGTCGCACTTGCCCTTCTGACGGCCAACAGTTTCCCGATCATTCTGGCGTTGCTGACCTGGGCGTTGGGCGGGGCACGACCGACTTTGAAATCGGCGGCCCTGATGCTGTTCATCCTGTCGGGGCTTGTCCTGGCGCTTGATGTGCCGGGGGTTCTGGCGATGGAGGGTGATGTCGGTGCGAACTGGTGGCAGGGAATCGTTTTTGCGCTCGGTGCGGCAACGGCCTTCGCCGTCGCCCTTTGGGTGACCGATCACAAATTGTCGGCTTTGCGCGGATCGGTGCGCAGCATGTTCACCATGCTGATTGTGTTTGCATCGATGATCATTGCCGGTTTCGCCGAACTGGTGCCGGGCGGGATGAATTTGCCCGCGGCAACGCCTGGCTGGCTTGGTCTTGGTGCATTGGTGCTGCTGTATGGCGGTGCCTTTTCCGTCCTGTTTATCTCGGTGCCGCGGCTGAATATGGCGCGCAATGCGCCGGTGATGAATATGGAACCGATTGCCACCCTGCTGTTTGGCTGGGTGGTGCTGGAACAGATGATCAGCCCGGCCCAGATGTTGGGCGGGTTGGTCGTGATTACCGGGATTGTCATCCTGACGCTGCGCAAATCGGCCTGAGTGCCGTGATGATCGGAACCTTCGGGTTCGGCAGCCGTTGCGAAGACAGTCGCGACATTTCCAATGAGGAATTCAGATGTTTGATGTATCTGCAAATGGTGCGGTAATTCCCGCCCTTGGTTTTGGCACGTTTCGCATGCCCGAAGCCGACGTTCTGCGTATCGTGCCCAAGGCGATCCAGACCGGCTTTCGCCATATCGATACCGCCCAGATTTACGACAACGAAGCCGCCGTCGGGCAGGCGATCCTTGATAGCGGCGTCCCGCGCAAGGACATCTTCCTGACCACCAAGGTCTGGGTCAGTAATTACAAGCATGATGCCTTTATCAAATCGGTGGATGAAAGCCTTGAAAAGCTTAAAACCGATGATGTCGATCTGCTGCTTTTGCATTGGCCGAACAAGGATGTGTCGCTTGCCGATCAGATTGGTGCGCTTAACGAGGTCAGGCAGGCCGGCAAGGTGCGCCATATCGGGGTGAGCAATTTCAACATTGCCCTGATGGATGAAGCCGTTGCCCTGTCGGATGCGCCGCTTGTGACCAATCAGGTCGAATATCATCCCTTCATTGATCAGACCAAGGTCATGGATGGGGCGCGCAAGCATGGCATGGCCCTGACCGCCTATTACGCGATGGCCGATGGCAAGGTGCTGAAGAATGAGCAGCTTGGCGAGATTGCCAAATCGCATGACAGGTCAGTTGCACAGGTGGTTCTGCGCTGGCTGTTGCAGCAGAATGACGTCATCGCCCTTTCGAAAACCGCAACCGAAAGCCGGGTCGCGGAAAACTTCGATATCTTTGATTTCGAACTGAGCGGCGAGGAAATGCAGGCCATTCATGGTCTGGCCGATAAAAACGGCCGGATTGTCAGCCCCGACGGGCTGGCACCTGACTGGGACTGATCCTGCTTTCAGCAAACAACAGGGCCGGTGAACAGATTTCCCCGACTAAGATATTGAGAAATATGAATTTTCTGTCGTGGTGAATTTTCGCTGGTAACTTTTTCCGGTTTTCTGGAAAATTGTTCTTGATTTGTTCTTTTTGTTGTGGCATAAAGATAAAGTCAACAGGACAAATGGGTCCGGAGACAAAACCCGCAAAGCGTGATTCGCTTTTGCGGGTTTTTTGCGTTTCGGGCGACAAAAACAGGAATGAGACGATGACAGGGCAGCGATCTGACGGGATGAAATGGCGGGGTTGGTATCGCCGAAGGGACGTCACCGGCGCATGGAAAAGTCATTACGGGGGTGGTGTGTTCGTGCCGTAAGGCCGCGCGAAATTTACGAAAACGGGTGTTTATCATGACGGGAGAGATGTGCCCTTGGGGCAAGGGTGTTGGTTTGGGGCAGCGGGAACCGGGGCGAGGCGAAGTTGGTCCGGTCCAGTTCAGTCCGGGGCCAGTCCGGTCGGTGAAGCGCGACAATGCCGAGGATCAGTAGGCCCGAATTGCGTCTGCATCGGATCGGCTGGCTTGGTCTGGCGATGGTGCCGATGGTGCATTCGGAGATGCCGAGAGGCCGGTCATCGATGGCGGGAGGTGTGCCTGCCCTGCGACAACGCCTTCGTCCTTGGGGCGAGGTGCGCTTGCGGTGTCCATCGAAAGCCGGAGGCGTTTGTTCGGGGCAGCGGGGACTGGGCGAGGTCGGTCTGGTGCAATCCGGTTCAGTTCCGTTCCGTCCTGTCCTGTCCGTCCAGCCCACCCGGTCGGTGGCGTTTGGTGATGTTGAGGGGCAGCAGGGCTGGTTGGCTGGATTGGCTTGGCGATGGATCAAAATCGTCATTCCGGGCAGAGCAGAGCGCAGAGCCGGAATCCATGCCCCATTGAAAGAGACTGGATTCCCGCCTTCGCGGGAATGACGATGAGGTTGGGAATGACGATCGGATTGGGAGTGCTTTGTCAGTGGTCTGAGGGCCGGGTTATCCGGCCCTTTTGTGGCTTAGACCGCCTGTGAATGCCGTCCGTGGGCGTGATCCAGATAGGTGTCAAACGCCGCACACACCGCACGGACGAGCGGTCGGCCGCTTTCGGTAAGGGTGATGTGTGTGCCGTTAACTTCGACAATGCCATCCTGTGTCATGGCGCGGACCCGCTCGATCTCCCAGGTGAAGCGGTCGGCGGAAATGCCGTGATCGGCGCAGATGGCGGCGACATTGACCGTCAGGTTGCACATCAGTTCATTGATGATATCGCGCCGGATGCGGTCCTCGTTGCTGACCGCAATGCCCTTTTCAATGCCGCATTCGCCGGCCTCGACCGCGCGTTGCCAACGGGCAAGGGCCGGGTCGTTCTGGGCATAGCCCTGTGGCAGGGATGAAATGGCCGAGGGGCCAAAGCCGATCAATGCTTCGGCGCGGTCGGTGGTGTAACCCTGAAAGTTCCGGTGCAAAAGGCCGCTTTTCTGCGCGATGGCCATCGCATCGTCATCGCGGGCGAAATGATCAAGGCCGATGGCGCTGTAACCATGCGAGGTCAGCCGGGTCTGGATGGCTTCGTATTGGGCCCAGCGTGCTGCGGTGTCGGGCAGGGCTTCTGTCGGGATCAGGTTCTGGTGTTTTTTCATCCATGGCACATGGGCATAGCCGAATACCGACAGGCGGTCGGGGTTCAGCGTGACCGTCTGATCAACGGTTTCGATGATGCTATCCACCGTCTGGAATGGCAGGCCATACATCAGATCGACATTGATGCCCGAAATCCTGTGCGCACGCAGGCGGGCAATGACATCTTCGACCAGTTCAAACGATTGCACGCGGTTGACCGCACGTTGCACAAACGGATTGAAATCCTGAATGCCGATGCTGGCGCGGGTAAAGCCGCAATCGGCCATGGCATCGATAAATTCCGGGGTGGCCGTGCGCGGATCCATTTCAAGGGCGACTTCGGCATCGTCAAGAATATCGATGCGATCCGTCAGATCGGCCATGATTGCGCGCAGGTCTTCGGGTTTAAGTGCCGTCGGGCTGCCGCCGCCATAATGAATGTGCGAAACCTTGAAACGATGGGCGGGGTCAAGCTTGGACAGCAGGCTTGCGATTTCAGCCCGAAGCGCGACAACAAAATTGCCAACCGGGTCATATTGCTTGGTGATTTTGGTATTGCACCCGCAGAACCAGCACATTTCCCGGCACCACGGAATATGCAGATAAAGCGATAAGGGTTGTGCAGGGTCAAGGTCACCCAGCCAGCTTTCGAAAACCTTGCCATTCACCGACGCACTGAAATGCGGTGCGGTCGGATAGCTGGTATAGCGCGGCAGACGCAGGTCGTATTTTTCGTAAAGGGCGAGTTGCATGACGGACATCCCGAAAATTCGTTCTGTCCGTCTTTTGCATTATTCCAAATTCATCTTCCTTGATATGCGTCAAGGAGCGGCAAAGCGGGAAATTACAAATGCTTGAAAGCTGAAATCAGATCAGCCCGCAGGATCGCCAGACGTTCATTGCCGGTTTCCTCGTCATACGGTTCGGCCTTGCCGACACCCCAGATCGGGCCGGGCCATGCGGCATCATTTTTGAACCGGGCGACGACGTGGCAATGCAGTTGCGGGACCATGTTGCCCAGCATCGCGACATTGGTTTTATCGGCGTTAAAACGGCGTTTCAGCGTTGCAGAAACAATCGCGCATTCATCACCCAGCAATTTGCGTTCATCCGCGCTCAGGTCGTCATAATCGACCAGATTGGCGCGTTTGGGGACCAAAATCAGCCAGGGATAGCGGGCGTCATTCATCAGCAGGATATGGGATAGCGGCCCGTCGGTGACGAGATCGGTATCGGCGGCAAGTTGCGGATGAAGGGTGAATTCGTCGATCATGGCGGGCCTCTTTTGGGGCTTGGTGAACTATGTGATCCTTGTAATCGGAACGCATCAGCTTGTCGCGCGTTCCGGTAAGGGACAAAATTGTCCATCCGATTGTTCTTTTTGAATAACTTGCAAATAACCCCGTTCCTGACTAGCTAGAACCGGGGTCGGACAAATGCGATAAAGGAGCATGACCGGCATGACGGACAGAAAGCGGGTGGTAATTGTTGGCGCGGGTTTCGGGGGCATGAGTGCCGCCAAGAAACTTGCGGGCAAGGATGATGTCGATGTCGTCCTGATCGACAAGCGCAATCATCATCTGTTCCAGCCACTGCTGTATCAGGTGGCGACCGCCGATCTGTCACCGGCCGAAATCGCCTGGCCGATCCGCAGTATTTTCAGCCGTTATCCCAATGTTTCCGTCTTCATGGGCGAGGTCACAGGCCTTGATTTGCCGGGGCGGCGGATCATCGCGGGGGATCGCGACCTTTCATACGATTATCTGGTGATCGCGACCGGGGCGGTGACATCCTATTTCGGCAATGATCATTGGGCGATGGTCGCACCGGGCCTTAAAAACATTACCGAGGCGACCGATATCCGCAAAAGCCTGCTTTTGGCGTTTGAGCGCGCGGAAAACAGCGAAGATCCTGAAGAACGTCGGCGGTTACTGAACTTTGTCGTGGTTGGCGGCGGGCCAACCGGGGTCGAGATGGCCGGGGCGATTGCCGAACTTGCCAAGCAGGCATTATCCCATGATTTCCGCCGGATCGATCCGCGCGATGCACGCATCATCCTTGCCGAAGGGGGCCCCAGATTGCTGGGCGCATTCCCGGAGGATTTATCGGAATATACCCGTAAATCGCTTGAAAAAATCGGGGTCGAGGTCCGCACCAATCAACAGGTTTCCGACATTACCGCGATGGGTGCGCAGATTGGCGATGAGTTTATTCCCAGTGCCAATGTGATCTGGGGGGCGGGTGTCCGGGTTGATCACCTGGCCGACTGGACCGGACGGGAATGTGATCGGGGTGGCCGGGTGATGGTCAATACCGATCTGTCGGTGCCGGGCTATGAGGATGTTTTTGTCATTGGTGATGCGGCGCATGTGCCGTGGCGCGATGGCATGACGGTGCCGGGGATTGCCCCGGCGGCCAAGCAGCAGGGCAAATATGTTGGCGGGCGTATTATCGATCATATGAGAAGCCGTGAAACACCGCCATTTGCCTATCGCCACGCCGGAAATCTGGCGACGATTGGCCGCCATCGGGCGGTGATTGATCTGAATGGGTTCAAGCTGCGCGGCTGGCTGGCGTGGTGGTTCTGGGGGCTTGCGCATATCTATTTCCTGATCGGTTTGCGTGCGCCGGCGCTTGTGATGGTGCAGTGGGTGTGGAGTTATCTGTTTCGTAAAAAAGGCGCGCGCCTGATCACCGGGCAGATGGCGGGCGAGGTGTCGGATCAAGCAAGCCCCGCCCAAAGCGCAGCATCAAGCCCGGGGCAGAAAAACGACAAGAACACCACCGGGGGAATGAGGGGGCGATCCATTCCCCGGTGATGGTGCCATCAGGCTTTTCATGCCGTCATGGCGATATCGGACACCTGCGCATGACGTGCCTGCAATTGCATGACGATATCGGTGACCTTTGCCTCGGCATCGGCGATGGATTTTTGGGTGCGTTCATCGCCGAATTCGTCATATTCGATGGCGGCGCTGTGCTGATCGGTGATGCCGATATATTCCAGCGGGGCAAAGACGCCGCCTTCGACATGGTTAAGATGGGCCACACGTCCACCCGGATCATATCCGAAATCGCCGCGCGAGGATAAAACCACCACCGATTTGCCACCGGTCAGCATCGGCCAGTACGGTTCGCCATCACGCGACCGGTCAAAGCCGAAGGTGACGCCGACGCGGACGATGTTTTCGATCCATGCCTTCATCTGGGCGGGCATGCCGAAATTATACATCGGCACCCCGGCAACAATCACATCGGCACGCAGCAATTCGGAAAGCAGTTCGTCGCTTTCGGCCAGTGCCTGATGCATCCAGTCTTCGCGCTGGGCCGGTTTGGTGAAGGCCGCATGGACCCAGTCACCGGTTACCGGATTGGGGGGATTGGCACCGACATCGCGATAGATGATTTCATCATCCGGGCGGGTGGCGCGCCATTGTTCGATGAATTTGGCGGTAAGGCGGCGGGAGTGGGAGCCATGGGCGCGGGTGTCGGATCGGCCGGGGCGGGCGCTGCTGTCGATATGAAGGAGGGTTGTCATGGGGCACCTTTGATCTTTAATGATGATCTGTGATAATCTGTGTTCATCTGTTTTTGATTTGCGTTGCCCCATATTTGACTTGGATATAGGCTTTGATCAAAATCGAATATCTCAGCCAATAGATGAATTAGGTTCATCCATATGTCCTTGCCCCCGCTTGCGACCCTGCGTGCTTTTGAGGCCGCCGCCCGACACCTTAGTTTCAAGCGGGCGGCGTCCGAACTTGCCGTGACGCCAACCGCGATCAGCCATCAGGTGCGATTGCTTGAAGAAACCCTTGGCGTGCGGCTGTTTGATCGTAAACCAAGGCAGGTGACACTGACGGCCGCCGGGCAGGAGCTTTATCCGACGCTGCGCGATGGCTTTGCCGGTTTTGCCATTGCCATTGATCGGGTCAAGGCGCGCAAGCAACAGCGCAGCCTGACAGTATCGGTGCTGGCGTCCTTTGCGGCCAAATGGCTGTTGCCGCGCCTTGGCGGGTTTCAGGCAGCACATCCCGATATTCATTTGCGTCTGCATACATCGGCGGAGGTGGTTGACCTTAATTCGGGAATAGCCGATGCCGCCGTTCGATATGGAAGGGGGCCTTTTGCGGGGATGGTGGTGCAGACCCTGTTTGCCGATCGGTTCGCGCCGGTTTGCAGCCCGATGTTGAATATCCAACAGCCCAACGACCTGCGCGGGCAGACCTTTTTGCATCTGGAATGGCTGCGCCCGGACGAGGCGACGCCGACCTGGGCGCGGTGGTGCAAGCGGGCCGGGTTGGATGATGTCGATTTATCAAGCGGGCTTAGTTTCAGTGACGATACCCATGCCATTCAGGCCGCGATTGCAGGCCAGGGTGTTGTTCTTGCCAGTTCGGAAATGGTGCGTTCGGAAATTGCCGCAAAGCTTCTGGTGCAGCCATTCGGCCCGGTGATGGAAGGGCATCATTATCATCTGATCCATACCGGCAGGAGTGCGAACATCAAGGAAGTCGAGGCATTCGGTGCGTGGCTTGCGGACGAAATTGCCAAAGATGGTGGCGTGTGATGAAGGTGTCCGGGATGCCGTCCTGCTTTGGCATTGACGCGGCGGCGGTGATGCGAAACCATGACATCCCGAAACCAATAGACTGTCAGGTCATTCATGCCGCGCTTTAGTGCCAATCTTTCATTCCTGTTTGCCGACCTGCCGTTTGAAAAACGTTTCGCAGCGGCGGCGGCGGCAGGGTTTGGCGGGGTCGAATATATCGGCGCCTATGACATGCCGATGGCCAGCGTCAAATCGCTGCTGAGCGACAATGGCCTTGAGCAGGTTTTGTTCAATATGCCGACCGGGGATTGGGAAAAAGGTGAACGCGGGCTTGCCTGCCGACCGGGGCGCGAGGATGCGTTTCGCGATTCCGTGGTCAAGGCGCTTGATTACGCCGGGGCAACGGGATGCAGGATGCTACATTGCATGGCCGGATTGATGGGCAAGGGCGAGGACGCCGGCGAACTGGCGCGGCTTTATTGCGACAATCTGCTTTATGCCGCCGATCTGGCCGAACAGGCCGGTGTCAAAATCCTGATCGAGCCGATCAATCCGCTTGATATGCCGGGTTATCTGCTTAATTCCGTCGAGCAGGCCGCCGTGATCCTTGATCAGCTTGACCATCCCAATCTGGCGCTGCAATTCGATATTTACCATGCGCAGATTGTCGGCGGGAATATTGCCGCGCGTCTGGACAGGCATCTGGACAAAACCGCCCATATCCAGATTGCCGGTGTGCCGGGCCGCCGTGAACCCGATAGTGGCGAGCTTAATTACCCGTTCCTGTTTTATATGCTGGACCGGGTCGGTTATGACGGCTGGATCGGTTGCGAATACAAGCCGCATGGCGATACTGTTGCGGGCCTGGAGTGGATCCGCCCGTGGATGCCGAAATCCTGACCCTGTTTATTCGATCAGGATGGCGCGGAAGTCGTTTACGTTGGTAAGCGTCGGGCCGGTGATCAGGAGATCGTCGATTTTGGCGAATGCGCTATAGGCGTCATTGTTGGCCAGATATTCCCGCAGGTCGATCCCGGCTGAAATCGCCTTTTGCCAGCTTGTCGGGTCGATGATGGCACCGGCGTTATCTTCGCTGCCATCAATCCCGTCGGTATCAATCGCAAGCGCGCTGAACCCTTCGTGATCGCGGAACTGGATCAGGAGGGAGAGCAGAAATTCGCTGTTGCGGCCTCCGCGTCCGCCCTTGGCGCGGACCGTGACGGTTGTTTCACCGCCCGATAGCAGCACGCAGGGTCTGGCGGCGGGTTGGCCGTGATGGGCGACCTGATGGGCGATCCCGGCATGGACGATGGCGACCTCGCGGGCTTCGCCTTCGATGGCGTCCCCCAGAATGACCGGATTGATGCCAAGGTCGCGGGCGACCTTTGCTGCGGCCTCCAGACTGTCCTGCGGGCGTGACAGCATGATCACTTCATGCCCGTCAAAGCACTTGTCGCCCGGTTTGACGGTTTCATGGATGTCGTTATTTAAAAGTTCGGTCGCGGCCAGCGGGATTTCGATGCGGTAACGACGGATGATATCAAGCGCGTCCTGTCCGGTTGTCGGATCGGCAACCGTCGGGCCGGATGCAATGATTGCCGGATCGTCGCCCGGCACATCGGATACCAGATAGGTGACCATGCGCGCAGGGGCGCAGGCGGCGGCCAGCCTGCCGCCCTTGATCGCGGACAGGTGTTTGCGGACACAGTTCATTTCGGAAATGGTCGCACCGCTATGGAGCAATGCCTTGCTGATCGCCTGTTTGTCTTCGAGTGTCAGGCCCGGACCGGGCAGGGCCAGCAGGGCCGATCCGCCGCCCGAAATCATGCAGACCACCAGATCATCGGGACCAGCCGATTTGACGATATCAAGAATACGCTGGGCGGCCTTTTGTCCGGCGGCATCGGGGACCGGGTGGGAGGCTTCGACAATTTCGATTTTCTCGCACGGGACCGCATGACCATAGCGGGTGACCACCAGACCGGAAATGTCACCATCCCATGCCTGCTCAAAGGCGCGCGCCATATTGGCAGATGCCTTGCCCGCACCGATGACAATTGTTTTGCCCTTGGGCTTTGTCGGCAGGTTGCGCGGAATCTGGACCGCAGGATCGGCGGCCTTAAGGGCGGCATCCATCAACTGCAAAAGTTTTTCGCGCGAGGGTGTCATGTCTGGTTTCCCTGATTGGTCGTATTTTTATCGTTCTTGTAATTGTCTTTGCGGCTCAGTTCGGTTTGTTCACGGCGGCCAGTTTGAAATATTCAATCACCGCCTGCAAATGTTCGGACATGGCTTTTTCCGAGGCGTCCGGATCGCGGGCGGCGATGGCTTCGACAATCGCATAGTGATGTTCCTGCACCATCCGGTCAAAGGATGGGCCTGACAGATTGTTAAAGCGGATTTCGGTCAGGGCCGCCTGCAGGACATCGTGAAGCATTTTCATGATGTGATAATAGATGATCGATCCGCTGGCGCGCCCGATCATCATATGCAGGCGATGATCGTCATCGGCACGGTATTTTGGCGCGCGACGCGGATCGTGGGCCTGCCGGTAGGCGATGCGCAGAAGTTCGATATCCTCGTCACTGGCATTGATGGCAGCGCGCCTTGCGGCCCATGTTTCGAGCGTGCAGCGGATTTCCTGAAGGTCGCGCAGATTGTTAAGCGAGTCCCGGACAAGGTCGGTCATCGCGGTATCCATTTCGACCCCGGTCGAAGACAGGACTTCGGTGCCGCCGCCCTGAACCGCGCGCAGGTAGCCACGGGTTTTGAGCTTTTGCAGGGCTGCGCGGACTGAAACGCGGCTGACTTTCATGTCCTCGGCCAACTGTCGTTCGCCCGGCAGGCGATCACCGGGCAGGAATATGCCCGCGGTGATCATGTCGAGAAGCTTGTCGGCAACCTGATCGGCAATCCTTTTGGGCCGGTTGGCATCAACCGTGTCCGAAGACGGTACAGGTTTGACAGGCGGCATGTTCTGAACACTCCAGCAGCGACTGTACTCCAGCCGACAAACGCGTTTGGTTTTATTGGTCATACCACTTTACGGGATGTTTGGCGTTGCTGCAAAGTGTCCGTTGAACTGTTGTAAAAGGGACGTGCGGGCGACCTTGTCAGTCCTGCAATAAATTGATAGTTCAACAGGGTCCGATATGCCGGTCTGTGCCGGTTTTGGACCCGAAAATTTCAAGCTGCCCCAATTTCAGGAGAATTCGCGTGAGCCACCATACCGGGTCGCTGCTGGGCCATGATGATCCAGCACCGTTTGAGGTTTTGAACGAGAACGGCAAGGGGCATTCGCTTTTTGTCTGTGACCATGCTTCACGCGAAATCCCCAAAAGCCTTGGTACGCTGGGCCTGCCGGAAGAAGAACGCAAACGCCATATCGGTTGGGATATCGGGGCGCGCAAGGTGACCGAAATTCTGGTGAAGCGGTTTGATTGTCCTGCGGTTCTGGGCGGTTATTCGCGGCTGGTGATTGATTGTAATCGGCAGCTTTGGGACCCGACCGGGATGCCCGAAATTGCCGATCAGACGGTCGTGCCGGGCAATAAAAACGTTTCGCCGACGGAGCATATGAAACGCATCCGCGAGATTTTCCTGCCTTATCACGGGGCCATTGAAGAACGCATTGCCAATTTCCATGCCCATAAAATCGTCCCGGCCCTGATCGCCATTCATAGCTTTACCCCTGTTTTCCAAGGGTTTGAACGCCCGTGGGAGATCGGCGTGCTTTGGGATCAGGATGACCGTATTCCGGTGCCGTTGCTGGCGAAGCTTCGCGAACAGAATCCCGATCTGACGATTGGTGATAACGAACCCTATTCCGGGCAGCATATGGCCGATTACACCATTGATCATCATGGTGAAGCCGGTGGGTTGCCCTGTGTGTCGATTGAAATCCGGCAGGATCTGATTGATACTGATGCGGGATGTGAAAAATGGGCCAAAATCCTTGGCGATGCCTTTGTCGACATCCTGGCCGACCCGAACCTTTATAAAATCAGGAGAGACTGATTTGGCGGTGTCCCATTCGCGCGAACCGGGCTTTTCCATCGGGATCGAGGAAGAATTCTGGCTGGTGGACCGCGAAAGTCGCGATCTGGCGACGGACCCGGCAGCGGATTTTCTGAAAGACTGCAAGGATGAACTGGGCGATCAGGTATCAAGCGAGTTCATGCGATGCCAGGTCGAAACCGGCACCAAGGTTTGCAACAGTGCGGCCGAGGCGCGTGACCAGTTAACGCATATGCGCAGCACGGTTGCCGATATTGCCGCACGTTATGACATGGCGTTGCTGGCGGCATCGACCCATCCGTTTGCGCAATGGGACAGCCAGAAACACACCGAGGGTGAGCGTTACAGCACGATTGCGCGTGACCTTCGCACGGTTGTTGATCGGCTTCTGATTTGCGGCATGCATGTGCATGTCGGGATTGAGGATGACGATCTGCGGATCGAGCTGATGGCGCAGGCGAGTTATTTTTTGCCGCATCTTCTGGCCCTGACGACCAGTTCGCCATTCTGGCGGGGGCGCGATACCGGGCTTCAGACCTTCCGGCTTTCGGTGTTTGACAATTTGCCACGTACCGGGTTGCCCGAAGTGTTTGGATCGTGGGCGGAATATCGTCGCCATGTCGATATGCTGATCCAGGCCGGGGTGATCGAGGATGGCACCAAGCTTTGGTGGGATTTGAGGCCCAGCGACCGTTGGCCGACGCTTGAAATGCGGATTGCCGATGTTTGCACCGATCTGGAAGATGCGATCTGTGTTGCATCGATCACGCGATGCCTGATGCGGATGCTGTATCGCCTGCGGCGTAATAACCAGCGGTGGCGGATTTATTCGAACATGCTGGTGCGTGAAAACCGCTGGCGGGCGTGCCGGTATGGCAGTGACGTCGGGGATAAAACCGGGCTGATCGATTTTGGCCGGGCGGAGATTGTGCCCTATGCCGATCTGCTTGAAGAAATCATCGAGCTGATCCGCCCGGATGCCGAGCATTTTGGCTGTGTCGCGGAAGTCGAACATGCGCGCACCATTATCAAACGCGGCACAAGCGCACGCCGCCAGCGCGAGATTTATACCGATGCGGTGGAAAAGGGTGCCAGCCCGCGCGATGCGTTGCTTGCGGTGGCCGATCACCTGATTGCGCATACGGTGCCCGGCGAAAAATCGGCAGTTTGAAAGCCGTCTGAAATTTGCCGGGCGAACGGGTCTTGTCATGGCAAAGCGCATTGAGTATCGTCGCGCCGCATTGAAATTCAGCGCACCGGTTTCCGCTGCGCAAACATGATCGGAGAATATCAGGAATGACCGAAGTCGGTGGAATCGCAGCCGATCAGCTTGCGAGCTATGTCGAACGCATCGAACGCCTTGAAGAAGAAAAAGCCAACCTGATGGCTGATATCAAGGAAGTTTACGGTGAAGCCAAGGCGCTTGGTTACGACGTGAAAATCCTGCGCCAGATTATCCGTCTGCGCAAAATGGAAGACCACGAACGCACCGAACAGGAAGAAATCCTTGAGGTTTACAAACGTGCGCTTGGCATGAGCTAAGCCCGTTTGTCAGGAGTGTCGCGCCAAGATGCAAAGCCCGCTTTCGAGCGGGCTTTTGTTTTTGTATCCTGTGGCGATGAATGACCGCAATCGCCCCCAAATCACAAGCGAAGTCACAGAAGGCGTTTGCCGTCTTTTGTATCATCACCGCATGGCGTGCCTGACCGAGCTTAGGCTTGGCAACGGGCGGAGGCTTGATGTGCTGGCCCTTGGGGAAAAGGGTGATCTTTGGGCCATTGAGGTCAAATCATCGGTCGAGGATTTTCGCGTTGATCAGAAGTGGGAAAGCTATCTTGATTATTGCGACCGGTTTTTCTTTGCCGTGCCGATGGAATTTCCGCGCGACCTGATCCCGGTTGATGTCGGATTGATCGTTGCCGACCGGTTTGAGGCGGCCATTGTGCGCCCCGCGCCGGAGCCGGATCAGAAACTGTCAGCAGCGCGCAGAAAGAAATTACTGATTTCATTCGGAAGGACGGCAGCAGGCCGGATGACTCCGGAAGCGGACAGTGAAATCTTCGTTCTGTAAAGTATGAAAAACTAAATTAGAAAACAGTATAAATCTGTGAATGTATAAGTCTTTGTTATGTAATACTTATACGATACCCCGATAGGGAATGGATACCTTAGGGTAGTATTTCTTGTCTCATTTTTGAACTAATATCCTAACAAACATGTCACTTGGTTGCGCTAGTGGTCGCTGACTACACTCTGCCGCGCGGTCAGGTGATAGAAGAAAATATCCCTGGAAACGATCAAGATCGGTTTATGCCGCGGAAACCTGTATGACGGGGTGCATTTTTGCGCGCCTGTCGGATCGTGGGGGTACGATGGCGGGGATGGGACGTGCTGCGAGAGCGGCTGCAAGCCTTGGGCTTGTATCGGGGGATGGCATCGGGGCGCGGGGGCGTTGCATCCGGTATGCCGATCCGAACTTTATCCGGTGCGGGGCTGCACACCTGTCTGTGGCTATCCACGCCCGGCATGTCTTCAGATTTTCAATAAAAACAAACAATCGGCATTTGCCGCGCACGCATTTCGCATCTGGCGGAATGGGGCCGGAGGATGATCGTTGTGTTGCCAATGACGTGGTTAAGGGACATCGCAAAAACAAGGGTGACGCCATAGTCACCACCTTCCGGGAAACTGTTGGGGCAGTTGCCTGATATCCTTGTAGTTACAATTGGTTAGAACGTTACAGAATGAAAACTTTCGTCAATCTGAATATTGGTACCAAATTGGCGGTCCTGCCGCTGATCGGGGTTATCGCCATTGCCATTGTGGGCGTCATCGGGGGACGCGCGATTGTATCACTTAGCAACGGTCTGGAATTTGCCGTTTCGGAGGCCTATCCGGAGGTTCGCGATATCGGCAATATCGACCGTAATGTCACCAAGGTTCATCAGACGGTTTATCGCCTGCTGTCGTGGTCGGCGGCAGGCGTTGACGAAGACCGCATGAGCAGCGTGAATGCGGAATTGCAGTCGCAGATTACGGCGGCGCGCGATGCCTTTACCCAGATGCTGGGTGATCAGAATCTGCCGGGGCCGGAACGCGAGATTGCGGAAGGCGCGGCCAAGCTTTACGAAGATTACCTTGCCAAAATCGATCAGGTTCTGGGGATGCTTGATATCGAGTATACCGGGGCGCTGAGTTTTTCGTGGTCGGCACAGTCGGATTACGAAAGCCTGATGACGACATTGGCGGAGCTTCGTGAAACGGCGGAAAACCGCATGGATGTTGCCAGTTCGGATGCGATGGCAGCCGGCATGGCAGCCCAGAACCAGACAATCATTGCATCGGTTGTCGCCGTGCTTGCGATGGTGTTGATCAGTTTTGCCATCACACGGGTGATTGGTGTGCCGGTCAAGCGGTTGACGGCGACCATGCGGGAACTTGCCGATGGGAGGGCCGATATCGACGTGCCCTTTACCGGACGGACCGATGAAATGGGCAGCATGGCAGGCGCGGTTGAAATCTTCCGCCAGAATGCAGAAAGTTTGCAGGAAGCCGAGCGCAAACGCATAGAAGACGAAGCCAAGGCGGCCGAGGAAAAACGCCATATTATGCAGGAACTTGCCGCCGAGATCGAAACATCGGTGCAGGGAACGGCAACTGCGGTCAGTGCTGCAATCGAGGAAATCGGTGCATCGGCCAGTGCGATGTTGACCAATGCCGAACGCACCGATCAGCAAAGCGAGAATGCCTATGATGCATCGGGTAAATCAAGCCGCAATATGGGCGAGATTTCAGAGGCTGCCAACAGCCTTGCGGCCGCCATTTCCCAGATCAGCAATGAAATCCAGGAAAGTAGCCGACGCGCACAGGCCGCAAGCGAGCAGGCACTGGATGCGGATGCCAAAATCCGCAAGCTTGAAGAAGCCAGTGTCCGGATCGAGGATGTGGCGGCATTGATTGGCAATATTGCCGAACAGACCAATCTTTTAGCACTTAACGCGACGATTGAATCGGCCCGTGCCGGGGATGCCGGAAAGGGCTTTGCCGTTGTAGCCAACGAGGTCAAGAACCTTGCCAGCCAGACGGCACGGTCGACCGAGGAAATCGCATCCGAAATCGCCAATGTCCGCACCGAAACCGTTCTTGCGGTCGAGGCGATCCAGACGATTGTTGCCAGCGTCAATGACGTCAACGGTATCCTTAAAGCCATTGCCGACGCGGTGCTGGAGCAGGGGACGGCCACCGGCCAGATCAGCAACAGCATTTCGGAAGCCGCCGGTTACGCCGAAACCGTTTCAGGCGGGATTGGCGATGTGCGTGAAATCGCCCGTGCCACACGCGAGTCAGCCGATTCCGTCGGGCAGGCAACCGGTGAACTTGGCCGTCAGATGACCGGTCTGAGTTCATCCGTGGACGGGCTTGTCGCCCGTTTGCGGGCGGTCTGATCCATTTTCCATTTTTCTTCCAACAGGTTCATCAAAGGGGATTACCTGATGAAAACACTTATGCGTCTTTTTGTATCTGCCATGACCGCACTTTGCCTGACCACCGGCCTTGCACAGGCCCAGGACAAGGCGGCAACCGCACAGGGGCTGGTTGATAAGGCCATCGCACTTTATGACGAAGTTGGCCAGGATCAGTCCTTTGCCACCTTCAACGACAAGGACGGCGAATATGTTTTTGACGAGTATTATGTGATTGTTGCCGACGGCGAAAAGGGCACGTTCCTGACCCATGCGATCAATCCGAAGCTGATCAACAATCCGAAAATCTGGGACCTTCAGGATGTGAACAGCAATTTCATCATTCGTGACATGGTGGAAACCGGCAAGACGAACCCGGATGGTGGTTGGTCCAACTATACCTGGACCCACCCGGAAACCAAGAAACTTGCCGAAAAGAAAACCTGGGTAAAGCCGCATGACGGCAAAATCTTCATGGTCGGTTATTACGAATAACGGATCGTCGAATCCCGTGATTACAGAAGGTCGCCAAATTGGCGGCCTTCTTCGTTTTGTAATGTGGCAATCACGGAAGTATACTTTTTCCTGTGACGGTCATCACACAAATAGTGAAATAAAAGTTACGAAGCATTTTACTGGTATAGATATTTGGGTTTTCACACTATTCGATGGTCTATATTTGTTCCAAACTTTCATAAGTTTGATGTCGAATGGTAAATTATCTTAAATATTGAATAGGTTATAATGCTTCTCAGCTTCAGAGGCTCGCGCAAGACGGGCTGATATCTCCTGGGTGGAAGCGCTGGCAACTGCGGCGTTATTCCAACGCAGCGTTCGGGTGTTCAGTCGTTTAACGACAAATGAGTGGGAGATAGCTGTGAGAAAAATCAAGCGGGCAATCTTTTTG
Organism: Thalassospira xianhensis MCCC 1A02616; assembly: GCF_003326475.1. Classification (GTDB taxonomy): domain Bacteria; phylum Pseudomonadota; class Alphaproteobacteria; order Rhodospirillales; family Thalassospiraceae; genus Thalassospira; species Thalassospira xianhensis. The sequence continues at coordinate 7,185 of NZ_JPWA01000031.1, read as the reverse complement.
TCCGGCGGTGGACCTGCCGTCGGATTAAGTATCGGGGTTCTGAAACGACTTCAGCAGGAACCTGATATCACGTTCGATATCTGGTCATCTGCCTGCATCGGTGCGTGGCTTTCGGTGGCCTGGCATCAGGCGGACGAGGGACAGGAACTTGATCAAACCATCGGGTTCTTCCGCAAGATATTCCGCCCGGCAAGCGTTTATGAACGCTTTCCGATTGCATCGGCCTTTGCGCCGGATTTCTTTTCCGATTTCGCCAACCGGCTTTCCTATTTCTTTAATCCGGGCAGCTATCAGGGGCTGATCGTCCCCGAAGCCATCGGTGAGGCCGCCGAGCATGTCCGCCATTTCATGGGCAATCCGAAATACTGGACACCCCATAACCTTAACGATGTGCTGTTGAACGGTATTCTGGCGGTCAATCCGCTGTCGCGCTTTATGGTCGGTGCGATGTACCAGACCAAGACCAAGGGATTGGCGAAAATCTATTCGCCAGACAGCATGTTTCTGGATCGGCTTGATTTCGACCGGTTGTATCAGCCTGATAAACCGGCTCTGTTCCATAACGCCTATAACCTGACACAGCAGCGGTTAGAGCTGTTTACCAACAAGCCCGATCATTACAATCTGCCGCAGATGAATGCGCAGACGCTGTGTGCCTGTTCGGCCCTGCCGTTTATCGAGGAACCGGTTGAAATAAACGGCGATACCTATTGCGAGGGGGCGACGGTTGATACGGTCAATTTCTTTGATTTCCTGCGCCATCATCCCGATGTCGAGGAAGTCTGGGTCAGCCGTATTCTGGACCTTAAGCAGGTGCGTCAGCCGGAAAATCTTTATGACGCGCTTAACAACCTGATCATGCTGTTTGCCGCATCGGCAAGCGAGGATGCCGTCAAGGCCTTCAAACGTGAAGTCGCCGAAAGCGGGCGGAAGATCGACATCATCGAAATCCCGGTTTCGCCGCATATCAATTACGACTGGACGTGGGAGAACCTTGATCGCGGGATTGACGATGGCTATCAGGCGACCGATGACATGATTGCCAGTTACCGCAGTCGGCAGATTCGCGAACATCCGGTGCGTGATCTGCGCCGTCGGGCGGCACGGGTTCTGCCCGATCTGCATTTCCCGCTGGGCGGGCCACGGCCGCGACTGGCGTAACATCAACATAAAAAAAGGGGCCGCTGATCATGCGGCCCCTTTGTTTTCTGGCAGATTTTGCCAAGCGGATTATTCCGCGGCTTTCAGATGTTCCGGCGGGTTGCGGAACTGTTCAAGCAGTTCGGCCTCGCGGGTTTTGACCTTGTCGATATTGCCATCCTTGATATGGCCATAACCCCGGATCTGTTCGGGCAGGGCCAGAAGGGCGTTGGCAATCCGGGCATTGTCATGGTTAAGGCCAGTGATGACCTCGTCCACCAGTGCCTCGTAATCGGCAATCAATTGACGTTCCATTTTGCGTTCATGGGTACGACCGAACGGATCGAGTGCCGTGCCGCGCAGGAATTTGAATTTCGCAAGAATGCCAAAGGCATTCATCATCCAGGGGCCAAAGGCCTGCTTTTTCAGGTGGCCGGTTTCCGGGTCCCTGTCGGCAAGGGCCGGTGGGGCCAGATGGAACCGGATTTTGTAATCGCCGGTGAAGTTCTTGGCGAGTTTGGCCCTGAAGGCCGGATCGGTATAAAGACGGGCGACTTCATACTCGTCCTTGTAGGCGAGCAGTTTGAAGTAATATTTCGCCACCGTCCGGGCCAGATCATCACCCCCATCAAGGCGTTTTTCCGCCGCCGCAACCCTGTCGACCAGTGCGGCAAACCGGTTGGCGTAGGCCGCGTTCTGATAATCGGTCAGGAAGGCTTTGCGTTTGGCGATGATATCCGAAAGCGTGGTGGCAATCGGGTGTGCCTCGGTCTCGTTCGGACCGATGACATCAAGCACGCGTTTCGGATCATGGGCAAACAGGCGGCCCCAATAGAAGGACTGCTTGTTCATATCAATCGCGACACCGTTCAGATCAATCGCCTGCATCAGGGCTTCTTCGGTGATCGGGATCAGGCCGCGCTGCCATGCGACACCAAGCATGAACAGGTTGGTGGCAATCGAATTGCCCATCAGGCGGGTGGCGATATCGCTGCCTTCGACAAAGTTCACCGCATCAGCACCGCATGCATCGGAAATGACCTTCATATGTTCGTTCGATTTCAACTGGAAATCGGGGTTGCGGGTGAAGGCACCGGTGACGGTTTCGTGGGTGTTGATGACCGCCTGGGTAAAGTTGCGGCGCATCTTGGCAAGGCCTTCGAAGCTTGCCGCGACCAGAAGATCACAGCCCAGCACCACATTGGCTTCGCCCGCCGGAATGCGTGCGGCATGGAGTTTTTCCTGCGTATCGGCAAAGCGGATATGACTTACAACCGCACCGCCCTTTTGCGCCAACCCCGCCATATCAAGACCGACAATGCCCTTGCCCTCGATATGGGCGGCCATTCCAAGCAGGGCACCGATGGTAACGACACCCGTGCCACCAACACCCGTGATCAGAACTGACCACGGATCGGTGATATCGGGCAGGGTCGGACGCGGCAGGCTGGCAAAGATGGCATCGCCCGCATTACCGCTTTTGGCGGCGGCTTCGGGTTTGCGCAGCGATCCGCCTTCGATGGTGACAAAGCTTGGGCAGAAGCCATTCAGGCAGGAAAAATCCTTGTTACAGGCCGACTGGTCAATGGCGCGTTTGCGGCCAAATTCGGTTTCGACCGGCACGACGGCCAAGCAGTTGGATTTTTCACCACAATCGCCACAACCCTCGCAGACCAGATCATTGATGAAGACGCGTTTGGGTGGATCGACCATCAGTTTGCGTTTGCGGCGGCGGCGTTTTTCAGCCGCACAGGTCTGATCAAAGATCAGGATGGTCACACCTTCGATTTCGCGCAGTTCTTTCTGGGTATTGTCCAGTTCGTCGCGGTGGCGGATATCGACACCGTCGGCGAAATGCGATGCGACCGGATATTTATAGGGTTCATCGGACAGAACGATGATGCGTTTAACGCCTTCATCGGCCATCTGGCGGGTGATCTGCGGTACGGTCAGCGGACCGTCAACCGGTTGGCCCCCAGTCATGGCAACCGCATCGTTAAACAGGATTTTATAGGTGATGTTGACACCGGCCGCGACGGCGGCGCGCACCGCAAGCGACCCGGAGTGGTAATAGGTGCCGTCACCGAGATTCTGGAAAACGTGCTTTGTGTTGGTAAAGGGGGCCTGCCCGATCCAGGTGACACCTTCGCCGCCCATATGGGTAAAGGTTTCGGTTGAACGGTCCATCCAGTTGACCATGTAATGGCACCCGATCCCGGCCATGGCACGGCTGCCTTCGGGGACCTTGGTGGAGCTGTTATGCGGGCAACCCGGGCAGAACCACGGAATGCGGGCAACATCCGGGCGCGGTTCGGCGATTTCGCGTTCTTTCTGTTCCAGCCAGTCGATGCGTTCGTGGATTTTCGGGCTGTCATAGAAACGTTTGATGCGTTCTGCCAGGACAACGGCGATGCGCGCCGGGGTCAGTTCATCCATCGAGGGCAGAATCCATTCGCCCTTTTCATCGAATTTGCCGATCACGGTCGGGCGGACATCTTCGCGCCAGTTATAAAGCTGTTCCTTGACCTGGTTTTCCATCACCGCGCGTTTTTCCTCAACGACGATGATTTCCTCAAGGCCCATGGCAAATTCGCGCACATCGTCGCGATTGAGCGGCCAGCTCATGCCGACTTTCAGCACGCGAATGCCGATTTTTGCGGCATCGGCTTCGGATATGCCAAGGTCATCGAATGCCTGCATGACATCGAGATAGGCCTTGCCGGTGGTGATGATGCCAAGCCGTGCATTCGGGCTGTCGATCACGGTTTTGTTCAGCTTGTTGGCGCGCGCATAGGCAAGGGCGGCATAGAGTTTGTATTTCATCAGGCGGTGTTCCTGATCCTTTGGCGTGTCGGGCCAACGGATATGGAGCCCGCCTTCGGGCATGGCAAAATTATCGGGGATGATCGGCGTGATGCGATCCGGTGCGACATCGACGGCAGCCGAACTTTCAACCGTTTCGGCGATGGTTTTCATCGCAACCCAGCAACCGGAATAGCGGCTCATGGCCCAGCCATGAATCCCGAAATCAAGGATATCCTGAACCCCGGACGGGTTCAGAACCGGGATTTGCGCATCGATAAAGGCATATTCGGTCTGATGGGGCAGGGTGGATGATTTGCAGGAATGGTCATCGCCGGCCAGAACCAGAACGCCGCCATGTTTTGACGTGCCGGCATAGTTGGCGTGTTTGAAAACATCACCTGAGCGGTCAACACCCGGCCCCTTGCCGTACCACATGCCAAAGACGCCATCATATTTGGCGTCCTTGTACATATTGACCTGCTGGCTGCCCCAGACGACGGTGGCGGCAAGGTCTTCGTTCACACCGGCCTGAAATTCGATCTGCTGTCTGGTCAGGAATTTTTTGGCGCGCCAAAGCTGCTGATCAAGGCCGCCCAGTGGTGACCCGCGATAACCGGAAATACATCCGGCAGTGTTCAGGCCTGCGCGCGCGTCAAGCTGGCGCTGCATCAGGGGCAATCGAACCAACGCCTGAATACCGGTCAAATAGACCCGGCCTTCTTCAAGCGTATATTTGTCATCAAGGCTAATTGCCGCCAATTGTGCCATGACCAGTCTCCCTCGGGATCTCTCTCTGATTGCGGGGTCGTGTGGGCCAGTTGCGCTGCTTTTATTGATATAAGTTTACGCGCAGCTTTTTGGTATGGCCCGTAAAATTCTCTTTGCTGTCATTGGCGTTCCGGCTTTGGCGTTTGGTCGGGACGGATCGCTGTCTGACGGAATAATGGTAATGAATGCTGACCTTTTTTCAAATCAACTCGCATTGCAATGTGCAAAACGCCTGATTGCACTGGTTGACGTTGGGTCAACTTGATATTTACTTATTCCGGTACCGATTTGCGCGCAATTTTATTGCGGGCGTGCTGCGGTGCGAAATTGCCGATGTGATCGAGTCTATCCTCGGCAACATCAAAGTCGGGTGTTAAGGTCGGCGCGGGTTTTGGGTGCTTTAGGGTCAAGGCCCTGAGAGTTGGAGCATGAAATGGATCAACGTGTATCGCTGATTACACTTGGCGTGGCCGACCTTGACCGGTCGCGGCGTTTTTACGAGGACGGGCTTGGCTGGAAAGTCACCCAGATGGTCGAGGGACAGGTGGTTTTCTATCAGTTGTCCAACGGGCTGGCGCTTGGCCTGTTTGGCCGGGCGGACCTGATCAAGGACGGGCAGTTTGATGATGATACCGGTGCCCGTTTTGCTGGTCTGACGATTGCCTATAACGCACGTGACGAGGCCGAAGTCGATGCAGTGATGGCAGAGGCAAAGAAAGCCGGTGCCGCCATCCAGAAACCGGCGGAAAAGGTGTTCTGGGGCGGGTATTCGGGATATTTCCGCGATCCGGACGGGCATGCCTGGGAAGTGGCGTATAACCCGTTCTGGGAACTGGATGCCAATGGCAACCTGACGATCCCGCAGCCGGAATGATTTTTGACTGCGCCACTAAAAAAGGCCCTGCTGATAATCGGCAGGGCCTTTTGTTTTAGCCGGTTTTATCTTTGCGCAGATGGGTCAGGAAATAGATCAGCCCACCGGCCAGCAATCCCCAGAAGGCCCCAGCAACCCCGAAAAAGGATAGACCGGCGGCGGTGACAAGGAAGGTTACGGCGGCGGCTTCGCGCGCGTCATCATCCTTGAAGGCGGCAACCACCGATCCGGAAAATGCCCCGATCAGGGCGAGGCCCGCGACCGCTTCGATCAGGATCGAGGGAGCCAGACTGACAAAGGCGGTGACAAGCCCGGCCAGCAATCCGAACAGGATGTAAAACACCCCGCCAAAGGCCGCGGCCCAATACCGTTTTTTCGGATCGGGATGGGCATCCTCGCCTGCACACAGGGCGGCAATGATCGCGGCAAGGTTGACGGCGTGTCCGCCAAAGGGGGCGGCAAGTAACGAGAAAAAGCCGGTCACGGCAAAAAGCGGGCCGGGCGGGGTATCATAGTTATTGGCGCGCAAAACTGCCGTGCCGGGAATGTTTTGTGATGCCATGGTGACGATAAACAAAGGCAGGGCAATACCCACCAGACCGGCCAGTGTGAATTCCGGCATGACGAATTCGACCGGCGGCACGATGGCCCCGCCAAGACTGCCAAGCGTGTTTTCGGGGAAGTCCACGCCGACCACCATGACAATGATGAAGGCCAGCAAGGCGGCAGGCACGGCAAACAGGCGATTAATCCGCCCGACCACCAGCCAGGCAATGACAATCGGCAGGCCCAGAAGTGGATTGAACGCAACCGCCTTGATCGGTGCCAGACACAGACCCAGCAACACACCAGCCAGCATGGCATTGGCAAGCGGGGCGGGAATGGCGGCAACCGCACGGCCCAACGGCTTCCAGATGCCGCAGATGATGATCAGGATCGCGCAAATGATAAACGCCCCGACGGCCACGGCAAAACCGCCGTCAATTGCACCGGACGTTGCCAGCAATGCCGCACCGGGGGTGGACCATGCGATGCTGATCGGCATGCGGGTACGCAATGACAGATAGATCGAGCACAGCCCCATGGCGACCGATAGCGCCATCAGGCCCGATGCCGCCTGATCGGGCGTTGCGCCAACGGCACCAAGCCCCTGAAGAACGACAGCAAAGGAACTGGCCGATCCGACAAAGGCAGCAAGAATGCCCATGAACAGATTTTGGGGCGAGATATCGCGCAGCATGGTGGCTCCGTCAAACAGGTAAAACGGATGGATGGGAAATGCGGTGGCAGAGCGGGTGAATTTAGTGGGATCGTGCGATACAGACCAGAAAAAAGAAAGCCCCACAGGCATTTGCCGGGGGCTTCTTTTGTCGACGGTTATTCAGGGCAGGTGGTCACAGCATATCGCGCTTGGTGTGCGGGTTTGCCACCTCGTGGGTGCCGATCAGTTTGGCCTGATGCCGGGCAAGGATGTCTTTGGCGCGGGTTTCCTTTGTTTCGTCGGGTGTCTGTACCCAAAGCAGCAACCCGCCATGATCCAGTTCGTCCTGCAATTCACCGGAATATCGTTTGCCGATCATGGCCGCGACCACACCGCC
>NZ_JPWA01000030.1 GCF_003326475.1 Thalassospira xianhensis MCCC 1A02616 | reverse complement strand
GGACGGCCCCCGCTGCCCCGAACGACGCTCGCTCTCGGTTGCCCCAAAACGCACCTCACCCCAAGGGCCACAGCGTTGCCGAATGGCAGGCACACAAATCCCGCCATCGATGACCGGCCTTTCGGCATGTCCGACGCACCATCGGCCCGCTGACAACCGATCCTGCCAGCCGACCCCGTGCCGATCCAATCCGGGCGCAATTCGGGCCCGCTGATTCTCGGCATTGTCACGCTTCACTGACCGGACTGGCCCCGAACTGGACCCGGACTGGACTGAGCTGGACCTAACCAGCTTCACCTCGCCCCGGCTATCCCAGCCCCGAACAAACGCCCTTGCCCCAAGGACACATTTCTCCCGTCATGATAAACACCCGTTTTTCGCAAATATCCGACGGCCTCACGGCCCAAACGCACCACCACCGTAATGGCTTTTCCATGTGCCAGTGATGCTCCTCTGGCGACGCCGCCCCCGCCATTTCATCCCGTCAGATCGCTGCTCTGTCATCGTCTCATTCCTGTTTTGCCGCCCGAAACGCAAAAAACCCGCAAAAGCGGATCACGCTTTGGGGGTTTTGTCTCCGGACCCATTTGTCCTGTAGACTTTATCTTTATGACACAACCAAAAGAACAAATCAAGAACTTTTTTCAAAAAAGCCGGAAAAAGTTCCCGGTCGATGCGCTGCGTGACCGAAAAGGTATATTTATCAATATCCTGAGGCAGCATTGAATGCTGCCTTTCTGTTTTCATGAACGGTTTGCGATCAAACTACGCTGCGTGATCGAAGGGCTGCGGCCAGCGTGCCGTCATCAAGGTAATCAAGTTCGCCGCCAACCGGGACCCCGTGCGCCAGGCGTGTAACCTTGACCCCGGTTTCAATCAGCCGTTCGGTAATGTAATGTGCGGTGGTCTGGCCATCGACCGTGGCATTGGTCGCAAGGATTACTTCGGTTACGGCTTCGTCGCGTGCCCGTTCGATCAACTGATCAATGCGCAGATCATCCGGCCCGACCCCGTCAAGCGGCGACAATGTCCCGCCCAGAACATGATATTGCCCCTTGAACGCCCCGGCACGTTCCAGCGCCCAAAGATCCTGAACTTCCTCGACCACGCAAATCGCGTCGCGGGTGCGATTGCGGTCGGCACAGATATGGCACGGATCGACAACATCAATATTGCCGCAAATGCCGCAATTGGTCATGGCGTTGGCGGTTTCTTCAAGCGCGTGGGATAACGGGATCATCAGAGTTTCGGGCTTTTTGAGCATCTGCAAAACCGCACGCCGTGCCGACCGTGGCCCAAACCCTGGCAGCCGTGACAGAAGCTTGATCAGATTTTCGATTTCCCGTCCGTTCATGATGGTCCCGTCTTGCGGTTGATCTTTTGATTGGTGTCTCTGATAGCTTGTATCAAAAACAAAGGGCGGCGCAATGCCACCCTTTGTTTTATGCGGCATAGCCGCAACTTGCTATCGGGTTTGCCACTCAGAACGGAAGTTTGAAACCTTCTGGCAGGTTCAGCCCGCCGGTGACATCTTTCATTTTGTCCTGAACGGCGGCTTCGACCTTCACCTTGGCGTCGTTATAGGCCGCGACGATCAGGTCTTCGAGGACTTCGGTGTCTTCGGGATCGACAATGCTTTTGTCGAGTTTCAGGCCACGCATCTCGCCCTTGCCGTTTAGCATGACCTTGACCATGCCTGCCCCGGACTGGCCTTCGATTTCAAGTGCAACAAGTCCTTCCTGCATTTCCTGCATTTTGGACTGCATTTGCTGGGCCTGTTTCAGCATCCCTGCAAGGTTCTTCATAGCTCGTCGTCTCCTTCGAGATAAAACGCATCATCGTAAACGGAACCGCTTTCGTCCCCTTCGCCTTCGGTTTCTTCCTGTCCCGGTGGCAGGTGGACGGCAACGATTTTTGCCTTGGGTAATCCGTCAAGGATCGCCTTGACCAGCGGATCAAGCGATGCATCCGCCTTGCGCTGTTCAAGGTCCTCGAGTTCCTGTTCCTTAAGTGTCGGCGCACCTTCTTCGCGTTCCGAAACACTGACCAACCAGCGATGACCGGTCAGATTGTTCAGGGTTTTGATAAGCTGGCTCGACAAATCCGCACGCGCTCCGCGCGCCGGACGGAATTCAATGCGACCCGGTTCGTATTTCACCAGATGCATATAATTTTTAAGCTGGATCGCAAGTGCGGTTGTTTCCCGCTCTTTCGACAGCAATTCGGCGACTTCGGCAAAGGTTTCGGGCAGCTTGGCATAAGCCTGCTGCGGGGCCTGCTCGGGTTCACCCAGCGGATCAGGGCGGGCATGGGCAACCGCGGCACCGCCACCATTAACCACCTGCATGCGCGGTCCCGGTCCGCCACCACCATTGCCGCCACCACCGCCTTGCGGGGCATGACCGGATTTGTTCAGATCATTGCGCAGTTTCTTGATCAGATCGCCCGGGGGGGGCATTTCCGCGGCATAAGCCAGCCGGATCAGGATCATTTCGGCGGCCTGTATCGGACTTGGTGCAATGCGGGTTTCTTCAAGCCCTTTAAGCAGCATCTGCCATGCACGAGTTAGCTGCGGCATGGCAAGTTTGGCGGCGATTTCCTTGCCGCGGTCACGTTCTATCTGCGATACGCCGGGATCATTTGCCGCCTCGGGCGACAGTTTCACACGTGTCAGCCAGTGGGTCAGATCAAGCATATCCTGCAACATTACGGCAGGATCGCCGCCTAGTGCATATTGTGCACCCAGCAATTCCAGCGCTTCGTTGATCTCGCCCTTCATGGTCTGATCAAACAGATCAAAAATCCGCGACCTGTCGGACAGGCCCAGCATGTCGCGGACCTGCTGGGTGGTGACTTTGCCCGCCCCATGCGAAATCGCCTGATCCAGAAGGCTCATGCCGTCACGAACCGACCCGTCAGCGGCGCGCGCAATTAGCGCAAGCGCCTCGTCCTCGATATCGGCATGTTCAAGGTCGGCGATGCGTTTGTAATGGGCGGCCAGTTCATCGGTCTGAACCCGGCGCAAATCAAAACGCTGGCAACGCGAAAGAACCGTAATCGGAATTTTGCGGATTTCTGTGGTCGCAAAGATGAATTTCACATGCTCTGGCGGTTCTTCCAGCGTTTTCAAAAGCGCGTTAAACGCACTTTTCGATAGCATGTGCACTTCGTCGATGATGTAAATTTTGTAGCGGGCCGATGTCGGGCGATAACGAACGCCTTCGATCAGTTCGCGAATATCGTCAACACCGGTACGTGACGCGGCATCCATTTCCAGAACGTCGACATGACGGTCTTCGGCAATCGCGCGGCAATGTTCGCAAACACCGCATGGCTCGATGGTGGCATTGCCTTTGCCATCCGGTCCGATGCAGTTCAGCGCACGCGCAATAATACGGGCGGTGGTGGTTTTACCGATCCCGCGTACCCCGGTCAGAACAAAGGCATGCGCCAGACGTCCGCTTTCAAGCGCGTTTGACAGCGTCTTGACCATCGGCCCGTGGCCGATCAGCTCGTCAAAGGTTTTCGGGCGATATTTGCGGGCAAGAACCTGATATTCGCTTTTGGGCGCTTCTTCGGTCTTTGGCGCAGTCACAGATGCGGGTGCCGCTGCAGCGGGTTCCTGTTCCATATTAAGCTCTGGCGCCTCAGCCTCGGGCGTTTCTGGTGCTGACGTTTCGGTGCTGTCGATCTGATCCGTCATTCATCCGGTCCGGCATGTTTCAATGTGCTTTGGTTTTAGCAGCTTCGCCCCCGCATGGGAAAGACCAAGTGGGAAATTTCCCACACAAAATTCCATTGCAGGCAGGATGCTGCAAAGCATGGCGGAAACGTGTGATTTTGGGGGATGCAAAGGGTGAGAGACTGAACCGCGACCCGGAAAAACTCGTTACGGCTGCTACCTTCCGGTCCTGACCGGGTTGGCGAGCGGTCCGTCCACGGCCAGCCTCTCGCCCCCTATATCGCGCAAGGAACCGTAAAACGCAAGGCCCGGCTTTGATTTTTTCATAAATCGCGTGATCGTGGCTTTGACGGCGGGTTTGGTCGCGCTAATGTCGATGCCTGTCACCTGAATATGCTGACCCACCATATTGAATTACGGGACTCGACCCCGGCTCTGGTGGATCCAACCAAGGAATTGCCCCGAAATGGACAGGCTGTTTTACGAAGCAACAGATCTGGATCGCGATGCCCGGTTGCGCACCCGGGAAAACTGGCGTGAACTGCTGCTGGCCGAAGAAACTATCAGAATCATGATTTGCCATGGCGGTGATCCGCTTTTTGCCTGGCCCGAAGACATGAACGAGCATGAACTGGTCGTTGTGGGGGGCCCGGCATTGCCGCATCTTGATCTCGAAATCGAACGGGCAAACTGGATCTATATCGGTCGACAGGGCGGCGAGGCGGTCATCGCGATTGATATCGAACCGGTTATTTCCGACCGTGATGATGCCATTCGTCGGCTTGGCGGCGGTTTTGGCGATATGCGAAGCCGCATGGCCGCTCTTTCTGAAGACGAAGCCGCCCTGGCCGCCCAAGCTCGTGCCATTTTCAACTGGCACCAGAAACACCGTTTTTGTGGTGTCTGTGGTCATCCCAACCACGTTATGGAAGCTGGTTACCGCCTGCAATGCAGCAATTCGGCTTGTGGCACACCGCATTTTCCACGAACTGATCCTGCGGTGATCATGCTGATCCATCACAATGACCATGTCTTGTTGGCACGTTCTCCGCAATTCCTCCCCGGTACCGTTTCCGTGCTTGCCGGGTTTGTCGAACCGGGTGAAACGCTTGAACAGGCCGTTGCGCGCGAGGTGTTCGAAGAAGTCGGGATACGCATCAAACGTGCACGCTATATTGCATCTCAACCATGGCCTTTCCCCGGGTCCTTGATGCTTGGCTTTATCGCCGAGGCAGAAACGACCGACATCGTCGCTGATGAAAAGGAAATTGAATTTGCGATGTGGGTGCATCGTGACGAAGTTGCCGCTCTACCGGAAAAAGGCATCAATCTTCCCCGTCCCATTTCTATTGCGCGTTACCTTCTGGAAAACTGGTGCGAAGGACGCATATAGAGAAGTATTCACCGTACTGTGATGGTCTGGAATGCCATTGCAGCCCGGTCAATAACCGGATGGGAGAAAGGATCAGTCTTCGGATGAAGCGAATGTTTCGGTGGTTTGGCAGTCTGATGGGATCGGCATGGTTGGCGATTGCCTTTTCAGCAGATGCCAAAGCAAAGGATCCGATAAATGTCAGGGTAGGCAGCTATGAATATGGCGTTGTCTATTTTTTTGAAGGCGATAAACCAGCCGGATTTGCGCCCGAACTGATCGCGGCTCTGAACGCGATCCAATCAACGTATTTTTTCGAACTTGTCGAAACGTCATCGCGCCGTCGATACAGCGATCTGGCTGCAGGCGCGTTCGATATGGTTCTGCTCGAAAGTTCCGATTGGGAATGGGACGATCAGAATGTTGTGTTTTCCGATCCGATCGTGACGGAACATGACCTGTATGTCGCACGGCGAAGGGACATTCCAGGGCCAAGCTGGTTCGACGAGGTAACCTCGCGCAATATTCTGTGCGTGCTGGGTTTCCATTACGGATTTTCCGGCTTCAATTCCAACCCGGATTATCTTCGCGACAATTTCAATGTTTCGTTGCTTTACAACGAACAGCAGGTACTGGAAGAATTGCTGTCTGGTTCTGGCGATGTTGGTATCGTTTCCGCAGGATTTCTTGCCCGAACCTTTCAGGCGCAGCCTGAACTGTCCGAACAGGTATTCATCGGGCCGAAACCCGATTCAAGCTATGATCTGGTTTCTGTGATGTCAGAAAAATCAGTGATCCCGGTCAAGGAATTCAACGATCTGATTCGCGTTTTACACACCAAGGGGAATATCGCGAACAACTGGCGCGATTTGCATCAGAACCTTTCCAAACCTTGATCTTTCCGCGGTGAATTTCATGATGTTCAGTCTAGCGGCGGAATGCGCGCGATAACATTGCGCCGCAGACTTTCAGGTCGTTCACGCCATGGTACGATACCGTCATTTGTCCCGGCATATCGACGGCCGAGTTCGCAAAGATCATCGATCATGCCGGTATCAAGATTGCCATAAACATATCCCCATTTACCCGGCCCGCTAAGCGCAACTGAGCAGCCCGATTTGCAATTGGTCAGGCATTCGACGGCTCTGATATCAAATGGCATATCTTGCTTAGCGCAGCTTTCGACCATTTTATCAAAAAGCTCTCTGCCATGCCGGGGATCGGTAGCTCCCTTGGCCGAGGATGACGTGCAGGTCGTGCAGATACTCAGGCGTGATTTGGTGGTCATGGCATCCAATAGTTAAGGCGTTTACGGGACGCGCATCCAAACAGTTTGCCCGTTGTCCGGTCAAGTCATCTTGTTATGCCTAACGATCCTGAAGGCCTCTGCCTTCCATAATACGAGGCACACATTTCTCGATTCGGGATGTACGCGTGGCCGATTGTTTGGCACCGGAAAAATGAAGGTTGTATCCCCGTTGCCGACCCGGTGTCAGCGCATTGAAAGCACGTTCGAGATCGGGATTTTCGGCAAATTTTTTCAGAAGCTCTGCCGGAAGTTCAAGCTTGTTCTTTTCGCTGAACTCGATCTTGAGTCCCGATTTCTCCACTTCGATTGCTGCCTTTATGTAGGCCTTCAGAATGTTTTCTTTGGCAGTGATTTCCGGAGCCGAAGCGAAATGAATGCGGCGCATGGCCTGCGAATTTTCGCCCGGTTTGGCAAGGATATCCTCTGGATCATCCATCAGTGCACCCTTGAAAAATCCAAGCGCACAATCATCCTTCATCCCGTAAATCATCAGGATATTGCTGCTCTTGAACGTATAGCAAAGGTTGCCCCATTTGACGTCTTCGGTCAGGCCACATTCAAGAATGATTGCTCGTAGGGCTTTGCGTTCTTCGTGCCACTTCTCCTGCGCCAGAAGCACATCGACCTTTGCGGCCAAACTTGTCATTTATTGAAACTCCGGCGGACGTTTTTTCTCTATCCCCTATTCAATCAGCCGGTTGCGCGGATGGTCAAGTTATCATCATTGATATATTCGCTCACAAAACTCTGGATCGTTGCGGCAAGCTGCCGATCCACAAGCGGATGCGACGCATCTGACAGCATCAGTGCTACCCCGACCGCGGGTAATGGCGGGAAACCGTCGCGACTTTCAAGAATCTGAAACTCGTCCGTGACACTTGCCGCGGCAAGTGCTGCTACACCAAGTCCGTCACGCACCAGATGCAATAACGATGCCGCCTGTCTGGTCGTTGCAAACAGAGTAAAAGGACGATCCGCCTTTGAAATGGCATCAATCGCCCAAGCATGAAATTTGCAATCTTCGGCAGGCAGAACAAGCGATAGCGGGTTCGCCAGATGTTGTTTGTGGATCGGCGACGAAACCCAGACACCGGGTTCATGACGCAAGAAATATCCCTCTTCGCCTTTTTCTGATCGGCTGATAATGGATATATCAAGTTCACCCTGATCAAGCATCCGGTGGAGCAATATTGTCGGATTGACGGAAATAAAGAATTTGGCATCGGGATGGGCCATGCGTATCGCGCGCAGTACCACCGGCAGGATTTTCTGGGTGTAATCATCGGGGCATCCGATCCGGATCGGGCGGCTGCTATCCTGCCCGCGCATCTTTCCCATGGCTTCGTCCTGCAGCGACAGCATACGCCTTGCATATCCGACAAAAGTGATGCCATCCGCCGTCAATAGAACATTGCGGCCTTCCCGTTCAAACAGTGTACTGCCAACAATATCTTCCAGTCGTTTCATCTGCATGGAAAAGGCCGATGGGGTGCGACCTATCCGGTCTGCTGCACGATTGAAACTGCCGCATTCGGCAAACGCAACAAAACTTCGAAGCAGATCGGAATCCATGAAACATCCTTTGATCAGAAATAATGATCAATAAATTTGAACTGTCTGGTCAAAACTATTCGATTGTTTGCCAGTCGGCCAGCGCCAATTATCGGCGCTGGCAATTATCGGCGCTGGCCGGCCATTGCTGTTTGCAAGTGCCAAAGGAATACTGAAATGATCCTTCATGATTTTCTCCCTTCGGGAAACGGTTACAAAATCCGTTTGCTTTTAACCCTTCTTGGCAAATCGTTTGATCTGGTCGAGCATGACATCACCAAGGGTGAAACCCGCACGCCCGAATTTCTGTCGCGGATCAATGCCAATGGCAAAATCCCTGCGTTGGAATTCGACCATGGCCGGGTTCTGGTCGAAAGCAATGCGATTCTGATCCACCTTGCCGAGGGAACACCCTATTTGCCGACCGATGTGTGGGAACGCACCGAGGTCATGCAATGGCTATTCTTTGAACAATATGATCACGAACCGACGATTGCCGTTTTAAGGTCATGGGTCGGGATCAAGGGCATGCCAGAACATGCCGACATTTTTGTGCCGATGAAGCGCGCGGGCGCGAAAAAGGCGCTCGATCTTATGGAAAAACGCCTGTCGGGTCATAACTGGCTGGTGGGGGATGCGTTGACCATCGCCGATATATCCCTTTACGCCTACACCCACGTTGCCGAGGAGGGTGACATCGATCTGTCGATCTATCCTGGCATCCTGGCATGGCTTGACCGTATCGCGGCCCTGCCGGGATATGTTCCGATCACATGGAAACCCTGACTCCACTCGCTTAATAAAAAAAACAGCCGCCCCGTCATCGGAAGGCATATTGGGGCATCCTTATCGGGGCGGCTGCAAGAACCGATGCGCGATCCAGGTAGCGCATCGGCGAAAAGGAAAAGATGGTTAGGTGTCCCTATGCCGACCTTAAAATCCGGTCGGGCAATAACGGATCGGTTGCGGCGGCTGAATGGCGTGCCTGAAAACTGTTGAAAGCGGCATTGATATTCGGGACTGCCGCCAGAATTTCCGGTCCGCCGGGCATTGCTTTCAGATAGTGGATCATCGGCATGATCAGCATATCGGGGATGGTGAAACGCGGGCCGAACAACCAGCCGCCAGCATAATGCGGATCAAGAACCTTGAGGTCTCCTGCAATCAGTTCTCCCATGCGGCTCATGCGTATGGCAAAGCCGGGATCGTTGCGCTGTTCTTCATCGGCAAAGACCATCGGAATGACAAATTGCCGCAGGATATGGGGATCAAGCCGGGTAAGCGCGACACTGATCCATTGTTCCATATGCGCGACCTTGTCCTGACGCACGGGGCGTAACAATGGTCCGTCAAAGACATCGTCAATATACCGGCAGATCGCGGCTGTTTCGTATAGCACCAGACTGTCATGTACCAAAACTGGCACCTTGCCAAACGGGTTGAAGCGTAGCAATTCAGGCGTAGGGGATGAGCCGGGGGTTTGAATGCCCTTGGTGCGAAACTCGAACGAAATCTCTTTCTCGATACAGGCAATACGGACGGTGCGCGACAGGCTGCTGCGCGGCATGCCGTAAATAATCACCTCGGACATCGCAAAATCCTTTGCATCAGTGATACGCGCATGAAACCGAAACAGGGCTTTGATGCGCGAAACTTGCCAACAGGATTGCGGACTACATAATATGTTCAAGAACATATTATAAAAATGTGTGAGCCTTGTTTCCAGCCACACTAATCGGAGCCAAAGCATGCCTTACAGTCCGGACCACAAGCCAAAGACGCGGCAAAAAATCATCCGCTCGGCGGCCAAGCTTTTCAAAACGGTCGGCTATGAAAATGTTACCATTGATCAGGTGATGGCTGATGCCGGGCTCACGCGCGGCGGGTTTTATGCCCATTTCAAAAACAAGGAAGACCTGTTTGTCGCTACAGTCGAAAGCGGCATCGATCTTCTTGGTGAACCGATCCTGTCACGCTTGCGCAAGGCCGAAAAATTCGGACTTGATTGGACCACCACCTTTGCCGAGCTTTATCTGTCAAATCAGCATCTGCATCACCCCGGCAAGGGTTGTGCATTACCAACGCTTTCAACCGAAGTTGCCCGTTCAGGCGAGCGGGCACAGAAGGCTTTTTCCAAGGTTATCCGCGGGGCATGCGGCAAGCTTGCCGCGAAACTGGCCCTTGAGGAACGGGGCATGGCACCGATGACCCGCGAAGAAGCCAATGCCTGGTTTGAAAGTCCGCCACTTGATGAAATCGGTAAGGAACACCGCATCAATGCAACCGCGATGCTGTCGATGATGGTTGGTGCAATGGTGCTTGGCAGGGCTGTTGATGACAAAACGGCCGAGCTGATCCTGAACTCCGTGCGAAAAACCGTGCCGCGGCTCAAATCACCACAAGAAAGCGTGGGGAATGCTGCGCGCCAATCCGCTGAAAGCCCTATCTAACGATCGATCAGCGTTTCATCGCAAGTGGGGCGATCTGGCCTTGGCGTTGGGCGATCATTTTTTGTTCCGCGATTGCGCCGGCTTCGTCGGTCAGGAAGGTGAAAATTCCGAACCGGCGGCCTTGGGTGACCGGCATTGCTTCATGCAGCAGCGAACAGGAAAAGATCACGGCACCTCCGGCAGGTGGTGCATAAAGGCTGCGGCCATATTCCGGAAACCGGACCTGCCCGCCTTCATATGTGATCGGGTTCAGGTTTAGCGACACGGCAAATCGCCGATGGGCTGTAAAGGCCGTGCGGTTATCCCGATGGCGGCCAAAATGTCCCTGATCGGCCGCGTCATAACACCCGATCCGCAGGGCTTCCATGCTGGCCGTTCTGAACTGGAAGGCCTTGAACAGTTCCGGAATGACCCGTCCGACAAGTCTACTTTTGACTTTCTCAAACAGCACTTCATCCAAAAGGACGACATCGTTGCGCTTCTTGATATCGGATTTTGTCGTGCTGCTGTTTTCAACACCCTTGGAAACACCATCGGCCCGCTTTTCTCCGGCTTCCCAATAGGAAATCAGTTCCTGACAAAGTTCCGGTTCGAGAATGTCATGCAGCAGCATTACCGGAGCCTGACGATTGACCAGATCGGGTTGGCTTCCGGCGTGGATAGCTTTACAAACTTCAACGCCTTTATCCATGTCCGCCTGCGGTGCGTTGAACACCAGCCGATGGTTGGGATCTATCAGAAGTATTGATGGATCAGTTACCCCAAAAAGCTTTCTGACAGCGTTTTCCGAGTCATAAAGTTCGATGGCTTTGGTATTTGATTTGATGCTTTTCTTGGGGCTCTTTTTCCCACCTATGATCAGGAAAGTCAGCACCTCGCAATCCGATACCTGATCCAGAAACCGATCCATTTCCTGTCGGGTATCTTTGGTCGGTTTGTCATCAAGCAGCCAAAGGGCAAGTGTATTGCCGGCAATCAACTGATCGGTCAGGTCTACGGGCTGTCCTGCTGAATTAAGCAGGGAAATTTTCGGGACGATGTCACCTTTGACAATCCGGGTTGAATGGATTGCCGCCTTTTGTGTCCCCGCCATTTTCCTGCTCCCCCGACCAGTTGTAATGCGTTTTGTTTTAATCAGACTTTTGCAAAGTACCCTGAAAGAACATCGGCGTAAATCACGACCAGATTTTTGATGTCATCGACCATCGCGTGTTCATCGACCTTGTGCATACTTTGACCGACCAGACCGAATTCGGCGACTTCGCAATATTTGTGGATAAAGCGGGCATCCGATGTACCCCCCGTGGTACTCATATCCGGTCGATGGCCTGTAACCTTTTCCGAAGCATCGGAAATCAGGGCTGCAAGCTTGCCCGGCTCGGACACAAATGCCTCGCCGGAAATCTTGACTTTAAGGTCATGGGCACCGGCATGTGCAGCACAGGTTTCACGGATCCATTTTTCCAGATCGACGCCCTGATGCAGGTCGTTGAAACGGATATTAAATGCAGCACTCACCTTCGACGGCACCACGTTGGTCGCAGGGTTTCCGGCATCAATGGTGGTGACTTCCAGATTGCTTGGCTGGAAATGCGGGGTGCCCTGATCGAGTTCGTGCGCGGTCAGGGCATTGAGGACCTTTAACATGCGCGGTACAGGGTTATCGGCCAGATGTGGATAGGCAACGTGCCCCTGCGCGCCATAAATCGTCAGCCACCCCGTAATGGAGCCGCGGCGACCGACTTTCATCATTTCGCCGAGATATGTCGGATTTGTCGGCTCGCCGAGAAGGCAGACATCAAGTTTCTCGCCATGCTTGTCACACCAGTCCAGCAGCTTGATCGTGCCGTTCACCGCATCGGCTTCTTCGTCACCGGTGATCAGGAAGCTGATGCTTTCGTCAAAATCAGGATGGGCCGCCAAAAAAGCATCAACCGACTCAACGAAACAGGCAATGTTGGTTTTCATATCAACCGCGCCGCGCCCAAACAGACGGCCATCCTTTATCTCGCCGCCAAACGGATCAACCGTCCATGCCGCGGCATCGCCTGCCGGAACTACATCGGTATGCCCCGCGAAGCAGAAATTGCGTCCTTTGGTGCCCAACCGGGCATAAAGGTTGTCGATGCTATCCCAGCCGTCTTCGTGAAATACCTTGCGTTTGCAGTCAAAGCCGCGTGCTTCAAGGGCAGCCTGCAACACATCAAGGGCACCGGCATCCGCAGGTGTGACGGACGGGCAGCGGATCAGGGACTGGGCAAGGTCAAGGGCGGCAGACATTTGATATTCTCTTGGCTTCGTGATGATGGACGAGGATTTGCATCCCACTATCAATGCTTTATCTGAAACACTGGGCGAGTAAAAAAGGGCGAAACGGTATTCCGCTTCGCCCCTTATAGATCATTGGCAAATCGGGTGACAGAAATCAGTCACGCAGCAATTCGTTGATCGAAGTTTTCGAACGGGTTTTTTCATCCACACGCTTGATGATAACCGCGCAATACAGGCTCGGCCCCGGTTTGCCATCGGGCAACGGTTTGCCCGGAATGCTGCCCGGAACCACAACCGAATAGGCTGGAACACGACCGACAAAGGTCTCGCCGGTGGTGCGGTCGATGATCTTGGTCGACGCGCCGATGAAGACACCCATGGAAATGACGGCCCCTTCTTCGACGATCACACCTTCGACGATTTCCGAACGCGCCCCGATAAAGGCGTTGTCTTCGATGATGACCGGGCCAGCCTGAAGCGGTTCAAGGACGCCACCAATACCGGCACCACCGGAAAGGTGAACGTTTTTACCGATCTGTGCGCACGATCCAACCGTGGCCCAGGTATCGACCATGACACCGGTATCAACATAGGCGCCCAGGTTCACAAAGGACGGCATCAAAACGGTGCCCGGTGCGACATAGGCCGAACGGCGCACGATGCTGCCCGGTACGGCGCGGAAACCGGCATTTTTGAATTCGGCTTCGCCCCACCCTTCGAATTTCGACGGGACCTTATCCCACCAGTTCGTGTTTTCGCCGGGGCCACCGGAAATGGTGGTCATGTCATTGAGACGGAAGGACAGAAGAACCGCCTTCTTGGCCCACTGATTGACAACCCACTTGCCATCGGTTTTTTCAGCGACACGTAGTTTACCGCTATCAAGTGCGGCAAGCGTCTGGTCGACGGCCTTGCGGATTTCACCCTGGGTGGCAGAGCTGATTTCGTCGCGGTTTTCCCAAGCGACGTTGATCACGCCTTCAAGTTCTGTTCTGTCCATTTTCAGAAGTCCTTGCGGTCAGCTTTAATTTCATGTCGGGCGGAGAATGGTCAAAGCCTGTGGTGAAGTCAACTCCGCCAGTTTACGTAGGGGTTCCCTGATCCTGACCCGCGAAAGAATTACCCGATCAGGAAGGCAAGCTCAATCTTGGAACCATGACAAATTTGCCAGGAAGCGGTTTTATACCGGACTGTTGGCCAGTTCGCGCAAGAAATGCACCAGATTGTCTGTGTGGTGATCAATCCGGGGATCGTCGTGCCCGGCCTGCGCCCATTCCTCGTCCGTATGGACCCAGACGGTGGTCATGCCCATATCTTTTGCCGGAAGCAGGTTTTTGGCCATGTCCTCGAAATAGATCGCACGCGTCGGATCAATTGCATCGCGTGCGAGCAACCGGTCATAAGGCTGGCGTTCGGGTTTGGGGATATAGTCGGCATCGACGATGTCAAAGATGGTTTCGAAATGGCTGGCAATGCCAAGGCGATCCATCACCCGTTCGGCATGCCCGCGCGATGCGTTGGTGAAGATCACCTTGCGGCATGGCAGCGCATCCAAAGCAGCCGCCAGTTCCGGCGCAGGATCCATCACGGACAGATCAATATTGTGAACCTTGCTAAGGTAATCCGCCGGATCAATGTCATGTTCGGTCATCAGACCGCGCAGCGTCGTGCCATAGCGATGAAAATAGCTTTTCTGGATCACATAGGCCTCGTCCGCCGGAAGCCGTAATGTATCACGCACATATTGCCCGATTAGATTCGATACCTGCGAAAACAGGTCAC
This sequence comes from Thalassospira xianhensis MCCC 1A02616, assembly GCF_003326475.1. GTDB lineage: Bacteria > Pseudomonadota > Alphaproteobacteria > Rhodospirillales > Thalassospiraceae > Thalassospira > Thalassospira xianhensis. Next base: position 44,898 of record NZ_JPWA01000030.1, on the reverse strand, counting down.
ATGCCGAGGGATAGAGCGTGTTGTCGAGATCAAAGATCAGGACATTGTCCGGCGCAATACGCGGAATGACAGCAGTGGCAGAAACGATCGAGGGCATGTTGAAGCATTCCGGTTATGGGCGATGGTGGCACAAAGCAACGCGGCGTTTACGACGTTCTTTATTATGGGATTACATCCGGTTTGCAAAGGTGCCGACGTTGATTTCGCAGTGCAGCATTGTAGGCATGCGGTTTTTGCAACAATTTCAGGCTCGAATAATTTGGGGTAGGGGTTTAAAAAGCGCAGCCTGAACAAAGATATAGTCAATCTGTGTTTGGAACCGGGCGGTGCCAGGGGAATGTTCCGAATTTCGGCGCGTTACGCACCCGGAAATGTATTCGCGAAGTTCGAAATCTGTCGGTGCTGTAAAGGCGTTATTAAGGGTGCCATGCAGATGATAGGCGAATTCGTCTTTGCGGATGATGTGACTTCCTGAATTGGGGGCAGGAAGGCGCAAGGATTTCGAGGCAGCGCAAGAGGACCCTTTGGAAAAGCTTCTCAAAAGTCGAACGACGGCACTTCGGAACGAACGTAACCGTTTCGCTGCACTTGCGTTTGTGTGGGGGGATCTTCTGCTTGAACTGGATGACGATCTGAGGATCGTGTTCGCATCCGGTGCGGCAGATGGAATGATTGGCCGGTCGGCAGCCGATCTCGAGGGCCATACCCTACAATCTGTACTGGCCCCGCAATTCAGGCCGCTGGTTCAGGAAATGTTGTATGTGGCGCGCCGTCGTGGCCGGATGGACAATATTCAGGTGCGGTTTATTCGCCCGGATGAACAGTTAAGCGCCCCGGTTTCCATGAGCGGCTATTTCCTGCCTGATCTTGGCGATCATTTCTTTGTTGCCTTGCGTGTTGCGATCAATACGCTACCCCATGATGTGGCGCGATCAATCAGGCGCGATGAGGCAACAGGACTGATGGACGAGGAAAGCCTATCCCGGGTGGTGACCGAACGCCTGATGGCGCAACGCGAAACCGGTGCAGAACACAAATTTACCCTGATGACATTGAATGCCTTTGATCCGCTTTGCAAACGCATGGAGCAGATCGAACGTGATGAAATGCTGGCCAGTATCGGTGCATTTCTGCGCGCGCATTCCGTCGCCGGAGACACGGCCGGCCGTCTTAATGGCAATCAGTTTGGTATGCTGCACAGGCCGGACGTGCCGGTTGGCGAACTTGAAAACCGGATTGCCGACTGTGCACGCGATGCCGATCCGTCGGGTAAGGGTGTGGATATTTCGACGTCTGTTACCGATTTTACCGCCGAGATGATTCCGCCGGGCGATCTGGCGCGCGGGGTGCTTTATTCGATCCGCCGGTTCTGCGACCGGCAGGAGCACGGATTCACGTTTTCCCGGCTGATCGGACAGGCACCAAATCTGGTGAATGATACATTTTCGGCCATGCGCGATTTTGGAATGCGGGTCGATCGGCTGAAATTCGATGCGGTTTATCAGCCGATTGTGCGATTGCCATCTGCGGAAATTCACCATTTCGAGGTTCTTGCACGTTTTTATGATGACGAAGGCAAGCTGATTCCGACGGATCGTCTGATCACTTTTGCCGAACAGGTCAATATGATCCACAGGCTGGATCTGGCTATGATGCGCCGGACGCTGAAATGGATACGCAATCAACTGGAAGAGGGTATTGATGCCCGTGTTGCGGTCAACGTTTCGGGTCACAGTATTGAAAATCCGGATTTTTGCCGGTCGGTAATTGCGTTGTTTGAACGCAACCGCGATACGATGGGGCAGCTGATGATCGAGATTACCGAAACGGCTGAAATCACCGACATCGATACGGCTTCTACCTGGATCACACGTTTCCGGGATTTCGGAGTTGAGATTTGTCTGGATGATTTTGGTACGGGGGCATCGAATTTCCGGTATCTCAGCGCGCTGGATGTCGACTATGTCAAGATTGACGGAGAATCAATCCGCCAGTCCCTGAAGTCATCCAAAGGTCGTGCGTTCATGAAATCGCTGGTCGATCTGTGTCATGAATTGAAGGTCGAGGTCGTGGCGGAAATGATCGAAACCGATGCGATGCGTGAAATGGTGACAAAGGTCGGTTTCGACTATGCGCAAGGGTATCTTTTTGGCAAACCCGAAAAGGATATCACGCTTTACTGGCGCAACATTCACGATCCCAAACGCCATTAGACACAGCCCGATAGTCACTGCAAAGGTCGCCACAACGGCGGCCTTTTTTGTAAACTCAAATAATTCCGTCTGACTGAAACGAGAGTTAGTTCTCGGATTTTCAGCAAAAAAGGCCGGTGCATGCACCGGCCTTTTCGATCAGTTTTCGGTCGCCTTATTCAGCGGCTTTGACTTCGGTGTTGCTGCGAATTGCAGCATCGCGAACATCGCCGTCTACATGTTCTTCGAACTTGGTAAAGTTCTTTTCGAACAGGCCGGTCAGATTTGTCGCAGCCTTGTCATATGCAGCCTTGTCCGACCAGCTGTCACGCGGGTTAAGGACTTCGGCGGGGATGTCACCACACGCGGTTGGATATGCCAGACCGAAATACGGGTCGGTCGCGAAGTCGGCGTTTTCGAGTTCGCCATTGAGTGCCGCGTTCAGAAGGCCGCGGGTATAGGCGATCTTCATACGCGAACCAACGCCATAGCCACCACCGGACCAACCGGTATTAACCAGCCAGCAATTGGCCTGATGTTTTTCCATCAGTTCACCAAGCAGCTTGGCATAAACCGATGGATGACGTGGCATGAACGGCGCACCAAAGCATGCAGAGAATGCCGCAGTCGGTTCCTTGACACCTTTTTCGGTGCCGGCAACCTTTGCGGTATAACCCGACAGGAAATGGTACATTGCCTGTGCTGAAGTGAGCTTGGCGATCGGCGGCAGAACACCAAACGCATCGCAGGTCAGCATGATGATGTTTTTCGGATGGCCGCCACGACCGTTTTCCGATGCATTCGGGATGAATTCGATCGGATAGCTGGAACGCGTATTTTCGGTGTGACGTGCATCGTCGAGGTCAAGCTCACGCGATTGCTTGTTCATCACAACGTTTTCCAGAACCGTCCCGAAGGTTTGGGTTGTGGCATAGATTTCCGGTTCTGCTTCTTTGGAAAGCTTGATCACCTTGGCGTAGCAGCCGCCTTCAAAGTTGAAGACGCCATCTTCGCCCCAGCCATGTTCATCGTCACCGATAAGCGTGCGCGATGCGTCGGCCGACAGGGTGGTTTTGCCGGTGCCCGACAGGCCAAAGAAGATCGCCGTGTCGCCGTCCTTGCCCATATTGGCCGAGCAATGCATCGGCATAACGCCCTTGGCCGGAAGAATATGGTTAAGAACGGAGAAGATCGATTTCTTCATTTCGCCAGCATACCAGGTGCCGCCGATAATGACCATTTTGCGCTCGAAGGAAACGACGACGAATACTTCGGAACGGGTGCCATCGACTTCCGGATCAGCCTGCAGGCCCGGGGCATGCAGAACGGTGAATTCCGGGGCAAAATCGCGCAGTTCTTCCTTTGCGGGCTGGATGAACATGTTGCGAGCGAACAGGTTGTGCCATGCATTTTCGTTGATCACGCGAACCGGCAGGCGGAAACGCGGATCTGAACCGGCATAGCAGTCCTGAACAAACAGTTCGGTACCCTGGAAGTAAGCGCGCACTTTCTGGTACAGGCGCTCGAATACTTCCGGGCTGACCGGGCGGTTAACGTCGCCCCAGTCGATGTCGTTCTTGGTGCCTTCCTCTTCGACGATGAAACGGTCCTGCGGGGAACGGCCGGTATGTTCACCGGTCAGCGCAACAAATGCGCCACCCTTGGCAATTTTGCCTTCCTGACGACGGATTGCATGTTCGTAGAGGCCGGCAGCGTCCAAATTCCAGTGAACGGCGCCAAGATTTTTGAGGCCATGGGTTTCAAGGCCTACACGGCTGACAACGGGTCCTGATTGCAGCACGGATCTCTCCTGGTGGGAATTGAGTCTGGGGGTTAATAGTCAATTCTACACAATCGACATGTGGGATAGCCGGTTGCGTCGCGACATATTGTTACAAAGGTGTCTTAAAAGCAACCTGTCCTTTGGCTCAATACCAAGGAAAACGTAGACGTTTTTGCGTTTGCGAAAAGTCACCTTTCGAAAGTGACAATTAAATCTTCGTTGCCCAAATCAGGTCATTTGACCGCGCGCTTTTTTACACATTTCGACCAGAATATCGCGCGCTTCGCCGGGGCTGCGGATCGTTTTGGCAAAATCGACGCGCAAAGGACGGGAATCGGCAGAATTGCATTCCAAATCCATTCCATCGCAATCAATGGCGACCATTTTCCATCCGCCATTCCTATCCTGATCGGTGAAATGTCCGACAATGTCGGCAATCGCATCGCCATGATCGGTATTCATATGTTCGATCACGTCGTCATGGCCCGTGATCAGCGACTGACAACCGTCGACAATGAACTGGTCGCCTTTCAGTCGTCGTTGTTTGCCAAAACCGCCAACCCAGTAAACGGCTTCGACCGTGACATGATAAAAGCCGAAATCGGCGAAATCGGCATATTGGGCGGCATCGGGATGGGCTCGCAGATAGCGCTGCCGGGTTTCGAGTGTGTGATCGGCAACTGTTCGGCCAAAGATCGTTAGTCTGGCGTTATCCGAATTGATCCTCTCGCTTTGTCCGGGATCGATATTACCGTCGGTAAACAGCAGGGACATTCGCGGATCACTTTGCAAATGACGGGTATGATCCGCCAGATCGGAAATCAGCAGGATGGGGCTGCCATCAATATGGGCGGCAGGAACGACCATTGATGTTACCGGCCATCCATCGCCAACCTGTTTGTGATCGCAGGCGGTTGTGGCCATGACTGCATGTGCGGCACGTCGTGTCATACGCCGGAGTTCTGCCGCGGCATTTCCATTCTGCTGTGCAATGTCCGACATGCAGTGTGTCCCCTTGATGAACAGGGCTTTTATTTGGGGTTGGTTGTCGCCGTCCGCAATGTTTGGTCTGGCTGGATTACAGATTGCTGTTTCCGGTCGTAATGAGCGGTGCGGTCGTGGCGGAAAGACGACGTTTGCGGATGGTTTCCAGCACCCGTTTTTTGCTGCCGTCGCTCATGCCCATCCATGCACCAATTTCGTCGCCCGTACGAAAGCATCCGGTGCAGTAGCCAGCGGCGGGGTCAAGAACGCAAACGCCAATACAGGGGGATTTGACAGGCATGATTTTCCAAATCTGGTAACGAGATTGATTGTGTGCATAGAAAACACAAAGCCCGCCAGGATCAAGAGGGTAATAATCCGGCGGGCTTTGTAATGTGTGGTAATTTCGGGACGTGAACGTTCTAGAGGCGGTCAAACCAGTTGCGGACCTGCCGGTCGGCCTCTTCGCGTTTAACGCCATAAGCTTCCTGAACCAGACCGACCAGTTTTTCCTGCTGGCCTTCAATCTGATCAAGGTCATCGTCAGTAAGACGGCCCCACTCGCGCTTGACGTGGCCCCGCATTTGTTTCCAACGGCCTTCGATTTGGTCCCAATTCATCAGGTATTCTCCTGTTTCTTTCGGGTTGTTTGCTCGTTTGGTCAGGAAATTTGTCTGCACGCCAATGACATGCGACTTCTCCGGTTGCTTGATTATGAAACGGTTCGGAGTGTTTTTTGTTCCAAGATACCCGGATTGCTTCCTCTGCCAGGGCAGGGTTGCGGCCCGCTGACTTGCCATATTCGCCTGTGAGGGGTATAGCCGAGCCAGTTTTTTCATTGGAGTGTGTGTGAGCGCACCATCGGCGTGCAGCACGGAGGACAATATGCGCGGATATTTCGGGATCGGGATCGAGGGGGCCAGCAAGCCTTTTAACGTGGGCACGCTGTTTCGTTCCGCTCATGCGTTTGGTGCCGGCTTTGCCTTCACTGTGGATGCGGATTTCCGTGATGAAAGGGCCAATGTGGCCGACACATCACGTGCGTCCGAGCAGATGCCCTATTATCACTTCCCTGATCACGATCATCTGTTCCTGCCCGATGGATGCCGGATGGTTGGTGTTGAACTGACTCCGGACGCGATTGAGTTGCCAAGTTTCAAGCATCCGTCGCGCGCGGCTTATATCCTTGGTCCGGAACGTGGCAACCTGTCACAGGAAATGCAGGATCAGTGCGATTTCATCATCAAAATCCCGATGAGCTTCTGCGTGAATGTCGCCATTGCCGCCAATATCGTAATGTATGACCGGCTGATCAGCCTTGGCCGTTTTGCCCCGCGCCCGGTACGGGCCGGCGCCCCGACCGAGCCAAAGCCGGAGGCCTTTTATGGTGGCTGGATTTCGCGCACGCGGGACAAACGCAAAGCCGATCCTGAAAAGTTCCGCCAAGCTCCGCCACCCGATTACAGCGTGATCGACGGGACGCTGGATGACGACGATTAATATCCGAAAATGAAGCAACGGCCGCGAGGGAGGAGCGCGGCCGTCGCATTTTCCTGACCCGGTTTCATCGACAGGGGGAGGTCGATGACAGGGGGATGGGTCAGGCAATCGGTTTCACTTCTTCGTTTCAGGCAGCCTGTATTGCTGTTTCATCTCGCTCATCCCCTTCGTCAGCGTCCGGAATTTCGGCCTTTTCAGGCAGAATGCCGTGCGGATTGCGTAGCAAGTTGGCAATCATCCGCATCCCGACATCGCCCTGCAGGGTCAGCAGGCTTTCGGGATGGAACTGCACCGCACTGATCGGCAGGCTCTGATGGCGTATGCCCATCACCACACCGTCATTGCTCCGCGCGGTGATTTTAAGATCAGCCGGCAGGCTTGCCAGATCGGCAAATAGCGAGTGATAGCGTCCGACGACAATTTCATCGGGTAGGCCTTCAAACAGCGGATCAGACGGGTCCAGTTTCACCTTAGACGGTTTGCCATGCATTGGTGTGTCGAGTTGGCCAAGTGATCCGCCGAAAAATTCGACAATTCCCTGTAAACCAAGGCAAACACCAAAGACGGGAAGCCCCGCGGCAAGGGCACGCTCGATGCTATGGCGCAGCCCGTAATCATCGGGACGTCCCGGTCCCGGGGACAGGAACACCAGATCGGGTTTAAAATCGTCAAACGCCTCGTCCGGGAAACTGGGGCGCAGCGTCAGGGTTTCAGCACCGGTTGCGCGAATATAGCTGGCAAGGTTTTGGACAAAGCTATCTTCGTGGTCGATCAGGAGTACACGTTTGCCAACACCGGAAACGGTTGGGTCAATAGTGGCTTCGTCCTTGGCATCGCGGGTGACGGCATCAATCATGGCTGATGCCTTCAATACGGTTTCGGCTTCTTCGGCGGCAGACTCACTATCAAACAGCAATGTTGCACCCGCGCGAACTTCGGCGACACCCTGTTTGAGGCGTACGGTGCGTAATGTCAGGCCGGTATTCAGATTGCCATTGCACAGAACCGCACCAATGGCCCCGCCATACCATGCACGCGGACTACGTTCGACGGCTTCGATATGCTTCATGGCGGCCCGTTTAGGGGCACCGGTGACAGTGACAGCCCAGCAATGCGTCAGGAAAGCATCAAGCGCATCGAACCCTTCGCGAAGGCGGCCTTCGACATGATCGACCGTATGGATCAGGCGGGAATACATTTCGATCTGACGACGGCCAAGAATACGGATGCTGCCGGGTTTGCAGACACGTGCCTTATCGTTGCGATCAACGTCGGTGCACATGGTCAGTTCGGATTCTTCCTTGGCCGAATTCAGAAGGGTACGGATATTTTCGGCATCCTCAATCGCGTCGCGACCGCGCGCGATGGTCCCCGAGATCGGGCAGGTTTCAATACGCTGACCGGTAACGCGGACATACATTTCCGGCGATGCGCCAATCAGGTGTTCACCGTCCCCCAGATTGATCAGGAAACCATAAGGTGCTGGATTTCGGCGTTTAAGGCGGCGGAAGATTTCCGACGGGGCAGTTTTGCATTCGGTCCGGAACACGCGGCTTGGCACGACTTCAAACAGTTCACCGCGCGCAAATCGTGGCTTGGTTGCATCGACGACGGCAGCGTATTCGCCGTCCTTCATATCATTTTCGACGATGCCGTTTGCACCGTGTGACGGTGGGTGATCCTGTGTGATGCGGTCGAGCCCGGCGGTGCTATGGCCATCTGGCGCAATGAATTCATATTCAAAAAGGGTTGCGACCTTGGATGCATGGTCGACCGTGATCATCTGATCGGGCAGGTAAAGATGGACGTCTTTATGATCACTGTTACGGTCCTGGGTCAGTGATATCTGTTCAAAATGAAGGGCGATGTCGTAGCCAAAGGCACCGTATAGGCCCAGACGTTCGTCGCCCTTGTGGGCAAACAGATCACGAATGGCCCGGACAACGGAAAACAGGCTGGGCTGTTGACTGCGTTCTTCTTCGGGGAACCAGGCGGCCGTTTTGCCGACATAACCGTAAAGCCCGTCATCGCCCTTGGTCAGGCCTTCGATATGGGCATGACCGGCAAGGGCATGTTCAATCATTGGCAAAAGCACCCGGCCTCGATCATTGAGCGCACGGATTGCAAAGCCACGTTCGCGTCCGGTGATTTCCAGCGGTGGTTTGGCAAAGCCCATGTCCCAGCGCGAATAGCGACCCGGAAACTCGTAGCTTGAAGACAGCAAAACCCCCTTCGTCCGGTCAAGCGCGTCGATCAGGCTCTCAGTGGCATTTTCATAGGTGATTTCTGTCTGGCGGCGAATAACGGCGATGCCGCCATCGGTGGTATATCGATATTCGCTAGTGGTTTCAGAAGTCGGGTTGGTCACGTCAAATACTCCGTTTGCGGGGCGCTGCCGCAGGAGCAATGTGACTTTTCAGTAAATTAGGAAAAAGGTCCGAAAACACAAAGCCGCCTGCGAAGATCAGGCGGCCGGTTGTTTCAGGGCATGATAATTGGCCGCCCGCTTATGCGGACCACCACCAACGATTGGAAATAAGTATCGGGTTCATGCCATGTGTTTTCATGTGTCAAACTATGATCAGCGATCAGACGGGCGTCAAGCATTTTGATCAGACGATTATTCGCCCGGTTCCGAAACCTCGAAACGCAGCGGTTTATGGCAATGTGGACAGGACAGAAGATCGTCTTCGTGATTGTGATGAATGTCGCGGACGTCGTCGATGATGGACTGGGCCTGTTCATCGCTGATGCCAAGTTCATCCTGATGAGATCGTAGCCTTTTTCGCACGGCCTCGGTCAGGCGTTTTCCCGAAAGCTGATGGGTGGCTTGTTGGCGATAAGCATCTTCGCGGCGGCGCAGTTCACTGGAAAAGGCAGATGCCAGAATACCGGCGGGCACTGCGACGATGCCGATACCCGTCAGTGAAATCAGACTTGCGATGACTTTGCCCAGCGCTGTGATCGGTACGACATCCCCGTAACCGACGGTGGCAAGGGTGATAACGCTCCAATAAAGGGCACCGGGCAGGTTGCCAAATGCGTCAGGTTGGGCTTCGTGTTCTGCAAGATAAATGGCACCTGCACTGAAAACCAGCATACAGGCCAAAGCCGCGCTTGCGGCGCCAAAGATACCCATCTGCTGACGAAACACCATCAGCATCAGTTCAAGCCCGGTGGAATAGCGGGTGAACTTCAAAAGCCTAAGCAGGCGGACAATGCGGATGAACCGGAGATCAATCGACGTGAAAAATAGCAAGAAGACCGGCAGGATTGCGATCAGATCAACCATTGCCATCGGTCGCAGCATATAGCGTAAACGGCCCCATTTTCCGGAAAATTCCGGGTTGTCGGGTGCGGACCAGACACGCAAGCCGTATTCGATGGTGAAAATGGTGGTGCAGACCAGTTCGATGACCAGAAAAAGGACAAAAAACTGTTCAGCCAGTTCATGAACGGTGTCGAGAATGACACAGATAACATTGATCACGATCAGGGATGCAAGGATCAGATGCACGGTCAATGACAGCCGTGATTGGCGGTCCGCCCCATACAGCAAATTCTGAACCTTTGATCGAAGCGTTCTTTCCATTTGACCCCATACTTTAACGGGGCACCACAAACCGCCCGCAATCATCGAATGATTGCTGACATCGCTTCAGAAATGGTTAAAGAAGATGCTTATGTGAAGCCGCAGGGTGCTAGTAACCCTTTGCCGCGCGAATGAAATCGGCAATTCTGCGCGCGTCTTTCACGCCTTTGGTTTTTTCAACACCAGACGATACATCGACCCACGGGGCACCGGAAATACGCACCGCATCGGTGACATTGTCGGGATCAAGTCCACCGGCCAGCATCCAATTGCTTTTGAAGCTGCGCCCGGTAAGAAGTGTCCAGTCAAAGCTGACGGCGTTGCCGCCGGGAAGAATGCTTTCTTTGGGCGGTTTGGCATCGAAAAGCAGAAAATCGGCGACGCCATCGAAGTTTGCCGCAGCGGCATCAATGTCATCGGACGTGCTGACCGAAACGGCCTTCATGACGCGCAGACCGAATTTTTCTTTTACTTCTGCAACCCGTTCCGGGCTTTCCTTGCCATGCATCTGGATCATGTCAAGGCGGCCGGCCTTGATCGCGTTTTCAAGGGCCTCGTCACCGGCTTCAACAAACAGCCCGACTTTAAGGATGCTGTCAGGCACACGCTCGGTCAGGGTGGTGGCACCGTTAAGCGATATGTGCCGCGGGCTTGGGGGGAAAAAGACATAACCCAAGGCATCCGCCCCGGCACTCATTGCGGCCATCGCGGCGTCTTCGCTATTGATTCCACAGATTTTGACCATGCAGCTCATCGTGGGGTCCTGTCTTGTAGCCAATTCAAACTTCCGTCCAAGTCATTTGGTCCTAGCAGAAAGTGATCACGACCAACAGGATATTTGCGATTTAACGTGGCTTTCCACTGGCGAGATGGCGGTTGCTGCGCTATTTTCCCGGCCATGAGCAAGCACACAGGCCCAGCCGGGGGCGAAAACGGCGAAAAGACAACCCATTTTGGTTTCCGGGACGTCCCCGAAAGCCAGAAGGCATCGATGGTGCGCGAGGTTTTCGATACTGTCGCGTCCAAATATGACTTGATGAATGATCTGATGAGCGGCGGTATTCACCGCCTGTGGAAAGATACGTTCATCAACGAGCTGAAGCCGCGTCCGGGCATGAAGCTGCTGGACGTTGCCGGTGGCACCGGGGACATTGCATTCCGGTTCCTGAAGAATGGCGGCGGCTCTGTCACGGTGTGCGACATTAACTATGAAATGCTGCATGTCGGTCGTGATCGCGCGGTGGATCATGGGTTGCTGAAAAACATCAACTGGACTGTTGGCGATGCGCAGAAACTGCCGCTGCCCGATCATTCGGTTGACGCCTATACCATTGCCTTTGGCATCCGGAACGTGACGCGGATTATCGAAGCCCTGTCCGAAGCCTATCGTGTGCTGCGACCAGGCGGAAAGTTCCAATGCCTTGAATTTTCCAAGGTGGTGGTGCCGGGGTTCGATAAACTTTACGACACATACTCGTTCAAACTTCTGCCTGAAATCGGCCGCTTCATTGCGGGGAATCGCGAAGCATATCAGTATTTGGCCGAAAGCATCCGTCAGTTCCCCGATCAGGAAACCTTTGCGTCCATGATCCGTGATGCCGGGTTCGAGCGGGTGAAATATCGCAATCTTTCGGGTGGTATTGCCGCTATTCATTCCGGCTGGCGGATATAGGTGGCGACTGAATGATACGGTTCGTTCGCAACAGCTTTCGCCTGCTTGGAATGGCGCGGACTTTGGCGCGTCACGATGCGCTATTTCCGCTTGCCCTTGTCCCGGGTGGTAAGGTTCTGGCATTTCTTGCCCGTCTGACGGCACCGTTTTCGAAACGATCAGATTTGCGGCCGGGGCAGCGGCTAGCCCGTGCGCTTGAAGAATTGGGACCTGCATTCATCAAGCTCGGTCAGACACTGGCGACGCGTGCCGATCTGATCGGGGATGATGTTGCGGCTGATTTATCAAGCTTGCAGGATCGCCTGCCACCATTTTCGGCCATGATTGCCAAGCGGATCATTACCGAACAGCTTGATGGGCCATTTGAAGCCCTGTTTTCCGAGTTTGACGATACGCCTGTTGCGGCGGCATCTATCGCGCAGGTGCATTTTGCAACCACATCTGACGGGCGTGAAGTTGCGGTCAAGGTGCTGCGCCCGGATATCAAGGCCCGATTTGCGCGTGATCTGGATCTGTTTTACTGGGTATCGGAAATTGTCGAACTGACGCAACCGCGTCTGCGCCGTCTTAAACCGGTTGAAACCATCAAGACGCTGGAAGACAGCGTGCATCTTGAAATGGATTTGCGGTTTGAAGCATCGGCAGCATCCGAGTTCCGCGACAATTTCGAAGCTGATCCGACCTATTATGTTCCGCAGATAGATTGGGAACGGACGGCCGAACATGTGATCACTATGGAACGGGTCAAGGGTGTGCGTATCGATAATGTCGAGGCGCTGGACCGGATGGGGGTTGATCGCTCCTCCCTGCTGGCCAAGGCGGCCGGCGCATTTTTCCAACAGGTTTTCCGTGACGGTTTCTTCCATGCCGACATGCATCCGGGCAACCTGTTCGTCGACGAAACTGGCAAGGTCAGCATCGTTGATTTCGGGATTATGGGACGTGTTGACCGTCAGACGCGGCTTTACCTTGCAGAAATGCTTCTGGGTTTCCTGACGCGCGATTATCGACGTGTCGCCGAGGTTCATTTTGAAGCTGGATATGTGCCTCGCAACCAGTCGCTTGAAAACTTTCAGCAGGCTTGTCGTTCTATCGGGGAGCCGATCCTTGGCAAGGAGCTCGCGGATATTTCGGTTGGCCGTCTGTTGGGGCAGCTTTTCCAGATTACCGAAACCTTCGGGATGGAAACCCAGCCACAGCTTTTGATGCTTCAGAAAACCATGATCGTTGCCGAGGGGCTTTCTCGTATTCTGAGTCCGAACGAGAATATGTGGGAATTGTCGCGTCCGCTGATCGAAGAATGGATGCGCGAAAACCTTGGCCCGGAAGCAAAGATTGCGGAAGCCACCCGACAGGCCGGAACGATGTTGCGCCGGTTGCCCCGTGTTCTTGAGGCCGCCGAACAGGCATCGGCCGTCTTTACCGATCAGGGATTGCGTCTGCATCCCGATACCGTCGCCGCAATGCGGGGCCGGTCTAACGGGCAACGCAGTTCCGGCGGTATCTCGAAACAATCAGTATTGCTTTGGGTGGCGATTGCAGCACTGGCCGTTGCCCTATTCGTGAAATAGAGATCGGCCATGAGCGAAATTGAAATCAGTTGTGACCGTGGTCGGCTTGACCTTGGATATTGCTATGATTTCATTGCCAATTCTTATTGGTCGCGGGGCAGGTCGCGTGGCGAGTTTGACCGTTCGGTTGAAATGTCGGTGCCGGTTGGTGCCTATTGCGACGGACGGCAAGTTGGCTTTGCCCGGGTCGTGACCGACCTCATCGCAATTGCTTACATCGCTGATGTGTTTGTTGATCCCGATTACCGTCGTCGCGGAATTGCATCCATGATGCTTGATACCCTGCATGGTCATCCCGATATTGCGCGGGTCAAACGATGGATGCTGGCGACGCTTGATATGCAGCCGGTTTATCGCCAGCACGGATATGAAGACCTGAATGAAACGATCATGATGCGGCTGGATGGTGCGTCTGACGATCAAGCGCCATTACGTTAAATCCGATTAAAACCGGTTTCTAACAAAAACGCCGCCACGGTCGAATCGGGCGGCGTTTTCTTTGCTGTTGGTAGCGCCAAACAATCAGCTGGTGCGGACTTCATCAAGGAAGTTGCCGACTTCACTGCGTAGCGTTCCGGATTGCGCACCGAGTTTCTCAGACGAATCAAGTACCTGTCGGGCAGCATCACCGGTCTGGCGGGCGGCAGACTGCATTTCATGAATGTGGCTGGTGACTTCCTGTGTGCTTTGCACGGCCTGCTGGACAGAGTGCGAGATTTCGGAAGTCGCCTTACCCTGTTCCTGTACTGCGGCTGCGACCTCGGACGCGATTTCGTTCAGATTGGCGATAATGCTGGTGATCCCGTCAATCGCACCGACAGCTTCCTGGGTTGATCCCTGAATGCCTGAAATCTGGGCCGAAATATCCTCCGTTGCACGTGCGGTCTGATTGGCAAGGTTTTTGACCTCGTTGGCGACCACGGCAAAGCCCTTGCCCGCATCACCGGCGCGTGCTGCCTCAATTGTGGCGTTCAGTGCCAGAAGGTTGGTCTGTTCGGCGATGGCCTGAATGATCTGGACCACTTCACCAACTTTCTGTGCCGAAACATCAAGCCCTTGAACCATTTCGTTGACCCGGTTGGCCTCGGTGCTGGCATTGGCGGTGATATTCGATGTGTCATTCACGCGCGCGCTGATGTCACGAATCGAAACAGAAAGCTGTTCGGCGGCACTGGCCACCGTTTCGACACTGTGATTGGCTTGTTCGACGGCGGCCACAACAGCCTGTGAACCGGCTTCGTTCTGGTGGACGGCGGCGACCATGGTCTGGGCGACCTGTTGCATTTCGCTTGATGCTCCGGATACACCGTCGACAACACCCATCACGGTTTGTTCAAAACGTCCGGCCAAGCCGTTCATGGCTTCACGGCGTTTGGCCTCGGCACGTTCGCGTTCCTGTTCACGTTCGCGATCCAGTTGTGCAACGCGGTTTGCGTTTTCCTTGAAAACTTCGACCGAGGCGGCCATCTGGCCGATTTCATCGGTGCGATGAACGCCCGGAATATGAATGTCACGATTGCCATCCGCAAGGGCTGCCATGGCGCCATTGATTTTAACAAGCGGCGTAATGATCTGATTACGCAGGACAAACCATGTGCTGCCTAGCAGGACGATAAGAATTGCAGCGGCAAGAGCCATCTGGATGATGACAGCCTGCTTTACCTCGGCATTAACGCGTTCTAGACTCCACGCCGTTAGCAGCATGCCACGATACTGATCTTCGTCCCGACGCTTGGAATATTTCGTGATCGGCGCAGCAACAATAACGGCGTCGCCCGATATGAAGCTGACGACTTCCTTGTTTTCAAGCCGTTCCAGATAGGGTTCGGCAAGTGCAGCCAGATCGTGTTCGGGAAGGTTTTCGGATTGATAGGTCGCAATCGGCTCGCCATCCGGATTGGCAGCCACCAGCGACGCCAGCTGTGATCCTTCTTTGTCGGTGATTTTGCGAAATTCTTTTTCAACCGAGTTACCGTCCATGGCGATAAAGCCCGGTTGCACGGCGGTCGACAGCATTTCAGTTTTTTCGACCGACTCATTATACATGATTTCGATCATCGCATCGCGTTGCGAAACCGTCTGGATCGTCATCATTGCGCCAAAGCCGACAATCAGCAATGCAACCACAACCAGAATGACTTTGCGTCCGACAGAGCCGCCGGATCGTTTGGTTTCGGCCATTTAAGGTCTCCCGTCCTTTGAAGCCTGATGATATTTGTTCCCTCGTTACCTGATCGATCACCCGCGATCATTTCAAAGCGTCGCAACTTGGTCGAACAGGTTGGTGCCGTCTTTTTGGTGTTCCGAATTATGGCTCCGGAAATTTGCCAAACCGACGGTCATTTATTGTTTTGGTTCCCTGTGTAACACCACAGGGATTGGATTGCATTTTTACGCCTTTCTTCGGTCCCTCGTAAAAAAGCTACTTCAAAGCGCGACATAACCGAAATAATTAAAATCGACTTGTTTGAAATTGTCCAAAACTCACTAAATGCGATAAAATCATCCGGTATTGTTCTTGTTTTTAGAAAATAATTCTATTCGCATGTTCGGTTATTTTTGCGACGCGAATCGTCTGGCGATGACAACAGTCCGATGGACGAGTACATATGGGAATGGTCGTCTGTCTTTTTGACATTGTATGATCCGGTGGTTGCAGTTTTACGGGACGGGGAACCCGAATGGCGAAGTCCAGAACCATGAACAAGCCGCGTGCGGTCAAAAAAGGCAAAAAAGCCATAGCCAGTGGTTCTGCAAAAAGTCTTGCGCAACAAGCTTCGGTGGATAGTTTGCCGGGCTTTACCGTTCCCAGACCTGAAACTGCAGAATTGCCACAGACGAAAAGCAACGCAGCCAAAAAAGTGTCG
Organism: Thalassospira xianhensis MCCC 1A02616; assembly: GCF_003326475.1. Lineage (GTDB taxonomy): Bacteria > Pseudomonadota > Alphaproteobacteria > Rhodospirillales > Thalassospiraceae > Thalassospira > Thalassospira xianhensis. The sequence continues at coordinate 28,737 of NZ_JPWA01000030.1, read as the reverse complement.
GATCAATCCCATGGGGCGCCCGCAATCGCCGCACGCTCCGGTAAATCGGAAATGTTCGCCCGTGCACTTGATGCCCATCAGTCTGGCAGGATTGAAGAGGCAATTTCGCTTTATGGTGCGGTTCTCAGACAAAATGCCGATCAGCCCGATGTCTGGAATAACCTTGGTGTCGCGCTTCGGCGCAGTAAACGGCTTGATGCCGCACTTGTCGCCTATCGCAGGGCGGCGGAACTGCGTCCTGGCAATGCGGGGCTTTGGTCAAATATGGGTAACTGTCTGCGTGAGATGATGCGGTTTGATGAGGCCGCGGCGGCTCATGACAAGGCGCTGGAGCTTGATGCGTCAATCAAATCGCATCCGTTCAACGCCGGCCTGGTTTATCGGGATACCAACCGGTTCGAGCAGGCTATTAAATATTTTGATGCGGCCTTGTCCATTGATCCCGATTATGTCGATGCAAACTGGGACAAGGCACTGGCACTTTTGGCAACAGGGCAGTACGCAGCGGGTTGGGCCGGATATGAAACGCGCCGCAAGCTTGCCGATAATCCGATCCGCCCGCTTGAATCTGTTCCGGAATGGGATGGAAAGGCCGATTTGCGTGGCAAAAGACTGCTATTACGTGCCGAGCAGGGCTTTGGCGACATGATCCAGTTTGCCCGTTTTGTCCCATTAGTGGGGAAGAGGGCCGCGCATATCATTCTTGAATGCCGATCGGAATTGATCCCGGTGATGAGCACGATTGCCGGTGTCGGGACGATTGTTGAAAAGGGGGCGAAATTGCCGCCCTTCGATCTGCATGTACCTTTGCTTAGCCTGCCGCATGTCATGAAAATCAGCGAGGCCGAATTGCATCGTGTGTCTGCAGAACCTTATTTGAGTGCGCCGAAAGGCAAGCAGGCACGATTAAGCCCGCCATCGGGGACGGTGCTTAAGGTTGGGTTGATATGGGCAGGCAAGCTTAACCCGCGTGATCGATCCTGTCCGCTTGAAATGCTGATGCCGCTTATGGCGCAGAAAGGGGCAAGTTTTTACAGTTTTCAGGTCGACGAGCGGCGAGGTGACATAGCCAAACTTGGCGCCAATGCCCTGATTACCGACATGGGTGAACATATTCATGATTTTGGTGACAGTGCCGCCTTGATGAAGGCGATGGATCTGGTCATCACGATTGACAGTGCGCCTGCCCATCTTGCCGGGGCGCTCGGTTTGCCGGTCTGGATGCTGCAACTTTATACGACAGATTGGCGCTGGATGGTAAACCGCTCAGACAGTCCATGGTATCCGACGATGCGGATTTATAGGCAAGACGCGGCAGGGGATTGGACTGTCCCGATTGCAAAGCTGAGCGCTGATTTTGCCAATCTGCTTAAGGCGCGCCTGGGAGCTGCGGCATAGTTAAGCCGATTAACAGCTAAATTTTGGTCAACACCCGGTGATCGTCTGATCAATTCTTTAAACAGGAATAGTCCCGGCCCTTGTCTTTGACGATGACTCAGCGTAGGAAAGCGCCTTAAATTTACGAAGAATATCGACCGCTGTCCGGTCTTTCCCATGATTGGGGCTGATAGTCAGCAGGCGATCCGTTTTTTGCGCAGGAGAAAGCTTGTGAGCGAAGCTGCTTATAACAAAGGTTTCCCGGTTTCCTGGGAACAGATGCATCGCGACGCACGTGCATTGGCGTGGCGTCTGCTGGAAAAAGGTCCGTATAAGGGCATTATCGCGATCACCCGTGGTGGTCTGGTTCCGGCTGCCATTATTGCACGCGAACTTGATATCCGGCTGATTGATACTGTTTGCATTCGCAGCTACTCTGACAAGACGCGTGGCGATCTTGAATGGCTTAAGGGCGTTGAAGGCGATGGTGCGGATATGCTGATCATTGATGATCTGGTCGATACCGGCAAAACCGCGAAGGCTGTACGCGAAAAGCTGCCAAAGGCACATTTCGCGACCGTCTATGCCAAGCCGCTTGGCCGCGAGATTGTCGACAGCTTTGTGACGGAAGTTTCCCAGGATACCTGGATTTATTTCCCGTGGGACATGGAGCTTTCGGTCAACGCGCCGATATCCGAACGCGTTCGCTAATCGGTCTTGAAGATCTGATCGTATCTTCCTCAAGGCCCGTTGGACCGAAAAGGAGGACACGATGCAAAATCAAAACTGCCCGGCTCGCTATCGTCAACCGTCATTAACGGTCCGATGGGCCGGGCATTTCTGTTTCTGGCTTGGGTTCTGCGTGCTTGCGATTGTGGGTATATCGGCCCCTGTCATCGCACAAGATCTGCCCGCGCAAACGCAAAAAGCCATGTCACTTCTGCGACCTGAAAGCGGTTATCGGCTTGAATTGTTTGCCCCGGTAAATAGTGCGCGTTCTATTGCTGTTGCCCCGGAACTGAAGGGCATTTTCGTCGGGACGCGTGGTCCCAATCTTTATTTCGTGCGCGATGCGGATGGGAATGGCAAGGGCGAGGAAGTCAATCTGATTGCCGATGACTTCAAGATGGCTAATGGCATTGCCTATAAGCCCGGAACGTTGTTTGTTGCCGATCAGCACCGGGTTGTATCCTACGATCTTTCAAATTTTGATGGGAAAGCATTGGGACGCCCGCGCATCCTGTTTACCAACCTGCCGGATAAGCGCCATCATGGTTGGCGTTATGTTGCACTTTCGCCGGATCAAAGCCGTCTGTTCATTGCCGTTGGCGCACCGTGCAATATCTGCAAGGTCAGCGGACTTGAAGGTACGATCATTTCTATGCCGATAAGTGGCGGGGCGCCGAAAATCTATGCCAGCGGCATCCGTAATTCCGTTGGGCTGACCTTTCATCCCGATACCGGTGATTTGTGGTTCACCGACAATGGCGGGGATAATCTTGGTGATGATGTGCCGCGCGAAGAATTGAACCATGCCACCGCCGAAGGGCTGTTTTATGGTTATCCGTGGTATGCTGGGAACGATACGCGATCCCCGCAGTTTGCCAATGAAACTCCACCGGCTGAAGTCACCTTTCCGGCCTTTACTTTTAACGCGCATAATGCCGCGTTGGGGCTGACCTTTGATGATGGTGATGCGCTTGTGGCGTTGCACGGATCATGGAACCGGACCATCCCGGATGGTTACAAGGTTGTCCGGGTGGAATTTCGCAATGGTGAACCTGTGGCAACCAACCCATTCCTAGATGGTTTCCTGCGCAGCAACGGCGAGGTTGTTGGCCGTCCGGTTGACGTAAAGCATTATATTGATGGATCGATACTGGTGTCGGATGACCATGCCAGTGCCGTTTGGCGACTGGTTCCGACGGGCGGTTAGCTCATCCAAAATAAATCAACCCGGTATGGGGTTGGGCTTGCACCCACCCTGAAACCGGGCTATAAAACCGCCGCTTCGCGGGTGTAGTTCAATGGTAGAACGGCAGCTTCCCAAGCTGCATACGAGGGTTCGATTCCCTTCACCCGCTCCAGATTTCCCGGAATGACCGAAATCAGTTTGCCGCGCAGGATATGGTGCTGTGGCATTTATTGTTGCAACCGTCAGTCATAGCGGTCGGGCAACAAGATATCAGCCGGTCACGCAACCGTTTGCGAGCACGCTGAACCCGCGATTTGATGGTAGGAAGAGCGACGGCATGACGGGTGGCAAAATCGGTTTGTCGGGTCTGTTGCAGGTCAATCTCGGTCAGTACTATTCGATCAGCATCCGACATATTTGAAATAAATCCCGAAAGACAGTCACTTAATCCCGCCACGTCAGGCCGTGTATGGACTGACTGATTTTCCGGGGCGCCGGACAAAGTAGGATCGGTTTTCAGGTTGTGCTGGGCCATGCGTTGTCTCCCCTGCTTCCGATAAAAATCATTAATTTTGCTGCGTGCGACCGCATAAATCCAGGCAGAGGGGTTACCAGATGTTTGCAAAGCCGCCTTGTTGCGGACGATAGCCTCAAGGATATCCGAGACAACATCTTCGGCGTCATTTTCCGGAACACGGCTTCGAACAAAGTGATGCAGGCCCTTTCGAAGAGCCTGCCAGTCCGGGGATGTTTGATATGAGACTGTAAAGGTCATTGGTTTTACGTACAGCAAACCTGTTCTGGCTCGGATGTGGCGTTGATGTCGGGGTGCTGCCCGCAGCATCCTGCCTGTGATGATTCGCCGCCTGTTTTATCCGCTTCCGGTTCATCATCAAGAATATGATACCATTCCCAGGCCAGTTCGTCCGGTTCCTTGATCCAGAGTTTGGCCTGTCTGGCATGACAGCAACTGGTTTCAGTAACACCGTTTGACTTAAGTCCGCTGCCGCCAAGATGGTCTGATACCTTATCAAACTCGGACGCGTTCAGACATTCAACTCCGATGTGATTAAGCTGCTCGTTTGCTTCAGGGCGTTCAAACAAAACGAGTTTAAGTGGTGGTACAAGAATTTCGAAATTTGCATAGCCGTTGCGTTTCTTGTGAACCGGGGTTGCAAACATTTTACTGTAAAATGTGACGGCCCGATCAAGATTTTTGACATTCAGGGCAAGTTGCAGGCGCATTTTCGTCTCCAGACAATCAATATGATGATCAGGAAGACGTACAGACCAGCAAAAAGATGCAGGGCCAGATCATTTTTTTAGTGGGGCGTAGGAAAGACCCTCCGAACGGGCCTGTTCGTCGCTGCAAAGAAATTCACGCCTGTCCGCGGTAGTATCCTTGTAGCGTGGATCAAGGGTCCCAAGGTAATGGCTATCGCCTTCAGGGACGAAAAGGCAGCGCCCGTTTTCACCATCAAGCCGGGCGCCCGACCGCCATTCACCTGGGGGGATCATGTCACCGCCATGTATGCCAATACCGGCGTTGTCGGCTTCTTCCGAAAGACCGTCATAGCGATGGGAATATCCTTCGATCGGAAGGGCCTCACCGTCACTGACCATGGCAGCAGCCACATCGCGTTCACCAATACCGCATTCGACAATGGGGAAATCGTCATCTTTGCCGGAATGCTCCTTATCACCGGGCCAGCAGCGCACGGTAAAGGGAGCCATGGCGAAATATTTGCGAAGCTGCATGGCTGATGACATGCCGCAGTCCCAAAAATTGCCATTGTGCCGGCATTGCTGGCCAAGTTCGGGAGCATCAATGCCGGCGATGTCTGCAACGACACCATCAATCATGATCGTATCGCCATCAATAACCAGAACATCCCGGCCCTGTGCCTCTAACGCCTTTTGTTCGCCATTTGACGGGGTGTCGCCAGCGGCATGAACCGGTTTGTCCTGCATATAGATCGCAAGTGCAAATGCGACGGGAATGGAAAGCAGAAGGATAAAACGAAAAGAGCGTCTCAAAGCAACCTCGATGGTTTGGTGATTGGACACAGGTGATGCAATCAGGATACAGAATGGCATGAATGGCTTGCGCAAGAACAGTCGAAAACAACGGCAAAATAATGTCCTGAAATCCCGGGAAATGTGCGGCTTTGACTCTGTTCGTGCCGACACATCTGCGATAACAGGATGCAATCGTTGTCAATTGGCTGTACAAGCGGATTTCCCGAGTTAGGCATGGACATCGTTCTTGTTTCGACTGCAGCCCATCTTTTTCGTCGTAGGCATAATGGTCATTATCATCGGTGTTTCGATGATGATCCCGGCTGCCGTCGACCTTTATTATGGTAATCCCGACTGGAAGATTTTCGCACAGGCGTCAATGACCAGTATCGGTCTTGGCGGCATGGCCTGCCTTGCCTGCCGGTCGGAAATCGGTCCGCGTGTGAATGCCCGTCAGGGCTATGTTCTGACGGTGTTTTCCTGGATCGCAGTCAGTCTTGCTGGTGCCCTTCCGCTTTGGTTCTCGTCCCTTGATATCAGCTTTTGTGATGCGGTTTTTGAGACCGTTTCGGGGCTGACCACGACTGGCTCAACGGTTCTGTCGGCGCTTGATGACATGCCGCCGGGTCTTTTGCTGTGGCGGTCGATCCTGCAGTGGCTGGGCGGGATCGGGATTATTGTGACAGCACTTGCGCTGCTGCCGATGATGAGGGTCGGTGGAATGCAGCTTTTTCAGATGGAAAGCTCGGACCGATCGGAAAAACTGAGCCCGCGTATTCGCGATATGTGCCTGCAGATCGTGATGATTTATGTCGGTCTTAGCGTCATCTGCATGGTTCTGTACCGGATCTTCGGCATGACCTGGTTTGACGCGATTAATCATGGCATGTCGACCTTGGCGACCGGTGGATATTCAACGTCTGATCTGTCATTTGCCAAATTCGATTCCAGTCTGGCGCTGCACTGGGTTGGCATTATTTTCATGTTCGCAGGTGCTTTGCCGTTTACGGCTTATGCTGTACTGGTGCGTAAACGAGATATTCGCGCGATAGCAAATAATCAGCAAATCCGGATTTTCCTGCTGATCATTGCGGTTTTCACCGGCCTTTTAACCCTGCGTCTGATGCATATTTCCGATGACGGGTTTTTCAGATCGTTGACCATGGCAGCGTTCAACCTTGTTTCGGTGATTACCACGACGGGTTATGCGTCGGGCGACTATCTGCAATGGGGTCCGGCAGCGATCATGCTGTTCTTCTTTGCGACCTTTATCGGCGGATGTTCCGGCTCGACGGCGGGCGGATTCAAGATGTTCCGGCTTTATGTGGTGTTTACAGGGCTTAAAGCACATTTCATGCGCCTGCGTAGTCCGTCGGCTGTGATTGTAAGCCGGATCGACAAACATGAGATCACGTCTGACATCTATAACGCGGTAACGGTTTATGTCTTCCTGCTGACGATCAGCTATATCGCGATCAGTGTCGCACTGGCTTTGACCGGTCTTGATCTGGTGACTTCAATGAGTGCGGCGGCAACGGCACTTGCCAATGTGGGCCCGGGTCTTGGCCCGATTATTGGTCCGGCGGGGAATTTCCAGTCGCTGCCCGATGCTGCGAAATGGATTCTTGATGTTGCAATGGTGCTGGGCCGGTTGGAGTTTGAAACGCTTCTGGTGCTTCTGTTGCCAGCTTTCTGGCGCGATTGAGTGGTAAAATGACGGGGGTGTCGCGGTTGTCAGCGACAATGCCCTGATTTTGCCTAAACTGGGCGGCAGATTTCGTTGAAACAAACAAGGAAAGACATGCAAATGGCAATGTGGAACATTCCCGGTCGGAAACTCGTTTTTGGTGTATCGCTTTTGATGATGGCGGGGGTGCTTGGCGCCTGTTCACCAGAAGTCGGCAGCAAGGAATGGTGCGAAGACATGAAGGAAAAGCCAAAAGGCGACTGGTCCGCCAACGAGGCCACCGATTTCGCCAAACATTGCGTTTTCTGATTTTCGATTCTTTGTGATCAGGCAATCTTTCTCGTTTGAATTTAGGTGTTTGCCCTTTGGCGCCGGCTTGCCGGAAAACTGCCAAAGGGCAAAAATTTGCACAAAATCCTGAGAAAAATGCATGGAACAACTCGTTTCGGGTTGCGTTTGAGTTCCAAGATTGCTGTGCATGCGTGCGATGCAGCAAGGTGCATTTGCCAACGCAAAAGAAATCCTTATAATGCGCGGCCCGCGAGCAATCGCGTAAGTCGAAAGCGACAACAATTTTTATACGAGGTTAGACAATTATTATGAGTGCCGAAAATCTCCATGTCGGTGTGATCGGCGCAACCGGTGCGGTTGGCGTCGAGCTGATCAATGTTATGTTTGATCGCAACTTCCCTGTGGGTGAACTCACCCTGTTCGCGTCCGAGCGTTCGGCAGGCAAGACCGTGGAGACTAAGTACGGCACTAAGACCATCGCACTGTTTTCGGTTGAAGAAGCCAAACAGTGCGACATTGTCTTTCTTGCAGTTTCAGGTGATTTCGCCAAGGAATTCGCCCCGCAGATTGCCGAGGGCGCGCTGGTGATCGACAACTCTTCGGCATTCCGTCTGAATGACGATGTGCCGTTGATCGTGCCGGAAATCAATGGTGACCTTGCCAAGACCGCCAAGCTGATTGCCAACCCGAATTGCACCACTGCGATTGCAGCTGTGGCGCTGTGGCCGTTGCACAAGGCATTCGGCCTGAAAAAGGTCATCGTTTCGACCTATCAGGCGGCATCAGGTGCCGGTCAGCCGGGTATGAACGAACTGCGCGAAGGTCTGGCAGCGGGGCTTGAAGGCAAACCTGTTCCGGCCGAAGTCTTTGCTCATCCGTTGGCGTTCAACGTTATCCCGCATATCGATAGCTTCCAGGAAAACGGTTACACCCGTGAGGAGATGAAAGTCACCTGGGAAACCCGGAAGATATTTGGTGAGCCGAACCTGCCAGTATCTTGCACGGCGGTGCGTATTCCGACCGAGCGGACCCATTCGGAATCCATCGTGGTTGAAACCGAAAAGGTCGTTACGCCGGCTGCTGCACGTGAAGCATTGGCCAGTGCCAAAGGTGTTAAACTGGTCGATGATCCGGCTAATAATGTCTATCCGATGCCGATCAATGCGACGAAGCAGTACGACGTAGAAGTCGGTCGTATCCGTTCAAACCTGATTTTTGGTGATCATGGTCTGGAACTGTTTGTGGCCGGTGACCAGTTGCTTAAAGGTGCAGCGTTGAACGCGGTCCAGATCGCAGAAGCCTATATCGCTGATTAAAAGATATAACGGATCTAAATGAAAACGGCCCCGATTTCGGGGCCGTTTTTGTTTGTCTGGCAGGGCCGATCAGGCGACCGAAATATGATCGCGACCAGCATTTTTGGCAGTATAAAGCGCGTTATCAACACGAGTTATAAGTGTTTCAAACTCTTCACCGTCTCGATACTCGGTGATACCTGCACTAACCGTGACCAGAATGGTATCCCGCCCGAAGCGTACCGGATGTTCGCGGATCGCGTCGGAAATTTCCCGTGCTTTCGTCATTGCTTCCTGGCGACTAAGGCCGGGCAGAAGCAGGATGAATTCGTCACCGCCCCAGCGGCACAAAGTATCGGATTCACGTGAATGACGGCGAATGGTGGTGGCAACTTCCTTAAGCGTTGCGTCGCCGCCAGGATGGCCAAAGGTGTCATTAACTTCCTTGAACTCGTCAAGATCGATACAGACAACGCCTAAAGGTTCCGCACGCCGTTTGCAGGATTTGGCCACACCTTCAAACACGAGATCAAAGACCTGCCGGTTGCATGCGCCGGTCAGCTTGTCACGTGATGCGAGTTCTTCCAGACGGCTTTGATAATTCCGGATCGTTAGATAGGCGGCAATGCCGACAATCGCGGTAATCAGAAGCGATACAGCGATATTGATCAGGAAGGTGGTTTCGATCTTCTGGTCACCGATATGTTCTTTCTGTTCGACCAGCAGCAACCAGCCGAATTCCGGAACAAGGCGACTGTTTACGAAATAGGTTTCTCCGTGGTCCTCGTAAGTAATCGAGGATCCAGGGGAAGTCAGAATCTGGGTGGCATGGACACGAATTCCATTGCGGTCGTGCAGTGTTTCGGACGTCCCGAAGCCGCTGCCGTGCAGGGTGATCCGCCCTTCCAGATCAACAAAGTAAATCGTTCGGCCATAACGTTTCTGATAGGTCTCGATCAGGCGGGTAACGGAATTGACGGATAAGCCAACACCGGTGATGCCGATGACATTTCCGTCATAGTCGCGGACCTGATAATTAACGAAAACCGCCAGACGTGATCGGTCCGCAGTGTCATGATCGACATTGATTTCATAGGGTTTTTGATCGTCGCGTGCCTGAAAATACCAGAAATCGGCCGGATCATCTTCGGATACCTGCTTGATCACACCGGTCGGGTGATAATAGTTACGGGTCTTGTCCGAGATAAAATAGGACGTGACAGTATCATATCGCATCTGGATTTCACCGAGATAGCGGATGATTTGTTCAGGGTCATTTTCCCCGGCGAGCGTCCAGTCCCGGACAAAAGTATCCTGCGCCATCAGTGATGAAATAAAGATCGGTTGCAGCAGGTCACGCTGGATCTCGGAATAGATATTGTCGCTGGTCAGCGGTAGTGTGCTCTCGGCAATTTGCTGTTCCAGTGATTGCCGGGCGACGTAAAAACTTACGAAACTCGTGGTCAGAAAGCCGGCAACCAGCAAAATGCACAAAACGATAGCGAAATAAATTTTCTTTCCAGGCACGGAAAGCCCCCAAGGTAGTTCTAGGGCAACGTAATTCGTTGCAAGCTATTGTTATTCAGGGAATTTTACTGTCCCAGAATATAACTTATTCGAAAATTCGCATGTTTTCTATCGGCCATTTTGTCGATTGCGTTCATTACTTTCATAGGTGGTAATGCATATCAAAAAATAAACCACCAGTCATTAGGACGGGTGGTTTGTTGGTGTCAGATATCTTTTGCCAGCCTTTTATCGGCGGAAGACAACCGTTTTATTCCCGTTACGGAAAACGCGATGTTCGCAATGCATCTGGATCGCGCGCGAGAAAACGACAGATTCGATATCTCGCCCGATTTCAACCATATCCTCGGCCGTCATCGTGTGATCGACATGTTCGATGGCTTGATGGATGATCGGGCCCTCATCAAGATCGGCGGTGACATAGTGGGCTGTTGCCCCGATCAGTTTCACGCCGCGTGAATGGGCCTGATGATAGGGTTTTGCACCCTTGAAGCTGGGCAGGAACGAATGGTGTATATTGATGCAGCGTCCTTCGAGCGCGCGACACAGATCCGTTGACAGAACCTGCATATAGCGCGCCAGGCCGACCAGATCGGCGTCGTGCTCGTCAATGATGTCCAGAAGTTTTGCTTCCTGACTTGCCTTGGTTTCCTTGTTTACCGGGAGATGGTAATAGGGAATACCGTACCATTCGACGATACCACGCATGTCTTCGTGGTTGGAAACAATCGCCGGGATTTCGATATGCACATTGTTCGAAGCAACCCGGTGCAGCAGATCGTTCAGGCAGTGGCCAAACTTTGACACCATCAGCAACACTTTTGGTTTCCGATGGAAATCATGAAGCTCCCATTGCATCGTGAATTTATCGGCGATGCTGGCGAATTTATCGGCAAACTCGACCTTCGTGCGCAAGGCACGGCCGGCATCGAATTTCACGCGCATGAAAAAGCGATTGCTTTGCGGATCGCCGAACTGCTCCAGCTTGTTGACGAACGCGCCTTCCTCGGCAAGGAAGCTGGTGACACTGGCGACGATCCCGAATGTATCCGGGCAGGTAATCGTCAGGATAAAAGTTTTGGCGAGTTCGGACATTTCCGCTGAATCTTTCGGTTTTGAATTTTGATCTGCAAGCGATATAGCGGCCTTGGCAAGTCATGCCAACCCGGAATTGGCGGCAAACAAGCTATACCAAGGCTGATAGACGCAATTCGCATAGCTGCATGATTGCAGGCATGAAATCACAATCAGCGCAGGAACCATACGTTTAAAAGCTGGACATTGGCGGGGCATGTGCCAAGAATTCCGCTTCGTTTGACGGAAGAAGATGTAACGCGGCCGGTTTTTCGGCTATGCAAGGCAGAATGTCAGAGATAATTGCGAACACATGTGATGCCCGGTTCACAAATACCGGGTGCAAAACATGGTGCGGGGCTGTTCATTGATCGATTTTCGTCCAATCCTTTTTATTATCGGTATTCTGCTGTGCACCCTGTCGGTCGGGATGTTTATTCCGGCCCTTGTTGATCTGTATTACGGGCAGCGGGATTGGCTGGTATTTTCGGCGGCATCGGCTGTATCGCTTTTCATTGGCGGTGCATTGGTGATGATGAACCGAACCGACAATCTTAAAATCACATCGCGTCAGGCCTTTATTCTGACAACTGCAAGCTGGGTTGTTTTGACTGCAGTTTCGGCACTGCCGTTTGCGTTTTCCGACCTCGATATGAGCTATACGGACGCGTTTTTTGAAGCCATGTCGGGTATTTCGACCACGGGCTCAACCGTGATTGTCGGGCTTGATACGGCCCCGCCCGGGATTTTGTTGTGGCGGGCACTTCTGCAGTGGCTGGGCGGGATCGGGATTATTGTTATGGCGATTGCGGTCATGCCGATGCTACGTGTCGGCGGGATGCAGCTTTTCCGTATGGAAAACTCCGATAAGTCGGACAAGGCATTTCCGCGTGCCACCCAGATCGCCGTTGGTATCGCAAGCCTTTATCTGGGTTTCACCGTCATTTGGGCCATCCTGTTGTGGTGGGCGGGTATGCCGGGATTTGATGCAATTGCGCACGCAATGACGACAATTGCCACAGGCGGTTTTTCTACCAAGGATGCGTCGGTCGGGCACTTTGATAACCCCGCTGTCGATGTGATTATCACGCTGGGTATGGCTGCCGGTGCGTTGCCCTTCATTCTTTATCTGCAAACCTTGCGGGGGAAGGCATCTGCGTTGTTTGTGGATGGGCAGGTCCGCTGGTTCGTGGCAATTGCCAGTTCCATCATTCTGGGGCTTAGTATCTGGCATTCGGAAACAAATAATGTCGTGTTTCTGGATGCGCTTCGATACACGTCTTTTAACATTGTATCGGTAATGACCGGCACCGGTTATGCCACCACGGATTACGGGCTTTGGGGACCGTTTGCTGTGACAGTGTTTTTCTTTGTGATGTTCGTGGGGGGCTGTGCTGGATCGACGACCTGCGGGGTTAAAATCTTCCGTCTTCAGGTTCTTTATGAAATTGCCAAAATCCAGCTCTCACACATGCTCCGCCCACATGGGGTTTTCATTGCCTACTATAACCGTAAACCGCTTTCCGAAGACGTCACGGAATCGGTGCTGAGCTTCTTCTTCCTGTTCGTGTTCTGCTTTGTGGTTCTGGCAGCGGCCCTTGGTGCAATGGGCCTTGATTTCATTACGGCAGTTTCAAGTGCCGGTACCGCGATTGCGAATGTCGGCCCCGGACTTGGTCCGATTGTGGGACCGTCGGGGAATTTTGCAACCCTGCCGGACGGGGCGAAGTGGTTGATGTCGGTTGGCATGCTGATCGGGCGTCTGGAGGTTTTCACCGTTCTGGTGCTGCTTTTCCCGGCCTTCTGGCGCGACTGAGTTCCCCTTTTTCAGTCTTTTATAACGCCCTGCTTTATGCGGGGGTTTTCCTCTGCTCTGGTTTGCTGGCGGCATGCCGAACGCGCTGTGATTTGTCGGATTGACAATTTAGGACATTTGACCTAATAAAATAGGGCAAATGTCCTAATGAAGTTTCAGGCGCTCATAACAGGGACGAAAAGGAATGGCCGTGGAACAAGGTACGCGAGACAGGATTGTCGAGGCCGCCGATCAGCTGTTTTATCAACAGGGGTTCGAACCAACCTCCTTTGCCGATATCGCGGGCGAAGTTGGTATATCACGTGGAAATTTCTATTATCACTTCAAAACCAAGGATGAGATCCTTGATGCGGTGATCAATCGGCGCCTGACCAATACCGAACAGATGCTGGATCATTGGGAGGCAGAAGGAGAAGATCCGGCTGCCCGTATCAGTAGCTTCATTCATATCCTGATCGTCAACGGCGAAAAAATCCGACGCTACGGCTGTCCGGTCGGAACGCTTTCTGCCGAACTGGCAAAGCTCAACCATGCTGCGCAGAGTGATGCCGTGGGTCTTTTCACTCTTTTCCGCCTATGGCTGTGTCGTCAGTTCGAAAGACTGGGCTGCGCGGAAAGGTCTGATGATCTGGCGATGCATTTGCTCGCCCGAAGTCAGGGTGTTGCGGCTCTTGCCAATGCCTTTGGTGATGAGAAATTCGTGCAGCAGGAAGTCAGTCAAATGTGCGACTGGCTGGATGCCCAGATTTGTCCGGCCCGTACCTGAAACGGAAATACGCACGCAAGCCATTCGGAGAATATCAATGTTTACCATTTTACTGACGTTTTCGGATAACCGGGCAAAGGCATCGCAATTCATGGATGCTCATAAAAAATGGATCAGCCAAGGCTTTGACGATGGTGTCTTTTTGGTGGTCGGAAACCTTCAACCCAATCGTGGTGGCGGAATTCTTGCCCATAACACAACGTTTGAGGAATTGATGGTGCGTGTGAATGCAGACCCGTTTGTTGCCGAACAGGTTGTTGAGGCCGAAATCATTGAAATCACTCCGGCCAGAACGGATGTGCGTCTGGAATTCATGATGGCGTGACATTTTCACGAATGACCAAAGAGGGGTGAAGATGGGGACCACAACGATCAGCGCAGACGGTAAAGCACGTTGCAAATGGTGTGATGCAGCACCGGAATTTGATGCTTACCACGATAGGGAATGGGGCTTTCCGGTTGGTAATGATCGCCGATTGTTTGAAAAAATCTGTCTGGAAGGCTTTCAGTCAGGTTTGAGCTGGCGCACCATTCTGACCAAGCGAGAAAATTTCCGGGCGGCATTTGATAATTTTGATTTTGATCGTGTTGCGAAATTCACACCAGATGATGTCGAACGGCTGTTGCAGGATGGCGGTATCATCCGCCATCGCGGCAAGATCGAAGCTGTCATCAATAACGCCAACCGTGCCTGCGAAATGGTCGCGACAGAAGGATCGCTTGCCGCCTATTTCTGGCGGTTCGAGCCACAGGAACGGCCTAATGGCCGACCGCAAACTGCATCTACGTCTGATACATCGGTGGCGATTTCCAAAGATTTGAAAAAGCGCGGCTGGAAATTTGTCGGTCCAACCACTGTTTATGCCTTCATGCAGGCGATGGGATTGATCAACGATCATGCAAAAGGATGCTTCATGCGACCGGTAATCGATGCGGCGCGCCGGGAATTTGAAAGGCCGTGATTCTGGAGAAGGTGGCGATGCCAGACCTTGGGTCAGGAGCGGATCGGGGATCGGGATATCGGTCCAGCATCGCCTTGACGCAACAATGCCAAATCATATTCATTCGGTAAAATCGAATGTTAATTTAAATTCGATAGATAAAATCTATTTATTATGAGTTTTCCTTCAGGCCATGACGGGCAAGGTCACACAAAAGGTTGCACCGTCCGGTCCGGTTGCGCTAAGGCGAAGGTCCCCCTTGTGGGCAAGGATAAGTTCGCGCGCGATGGCCAGGCCAAGACCCGTACCGCCTTTTCTGCCTGTGGCAGCGAAGGGAACGAACAGATTTTTGATCGCCTTTTCAGGCAGACCGGGGCCGTTATCAATGATCTGGATTTCTACGAATACATCCGCATTATCCGTAGCTGCCATTGATGCCTGTTTGATAGTAACTTTGGTTGCACCGGCGTCCAGCGGGTTGCGGATGAGGTTGCTGAACGCGCGGAAAAGCTGATCGTAATCGGCTTCAATCATCAATTCGGCGGGCAGTTCAATCTGAATTTTCGCCTTGCACGGTTCCTTGATCGCATCAGGGGTTTCTGGCGTCAGAAGATTGTCATCGCCATTTTGCAGCAAGATCTGATCGCGAATTTCTTCGATCAATTCGATCAGGGTAAAGCGCGCGATATCAAGTGTTGGCGGGGCTTCGCGGGCAAAGGAGAGGGTTTGCTCGCTGATATAAACCGCGCGCTCCATCGATGATAGCAAGCGCGGTACGACAGCACGGACTTCCTGATCCTCGCTTTGTGCCAGTTTTTCGGTCATCAGCATTGATGTTGCCAGCGCATTTCGAAGATCATGACTGATTTTCGTCGCAGCGGTTCCAAGGGCTGCGAGACGGCGGCGCTGATTTAACATCGCCTGCAGATCATGTTGCATGTTGGCAAGTTCGTGCCTTGCAATGCCAATCTCATCGTCACGGTCATCCGGCACGATGACCGATCCCTGATCTTGCGGATTTTCGCGAAAACGGATCATGTCACTGGTTAACGTCCGCATTGGCCGGACCAGAAGCCGGTTCAGCGCGAAATAAACCAGACCGGCAGTGAAGAACGAAATCACCAGTGACAATCCCATCACGCGCCAGCCAAAATTGCGCATGTCTTCGGCCAGACCCCCTTCATGAACTAGTATTTCTATCTCGAAATCTGGCGCCATGGAGGGCATGCCTACAACGCGTAACATCCGGTCATGTGGTTGAGTCAGGGTTGAAAGACCATCGTACAAAGCCATCGGGATGGAAAAGGTCGTCAGATCGACGTCGTAATCCACTTTGGCGGGCATATCGTCGCGTTGAAGCAATAATTTGCGATCATCGCGGCGTAAAATAACGGCCTCTATTCCCGCATTGGAAAGCAGTTCCTTTTCCAGATCGTCAGGGATCATCTGATCGGGAGTCGCTTCCAGCGCCAAGGCAGCGAGATAGCCGGAATCAAGATGGGCCTTGAGCCAGTCAACCCGATAGCGCGCGACCGAGGGTGCAAAGACGAAAATCTCTGCCAGCATGACAAAGCCGACAGTCAGCACCAGCAGGCGTGCAGACAGCGATTTGGCCCATGGGGGCAGTTTGAGATGCGGGCGTTCCATGACGAATGTTAGCCAGAGACCGGGAAAAATGTACAGCGTTTCAGAAGCTTGTTCCTGCGTTCCTGCCTTAGCCAAGCTTCAGAAGAAAACGGACAATCTTTCGGGTTCTGTCGTTAAACAGGCTGGGTGTATACCACGCCCCGGCAACCCGTTTGGATAGTTCGCCAAGTGTTGGATATGGGGCAATCATTCCGGCGATGGCACCGATCTTCATTTTCTTTGATATTGCCAGCGACCAAAGTCCGATCAGTTCCCCGGCCTGATGGCCGACTATACCCGCGCCAAGGATTTTTCCCTTTGGGGTGGTGACGACCTTGATAAAGCCCTTGGTCCGGGCTTCGGCCCTTGCGCGGTCATTTTCGGCATAGGTCCAGGTCACGACCCGGATTGCGTCGCCGAACTTTTCGCACGCGCTCGTCTCACTCAGGCCAACCTGCGCCAGTTCCGGGCTGGTATATGTCACCCAAGGAACCGCGCTGTGATCAATTTTGGCGGGCAAGCGGAATAGTGCATTGCGGATAACAATGCCCGCATCATAACCGGCCATATGGGTAAATTGCAGGCCGCCGGTAACATCGCCAATGGCAAAGATCTTGCGGTTACTTGTGCGCAGGCGATTATCTACCTCGATCCCGCGTGGGCTGTAAGTGACGGCAGCTTCATCAAGACCAAGATTGTCGACCGTTGGCTTGCGTCCGGTGGCCACCAGAAGGTGACTGCCTTCAATCGTGATTTCTGTGCCATCCCGTTCGATCATGACACGGATCTGCCCGTTATGGGTTTCGATCCGCTGCGTTTTGACCTTTTCATATAGGCTTATGCCTGCCGCCTCCAACTCGTCCCGGATGACGGCAACCAGATCGGGATCATCTTTGGGAAGGATCGTGAACATTTCGATCACGGTAACCTTTGCACCAAGTTCGCGATGTGCCTGTGCCATTTCAAGGCCGATCGGGCCACCACCGATGATAATCAGGTGATCAGGGCAGGTGCGGTTTTCAAAGATGGTTTCGTTGGTAAAGAACGGAACATCGGCGATCCCGTCAATCGGTGGCACCGAAGCATGCGAACCGGTGGCGATGACAAACCGTTTTGCTTGAACGCGCTTGCCATCGGCGATGACTTCTTCAGGACCGGTGAACCGGGCTTCTGCCTGAATGACCGTACAGCCAAGCTTTTCAAACCGTTCAACCGAATCATGTGGTGCAATATCGGCTATTACTGAACGGACATGATCCATTGCATGCGCAAAGTTTGTCGAAACCGGGCCGGTGGTAACGCCAAACTGCGATGCTGCCCGTGCGTTACTTGCGGCATGGCTTGCCGCCAGCAGAGCCTTTGACGGGACACAGCCCGTATTCAGGCAGTCCCCCCCCATCTTGCCCTTTTCAATCAGGACAACCTTTGCCCCCATTTGCACCGCCCCTGCGGCAACGGAAAGCCCGCCGGAACCGGCGCCAATCACACAGATGTCGGTCTTGATCACTTCATTCATTAGGTGCTGGTCCCGACATTACGGTTACGAAATTTTTTATAGATCACGGGAATCAGTGCCAGGATGGCAAGGCCGATGATCGGGGTCAGAATCCTGGGTTCAAAGATAATGCCAAGATCGGGTGTCTTTCCCTGATCAAATAGGGCTCCCAGGCCATCCCCTATGGAAACATAAACAAATGTCCCCGGGATAATGCCAATCGCGGTTCCCATAACAAAGGAACGAAACTTCACGCCAAGCAAAGCCGGAACGAGATTTACCAGCCAGAAAGGAAACAGGGGAACAAGACGCAAAACCATCAGGTAGCTGAAGGCGTTCTCGGCAAAACCGGTTTCCATTTTGCGGATGGCGTTGCCCGCCTTTGCATGCATCAAATCATAAAACGCGTAACGTGCCGCCAGGTAAACCACCGTTGCACCAATGGTGGCGGCGATCACAACGTAGGTTGTGCCAAACCCCGTCCCGAACAGAAAACCGCCCAAAATGGTCAAAAGTGATCCGACCGGAAGCGACAGGGCGACGGCAATCGCGTATGTCACCATGAAGACGGCAATGCTTGAAACCGGATTGTTTGCGACGAAAGCCTGAAGGATATCGCGATTCTCGCGAAGGGTATCGAACGAAAGGTAATCTAAAATTCCGCTTGCCCACGCCAATACCAACCCGGCAATCAGGATCGAAACCGGCAACAACTTGCGCCACAACGAAGTTCGGGCAGTTTTTGTCTGACCTTTATCGGTGTGATCGTTGGAATGCTGGTCTGCCGTCATTGTTTGTGTCTTGGCCATTGATTCTATTGTCTTTACGGCATTCGTATCAGAAGCCGTTTCCAAAGGATTACATGTCTTGGTCGAACATTAGAGGGAAAAAACGCGGAATGCTCATGAACTGCTTTCAACATTGCGTGAAGGTCCGGAGAGCATATGCAAGGAGGATTAAAAGGGTATCTGGTCAATTCAGGTGAAAGCCTGATGCTTGACGTTGGGTAAAGCAGGTCGTATCGTCATATTCATCGTGGGATTTGTCGACCGGCTTGCGGCCACGTAAAAAATCGCTAAAGAGGGTAATCGTGGCTTCGGCCCTGACCCATCGTGCCGGTCAGGGTTTTTTTGTGTCCGGCAAATGCCAATATGACCGGGCATATAGGAGCGATACGATGACGACCGATAAAAAGGCTTCCGATAAATGGCGCGCTGCCACCCGTTCTGTCCGGGGTGGTACGGCGCGCAGCGGGTTTAATGAAACCTCCGAAGCCATCTTTATGAATTCCGGCTATGTCTACGATACAGCCGCCGAGGCCGAAGCATCCTTTGATGGCACTGGCCCGGAACGCTTTGTTTATTCCCGATTTGCCAACCCCACCGTGGCGATGTTCGAAGAACGTCTGGCGCTGCTTGAAGGGGCGTCTTATTGCCGTGGGACGGCGTCGGGCATGTCGGCCGTCTGGAATGCGCTTATTGCCTGTACCAAGGCTGGTGGTCGTGTCGTCGGATCGCGCGCACTTTTCGGATCATGCGAGTTTATCCTGACAACCCTTTTGCCGCGTTTTGGTGTTGAAACCGAACTGGTTGACGGTACCGATCATGCCGCATGGGAAAAGGCACTGTCCAAACCGGCTGATGCGGTCTTCATTGAAACCCCGTCGAACCCGACCCTTGAAGTCATTGATATCGCCTTTGTCGTCGATCTTGCGCACAAGGCCGGGGCGAAAGTGGTTGTCGACAACGTCTTTGCGACGCCGATCCTGCAAAAACCGATGGAACTGGGCGCGGACATTGTTGTCTATTCCGCGACCAAGCATATTGATGGCCAGGGACGTTGCCTTGGCGGTGCGATCCTGTTCAATGACAAGGAATGGCACGATAATCACCTGACCACGTTCCTGCGTCACACTGGCCCCAGTATGAGCCCGTTCAACGCATGGGTTCTCCTGAAAGGGCTCGAGACACTTGGTCTGCGTGTCGATCAGCATATCCGCAACGCAACGGCTCTTGCCGGGTTCCTTTCGGAACAGCCGCAGGTATCGCGCGTTATCTATCCGGGGCTTGAAAGCCATCCGCAGCACGAACTGGCCATGAAACAGATGTCCGGACGTGGCGGTGGATTGATCGCGATTGAGCTTGCCGGTGGTAAATCGGCTGCTTTTTCGTTGCTTGATAACCTGCAGCTTATTGATATTTCGAACAATCTTGGTGATGCCAAAAGTCTTGCAACCCACCCGTGGACCACGACCCATCAGCGTGTTCCGGCTGAAGACAAGATCACGATGGGGATCACCGAGGGCATGTTGCGTCTTTCGGTCGGGCTTGAGGATATTGACGATCTCAAGGAAGATCTGACTGCGGCATTGCGCGTATAAGACACAGCAGATTCGGCAGAATGCCTAAATCGGGCGGTCCGTATTCTGCGTGGGCCGCCTTTTCTTTTGAGGATCGAATGTGATGGGGATTTTAATTTGATGACAGACATCTGGCACTTGGGACCCGGACTGTCTAAATAAAAGCCGAGCAACGCCGTGACAGCGCAACGCCCTTGGCAGAAGGACTGCATAAAGATTGGCCTGGAGTTTTGCATGTATTCATCCGTGACCCGCGACATTAAAGTATCCGTGCAACCGGTGTTCCTTGATGAACAATCGGACCCGGACAGCCATCGCTATGTCTGGGCCTATAGGGTTGTCATCGAAAATCAGAGCCCGAAAACTGTACAGCTTTTAAACCGTTACTGGCGCATTACCGATTCCCGGGGATCGACACAGGAAGTACGTGGATCGGGTGTGGTCGGCGAACAGCCGGTTCTGGCCAGTGGCGAAAGTTTCAACTACACAAGCGGTGCGCCACTGGCGACGCCAAGCGGTTTTATGGTTGGTACTTATGAAATGACTGATATGGATGGAAACCGGTTTGATATTGAAATTCCGGCATTTTCACTCGACAGTCCGCATAGCCAGCGCACCGTTAATTAAATGAACTGACAGAAATATAGGGTCGGGAGCACATGACCCACAGGACAGAGTTATAAAGAGGAAACCATATGTGCAGCGAAACCAGCGTCGCTAAACGCCCATCGCGTGAAGAAGCAGAAGAAGCCGTTCGTACACTGCTTCGTTGGGCAGGCGATGATCCCGACCGCGAAGGTCTGCGCGGGACACCAGATCGTGTCGTGCGGTCCTACGGCGAGTTTTTCGCAGGCTATCAACAGGACCCGGCGGACATTCTGCGCCGCACCTTCGAGGAAACCGACGGTTACGACGAAATGGTCGTGTTGCGCGATATCCGGGTCGAGTCCTATTGTGAACATCACATGGTGCCGATTATTGGTGTCGCCCATGTTGCCTATCTGCCGCGTCGCCGTGTTGTCGGTATTTCGAAGCTTGCCCGCGTGGTCGAGGTTTATGCCAAGCGGTTGCAAATTCAGGAAAAAATGACGGCACAGGTCGCCAACACCATTCAGGAAGAACTTGATCCGCTGGGTGTTGCGGTTGTGATTGATGCAAACCATCAATGCATGAGCACACGCGGCATCCACAAGACCGGTGTTTCGATGGTGACCAGCCGGATGCTTGGTGCATTTCGCGATGATCCGATCACACGGCGCGAATTTTTCGCGATGATCGGTCGCTAGGTTTTTCGATTCTAATGAACAAAGGCCGCCTCTGGGGGCGGCCTTTGTCATATTCACGCAGCCCCTTGCCTAGTCGGCGCGGAACTGCTGATGGCAGGACTTGCAAGTTTGCAGCACGTTACGGAATGCATCGTCAAACTCACCGGTGTCGTTGCTGCCCGACGCGGCATCTTTGGCGGCAATCGTCTTTAGCATGTCGGCATTTATCGCAAGTTCATCTGCCAATCGGGAAAACGCGTCCCATTTCTCCCAGATTTCAGGCGACGCCTCGGATGGGGCGCTTGTGCTACCGGTCGGGAACAGTTCGGTGAAGGCCGATCCTGCATGGCTGCTGATTTTCATGGCAGCCAGTTCGACCTTGGCCGGGTCATAGGGGAGTTCCCCCTTTAACATTGGCACCATCATCTTCACCTGTTTGCCGATGACTTCCATGCCATCCATCCGTTCCTTTACGACACCTTTTGCACCTTCATGTGCGACAGCAGCAATGCTGATCGCGGTGGCAAAAACTGTTGCGCCAACTAGTATTCCGGTTCTCATAAGCCTGTTTTCTTTTTGTGTTTGAATGCGGGTTTGAGGTCTCATACCCCAAAACGTGTCAAAATGCGATCCACAGACCCGACATAGGATCCACCAAAAAGACGAACATGCACGAGAAGGGGATAAAGATTGTAAAGATCGCGGCGTTCTTCAAAGAATCCCGGCTGGATCGGCAAAATTTCCCCATATCGGTCAAAGAATGCAGGTGTCAGGTCACCAAACAATGTACCGAAGGCAAGTTCAATCTCGCGGTCTCCATAATAAATCGCTGGATCAACAAGTCCTGCAATTTTGCCTTTATCACACAGAATATTCCCTCCCCACAAATCGCCATGCAACAAGGATGGGACGCCATCTGACGGCAGAAGATCACCAAGTTTTGCCGCAAGCGTTTCGATCCGGGAAAAAAGAGGGGAGGGTAACCGTCCATACCGGGACGCCTGATCTGCCATATAAAGCAGCCGGTGATCGCGAAAAAACTCGCCCCAGCTATTTGTCAGATGATTGGGTTGATCAAGGCCGCCAATCAGCGTTTTGAACGACAACCCGAATTGTTCTTGTGTAACCTGATGCTGTTCGGCCAGAAGATTAGCCAGATCACGCTGGACCTGACCGTTCATGTGGCCATCATTTTCGATAAAATCCATGATCAGCAACGCGGGCTCGGCATATAGAACCGCGGGGCAGGGAATGGGGGAATGCGTACCGAAATAGGTCAGCATGGCTCCTTCAATCGCAAGGTTGGTCTCGCCGCCCTGTTTGACCACCACCTTGCGGCCATCTTGCAGTTCCATCTGACTGACATCGGCGACACATCCCCCTGGAAGCGGGCGGGATGCGATAACCTCACTACCGGTAAGTTCGGTAATCTTCCGCGTTACCGGATGTAAATCCATCAATCAGATTCCGTGCTTTTCCCGAATATGGGCCAAAAGGGCATTTGACGTTTCCTCGATCATATCAAAAACCGAAACAAAGCCGTTTGTTCCGCCATAGTAGGGATCGGGAACGCTTTGGCCTTTGCGATCGGGATGATGATCAAGAAACAGCGCAAGTTTCTCGTGATGCCGGGTCGGCGACTGTCGTTGCATGTCTGCCAGATGCCCGTCATCCATTGCCAGAATATAATCAAAATCGTTGTAATCAGACGGGCTGATTTTACGGGATCTTAATGGGGATAAATCATATCCGCGGCTTGCGGCCATTTCCCGTGATCTTGAATCCGCCAGTTCGCCTACATGATATCCCGACAGGCCACAGCTATCGACTTCGATATGTGAACTGAGCCCGGCCTTGCTGACCATGGTCCTGAAAACGCCGTCAGCCGTGGGCGAACGACAGATATTTCCGGTACAGACAAACAGAACCTTGATCACGGTATGGCTTTCAGTAGTTGCAAACAGAATATCCACAGACTGGCACAGTCATCCTGATCTGTGCAACGGAATGCAATGGAACCATTCGAAATTATGATCTCAGGGCGCAAAAGTAATCAATGTAACAGCTTCGTGACATTTTCAGCGGTAAGCTGACAGCCATGTCATATGTTTGTATGATCGCGCCAACTAGTAATTTCCAAATGTGACGGGTAATGCAGGAATTCGTATCGTTCGGTTTGCATATTGCGCTGATTCGGCAACTGGCCTGGTTGCCGAAGGGCTATGATCTGGTAGCGGATGGCACCGTCATCACCAGTTCGCGTCTGCGCAGCATCCTTCTTTCTCTCGAAGAAACCAACGGCCCTGCGGTGCTGGTTCGTCTTGGGCGTCATCTTGCCCTTAAAGAACAGCAGCCGGTTCTGACCATGCTGCGTCAGGGGGCGACACCCGAACTGATCGCTGATCGCTGGCACCGTCTTGAAGGATATTCCCACGCCCGCAGCCGGACAGACTATCAGGCGACCGGCAAATCATTGACATTGCATCGCGGCGCTGTGCGCGGCCAGCCCCCGGCACGGGTTGAAAACCTTCTGCTGCATGGCTTCATGGTTGGTTTGCTCGAAGCAGTTGGTGTCGAAAATGTCAGCAGCGCGATCCTGCCAAGCCACGGCCCGGCCATTCCGGTGATCCGAAACGGAAAGCTGATCAAGAAACTTGATTTCGCAGGGCGTGCTTTACGCTTCCGCATCAGCTGGCAAAGCTATGTCGCCATCTCATCGGGCTATCCGTTCATGGCTAACATGCCCGGAACGGCTCCGACTGTCGGGAACAGTCGACCTGTCGTGCAAAAGCTGTGTGCGGTGCTTGAACATGATATCGGGCGCAGTTGGACGATTGATGATGTCGCCACTGCGCTGGATACATCAGGCCGGACTTTGCAACGTCGGTTGCAACAGGCCAACAGCCGGTTTTCCGATCTGCTTCGTCTCGTTCGGGTCCGGGAGGCCTGTCGACTGCTGAATGGTACCAGCCTGACCGTGGGTGAGATCGGGTTTTGGTGCGGCTTCACCGACAATGCCCATTTCAGTCGCGATTTTCGTCGTTTGGTGGGGATGCCGCCTTCTGTCTACCGTGAAGCAAGTCTTGGTCATGCGGGGCTGACGCGGGCTTGACGAGCGTAATTGAAAATCCGTGCCAATTGACCGGTCGCAATTCGTTGGGTATCAGCAGGGAAATATATACCCGATACAAATGCGGTGATGCCAGACACGCCGCCACACTGCGAGGCGACCATGACCGATACATCCGCAAACGATCAGTATGCAGGCTTCCTGCCGCCATTCTTCCGGGATCGCCCGGATGCGGAAGATGTAATGATCCGGACCTGGCAGGTTGGTGATCCGCTTGGCAATCATGATGTGCCCGATGTCCCGGCATCGCTTGCCCTGTTCTTTGATCTGATTGCACCTGCGGCTGAGCGGGGTGGTTCAAACGGGTTCGCCCATTTATGGCTTGATCGTCATCCACATGAACAGCCCGGCTGGCGGCTGTCTGTTGCCCATGTCGGTTCTGTGACTGAACTGGATGACGCCATTGCCAAACCTCTTGCCCGGCTGGCTGCGTCCATGACGATATCCCTGATCGAAACCGAAAGCTGGCACATGACCCGCCCGCTTTGGCGCAAGCGTGCCGAACCGGTGCGTCTGACCTTCTGGGGATCATTGGGCAAACACGCACGCAGCTTGATCGGTCATCGGGATGCCGCGGGGTATTATCAGCCGGTGGGGGCAGGACTTCGTTCCGACCATGTGTTTGCAACCTTGCCCCTGCTTGAAGATATGCTGGGCGATCCATTCCTGCGTGGCGGGATGGGCTTTGAAGACGCGCTTCGTATTGGTATATCGCTCGGACGGGCCCATTTGCTCGAGAGCTGGATCGAAGCCGGTGGGGTGGAAAAGGAACCCTATTTCAGGCCGATGCAAATCTGGCATCAGGCATGGCTTGCCAATGCGCTGATCGATCCGGCGGTCGCAACGCTTGCCATGTCGGGTTTGCCGCCGATGCCGGCCCTTGATTTTGATCGCAAGGCGGATCCGGAAACGCGGCGTGCCGCGCTTGATGATCTTTCTGGCTGGCTAACCGTGGTGTTTTTCAATGATGCCAATCCGGCTCTTCGCAATGCGTTCATTGCCGGGGTGCAAAATGCCGTCTGGCTTGATCCTGATTTGCAGCAATATGTCCAGCCGCAGCAACGTGCCGAAATTCTGCAAGGCTTGATGCCCTATTGCCGCTGGTTCCTTGCGATGGCGCTTTATAACCATCTCGGAAATCTTGCGGCGGGAACAGCACGCGAGGATCAGATCGCATTTTACGCAGCCCTTGTCGAAGCCCTGCCGGAACTCTCGCCCTTGGGCGAACTTGCGACCCAGCGTGATATCGAGCAGCACATCATACGCATTGATGTCGCACGGGCGGCTTCGGCTCTGGATACGCTGGTTCTGCCATTTTGTGATCTGCTGATGCCGCGCCTTAAACTCGATGCGGTGCGCGCATAGCTTTGCATGTAGGCAAACGCGCAAAATAAAAGGTCCGCTGAGGATATTCGGCGGACCTTTCTTTTAGTGACGAGGCGATTGTCTATTGCTGATAGGCTTTGATCGGACGGCTCGATACAATCGCAAACCGGATGGCAAGGCCGCTAACCGCGACAAGGCTTGCAATCACAATCCCCCAGAACAGCCCGGCAACGCCAAGCCCGGCGACAAAGGTCAGATAATAACCGGCCGGGATCATCACACATATATATGACACCAGATGCAGGATCGTCGGGACCCATTTATCCCCGGCACCGCGTAACGCGCTGATGGCGGCATTTTGTCCGCCATCGGTCGGGAAAATGATCGGCATCAGGATCAAAACACCGGCAGTCGTGGCAATAACTGTGGCATCCTGACTGAACAGATGCGCCACCAGCCCCGGAAAGAAGTAAAGCGGCGCGCTCAGAAGCAGCATCACGGTCATGGTCGTCAAAAGTCCAATCCATCCGGCCAGTGCCATATCAGGCCGGTCGCGCCTGCCATAGGCGATGCCGACGCGAACGGATGTCGCTGACGCCAGGCCAAGGGCTACCATGAACATCAATGCCAGCATCGTCATGGTAATACCGTAACTTGCCGCGGCAACAACCCCAAGCCGGCCAGCAAAGAGCTGCATGGCGGCAAAGGCGCTGGTTTCCATACCCTGGCTTGCCCCGGCGGCATATCCCATATGGCGGGCATCGCGTGAATGACGCCACCAGCCAGAAAAGCCGTCACGAATGCCATAATCGGAATGGCTGCGCATCAAAAGGATATATGCCAGCAGGCTGATCGCCATGACCCAACGGATGACGGTCGATGTCCATGCCGCACCCTCGGCCCCCATTTCGGGAAGGCCGAACGCGCCATAAACCAGCCCGTAATCCAGCACCAGATTGACGAAATTGGCACCAATCATCATGACCATGCCCGGCAATGGCCGTTGCAATCCTTCAAGGAAAAAGCTGCAAGTAATATAAATCAACGCACCGGGCATCCCGATGGACAGGATCATCGCCAGCGCACTGGCATGCTCGGTGATTTCGTCCGGTTGGCCGGTCGCCATAAACAACCAGTCGGATTTCCAAGTAAGGACCATGAAAGCAATGCCGATCAGAACGGCATAGGGCATGCAAGCCCGCCATGTCTGCCCGGCCTCGCGCAGATTGTTTCGCCCGACCGAATGCGATGTCAGGATCATTACCCCGGTCAGAAGTCCGATGCCGGTAACCATCAATGATGTAAAAGGCGCATGCGCAATGTTCAGATAGGCCAGACTGGCGCTATCGTAATTGCCGACGATAATCGTATCGACAACCGCCATGATCAGCATGCCAAGCCGTGCAATCACCACCGGTAATGCCAGACGGAACAGTTCGCTCAAGTGGCGTCTTACACGGTTATGCGGGTAAAGCGGCACCGGAGGAACATTCGGCGGCAATCCTTCCGGATGATTGGGGGGCATACCCGGTGGGGCGCCGGGTGGTGTGATCGTCATTGTCTTCGTTTCCTCGTTATCATTTTTGCGCGGCAGTCATTGCGGTGCAATGCAATGGCGGGTGGCGCACGCCGCGTGATTATTATCGTGCCTGTCGACTTATTTGTTCCGGCCCTGCGGGTTGGGATGACGCGGGATTGCGGCAATCATCTTTGCGGGATCATCGGTAATGACCGATGTCACGCCCCAGCCAAACAATTCGCGGGCACGGTCCGGATCATTGACGGTATAACAGACCAGTGGCACATTGGCCGCAACGATTTCCGCGGCTTTTCCGGGATCAAGCGCCTTGTGATCGATATGAAGCGCACTGGCACCAAGTTTGGTGTATTCCTCATGCCAATTGACAGGCAGTGTTTCCAGAAGCCAGCCGCACGGCATATCGGGCAAAAGCCGCCTGATTTCCGCAACCGCATTGTCGTCAAAACTTGAAAGCAGGATCGGAAGTTTCTTTGCCCTGCCAAGTTCTTTGGCAACTTCCTGACACAGGCGCACCGGATCACAGCCCGATGGCTTGATTTCAAGATTGGCTCCCATATCCATAAAGAACAGGGTTTCGAGCGTGTCGCTCAGTGTCGGAATGCGCTCGCCTTTATATATGTCTGAAAACCATGAACCGGCATCAAGCTCACGCAGCACGCTTAACGGCTGCATGTGGATCGGGCCTGTTCCGTTGGTGGTCCGTTCCAGTGTGTCGTCATGAATAAGCACACACTGGTTATCGGCACTCAGCGTCACGTCGCATTCAATCCATTTGGCCTGCCGCGCCCCGGCCACCCTAAAGGCGGCAATGGTGTTTTCCGGGGCTTCGATGGATGCGCCGCGATGGGCGACAATATGGGGAATCTCGATCACGTTTCGGACCTTTATATATCGGGTGGCAAATGCGCATCAGAGCCGGGTAATCGTGTTTCAAGCGAAATCTATTTGCCCGGATCGGCAGGTTAAATCAGCGTTGCGATTCTCATACGCCTGATGCTTTCTGTAAAAAAGCGAAAATCTTGTGTCGATTTGAACGTAACTCTTTTCATATTCGCACCGAAGTCATTGGACTCCATATCGGATTCCCGCAGTGATCCGATTGTTTTTATCGGTTTTCCGATGTTTCATGACTGTTTCACAGGGGCAGTGTGATGTTCTTCAATTAAGGGATTTCAATGCAAAACCCCGGAAAGACCAGTGTTTGTGCGGACCGTTTCGGGGGTGAAAAAAACAATCTGCAAAAATCTCAGAAAAACTTCAAAAAAGGTATTTACAGGCTCGGCGAGGG
>NZ_JPWA01000003.1 GCF_003326475.1 Thalassospira xianhensis MCCC 1A02616 | reverse complement strand
CGGCAATCACCACGCCGGGCGATGCAATGCTGGGACTGGCCCTTGATGAACCGCCGGTCGGCTGGCATCTTGCCAATCCGCAGGCAGCCAAACCGGCCACTGCCGCCCTTCTGGCCGGTGAAACCGCCCGGTTCGAGATCGAGGCAGGATCAGCCGCCTGGCTAACCAACAGCAATATCGAACGCAACGACACTGGCAAGGTCGTCATTCGCGCCACCGCCAAGGCGATGGACACGAATAGCGACGACAATAACAATCACGAGATTGTCTATCACCCACCGGTTCTGGCGCTTGGCGTCGGATGCGAACGTCATTGCGAACCGGACGAGTTGATCAAACTCGCAACCGAAACCCTTGCCGCAAACGGCCTAAGTGCGCAAAGCGTTGCCTGCATTGTGTCCATCGATCTTAAGGCCGATGAGGCCGCCGTTCACGCACTGGCCGATCATCTGGGTGTCCCGGCACGCTTTTATGACGCTGAAACACTGGAAGCCGAAGCCCCCCGCCTTGCCAACCCTTCCGACATTGTCTTTGCCGAAACCGGCTGTCACGGCGTTGCCGAGGGCGCAGCACTTGCCACGATCGGCAAGGACGGCACCTTGATCGTTTCGAAACAGAAATCAAAACGGGCCACTTGTGCCATCGGGCTTGCCAGCAATGATATTGATCCGCTGCAATCTGGCCGTCCGCAGGGACGTTTGTCGATTGTCGGCATCGGCCCCGGACAGACCGGCTGGCGCAGCCCCGAAGCCAGCAGCCTAATTTCGCGTGCGACAGATATTGTCGGCTATCAGATGTATCTTGATCTGCTGGGATCCCTGATTGATGGAAAATCCTGCCATCATTCCGATCTGGGCGCCGAAGAGGCCCGTGCCAGACACGCGCTTGAACTGGCCGCCACTGGCAGGGACGTTGCGCTGATCGGGTCGGGCGATGCCGGGATTTATGCGCTGGCGACACTTGTGTTCGAATTGCTTGATCGCGAAGATCGTTCTGATTGGAACCGGGTTGCCGTGCAGGTATCGCCGGGCATTTCCGCCCTTCAGGCGGCCGCATCACGGATCGGTGCACCACTGGGACATGATTTCTGCGCGATATCGCTCTCGGACCTTTTGACCCCGCGCGAGGATATCCTGCGTCGTCTCAAGGCTGCGGGCGAGGGCGATTTTGTCATTGCCTTCTACAACCCGGTATCCAAACGTCGCCGTGATCTTCTGGCACAGGCGCGCGACATCCTGCTTGAACATCGCGGGCCGGAAACACCGGTTGTGTTGGGTCGGCAGCTTGGCCGCCCGGACGAGGAAATCACGGTCGTTTCGCTCGCGAAACTTGAAGTCGATATGGTCGATATGCTGACCACCGTTCTAGTCGGATCGAGTAACAGCCGACACATCACACGCGGTGAAAACAGCTGGGTCTATACCCCGCGCGGCTATGCCAAAAAGGGGCCGGACGCGGCCAACGCACCCGTCCACAGCCTCGATAACTCCAAAAATGACCCCAAAAACGATAAGGCAAACTGATGACCGTTCATTTTATCGGTGCCGGTCCCGGCGCCCCCGATCTGATCACCGTTCGCGGGCTTAAGCTGATCGAAAAATGCCCGGTCTGTCTCTATGCCGGGTCGCTCGTGCCCGAGGAAATTGTCAAATCCGCCCCTATCGGTGCACGCGTGATCGATACCGCACCGATGAACCTTGACGAAATTCTGGCCGAGATTGAAACGGCACATGCCGCGGGACAGGATGTCTCACGCGTGCATTCCGGCGATCCGGCGATCTATGGCGCAATTGCCGAACAGATCCGCCGTCTGGATGACCTTGGCATTCCCTATGACATCACGCCGGGTGTTTCGGCCTATGCCGCCACCGCCGCCGAGCTGGGGGCAGAGCTGACCCTGCCTGACATTTCGCAAACCGTGATCCTGACGCGCACCGCCATGCGGTCATCCGCCATGCCCGAAGGCGAAAGTCTGGCCGAACTTGGCCGTTCGCGTGCCACGCTTGCGGTGCATCTGTCGATCAATAATCTGGTCAATGTCGTTCGTGATCTGGTGCCGCATTACGGCGAGGATTGCCCGGTTGTTGTCGCCTATCGGGTCACCTGGCCCGATCAGCAATTCATCCACGGCACGCTTGGCAACATCCGCGCCAAGGTCAAAGGCAGCGGGATCACCCGGACGGCCCTGATCATGGTTGGCGAGGTCTTTGGGCGTAAGGATTTCACCGATTCCCGCCTGTATGCCGCCGATCACACCCATGTCTTGCGGCCTGCAAAACCGTAACAGAATCGTAAAACGCCCGTTTTTTACGCAATCGACAAAACACGCCAGTTCATTTTTTCAGCAAACCCCTCTTTTGCCGAAAAAAGAATCATTTCAACCGTGAACATGCTTGACCACTAGCGATGGCCCCGCCTTTAATCAAAGGATAAGCAAGGGGAGTGTGCATGTTCAACGAAATGATGATGAACGATGAAGTACGCGAACCTTATCGCGCACTGGTTGACTGGATGGAGGCCAGCGGGCCCGAGACCCTCCAGCAAAAGCGACTTGAGGCAGAAACACTCTTTCGCAAAATCGGCATCACCTTCGCGGTCTATGGCGAAGGTGGCGATCCGGAACGACTGATCCCGTTCGATCTTATTCCACGCATTTTCACCGCCACGGAATGGCGCAAGCTTGAGCGCGGCGTCAAGCAGCGCGCACGCGCGCTCAACACATTCCTGTATGATGTCTATCACAACGCTGAAATCATCAAGGCCGGGATTATCCCCGCCGATCTGGTGTTTAAAAACGCCGCGTTTGAACCGGCCGTGATCGGCATTGATCCGCCGCGGAAGGTTTACAGCCACATTGTCGGTGTTGATGTCGTGCGCGTCGGGCCGGATGATTTCTATGTGCTGGAAGATAATTGCCGCACCCCGTCGGGCGTGTCTTACATGCTCGAAAACCGCGAAATCATGATGCGGATGTTCCCGGAACTGTTTTCGAAATTGCGGATCGAACCGGTCGAAAGCTATCCGGACATGCTCCATAAAACGCTCAAAAGCATCGCCCCCAAACGATGCGACCGCGAACCCAATATCGTGGTGCTCACACCGGGCGCGATGAACAGCGCCTATTACGAACATTCCTTCCTTGCCGACCAGATGGGTGTTGAACTTGTCGAAGGGCAGGATCTGTTCGTGTCCGAAGGCCGCGTCTATATGCGCACAACGCGCGGGCCCGCCCGGGTTGACGTGATTTATCGCCGGATCGACGATGCCTTTATCGATCCGCTCTGTTTCCGGCCCGATTCTGTTCTGGGCGTTCCCGGCCTGATGAATGTCTATCGATCTGGCGGAGTTGCGATCTGCTCGGCACCGGGTGCCGGTGTCGCCGATGACAAGGCGATCTATACCTATGTTCCGGACATGATCCGATTCTACCTTGGGCAGGAACCGATCCTGAACAATGTCCCGACATGGAAATGCGCCAATCCCGATGATCTGAAATATGTGCTGGAAAATCTTGGTGAACTGGTCGTCAAGGAAGTCCACGGTTCGGGCGGTTACGGCATGCTGGTTGGCCCGGCTTCCACCAAGGAAGAACAGGCTACCTATGCCGAACGCATCAAGGCCGATCCGGGCGATTTCATTGCCCAGCCAACCCTTGCCCTTTCTGCCTGTCCAACCTTCGTTGAAAGCGGCATCGCCCCGCGCCATGTCGATTTCCGGCCCTTCTGCCTTGTCGGCGATGACATTCGCCTGACGCCGGGCGGTTTGACCCGTGTGGCAATGCGCGAAGGATCACTTGTCGTGAACTCGTCGCAGGGCGGCGGAGTCAAGGACACATGGATCATGGCTGATTAAGAAAAGGGAGGTCACACATGCTTAGTCGTACAGCTGACAACCTTTTCTGGTTGTCCCGTTACGTGGAACGGGCCGAAAACATGGCCCGACTGATGGAAATGGGTTATCGCATGGCCCTGATGCCGGCCGCAGGCGACGGCAACCGGTCGGAATGGGCGTCGGTTCTCTCGGCCTCGGGCTGCGCACAGGGCTATGATCCCGACATGCCGCTCCGGCAGGCCGAGGTTGCCGATTACCTGATCTTTAATCGCGACAACCCGTCTTCGATCCTGAACTGCTTTGAAAATGCACGTGCCAATGCGCGCGCCATGCGCACTGCCATAACCGCGGAAATGTGGGAAGCATTGAACAATGCCCTGATGGAACTGCGCCGGACGGCAATGCATAACCTTGCAAAAACCGACCTGCCGGAATTCATCGACTGGGTCAAACGGCAGGGTGCCCTGTTCCGCGGAGCAACCGATTCAACAATCCTGCGTAACGACGGGTACGATTTCATCCGTCTTGGCATTTTTATCGAACGCGCCGATAACACCGCACGATTGCTGGACGTGAAATATTACGTCCTGCTGCCGGAAACCAGCATGGTTGGTGACGGGGTCGATAATTACCAATGGACCACGGTTTTGCGCGCGGCGTCGTCTTTGCGCGCCTTCCACTGGGTGTATCGCGATGACTATTCTCCCTATCGCATCGCGCATTTCCTGATCCTCAACCCGTTCAGCCCCCGGTCACTGGCCCATTGTTCCGAACAGATCACCAACCATCTGGAACATCTGGCCCGCCATTATGGTCAACGAAGCCCGGTGCATAGTCTGGCTGTGGAAACCTATTCGCTGCTGACCCAAAGCCGGATGGAAGAAATTTTCAGCCAGGGTCTGCACGAATTCCTTTCCGATTTCCTTAAACGAAATCAGGTCCTGTCTTCGGCAATTGCCGAAACCTATTATTTCGGGAGCCAGTAAGATGCGTCTGACCGTTGAACACCGCACCCATTACCGGTTCTCGCCATCGGCACGCTATGTGGTGCAAAGCCTGAAACTGACGCCATCCCAGTTTGACGGACAAAAAGTCGTCCGCTGGTCGATCAAGGCCGAGGGATGTGTGATCAACTCCGAATTTATCGATGGCAATGGCGATACCATCAGCACCCTGACCGCAAGCGGCCCGATTGACTCCGTCAATGTCGTTGTGTCCGGCGAAGTTGAAACCATTGATACGGCCGGTGTTCTACGCGGGCATAAGGAACGTGCCTTTCCGGCGGTATTCCTCCGCTCAACCCCGGTGACCAAATCCAGTGCGGCCATCCGTAAAATGGCCGCCAAGGTCGAAAAGAAAACCAGTGCGGCTAACCTGCTTGAACGGGCGCATTCCCTCTCGGCAGCCGTTTCTGATGCCGTCGCCTATGTGCCGGGCAGCACCCATGTTCACACCACCGCCGCCGATGCCCTGGCCGATGGCCAGGGTGTCTGTCAGGATCACGCCCATGTCATGATTTCGGCGGCCCGCCATCTTGGCATCCCGGCGCGCTATGTATCGGGTTATCTGTTTGCCGATCAGGATGGCAAATCCCACGAAGCATCCCACGCATGGGCGGAACTTTATCTTCCCGAACTGGGCTGGGTCGGGTTTGACCCGGCAAACCGCTGCTGCCCGACTGATTATTATATTCGCCTGGGGTCTGGACTTGATGCACAGGGTGCCACACCTATACGGGGTGTACATACTGGTGGTGCGAACGAGAATTTGGATGTAACAGTCATCGTTGCGCAATCACAGCAATAGCCGGACCCGAGAATAGAAGATGACCTACTGCGTGGGCTTGATGCTCGATGAGGGGATGGTATTCCTCTCCGACACCCGAACCAATGCCGGGCTCGATAACATTTCGCGTTATCGCAAGATGTTCACCTGGGAAGTTCCCGGTGAACGCGCCATCGTGGCCTTGACGGCCGGCAACCTTGCCATCACTCAGGCCGTGATGAGCACCCTTCAGGAAGCCATCGACAACCCGGAAACCGAACCCGGCAACTGTATCCTGAGCGCGCCTAGCATGTTCCGTGTTGCCGAACTGATGGGTGAAGCGATGCAGAAAGTGCAGCACAAATATCAGGACACGCTCGAACAACGCAAGGAAAGCAGCTCGGCCTCCATCATGGTCGGCGGACAGCGCAAGGGCGGGGCACAGCGCCTGTTTCTGGTCTATGCGGCGGGCAACTTTATAGAGGCCACCGAAGACACGCCCTACCTTCAGATCGGCGAACATAAATACGGCAAACCCATCCTTGATCGCGTGATCACCCCGGAAACGCCAATTGCCGATGGCGTCAAGGCCGCGTTGCTGTCGATGGATTCAACATTGCGGTCCAACCTGTCGGTCGGCATGCCGCTTGATCTTGCCGTCCTACCCGAAGGATCATGCCATTTCTCCGAACATCGCCGGATTGATGCCGAAGATGCCGGGTTCAAGGCCCTTTCGGACGCCTGGTCGCAGGCGCTCCGCGAAGCATTCGCAGATATGCCGGACGAACATTGTGCCCCGAACTGCTAAACAAACCTTCTGATATCAAACAATTAATTTACCGGCTGCGGATATGCGCGCTCGACAAACTCGGGCGCGCAAATTATCTATAAAATCATGAAAAGCGACATCGATAATACCGTCACCGGCAGGATCACCCGCGAACTGGCCGACCGCATTATTGCCGGGCATATCGCGCCAGGCACGAAATTGCGGCAGGACCATTGTGCCGAGGAATTCGGCGCAAGCCACGTACCGGTGCGCGAAGCCTTTCGCCGCCTCGAAGCACAGGGACTGGTCGTAAGCGAACCGCGCCGCGGTGTGCGGGTTGCAAGCTTTGACATCGCCGAAGTCCGCGA
This sequence comes from Thalassospira xianhensis MCCC 1A02616, assembly GCF_003326475.1. Lineage (GTDB taxonomy): Bacteria > Pseudomonadota > Alphaproteobacteria > Rhodospirillales > Thalassospiraceae > Thalassospira > Thalassospira xianhensis. The sequence continues at coordinate 226,531 of NZ_JPWA01000003.1, read as the reverse complement.
AGTCGCTGAAATGCGCGCATCCCTCGAAGTCCTCGCCCTTCGCCATGCTGCCCCGCACCTGACCAGCGCCATTCTGGACGAGGCCGAGGCAATCAACCGCGCGGGGGAAAATGCCCCCGATGTCCGGGCATGGGAAGAAGCCAATCGTGCCTTCCACCGCCTGATCCTGACCCCGTGCGGCATGCCCCGCCTGCTGGCAACCATTGACGATCTGCACGCCGCAAGCGCCCGTTTCCTGTTTTCGGGCTTCCGCATGGAATGGGAAGCCCCCACCGATCAGGATCACCGCGCGATCCTCAAGGCGTTGCGCGAACGGCAGTTTGATGTTGCCGCCGCCACCCTTGCCCGTCACGTCAAATGGATTGGCACCAAGCCGGGCACCAAAACCCGCCCTTAAACCCTTTCCTGACCCCTCCCGAACACAAAATCCACGGTTCAAACTTAACCCAGCCTGCCTTTTGGGAATGCAGGGCGGCTGCTCACGTGCAGTCTTCTATTTTATAGATAAAAATATTGTATTAAAATCAATGCACTAACCGTAAACATCCACAAATATTCACCAATTTGACCCGATTATCTATTTTGGGGATTGATTTCACCTTCCTGTCGCGGCGTAATTAATAGATGAGATTCGTTTTTTATCTATAATTTTGAATCCGATCCTGAGGAGGATGAAATCACCATGAGCAATGCAGTCTCCAAACCGGCCGAACCCCGTATATCGTCGGGAATGAAATACATTCTGATGGTTCTGGCCGGGGTCGCCATTCTGACCGCAAGTGCGAAGATCACCGTTCCCTTCTGGCCGGTGCCGATGACCCTGCAAACCATGGCGATCATGGCAATTGCACTGGCGACCGGGCCGCGCGTCGCCTGCGCAACGGTACTGGGGTATCTGGCGGCCGGTGCAGTAGGCTTGCCGGTCTTTGCCGGAACACCGGAACGCGGCATCGGGCTTGCCTACATGGTCGGACCGACCGGAGGCTATCTTCTGGGTTATCTGATTGCCTCATGGCTGGTCGGCGCACTGGCGCAGGGGCGCGGCACGCTGGCGCGCTTTGGCATCATGATGGCCGGTATGATCCCGGTCTATGTTCTGGGCCTTGCATGGCTTGCCGCCTTTGTGCCGCTTGAAAAGGTTGCCGAATACGGCTTCACTCCGTTCATTCTGGGCGACACCATCAAGATCGCCCTTGTTGCCCTTGGCAGTGCGGCCTGCACCCGCCTGGTCAAACGCAATAAAGGCGGCAACGCCTGATGAACAGTCTTCCCGCACAAAATCCGGCAGTCGATCAAACCATCCGCCACGACTGGACAGTGGACGAGATCGAGGCGATCTATCGTCTGCCGCTGCTTGAACTGATGGGCCGCGCCAGCGCGGTCCATCGCACCCATCACGATCCCAATGCCGTGCAAAAGGCCAGCCTGCTATCGATCAAAACTGGCGGCTGCCCCGAAGATTGCGCCTATTGCCCGCAATCGGCCCACCACCGCGAGGTCAATCTGGGCAAGGAACAGTTGATGGACCCCGGTATGGTTTTGAAAATGGCGGCCCGCGCCAAGGCGGCCGGGGCGGATCGCTTCTGCATGGGGGCCGCATGGCGACGCGTGCGCGATGGCGCGGCCTTTGATGCGGTGATCGAAATGGTGCGTGGTGTGCGCAGTCTTGGCATGGAGGCGTGCGTGACCCTTGGCATGCTTGAAACCCGCCATGCCGAACGCCTCGCCGGGGCAGGATTGACCGCCTACAATCACAATCTCGATACCAGCCCGGAATATTACAGTCAGATCATCTCGACCCGGACCTATCAGGACCGGCTTGATACCCTGGCCGCCGTGCGCGGCGCCGGGATTGATCTTTGCTGTGGCGGGATCATCGGCATGGGCGAAAGCATCCGGGACCGGGCATCGATGCTTCAGGTCCTCGCCGGTTTCGCCCCACACCCTGAAAGCGTGCCGATCAATGCACTGGTGCCTGTGGCCGGAACACCACTTGCCGAGCGGCCCCCTGTTGATTCCCTTGAACTGGTCCGCATGGTCGCAACCGCACGCATCACCATGCCGAAATCAACCGTCCGCCTTTCGGCCGGGCGCACCGACCTTACGCGTGAAGCCCAGATCATGTGCCTGATGGCGGGAGCCAATTCGGTGTTTTACGGCGAAAAACTTCTGACCACGCCGAACCCGCAGGAAGATAGCGATACCGCCCTTTTTGCCGCGCTTGGGCCGGTTCCGGCGTCGGCGGCCTGACAATACCCAAATCAACCCCCGAACTTGTGCGACCCACCCGCGCAAAGTTCACCTTGGCGAAGCGTCCCTCAGTCGGGCCTTCGCCATTTTTTATAAACAGGCAGAGAAGCAGGAAGGAAGGAGCAAGCGACCTATTGAACTTCGGCAGTTTCGCGTGGCTGATAGATAAATCCATGCGCCGGATAAACCCGGCCGAATGTGCCAATCGTGTTCATCATCCGCACTTCCGACCAGTCATTATTGGGCGAAACATCGACAACCGGCTGGCGATAATGCACCTTGCCCCGCGTACGCGAATCACTTCCCCAGTTGGCATGATTGACCATGATCTTGCGGCTGTCGAGGATGGCGGCAACCACCGCAACATGCCCGTATTTCAAACGCGATGTTTTCTTGAGCGCCAGAACGGCACCGACTTCGGGTTTTTTGCCACGGCTATAAGTATTTTTCGCCTGATCCCACCAGGTCCAGGCATCACCATAAATCTCGATCCCGGAAACCGCGCGTGCATAGGGTACACATTGCAAAAATTCATCGGTGGGCGCAAAAGGCAGCAGGCGCGACGACGGCAGGCTGACATTGGTGACAGTCGAAACGCCGTCACTTTCAAGGCCGCTATTGGGTTTCGGCGTACTTGCGGATGCAAAACATCCCGATACAAGCATACAAAATCCGATAACGACGGCCAGCCGCATGCGATATTCCCCCAAAAGGCACGATGATTTAAAAGGTCCTGACTCTGGCACCGTAACCCGACGAGTTTTAAACAAGCGTTTACGAAGCACGCCGAAAAACCCGATCATTTTGCCGTTTCTGTGGCAGATTTCGCATCAGTTGTACCAACACGATATAAACGCCAAAGTCCGACAATCGCCGCGCACAGGATCAATGCCCCCGACCCGCGCGCCGTATATTGAATATGCCCTGCCTCGGAAATCGCGCCAAGCATCATGCCGCCAACAGCAATCCCGCCAAAACTCGTCGCACTCCAGAAGCTCATCACCCGGCCACGCAATTTATTATCGACGGTCAACTGCAATGCGGTTTGCGACCCGACTCCGACCGCTGTCAGACCAAAACCGGTAATCGCCACCAGCATCACCGCAAGCTCGTACCAAGGTGCAAAACCAAGACCCAGCATGCCGCACCCCGCAGCAAAAGCACCGATGATTGTCACCCGCTGAAAGGCGACCGGATCAGATTTGATCCTCGACAACATGAATGTCGATGCCACTGCACCGACCCCGCTTGCCGATGCCAGCATGCCAAGCCCGGTGACGCCGCGGTCATAGACCGCCTCGGCAAAGACCGGCATCAGTTCCACCATGCCCGTGCCCACCAGTGCGACAAAACAGGATAGCGCCAGAACCGAGCGGATCATCGGATGATGAATGGCGTAATTCGCCCCGTCGACAAGCGCCGCCAGCACCCGTTTGCTTTTGGCATCAGGTGCCCGTTCGACATGGATTTTGACAGTCGCCAGAACAAAGATCATCGGGATATAGGATGCCGCATTGATCATGAATGCCGCCCCGGTACCCCATGTCGCGATCACCACACCACCAACCGCCGGACCAACCAGACGCGATATATTGAAATTCATCGCCGCATAGGCCACGGCGCGGCTCATAAACTCCCGCTGGACAATCACCGGCACCAGTGAAAGCCGAACTGGCGTCATCGCGCTAGCCAAAACCCCGTTCGTCCCGGCCAGAACCACCATCCAGAAAAGGTTTATCTGCCCTGCCATCGACAGGATCATCAACAGAAATGCGGTTGCTGCCATCATCAGGTTCAGGGTCACCGCCGTTTTGCGCAGATTGACCCGGTCCGCCATCACGCCAAAAACCGGCCCCAGAATAAAGGCAGGGGCGAAATTAAGGGCGGCAATCAACCCGGTCCAGAATGGTGATCCGGTCAATGACCATGCCAGCCACGACATGGCGATTTTCTGTACCCAAAGTCCTTGGGTGGTGATGCATTGCCCGACCAGAAACAGGACAAAGTTTCGATCCTGAAAGATTGATTTCCGGGGTGGCTCGGCGGTTGGTGGCAGCACGGATTTTCCAGTTTTCATGACGGGGCGGGATCATCTTGTACCGGACAGCTAAATTAACAGCGATCTTTGATGGCCATATTTGGGGCGAAATGGCCTGCTATCCGGACGGAACGGTATTTGAAATGTCGCGATGAGTATAGGGACAGGCAAAGGCACGTACCATAGATTGTTCGCCTGATGCGTGTATCTGGCCTTCTCAAACCCCTCAGGAAAACACATATTTGTTTTAGGCATCAGGACCTAAAGGAAACGACCGCAGTTAATCATAACGCCGATCAATTTGGCATTCAGGCCTTCGGGGCGGAAACACCCATGCGTCAGAACTTCCGGGAAATCGAACGCGAGCAATTCGCGATCCGCAACCAGACTTGCGAATGGACCATTCGGGCCATGACGGCGCTGCGCGCCAAAGTCGACATCAATATCAAGATGCATGGCGACCGGGATCATTTGGCGCAGGGCGATATTTTCATGTTCAACCATTTCGCCCGGTTTGAAACCTTCATCCCGCAATATCTGATCGCGCTCGAAACCGGAGTGTTCTGCCGCTCTATCGCATCGGGCGAGTTTTTTGTCGAAGACAACCGGTTTTCACGCTATCTGCGCGCACTTGGCGGTGTCCCCAACGATTACGAACGTCTGCTGCCGTTCCTGGCCGAGGAAATCCTGCGCGGCGGCAAGGTCGTGATCTTTCCCGAGGGTGGCATGGTCAAGGACCGGCGCGTTCTTGCTGCCGAACGCCCACATCCCAAACGCCCGGATTACAGCATCTATTCCCGTTCTGCCGATCAACGGCGCGCCCATCATACCGGGGCGGCGCTGCTTGGGCTTTGCATTGACGGCTTCAAGATCGGTTTGTCGATGCTGCTTGATAAGGGCAAACACGACGAGCTTGATCGCTGGGCAGATGCGATTGATACCACGCCCGAAACTCTCAAAGCCGCCCTTGCCAAGCCAACATTGATGTTTCCGGCCAACATCACCTTTCACCCGTTGCGTGTTGACCAGAACCTTCTGGCGCGGGGCGCAGATCTTTTTGCTGGCGGACTTAGCCCCAAGATGGCCGAAGAACTGATTATCGAAGGCAATCTTCTGTTCAAACGCACGGATATGGATATCCGGCTTGGCGATCCGGTTGATCCGCGCCATCAATTCAACTGGATTGACCGGCGCATGCTGGCCCACCGGGTTGAAACCGCAAACAGCATCGATGACCTTTTTCGTCCGGCCAAAGCGCTTGAGAAAATACCCGACCGCATCACCCAATATGCCATTAGCCGCCATATCAACCCGCTTCGCGATCACTGCATGGGTGTGATGTATTCCAACCTGACACTCAATGTCAGTCATCTGGCATCGCGCCTGATCATGATGTGGCTGGCTGATGGCGTGACCGAGGTCGATATCGCCCATTTTGACCGCACACTTTATCTGGCGATCAAGAATGTCCAGCAGGCCGAAGGCATTCATTTGCATCGCGGCATGCGCAACCCGGCTGATTATATTGGCATCTTTGATCTGAAATGCCCGCAGATTCGCGAATATATTGATGCCGCGGTTCATCTTGGCCTGATCGAACGGTCCGAAGGTAAATATTGCTTCCTGCCGAAATTGCAGGAAGAAGCCACCTTTGATCAGATCCGCATGGACAATCCGGTGATGGTCTACGCCAATGAAATGGCACCGATCAACGCCGCCTGGACTGCACTTGAAAAGGCGCGGGACGAAGTCGATCATCTGACACCACGCGATTTCGCCAAACGTCGTTTTGATGATGAAATCCGTGCATGGCAATGGAACCGCGCCAAATACCAGAAACCCAAATACGCCGCGATCAATGATCAGGAAACTGCAACCGCCGATAGCCGCCCCTATCTGTTGCTGCCTAATGGCAACGAACATTTCACCACCGGCGTTCTCGTCGTCCACGGGTTCCTTGCCTCCCCGGCGGAACTTCGAAATCTTGGTGATCGGCTGGCCGCACGCGATTATGCCGTGATGGGAGTCCGCCTTGCCGGGCACGGCACATCACCGCACGAGTTGCAAAAACGTCCGTGGGGCGACTGGCTGGCATCGGTTCGGCGCGGCTATGAAATCCTGTCGGCCTTTTGCGACAACATCATCATTGTCGGCTTTTCAACCGGTGGGGCGCTTGCGGCCATTCTGGCGGCTGACCGGCCCGAAAAACTGGTCGGGCTCGTCATGGCATCGACTCCGCTTAAATTCCGCAATCGCAATCTGATGTTTGTGCCGCTGCTTTATGGTGCGAACAAACTAATGGGCTGGGTACCCTCGGCACAGGAAATGCTCAGTTTCCGGCTTAACGAATCCGAACATCCCGATATCAATTACCGCAACATTCCGATTGGCGGTCTGCACAATCTCCGTCAGGCGGTTGCCGAAATGCAAAACCGTCTGCCCGATGTTGCCTGTCCAATCCTGATTTTACAGGGCGATGGCGATCAGGTCGTAGATCCCGCCAGTGCGACCCTGATCAAACGCCACGCCACCGGATGCAGCCATCTTGATATCCAGGTCCTGGACTCCGATCGCCATGGCATCCTGAACGAGGATATCGACAATGCGGTCAATCGCGTGATCGACTTCGTCTCCAAAACCGCCCCGGCCAATAGCACCCTGACCGCAGCCATCCCGGCCCAATAATCCGAGGGAATGTCCGCCATAGCCCCCCTTAACCCCCGGAGCCCTTGAGCATCCCTCGGGCAAACGCCCGACGCCCACACCACCTCCACAATGCCGCGGGTTAAATCCTCATACAAATAAAATGCGCGCGGGATTTACGATGCTGTCGCATCAAATTTCGGGTGAACTCACGCCAACGGAACCCACTTGACTCTTCGGCAAATTTGCACGACTTTGGATCCATGGATCCAAATAAAATCACTGAAACGCTTCAAAGCGAAATCGAAAACGGCACCCTTGCGCCCGGCACAACCCTGAAACAGGAACGGCTGGCCGAACGGTTCGGTGTCAGCCGCCAACCTGTGCGTCAGGCGCTGGAACGGCTGCTGGCAAACGGGTTGCTAACCAAACGATCCGACCGCAGCCTCGCGGTAAACGGCTTAAGTGCCAACGAGGCCCGCGAACTATCACAAATCCGCATTTCGCTGGAATCAACCGCCCTGATCCTGTCGATCCCGCATCTGACACAACGCGACCTGCGCAAGGCGATCCGTTTGAACGACGATCTTTTTGAAGAAGAAGCCCCGGCCATCATCGAGGAGCTCGATATCGCTTTTCACCGGACCCTGTATGCCCCGTGTGACAATGGTCGCCTGTTACAGATGATTGACGAATTGCGCCGCGAAGCCCGCCGTTCCTATCACCGGCAGCCTCCGGGATCACAGGCGCGCAAAGCGTTTTACGAAGAACATAATGACCTGCTGGCCGTATGTAACCTTGGCGATGTTAGCAAGGCCGTTGAAATCATTGAAAAACACATCAGCATCACCTCACGACAACTTGTCGAGCACCCCGAAAATGGAGCCCCGCAATGAGCAGTTTTGGCGCAGAAGTCAGATGGCAACGCGACGGCGCAAACTTTGCTGACCGCCGTTATAGCCGCGGTCATCTTTGGCGGTTTGACGGTGGGGTCGAAGTCCCCGCATCGTCATCCCCCCATGTCGTGCCGCTGCCCTATTCCGTCGCCGAAAATGTCGATCCCGAAGAAGCCTATGTCGCCGCCCTTTCAAGCTGCCACATGCTGTTCTTCCTTGATTTCGCATCGCGTCGGAAAATCATTGTCGACAGCTATGTCGATGCTGCAACCGGCGTCATGGAAATGCAGGACGGCAAAACAGTCATCACCCGGGTCGAACTTTGCCCCAAGGTTACCTATGCCAGCACGGCACCGACGGCAGAGATCGAGGCCGAACTGCATCACGCCGCCCACGAGGCCTGCTTCCTTGCCAATTCGGTCAAAACCGAAATCAGCATCAAACTTGATTAGGCTCATTACCTGTCAGGTAATCGTTTTGCTTCCCGACCTGTCATAACCTGCCCCGGTCAATATCGAAATCAGACCGAAGGCCGAGATCATGAATGCAACCGTTAACACCGAAACAGGCCCGATTGCCGGCACCGTTATCCTGACCATCAAACCGGGCAGGGAAGATGACTTTCTTGCCCTGCTTCACCCGGTTCTGGATGCGATGCGCTATGAGGCAACATTCATCAATGCCTTCCTGCATCATCATCCGGACGAACCCAACCGTTTCATGCTGTATGAAACGTGGGCCGATCTGGAAGATTTGATGGAAGTACAGATGCACCGTCCCTATCGGCAGGCCTTCTGGGACAGTTTGCCGGGGCTTCTTGCGATCCCGCGCGAGATTATCGTCTGGACCCCGATGCGCAGCGACATTGCCCTGTTTTCAGGCCGCTCATAACCGGCCCAAGTGGCCTTTTAAGGTTTGGTCGCGCAGATGGCGTAACGATGCTGGGCACCACGTTCCAGACCCTTGGCAAGCGTAAGATGCTTTGACTGGGCGCGGTGAATCTGGCGCATGTTGAAATCGGCCATCACCGGTTCGAACCCGGCGGTTTTCAGCATTGATGTCACTTCGTCAGCACGGGCACCCTGGGAAAAATGAACGCGCGCAAGAATATCGCGATGGGTCTTGAGCTGCGGGATTTCGGCAACATCGCGTTTCAACCCGATGGATTGCAGGAACCCCGTCATCGCCTTGTTTAGCTTACTGATCCAGGTGGGCGAGACGAAATCACCATCCACCACCAGAAGCTTGCCCCCCGGTTTCAAAACCCGGAACCATTCAGCAAAGGCCGCCGCCGGATCCACCAGAGTCCAGACCAGATGCCGTGTGACGATGACGTCATAGCTGTTATCGTCTTCAAGCGTGTTTTCCGCATCGCCAAGGATGAACTGGATATTGGACTGACGCAGTTTCGATTTGGCCCGCGCCTTTTCCAGCATCGCTTCGGACCAATCAAGCCCGGTAACCTCGAACCCCAGATCATGCATCAAATGGCTGATAACGCCGGTGCCACTGGCAAGGTCAAGCGCACTTTTGCCGGTCCCGTCGCCCAGATGACGGCGAAACAGGTCGTGCCACGCCAGACGTTCCTGATCTGAAAAAATCTCATGCCCGGGCTGTTCGTCGAACGTTGCCGCGCGCATGGACCAGTATTCCTTGATCTCGTCACGCAGATTGAAATTGCTTGAATGCGTTGTCATCGTCCGGTCGTCCCCCAATGGCCCATATCTGCGAAAAGTTTGCGCGATCTTGCGGGAACCGCACACCGACAGATATCGGCACAAATACCATCCAATCCATAAAAAAATCAATTAATGCGAAAAGTATTGATTTGCATTCTCATTAAATGATAATGCCGCGGTCAGGCAATCCTAAACAAGGGTACGGGAATGAAATTTTTTGGCGCTATTGCTGCGGTTGCGTTGATGGTCGCGGGGACCGTCCACGCAGCAGAAACCGTCACGATCACCGATGTGGCCGGGCGTGAAGTTTCGGTCAAGGTTCCGGCAGAAAAGCTTATTCTTGGCGAAGGCCGCCTGATTTACGGCCTTGCAACGCTTGATAGCGCAGAACCGTTCAAGCGAGTCGTTGGCTGGCGCGATGACCTGAAAAAGGCCGATCCGCAGACCTATGACATCTATGCCGCCAAATACCCGTCCATTAATGATCTGCCGACCTTCGGCGGAATCAAGGATGGCACATTCGATATCGAACAGGCCATCGCCCTGAAACCCGACGTCATCGTGATGAACCTTGAAGCCAAGGGAGCCACCGAAGACGCGGCCCTTGACGAAAAGCTGGCAGCGGTCGGCATTCCGCTGGTTTATATCGATTTCCGCGAACGCCCGATTGAAAACACCGATACCAGCATGCGCATCCTGGGCACCATCACCGGTGAACAGGACCGTGCCGAGGAATTCATCAAATTCCGCAACGATAAAATCGCCATTGTGACCGATCGCCTTGCTAAGACCAATCCAGCCAAACCTGACGTTTTCATCGAACGCGCAGCCGGTTTTTCCGATGAATGCTGCATGTCGTTTGGCAATGAAAACTTTGGGAAAATGGTTGAGATTGCCGGTGGTACCAACATCGCTGCAACAATCATTCCGGGCACCTTCGGTACGATCAACCCCGAACAGGTTGTTGCATCAAACCCCGATCAGGTCATTGCAACCGGCGCAAGCTGGGAAGCCTATTCACCGGGTGGTGCATGGGTCGGACTCGGCCCGAATGCAGACATGAAAGAAGCTCATCGCAAGCTTGAAAACCTTATGAACCGCCCGGCATTCACCGGCATCAAAGCCGTTGAAAACGGTAAAATTCATGCGGTCTGGCACCAGTTCTATAACAGCCCCTATCAGTTCGTGGTTATCGAACAGATGGCAAAATGGCTGCATCCGGATCTGTTTGCCGATATCGACCCGGAGGCATCGTTCCGCGAACTGCATGAGCGGTTCCTGTCAACGCCGTATCAGCCGGGTTATTTCGTTTCCGTTAGCGATCAGAACTGATTTCCATGATCTCCGATCAAACCACCATTCCGGCAGGGAGCGCGCATTACAAGGCGCGCTCCCTGCGTCGTGTCCTGATCCTTACCGGCATGACGATTGCGCTGTTCCTGTCCTTTGCTGTCGATCTGGCAACCGGACCGGCCAATTATCCGCTGTCTGACGTGATCTTTGCCTTATTAAACCCATCGGATGCCAGCGATCAGTTGCGCGTCGTGATCTGGGAAATCCGCATGCCTGTCGCCCTGATGGCGCTGACCGTCGGTGCCGCCCTTTCGACCGCAGGTGCCCAGATGCAGACCATCCTTGCCAACCCGCTTGCCAGCCCCTTTACGTTAGGCATTTCGGCCGCAGCCGGTTTTGGCGCTGCTCTGGCGCTGGTTCTTGGCGTTGCGATCCTGCCTGCCTTTGTCGAATTCATCATCCCGATCAATGCCTTTGTCATGGCAATGGGAACCGCGCTGATCATTCATTTTTTCAGCCGCATGCGCGGTGTTACGGTTGAAACCATCGTCCTTTTGGGGATTGCGCTGGTCTTTACCTTCAACGCGCTTCTGGCCCTGCTGCAATATCTTGCCAGCGAACAGGCATTGGCCGCAGTTGTGTTCTGGACGATGGGCAGCCTGGTCAAGGCAACCTGGTCCAAGGTTGCCATCACGGCCATTGCCGTTGCCATCGCCCTGCCGCTGTTTACCCGTCAGGCCTGGGCACTGACCGCCCTTCGGTTAGGCGATGCCAAGGCGGAAAGTTTCGGGGTGAATGTCCAGTCGCTGCGGCTCAAAACCATGTTGCTGGTCAGTATGCTGGCGGCAATCCCGGTTTCGTTTGTCGGGACCATCGGTTTCATCGGTCTGGTCGGGCCGCATATCGCCCGTATGCTGGTCGGTGAGGATCAGCGTTTCTTCCTGCCGGCATCGGTACTATGCGGGGCGTTGATCCTGTCGGCAACGTCGGTTCTGTCAAAACTTCTGATCCCCGGCGCGATCCTGCCAATTGGGGTAATTACCGCGCTTGTCGGCGTGCCGTTCTTCTTCTCGCTGATTTTCGCAAGCCGGAGGAAATCATGGTAACAACACTTCGTCTTGAAGACCTTGGCACCCGCTACGGCCGTACCCATGTGGTTTCCGGTGTCAGTACGCCGGTTCTGACAGGTGGCGACGTGATTGCCGTCATCGGGCCGAACGCAGCAGGAAAATCAAGCCTGTTCAAACGCGTTGCCGGTCTTGCCAAGGGTGGCGGCAAAGTGCATGTCGAAACGGCGAATTATAGCCGCAACACGATTTGCTACATGCCACAGGATACCGGCTCGAACGCCGTTCTTTCAGTATATGAGTCGGTTATTCTGGCCGCCAAGCAGGGATCGTCACTACGCGTTCAGGCCGAAGAACTGGCTCGGATTGATGATATTCTGGCCGCCCTTCGAATTTCCGATCTGGCCGCGCGCAATCTGGGCGAGCTTAGCGGCGGTCAGCGGCAGCTTGTTGCCATTGCCCAGACGCTGGTGCGTGAACCCGAAATCCTGCTGATGGACGAGCCGACCTCGGCCCTCGATCTGCATCGCCAGATGGAGGTCCTGTCCTTCATGCGAGATATCGCCAAGCGCCAAAAAATGATTGTCCTGATCGCCATTCACGACCTTAACCATGCCCTGCAATATTGCGATCACGCCATGGCAATCCGCAATGGCCGTATGGTGGCATTTGGCGAATGCGCCAAGGTTATTGACCGTGATCTGCTGCGCGACGTTTATCAGGTTGACGGGCATGTCGAACACAATTCGCTTGGTCATCCCCATATTGTCCTGCGCGGCCCATTGACCCCCGGCACGGTTGCCGAATATCCGGCGGAACGCATCGCCGCCCAATAACTGGCAATAGTCATCCAATCAGGCAGGCTGAATTCGTTCAGCTTGTCTCTGCCGCGACGCGGTCAATGATAACGGCCATCAAACCATGCAACCGATCACGGTAACCAGTACGGGCCGATGGTTTGGTTTCGTCCGATGTCATCGCCACGGTCAATTCAAGTGCGGGAACGATGTAAAGCATCTGCCCGCCATATCCCCAGGCATAGATTACATCCTGTCCGGCAATATCGCGCATGAACCAGCCATACCCGTATTCATCACCGGTAAAACGCGAATTTGTCCGGTGCTGCCAGCTTTGATTAATCCAGTCCTGCGTGATGATCTGTGTCCCGTCCGGAGCACGCCCGCCATTGCGGTAAAGTTCGCCAAAAGCCAGAAGGGATGTGGTGCTCATCGCCATCTGGTTACCGCCAAAATAAATTCCCTGCGGATCGCGATCCCAAGCCGTAATGGCAAAACCATTCAGCGGCCCCAGCCATTCACGCGCCAGTTCCAGTGTGGTTTTTCCGGTTTCACGGGTCAGGATGGCCGATAGCAGGTGGCTTGAACCGGTTGAATACAGCATATCTCCGCCCGGATCGTCAGCAAAAGGACGAGCAAGGGCAGCACGCACCCAGTTTGATTGCGCGACCCACTCGCCGTAATACTGCCCCGATGTCCGCCCCAAACCGGCCTGCATCGACAAAAGATGCCCGATGGTAATGTCAGACAGGCGCGGATCAGGATCGGCTGGCAACTGATCACGCAGCAAGGGTGCGATTTTCTGATCAGTGCCGGTTAAAACACCCCGTTCAATCGCGATGCCAACCAATGCCGAGATAATCGATTTTGATGCGGATTTAATATTGGCCGACTGATCGGGGGAACTGCCGTGATAGCCCTGCCGTGCGATTACCTCACCACGGTGGGCAACCATAACCGCCTGCAAGGGCTCCAAACGCCCGGCATCGGTCAAAATATCGTCAAGCGCAACAGATTGTGCCATGGCGGCAATGGGTGCCATTACCGTCACAAACAGCAGAACCGCGCTATATCTGTAAAAGCATCGTCGAATTGTCTTCAACCTCATTCCACCGGTTCGGAAACAGTGCCAAAGGATGCGAGTGCGCGTTCCATCCGGGAAGCATGGGCATCTTCAACCCGTGACAGGCTCTCGAACCAATCGGCAATATCGTTAAAGCCCTCTTCGCGGGCGATGCGGGCCATTTCGGGATAACGCGATTTGGCATCGTTCTGTTCGTCGGCAAATGCAGCTTCAAGATTAAGCCGGGTCGTACCAATAGGCTGCCCGGTCGCAGGGTCCCCGACCTGTTCGAGAAATTCGAGATGACCGAATGCGTGGCCGGTTTCGGCCTCGGCCGTTGCACGGAACATCTCGGCGATTTCAGGATAGCCTTCGATATCGGCCTGTTGCGCAAAATAGAGATAACGGCGATTGACCTGGGCCTCAGCGGCAAATGCCGCACGAAGAAGTTCCTCGGTCCGTGTTCCCTTGAGCACCATTACGGGCTTCCTTTTTTGTCATTGAAGTCTGGATCTTGCAGTTTTGCTGTCACGCATATCGGCAAAAAAAGAGCGACAGTTCCAGACGGAACCGTCGCCTCTGTATTTGTCTTGAAAACCTTGCCCGTCAAGCACTGAAGGGACGTTTCGCGCCATTTCGGGCGGTTTTCATCGACCCGTCATTTCGTTGTCACCGCACCGCTACAATTGGGACACATCACTGCCTGATACGTCAATCAGACGACAATCAGGCAGCACTGCGTGCCGACTGGCGACGCAAACGAAACACCAGATCAACCGATGCCAGTTCAGTACCGCGCGGCATATTGGGGACGCGTGCAAGCTGAACCGCTTCGGCGGGTATGTCGCTTAGCATGCCGTCTTCTTCGCAATAGAAATGGTAATGTGGGGCCGTGTTCGTATCGAAATAGGACCGACCGGAATCGATCACGATTTCATTTAGAAGCGCCGCTTCGGTAAACTGGTGCAGCGTATTGTAAACGGTCGCCAGTGATACCTTGACATTCTGACTCATGGCTTCGGAATGAAGCTGTTCGGCGGTGATGTGCCGATGACCATTGTCAAACAGCAGTCGGGCCAATGCCAGACGCTGACGGGTCGGGCGCAAACCGGCTTCTTTCAGACGGTTCAAAGCATGGGTGTAAGGACGCGGGTTCGTCGTCATGAAATTGTCCCTTCATACGCTTTTCAGGACCGGTCAATTCCCGGTTCCCGATCAAATCCAAGCGTATATTAGGGAACCAAGACGCGCCTTTCTTTGATTTTGATCAACTCCAATCATCCCAATTTTCAATGCCGTTTCATCGGCAAAACATTAAAAAAGGGGCCAAAACGGCCCCTTTTTCTGATTTCGATCCATGCAGGACCAACATTTGGCTTAATCGCCTGTGGCGATCCGGTCGACCAGTTCTTTGACGGTCGGTACAAAGCCATTGGTGTAGAACGGGTCTTCACCAAATTTATAGGCATTGTGACCGGCAAACATCAGTTCGTTTTCAACCATCGCGCCATGCGCAATGTTCTGAAGCGTTTTCTGAATGCAGAAAGAACGTGGATCGGCACGTTTTCCGGTGGTGCCGCTATGCTGTTCCCAGTTCGAGAACTGGCACTGCGACAGGCAACCCATGCAATCAATCTGGTCTTTCTTGATCGTCAGCGCACTGTCAGGCGTGACAAACACCATGGTTTCATCGGGTGTCGGCATGCCTTCGGTATAACCGGCATCAAGCCATGCACGAACCTTGTCGGCATCGTCTTCGCGGACATAGATCGGACGACCGCGACGGCCCAGCGGAATACCAACATGAAGATCAGCTTCTGCGGTACGCGAATAACGGACCTGACGATCGGAACGCTGATGCAGATCTTCAAGGAAGTCGTTGCGAACAGCCGAGCTGTAAAAACCGGTCGGGCTGAATTTATGCAGCGAGACGTCGCCGTCCTGCAGCGTCAGCAAACGGTTTTTCCATTCTTCGGAAATCTCGCTTTCCTTGGTCAGAAGCGGACGGGTCCCGAACTGGAAGGCCACCGGGGCGACTTCCGGATTGTCGAGCCAATCTTCAAAGTCACGCAGGAACCAGACGCCACCGGCCATAATGATCGGAACATCGTTCAGACCGACTGAATTCATGTATTCGCGAAGGGCTGCAACACGGGGGAACGGATCTTCGGGCACCAGCGGATCTTCGGAATTCGAAAGACCGTTGTGACCGCCAGCGCGCCACGGATCCTCATAGACCACACCGCCCAGCCATTCCGGAGTATTCTTGTACGACCGCAGCCACAATGCGCGGAAAGCACGCGCCGATGACACGATCGGGTAATAATGAACCCCGTACTGGGCTGCGATCTGCGACACCTTGTAAGGCATGCCCGCACCACAGGTCACCCCGTGGACAAGACCCTTGGTACCCTCAAGCACACCGCGCAGAATTTCTTCCGCACCGCCCATTTCCCACAGAACGTTCATATGCAGGCGACCTTCACCGCCGCGCACTTCATGTGCGATCTGTGCCTGGGCGATACCGCCGCGGATACCATAGGCGATCAGTTCCTGATGGCGTTCACCACGGGTTTTTCCGGCATATTCGACCGGAACCAAATTGCCATTTTCGTCATAAGAATCGGCATTGACGGCGGAAAACGTCCCGATGCCACCAGCAGCTGCCCACGCGCCGGAACTTTTACCCGTCGAAACAGCGATACCTTTGCCACCTTCAATCAGCGGCAAGACCTCTTTTCCCGACATGACGAGCGGTTTAAGGGCTTTCAAATTCGTCTCTCCCATTCGGCTTTTCATCGCCAGCGATGCCCCGGCATCGCATTTGGAAAACCGGACGGCGTGTTGTTGTTATCGCCGTCCGGTCTATCAGATCGGATTATTCAGCGTCGCCGGCTTCGAGATCGGCACCGGTTTCCTGGTCAACGCGTTTCATCGACAACTTGATCTTGCCGCGATCATCAAAGCCAATGACCTTGACCTTGACCGCATCGCCTTCCTTGACGATATCCGAAACCTGTTTGACGCGTTCCTGCGCCAGTTCGGAGATATGGACCAGACCGTCGCGGGCGCCAAAGAAATTGACGAATGCGCCAAAGTCGACAGCCTTAACAACCTTACCATCATAGATATGGTTCAATTCAGGTTCTGCAACGATTGATTTGATCCAATCGACAGCCTGCTTGCCTTTTGCACCGTCGGTATGTGCAACAGTGATCGAGCCATCGTCTTCGATATCGACCTTTGCACCGGTTTCTTCGCAGATTTCACGAATGACCTTGCCGCCCGAACCGATAACGTCACGGATTTTGTCACGCGGGATCGAGAACTGGGTGATGGTAGGTGCATTGCCCGAAACTTCCCCGCGGGCTTCCGGAAGCGCTTTGGACATTTCGCCAAGGATGTGCAGACGGCCGTCACGGGCCTGACCCAGTGCGATCTGCATGATATCCGGGGTCACCGAGGTGATCTTGATATCCATCTGGAGCGAGGTGATACCGTTTTCGGTACCGGCAACCTTGAAGTCCATATCGCCAAGGTGATCTTCATCACCCATGATGTCGGACAGAACGGCGAAATCATCGCCTTCCTTGATTAGACCCATGGCAATACCAGCAACCGGACGTGCCAGCGGAACACCGGCATCCATCATCGCAAGCGAAGTTGCGCAAACAGTCGCCATCGAGGACGAACCGTTTGATTCGGTGACTTCAGAAACGATGCGGATGGTGTAAGGGAACGCATCCTTGCCCGGCATCAGCGGGTGCAGGGCGCGCCAAGCCAGTTTACCATGACCGATTTCACGACGGCCCGGCGAACCCATACGACCAGCTTCACCGACCGAGTAGGGCGGGAAGTTATAGTGCAGCATGAAGTTTTCACGATATTCCCCGTCCAGCGCATCGACGATCTGCTCGTCTTGACCGGTACCAAGGGTGGCAACGGCAAGTGCCTGGGTTTCACCACGGGTAAAGATCGCAGAACCGTGTGCGCGCGGAAGAACCGAAACTTCGCCAAGGATCGGGCGAACGTCGGCACCGGTACGGCCATCGATACGTTTGCCGGTTTTCAGAATCGCACCGCGAACGATGTCTTTTTCCAGATCCTTGATGATCGAAGAAACTTTGCCTTTCAGGGCATCAGCAATTTCTTCTTCAGCCAGTTTCTCGGCAATGGCAGCCTTGGCGTCGGAAACAGCAGCCGAACGTTCCTGCTTGACGACATGGCTGTATGCCTTGGTCAGGCCATCGGTGCCAAGGGCAGCAACTTTTTCGACCAGCGCATCATAGCCTTCCGGCAGTTCTGCGATATCGCGCGGCTCTTTCGCGGCATCTTCGGCCAACGAAATGATCAGATCGAGAACCGACTGGAACTGTTCGTGACCGAATTTAACAGCGCCAAGCATGATTTCTTCCGAAAGCTCGCTGGCTTCGGACTCAACCATCATCACACCGTCACGGGTACCGGCAACAACCAGATCAAGGTCGCTTTCCTTAATCGACTCGGTCGCCGGGTTCAGGATGTATTCGCCGTCTTTGTAACCGACGCGTGCGGCACCGATCGGGCCGAGGAACGGCAGACCGGAAATGGTCAGCGCAGCAGAAGCACCGATCATGGCGACCACGTCCGGATCGTTTTCCATGTCATGCGACAGAACGGTACAAACGATCTGGGTTTCGTTGCGATACAATGGGTGGAACAGCGGACGGATCGGACGGTCGATCAGACGAGAAACCAGGGTTTCCTTTTCCGAAGGACGGCCTTCACGCTTGAAGAAACCACCCGGGATTTTACCGGCAGCGAATGCCTTTTCCTGGTAGTTCACGGTCAGCGGGAAAAAGTCGATATCCGGGCGCGGTGATTTCGCGCCAACAGCGGTACAAAGCACAACGGTCTCGCCATAGGTGACCATGACAGCACCATCGGCCTGGCGCGCGACCTTGCCGGTTTCGAGAACCAGCTTGGCATTGCCCCACTGCATTTCCTTGCGGACGACATTAAACATTATTTTCTCTTCCTCTTACAAACCTTCAGCGGACCCGGATAGTCATACACGAGTTCCGAACACATTAATTATGAGGCTTTCATAAAAGCTGCATAATTAATGGGTCCGGACCAAGCAAAGAGGTCGGCCCATCCGACCCTGCTTCCTCGTGTTTCCCGATCCGCTCGGGACATTAAAAAAACGACGGCGGAGGGGATCAACCACCTCCGCCGCAGTTCGATATCAGCGGCGAATACCGAGGCGTTCGATAACGGTCTCGTAACGCGACTGGTCTTTGCGCTGCAGGTACTTCAGCAGACGACGGCGCTGGCCAACCATCATGAGAAGACCACGACGGCTGTGGAAATCGTGGTTATGTTCTTTCATGTGTTCGGTCAGGTTCTTGATCCGCTCGGTCAGGATTGCAACCTGGACTTCGGGGGAACCGGTGTCACCGTCTTTCTGAGCGTATTCTTTGATCAGCTCAGCTTTGCGTTCAGCAGTAATCGACATCAGGCATCCTTTCGCCTTTAGAGATTAAAAACACGTACAGGCCGGATTTCGCCGCCACTTATCTCCGCCAACGCAACCGCGCGGTCATGGAGCATGGCGCAGACGATATCGTCCTGCACGACGGGGTTTTCGAGGGCACTGCGTTTTGCCACCGGCAACAACCCGACAGGTTGTCCACTCGATAGCCGCTGCGCCTCGACTTCGGTCAGGGCCAGCGCCGGGATGTCGTCCAGCGCGGTCTCGACCGGAAGCAATTTCTCCAACACCGCATCCGGATCCATTTCGAGCAACTCCGCAAGCGGAATGGAACTCGTTTCAGGAAACGGCCCCGCCGATGTCCGGCGAAGGGCGGATATATGGCCGACAGAACCAAGGCGCAGCGCGATATCGCGCGCCAAAGACCGCATATATGCCCCTTTGCCCGAAACAACTTCGAGAACGGCATGATCGCGATCCGGCATATCGACCAGTCGAAGATCCTTGATCAGAATCGGACGCGGTTTAAGCACCACGTCTTCATCGCGACGCGCAAGATCATAGGCACGCTTGCCATTGACCTTGATCGCCGAAAACTTTGGCGGCACCTGCTGGATTTCGCCAATAAACTCGCCCAGCACGGCCTTTATTTCGTCTGCATCCGGACGATGATCCGAGGTGGCCGTAACTTCGCCTTCGGCATCGTCGGTGCTGCGTGCTTCGCCGAATTTCAGCGTCACACGATAACTTTTGCTACCATCCATGACATAGGCAACCGTTTTTGTCGCCTCGCCAAATGCAATAGGCAGGACACCACTCGCCAATGGATCGAGTGTCCCGCCGTGACCGGCCTTTGCCGCATCAAGCAGACGACGCACCTGATTGACCACCGTCGAAGACGTGATTTCCAGGGGTTTGTCGACTGCCAGCCAGCCATTGATGCTTCTACCGCGACGCCGACGCGCCATCAGTCGTCCTCATTCTCATGGTCGTCCGACCGGTCCGCCGCTAGATCCTGTGCAACATGCGGGTCACGCAGGAGGGCACCGATATGGTCGGCGACATCGAAACTTTTGTCTTCAACAAAACGCAATGCCGGTACGTATTTCATATGAACCGTACGCGCCACATGAGTACGCAAATGGCCCTTCTGACGCGTTAGCGCCTTAAGCGAGGTTTCCGCCTCGCCCCCGCCAAGCGGCGTAAAGGATACCATGGCATTGCGCATATCCGGGCTCAGACTGACGCTGGTAATGGTTACCGGGCGCCGGGTCAGGTCCGGGTCGTAAATATCTCCGCGCTCAAGTGCCTGCGACAGGGCCTGGCGGATTTCCTCCGCCACGCGCAACTGTCGCTGACTTGGTGCTTTGGCCGGTTGCTTCGCCATATCGTCAATCCACCGTCTTAAAGTTCGACGGCGATTTCCTCCTGCTCGAAGCACTCGATCATATCGCCGACCTGCAGGTCATTATATTTGGCGAATGACATGCCACATTCATAGCCCTCGCGGACTTCTTTTACTTCATCCTTGAAGCGACGCAGTGTCGACAGCTCGCCCGAATGGATCACGACGTTGTCGCGAAGCAGGCGAACACCCGCACCACGCTTGACGGTACCCTCGGTAACCATACAACCGGCAATCTTGTTGCCCGAGATAGTGAAGATGTCGCGGATTTCCGCGTAACCCAGGAACTTCTCGCGGACTTCCGGCGACAGCATGCCCGACAGCATCTTTTTGATATCGTCTGCGACATCATAGATGATCGAGTAATAGCGAATGTCGACATTGTCGCGACGGGACTGTTCACGGGCCTGCTGATTGGCACGAACGTTAAAGCCAATGATCAGCGCATTCGACGCACGCGCCAGCGTAACGTCAGACTCGTTGATCCCGCCAACACCGCTATGCAGGACGCGGACACTGACTTCCTCGTTACCCAGCTTCTGCAAGGTACCGATAAGCGCTTCGACAGAACCCTGCACGTCGCCTTTGATAAGGATCGGCAGTTCCTTGACCTCGCCCGAGCTCGAGAACATGTTCTCGAGTGCCGATTTCTTCATCGCGGCAGCCTGCGTTTCGCGGATGCGACGCTGACGATAATCGGAAATCTCGCGCGCTTTGGCTTCGTTTTCGACAACGACGAAGTCATCACCGGCAGACGGCACACCGTTCAGACCGGTTACTTCGACCGGCATGCCCGGAATGGCTTCTTCGATGCGAACGCCATGATCATTGACCAGCGCACGAACGCGGCCCCACTCGGCACCCGTAACAAAGATATCACCGTTTTTAAGCGTACCGCGCTGAACCAGAACCGTGGCAACCGGGCCGCGGCCTTTTTCCATGCGGGCTTCAACGACAACACCGTCAGCAACACGTGCCGGGTTGGCTTTAAGGTCAAGAACCTCGGCCTGCAGCAGAATGGCCTCTTCAAGTTCGGTCAGGCCAAGACCCTGTTTTGCCGAAACTTCAATACACTGAACTTCACCGCCCATTTCCTCGACGACGACTTCGTGCTGAAGCAGTTCGGTTTTAACCTTGGTCGGGTTTGCACCCTGCTTGTCGATCTTGTTGATCGCAATGATCATCGGCACGCCAGCCGCTTTTGCATGGCTGATGGCTTCGATCGTCTGCGGCATGACGGAGTCGTCAGCAGCAACAACCAGAACGACGATGTCGGTAACCTTGGCACCGCGCGAACGCATTTCGGTAAAGGCGGCGTGGCCCGGTGTATCGATGAAGGTGATCTTCGAACCGGTTTCCATCGTCACCTGATAGGCACCGATATGCTGGGTGATGCCGCCGGCTTCACCACTGACAACATCGGTTTTGCGCAGGGCATCCAGCAACGAGGTTTTACCATGGTCAACGTGACCCATGACGGTCACAACCGGCGGACGACCGATCAGCTGATCTTCGTTGTCGTCTGCAGTGACCAGCGCTTCTTCAACGTCGGCATCCGAAACGCGCTTCATCTTGTGGCCGAATTCCTCGACAACCAGCTGCGCGGTATCGGGATCAAGGCTCTGGTTGATGGTTGCCATAACGCCAAGGCCCATCAGGCACTTGATGACGTCGGCAGCACGCTCGGCCATACGGTTGGCGAGTTCCTGAACGGTGATAACGTCCGGAACGATAACATCACGCACGATTTTCTCTTTCGGCTTCTGCTGACCCTGCATACGGGCCTTGGCTTTCGCCTGCTGACGTTTGATCGAGGCCATCGAACGACGACGACCGCCTTCGTCACCGGTCATCGCATTGTTGATCGAAAGCTTGCCACGACGACGACCTTCGTCACCCTTGGTGCGCGCGGCACGACCAAGAGCTTCCTCTTCGGCGCGTTTGCGTGCGGCTGCACTACGGGCTTCTTCCTCGTCCAGTTCCTTGCGGCTTTTCGGCTTGACGGTGGAAGGATCGGCACGACGGCGTTCTTCCGGAACCAGCGGTTCTGCCGGTTCACCAGGAATGATTTCTTCCTGTTTTTTCGCAACAGCAGCAGGCTTCGGCTTGGATTTGCCTTTGGTGGTCGATGCTTCAAGGGCCTTTTCGACTTCTTCAACAGAAACCGGGGCTTCCTTTTCGAGCACAGGAGCTTCTGCCGCAGCAGCTTTTGCTGCCTCGGCTTCTTCCTGTTTGCGACGTTCGGCTTCTTCTGCCTTGCGTTTGCTTTCCTCGGCAGCACGTACAGCTGCGTCGGCTTCTTCCTGCTTGCGGCGCTCTTCGGCTGCTTTCAGGGCGGCCATACGGGCTGCGCGCTCGCTATCGGTCAGGTTGCTATGGTCTTCAACCGGCTCCGGTTTGGCAACCGGTTCAGGTTTGGTAGCCGGTGCCGGTGCAGCAGGTTGCTGCTGCTGTTCAGCAACCGCATCCTTTTTCACTTCACGGAAGCGACCGGATTCGTTCTTTTCGAAAGTCCGCTTCTTGCGCACTTCGACAGTCACAGATTTGGACCGTCCATGCGAGAAGCTTTGACGTACCTGCCCAGCCTCGACCGTCTTGCTCAGTTCAAGTTTCGATCTGTTGAGGCTCAGCGGTTTCTTCTCCTGATCGCGATCACTCATAATCCGTCCAACTTCCTCATTTCCTGCGGGACCGGCATCCTTTGCCTGTCCTGTCCTGTCCGTTCTGCGCAAGCCTGCCTTCAGACCGCGCGAAATCCTTCTAGCCGCCCGAGCGAGCGACTTAACTGTTTTGCCAGTCCACCCGGCGCAACAGCCACATGTACTGCTTTCTCGCGACCAAAGGCCGCGCCAATCTCGGCAGCATCCAGAACGGTATAAATCGGCAGATCCCGGGCTTTCGCCTCGATCTTGGATTTTCCGTCCGCAGCACCATCTCGGGCTGCCAATATCATTGCCGCGCCTTCGTCAATCTGGGCCCGGACTTTTTCGTAGCCAGCAACCGCCTGACCGGCTCTGCGCGCAAGCGACAGCAGATCAAGGCTTTTCTGAAGCAAAAGCTTCTCGATCCGGTCTGCCAGCGCAGGGTCAATCACGACTTTTTGCCGCGCCGCCTTGGCAAAGGCATTTTTTGCACAGGCGGTATTTATCACATCCCGCGACGGGCACAACCATAATCCCCGTCCGGGCAACCGTTCCTCAAGATCGGGAACAACCGTGTCATCCGGTCCGATCACAACCCTGAGAAGGTCTTCCTTGGGCCGGACTTCGCCGGTGACGATACACCGGCGTTCCGGAACCTCGGCTACCTTGCCGCCTTTACGATGCGACATGGTGTCCTCCGATCAGCCCTCAGGCTTCTTCGCCTTCTTCGGCATCCTCGGAAACTTCTTCTTCAAGCCCTTCGAACCAGCCAAGCTGACGACGTGCATCCATGATCAGGTCGTTGGCCTGGTCCATGGTCATATTGTCCGCATCACCGACATATTCGATCAGTTCGTCACTTGCGAGATCGGCGAAGTCCTCAAGGGTTTTGACGTCATTCTCGCCCAGGCGAACAACAACGGCCAGTGAAAGCCCGCCAAATTCAACGAGGTCATCGGCAACCTTAAGCTCTTCACGACGCTTCTGAAGACGTTCGGCTTCTTCGGCAAGGAAGGTACGTGCGCGGGTGCGCAGCTCTTCGGCGATTTCTTCTTCGAAACCTTCGATCTCTGCCAGTTCGGCCAGCGGCACGTAACCAACTTCCTCGATCGAGGTAAAGCCTTCGGCGACCAAGAGATGGGCAATGACTTCATCAACATCAAGTGCCTTGATGAACATCTCCGCCCGTTTACGGGCTTCTTCCTGGCGACGTTCGCTTTCGTCTTCCTCGGTCAGGATATCGATATCCCATCCGGTCAGCTGGGACGCCAAACGCACATTCTGACCACGACGGCCAATGGCAAGGCTCAGCTGATCGTCGGGAACGACAACCTCGATACGATTGGTTTCTTCATCAAGAACAACCTTGGTGACCTCGGCCGGAGCCAATGCGTTCACAACAAAGGTTGCCGGATCTTCCGACCACTGGATGATGTCGATTTTCTCGCCCTGAAGTTCGCCAACAACGGCCTGAACGCGCGAACCACGCATACCGACACATGCCCCGACCGGATCGATCGAGTTATCCGATGACTGAACCGAAATCTTGGCGCGCGAACCCGGATCACGGGCAACCGATTTGATTTCGATAATGCCGTCGTAGATTTCCGGAACTTCCTGGGCAAACAGTTTTGCCATGAAAGTAGGATGGGTACGCGACAGGAAGATTTGCGGACCACGCTGTTCACGGCGCACATCGAGGATCAGCGCACGAACGCGATCCCCCTGACGGACGGTTTCACGCGGGATCAGTTCTTCGCGGCGAAGAATGGCTTCTGCACGGCCCATGTCGACCAGAACGTTACCGAATTCAACACGTTTGACGACGCCGTTGATCACTTCACCGGCACGGTCTTTATATTCTTCAAACTGACGTTCGCGTTCCGCGTCACGGACTTTCTGCACGATGACCTGTTTTGCAGTCTGCGCAGCAATACGTCCGAAATCGATCGGCGGCAGCGGATCAATCAGGAATTCGCCAAGCTGGATATTTTCGTTGCGAATACGCGCCTGTTCCAACGACATCTGGGTGAAGTCGTTTTCGATATCGTCCGTGACCTCGATGAAACGGGCCAGTTTGATTTCACCGGTTTTACGGTCGATATGGGCACGGATGTCATGCTCATGGCCATATCTGGAACGGCCGGCCTTCTGGATGGCCTGCTCCATTGCACCAAGAACTTCATCACGATCAATGCCCTTTTCACGGGCAACGGCATCTGCGACCTGCAAAAGTTCTGGCCGCGGCATTCCCGAAGTTGCTTCCATATCCAACCTCTATTCTGCGTTTTCGTCAGACCGGCCTTTGCCGGTGACATGCGCGATCAATTCATCCGTCAGCACCAATTTCGACTTGGCGATATCAGCCAACGGCAACAATTCACGTTCGCCATCGACAATCAGGGCGACCGCATCATCTTCGATTCCATCCAGCTTTCCGCTGAAACGGCGACGGCCATTCTGGGCCATCACCAGTTCGACCTTTGCCTCGAACCCGCGCCAGACATCAAAGTCCTTGGCACGGGTCAGCGGGCGGTCAATACCCGGTGAACTGACTTCAAGGTGATAAGCCCCCGAAATCGGGTCCTCAACATCCATCAGGGCAGAAACCGTACGGCTGATTTCGGCGCAATCCTCGACATTGATGCTGCCGTTGCCATCCGCACGATCTGCCATGATCTGCAAGACATTGCTGTCCTTGCCCATCATGGAGACACGTACCAGTTCGAAACCCAGCGCGTTGATCGACGGTTCAATAATGTCCGTGATCCGCATCATCAGCGGGTCTTTCAACTGTTGTCCGATCAGCTCAGCCATATAGCGATGCCATACCCCAAAAAGCACAAAAGAGCGGGCGGAGGGCCCACTCTTTGTCAGAATTTACAAAAAGCTTGGCGGCTTTATACAGCCGACTTTGCCAGAAATCAAGTCACGATCCTGTCTCTGCAAGCCTTTCAACCAAGGGATTTGCGCCTATGCGGCAAGCTTGCGATCTTCGATCAAAAGGGTGCGGAAAAAGTCAAAGGCAGCAATAGCACCAGCAATCACTTCCTGTTCTTGTTTAGTGCTTAAAGCCAAGCCATTGACCTGATCAACAAATTCGCGCCAATGCTTGCCGCGACCGTCTTCGTGCCCAGCCAGATGTCGGGCACCAAACTCGGCATTCAGTCCGATATTTCCGGCTGCTTTCAGCAAAAATGCCGCCCCAAGCGACGAACCTTCACAAACATATAACCATCCCAGACGGCCCATTCCGGTTTTGGGGACAGGAAATGGTTTGGTATTTTCAGGTAGGCTGCATTGCAGATCTGCAAGATCTGCACAGACATGATCGAACCGACTGCGAACCGAAAGCCCGGGTATCAGGTCGTTCAGGTCACTGGCGTCATAAAGCGGTTTTACAGCGCGGTGAAACACATACTGCATCCCGACAAACCGGGCATAGTTATCGCGGCTTTCAAACGGCGCCATTTCCATCACCATGTCATCGATGTGCTGATGGTCGCCGGTTGTTGCCTGTTTGAGATTCTGAAGGCGGGTTTTTATCACACCGTCTGCTGTTATATCCAAAGTCATCCCGATTACCTTTCGTCCCTGTCCGCAAATGCCACATGAATTCGCAGCCCTTTAAACCAGAAACGATCCGGGGCGTTCGATATCCGAAACCGGTGAAAAATTATTCTTCGCGGAACGCGCGGGCAAACTGATCGGTAAGCGGTTTGGCAAGATAGCTAAGTGCAGTGCGATCCCCCGTTGCGATAAAGGTTTCAACCGGCATGCCGGGCATCAGACCTTGCCCATCAAGTTTTTCCGTCTCGCCACCGGCAATTTGCACCCGGACATTGTAGTAGGTTTCGCCGGTCAGTTCATCGCGTGACAAATCCGCTGCCACAAAAGAAACCGTTCCGGCAAGCTCCGGCGTGGTGCGCTGGTTAAAGGCGGTAAAACGCAGCATCGCCTTTTGTCCCGAATGAACCTGGTCAATGTCGTTTGGGCTGGTCCGAGCTTCGATTACCAGTTCATCCTGATCGGGGACGATACCCATGATCCGATCCCCGGCTGCAACCACACCGCCAACAGTATGTGCCGCCATCTGATAAATCGTTCCGCCATAAGGCGCGCGAATATCGATACGACGCAGCTGGTCGCGCAAGGCAACTTGTTTTTGCATCAATTCTGCCAATTGCTGATCAATGTCGCCCAGTTCAGTCAAAACGTCAGTTTGACGGTCCCGGTCAAGCTGCAGGATCGACATTTCGGTTTCCGAAATTTGCATGCCGGTCGCGGCAATCTGTGCCATCAGCTCTCCGTGCTTGCCCCCCAGACTGGCACGTTCACGACGCAATGCCGCAACACGGGTAATCGGTACAAGTTGCTTTTTGTAAAGCATTTCAAGCCCGTCAAGTTCATCGCGAATATGACGGCTTTCTTCTTCGTTAGCAGTTTTCTGCGCCTCAAGCCCGACAATCGTTTCCGAAAGTTGCAACAATTTCTGCTGAAGCTGCGCTTTTTCGCCTTCAAGGCTTCTGCGCCGTGCTTCGAAAAGCTTTGTTTCGGCCGCGACCAGTTCGGTAACTGTCGTGTCCTTCATCCGTGAAATGAACGGATCGGGCACGGTAATGGTTTCAGCATCGTTCCGTTCGGCAATCAAGCGCATCTTGCGCGCCCGCAAGGCATCAATCTGACTGTCTACAATACCGAGGCTTGCACGCGCCATCGTATCA
This sequence comes from Thalassospira xianhensis MCCC 1A02616, assembly GCF_003326475.1. Taxonomy (GTDB): domain Bacteria; phylum Pseudomonadota; class Alphaproteobacteria; order Rhodospirillales; family Thalassospiraceae; genus Thalassospira; species Thalassospira xianhensis. Next base: position 198,561 of record NZ_JPWA01000003.1, on the reverse strand, counting down.
TCCAGCCGAATCAGAAGGTCACCAGCTTGTACCTGATCACCGTCACGTACGTGGATTTCGCCGACAATGCCGCCGTCAGGATGCTGCACATCCTTTACATTGCTTTCCACAACCAGCTTGCCGGACGCAACCACCGCCCCGGAGAGACTTGCCATCGCCATCCAGCTTCCCAAACCGATGAACAGCGCCAAAATGACTGTCACACCAAACAGGGTATGGCGGCGTAAACTTTGCAGCGCAGGACTGAGGTCCAAAGCGGTTTTCGACGATGTGTGTAACGGTTTTCTGGTCATGCACTTTCTCCGACCTGGCGCATGGTTTTGCGCAGAATGTCGTCACGCGCACCAAACGCAACCTGTCGTCCGTCCTGAATGACCATCGCCAAATTGACCGTTGCAAGAGCGCCGGGGCGATGGGCGATCATGATGACAATCGCCCCGCGTTGCCGGGCCAGACGGACAGATTCAATCAGGGCCTGTTCCCCGGCGCTGTCGAGGCTGGAATTGGGTTCATCAAGCACAATCAGGAACGGATCACCGAACAGGGCGCGTGCCAATCCGATCCGTTGCCTTTGCCCGCCTGATAAAACCACACCGCCACTTCCGACCAGCGTGTCATATCCCTTGGGCAGGGACAGGATCATGTCATGCACCCCGGCCGATTGTGCGGCCTTAACGATCGCCGCCGGGTCCGCGTCACGGCGCAGCCTTGCGATATTGCGCGCGACGGTATCGTCAAACAGATCAACATCCTGCGGCAGATAGCCGATATGCGTACCCAGCCGGTCCGATTCCCAGTGATCAAGTTCCGCCCCGTCCAGACGAATGGTACCGTTCTGGATCGTTCCAATCCCGACTAATGCTCGACCGAATGTCGATTTCCCCGATCCGCTGGGTCCGATAATGCCAAGCCCGTCACCTGCTTTCAGGGTCACGTCACTGATGCGCAACAACACCCGGCCAGGTGCCATCGGCTTGCCCTCCGCCCGCGTTGCAGGGGCCCGGACGATCAGATTGGAAACCTGCAGGCTTTTTTGCGGGGCAGGCAGTTCGAGGCGTTCAGACGTTTTTTGTGTATCGGCAAAACAGCGTTCAAGACGATGGCGCGATTGACGTGCACCAACAAATCCGCGCCAGTTGCCAATCGCTTGTTCGACCGGGGACAATGCCCGAGCTGTCAGGATTGATGCGGCAACCATCACACCCGGTGTCACTTCCTGAAGGATCGCCAGATAGGCACCAAGTGCCAGAACACCGGACTGCATCGCAAGGCGAATGACCTTGATATAGGCCGAGAAGGTCGAATTGACGTCGCCGACACCGGTATTATCGCGCAGATAACGGTCATTCAACTGCGCCCAACAGGCATTGAACGTTCCCTGCATTCCCATGGCGCGAATGGCTTCGGCGTTGCGGCGACCAGCTTCGACCAGACTGGCCCGTGAAACGGCCTGACGGTTCATGCGTTCGACCTGCCTCCGGGTGGCAAGCTCGCTGATCAGCGTCAGGATCACAAGGAGGATACCGCCAACGAGGGCCAAAAAACCAAGCCAGGGATGAAAAACAAAAACGATGCCCAGAAACAGCGGCATCCATGGCATATCACAAATCGCGATGGGGCCGGCTCCGCCCAGAAACTGGCGAATCTGATCAAGATCATTAAGCGGTCTTATTACGGCTGCGTTATCATTTCGCAGCACCTGATCAAGAGTGGTTGCCAGCGCCAGCGGTCCGACCTGCTCATCCACCCGCCAGCCGATCCGCACCAGCATACGCGCCCGAAGCGCATCGACAGTGCCCAGAAACAGATACAGCGCCAGCATCAAAACCACGAGCGCAACCAGCGTTGGCACACTACGGCTCGCCAGAACCCGGTCATAAACCTGCAGCATGAAAAGCGGTCCGGTCAGCATCAGGATATTTGACACACCGCTGAGTGCTGCGACCGACAGGAACGCACCGCGCACGGATCGAATGGCGGCCGCCAGCGGCGAGGATACGGGCGATTTGCGCAAATGATGCGAATGGACCTGTTCAAACACGCTGTTTCCATTCCGGAGAAGAAAAAGATAGGATGAGGTGGGCACCGCTGTTACGCGGTGCCCTGCATTGACAGACCTTGTGCTCGTTCCGCAGCTTGCGGAGCGAGCCGTCTTCGTTAAACGAAGTCGGTCGCGTCGATATCGTTGAAATCGACGCCGGTCAGGGTGATGGTGCCATTGGCATGGGTGATCAGGGTATCTGCACCGCCGTTGGCCGAAGCAACCGTTACCGAGTTGAAATCGATATCAAGAAGATCGGTGCCATCGGTAAAATCGATAACGGTGTCGTCACCGAAATTGCCCGAAGTGTCGAATTCGAAAGTATCCGCACCGCCATTACCGGTCAGGACGTCGTCACCGGCAAAACCGCCGATCACATCGGCGCCAGAGCTGCCGTTGATCTCAACAGACTGCGTATCAAGATAGTTCCGCAGGGCAGTGCTGTCGCCGTTACGAAGACCATTTACGACGAGATGCGTATCATCGGTATTCGTCGAACCGGTAATGCCGAGGTTCGAAATATCGATATCGGTTGCGGCAAGGCTGGCAGAACCTCCGCTTTCTGAAACATCTTCACCAAACTGAACGCTATCGACGTCACCCTTCAAGACATGACCACCAAAGAAGTCATACTGAAGGTCACCGCCAACAATATATGCCTGATCACTATCGGCATCTGACATGTAGTATTGCGTTCCGTCAAAAATCCCACCGCCGACAAACGTGCCAAAGTCGAAGACACTGGATTCGAAATCAGTATCGAAGCTTGCAAGATACGCCTGAAGGTTGATGCCGGTACCATCTGAATTCGCATCATTCAGATCAATTTGGACAGCCATTTTCATGCTCCTATCACATGTTGGAAAATTCCGCACAACAGAGTCCGGAAACCAAGGAACAATTCCACAATCGCAAATGAGAATCAATATCTTTAATGAGAAAAATTATTTAATATCAATAGTTTAAATAAGCACAATTAACCATCCGACCATACAAGCATAGCCGGATGGGTATCAGCTTGGCCAAACAGATTTTTTAGAAGCTGCCTGTAATTGAAAGTGTAGCTGTCCTGCCAGGTGCGGGAGTACCGCCCGCACTCATGGACTCGATATATCCCTCATCAAACAGATTATCGACATTGAACCGCAACGTAAGATTGTCGTTAAACTCGTAGCTGGCATACAAGTCATACAGATTGTATTGAGCGTTATACTCGTTCTCTAACGAGGCCCCATATCCGGTAGCTTCGCTGACATAGGTCGCACGCATTCCCACCGTCAGATCCCGGTCGAGCAAACGCGCACCGAGATCCACAGTCACGCGATGACGTGGTGGTGTAAAAAGAGCAACCAGCGCTCTATTCGTTCCCATTAAAGCATCAGAGCCTGAAGAGCCGGGTGTTGCATTCTGCCCCAGCGGAAACGGATCATAATTACCCGTCAGATCATTGAGAGTGAAGGTATACGCAGCCCCGATATAATATTTACCTGCATCATAAGCGAGTTCGAACTCGCTACCCTGAAACTCGACAGGGTCGATCAGGTTGACATAGCCGCTATTCACCCCCGGCAGAATAAAGGTCCCTGGCAAGTAAACGAATGCCTGAGCAATATAATCCTCAACCCGTGTATTGAAATAGGCCGCCTTCATGCGAAATCCATCGCCCGGCTTGATCACATCATCAAGCTTCACATTTACACCAATTTCCTTGGTAGTGCTTTTCTCGCCTTTGAGGTTCGGGTTTGGCAAAAAAGGTACCTCTGTACCGACATGAAACCCGTGCATCATTGTTTCGATTATTTGCGGCGGACGATAACCTTTTTTATAGCTGATATACGGCTTAACAGCTGGGAAAGCTTCGAATGACAAGGTCGCCGAAGGCAAGAGTTTTCCTTCGCTTTGATCCACGGTCAACGGAATTGCTGTATTGACCAATCCAAAGAAAGGTGGAGTCGGAATCAGCCCGAAATCCTGACGATATGCGACAGTATCACCTTCGAGGGAATAATGATCATACCGGAGTCCGGTGATCAAACGGACTGTATCTGCGAAACTACTATCAACTTCCAGGAATCCGCTGGAAACATCGCGTTCACCGGCCGGTGTTGCCCCTTCAAACCACGACGTATCAGCATCACCAAGTCCGTAGGGAACAGATTGGGTTTCAGTTTTGTCGCGAAAATGTTCTACCCCGTAGGTAACATCGAAAAAGGCTGGCGAAAAATCAAAGTAGGACGTGTTTTGGAGGCTCACACCGATGGTATCAGTTTCAAAATGGTTAGAAAAACCATCATAATTCACAGACCCGTCCGCATTATATCGAGGATCGCGACTTTGCTCGTTTTCAGCACGGTTATAACTGATCTTAGCTTGGAAATTGATCCAGTCTGAATCAGGCGACCAGTTATATTCACCTGTCATTGTCTGATTTTTAATGGAATGGGCCGCTGTGTCATCCGCACCCACACCGGTTATAAAATCATTGTGATAACCTACATAGCCAAGATGAATTGATTGGTATTCTGTTGCCTGAACATTGGCTTTCAACAAACCAGAATATTGCTTCTGGGCAAAGTTGACATAATTATCCTGAGAGTCTGTTCGCTCGTCTGTTCGATTACCTGCAGCTGAATAGGAATACGAATATAGGGGGTCTCTGGCACCGGCGTCATAACTGCCAAGATGCTTCTTCGCAACTGCTGCCGTTACGTCCAATTTCGGCGAAAATCGCGCAGATACGGCAGCATTCCCGGCAAAAATATATTCATTTGTGCCATGCGTTACGGTGGCCTGACCACCATATGTATCGTCGTCTTCCAAAATGTCTTCGGTATTGATCGTTTTTAACGACACAACACCACCTATAACACCAGCACCACCAACCCCGCTTGTAGGGCCTTTTTCTACAACAGCCTCAGACAGTAACTGAGGGTCAAAATACGTATAGGATGTCGGGCCATGCCCGGATTGCTGATAGTTCTGGCGGGCGCCATCGACCATGACATTTACACGACCGAAATCCTGTAGCCCTCGGATGTTTGGCACGAAACCAGGCAACTGGTTATTGGTCGTTGAACTAACACCGCTCATATCGCGAAAAATATCGCTGGTGTTGCGAGGCGGACGTTTCTCAACGGCTTCTCGTGTGACCACGCTCACGGAACCCGGCGTGTCATAGACCCAGTCGGGTGTCCCGTTATAACCGATATTTTGCTGGCTTGAAATCACAGTAACCGGGGCCGTTATCGTAGCACCGTCCTGATTTACTGATGTGTCAGCTGGCGTGATCGTGACCGCCGTCTCATTGACAGCCAACCAGACAAGGCCGCTACCCGAAAGCAAACGGTCCAAAGCTGCAGCCGCGGTCATTTCGCCAACAACAGCCATCCCTGATACACCCTCAGGTAAGCTACCATCAAAAACGACATCTATCCCCGAGATTCGCGAAAACGCAAGCAATGCCCCAGGCAAGGCTTGCGATGCAATATCGAAACGATACAAGCTGTCGCCAATCATCAATACTGTATTGGATGCCTGCGCTGTCTCTGTTTCAAGTTGCGATTGTGCAAGAACCTGCATCGGTATCAGAACCAGCCCAGTTAAAGATGTTGCCAGTAGAAGCCGGTGTAAAAACTTGAGGTCGGTAACAGCCTTCCGACCCACCCCGTTCGAGAGCATTCTTTTTGTCTCCTGAGTCACGAATGCATGTTCATGAGATTGCGTCGCATTCGTTGTTTCGTTACTCAGTTAGACGAAACTGAAATTCAGATATCTGATATTCAATGCATTTTTTTGATAATAATTTTTATTATCAATTTATTCTGACCGAACCGAAGAGTGACATTGATTGGTGATCTTGAATTTTGAGAGGGTCAGGCGGCGCGAATGACGGTCAGGTAATCTGTAAACCGATGCACACTGATCGAAAGGACACTGGCCAGAACCGGCAGAACATCCTTTGACCGTTCAAGGTCGACCACAAGGGTTACCGGGCGGGATTTGAGTTCTTCGCCGATGATCATGATCTTGCCGCTCTGCCAGCGCTGCAGAACACGAACGACTTCCCCAAGAGGCTGCCCCATAAAGACAAGCTGGCCGTTCCGCCAGGCCAACTCTGTCGAAATATCAACCTCGTAAGGTCTCCCGATTTGCAAGTCGCTATACCGCACAGCATTTCCTGCGGCCAATTGCCTTTGCGCACTACCCAAACGAACAATCAACGGATTTTGCTCGGCGATTACGGTGACATCCCCGTCATAAGCAGCCACGTCGAGCCTCCCCCCCCGCGACCAGCTTGTGCCACTGGCAGCCGCAACAAAAAAGTCGCTGCCAGTTGCCAAATGATTGAACCAGGCTTCACCGCGATGAAGTTCGACACCGTTTACCCCGTCACGCGTGACATAGGACATCACGGTGTCGCTTGCCAGTTCGGCCTCCACACCATCGGGAAGGGAAAAACGATGCCGTTCACCGGTCGCAGTCCGTATATCGGCAAAAGGATGATGCGGAGCGAATGCCCAACCCGCACCGATAACCACCGCTGCCGCCGTTCCCGTCATAAAGGCGCGTCGGCCGACCTTGTTGTCAGTTGATAGATTAAGGCTGGTGCTGCCGCTCCAAAGCCGTTCGATATCGCGAAAAGCTTCAAGATGCGCCGGATCAGCATCAAGCCAGCGAGCAAACGCCCGACGATCTTCTTCGGTTTCACTGCCATCAAGCAACAGGGCAAACCAATAGATCGCCTGTTCCGCTACAGTATCGGGCAGATTTGCGACGTGATTTTCACCTGTCATAGCCATGAATGCCGGATTCCATGCTTCATTGATCAGATGGTCTTTGCGCGCATCACACAAACACCCCGACTATTGGGACGAACCTGATGCGCATATTTCTGATCCGATATTCAATTTTTTTCCGATTTATCCATTGCCTCTTTGACAAGTGTCAGAGCGCGGACCATGCGGCTAAAGGCGGTTTGCGTCGGAATCCCAAGTTGCTCGCCAATTTCACCATAGGTCTTACCTTCAAGTCGGGCGAGAATGAAAACAGTCCGAAGGTTTTTTGGCAAAGCATTCAGCGATGCCTGCAACTGTCGTAATTCCTGTCGTGACCATGCGATCTGTTCAGGGGAAGGGGCGTCATCGGCAACGAATTCAAATGCTTTGTCAGGTTCCTGAACGAAGGTCAGTATCCGTTCCCGCCGGAAATGATCAATCACCAGATTCTGCGCTGTCCTGAACAGATAGGACTGGGCAAATTGCGGATCAGGCAGCGATGGCGTGGCTACAACCCGAAGGAACGTGTCCTGCACGATATCGTCGGCCATATGCCACGAAAGTTTTCGCCGCTGCACAAAATGCAGCAGTCGGGACCGATAGGTACGGAACAGTATATTGACATCCCAGTGCGTCACGGCTCGGACCTTTGGAATTATCGGCAGAGCGCTTGATGCAGGTATTTGGCACAAGCAGCTTGCGGCGGCGTCATATCAGCGGAACAACATAAATATCGCACATGACAATCATTCTCAATTAAAATTTCAACTTATTGAAATTATGTGGTGATGTTGTTCACCCAAAGGAAACCCGCGCAAAAGGAGAACACTTTTGCACGGGCTAGCCAAAACTTCTGCATCGGGCGGTCAAGAGCGGTTTTTACGCCGGAACCGCAAATAATTGCATTTTTTACCATGACGCAGCGCTTTTTGTTCATACCGGGTTTTAACCCAATCAACGGGCGGATTGCGCCAGTCTTCGGGGCTTTCAGCAAGCCATTCGAAATCCGGATGATTGTGCATATGTTGCAGCGTCCAGGAAATATACTGCATATCGTCACTGGCAACCCGGAACTCGGCCCCGTCTTTGAGAAGACGCGCCAGCAATGCAAGGTTTTTGGGGCCAATAAATCGACGTTCGGCATGACGCTTTTTCGGCCATGGATCCGGAAACAGCAAGAATGCACGATCAAAGCAGGCATCAACCAGCTTGTAAAGCAGGGGACGAGAATCGTCCGCAATAATCCGGACATTGGTCAGAGCGCACTCATCGATATGACGCAGAAGACTGCCAACCCCGTCCATAAACGGCTCAGCTCCAATAATCCCGGTCTGCAGGTTGGCCTGAGCCTGACCAGCCAAGTGTTCGCCACCGCCAAAGCCAATCTCAAGCCAAAGCTGATCATGCTTTTCCCCGAAATAGTCGTTCGGATCGACACCGGCCTGATCTGGATAGGTAATCCCGATTTTCGGAAGCAACTCGTCAACCAGTGCCCGGCGCGAATCCTTGAGCGGACGGCTGCCGCGACGACCATAAAAATTCGGACGATCCGGGGTCGGTAACGGGCGATTGCTGTTGCGCATTGTCTTAACTGTCAGGACGGGTTTGAAAAATGGCTCAAAATCAAACGGGCGGCCCCGGATTTGTATCGGGGCCGCCCGCCTCATATCACGTCACACGATTTTGGCAAATCGTGCTTTGGCTTTTTAGCCAATCAGGCACCGAATGCCGATTTCAGTTCACCAACCAGATCGGTGCGCTCCCAAGAGAAACGACCGTCTTCTTCTGCCTGACGACCAAAGTGGCCATAGGCAGAGGTCGGGGTATAGATCGGACGGCAAAGCGAAAGATGTTCACGAATGCCCCGCGGGCTGAGATCCATCAACTGGCGCAAAACGCTACCCAGTTTGATTTCGTCAACATTGCCGGTGCCATGGTTGTTGACATAAAGCGCCAGCGGCTTGGAAACACCGATCGCATAGGCAACCTGAATGGTGCAACGTTCTGCAAGACCGGCAGCAACCACGTTTTTCGCAAGGTAACGCGCGGCATAGGCGGCCGAACGGTCAACCTTGGTCGGATCTTTACCCGAAAACGCCCCGCCCCCATGAGGTGCCGCGCCACCATAGGTATCAACAATGATCTTACGACCGGTCAGACCGGCATCGCCATCAGGACCACCTATGACAAAACGGCCCGTCGGGTTGATATAAATCTCGTCTTCCGATGGCATCCAGCCTTCCGGCAGGATCGTCTCGATATAAGGCATGACCAGCGAACGGACATCAGCCTGGCTCAGACCGTCAACATGCTGGGTAGAAACCACAACCGAGGTCGCACCGACCGGTTTGCCATCGACATAACGCAGGGTAACCTGACTTTTGGCATCCGGGCCAAACTCCGCAGATTTTCCAGAATGACGATCTTCAGCCATTTTGCGCAGGATACGGTGCGAGAACTGGATCGGAGCCGGCATCAGCTCGTCCGTCTCGTTGCAGGCATAACCGAACATGATGCCTTGGTCGCCCGCGCCGAGGTCTTTCTCACCAGCAGAGTCAACACCTTGGGCAATGTCAGCAGACTGCTCGTGGACGTGACACTCGATTTCGGCCGTTTTCCAATGGAAACCTTCCTGCTCATAACCGATGGCACGAATCGCTTCGCGTGCGGATTCGACCATCACTTCCTTGGAAATGCTTTCAGGACCGCGAACTTCGCCAGCCAGAACGACACGATTGGTGGTTGCCAGAGTCTCTACGGCAACGCGCGAATCTTCATCAGCCGCAAGAAACGCGTCAACGATAGTATCGGAAATGCGGTCGCAAACCTTGTCCGGATGGCCTTCAGAGACGGATTCGCTGGTAAAAAGATATTCGGAAAGAGACATTCAAACCTTCTCCGGCGAAAAAAGGGTTCCATAAACTGGACCGGAGGGCATTGATGCAGTCCTGCATCAATAGCGCCCACTTAGCCTTTTTTTGCGTGGTGGCAAGCGGTCCAAATCCGTCCACGTATCCAGTCGGGCACGTCACCCGAACTGCGGTTTTGCCCCAATGACATTTTCGGGTCAAGAAAGATCGACGCATAAGCGTAACGCGTCAATTGCATTTCGAGGATCAAAATGGGCTGATAAGGGCAAAAAGCGCATCTGGCCGGAAGCCATAAATGCGCTTTTCAAATTTATAGTTCTGGGTTTTCTATTTTGCGTTTTCGTTGTCTGCAACAAGAATGCCCATTGATTTGACCAGCTCGAAAACACGTTTTCGCTGCGTCGGATCGGTAATCCGATAATATGCTCGCACAAGTTCAAGCGTTTCGCGGCGGTTCATCGGATCGTTATCGAACGGATCCGGGCTTTCCGACATTTCGCGACGCTCGTGCACGGATTTCGAGGAAATCTCGTCTGGCATGTCATCAAAAAAGAATGAAACCGGCACTTCGAGAACGCGCGACAAATCATAAAGGCGCGAGGCGCCAACGCGGTTTGCACCGCGTTCATATTTCTGAACCTGCTGGAATGTCAGGCCGATGGCCTCACCAAGCTTCTCCTGGCTCATGCCAAGCAGCGTTCTGCGCAATCGAACGCGCGCACCAACATGAATATCAACTGGGTTCGGCTTGCCACTTGCGGTCCGGCCCCGACCTCTGCCACGGGTGTTTTTGACCATCGTGTTTTCATCCTTAGGCGACATTTTGTGTTGTCCTTCTCTCACTCCGACCTACCCGCTCTTATTTTTGGTGGGACAATCAGGGAGCGGTTCGGTGCTTCACACAGCCGCTTTAAGGGATTTGAAAAACCTACTATATCCCAAAACGAGAACGGCTAGAAAGGTTACAATACCGTAAAATAGAATATCGCGCCACAAATAATATACCGTGGTATGGTTATACACCCCCGAAAGGGGGTGAACCATGACACCCTCTGCACTTAAGGGGAGTGTCGCCAGTTCCCGCCCGTATGCATCATACATTGCCGATACTCCGGTATAGGCCGCCCGAACCATCGGGCGCCCTTCTTCGACACTGCGAAACCGAGCAGCTGCCAGATGCTGATATGGGCCGGCACTTTTACCAAACCAGCCATCATTGGTAACATTGAGCAACCAGTCGGGCTGATTGGAATTCTCAATAACCGCACCCGGGAAAATCACCTCATAGCAAATCAGGGGCGAGAAACTTGGAAAACCTCTAACATCAAGTGTCTGTGGCCCATCTCCGGATGAAAAATCCGTGCGCCCGGCGGTCAGTTTCGGGATCGGAATCCAGTCGCGGAACGGCACATACTCGCCGAACGGAACGAGGTGGAACTTGTCGAAACTCGCAACAATCTCTCCTGTGCTGTCAAGAACCTGAACTGCGTTCCAAACTTTGAATTCATCCGTATCCCGCGGATAGGTTCGTGGAGCCCCGGTAACCAGAATATCATCAGGTCCGAGAACCGACGCCATCTGCAACCTGCGTACCGGTTGGGCTTCGACAAAAAATGTCGCAGCCGTTTCGGGCCAGATCACGATACGTCTGCGGTCCGGCGCCATATCGGCCGGGCGACGCGACAGTCGCAGCAGTTTTGCAAAATGCTGATCCTGAAGTTCCGGTACCCACTTTTCACGCTGCGGGATATTGGGCTGCACGACCTGCACCACAGGCAAATCTTCAGAAACGGCAACCTCGGCATCCGCTGGCCCCACCAGAGCAAGGCGAAGCGCACCACCACCCCACAACAGCACTGCAATCATGATGCCCGCAAAAGCTGTCAATCGCCCGGCACGTCCTGCAACGAAAGTCGCAGGCAAAGTCGCAAACAGGCCAGTGATCACCGATAGTCCATAAACCCCGATGATTGAGGCAAATTGCATCGGAGCCGGATCGACCGCCCAGACATGGGCCAGCAGGTTCCATGGGAAACCGGTCATCAGATGACCGCGAAGGAATTCAGCAACCGCCCACAAAGCTGCCAGCATCACGGCACGCCCGATAATCTCGCGCGTCAGCCGCCAGCTCGCCCAAACGGCAACCATCGGAAAGATCGCAAGCCCGCCACCCAGTCCGAGCAAGACAAATGGGATCATCCAGCCATAAATTTCCGGCTCGACCAGAAAGGCGTGACTGACCCAGTAAAAACCGGCAGCAAAATGCCCGGTTCCGAACCACCAACCCGCCGAAAGTGCGCCTTTATTGCATTTAACGCCGTCAAGCGACCAAAGCAGCACGGCAAAAGCTATCGGAAGGGCCGGTAAAAAGAAGAAAGGCGGCAACGCCAATACCGCAACCGCCCCGGACACCAGCCACAAAAAACGCCTGCGCCAACCCGAAAGGTTGGCCAGACGCGCCGCCAGTCTATCAATCATTGGATGAGCCCTGTTTGGAACTTTCGTCACTGATCGCTGCCGGTTCCGTACGGATCAGGTGAATGCGCAAGCGCCGGATACGGCGTGGATCGGCATCAAGAACCTCGAACTGGATACCGGTCGGATGCTCGATCAGTTCGCCTCGGGCGGGAACACGCCCCGCCAGCGAAAAGACCAGTCCGCCCAGCGTATCGATATCTTCGTCCTCATCCTCGTCCAGCAGGCCAAAGCCCAGCTTTTCCTCCAGGTCCTCGACCTCGTAACGCGCATCGGCAATATAGCAGCCATCCGAAAGGCGAATCAGCTTTGGTGTCTGGTCAATGTCGTGCTCGTCGTCAATTTCGCCGACAATTTCCTCGACCAGATCCTCGATCGTGATCAGCCCGTCAATGCCGCCAAACTCGTCGACGACCAATGCCATATGCGTTCGCGACAAACGCATTTCGGACAGAAGATCAAGCACCCGAATGGCGGGCGATACGAACAACACCCGACGCAAAAGGGATTGTAGCTTGAATTCCTTGCCGGCAGCGACACAGCCCAGCACATCCTTGATATGAACCATACCGGCAATTTCATCGAGGGACTCGCCATAAACAGGTAGGCGTGAATGAGCTTTTTTCACCATCACGTCAACAAGCTCGTCAAGCGTGATGCTTTTTTCGACCGCAACGATATCGGCCCGCGGAATCATGACATCCTCGGCCGTCATATCGCGGAGTGCGATGATATTTTCAAAAAGTGACCGTTCGTGAAGCGAGACGGGCTCGTCATCTTCTTCACTGCGCTCGGCAAGTTCTTCAAGTGTGTCGGAAAGCGATGCCTCGCCATTCCTTGGCTTGCCGCGCTTAAGGCCTAATGCCGATGCGACATTTCCCCACAAGGATCCGTTATCGGAATCCTGACCATTCTCCCCGCCCTGGCGAGGGCTCGTACTCTCTTGGTCGTCGTCGCGCTGACTATTCTCGTTCATTGTCCTGTTTCGATATCTTGATCTTCGATCGGTTCATAGGGATCATCAATCCCCAGTCCGGCAAGAATTTGCCGCTCAAGTTCTTCCATCTCTTCGGCTTCATCATCAACCATATGATCATAGCCGACAAGATGCAGCGTGCCATGCACCGTCAGATGAACAAGATGATTTATCAGTGTCTTGTTCTGTTCAACGGCTTCGCGTTGGCATGTTTCACGTGCAATGACGATATCGCCCAGCATCAGGGGCATCTCAGGCGACATCATGAAATCTGCTGCATCATCCGTATTTTCAAGCGCTGCAAACGATAAAACATTGGTCGGGTTGTCCTTGCCGCGATAATCGCGGTTCAATATCCGGACCGATGCATCGTCGGACAGCCGAACACCAACTTCGACCACCGGTGCAATGCTCAGAAGCGATGCGCCATCCCCTTCGTCAAGTGTTCCATCGGTTGGAATGGCATCTTCTTCCCAAAGTGCACCATCATGCGCAGCCCCATCAAGAGCCGCACGCACAGCGTTTTCAATCGCATCAATCTCGGCCTTGGCCCAATTGCCGGCTTCAACATCTAGGTCCAGATCAAGCGGTGCGGTCATCACCCTGACTTTCTTCCTTGATCCCGCGATAGCCTTTTTTAAGGCGATCCCGCAAGGCATCAGCCGCGTCATAGGCCTGAACAATTTTGGTGACAAGCGCGTGCCGAACAACGTCACGCTGATCAAACTTGATCGTCGCAACCCCTTTGACATCCGCTATGGTTTCAAGCGCATCCCGAAGGCCGGATTTGGTACCATCGGGCAAATCGACCTGGGTCAGGTCACCCGTCACCACCATCCGCGATCCTTCGCCAAGACGAGTCAGAAACATTTTCATCTGCATCGCCGTCGTATTCTGTGCCTCGTCCAGAATGACAAAGGCATGCGCAAGCGTACGGCCGCGCATGAAGGCAAGCGGGGCAACTTCGATCTCGCCGCTTTCCATCCGCTTGATCACGACGTCCCCCGGAAGAGTATCATGCAGCGCATCATAAAGTGGGCGCAGATAAGGATCGACCTTGTCCTTCAGATCCCCCGGCAAGAAGCCAAGCCGTTCGCCAGCCTCGACCGCCGGACGTGACAGAACGATACGGTCAACCTGTCCCTGAATAAGCGACTGGACCGCCATTGCGACCGCCAGATAGGTTTTACCGGTACCGGCCGGGCCAATGCCAAAGACCAGTTCGTGATCAAGCATCGCCTCGACATAATTCTTCTGGCGTTTGGATCGCGGCGAAATCCGGCGCTTCTTGGTCTGGATGGTCAGACGTGATCCACCAAACATATCCTTGGTCTGCCCGGTCCAGGGATCAGCTTCGTCGGGTTCGGACAAACGGATGGCACCATCAACCGTTTCGACATCGACATGATCTATTTCCTTGTCGCGCAAGCGCGCATAAAGCTGACCCAGAACCTTTTTGGCTTGGGCAACTTTGGGGCCTTGCCCGGCGAGGGTCACAACCGATCCACGACTGGAAACCTGAACACCGGTACCTTCGGAAAGGCGGGTCAGATTTTCGGCTTGTGGCCCATATAGAAGCTGAGCAAGTGCATTGTCTGCAAATTCAATCTGATCGGTATCTTTGGTCGAAGACTTGGCTTTTGCCGTGTTTTTTGCCTTGGCTGAGGTGGCAGTCACGCAATTTTCCTTTCAGAATCCCGGTTTTGAACCGGGGCATCGACCAGTTCACCGCCAAGGGAATTAGGCAGCGCTTCGGTGATTTTCAACCTTACGATCTGTCCCAATGCGGATTCTGGCAAACCGCTGACATGAACCGGCTGCATATAGGGGCTTTTTCCGACAAGCTGTCCTTCTAGTTTGCCGTAACGTTCCAGCAGGACATCCATTTCCTTGCCAAGGCAGTTACGGTTGAATTCAAGCTGCTGCTCGGCCAGAAGCGCCTGCAAACGCATGATACGTTCGGTCTTTACCGGTTCGGGAACCTGCAATTCCATTGCCGATGCCGGGGTACCGGGACGTGGACTATATTTAAAGCTGAACGCCTGAATGAAGGTGATATCGCGCACCATTTGCATCGTGTCCTCGAAATCCTTGTCGGATTCTCCGGGGAAACCCACGATGAAATCGGACGACAGCGCAAGATCGGGGCAGGCGTCTTTGAGTTTAGCAACGATTTCGCGATAAAACGCGCCATCATGTTTGCGGTTCATCGCCTGCAACACGCGATCCGATCCCGCCTGAACGGGAAGATGCAGAAACGGCATAAGTTTTGGCAGGTCACGATGGGCAGCAATCAGATCATCATCAACATCGCGCGGGTGCGAGGTGGTGTAACGGATGCGATCCAGTCCATCGATCTCGGACAGTTCGCGTAACAGACGGCCAAGCGTCCACTCACCACCATTCGGGGCTTCGCCATGATAGGCATTGACGTTCTGCCCCAGAAGGGTGATTTCGCGCGTGCCCTTGCCAACAAGCTGTCGGGCTTCATTGACGACATCCATGCCCGACCGGGAATATTCCGCACCGCGCGTATAAGGCACAACACAGAAGGTGCAGAATTTATCGCATCCTTCCTGAATAGCCAGAAAGGCTGAATAACCCTGCCTTGAAACCTGCTGGGGCAGATGATCGAACTTTTCCTCGGCCGGGAAATCGGTATCGATGATGCGATCACGCCCGATAGCACGATTGGCGCGTGCCACCATTTCCGGCAAACGATGATAGGTTTGTGGCCCGAACACCATATCAACCATCGGCTCGCGACGCATCAATTCGGCACCTTCGGCCTGCGCAACACAACCGGCAACGGCGACAATCATCTTGTCAGTTCCGTTCGCTTCCTTGGCTTTTTTGTGTTTGCGGATACGACCCAGATCGGAAAAGACCTTTTCAGCCGCCTTTTCGCGGATGTGGCAGGTATTGAGGATAACCATATCCGCACCTGCGGCGTCGTCGACCGGCTGGTAGCCCAGCGGCGCCAATACATCCTGCATGCGCTGACTGTCATAAACATTCATCTGACAGCCATAGGTTTTTACAAAAAGCTTCTTCGTCACGCTCACTTCTGGATCCGTTTTTGCTTTCCCGAATACGCCGAAAAGCGGTGCGAAAGCTCACACCGCAGACCGGACATCTTCGATATCTGAAATTCCGGTTACATGAAACCCAATTCACACAACCCGATTATATGGCAAAACGGTCAGGAACCGAACTGACGATCAGGTCCGAACAAACGAAAGTCTTCGGAAACAATGGCCAGCGGCGAAAAACCGATCAGGTCATCCGAACGCCCATTATCAATCAGCGGAACCGGAACACCCTGATGCATGCCGGTCAGTGCTGCGTGATGTCCACGCGCAACAGCTGTTTCACACATCCGGGCAAGTTCCTTGCGCGACCCGGCATCTGCCAGCGTCACAGGCGGATGAACAACCAGCTCAACCGTTACTTTGCCAAGCGCCAGAAACTGCCACAAATGCGGCGCCAAGTCCATATCCCCATACCAAGAATAGAATGCCCGCAAATCTCGCCCGATCGGCGCACCGTCAAGACGGGTGGCGGCAATCGAAACCGGTTGGACTTTTACCTGCGACCCATCAGGCATGGTACGTTCGGCAACACCAAACAGGGTCGATTTGAACGGTAGTACACGGTTACCGTCGTTGCTGGTGCCTTCCGGGAACAGGATCAGTTTGTGCCCGTCGGCAAGGCGCTGGGAAATCTGGTCATTCTGTTCGCGTGCACGAACCGGGCGACGTTCGACAAAGGTGGATCGTTGCAACTTGGCAAGTGTTCCGAAAACCGGCCAGCTGGCGACCTCGGTCTTGGCAATGAAACTGCCGCGAACCAAGGCCCCCAGAACCGGAATATCAAGATAGGATGCGTGATTGGCCACAATCACACCCGGCCCGTCCATCAACTCTGCCCCGGAAATCCGAAGCTCGATGTGCAGGATTTTCAGGCAAAGTGCATGATAAACCCGCGGCAGGTCATCAGCCAATCGCAGTCGAAATGCAATCGCCATCACCTGAACCGGGATCAGGATCAAAGTCAGCAGGGCATAGGCCAACAGCCGGATGGCTGCACACGCATAACAGTTCACGATACCCTCGCGGTCCGCTCATAATGCTTGTAGTAACGATCCGTTACCTTTTCCGTCGGTAACACAATGCAGATGTCAGTGGTATTGAACTGATGATCAATCACCGCACCGTCACCAACGAAACCACCCAATCGCAGATAGCCCTTGATCAATGGCGGCAGATCGCGAAGCGCCTGGCGGGCGTCGATTGCATCAATGGTCGTACGCGCCATTGGTTCGTACCGGCCTTCGACCGCACGCGGGCGCATTTCTTCGGGTGCCAGATGGTTGTGATGCAGATAGGTCAGAACATCACCAAAGGCATCCGGATCGGTGCCATGGAACGATGCACAGCCAAACATCAGCTTGATATCGTATTTGAAAACATAAGCAGCAATGCCCTGCCAGAGAAGCTGAAGGGTCGGCATCGTGCGGTAGGCTTCTTCAACACAGGAACGACCAAGTTCCATGATCTCGCCATTGCCCTGTGCGGCATCAAGCATCGACTGGATATGATATTCATCGGCGCTGTAAAAGCCACCATGCTGATTGGCAACCGACTGACGCAGCAGGCGATAGGTTCCGACAACACCGTCAGCTCCCTGACCGCGATTGTGATCGATTACCAGCAGGTGGTCGCACAAAGGATCGTAGTGGTCAAAGTCGAGCTCGGCCGCGGCCATTTCGGCACTGGGCTTTGCTCCACGCTCCTCATAGAACACCTTGTAGCGCAGTTTCTGACTGGCGAGGATTTCGTCCTCGGTTTCGGCGAGGCGTACCTCTAGCCGCTGCTGTCGATCGTCGCTCATCGCAACTCCCTTTCGTTCATCTGCGCAGATTTTGCGCAAGTTTCGCATCAGGGGCGAGTGAAGGCTTTGTTAAGAACGCGTAACAGGAATATGAAAACCACCCGCTCTTGTCGAGCGGGTGGCTTGAAATCTGCGATTTTCGCAACCGGTTTGTCAGAAATCGGTTACTTTTCGTCTTTCATCGGAACGCCGTAAAGCTCCAGACGATGACCGACAAGCTTGAAACCAAGCTCTTTGGCGATCTCTTCCTGAAGCTTTTCGATTTTTTCGTTCGAAAATTCGATCACCTTACCCGACCGCATGTCGATCAGATGATCATGATGTTCCTCGGTGAGTTCCTCGTAACGCGCACGGCCATCGCCGAAATCGTGTTTTTCGAGAATATCCGCCTCTTCAAAAAGGCGAACGGTCCGATAAACTGTCGCAATCGAAATCTTCGGGTCAATTTCCGTCGCCCGGCGATAAACGAGCTCCACATCGGGATGATCTTCTGATTCCGACAGGACTCGGGCAATTACCCGGCGTTGGCCGGTCATTTTCAGACCCGCGTCGATGCACTTCTGCTCGATGGTTGATTCTGCAAGCATAGTCTTGTTTCTCGTTTCCGGTTCCGCCTGTCCCCAAGCCAGGATGCTCCCAGGCTTTTGCTCTCATGTGGGCTAAATATCGAGAAAACTGTCACATATCGCAAGGTACAAATCGCGATATTTTGTTCTCTCCGGCTTGCCTCCTGTCCAATGAAACGCTACTTCACGTTTCCGGTGCCCGATCAGGAGACAGCATATGGACGACACCACGCCCGACCATAAGATCGACATCACAAACGATGTCTGCCCGATGACATTTGTTCGCACCCGTCTGAAACTCGAAACCATGACACGGGGCCAGATTCTGGAGGTCACACTGGGCGCAGGCGAACCATTAAAAAACGTTCCGCGTTCCGTCACCGAAATGGGCGACACAGTCATCGATATTGTCGAACTTGCCAACGCCCCGGAAACATATCGGTTAACCATCCGCAAGGGATGAAACCGATCCGGTACGCCGTCATCGATGCTTAGACTATAACAGCTTGGCAGCCAAAACCACACATTTGATGTGGATATACCAAAATAGAATGCATCCAGCTTGCATCAAGCATTCCAGCCCAAAACACAAGTTCCGAGATCACGTTCCATAACAAGCGCATCTACCTCGCGGCCGGACTTGCGGCGATAGTATTTTTTACGCCGCCCGATCTCGGTAAAGCCGCAATGACGATAAAGTGCAATTGCCGATGCATTATCCTCGGCAACCTCCAGCAGGACACGACCGGCACCGGCTGCACACAATCGCTCAAAAACCGCAAACAGCAGCTTTCTGGCGACACCGCGTTTGCGGGCTTCTTTGGCAACTACGATGGTGTTGATTTCCGCCTCGTCCAGCACCGCTTGTATCTGTATAAAACCAAGCGGCGTATCGAGCCGGTTCTCCGCCTCGTTCCCCGGTGCAAAGGCCAGAAATCCGAAAGCACCGGGAACATCAAGCAGCGCAATCATCTCGTCCGCCGACCAGTGATCGTGATCTTCGAACCCTTCGGCATGAAGCGCACTGGCAACAGTACAAAACGCCGCCGTCAAGGGGACGATTTCAATCCTGTCCACAGGTTCCGGCTGGCGGGAAGAATGACTCATCCTTCGTCTGCCGGTCTGTTTTTTGCCGGTCCCTGATCCTCGATACGGCGCGCATCGGGTGCACGCAGATACATTGGCACAGGCGGCAGGTTTTCATTCGTTCCCCAGCGCGCCGCTGCAATCCGCGCCACATTCCCGGCTCGCGGTAGCCCCGGCGCCGTGCAATCATAAAACGCATCCGGCGCGTGGGCAGCCGCAGTCAAAAGGCGTGGGGTAGCATCGCCGGCCAGAAGCGTATCGCCCGGTGGGGCCATCATCAGAGCCTGTCGGGGTGCAACACATTCCGGCGCACTGAGCGGACATTTCTTCCCATCAAAAGCCTGCGCGAAAATCTCGTTCCGCTTGCTGTCGAGTGCAACCAGAATATTGCGTCCCTGCTGATCGCGTTCGGAAACCCCATAAGCCACCGCCTCAAGCGAACTGACACCGACCACCGGAATTTTACGCGCAAGGCCGAGCGCACGTGCTGTGGCAAGCCCGATCCGCATACCGGTGAAGGCACCAGGTCCGACGGTCACCGCAATGCCATCTACTTCATCAAAGGCGATACCCGCCTGATCCAGACTTTTGGCAATGAAACCCATCAGGTTTTCGGCCTGACCGCGTTCCATGTCTTCGTAAAGCTCGCCCTTGACTACGCCATTTATCAGAACGGCGGTTGAAAGCGATGTTGACGCAGTATCGATTGCCAAAAGCGTCGGACCGGTTTTTTCAATGGCCCCGGATGGCGTTTGCGATGCGGTGTGATCTGCGCTATGGGAATTGCTACGCAACTGACCGGTAAGCATCTTTTTGATGTAATCGGTAAACGACAAGAACAGGGGGCCTCCGGCAATGGCGCTGATCGAAATTACGCCACAAGAATATGATGTCGAAATCGATATTGTTTATGCCACGGATCGCAATTTCACCGGGGCACCAATTTATTCACGGCCTGCCTGCTATCTTCATCGCGATGCGGCGGACTGCCTGAAAAAGGCGGTCGCCATGGCACGACGTCACGGGAAAGGCATTCGCATTCTGGATGCTTTCCGCCCACAAGAAGCCCAGCGGGCCCTTTGGAACCATACACCCAATCCTGATTTCATCGCCAATCCCGATATTGGATCGCCACATGGCCGTGGTGTTGCCATTGATCTAACGCTGTTGGACGAAAACGGCAAGGAACTGGATATGGGGGCAGGGTTTGATGAAATGCATATCCGGTCCTATCACGGAGCGGACGGGCTTTCAAAAGACGCCGAAGCCAACCGTTTGCTGTTGCTTGGCGTCATGGTCAGCGCCGGATTCGAATATTACGATCATGAATGGTGGCACTATCAGTTACCTAACGCACGCAGCAAATACCCGCTGTTTTCCGACAGCTCCCTGCCGCAAAGCATGATGAAATAATATCGGGTAGATGCCCTGAATGCGGAATTTGGCAACCTAAAGAACTGCACGTCCGCTTTCGGGATCGAACAGCGACACACGTGCACCGTCAATCATGATCCGCGCATCTGTGCCAGAACTGAAATGCTGTTCCGGGCCGGTACGCGCGGTGACTTCCGATCCGGCAACCGCAAGACGGACATACTGATCCGGTCCGGTCGGCTCAGCCAGAAGCACCCGTGCATTGGCCCCAAGATCATCAAACATCAGATGTTCGGGACGCGCGCCCAAGGTCACGGGTTGCCCGATCAGATCATGTGCGCGGGTCGGCAAACTTGCCAAAGGCAACTGACCCGATCCCCCATCGAACGCGATACCATCGCCATCCTGTATCAGTTTGCCGTCAATGAAATTCATGGTCGGAGCCCCGACGAAGCTGGCGACAAATTTGTTGGCCGGGCGGCGATAGACATTTTCCGGTGTATCGGCCTGCTGAATGGAACCCTTGTCCAGAACCACCACCTTGGTTGCCAGCGTCATGGCTTCGATCTGGTCATGGGTGACATAGACAATTGTCCGGCCAAGCCGTTCATGAAGACGTTTCAGTTCGACACGCATATCAGCACGTAACTTGGCATCAAGGTTCGATAAAGGCTCATCAAACAGGAATACTGATGGTTCGCGTACCAGCGCACGGCCAATTGCCACACGCTGCTGCTGGCCACCGGACAATTGCGATGGCTTTCGGTCCAGAAGCGGGGTGATTTGCAAAAGTTCGCCAATCTCGTCGACCCGTTTTTCGATATCAGCCTTCGGCATGCCACGTATTTTAAGGCCGAAACCGATATTCTTGCGCACCGACATGGTCGGATAGAGTGCATATGACTGAAACACCATCGCGATATCGCGTTCATCAGGTTCCAGTTCCGTCACATCACGACCAGCGATGTGGATTGATCCACCGGTAACGGGTTCCAAACCTGCAATCATGTTCAGAATCGTCGATTTGCCACACCCTGACGGCCCCAGCAGAACCAGAAACGCGCCATCCTCGATTTCGAGATTGATGTCCTTCATCACGGTCAGACCGGCATAGGCCTTGGTCACACCACGTAATTCAACGCCGTTCATGTCCGTTATCCTTTCACTGCACCAGCCGCAATTCCGCGAACAAACAACCGCCCCGACAGCAGATAAACCGCCAATGTCGGAAGCGCTGTCAGCATGGTGGCAGCCATATCCACATTATATTCCTTTTCGCCGAACTGCGATCCGACAAGGTTGTTAAGCGCAACCGTCATCGGCTGTCCGGATCGCCCGCCAAAGGTCAGACCCAGCAGAAAATCGTTCCAGATGTATGTGAACTGCAAAATCATCGCGACGCCCAGAATCGGTAACGACAGGGGCAACATCACATGCCAGAACAAGGGCCAAAAACCGGCCCCGTCAATCCGTGCAGCTTTCAGCAGATCCTGTGGAACGGTTTTGAAAAAGTTTCGAAACATCATGGTGGTAAAGGCAACACCCCAGATGACATGCACCAGAACCAGTCCCGGAATGGATCCAAATATCCCCAACTCGCGCACCATAATGATCAAGGGATAAAGTGTGACCTGTGGCGGGATGAACATGCCAACCAGAAGGGCCGCAAACATCAGATTTGCCCCACGCATCTTCCACGCCGCCAGAGCATAACCGGTAACTGCACCAAGCCCGACTGACAAAAACAGCGCCGGAATGACGATTTTGACCGATGTCAGAAAAGAGGATGACAAACCACCGCAATCCTCACCGACGGTCTGGGTGCAATCGCCAAACCATGCCTCGCCCCATGCATCAAAATTTGGTTCTGCTGGCAGCGCAAAGATGCTGCCATCGCGGATTTCATCCATAGATTTCAGCGACGTCGACACCATGATGAAGACTGGCGCCAGAATCATCAGGGCAGCGATCCCCAGCATCGCGTAAAGCGCAAGACGGTTATATCGCATGATCAATGCCCCCCGCCGTCGCGTGCTTTACGCAATTCAAAATGGATATAGGGGGAAATGACTGCGATCACGGTACAGAGCAAAACGAACGCACCTGCGGCACCAAGACCCAGCTCCTGACGATTCAGGATATGATCCACCACAAATTTCGCCGGCAAATCTGATGAAAAGCCGGGCCCGCCACCGGTCAGCGCAACGACAAGATCATAGGCCTTCATGACAATCGCGCTCATCAGGATAAAGACCGTAAAGAATACGGTCCGCATCATCGGCGTAATAACATGCAGATAGACACGCCAGACCGGAATGCCATCCACCCGTGATGCCTTCCAGATATTGGGGTCGACATTGCGCAACCCCGCCAGAAACAGTGCCATGCACAGCCCAACCTGCTGCCAGATCCCGGCAATTGCCAAGGTATAGATCGACCGGTCCTGACGCACGATCCAGTTGAATTCAAACGTGGTCCAGCCCAGTTCGCGCACCGCATCCTGAAGCCCCAGCCCCGGATTCATCACCCATTGCCAGATGACCCCGGTCACAATGAACGACATCGAAAGCGGCAGCATGAAGACCGTGCGAAACATGCCTTCGGCCTTGACACCGCGATCAATCAGGATCGCCAGCAAATAACCGAAAACAATACATCCGCCGATAAACAGGAAGCCGTGGATGGCGATATTCTGCATTGCCGTCCACCAGCGTTCATTGGCAAACAGGCGTACATATTGATCAAAGCCGGTAAATTTATAAACCGGCAACAGACGCGAGCGCGTCAGCGAGATGACAAAGGTCCAGATGATAAAGCCATAGAAACAGACGATGGTAATCGTCATGGCAGGGATCAGCGCCATTCTTGCCGTCCATTGCGGACGCCAGCGCCATCTGCCGTCGTGCGAAGTCTTCAACGCACCCTGTGCCGGTTCGGCCATGAATAATCTCGCTTCTTTGTAAAGGCACCGCTGCATGAGACAGCGGCGCACCTGCAAAGCCGTGTCATTCCGGTCGCCTTACTTGGCGTAGGAAATCGCCTGACGGAATTCTTCCTGTCCCTGTTGCGGGCTCATGTCAGCACTGTTCCAGAAATTGGAGATACTGTCATCAATTGCCCCGGAAACGGCACTGGGAACACCAAACAGCCCGGTACTGACCAGATGGGTTTTCTTGTCTTGCAATGCTGCCATGGCTTTTTGTGCACAGGCATCAAAACTGTCGCCCGACACATCAAGAAGGGCAGGGATCGAGCCCTTTTTCTTGTTAAAGGCAATCTGAACGTCGGGTTCAAGCATAACCTGCGCCATCTTTTGCTGGGCGGCCCGGGCTTCGTCACTATCCATGGCGGAAAAGGCAAAGGCATCAACAGTCATGATATAGGCTGTATCGACAGCCGGGGCGAAGGCGCAGCCAACCGTTGTACCCGGTTCGACCCCGGCAGCAATGATTTCACCCTTGGCCCAGTCACCCATGAACTGAAACGCCGCATCGCCGCGAATGACCATATTGGTCGCCTCGTTCCAGTTGCGGCCTGGGCTTGCTTCATCGACAAAGGGTTTAAGCGCAGCAAATGTTTCAAACACCTTGAGCATGGTGTCCGATGCGAGAAGTTCATCATCCAGCGTGCTGTATAGCTGGGCGTAAAATTCACGCCCGCCAACGCCCAAAAGGACACTGTTAAACAGGATACGTTCCTGCCACGGCTGCCCGCCAAGACCGATCGGAACAATATCGGCATCTTCAAGCTTTTTGGCCGCATCAATAAATTCCGGCCAGCTTTTCGGAACCTCTATCCCGGCTTTTTCAAGCGCTTCGGTATTGTAAAACATCCAATTTTCGCCGTGGATGTTGATCGGGGCCGCGATGTAGTCGCCATCATATTTTGCCGCCTGAACGATCAGCGGCGGCAGCTTTTCATCCCAGTTTTCTTCGTCAGCCACCGCATTCACATCGGCCAAAAGCCCCTGATCGGCCAGTTCACGCAATTGCTGTCCGATGGAAAACTGAAAAACAGTCGCCGGATCACCGCCCAGCATACGGTTGACAGCAGCCGCGCGCGCATTGCCACCACCAGCAATAGGCGTATCTACCCATTTGCCGCCCTGTGCTTCGAAAGCGGCACGGATTTCGCCCAAAGCTGCCTGTTCGCTGCCCGAAGTCCACCAATGGAGAACTTCGGCTGTCTGGGCGTGAAGCGCACCGACAGAAACACCGGCGCTCAGAAATGTCGCAAGTGCTGCGACCTTTGGAAATTTCTTCATAACAGATGTCCTCCCTAATGGATACGTTCGCGCCCGACTTCTTGATGGTCGAAAATTCGTAACGTTTCGATTTTTTTGATAAGCGCTTTATTCACTCTTGTCAATCAACAAAACCCTTCCATAATAAGGCGAAATAGATCCGGCATTATTTTTTTGCCGAAATTTCCGAAACGTTACGATTTTGGATCTGCCAACGAATGCGATCCGCGACAGGGCAAGGAAACAATCATGACCAAACCTTTTCCCAACGGTTTCCGCTGGGGTGTCTCGACCTCAAGCTATCAGATTGAAGGCGGCGCGAGCGACGACGGGCGCGGCGACAGCATCTGGGACACCTACTGTGCAACACCCGGCCGGGTTGCCAATGGCGATAACGGCAGTGTCGCCTGCGACCATTATCATCGCTGGGCCGAAGATCTTGACCTGATCAGGGGGCTTGGTGCCAAACATTATCGATTTTCGGTGATGTGGCCGCGTGTCATTCCGAACGGCACGGGCAAAGTCAACGAAACCGGCATGGCATTTTACGACCGGTTAATTGACGGCATGTGCGAACGCGGCCTTGATCCCTGGTTATGCCTGTATCACTGGGACCTGCCGCAGGCATTGCAGGACCGCGGCGGTTGGACCAATCGCAGCATCGTCGACTGGTTTGGCGACTATACCGAGCTGCTGGTGACGCGATTTGGCGACCGGGTCAAATCGTGGGTTACGTTTAACGAACCCAACGTGGTGGCGTGGGTTGGCCACGAAGAAGGCCGCCACGCACCGGGAATTACCGACCCACGCGCAGCAATGCGGGTCGCCCACCATCTGAATATGTGCCATGCCCGTGCAACCCGCGTGATCAAGCATCACTATCCGGATGCACCGGTCGGATTCGTTTTGCCAATGCATAAGGCTTACACACTACCGCATCGACGCGAACAGGATGCCCATCTGGTCGATCTGTTCGAAGCCAAATGGAATGGTATCTTTCTTGATCCGGTTTATTACGGTCGATATCCCGAGCTAATTATCGACCGGATGGAACCACACATTCAGGACGGCGACCTTGAAGCGATCGAGACCAATGTCGATTTTCAGGGGTTGAACCAGTATTTCCCAAGCTATATTGAAGCCGCCGAAGGGCGCGCCTGGCCATTCAAACATGCCGAACCGCCGAAATATTTCCGCCGGACGGAAATGGGGTGGGCGATTGACGGCGACTGCTTCTATCGCACCATGAAAATCCTTCAAGAAAACTATGGCAACCCGCCAATCTTTGTGACCGAAAATGGTGGTGCCTTCACGGACATTCCCGGCCATAACGGCTATATCGACGATCAGGATCGCATTGCCTACTACAGTGAATATCTCTCAGCCCTTTTGCGCGCCGTTGACGAGGGCGCAAACGTGCAGGGATATATGCCATGGTCCCTGCTTGATAATTTCGAATGGGCGTATGGCTATGAAAAACGGTTCGGTTTGGTGCATGTCGATTACGACACGCTCAAGCGCACGCCAAAGGCATCCTATGACTTCATGCGTCGCGTGATCGAAAGCAACGCATTGCCTTAACCGCAAACGGGCGATTAGATTGTCCGCCAAAGAATAAATGAACGGACCTGTATATGTCAGCCTCCCGCCCGAACCTTCGCACTATTGCCGACCGTCTTGGCCTGTCGGTCACGACGGTCTCTCGTGCATTGAAAGACGGGCCGGAGGTCAAACCCGATACAGTCGCCCGCGTCAAGGCCGCGGCGGTCGAAATCGGTTACCATCCCGATGCCCGTGGCGTCATGCTGCGCACCGGCAAAACCATGCAGGTCTGTTCGATCCTGTATTCCCCCGAAGTTGGCGATTATGGCGACCCGGGCTTTCTGGCGCAGGTTGAAAGCCTCGCCAAGGGCCTAGAGGCCGATCATTATTCACTGGTTGTCCTAGCCCAGACCAGCAGCGAAGACCCGCTTGAACCCGTGCGTCGCGTTCATACGCAGCATATGGCCGACGCAGTTGTATTTTCGCGCACGACCTTACAGGACAGCCGCGCCAAATACTGCCTGCAACATGACTTTCCCTTTGTCAGTTTTGGCCGGACGGAACTTTTAACCCCGCATGCCTTTGTCGATCACGATGATGAACATGCGGCTTATGATGCGGTCAAACGCCTGATTGATGATGGCCATCGCAAAATCGGCATGATTGATCCGCCCGAAGATCTGACTTTTTTTGGCTATCGCAAACGCGGTGCGCGGCGCGCGATGATCGAGGCTGGGCTTGATCCAGAAAGCCTGATCTGGATGACATCGGACGTGTCCGTCCGTGCCGCGCGCGAAGCCACTATCCGCCTGTTTACCAATCAGCGCGATGCCACCGCCGTGGTGTGCGCCAGCCAGATGACCATGATTGGTGCGCTGGAGGCATTGCTGGAACTGGGCATGGACACGATACGGGACGGGATCGGTATTGTCGGTTTTGGCGGCATGCCGTTTCGCATGCTGTCCAGACAGAAGCTCGCCTATTACTACCAGCCACAACGCAAGGTTGGCAAAGTGCTGTCGGAACATTTGCACGACCTGATGACCGGCACCCCGGCAGAAGAACTGCAAACGCTTTTACCCTATCGACGGATCGACGATCTTGCCGCCTTCCGGGAGGGAGAGGATTTCTGATCAAACCCGACTATCCCTGTTTGTCTTCCTTGATATCCTCGACGGTTTGCTCATTGCCCAGAAGGCGAACGAGCATAAGTTCGAACGGTTTCAAGGCGATCAGGACAATCAGCGTCAGGACCGTCGCAATCACCACCACATGCCAAGCCGCCAGAGCACATGCGATACCAAGGGCAGCCGTGATCCAGACGGTGGCCGCCGTTGTCAGGCCGCTAACCGACATGTCTTTTGGCTGGCGCAGGATCACGCCCGCCCCGATAAAGCCGATCCCGGTCAGAACGCCTTGCAAAATCCCCTGCACGACGCGCGATAACGCATCGGGATGATCGATCAGATCCTGAAAATGGACCGCAACAACCGACACCACCGCCGCACCAAGCGCAACCAGCGCCAATGTGCGCATGCCGGTCGGCTTGCCATTCACATCACGGTTCAACCCGATCACCATTCCGATCACGGTTGCCGCACACAGCCGCAAAACCATATCGATCACGCCGATATCGAAATATCGTTCAGCCGTTGCAAAATAGGGAAGGTCGGTCATGCCCATATCCAGTTCGCGTTTCAATCTGTTTGATATACAAACCGAAACGCCTCCTGTTCGCACATTGTTCCTCCAACAGCAAGTCAGGCACCGCGATATCAATCAGCCTTTTGGCACGGCCCCACCTTCAATCCCCTTGGCTTCGACCATCAGCCAGTCAAAGAATCGCAAAATTCGCGGATCGCGGCCCGGTCTATCCAATGTGATCAGGACATAGTCATAGCCGGTTGGCGCCATACCGTGCGGAGCGACCAGCCGCCCTGCCACCAGATCATCATAAACCAGCGGCAAGGGCCCGATTGCAGTCCCCAAACGATTAGCGGCTGCCTGAAGTGTAAAAAAGAAATGGTCAAAATATTGCTCGCTTGTCGGGCTGACATTGCTTCCACTCGCCCGTTTCCATACATCCCATGCATCAGGTCGCGTGCGACTGTGTAACCAGCGGGCATTTGACAAATCACGAGCCAGAATGTTTTCCCAACAATCCGGGTCACAAACCGGCCCGGCAAATTCCGGCCAAAGGCGCGTTACCTCGTAATCCCCGCCGATACCGAAATCAGCCCGCCGAATTGCCACATCGCATCCCTCAACCAGCAGATCAACCGGGCCACCAGCCAGCCGTAGATCGATATTCAAGTCAGGATTGGATTCGCGAAACGCGCCCAGCCTTGGCATTAACCAGCGCATGGCGAGGCTGGGCTCGCACGACACCGACAGGATCGGCGATGCACTATCATGGCGGTGAATTTCTTCGATAGCGCCATCAAGCCCGTCCAGTGCGGTTGCCACCGACTTCAAAAGCCTTTCGCCTGCCTGAGTTAACCAGACACGCCGATTACGACGAACAAACAGATCAATACCCAGCCGTTCCTCGATCTGCGCCACGGCGCGACTGATCGCCCCGTGCGTCAGGTGCAATTCCTCGGCAGCACGCGAAAAGCTTTGGTGTCGCGCCGCCGCCTCAAAGGCGGGCAAAGCGGCAAGGGGTGGCAGATTGCGTTTTCTGTGAATATTACTCACGAAATTCCCTACGAATTTTCGATTTTCTGGCGATCTTTTCAATTTGATACTGAATAATCTCACAGATCAAGGACCACGAACATGCCAGCCATTGCTCAGATCGAAGTCATTGCCGTCGCCATCATCACCATTCTTGCCGTTATCAGCCCCGGGCCAGATTTTGCCATGGTGACACGTATTGCACTTACACGTGGTCGTCGCGCTGGTGTGCTGTGTGCTATCGGGATCGGCAGCGGTGTTTCGGTACATCTCGCCTATACGCTGATCGGACTTGGCGTTGTATTTGCCAGTAATGTCTGGGTTCTGACCAGCTTGCGCTATCTGGGTGCCGCCTATCTGATATCGTTGGGGATGTCAGCACTTTGGCCTGATATACGGGCTTTGTTTTCGAAAAGGCCCACGGCACTTCAGATCCGGATGACAAACAAAAACACCAACACGCCGGAATCGGATCAAAAACGGAACGGATCCGCGTTCTGGATCGGTTTTGCCTGTAATGCCCTTAATCCCAAAACCATGCTTTTTATCGTCTCGCTGTTCAGTCAGGTGATTTCACCCAATACGCCAGCTTTGATGGAAATCGGATACGGCGTTTATATAGCAGCATGTCATATGATCTGGTTTGCGCTGGTGGCGGTCGCCCTGACCCTACCGGCAGTACAGGCGCAGATCGCAGCCATCAAAATCTGGATCGAACGCGCAGTTGGTCTTTGCCTGGCAGGGCTTGGCATCAAACTTCTGACAAGCACCAGCTAAACGGTTCACGCGTTCAGATAAACAGCATCTCACCCTGCTGGCGGGCGTCATTGAGGAATGTCACAACCCCGCCGGTCTCGATTTTAAGGTCCTCGCGCTTGGCTTCCTTTTCAAGACCAAGTGCACGAAGGCCCATTTCGCAAACCATGAACTTGGCATCAAGGGCAGTGCAAGCTGACAGCAATTCCTCGAACGTGCCGATGCCACGTGTGGAATAACTGAGATCGATCGAGGTAGCCGTTGCTCCTTCTGCCTCGGTCCGCAAGTGACGCCAGCCCGAAGGGGCCAACACCGCACGACTGGCTTCCATCGTAAAAAACAGGGTTGCCTCGCGCCCGGATGCAAGTGCCGCCGATGCGATTACGAGTGCGTAATGAACCTTTTCAAAGCTGCCGGAAAACACCACCAGCGACAGTTTCTTCGGGCTTTCGGACTGGTTGGCAGTTTCAATGCTCATGAATGGACAGGTCCTTGATGCTGGCATTTTCGGAACAAAGCGGGCAGCCCGGATCACGCGGGACTTTGATCTTTCGGAAGGATGCACCAAGTGCATCGACAATCACTAGCCTGCCGGACAGACCATCGCCAATCCCCATCAATTCCTTGAGGATTTCGGTTGCCTGAATCCCGCCAATCATTCCCACGACCGAGCCCAGGACACCGCCCTGGGCACAGGACGGAATGGCGTCTTCGGGCGGTGGACTGTGATAGATGCAGCGATAACAGGGATGCGGATCGCCCTGATGCGCCTTGAATGTCGCAACCTGGCCGTCAAACCGGAGGGCCGCACCCGATACCAGCGTTTTGCTCGCAAAATAGCACGCATCGTTTAGAAGGAATCGTGTTTCGAAATTGTCCGACCCATCGGCAATCACATCATAATCCGCAATCAGGTCCATAACATTGGACGCATCAAGCCGCACATTATGCGTCTGCACACTGATTTCCGGGTTCATATCAAGCATGGTCGATTTGGCACTTTCGACCTTGGGCGAGCCCAAGTCTTTCATACCATGCGCAATCTGACGCTGCAGATTGGAAAGTTCGACCGTATCGGCATCGACGATCCCGATGGTACCAACCCCGGCTGCCGCCAGATACATCGCCAAGGGCGATCCAAGTCCGCCTGCGCCCACAATCAGAACCCGCCCGCGCTTCAGCTTCATTTGGCCTGTGCCGCCAACATCCTTCAGGACGATATGCCGGGTATAACGCTGCACTTCATTTTCGCTGAAATCAAAATCACTCACAGGCGGTTTCTTTCATTCGGTCCAAACGGTCTGCCATTGCATATAGCGCGCATGCCACAGACAAGAAAGGCCCGGAAAATTCCGGGCCTTCTTTAAATGTGTCGGTCAGCAAAACTGAATTACTGCAAACCTTCGAACAGCGGTGTCGACAGGTAACGTTCGGCAAAGCTCGGGATGATAACCACAATGCGCTTGCCTTCGTTTTCCGGCAACTGTCCAAGCTCGATACCGGCAGCAACAGCCGCCCCGGACGAAATGCCGGTCGGCAGGCCTTCGATGCTTGCGAGTTTGCGCGCAGTGGCAAAGGCTGTTTCGTTTCCGATCGTCATGACCTTGTCGATCACATCGGTATGAAGGTTGCCCGGAATGAAACCGGCACCAATGCCCTGGATTTTATGCGGGCCGGGTGCACCACCGGAAATAACCGGGCTGTCTTCCGGCTCGACCGCGACAATCTGGATATTCGGATTATGCTTTTTCAGGACTTCACCAACACCGGTCAGCGTCCCGCCGGTACCGACACCGGCAACAAAGATATCGATCTTGCCAGCAGTATCCTTGATGATTTCCTGCGCGGTGGTATTGCGATGGATTTCCGGGTTTGAAGGGTTTTCAAACTGCTGAAGCATGATTGCGCCATCAATCTCGGCAACGAGTTCCTCGGCGCGGGCAACCGCACCCTTCATGCCTTTGGCAGCCGGGGTCAGGTCGATCTGCGCGCCCAGAAGCATCAGCATCTTGCGCCGTTCCAGCGACATGCTTTCGGGCATGGTCAGGATCAGTTTGTACCCCTTGGCCGCCGCCACGAAAGCCAGCGCGATACCGGTATTACCCGAAGTCGGTTCGACCAGCGTCGCACCCGGCTTGATGCGGCCGGATTTTTCGGCATCCTCGATCATTGCGAGACCGATACGGTCTTTAACCGAGGCCAGCGGGTTGAAGAATTCAAGCTTACCAATCAGGTCTGCCTTCACACCCTCGGCCGCTGCCAGGCGTGAAAGACGAACCAGCGGCGTTGCACCGATGGTGTCGATGATGCTGTCGTAAATCTTGCCGCGAAACTCAGTCATGTTTTCCTCGCAATTTCTTGTAATTTAAAACCAACCACATTCTGGATTTGTATTTGTCCCGTTTAACACCCAAGTCAATTGGGTTTAAACAGTTTTTACGCCAGTCGCGGTTTGGCCGGTTTCCTGATGCCTGTGTATCAGATGTAAACCGCAGCGGATTCTTGTGGTTTAACGATACAACAATCCGCAGCCTGTTCCGACGATTAAATAATGAAATCCGGGGATTCCTCGATCCCGCTGCGCAAACCTGCGTCTCGCGCACGGTTACACAAATCTTCAACCGTGATCCGGGTCAGCGACACCATCATTTCGTCCTGCAATTCACGCCAAAGCGGACGCACGACTTCCTTGCCCAACGGTGATCCTGCCGGGTCCTCAATCGGGTCCTCGGATGTTTCCATCGAACGGATCACCGATACGATATCGGCAAGTGTGATGCGACGGCGCTCACGCGCCAGACGGTATCCGCCGCGCGGACCACGCACACCGACAAGAATGTCGGCCCGCACCAGCTGTTGCAGGGTCTGTTCAAGATAACGTTTCGGAATGCCCTGACGTGCGGTGATATCTCGGCTTTGCACTGGTTCACCCGCAGCGTTATAGGCGATGTCCACCACCGCCTCGATGGCGAACAGCATCTTCTTTGACAGTTTTAACATCGTCTCTTTCATACTCCCCTTGCAGTCCCGCCGATCCCCCCGGAAGTATCGGAACTTACGATTATCAGAGTTCACCAAGCAGCAAGATCACCATATGACCCAAATCCTTCCGGCAATATTGCTGCTGTATTTACAGGCAATCAGGCAGTTTTTCCCGCCGGTGCCGCAACACCGGTCGACCCGAAGCCGCCTGCACCACGCGCCGTTTCGTCCAGATTGGCAACCGCATTCCACGCCACCTGGGTCACCGGTGCGACCACAAGCTGGGCGATGCGCATACCACGTTCGATGGAGAATGCCTCGTCACCGTGGTTGATCAGAATTACTTTGATTTCACCACGATAATCCGCGTCGATCGTTCCTGGGCTGTTCAAAACCGTCACGCCATTTTTCGCAGCCAACCCCGAACGCGGACGAACCTGTGCTTCGAACCCGGCAGGTAGCGCAATCGCAATACCGGTTTCAACCATCGCCCGTTTGCCCGGTGCAATCACAAGTTTGTCGTCAATCGCCGCCTGCAAATCGACGGCTGCCGACTGTGCGGTAGCATAATCGGGAAGCGGAAAATCCGCACCATGGGGCAGCTGTTTCAGATCGACAGTCAAACGCGTCATAAACAATCCTTGTTTTCACATTACAGGCTGCACACCTTGGACATGCAGCGGGTTATCAGGCTATTCAAATCAGGCAAAATGACGGGAAATCCGTTGCACAAGTGCGCGTGCCACACCGTCCTTGCCCTGCCGGGGCCAGACCTCGTCACTGGCAGCATCCACAGCTGAAATCAGGAAAATTTCATTGTGATCACCGCCAAAAGTGCCGCTTCCCGGTGCCACGTTATTGGCAAGAATCCAGTCACACCCCTTCCGCGCCCTTTTGGCGCGGGCATGCTCGACGACATTTTCTGTTTCGGCAGCGAAACCAATAACCAAATTCGGGCGTTTTGAACCATTTTGGCTGATAGTTGCCAAAATATCCGGATTTTCCGAAAGCTTCAGGTCCGGAATCACACCCGACCCATCTTTTTTTAGTTTCTGACCGGCTTCTGCGGCCACACGCCAATCGGCAACCGCAGCGGCACATACCGCAATATCGGCGGGCAGGGCGGCCTGCACAGCATCCAGCATCTGCCGGGCCGTTTCGATCCGCACAACCTTTACCCCCGTCGGATCAGGCAAGTTGACCGGTCCACTCACCAACGTCACATCGGCCCCTGCAGCAGCAAGTGCCGCGGCTATTGCATGCCCCTGCTTACCCGAAGACCGGTTGGCGATGTATCGCACCGGATCAATCGGTTCGTGCGTCGGACCGCTGGTAACAATCGCCTTTTTGCCAGCAAGCGGCTTTCCAGCTGGCTGACCTTCCAGAAAATCAACCACCGCTGCGATAATTTCAGCCGGTTCCGCCAAGCGACCCGATCCGGTTTCACCACATGCCAGATCACCTGCCGCCGGACCGACCCGCATTACACCACGTCCTTCAAGAGTGGCTATATTTGCCTGTGTCGCTGGGTGATTCCACATTTCGACATTCATCGCCGGCACAACCATCACCGGCTTGTTGGTCGCGAGCAGGGCCGTCGTCGCCAGATCGCCTGCCTGTCCAGTCGCCATTTTGGCAAGGATATCCGCACTTGCCGGGGCGACCAGCACAAGGTCAGCCTCACGCGACAGGCGGATATGGCCCATTTCGGCCTCATCGGTCAGGGAAAAAAGATCCTGGTAAACCTTGTTCTCGGTCAGGGCGGCCACCGAAAGCGGTGTAACAAATTCTGCCCCGCCTTTGGTCAGGATCGCGCGGATATTGATCTCCCGGTCGTGCAACCGCCGGATCACCTCAAGAACCTTATAGGCAGCAATGCCGCCGGAGATGATCAGAAGGATATTTTTTCCTGAC
The DNA here is from genome assembly GCF_003326475.1 of Thalassospira xianhensis MCCC 1A02616. Classification (GTDB taxonomy): domain Bacteria; phylum Pseudomonadota; class Alphaproteobacteria; order Rhodospirillales; family Thalassospiraceae; genus Thalassospira; species Thalassospira xianhensis. The sequence goes on along the minus strand of NZ_JPWA01000003.1, from coordinate 163,392 downwards.
AACACTGTGGTTACCAACTATTTACGTTGAAGAAGTGTGGTTAACCTACCTTCTCCGTCGATGACGTGCAAGCGCCCAAAATAAGCATAAAAAACGCCGCAGGTCCGTAAAACCCATGGCGTTATTTTACTATTTATTTTCAATAATTTATCACGGAACAGTATAAAGCATTCCGAACCAGCGCCACCTGCCATTCGGCCCCATCGAGGTGCAATTGATCCGCCATCGTCCTGATGAAACCGGAGCATCCAGCCGAATTTCAACCCGTTCTTCGCCCAGCCGGTTCATGGTCGGTTCACCTTCCGACGGGTAGCAAGCGACATCACCTGCCTTTTCCTTCAACGTGAACCCGAACGCTGGCGGGTTACGTTCCAGCGTATAATTTGGCGGGGTTACATCGCTGACCGATAGCGGCAATGAATTGGCTGCCAGCGTAAAACGGTCCATCTCGCCATAATTCTCGTTCATCGCAAAGCGCGGCAGATACATCATGTCCGATTCTGTGCTCATGGCACCGCTTTGCTGGCCAAATGCCGCCTTGTAACCGGCTTCCTTGACCGCCGCGATCACATCATCACTGGCTTCACCATAAGGATACGCAAAGATATCCGGGACAAACCCAAGCTCTTCCTTGAAGCGCAGGGCAGAATGCGCAAGTTCCGCCTTCACTTCCTCGATCGGCAAGCTCGGCAAATGCGAGTGATGCTGGCTGTGGCCGCCGATGGTAACCCCCTCTTTGACCATCTCGCGCAACATGTCCCAAGTCATGTAGTTCTCGTAGCTGGCATCAACCTGCTCACTCGAAACAAAGACTGTCATCGGCATGTTGTGCTTTTTGAACGCTGGCCAAGCAACATCATACACAGACCGATAGGCATCATCGACGGTAATACCAATAGCGTAATCAGGCAATCCTTTGCCGTTTTGCATGGCATCGATGATTTCGGGGATACCCATCACCGTGTATTTCCCGTTTGTCAGCTCGCGAATATGTGCTTCAAATTGCGGGCCACGAATATTGGTCGACGGGTAATCGGTTTCCGCAAACCGGTGATACATGAAGACAACGGCCGAGTTTGCATTTCCTGATGGTGATTCTGCGGTCGTGGTTGCACCACTTGTGCTGGCTTCCTGCGCAATCCCTGGCGAAACACCAGCCGTCAGGCCAATCGCAAAGGCCGCACCAAATACCATGCAACGAAACATATTCACGCCATTGGCGCGCACAACAGCGTCAGAATTTTGCTGCACATTGGTCTGTGATTGCATTGCCACATCCATCTTTATCTGCGACCCCACTCATTGGTCACTGCAGCCCCCAAAACCACAGCCTTGATTTTATGGTTTCCGGTAATTGTGTTTTTTGTGAACCTACCAGCGAACCAATTGTTTTTCCACAATTTCATCGCTGCGCTTGTGTATAGTCCTCCGCAGCCTAACTTTAGGATACCTGTTTCAACCGCAGCATTAACGGAGATTCGCATGCTTGGTTCCGACGCACTCGACATCCTTTTCAACAAGGCCCGAACCCACAATGACTGGCAGGATCGTGACGTCGATACGGTACTGCTTACAAAGGCATGGGACCTTACCGTCATGGGTCCGACCAGTGCGAACTGCGAGCCGATGCGGATTAAGTTCGTCAAATCACCCGAAGCCAAGGAACGGCTGAAACCTGCACTTTCCGAGGGAAATCTTGAAAAAACCATGGCAGCACCAGTAACCGCTATCATCGCCCACGACATGGAATTCTATGAAAAACTGCCGCAACTCTTCCCGCATACAGACGCGAGATCGTGGTTTGCCGGCAAGGATGATGCAATTGCCGCTACCGCATTTCGCAATGGTACGCTTCAGGCGGGTTATTTCATTATGGCATTGCGGGCCATAGGCCTTGATTGCGGCCCAATGTCAGGTTTTGACAATGCCAAGGTCGATGCCGAATTTTTTGCAGGCACCCCGGTCAAAAGCAATTTCCTGATCAATATCGGCTATGGTGATGCTTCAAAACTGTTTGCCCGCAGCCCACGTCTTGCGTTTGACGAAGGAGCCGAAATTCTCTGATTTGCTCTTGGAGGTCAAAACCGACGCGGGACAACCGCGTTAACGCAGTTGCATATTTATTGGCAAACCCGGCTTATACGCATGTATGATCACGGTTCGGACGACGTATTTTTTCAAGCTTTTCCGATGCTTGAAAACTGTCATCTAACTTTTATTTGATCTTTACTGGCGCATAATCATTTTAGTCCAAATTTTTTGCATGCGTTAACACGTACCGGCACAGGTCCCCGACATCAGGAGCATCCGTTGGGCTTTCGCCAATTGTTAATGACCGCATTTGCGGTTGCATTCCCGACTGCCACGATATTTATCATTCTGGCAGCGATGGAATTGCTTGGCTGGGGCACGGCGATCCTGTGTGCGACGCTGGCATGGCTTGGTATTGCCGGGGTCCTGCGCATCTATTTTGGCGATTTGCGCCGTGTTGCACGCTACGCCATGGCTTTGCGTGACAAGTTCCGCGGCACACCACCACAGCACCTTTCTTTCGGTGCCGCGTCCGAACTGTCGTCTCTTTACACCCAGATCGCCGGTGCATTTCGCGAACGTATCGCCCATCTCGAAGCGCAAACCAGCACGGATGCCGAGATCCTTGATCACCTGCCAAACCCGGTGGTGATGGTGAACCGGCAACGTGTTGTTACCGGCTTTAACCAAGCTGCACGCGGCCTGTTCCACAATCTGGAAACAGGTCGTGATCTGACACGTTATATCCGCGATCCGATCCTGCTGGACGCCTTTGATGATGTCGCGGGTGAACGCGAACAGATGAAACATGCCGAATTTGTGCTGGCAAGTGATGCCCATCGTCATTTCGATGTGCTGACCGCACGTTTGCCCGCCGCAACCGGCGACCGGAACTTTGTTCTGTCCTTCTCGGACCTGACCGAACTTCGCAAGCTTGAACAAATGCGTGCCGATTTCGCAACCGACGCCGGGCATGAACTGCGCACACCGCTTTCAGTGTTGCTGGGCTTTATCGAAACGCTTGAGGGCCCGGCAAAGGACGACCCCAATGCCCTGAACCAGTTCCTGCCGGTCATGCGTGATCAGGGACAGCGCATGCAGCATCTGATCGAAGATTTGCTGTCACTCGCCCGGATCGAGCTGAACGAACATACCCCGCCATCCGATGATTGCGATATCGGCAAGATCATCGACAAAGTAGCCCAGACTCTGGCCATGAAAGCCGAAGCCAAAGGCATGGAAATCGAAGTTTCCTGCGAACTCGACAACACGGAAATTGTTGGCGAGGAAAAGGAAATGACGCAGGTTTTCGTCAATCTGGTCGAAAATGCCATCAAATACGGTCACCCCAAAACCAGTATTGATGTCTCGATCACATTGGCCAAAAACACCCCCGGTGCATTAGCCCGTTACCGGCATGACCGTGTTCTAGCCGTCGCCATTCGGGATCATTCAGACGGGATCGCACGCGAACATCTGCCACGCCTGACCGAACGGTTTTACCGAGTGGATACGGCGCGGTCGCGGGCCGTTGGCGGCACCGGTCTTGGTCTTGCCATCGTTAAACATCTGGTGCAGCGCCACCGCGGCACAATGACTATCGACAGCGAACAGGGTGTCGGATCGGTCTTCACGGTCTATCTGCCCGCCAAGGCCAGCGATAATATCCGGACCTTGCATCGGGCCTGATTTAGGGCAGACCTGAATATCTCGCATGAAATAAAAAGACCGGCATTTTGATGCCGGTCTTTGCTTTTCGTGATCGCCAAGGATCAAAGAATAAACTTCGAAAGGTCCGCATCCTTGGCAAGCCCATCGACCTGTTCACGGACGTAATTCGCATCAATCTTGACCGTCTCACCACCGCGGTCAGTTGCGGTAAAGCTGATGTCATCCAAAAGCTTTTCCAACACCGTGTGCAGGCGACGTGCGCCGATATTTTCCACGGTTTCATTGACGCTGGCCGAAATGCGGGCAAGTTCGTCAACTGCGTCGTCGGTAAATTCCAGCGTAACATCCTCGGTTTTCAACAGTGCGACATACTGTTTGATCAGGGACGCTTCCGGTTCCATCAGAATACGACGGAAATCTTCCTCGGTTAGTGCTTTCAGCTCAACCCGAATCGGCAACCGGCCCTGCAATTCCGGCAGCAGGTCCGACGGCTTTGCCAGATGGAATGCGCCCGAACAGATAAACAGGATATGGTCAGTCTTGACCGTGCCATGCTTGGTCGAAACGCTTGTACCTTCGATCAGCGGCAGCAAATCACGCTGAACACCTTCGCGCGATACATCGCCGCCGCGTTCGGATCGTGCGGTGATCTTGTCGATCTCGTCCAGGAACACAATGCCGTTCTGCTCAACATTCTCGATCGCCTCGGCGGTAACCTTGTCCATATCCAGAAGCTTGTCGCCTTCCTCGTCAATCAGACGCTCAAAGGCTTCCTCGACGGTCATGCGTTTTGGCTTGGTCTGCCCACCGAACGCCTTGCCGAACACATCCGACAGGTTCAGCATTCCCATCTGTGCGCCGGGCATGCCGGGAATATCGATGGTCGGCATCGACGATGAACTGCTTTCCTGAACATGGATTTCAATTTCCTTGTCCTGCAATTCGCCTTCACGAAGCATTTTGCGGAATTTCTGGCGGGTATCAGCCGATGCATTTTCACCAACCAAACCGTCAAGAATGCGTTCCTCGGCCTGCATTTCCGCCTTGGCACGGACTTTCTTGCGCATGCTTTCACGCGTCAGGTCGAGCGACACTTCCAGAAGGTCGCGAACGATCTGTTCGACATCTCGACCGACATAACCAACTTCGGTGAATTTCGTGGCTTCGATCTTGATAAACGGGGCTTCTGCCAGTTTGGCAAGACGCCGGGCAATTTCGGTTTTACCGACGCCGGTCGGGCCGATCATCAGAATGTTTTTGGGCAGCACTTCATTGCGCATATTATCGTCAAGCTGCTGGCGGCGCCAACGGTTGCGCAAGGCAATGGCGACCGCGCGCTTGGCATCTTTCTGACCGATAATATGGCGATCAAGCTCGGATACGATCTCGCGCGGGCTGAAATGTTGGGTCATTTAATTTATCCGTTAGTTCTTGCGACGGAAATGCGATGTCAGGCCCGAAACGGCACCCTTATTTCGCGTCCTCGATCTTTTCCAGCGTAACGCTGTCATTTGTATAAACACAGATATCACCGGCAATCGCCATGGCTTTGCGGGTAATTTCCTCTGCACTAAGGTCCAGATCAATCAGGGCCCGCGCGGCAGCAAGCGCATAGTTCCCGCCCGATCCAATGGCGATAATGCCGTCTTCGGGCTCAAGCACATCGCCCATCCCGGTCAGGACAAGCGAAACATCCCTGTCGGCCACCGCCATCATTGCTTCAAGCTTGCGCAGATAACGATCCGTGCGCCAGTCCTTGGCCAGTTCAACACAGGCGCGCATGGTCTGTCCCGGATGACGATCCAGTTTGGCTTCAAGACGTTCCAGCAGGGTAAAGGCATCCGCCGTTGCCCCGGCAAATCCGACGATGATCTCGCCTTTCTGGCCGATGCGGCGCACTTTGCGGGCGTTGCCCTTGATCACGGTCTGGCCCAAAGAAACCTGACCATCACCGGCAACCACCACTTCATTGCCCTTGCGCACTGACAGGATCGTCGTGCCATGCCAGCTCGGCTGCGATTTTTCGCTCATAAATAATCCCTAGATTTTCATCCAATGCGTTCGATCAAGAGTTAGCACGCACAACCGCCCGGTCAAGGGCCTAGCCCCGCGAACCACCATCGCCGGATCACAAACACTGTTTCAATGTGGTGGAATGCAAAAAATTCAGGACGTATCGCCGCCTCATGCTTTACCCTTGGTCGATAAAAGAATTTCAAAGAACGAAGGACGATAGTCATGAGAAATCCCGACCTTGCCCAAACCCATCTTGGCAAATGCATTCTGGCCGGTCAGGGCAGGATGAAGGCCGATCTGGTCCTGCGCGATGTCGGATTGCTTGACGTCATTACCGGCAAAGTAACTGAAACCGACATTGCCATTGTCGGCGACCGGATTGTCGGAACCCACGCCAAATACGAAGGCGATCGCGAAATTGACTGTACTGGCAAATTCGCCGTTCCGGGCTTTATTGACACACACCTGCATATAGAAAGCTCGCTCGTCACCCCGCTTGAATTTGATCGCTGCGTCTTACCGCACGGTGTGACCACCGTCCTGTGTGATCCCCATGAAATTGCCAATGTTCTGGGCGCAGACGGGATCAGATACTTTCTAGATTGCGCCGAACGGTCCGTGATGGATATCCGCGTCAATCTGTCTTCTTGTGTTCCTGCCACCGGCTTTGAAACATCGGGGGCGCAGCTTGAAATTAATGATCTTCTGTCATTCCGAAGCCATCCCAAGGTCGTTGGTCTGGCAGAAATGATGAATTATCCCGGTGTGCTGAACCTTGATCCCGGCATCATGGCAAAACTTGAAGCCTTTCAGGATGGGCATATCGATGGACATGCGCCATTGGTACAGGGCACGGCACTAAACGGTTATATGGCGGCAGGAATTCGCACCGATCACGAGGCAACATCCGCCGCCGAAGCGCACGAAAAGCTTGCCAAGGGCATGGCGATCCTGATCCGCGAAGGATCGGTTTCCAAGGATCTTGAGGCACTGGCCGAAATCCTTGATGAAAACACTTCAAGCTTCGTTGCACTGTGCACGGACGACCGCAATCCGCTTGATATCGGCGAAGAAGGTCATCTTGATAGCCTTATTGGAAGATTAATCGGTCATTTAAAAGCACGTAATTGCCCAATCCATCATGTCTATCGCGCGGCATCGCATTCGGCGGCCCGCATTTTCGGCCTGCGTGATCGCGGACTGATCGGGCCCGGTTGGCGGGCAGATATCGCGATCCTTGATGATCTGGAAACCTGTGCGGTCAGCGACGTGATTGCAGGTGGTCGTTTGGTCACCAACGGTCTGTTTGACGCCCGCAAAACCGTTGCACCGATTGGTTTGACATCGATGAAGGCCAAACCGGTCAACGCCGAGGCATTCATGGCCGCGCCCAAACCGGGCCAGAATCAGACCCCGGTGATCAGGATCAAACCCGGCCTGATTCTGACTTTTCGGGATGAAGCCACACTTGAAATTGGTGAAAACGGTCTGAAACCCGATCTTGAAAACGATGTGATCAAGGTGGCCGTCATCGAACGCCACGGCAAGAATGGCAATATAGGACGCAGTTTCGTCCGTGGTTTTGGTCTGAAGCGCGGGGCAATTGCATCCTCGGTCGGGCATGACAGCCACAATATTACCGTGGTCGGTACCAATGACGCGGATATGGCGGCCGCCGTCAATCGCCTGATCGAAATGGGTGGTGGCTTTGCCGTTGCAGATGGCGGCAGGATCACGGCCGAATTGGCGTTACCGGTCGCCGGACTAATGAGCACGGAACCGTTCGAGGTCGTCGAAAAGGACCTGATCACGTTGCGCGCGGCTGCCAAGGATCTTGGCTGTGTCCTGCCCGAGCCGTTCCTTCAGGTCGCCTTCCTGGCCTTGCCGGTAATCCCGCATCTGAAAATGACCGACAAAGGCCTGTTTGACGTCGACAAGTTCGACTTTGTCTGACCTTTCGGCACCTTTAGCCTGTTCTAATGGATGGGTTTTTATCCTAGTGCGCAATCCCACATACCAATCTTCAACCCGGAAAAGAAATATCTGATTCTGGGAATTGACGATGGGGTAAACAGGTGAAGATCAGGCTGCAAATAGGTGTGACCACCGCGTTCACAGCAATCGCCGTATTCATGATTGGGATCACTGTTGCCATTCTTTACCAAAGTAATCACCGGCTTGCATTGGAAACAGCGCGATCCGAGATGACTGCCGCGCGGGAGAATACGGTTGAAAACCTGATAAATGTGATCATCCCGGTCGGGCAAGTGGTTGAAACAACCGTTGATTTTATCAAAGCCTTCCCGGAAGCCATAACCGAACCGCGTAGCGGGGCTGTCATGGCAAGCCAGATCAAACCCTATTCCTATATTTACGGTTTGTTCTTTGGCCTTGAGGATCAGGGGCAATTTTATCAGGTCGTACAAGTCCCTGGCGGCGTTGCGGAATTTGGTCCCAACCAGAGCCCGTTACCCGCAAATACCAAAATTATCTATCGCACAATCGACGGCCCGACCAACGATATGATTGAAACGTTCCTGTATCAGTCATCTTGGGGAACGGTTACAGGGCGCGAACTGATCAACGTTGAATATGATCCCAGAACCCGCCCTTGGTACGAAGGTGCGCGTAAGCAAGACGAGATTTTCGTAAGCAATTTCTACATTTTTAATAGCACCGGAAAACCGGGGGTTACCTTTGCCAAACGGGTTTCCGATGCCGACGGAAAACTGTTGGGTGTTGTCGGCGCGGACCTGACAATGGACAAGATTACAAACATCCTGAACGACATCCGGATAGGCAATGAAGGCCGTGTCTTTCTGCTTGATAGGGAAGATGGTGTCATTGCCTATAGCGGAACACGTGACGATGCCACCGATCTAAAATTTACCGAAGCAGGCGATCGTAAAATTGATGATCCCATTGTCGAAAGGGCGATTACGCAGTGGGTAAAAAGTCGGGAGACTTTCTTTGATTTCACCGGGACCAAAGATGGGCGTAGATATCTGGCATCCGCAGCCCCCATTCCCGAATTGTTTGGTATTTCCCCGACACTTGGCTTCATCGTACCCGAAGATGAATTTGTCGGTGTCATTAAGGAAACCACCCAAAACGTTTTGCAGATTGCAGCAATCATCATCGTCGTTACCGTTATTCTGATCGTTATCATGTCGCGCATGCTGAGCCGCCAGCTTAATGCCGTAGCTTTGGAGGCCGAAAAAGTCGGCCATTTCGATCTTGAAGGCGACTTTCAGATGTCGTCCCATATTTACGAAGTCAGCGCACTGGCCAATGCAGTCTCAAATATGAAAGTCAGCCTGAAAAGCTTTGGCTCTTACGTGCCTGTTGATCTGGTGAAATCGATTGTTGCCTCTGGCCACCCGGTCGAGATCGGAGGTACGTCGCGCGAACTGTCAATCATGTTTACCGATATCGAGGGCTTTACCGGCAAGACCGAAAGCTATGCGCCAACGATATTGATGCTTGAACTTTCAAACTATTTCGCGGCCATGGAGAAGGAAATCACCGCCAATGGCAACGGCACGATCGACAAATATATCGGTGATGCGATCATGGCGTTCTGGAATGCTCCTACAACGGACCCGGATCACACCATTCATGCCTGCCGAGCAGCCCTGGCATGCAGGCATGCCGGACGGAAGTTGAACTCGGTTTCCAGCCGATCGGAACTATTTCCCCTGCGCACCCGGTTCGGCCTGCATTGCGATCAGGTGGTTGTTGGCAATGTCGGGTCAGAAAGCCGCATTCAATATACTGCATTGGGTGCGGCGGTTAATCTTGCCTCCCGGATCGAGGGGCTGAACAAAGTTTATGGCACCCGCATTCTCGTCAGCGGCACCATGACCCGAAAAGCAGGAGAAAATTTCCTGTTTCGTTTTGTGGATCGCGTTTCCCCGGTTGGCACAACCCTTCCAGTCGATATTTTTGAGCTGTTGGGCGAAAAAGACGAAGCAAATAGTGACCTCTCTGCCACCAAAGAGCAATATGACGAGGTTTCCAGGTGGAACGCATGCATGACGCTTTATCGAAACCGCAACTGGCAAGAGTCTCTGGAAGCCTTTAATGCCCTGAAAACACAGGCAAGCGCGGACAAACTTGTTTCGATCTATATGAAACGTTGCCGGCATTTCATAAAGTCGCCACCGCCGAGTGATTGGGATGGCGTTTCCCATATCGAAACCAAATAAACCTTCAGCTAAGTGGCCCGATCCAGCCAAATGCAAGATACGGATATATTTGCGGCCATTGCGTAGCCGGTTAAACTGGCTTTTCGGCGGCATTATTGCTAAATAACCACCCAATGGAAATGCATCGATACCTGCAGGAAAGGAGCTTTGCATGCGCAAGGCCCGCGTAGAGCGCAATACCAACGAAACACAGATCATGGTCGAGCTTAATCTTGACGGGACAGGCATCTATGATGTCGAGACCGGGGTTGGCTTCCTTGATCACATGCTCGAACAGCTTTCACGCCATAGCCTGATGGACCTTAAAGTCCGGGCCAAGGGCGACCTGCATATCGATTTCCATCACACCACCGAGGATACCGGTATCGCCATTGGTCAGGCCTTCTCGCAGGCACTGGGCGACAAAAAGGGCATCAATCGTTACGGCAGCTGCCTGCTTCCGATGGACGAGGCACTGACCCGTGTCGCACTGGATTGTTCAAACCGCCCCTATCTGATCTGGAATGTCGAATTTACCCGCGACAAACTTGGCGATATGGACACCGAACTGTTCCGCGAATGGTTCCAGGGCTTTGCCCAGACCGCAGGTCTGACGCTGCATATCGAAAACCTATATGGCGATAACAACCATCATATCGTCGAAAGTGCCTTTAAGGCGCTGGCGCGGTCCCTGCGCAGTGCGATCGAAATTGATCCGCGCAAGTCCGATGCCATTCCCTCGACCAAGGGCGTTCTTGGCGGGTCGCTTTAACCCGCCAGATGCCCTGATCTGATCCGAATGACCGGGTGATGTATCACCCGGAACAGGAAGCCGGTTTTCGATGAAGGTTTACACAGTTCATACCCATCCCGGCGATGCCGATCCGATGGAAAATGCGATCCTGATCCGCGAAGGTTTCAATTTCTGGGCCTTCGTTTTTAGCGGTATCTGGGCGCTGTATCACCGTTTGTGGGCCGCTTTTTTCGGCCTGATCGGCGTATCGCTGATTTGCAATCTGCTGACCTATGTGTTCGATGGGGGTCCGGAAATGGATTTTGCCCTAGCCCTTGCGACCGGTATCGGTTTTGGCCTGATTGCCAATGACTTGCGACGCAAAAAGCTTTCGGCCGGTGGCTGGAAACTCGTCGAGATTGTCGCAGGCCCCAACGAAAATGCAGCCGAACATCGTTTCTTTGATCGCCTGCGTGGCGGACGCGCTGTACACGATACCCTGCAAAATGCTGCGCCCACCCCCTTATCCGGGAGCACCCCCTACCCATGAGTGTTGCGATTATCGATTACGGTTCAGGCAACCTGAGATCTGCTGCCAAAGCGTTTGAACGCGCGGCACGCGAAACCGACATTTCCACCGATATCATTGTCACCGATGATCCGGAAAAGGTCCGCAATGCCAGCCATCTCGTCCTGCCCGGTGTTGGCGCCTATGCTGATTGCCGTGCCGGACTTGATGCCGTTACCGGTATGGTCGAAGTTCTGAACGAACAGGTCATCAAGGGCGGAAAGCCATTCTTTGGCATTTGTGTCGGCATGCAGTTGATGTCATCCGTCGGGCGTGAATTTGCCGATACTCAGGGTCTTGACTGGATCAAGGGCGAGGTGATTGCGATTGAACCCGCCGACCCGTCGCTTAAAATCCCGCATATGGGTTGGAACGAGCTGGTGCTTGATCCGTCGGGTAGGAAACATGCCGTGTTGTCGGGTGTTTCGGATGGCGATCACGCCTATTTTGTACACAGCTATCACATGCATGTGCAAAACCCGGACGAGCGTCTGGCATCGGTCGAATATGGCGGGGCGCTGACCGCAATGATCGGGCGCGACAACCTGATCGGTACCCAGTTCCATCCGGAAAAAAGCCAGAAAACAGGACTTACCATCATTGGTAACTTCCTGGGATGGAAACCATGACCGCACCCAGCAATACGATCGAACCCGGTGTGACCGCCGAACGCGTTACGGAACTGAGCGCCGGCGACCTTTCCGACATCGTTGATGCCTGTACTCAGGCAATCATCGAAGGCGGCGGTTTTGGCTGGTTAACGCCCCCGGACCGTCCGGATATGGAAAAATACTGGCGCGGTGTTTTACTGATGCCGGGGCGTCATTTGTTTGTCTCGCGCGTTGACGGCGTGATTTCTGGCGCGGCCCAGCTGCTTGAAACGCCTTCCAACCTTGAGGCACAGCGGCATTCGGCCCAGATCACCGGCCATTTCGTAGCCCCGTGGGCACGTGGACGCGGCAATGGCAAGGCCATCGTGCGCAGCATCGAATATTATGCGCGCGAACGGGGCTATTCTGTTTTGAAACTAGACCTTCGTGAAACCCAGACTGCTGCTATCGCACTTTATAACGGGCTGGGTTATGTCCGTTGGGGCATCAACCCCTATTACGCGATGGTCGACGGCAAAATGGTCGAAGGTTACTACTACACCAAGAAAATACAGGACACTGACCAGTGAATCTCTATCCGGCAATCGACCTTAAAGATGGCGCCTGCGTTCGCCTGCTGCGCGGTGATATGGACAAGGCCACCGTATTCAACAACGATCCCGGCGCTCAGGCCGGTGAATTTGTCGCTGCGGGTTGCCATTGGGTCCATATCGTCGACCTGAACGGCGCCTTTGCCGGTGAACCGGTCAATGGCGCGGCCGTGGACAGCATTCTTGCCGCAGTCGCAGGCAAGGCCAAAACCCAGCTTGGCGGCGGTATCCGCACAATGGAAACGGTTGATTACTGGCTTAACAAGGGCATCACCCGTGTAATCCTTGGGACTGTCGCCCTGCGTAATCCCGATTTTGTCAAGCAAGCCTGCGCAAAATGGCCTGGCCGGATTGCGGTTGGCATTGACGCACGCGATGGCTATGTCGCGGTTGAAGGCTGGGCCGAAACATCCGAAGTCACCGCGCTTGAGCTCGCCCAGAAATTTGAGGATTGTGGTGTTACCGCGATCATCTTTACCGATATTGACCGCGATGGTGCAATGGGTGGCCCGAATATCGAAAGCACGGTAGCCCTTGCCAGCGCGATTTCGACACCGGTAATCGTATCGGGCGGTGTTTCATCGCTGGATGATCTGATTGCAGTTGCCAAACATACCAATGCCGGGATCGACGGCGCGATTTCCGGACGCGCACTTTATGACGGCCGTATCGACCTGGCCGACGCTATCAAGGCATTGTCCTGAACGGACCCAAACAGGATAACCGACCATGTTGAAAACCCGTGTCATACCCTGTCTCGATGTCAAGGACGGACGCGTCGTCAAAGGGGTCAATTTCGTCGACCTGATCGATGCCGGCGATCCGGTGGAACAAGCCCGCATTTATGACGCCGAAGGCGCTGACGAGCTTTGTTTCCTTGATATCACCGCCTCAAGCGACAATCGCGATACCATTTTCGACGTTGTCGCTCGCACGGCAGAAGCCTGCTTTATGCCCGTCACCGTTGGTGGTGGTGTGCGATCACTAGAAGACATTCGCAAGCTTCTTCTGGCCGGGGCGGATAAGGTTTCAATCAACACGGCCGCGGTCAATAACCCCGATTTCGTGCGCGAAGCCGCGCGCAAGTTCGGGTCGCAATGCATTGTGGTCTCGATTGATGCCAAATCGACCGGCCCGGAAAAGTTTGAAATCTTCACCCATGGCGGCCGTAAGCCAACTGGGATCGATGCTGTTTCGTTTGCAAAACAAATGACCGAATATGGTGCAGGCGAACTTCTTGTGACCTCAATGGATCGCGATGGCACCAAGTCAGGCTTTAACCTACCACTGACGCGATCAATTGCGGACGCTGTTCATGTTCCGGTGATTGCATCGGGCGGAGTCGGAACGCTGAACCACATGGTCGAAGGCGTAACCGAAGGTCACGCTTCCGCAGTTCTGGCTGCATCAATCTTCCATTTCGGGACCTATCGCATTCGCGAGGTCAAGGACCACATGAAAGCCGCCGGTATCCCGGTCCGCGAGGGGTGATTATGACCGACCAGCATATCCTTGATCAGCTTTACACTGTAGTTTCCGAACGCAAGGGCGCAGATCCCGAAACCAGCTATACCGCCAAACTTTTTGCCAAAGGCACGGCCAAAATCGCCCAGAAAGTTGGCGAAGAAGGCGTTGAAACCGTGATCGCGGCCCTTGCCGAAACACCCCAAAAAGTAGCATCCGAAAGTGCCGATCTGCTCTATCACCTGACCGTGCTTTGGGCCGATCAGGGGGTAAAGCCGGAAGACGTATGGAACATTCTGGCCGAACGTCAAGGTATTTCCGGTATTGCCGAAAAGGCATCCCGCACAGACAAATAGGGTCATATCCCGTCAAGATCAGGAGCATATCGATGGCCGTCTCTGCCTATGATCCGCAAAACATCTTTGCCAAAATTCTTCGTGGTGAAATCCCGTGCACCAAGGTCTATGAAGACGACCATGTGCTGGCCTTCAATGACATTGCGCCGCAGGCCCCAACCCATATCCTTGTGATCCCGAAGGGTGCCTATACCAGTTATGACGACTTTGCCACCAATGCATCGGATGCGGAAATCATCGCATATACCCGCGCCATCGGCAAAATCTCGGCCGCAGCAGGCGTTGTCGAGGACGGTTACCGCCTGATCGCCAATACCCGCGATCATGGCCGTCAGGACGTCCCGCATCTGCATGTCCATATCATTGGCGGCAAGAAGCTGGGCCTGATGTTGCCAAAAGACCAAGGTTAACGCCCGCAAAACCAGAATTCAGGGCAGGGCAGCCACGGCGTCCCTGCCTTTTTGCTTTACCGGAATGCTATGATCCAAGCTGTCGCATCTGCCGCCACGATTTTCCAAAGCCTGCCGGGTGACTGGACGCTTGTGCGCGATCTTGGCTACACGGGAAAGTTCAGGGGCAATGCCACCTTCCACCTGGGAGAACCGGAGAAGCCAGGTTTTCTGCGCTATCGCGAGGAAGGGATTCTCGAACGCAGCGACGGCAAACAGTTTGACGGTTACCGCGAATATGACTTCGTCCTGCATGAAGACCCGCCCGCGATCGAGCTTCTGTTTCGTGATCCGTTAAGCTTCGGCAATCGCTATGTGTTGCTGCAATTTGGCGAAGATGCCAATGACGGCCTGTGTGCGCGTGATATTCATCCCTGTGGCGATGATTTCTATCATCATTGCATGATCTGGCATGACGAAAATCATTTCGAAACTAAAATTAAAATCACAGGCCCGAAGAAAGACCATCTGTTGCACAGCATTTATCGCCGTGGGCAATAGAACCAAGTTTCTACATTTTACTTTTTATTTCAAATATTTGCATAGCAACCGGCACCTGTATCAACAGATGCCTCCCGCAAAATCCAGTCCCGAAATGCCGCAACTTCCGGGCTATCAAGGCGGTTTTCAGGTGTAATCAGATAATAGGCACCTGCACTTTCAAGCTTTGCATCACAAACAATTTCCAAACTGCCATCAGCCAAAGGCCCTTCGATCAAGACATGCGGCAAAAGTGCTAACCCAAGGCCGGCCTTTGCTGCCTCGATCAGCATAAAGAAATGCTCGAACCCCGGCCCAGGCGTACCTGCCATCGCAACGCCATTGGCCAGTGCCCAATCATGCCATGCCTTCGGGCGCGTGGTATGCACAAGCCGCGGATAATGGGCAATCAGACCATCCGGATCATTGGAATCATTGGTCCAGACATATCCCGGTTTGGCGACAACCACCTGAATTTCATCAAGAATTTTGTCAGACCTCACACCCGGCCAACTGCCATCCCCGAAATAAAGACCGACATCCAAAAGCCTGTCTGCCAAGACGGGACTGCGTTCCGGGGTCGCGAAATTCAGCGCCAATGTCTCGATCACCGGGCGGATGTCGGGATTTTCATTTTGAAACCGGTATAATATTGGAATCAGCCACGAACTGGCAATCGTATGAAGGGCGCCAATCAACAACCGACGTTCCCCAACGCCATGGGTCACCAGATCAAGGGTGGCTGCCTCAATCTCGTCGAGTGCCCGGCGCAAGCTGGGAAGATAGGCGCGGCCTGTTTCGCGTAAGCTTAGCTTCGGGCCGTTGCGATCAAACAGCACCATGCCAAGGCTGGCTTCCAAATTTGCCACCTGCTGGCTGATCGCGCCGGGGGTCACGGAAAGCTCGTCAGCGGCCCGCGCAAAGCTGCCCAGTCGGGCTGCTGCCTCGAAGGCACGCAGGGCATTTAACGGCGGTGTAGCCGGACGAAGCGCCATAACAATAGATTTCCTGTTGATAGATGCAGAACTTCTGATTTTGCCCGCTGCATTATGCTGATTTAGACTGGTTCCAACAACAAAGCATTAGATAAACTTTACGAGGTTGCCATGTCACCACCCCCGTTCCATCTGGCATTTCCGATCAAATCGATTGCCGATACCCGTGCGTTTTACATTGATATCCTTGGCTGCGACGAAGGCCGTTCGACCGAGGCGTGGATTGATTTCGATTTCTTTGGTCATCAGCTTTCCGCCCATGTTCGTCCCGAAGCCGGACAAAATGCCGGTGCCGGCAATGTCGATGGTGATGCCGTGCCAATCCCGCATTTCGGCGCGGTTCTGGAATGGGAGAAATGGCATGATCTGGCGGATCGCCTGAAAGCAGCCGGGGTCAAGTTCCTGCTGGAACCGAAAATCCGATTTAAGGATGAGCCCGGCGAACAGGGGACTTTCTTTGTCGCAGACCCGGCTGGCAATGGCCTTGAATTCAAGACATTCCGTGATCCGGCGATGATTTTTGCCCATTGATCCGTATTCCGGGCACAGATAACCCGGCTTCAGATTTGTGCCCGGAACGCTTTGCCCTGCAATGCGTTATATGATCAGGTAGTATGAGCAATGCCGGTTCTGATCGGTATCCTCGACACCCCGAAACCATCGACCCGTTTTACCAGTCCGTCAGGAGAATTTCCCATGTCCGCCGCCAGTTCCGACAATTCCACCCGCACGAACCCCAACATCCTGATTGCGGCGGCGGGTGAGGATGATCGCTGGAAAGAGGCTATGGTCACCCGTCTGCCGGACGCAAACATCGTCACCCAGCATGAAAATTACGATCCCGCAACGATTTATTTTGCCCTGTTGTGGAAACAGCCGCAGGGGCTGCTTAAAAGCCTGACCAACCTTCAGGCGATCTTCTCGCTTGGTGCAGGTGTGGATCATGTGCTTTCAACCCCCAGTCTTCCGGCGGATGTGCCGGTCATTCGGCTTGAAAATGCCGGTATGGCCGATCAGATGGTGCAATATCATCTGTATGCCGCCCTGCATTTTATGCGTGATTTCGATATTTACGCGCGCCAGCAAGCCAAAGCCGACTGGACTCAACATGATGTTGCCCGTATTTCCAAATGTCGGGTTGGCGTGATGGGGCTGGGTGCACTTGGCGCTGCGGTTGCCACTGCATTGACACAGCTTGGCTTTGCCGTATCCGGCTGGAGCCGAACGATGAAGGCTATTGACGGCATAACAACCTATGCCGGAACGGAAACCCTGCACGAGTTCCTGTCGCAATCCGAGATCCTGATCTGCATGTTGCCGCGCACCGCCGAAACCGAAGGCGTTCTCAACAGCAACACCCTGTCGCAGCTACCCAAAGATGCCGTCGTCATCAACGCCGCACGTGGGGCAATGATTGTCGAGGCTGATTTGCTCCGCCTGCTTGACACCGGACATCTGCGCGGGGCGTTCCTTGATGTGGCAATCACCGAACCACTACCTGAAAGTCATCCGTTCTGGGATCATCCGAAAATCCGCATCACACCGCATATTGCGGCGGCCACCCGGATCGAGGAATCCGTCGATCAGATCGCCGAAAATATTGATCGCATCACCCGCGGCGAAACCCCACGCGGCCTTGTTGATCGTAAAACAGGATATTAAGCAGCTCCCTTGATGAAGGGAGGTAGAATGGACAGGCATAGCTAACCATTCTGCCTGCCAACGTTATTCACCTCGACCGCAATCAGCTTGCCATAAGTCCTTCGACCCCATTGGCAAAAAGCTGCCCCAGCCAGTCGGTAAATACCCGAACCCGTGGTGAAAGTTGCCTGTTCTGCGGATAAAGTACTGATACCGGCATCGGTTCGGGCGGATATTGCGGCAGGATTTCCACCAGCCGACCAGCTTTCAGATCAGCCTCCGCCCGGTAATGCGGGACCTGAATGATGCCGAGCCCGGCAATGGCCGCAGCCATATATAAATCCGCCCCGGTCACTGAAATATTGGCTGGGATTTCGACCTGTCGCACAAGACCGTCAATAGTGAAATCAAGCGGCATCGGCTTGGCATCCGCACCAGAAAGGAAGGAAACAACCCGGTGCCCTTGGCGTTCAAAATCCTCAATCCGTTCCGGCATGCCATATTTTTCAAGATAGCCGGGGCTTGCCACCGTGACCTCAGGCATTGTTGCCAAACGACGTCCGATCATGGATGAATCGACCAATTCCCCACTGCGCAACACGCAGTCATATCCTTCATGAACCAGATCGACATAGCGGTCACCATCGGCCACCACAAGCGTGATATCGGGATATTCATCCATGAATCCGGGCAGGGCCGGAATAACAAACATCCGGGCCAGCGTACCCTGAAGATTGACGCGCAAAAGCCCTTTAGGCGCACACGGTCGAAAAAGACTGTCGGCTTCCTCCAGTTCGCCCAGTATCCGGATACAGCGCTTGTAATAAGCTTCGCCGTCCAGGGTTGGTCGAACCTGTCTAGTGGTGCGGTTCAGGAGCCGCGTTCCCAGCCGTTCTTCAAGGCGCTGAATGGTATTGGTCATGGTGGCGCGTGGGATCTGAAGATCCGTCGCAGCCTTGGTAAAGCTGCTGCGCTCGACAATGCGAACGAAATTCCGCATCTCCTCGAACCGGTCCATCGTATTTCCAATTGTTGTAGATAATCGAACAGTATTGTCGATTATGGCGTAATTATCCCAAATGTCATCCGGTTCATACTCCGCCCATCGAAATTGGTTCATCACCAAATAGGAGAATCCAAGATGACAAACGCAAATGAAACCAGAACTGCCATTATCACCGGTGCCGCACGTGGCATTGGTGTCGCCCTTGCCAAACGCCTGGCACAGGATGGCTTTGCCGTTGTTATCAACTATGCGAACAGCGCCTCAAGCGCGGACGCCCTGACTGACGAACTTACGGCAAACGGCCATCAGGCGATGGCAATCAAGGCCGACATCACCAATGCCGATGCCGTCAAACAGATGTTCGATCACGCCGAGACCCGTTTTGGCGGGGTAGATGTCATTGTCAATAATGCCGGTGTCATGACAACACAGCCAATCTCGGAAATGAGTGACGCGGTTTATGACGCGATGATGGATACAAATGTACGCGGTACCTTCAATATGCTGCGCGAAAGCGCCAAGCGCCTGCGCAATGACGGTCGAGTAATCAACTTTTCAACCACGGCCCTGCATCTGAAATTGCCGGGTTATGCGGTTTACAACGCAACCAAGGCAGCGGTCGAAGCGATGACAGGTGTTTATGCCAAAGAACTGCGCGGTCGCAACATCACGGTAAATGCCGTCGCCCCCGGCCCGGTTGCAACCGAACTGTTCCTGAACGGCAAGACAGATGAACAGATCGCGCAGTTTTCAAAAATGCCACCGATTGAACGCCTTGGTCAGCCCGAAGATATTGCCGGTGTCGTTTCCTTCCTGGCCGGACCTGATTCGGGCTGGGTCAATGGGCAAACCTTGCGTGCCAATGGCGGACTGGCTTAATCCCCCCCCCGGCCAACCTGCCATAACAGGAAGCGCGACGTTCTATCGCGCTTCTTTTTACAATTTATTTGACTAAGTCCAATATTTAATAGACAAAGTCATATAAAATGGCTTTGTCATTGCAGGATCAGGTCATGAACTTAGACGAAATCGACAATATTCGGGCGTTTAACCGCTTTTATACCCGCCAGATCGGCCTTCTCAGCAAAGGCTTGCATAAAAGCGAATTCTCCCTGACGGAGGCCCGGGTTCTGTTCGAGCTTAGTGCTGGCGGCCCGCAAATTGTCGGCAAACTTGCCACTATACTGGGCCTTGATCCCGCCTATCTCAGCCGGATTCTCACACGCTTTAAAAAGATCGACCTAATCACGTTGCGTGCTGATTCCAATGATCGCCGTATGCGGATTGCCGAACTTACCGACAGCGGCAAAATGATCTATGCGACGCTCGAAGATGCTTCGCGCCGGGACATCGCCGGATTAATCGGCGCGCTTCCCCAAAACCAGCATGATGAACTGCGAATGGCAATGCAAACCATACAAACCCTGCTTTCCCCGAAGAGCTCAGCGTTGTCAGATGCCACTCGTTACCCTGTGATCATCCGGGATCATCGTGCCGGCGATCTTGGCTGGATCGTGCATCGCCATGGTGCGCTTTATACTGCCGAGTATAACTGGGACACAACATTCGAAGGCATGGTTGCCGAAATTGCCGCCGGTTTCCTTGCGAAACATGATTCGGCCTGTGAAGGTTGCTGGATCGCTGAACACAAAGCCCGCATCGCCGGTTCGATCATGCTGGTCCGGCAAAGCGATACAGTTGCCAGGCTGAGATTACTTTATGTCGAACCTGAAGCTCGTGGCATGGGTATCGGTGGTCATCTGGTCGATCACTGTATCGTCTTTGCCCGACGTGCCGGATACAAACAGATCACGCTTTGGACCAATGCCAACCTGCATGCCGCCCGCCATATCTATGAAAAAGCGGGTTTTGTTCTGACCAGCGAAGAACCACACCACAGTTTCGGCCATGATCTCGTCGGCCAGACCTGGCTACTCGACCTCTAAGCAGCAGTTCCTCTGAACGCGCTCGCGACCAGTAGGCAAAATCAATCTTTTCCATCATCATGCCATCCCGCAAAAGAGGATGCTTTGATGACCGATATTACCTTCCGCTATGCCAATCGCGAAGACCTACCTGCCATCGTCGCCCTGTTGGCTGATGACGAAAAGGGCAAAACCCGCGAGGAGCTGCGCGATCCCCTGCCAGATAGATATTATGCGGCGTTCGATGCCATGCAAAGCCAAAGCACCGAAGCCCTTCCCAACAAATATCTTCTGGCGTGTCGCGGTAACGACGTTGTCGGTTGCCTGCAACTGACCCTGATTGCCGGGCTTTCCCGCAAAGGCCGTCTGCGCGCCCAGATCGAAGGTGTACGGGTATCGTCAAAATGCCGCGGTCAGAAAGTAGGCGAAAAATTGATCATCAAATCCGTTTCGAGCTCGCAATCACTTGGCGCATCGCTTGTGCAATTCACCACCGACAAAACCCGCAAGGATGCCCATCGCTTCTACGAACGACTTGGTTTTGTTGCCAGCCACGAAGGCATGAAAAAGGAAATCTGAGGTTTTCTGCCATAGTGATGGCAATATTTCCCTGCCTTATCGTGCTATGCTCGTAATCTCGGAAACACCAGCAAACGGAGCTTAAGACATGAACCTCTCCGAACTGCAGGAAATTGCCACACTAAAGGGCTTCACCCACCATTTCAGTGCGACCGGAAACAATGTCACCTGCGATGGCAAGGAAGTCAGCTATTCCGCCAATGATCTGACCATTATCGATAGCCGATCCGTCGATAGCGGCACTGATCCGGGAGATGACGCCACGCTTTATATGATAGAGGCCCGCGACGGTACACGTGGCACCCTGATCGTGCCCAGCAGCTTTTATACCGAGCATAACAAGGCAGAACTTATCGACCATCTGCGCAGTCAGTCCCGATAGAATCGGAACAGTCGCATCGCTTCCGCGTTTCAGGAACAGGTATTCCGTAACCAGCAGGAGAGACGACAATGACTTTGGCCGAACTTCAGGAAAATGCCATCCGTCATGGCTTTTCACATCATTTTGTCTACGAGGCAGGCGGGGTGCGCTGCGATGGCTGCGGTCCGGTTTATGCTGCGGCCGATCTGAAAATCGTTCACAGCAACAGTGTCGATGCCGGGACCGATCCGGGGGATGACGCCACCCTTTACATGATAGAGGCCCACGACGGTACCAAGGGCATGATGATCATTCCGTCAAGTTTCCATGCCGATCCCGACAAGGCCCAGCTGATCGACGATCTGCGCAGAAACACCCACTGACAGCCCCACAAAAAGAACACAAACCCGCACCTGTAACGACATGATGGGGATCGATATTTCGTGACAACACGTTGCACTGCACATCTTCCCATCCCCATATAGTGCACCAGTCGGGGAAATATCGTCATTCGTGGTCAGTACAGGGAACCGCCATGTCAGATCTTTTGCCGTTCTTCCGGGCCTGGGTAGCCGATCCCAGACGCGTTTCGGCCATATCGCCTTCCAGCCCGGCTCTGGCAGAAATGATTACGTCTGAAATTTCCCCCACGACCGGACCGGTATTGGAGCTTGGACCGGGAACCGGTGTTTTTACTCGGGCGCTGATTGCGCGCGGTCTTGATGAAGGCGAACTGACCCTGATTGAAGCCGGGGCAGAATTCGCGCGCCTTCTGGCAGATCGCTATCCGCGCGCCCGTGTTTTTCACACTGATGCCACCCGGCTTGCCCGCAGCGATTTGTATCCTGAGCACGGCCTTGGTGCCGCTATCAGCGGACTACCTTTACTGTCGATGCGCCCGCGTCAGGTGATGGGAGTATTGAACGGTGCATTCCGTTATCTCGGACCCGATGGGGCATTTTATCAGTTTACCTATGGCCCGCGCTGCCCGGTACCCATCGCCATTATGAACCGGATGGGTCTTAAATCCGTTCGAATTGGCACCATTGTTCGTAATGTGCCACCATCGTCGGTTTATCGTATTTCACGCATTTCCTGATTATCGCCGATACACCATATGCCGATAGCCAAGAGCTTCCGCAATATGGCTACGCTTGACGCCATCCATACCTGCCAGGTCGGCAATTGTGCGTGCAACGCGCAAAACACGATGATACCCGCGTGCCGAAAGTCTCATCTGACGCGCGGCATCCTGCAAAAGACCACGACCATCAGTATCAAGTGCCGCAGCTGCCTGCAGCACTTCACCATCTGCCTCGGCATTGGTTGAAATATGGTCATTTTTATATCGTAATGACTGAACAGCACGCGCGGCCAGAACCCGATCCCGGACGGTTTGCGTCGTCTCCCCACCTGAGGGAAGGTCAAGTTCCTCAGGCCGGACTGCCGGAACGTCGATCTGAATGTCAAAGCGATCCAGCAACGGCCCTGATATTCGCGCCTGATAATCCTCGCCACAGCGCGGTGCCCGCGTACAGGCAAGGTCATTGTCACCCAGATATCCGCACCGGCAAGGGTTCATCGCCGCGACCAGCTGAACGCGCGCGGGGTAAGTCACGTGCGCATTGGCACGTGCCACAGATACCTGCCCGGTTTCAAGTGGTTGCCGCAACGCATCCAGCACATTGCGCTGAAATTCCGGTAATTCATCCAAAAACAGCACACCATGATGCGCCAGCGAAATTTCGCCCGGACGCACGCGATGACCACCGTGTGAAATTCTGTAAAATATGGGATTAACAGGTATGAACAAAAACAGAGACATATGGGGCGACTGGCTCTCTAAATATGAGACTGAGCAGGAAAATCTGAGATTCTCGGAAAATTTCAGCCCAGGCGAGCAGATGTTCGACCAGATCACCGACTTCATGCAGGAGACATACGGCACACGGGAAATCCGCCCCGGAATAAGGTCCGTAACCGGGCTGGCGAAAGTTGCACCAGACATCCCCCAGATACCTTTTGAATCCACATTGGAGAGAGACTTCGTTTTTCTGACGGCAGGTCGGCCCGGTGTCAGAGTTATCGAATCCCAGCCGGTCACCATTCGCTATTACGATGAGTATCAGAAGGAGGCTGTTTATACCCCTGACTATCTTGTGGTTTATCAATCCTCCGGATCAGCTCGTTCAAGTCGCCCCCTGGTTACCCTGCTCGTCGAAGTCAAATACCTCTCCGATCTAACTGGTTCAGAAAGACCTAAACTTTTCTCCAAGTTTGGCCATGCCCGACGCTGGGCGAATCTCAGGGGATGGAAGTTTGCTGTCTTCACGGAAAACGAAATCAGGACTTCAGAACTGCAACGGACCAAAATGCTTACCCCATATCGGTTCGAACCAACTCTTGATCGGCTGCAGTTCGAGATTGATTTGTTGATTCAATCACGTAGAGCCGTCACGATCAGTGAGATACTTGCGACAGACTTTCCAGGTTATGACGAGACACTGGTTCGCAGAGAGCTCTTGCGGATGCTTGCCACCAATCAGGTGTATTCCGACCCCTTCGAACCGATTCACGAACAAACACTTGTCAAAACATGGTATGTTTCGGACTCGATATGAAAAGAATAGCGGAGAAATCTGCGGATGGAAGAACCATCTCGAACGAAGGTAACCGGTGATATTGCTCGTGCCATTGATGATGAGGAATGGCAAAAAGCAATTAGAAGGCGTCAGGTTATTGAGGATTGGCTTAGCACAGACTCCAAAACGCGTGAGCTCGCTGCCAGCTACGCCGATCAACTGGGATGCCCCGTTTCAACCTTTTATCGATGGGTAAGCAAGTTCAAGGAAAGTCGGCAGACATCCTCGCTCGTGCTTGGACGTGATCGAGGGAACAAAACACCTCGACGCATAGACCCGCAAAAAGAAAAAATCATCGCCGAGGTCATTTCTTCCGATTACCTCACCAAGGAAAAGAAAAAGCCCAGCAAAATTGTTCAGGAAGTGCGCCGGAGGTGTTTTGCAGCGGGTATTTCACCGCCAGCATCGAATACGATCAGGGCAAGAATCAATGATGTTCCAGCCTTTGTCGCAACAGAGAAAAGATATTCGAAGCGCGAAGCCCAGCTCAAGCATTTGCCTCTCAAGGGTTCTTTGCCTGGCGCCGACAGGCCACTGGATATTATCCAGATCGATCATACCAAATCCGACCTGTTTCTTTTAGATCCGCAATATCGAGAAATCATCGACCGGGCCTGGATCACGTCTGCCGTCGACAGCTACAGCCGAGCGTGCCTTGCGCTTTACATTTCCTTTGGAGCCCCCAGCACTTTATCAACCGCGCTTTGTTTGACCCAAGCCGTTCTTCCGAAAGCAGGCTGGCTAAGAGAACTGGGCATTTCAGGCGATTGGCCTATGCAAGGTTTGCCCAATCGTATTCTCGTTGATAACGGTCGTGATTTTCACAGTCACGCGTTCAAAAGAGGTTGCGATGAATATGGCATAACACTTGATTATCGCCCTGTGAAACGACCTAACTTTGGCGGCACTATTGAACGTTTTCTTGGCACGTTAGTCTCACAGCTGCATGGCGTACCTGGCACCACTTTTTCCAATACGCAAATTCGTGGTGAATATGATTCGCGCAAACATGCCTGTCTTACCCTGAAAGAGCTTGAACGATATCTGGTGACATTCATCGTCGATGTTTACCATCAACGAGTTCACAGTGGTATCAACATGCCGCCGGCGGCCAAATTTGAACAGGGCTTGGGTCATGTCGGTACAGGCAAGCTTCGACAACATGTCAGAATGCCGGAAGACGAACAGACATTTTTGATCAATTTTCTGCCGACCATTCCAAGAACAGTCCAACGCTATGGCGTCCGGATCGACAACATAACCTATTATTCCGATATTCTGTCGCAGTTGCTTGAGGATGGGGATAAGCGCCAGTTCGAAATCCGTCGCGATCCACGCGATATTTCAAAAGTGTATCTTTGGCATCCTGATGACCGGCAATACTATGTCTTGCCATACCGCGATATCAGCCAACCACCCATGACTTTATGGGAGCTTCGTTACCTTAACAGGCGTCTTCGCAAGCAGGGGGCTGATTTGGTTGACGAAGATCGCGTTTTTGCCGGGTTGTCGGAAATGCGCTCCCAGGTTTCCGAAGCTCAGAAGAAAACCCGGGACCAGAGGCGTTTGAGTAAACTCGACAAAAAACAACATGCATCAGCACCACTGCTGCCAAAACCGGCACGTCAAACCCCTTCATTACCCGCGGAAGATAATATCGATTTCGATGAAGAGTTCGATCCATCTCTGATTGAAACGGAGATCAAGCTCAGATGACAAAGCATCTCCACCCTGAGGCCCTTCGTTATGTGAATGCTGATCCCAACGCCAAACTTCACTGGATCAGATCACGAAAGTGGCTGTCCTACGATCTGGGCACCAAAGCGCTTGATGAGATCGAGATGATCCTCAACCACCCTCCGACACATCGAATTCCCTCGATGCTCCTTATCGGGCAAACAAACAACGGAAAAACCATGATCCTGGAGGAAGCGATCCAGCGTCATCCTCCGGAACGCAATCCCGTTGAAGAAGCAGACCGGATCCCCTTATTATTTCTCACCATGCCCCCGGGACCCGAGCTTCGACGATTTTACACGCTGCTGCTCAATCATATCGGCGCTGTCTTTAAGCCGAGCGATACCTTGTCACGCCTCGAAACCCAAGTGCTTACTCTGCTGAGAGCTGTTGGAACCCGCGCCATTGTAATCGATGAACTGCACAACATTCTCGGTGGCCGGTTCAGCGACCAAAGACAATTTCTCAATATGCTGCGCTTTTTGAGTAATGAACTGCGGATTTCGATCATTGCCGCGGGCACAAAGAATGCGGTTCGCGTCGTTCAAAGCGACGACCAGCTGGCCAACCGTTTCAAGCTTTTTTCGTTACCGGAATGGCGTGATGGCAGGGATTACCGGAAATTTCTGTTCCTTCTGGAAGCAACCCTGCCATTTCCGGAATCGTCAGATTTGTATAAATCGGATATTGCCAAAACAATTCTGACTGTGTCGGAAAGAACGATCGGCGAAATGATCATGTTTGTTTCCGAGGCGGCAACCATCGCCATTCAGGAAAACGCTCTCGCACTAAATGCCGAACATTTCCAGCGCGCCAATTACGTCTCCCCATCCAGACGTGCAGCCAATGCGCAGGAGATTGTGGGGTAACGATGCTGCCAAAACTTCTCCCTGTCAGGACAAGACCAAAACCGGGGGAGAGTTTGTCAAGCTGGCTGGCTCGAACAGCATATGAGAATGGCATTTATCTTCAGACCTTCTGTCACCTTGTCTGGTATCGAAAGCCAATATGGAATCGTGACACTGATCGAACAGGTGATTTTGAAATTCTTCGCCATCTCGCATCTTTGACAGCGACATCTCCGACGCAGGCATTGCAAACGATCATTCGGCACTATGAGGGTATTGTCTTTCGGCACTATCTAGTATCGGGCACACAACGACATGTCACATCTCTGGGTGTTTACCACCGAACGCGCCGGGGATACGGTCAAACTTATTGTCCTCTCTGTCTTCTGGAGGAGGGGTACTTCAAGCTCAAATGGCGCTTTTCATTTATCACTGCTTGTTCCCGACACGACCAGCGCCTTTGGGATCGCTGCTGGCAATGTGGTACTCCTATCTGTATTCATCGTGGTAAATGGATGCATTGCGATGCTTGCCAAGCGGATCTGAGGCATGCGCCGCACCTGAAACGCGACAGCCGGGCAGTAGAGCTTCAGAAGCGGCTGGAGGGCGCTTTGGAAAACAAGCTCTTCTGGGATGTCCCTGTCAGAACGTCACTGGATTTCTTTGACCTTATCCATGATTGCACAAGAGCGTTGGGAACAAGGTATGAACGAAACAAGGCGTTCCGGACTGCGATATGTGAGCTTGCTGGTGGAAGCCCTGACTGGATTTTCCCAACAGAATATTATCCCCAAATGGAAACCATGGAATGCCTGTATCGTCATCAGCTAATGGCCTTTGCCGCAAGGATTCTGGCCAACTGGCCCTGGACATTCATTGCTTGTGCGACCCGAGCGGATTTCTCGACGGGGTATATTTTTCGCGATTGGAAACCAACAAGTTCTGAATTTCGGAGAGTTGCAGAAACCTTCCTTGCCTATAAAACCTGAAATTACCCAAGATGCTCGAGCATTGAGTTCACTGTCTCCCACATCGTATCGGTGGACGCATCAATGATACGTAATCGCTGCGGTATTCCTGTGGCTTTTTCAAGTTCCGCATTGGTTGGCCATCCGTTGCGGTCACTGTGATTGATGTCCTTAAGAACCCCACAGTAGAGAATATCGAAAATATCCCTGATTGTTATCCCGGCTGCCGTCCGCGGTTTAATCATGAAATTCGGCCGCCCGTTGTATGTGTCCTCGGAAGGAACATAACGCCGCTCCAGACAAAACAGGTAACGGGGAATATTGTTTCTTTCGATCCTTGCAACAATCGCACAGAGGTTGCGGGACTTTTCTCGCGTTCCAAGTCCAATTGTCTTTTTCCAATCGGTCGGAAACTCAAGCATACCTATCGAACCACTGTGGACGGGTAACCAGTCATGCGCAAGAGTATGAATGTTGGCTTCACCATTCTGGTGCATATTCCATAGAACCGTTGCCAGATCCGGAAGCGGGAAGCTGATTTCAGCACCGTTTAAGCTTCCCCTAAGATGTAGCGAGGAACTGCCCTCAGTGACAGGCGACAAAGAAACGATATGTGCTTCGGGAAATGGCTCCGGACATTTTCTGAAGATTTCCCGAACAGGCCCTTCGTCTAAAGCTTCGTCATTTGAACGGACATTTTTCACCTCGTAGTCTGGTGCATAATTCTGAGCCACATAATGGCCCGCACTCTGAAGCATTTCACCAAACGAAGCTTTTTCCGATTCAGTTGGAGTGACCATATATTTGGGACCAGTGGTCTCGTCCCCGTCATTTTTCTCCCTGACAATCTTGAAGTTCAAATCCGCATGTGCGGGTTTGCTATAAACTTCATTGCCTTTGAGCTTTTCCAAATATTCCTTCTTTTCGGGTGAGGGTGGTGAAACCACAGCCCCATGAATTTTGTTTGGATAGGATTTTTCGATAACGGGTATGCCCTCTGAAGCTTGTCGCGGCTCTCTTTTCTTTCGTTCGGGAAGGACCAGCTGGATATCCGTGGTTTTTCTCTTTGCAATAACCGTGGTAAGTCGAACAACATCTATCCCGGGCTCGTTTTCAACCCATTCAATCTGTTGCCGTTCAGGATCAAGAATCTCGGTGTTTAATTCAACTTCGTTACCATAGAATTCAACGCCAAACGGCTTGTCGAAAGGCAATGGAATTTGTGGGGGAGAAATTTCCCACGGCATATCTAGCAAGTATTTTTTGAGTAGCATTGTCCTGCACCGAGCCACAACTCGCAGAGCAGCTTTGCCGTAAGAATGGAGCCCTAACAGAACTTGGGCTGCTTTAATCTTTCCCTCATCATTAACGTAACGCGACTTCGCTTTTAGGGCTCCCTGATCTGTATAATATGGAGTTTCCCGGAACAGCATTTCGTATGGCGACTTGGTCGCGCCATTAAGCAAAACTATCGTCAATTCTGATGATCGGTCCAAAATATACCGCAGCAAATCTGCACTACTGATCTGGAACGTTGTTTGGAACTCTCCATGTTCGTATTCTCGAACCTGTTGCCTTTCAGCCTCAACAAACCAATGTTTTCTCACGAAACCATTGATCAATATTTGAGGTGTCGGCATGTGCGATAGAAATTTCAGGCTTGCTCCGTCTTCTCGAAGCCAAAGCAGGTCTTCATATTCGTCAATGTTCCAGACATATCGGATTTTTGAAGGATCAAGAATCGCTCTGAAACGATCTAATGATTTTGGAAGTTGATTATCCTTCAGCGGCCAAATGCTCCCTTCTTTTAAATCCGGGAACTGTCGCGCTGGAAATCTTCTATATATGGCCTTGTCGTACTGACTTCTGGCTAATCGATAATCGGGCTCTTTAACTTCGATTTCGTCTGACCGATATCCGGCTTCAACTGGCACAAATCGGCAAACAACCCAGATCTGGTCTGCACGGAAACCCTGAGCCATGGAGGCTACTGGGTCATGCGTAAAACCGACAATATTGGTTAAAAAATGAGGTTCTGCGAAAGGCTTCTCAGGATCATAAATCGGCGTCTGAATGGAAGGGTTTTTCTCACTCATTCACTCTCCTGTCGCTTATCGAACATCTTGAATATTTCGACATGAGGGCCTCGCTCTCTGGCGTGCAAATAGGGCTGGAGCCCTCTTTCACTCCGGTGCCCTGTTACCTTGCGGATATCGCGTTCCTGCACACCAGCCCAATACGCAGATGTTGCAAATCCACTTCGAAGCGAATGGCCGGCATAATCATCCGGATTTTTGCCAATCACCTTGAGTTGACGCTGAATCAGGCGGGCAACATACCGATCCGATACGGGAGCGTTGATGACCCCGTCATCGCGAATGCGGCAAAAACAAAAATCTGTTTGCCCCGAAGTTTCAAGTCGCCAGCTTCTCATCGCTTGCCAGGCACAAAAATCATTGTCTAAACGTGGAATCACTCGAGTATCGGAGTCCACGGAGTTTTTTATCGGCCCCAACACAAAGCGAAGTATCTGATCGTCAAACCTGACCGCATTCCATGTCAGGCTAACCAATTCACTTCTACGCAATGCCCCCGAGAAGCCAAGCAGCAGCATGGTACGGTCCCGGCGTCCCTTGATTGACGAGGGCAACACGGAAAGCATTTGGGATATCAGGTCAGGCGTTAGAGGAAGCTTTGCATTGGAGACACGTGCACGGTGGCGCGCTAGCCCTCTGCGAAACCTTTTGATTTCATGTTTCGGATCGGTAAGAGGTGTGCCTTTTTTTGCCAGAAAATGACGTATCGAAGCCAAATCCAGTCCGAGCGAAGAAGAATTCGTTATTTTCGCACGTGCAGTCAGAAACAAAATGACGGTTCTTGGCGAAGCGATCGCTTCCTTGATCCCATGTAGAGCACACCACTCCTGATAACGCTTCCAGGCTGATTCATATTTTGCACGTGTTGCGGGGGCCAAAGCCGCATCCATCGCACGACCGGCTTCTGACGCCAGTTCCAATATATATTGCCGTCGGTTTGTAACCATTGCCACAATCCAAAAAGCATTTAACCAACATATCTAACAGGTTGCCCTGAAAACAAAACAAGAACAAGGCCCTTTTATCATTTTCATTTTTCGGACCTACCAATTCCAGAAGCCGGGATGTCGTCTTAACCTGATATGAAGAATTTCATCTGACACTCTCGTAGTCTTTATCTCAGTATGACCGGTTAGGATTTGTGACCGGTCAAAATACGCCTTGGTTGACTCACCCCCCTGTTTTGGTTGACTCACCCCTCGTATTTGTTGACTCCACCCCCGGATTTGGTTGACTCGCACCTCGTATTTGTTGACTCGACCCTTATTTAGATTGACTTTACTCGTCAAATGGTCGATCCTGAAAACATTAAGCCCGGCGGTATCGAAGTTCCTCGATAGAAGCGCCGGGCTTTGGATTCCAACACGGTTTAACGGGTGTATCATGCCGCAAAAGTTGTCGACATCCGGTCAGCTTGTTGCTGAAAGCATTCATCCTGGAAAAGATCTGGTCATTCTCGCGCGTGCAGCTTTAAACGGCGACAATACGACCTTGCGTCGGGCTCTCTCAGAACTGTCCCGTCATTACGAAGGCCCAGACCGTGATGAGGTTCGAACCCAGCTCTCCCGACTGACCCACCAATCCGCAAAGCAATTGCGGCCGTTGCAAAGTGCCGACCGGCTTCCGGTCGATGCCAAATCTCGCACCCCCCTGCTGCAACCCGGAAGAGACCCGCGCGACCCTCTTTTAATGGAAGACGAGGTCAAAGAGGAACTGGACCTTATTCTTGAGGAATTCAGTCATGCTGAAAAGCTGAGTGCCAAAGGACTTGCGACCCGCAATACCCTTCTTTTGTACGGCCCTCCCGGCACGGGCAAAACTCATATCGCCCATCATCTCGCTCAACGTTTGGGACGACCTTTAAGTATTGTCCGGCTTGACAGCGTCATCTCATCTCTGCTCGGTGATACGGCCAAGAACATAAGATCTCTCTTCGACTATGCTGACGGCACCAGTGCGATCCTGTTTCTGGATGAGCTCGATGCACTTGCAAAGTTTCGTGATGATCAGAAAGAACTGGGCGAATTGAAACGCGTGGTAAACACGCTGCTTCAGGGGCTCGATAATCTGGAACCAACCACCATTGTCATCGGGGCAACAAATCATCCTGATATTCTTGACCCGGCAATCTGGCGGCGCTTCACACACAATATCGAAATAAACCTGCCTTCCCGGGAGTTGCGGTGCAATCTCTGGAATCTTTACCTGTTTGAAGACCGTGGTGATCTGCGCGTGTGCGAAGCTCTGGCCAGATGTTCTAAAAATTTAAGTGCATCAGATATCAGGGAAATAGCGCTTGCTGCACGCCGCCGCTCTATCGTAACCGACACGCCAATCGATATTCCGCAGACAGTGATAGCTGTTATCTCAAGTATTGCAGGCAAAATACAACGCCCCAAAATCACGCCTTTATCTACTTCGGAACGAGATGCTCTTGCAATCCGGCTGTCTCAAAAAGATGAAATCCGGCAGGTGGATATCGTGAACTTACTTTCAATGAAGAAACAAATTGTTTCTAAGATGTTGAAGACATCTGAAAACAACCATTAATATGTATTCCTCAACCGGAGGAATACATATTGGTAGGCGATCGTCCCGTATTAACAAAGAACCCCGCTCTGAAACTGCTTGTCTCCGCGAATAAGACAAAAGCGGAGAGTTCAGGTTCTTCTGAAATGAACGACGTTCGAAAAGCGCGGGTCGCGGACTATCAACGGCGTTTGCTCTCAAATCTGGATGAACTCATTGAGAGCTATTGGGACCTCCCAAATCATGCCGGAAAAGTCATCTTGTGGTTCCGACTGCACGATGATGCTGCTGCACCCAGCCATACGCCCAAGAGTCTATTGAACACGATAAATTGCATCAATCTGGCACCGTGGCGTGGAGGTTATCTGATTGAAATCGGGTTAACCGGACTGGATGAGCTCAAAACACGGGTGCAATCACCCCCAAAAGGCGCTCTTCCGGATATTGCAAACATTCTTGCAATTGAAAGCTTTCCTGATGCACTTGGTCAGGAATTCAAGCAGCGCCTCAAGGAGTTAGAAACTCTCTCCAAGGATGAACAGGGTTACAGCTGGTTTCTGTTATCCTTGGCACCATATAAGGATGCTAGAAGTCGAGATGAGGCAGAAAAGTCTCTCAAAACACTGCTCTCTTCAGGTTTCGTCCTGACTGCACCAGATGAAGTCTCAAGCGAAGCTATTCCTGTGCCGATAGAGGAAAGTACGCCAGCGACATCGCAACAGGTGCTCAGCTTTAGCACAGAGCAGTTCGCGACAACTCAAATCGTCGCAGGGTTGAGCGAAGCCAACCAACTCGAAAAACTGATACTGAGCGGAAGCATCGGGCGATGGGAGGCGATTTCTCAACCAATCGGCGTCAGCCCGGGCGACGGGCAGGAACCAGACAGTCCTTTGCCAAATATTGAGAACGCGCCGATCGTGGCTGTAGTGGACGGAGGCTATCACAGAAATTTCTATCGATATGCGATCGCCTGGGATGAAGACAAACTCGTATCAGACGGTGATGCTGACAGACGGCATGGAAATGTTATCACCGCCCTCGTTGTAGATGCCTCTGGCTGGAGCTCAAACCTAGCTATTCCGAATTTCCCCTGCCGGGTTGGGATTGTCCAAGCGGTACCAGCTCGAAACCGATTAGTGTCTCCTCCTTTAACGCCTAATCGCATCGCACGTCATCTGGCCGAAGCAATGTCCAGGCATGACGATACATTTGTATGGAATTTCTCCGCCAATCTTGATCAGGAGGCACATCCTTTCGATGTAAGCGAGCTTGCGCATTCGTTGCGACAGGTAGCACGCCACTTCAACAAGCTGCTGGTAATTTCGAGCGGCAACAGAACCGGGAAGGCCCCCGAGAGGATTTCCCCTCCAGCTGATTGTGATTCAGCTTTAGTCGTTGCAGGTCGGAGTCACGACATGTTTGGGCAGGTGGATGACGCGTGTCATGTATCAAGGAGTGGCTTTGGCCCGGATGTAATGTTTAAGCCAGATCTAAGCTGGTTCTCCCGTCACAGAATTCCCGGTGGAAACGAAGAGACCGGCTCAAGCTTTGCCGCACCTCTGGTATCACGCCTAGCAGCCCATTGTTTCGCAAACTTGAATGAGCCAACCCCCGACCTTGTGAGGGGATTGCTATTGAATGCTGCCGATCAACCAGCTGGAAAATTCTGCCGTTACAGGGGATATG
The DNA here is from genome assembly GCF_003326475.1 of Thalassospira xianhensis MCCC 1A02616. GTDB lineage: Bacteria > Pseudomonadota > Alphaproteobacteria > Rhodospirillales > Thalassospiraceae > Thalassospira > Thalassospira xianhensis. The sequence continues at coordinate 129,223 of NZ_JPWA01000003.1, read as the reverse complement.
GATCGCCAATTCGCATACCGGAACCTTGGAACTGTCCAGAGAATACGGTCATCCTATCCTGGAAGGCTGAAATGCAGGCCGGAATGGAGTATCTCTGGCCAAATATCGCCATTCCACCGAGCATGCTCAGAAATGGGAAGCTTGCCGGTCGCATACGTCTGATCGCCATTCTCGATCCAACAATTCAACGACTGGGGGACGAATATTTTTCGTCTCGTGTTCAGGTGAGTATCGGTTGGCGAGATGCAACATCCAATAAATGGAAGAACCTGCTAGGTGTAGACAAACCGGAAACCTATGAGCATGTCGCCCGCAAAGACGAGCAGAAATGGCAACCTGTTCAATTTTTTGACAAAGTTTTCAAGCGTACAAATGTTGATGTCGATCAGCTATCGGTTCGAGCCCAGATTTATTGGCGTCACAAATTCATGTATGATGCCAATATTCTTCAGGAACGAGAACACCCGGTTACGTTCGTACTCTCGCTGGAATCTGAAGAAAAATCTGCAGATACCTACAACCAATTTCGCCAACTAATGGGTATAAACGTCGATACTCTGACAACAGAAATCGATGTCGAAGTACAATAGTCTTGTATACTTTATTTTTCTTAGAAATTGCGCCACATATAAAAAAGAAATCTTCTGAAAAGACACCAAATAAATGGACACCATGACAATGAATTGTCGATCATCAATGTTTGAGAATTCTGTTCAGTCGATCAAATTGGGAGTAGAGGACTTCAGCGCAAACAACAACCAACGGGTTCTTTCTGCTATTCGAAATTTTTACTCCGGCCTTTTATTGCTGGGCAAAGAAGTTCTAATCACTTCTTCTCCAAATTCAGATCCGGATCTATTGCTCGCATCGAGCTATCAACCACTTCCCGATGGCAAGGGTGGAATGAAGATCAATCCAAGTGCTGCTACGATTGATTTTGATCAGCTACTGAAACGTCTTCGACAATTTGGAAAACCGGTAAGCAAAGAGGAAAGGGGAGCTCTTGAAGACCTCAAAGAAGCACGCAACCAGATTGAACATGGTCATATTCCGCATGGACACGAAAAGCTGCGTGAACTGATTTCCTCACTATTCCCACTTACAATCAACTGGTTTGAAATTCTTGGAGAGGATCCCAAACATCACTTGGATCATGCATACGCGGTCATGCTGGAAATGCATAAAGTGTTTGAAGCTGAGTTGCGTCGATGCAGAAACTCATACCAGAACGTGGACTTTTATTCAGACTCCCTGAATGGCGAAGCCTTGATCTGTCCGTCCTGTGGCTCGACGCTTATTGAGCAGCTTGCCAGTGAAAACACTAACCAAAGCAAGATGAAATTAAGGTGCCGTTCCTGCGGAACTACGCCCGAAGCAGAAGATGTCATTGTCGAAACGCTAGAGACAGTTCTTGGCTACGAAGCATACATTCGGATGACAGACACTGGCGAAGACGGGCCTATTTACTTATGCTCATTTTGTGGAAAAGACACATTTGTCGATTTCGAGGAAACTTGCGCTGCTTGCGGTTATACGGTCGAAATGAAGAATTGTGCCTTATGCAGCTCTAACATCGAAACCGAACTACGTCTTGAGGGCAGTGATCTCTGTGGCTACTGCCGATATAAAATGGAAAAAGATTGACGTGTAGGGGCGTCAAAGCACGAAACGAAGCCGTCGGGTTCTATGCGTTTTGGCTGTTATTTTGAGAAAGTTTGGCTGCCCGGCCTTCTAATTCACCCAGATCACGAATGATCGACTGAATTTCGGCAATTTCTACTTCTGAAACCGAATCCCATAGCTTCTGGGGCCGATCAATGAGTGACCATTTCAACGCATGAAATCCGTTCCAAGCCAATCCCATCCAGCTCGCATAGTTAGCGTTGAGCAGGTTCTGGGTCACATAAACCTTACCTGCATTCACCGCACTTGAAGTGCCATATCCAAGGGCAAGCATCGTTCGAAACCGGGGTGACATCTTGCCAGGCATCGTGTCCAGCAGCGTTTGCCCGAACATGGCATTATTTTTGGCAACCTGTTTGCCAACGTAAAGTGCGCGCATAAGCGCTTCCATGATTGCCATTGGAACACTGGTGACAATGAACTGGCGAAAATCATAGCCTTTGACATACATCCATTCTATCTGTCGGCCAAAATTTGAATCGCCCACCTGAATGCCTTCAAGCATTCGCAACAATCCCATGAAAGGTGCAGGCAGCCCCATTCCGCGGTTGCCATTTGCCGACGGAGCATTAACATCCGAAAGCAAATGCCCAAGCATTCGACCGACCATCTGGAAGATATTTCCCTCCATTGGGCCACTTTTTCCGGGGATTGATTTGATTTCACCATCCACAACGACCGTACAGGTCCCGCGGATCATATCGAGAACCCCGAAAATAATCCCCAATACAGGATCATGCGCCAGAGATCTCAGTCGATGATTAGTCGGATTAATAGTCTTGGGTGCGGCCCCGACCAATTGCGAAATTACAGACGCATCTGCTGAACCAATTTTGTAGATTTTGTCTAGTTCTGCACTCAGTTCTGGAGAAATCGCAGCATTGAAAGCGTTTTGAACCCACCGATTGAATATTCCGTCCACAGGGGTCTCAAAGGCAGTTGTCGGCTTTAATGGTGCTTTAACACAAAGCAGATCAAGCATCGCCGCGAACAGTCCGCATGAACATGCTATGGCATAGTCCAAAGCATCCAGATCATATTGACGGTTGAATGCCTCTATCTGACGACTAATCCGCTCTCCAACGGCACAAAGTTGTTCATCTGTCAGCAAGTCGGTGAGTTCAACGGGACCTGCATGTACTGTTTCAGCCTCGGCAAATATCTCGGAAATACTGGTTTGAATCCGAATATTTGGCTGAACCACAGTTTCGGACATCTCAATTGCCGAGATCTTCTCCCTATGTGCCGCCGTAAAATCCGCCCCAAACCCCTCTAGAGCAAGCCGTGCGCTCTCAAGTTTGGCACCTATGGTCTGATGCCTATTTTCCAAGTTCAGCGATCTGTCTTGAAGCAGCTTTACGGCTTTGGCTTCCTTGTCACTGGCCATTTGTAACGGCTTTCTCGGGGGTTGCTCCCTTGTCCGCCTTCTGCGTCAAAAGCTCAATAGCCATAGAAATTTCTGCAATCTGCTTTTCAAAATACTCTGCATTTCCCAGCAAGGTCTTTTGTATATCATACAAACGCGCAATTGCTTCACGTAGGATGGCCAATCGCTTGGCTGTTCGCCTCTTCTTGGCAATTGCATAACCACCGATGCCAAGCAAGGCGATAGGTGCTGCAAGAACACCGATACCTGCGACCATTCCCCCACCAACCAAGCCACCGGCTGCGGCAAGACCCGACGTAATGCCTGAAGCCGATAGACCTGCGGTACCTAAAGCTGACAAGGCGAAGAAAGAGCCGGTTCCACCAACGCTGGCACCGACAGCTGTTGCCACACCTTCTGTGATACCTGGATAATCTTTCTCCAAAGAGCCGAATATTTCCTTGATCTGTTGACTGGCGTCATCGCCAAGTGCTGCAACATCAACCTCAACCACTTCAGCAGGGGTTTCAGGAGAAGTATTAACAATTTCATTCATGCTCTTTGTCTCGTCTGAGTGATGCAAAAATCTAATATGCTTGAACACTGAACGAAAATGAAATGAAAATTGAATTTGTTTCTATACACTCAATCTATGAGAGCGTTCACCTAGGGGACAGTTGATGAGAAAGCTAGACGAGACCGTCATGGAGCCATGCGACATTGTCCTCACTTCAGACTCAGGATTTACGAGTAGGGTCGTCAGAAAGCACACGGACAGCGATATTTCCCATGCAATGTTATACGTGCAAAATCACGCGCTGATTGACTCCACCGGCGATGGCGTGCACACGAGCAATACGCAACGAAACCTGTTCACCGACGATTGCACTTTGTATGTTCTCCGCCCACGCACTCCTTTGTCCAATGCTCAAAAGATTTCCATTTTGACTTATGCGCGCGCGCAGACTGGTACCAGCTACGCAACCTTTCAGGCTGCAGCAGTTACGCGTTTGAACCCGCTCAAACCAAGTACAACAAAGTCAAAAAAACAGTTCTGTTCGAGACTTGTTGCGCAAGCATATGCGAAAGCAGGCATTAATCTGATTGAAAACCCAGATTACTGCAGCCCGGACGATTTGAAGACCTCATCACTATTAGAATTCGTTCCGACAGCCATACGTACAGCGACAGAAGAAGAAATAAACTTCGCCAAGAAGAGCTCAGATACCACAGCTTTGATGCGCGAAACGACCAATGATCTGTTGAAATCAGCGAGACAGAAAAGCACCAAGATAGAAACCCCCAATGACATCGACGAACACCTCTTTCAAAATCCCTCAGATGACCAGTATATGACTGATGCTCTGAAGCTCTCTGGTTATTTGGATATCTGGCGCCATGACTGTATAAAAAACCCTTGGCATTATGATCTCGACCTGATGATGAAAAGAAAAAATATAAATAAGACTCATGAATACTGTATAATTATTACTTCATATCGAGACCTAGACGACAGGTATCTTATTAACAGAGGGGTATATTGCACCTACTACAAATCACGCGACCTTGAATACTTTAAAGAAATGTTTGAACTATACGATCTCCTTCTCGAACTTGATCGAACACGCTTGGAAGTTGCCAAGGCTTGGCTAGCACATCATCACGGTACCGAAAATGATGAACATATCTTAGAGCCACACTCGACTGATTGGTTTGAGTTGATGGATAAATGGGATCCAGTCACCGCCCAACAGATACGCTATGTAGTCCAACAAGTGAGCACAACAGAAGTCTGTGGCATCTGTGGCGACACTCCTGCAGAAGACTACCGCCTGGCACCCGAGCAAAGGCCGAAAGGCGGGATTGATACCTACCGACTATGTGACGATTGCCTCGACATTCGGAGCAGATTGCACGGCGAAAACTACGCGCCTATGAACGAAACATGAGTCTTTTGTCCGGAAACAGTCATTAACGGACAAAATCACCCCCGAAACAATCGGCGATCCGCCTGACTTGCATGAGCCCTCGTCACATGCGGCCTGATATCACCGGAACCCTTGTCTCCCGGCCACATCGCCCGTATAGTGGTGGTTCAAAAATTTAGCTGACATCTCCGCGCTCGCGACCCTAAATGCTCCCGGAACGCCCTTGTGCGAACCGGGTGTTTGTATGTGCTTCGCACACACCACTTCTCCGGCCGGCTTCTTCTATATGCTTCTCGACATCTTCTAGACCTTCAACCTAGGAGATGATTGATGTCACACACCTATCGTAAACAGAAGGGAAAGCGGATCGACGAGCGTCATTGCGACTATCCACAACCGCGCTTCCCGAACGGTGTCAACAAGGAGTGGCGCAAGCGCCGTGTCCACACCCCCATGCGTGTCCGCGAGCGCGCATATTTACGCCATATCCTCAAAGGCGAGGACTGGAATACACTTGTTCCGCTGCCTGATCGATTGCCTATGCCATATTACTGGTAAGGGAGAACGTCGTTTGACAGTGTCCGGAACGAGGCAGATATTAATAATCTGTGCTGTTGGTAACGTTTGGTCGTCACGACCTCCCCCCGACAGACATATGCCAAAACCCGTTCTCCGACGGGTTTTGGCTTTAGTCACTGTTTACACACAGCTTCGCGGACAAAATGCGTTCCGTGGTCAATCTGACCCGTGAAGGACCAACCCCAAAACTCCAGACCAATTACAGGAGGCAGGGCATGACGAAAACCACACTTACAAACCAAGAAGTGGCCCGGAATTTTGCCATGGCCAGACAGGCTGCGGAAAAAGGCCCGGTCTTGATCACAACAAATGACCAACCCTCTCATGTCCTGCTGACATATGCCGACTATGAGCAGCTGGTTACGAACACGTCTGAGCCCAGTCTGGCCTCCCTTTTTTACAGTCCAGGGGCAGCCGATGTTTCATTCAACCCTGAGAGGATTGATATCAAGTTCCGGTCTGAGTCGTTTGAATGAGAACAGAGTGGCAAGAAGAGATCATTTTTTGATGCACAACGATCGATTATAAATCAATCTTAACAAGGCCGATTACGGCACCTTCCTCATGCCCTTGTTTTTCTGTGCCGGGCAATGAGCCCGATATCTCAAACCGATTTTTTTATGTAAGTATAGGGTTTTGTCTAGCTATATTGGGATACTTCTTCATTATAGTTCCAGATCGCATCGCATTCATCGAAAACCTTTGAATTTAAGAGCCTATCAAATTGACGGTGCTGTCCTTCTCTAAATCTTTCATGCTGTGTATAGACTTTATTCTATCTGAAACATTCTTCAAATTAATAGTCATCTCTTCCTTAGCAATATTATCAAACAATTCACTTTTTTCTTGAGTCATTGCAAGACTAACAGCCATTGGCTTGCGTATATAAATCTTTAGGTAGTTTTTTGTGTCTTGGTTTAATTTCGTTGATTTCTCTATCGAAATTAATGCCTTCTCATATAAATCAACAGCATCTTTGAAACGTTTTGCTCGATATCTTACATAACCTCCAAAAGCAAGGTCATCCGGAAGCGGGTTCTTGTATACCTTGAAAGCTTTGTCAATTTCTTTATTTGCACGATCCACATTTCCTTTTGCCATATCCTCCCAAGAATTACTAATCTTTCTGGCAATATACATTGACTTAAACAACCTTGATATAAAGCTCATATTACCCATCCATATTATCTAGTAATTCCATTGCTTTGAACATTGCATTAGTAACCTTCTGCCACTTTGTTTTCAGGTGAGGGTTAGTGGTACTAGCTTTAAAATTTTCTGCAGTCTGTAACTGTTCATAAAACTGTTCCTCATCCCATTTTGTATCCATGGTATCTGAGGACGCTCCCGATAAAGGGTCTTTACCGAACACATAAACTTTTCCATCGACATTCGTTGTAATAACAAAATCATCAAGGTTTGATTTTACCTCAAAGACTTCACCTGATGCATTGTCAACGATGGAACCTGAGTCCGATTTCGACCATAAACCTTTAGTGTTTGGCGTTGCCGACTTTAACAAAATGGCCAGATCAGGGCTTTGAGCAAGTTTCGCCACTGCCTGCAATGTTTTTGCCGAAAGAGTACCCGCAGCAGTACCCACTCCACTTGCGTAACCGACAAGCTCGGCCTGGGCTTCACCAAAGACTCGCGAACCCTCACGAACATTGCCTTCTGCATAGAGTGCATTCGCCTGCTGAAACTTCTCCTGCAGACCGCTCACAATCGTGTCGGGCAATTCATCGATATGAGCCATCAGATCGACGAAACCCTCAACCCGTTCCTGGTTTCGCAGTTGAGCCGCACTATCACCCAAGGGAGCCATAAACGCATCATTAACAAATTGCGTCAGGGCTTGTGCCCCTTCAACTATGAATTTAGCCCGACCTTCATTGGCACCTGAAAGTGCAATCCGGTTGATGCCTGATGCTATGGAAGTTGCCGTTGACTCCAGCCCCCATTGCAATTGCTGCAACTGGGTTTTTTGGGCTGTCAGTTCTACACGTTGTGTTTCCGAAAGGGCAGGGTTACCAAGCTGGGTCTCTACCGATGACAGATTATCTCGAATTTCCGAATAAACCTGAGCGGCCTGCTGAGTTGTAGCAGTCAACTCCAGAATCCGGGCAACCTCCTGTTCACGAGGTGTCTGGCTATCCCAAAATCCGCCTCCTCCAATCTCCCTGTACTTGCTGTATTGCAGCGCGTCAGCCAGGGCCAGCGTTGACGGGCGAACGACACCTTTAAGCGCCTCGGCTCCCGTTGGAGTATAGTCCGCCAGAACAGTGTCGTAGAAGTCCCGGTTTTGTGTGATTTCTCGCGCGAAAAGTGCTGAGTTGTTAAAGTGATCGTCCTTTTGCAAAAAGTTGAGCTGGTTGCCGAGGCTGTCGACAAAGGAAGCGCCGTGCTCAGCAATCATTTCATTAAAAGCTTGTGCCACTACCTCTGCGATTGCTTCATTGCCAGACGGCGGCAACCCTGCCTGTTTGTCAGCATCGACACGGCTCAGAGCTTCAATCCCAAGAACTTCCAGCCATTCAGCCTCGGTCATTCCTTCCTGACCAGCAAGCTCCTTGGCTTTCTGTTCAATCGTCACGATTTCATCGGTATGGAGTTGACGATTGTAAGTCGCCGCTTGCCGTGCTGTGAATGCAGCCGTATTAACCGCGTCGGCATCGCCTCCTGACAACGCGACAGCCAATCCGGCTACAAGACCGGTCAATTCGGCTTGCATACCAGTTTCGTCAGTTGTGCTGCCCAGTTTATCTCCGAGAATTTCTTGTAGCCCGGCCCCAATTGCTCCAGCAGCACAGTTCTGGCTTGATAACTGCCCGATCCCGCACCCAGCGACAGCATGCAGGACCACTTTACGAATATCGCCTTCGTCAATTGATTCAGATACCGCGAAATCACCGATGGTTTTTGCCAACTGTGCCGAAGCAACGTTGGCGATGGCACCGACAATATTGAATTTGAGATTATCGGCAAGTTCCCCTCCGTTGATTGCTGTTTGCGCAACCGTATCGCTAAGCGTTCTGATAGTCTGATAGGCAACCTGGTCACCGATTTCGGCACTGACACGGAGATCAATTCCCAATTCACCGGCCATTCCTACAGCCACTCCGGCGGTTACCATTGCGGTTGCAAGCGAGCGAAGCGAATCTGAGGAACCAAGCTCCTTGAGAACGGCACCCAAATCTCCCTGATTGTTGATCAACGAGATCGTGGCTCGCGCCGCCAGCGCTGTGAATCCTGCACTGGCAGCTGCACCAACTCCTGCTGCCACAGCTGCACCTGCTCCCGCCCCGGCAGCGGCTGATTGGGCCGCAGCGGCAATCGCAGCAGCAGCACCGGTCCCCATTGTCACGATGGCAACGGCAATCGCAATGATGGCTGCCCCAGCACCACTCAGGCCCTGAGCTTTGTAATCCCAGTTTTTGTGGACTTCCTGAACGGCATGCCAAGTGGCGTCATCCCGTTCCATCATCTCGCCCATCCACTCCAGCCCCGGCGTTGCGGCGAGAGCGGTAACGGAATCCTCAAGATTTCCGGTATCGCGATATTCAACCACAACACCATTGCCCGCATTGATCACCAATCCGCCATCAGCGGTGATTTCCGTCATGACCACCGTTTCGTGATGATGGCCCCTGTCTTTGGTGCTGAACCAGACAATGCTGGAGCCTTCGTGCGTGACGCTCTTTTGATCAATATCGTTTGCCGAGAGAAGTGCGATATTTCCCTCATCTGCTACCAGACGGGTTTCACCTCCGCTATCAAGCTTGGCTGCACGAAGCGTAAGATCTCCTTCTTGCGATGTCAGAGTCAGATTTCCGCCTGCCGAAACCTCGGCTATATTGTTTGTCAGCTCAAAACCGGTTTCTTCGGTCTTGGATGAACTGAAGAAAGACTTGCTACTGCGTTTGGATTCATACTGATAGACATCTTCCGTCGTCGTGACGGTAAGGTCTCCGCCTGCAGCAATGTCAGCGTCTTGACCTGCGGAAACCGAAGATCCCGCGATGGTAGTATCATTGCCAGACACAATAGAAAGATCTTCTCCGGCACTTATGCTGGAGCCAATATTTATGGTCCGGTCTGTTTTGATAGAGCCCTTGGAATAGGTAAAATGATGCCGGTGTTGTGCTTCGGCGGAACTGACAACAACATCGCCACCCGCCACGATTGAAGCAGAACCATCTGATGTGACATCTGCACCCAGAACGCTGATATTCCCCATTGCTGTCAGATCAAGATTATTTTTTGCCGAGATGGAGCTTCGTTCCCCGACAATCGTGCCGATTGCGTCGACACCGTTTCCAGTACGCGTCGTTTCAGTCAGGTTCACGATGTTGCCACCCTGGAGGTCAACATCACCGCCTCGAATCACGCCACTGATATTGGCAAGGGTACCAAGCGCTCCAAGATTCAATTCATCTGCAGCAACAATCGACCCGTCATTGACAATATTGACCGCGGCAAGATCGATATTTTTCGCCTGTATCTTACCTCCGCGTTCGGAGAGGGCGATGTTGCTGGTGTTGCTCAGATAAAGCCTTGGAACCAGGACTTCCTCGCCGTCGATGATTTCTGTGACATACCAGACAATGTCATTTTGGAGAGACGCGATCTGTTCACCGGTAAGGCTGACACCGGGAGTTAACTCTAGATTGCCTGCTTCTATTGCGGCGTTGTCGATCAGTCGTTTCATCATATCGGCATCGGACAGGGCGCCGTCTGTCAACCAGCGTGTTCCAGCCTGTTCCAGAGCAATGTCACGAATAAGCCGCGTATCGTAGAAGGCGTCCCCCAATCGCTTCGGCAGAGCTTCTGAATCATCAATGCCCAGACGGGACAGGAAGTATTCCGAGCCATAGAAAAGTCCGGGATCGGCGAAGATCGGATTTGTCTCATAGAGATAGGGAGAACTCTCCGGTGCCTGTAGAAAGAAACCAAGCCTGTCGGGCGAAAGCAGATTTTCCCGACTTTCGGCCAACTCTCCCGGCAATAGACTTGCCGGGCGCTCGACATTGACAATTGTCGTACTTGAATGGCTGAACGGGAAATTGCCGTTCAGGTTATTTTGCGTATCGCTGCCCGCACCTTGGGGCAAATCATCACTATTGGAAACGCTGCCCGCCAGATTTCCCGTGATATTGCCACCTGCCGAAATAGTGGAAGGGATGCTGTCGATAATTTTGGTGGAGAACAGCGTACTGCCTGTTCCCGTTCGGAACAGCATGCCGGTTCGTGCCCATCCGGCGACACGAATACCTTCAGTATTGTTGTAGGATGTCCCCATGGACATGCGTTCTTTAATATCCAGCCCCTGGTTGACCAGATTTGTGCCACTGATATCGAGGTCGTTAGCTGCGCTGATTGAGCTGATATTGTTGGTCAGGGTGTTTGTGACATCAAAGACAATGTCATGGCCCGAAACGATCGACGCCGGATTATGCTCGCCTTGCAATGAGTCAGTATCGATATAGAGGATCATTTGGCCGCCGGAAGGCGGAGCTTGGGCTTCGTCGGGGATGTAGAGAGTCCAGTTTTCCAGACTGAAGGGGGCGCTAGTACTGGATGGAACATAGCTTTTCCATCCATCCCCTGTCAGATCTGTCCAGGACGTGACACCGGCTGGCAGATAGTCTGGGTTAGGAACGAGAACATAACCGACAGAACCGCTATCCCAGAACTGATCGTACCCTCCATAGCTTGTATAGTTGGAGAAAAAGCCATAACCGCGGTCGAGCAAAGTTGTAGCCTGCTCACCTTTCCAGAAATTATAGCGTCGCGTCTCTCGTGACGATGTAATGGTTGCTGTGCTTGTATTTTCTACGTTATCAGCACGAAAAGTTATATCGCCCTGTATTGTCTCGATTTTACCGCCTGTATTGCGGATAAGCGTGGCTTTTGTGCCTGAGGCACCCACACCTTCCAGAACAATGTTTTGTTTCGACCCAATAAAGCCCTGATTGTTCAGTAATTTATCGGACTTGATAAGTATATCTGCGCCGGAAACCAATGTGTTCGAATTGGTAATCGTCTGTTCTGATTTTAGATTTACGTCACCCAACGCAGAAATAGTACCGGTGTTAGAAAACCCAGCCTTCGCACTGGCACTTATCGAACTTTGAGCAAGAATTTTTCCTGCATTGTCGATCCTGCTGTCTGATTCCAGTTCCAGCTCTTCCCACGAGGAAATAGACGCATCGGTGTTATTCAGAATATCACCCTGCGCCGTCAGGGCGACCGCACCATTATCCGATGAAATGATTTTGTTGTTCGTAATCTCGCCGTCTGCACTGAGATGGACGGTACCGCTATCAGCTGAAATCACGTTATTGTTGATGATGTCTCTGCTGGTATGCAGGTTGACATCCTGATCAGCATCAACAAAACCCGAAACAACAATATCCCGGGCTTCCGCTACGATTTCTTTGCTTGCATAAAGCAGGCTGTCTGACTTGACCTCAAGGCTTTCGGAAAGGTCTGCTGCAAGCGAGCCTGCTCCGTTGCTATTGCCGCTTTCATCCAGGCCGGCGGTAATGCTGCTTTCTTGTTCGAGCGTTAGATTCCGGGCGTTAACGTCGATCGACCGAGCTGATGACAGTTGTTGACCTTCATTGATCACAACATCTTGCTGTGCCGTAACGGAGGCATCCTGGGCAGCATAGAGCTTCTCATCGATCACAACATTTTCTTGTGACGCGATATTCACATTCGCAGCCGAGGTGATTTTTCCGGTGGTTACCGTTCCGTCTGCATTAATGACGATATCGCCCGTATCAGACACCATGTTGGTGGGGGCGCGAACACCCACCCCTGACTCGGTCCCAATCAGGGAAATCCTGTTGCCATACATGCCGCCTAGAGCTTGGCTATCGATTGCAAAGCCTGGCTTGCTGGTGCCGTTATCTGCCTTGGGCGTAATGGTTCCATTCCCAAAGGCGACGTCGTTACGCCCGGCGATAACCGATATTTCTTGTCCATGAACAGCCGCATTAATATCCGCAGCCCGGGCGATAATATCAAAATAACTGCTATCTTCCGCGTTAGCACCATCTCCCTCAATGCTGATACGCCCCTTGTCCACCGAGAAACCATAAAGCTTCCCGTCGTTAAAAACCGGATTACCGGTGGTGAAGGTCGCACGCGGAATATTGATGAAACCGCAACCGTTACAGGTAATGCCGTTATTATTACTTAAAATGAAATTCGCGCTTGGGCCTAAAACTTCGATCATCCCCATGATGGATGATGAGTTGCCGCTGGTGACCTCCCCCAGGATAGTCTTTGCTTCATTCCCCAAGGTTAAATTGGGATTGCCAAAGACATGGCCGCCTAATTGGGATTGACCAACAACAGCGCTGTTGTTCAGGACCACGCCATTATGGTCGACATCAAACGTTTTGAATTTGTTGTGTGAAAGGCCGTTCCCGTCCGGCGTCGTAATATTGACGACGGGGACACCGTTTGGTGCCGTATCCATGGAAGCCTGATGGTTCGACGGAGCAGCTGTATCCACAATCACATCGGCATAGGCAGGTGCCAGTTGGTTAAAGAGAACCGAGAGGACGGAGAGTGATATGATGAACTGTTTGATTCTAAGCATTGTCCGGTCGGGCCTCATCCAAAGCTGTAGCCAAGGCTGAAAAAGAACACATTCTTTTCAGGAGTAATGTAGGAGGGAGAGTCCAAGGCTCTCTCCCAAACGGCTTTGACACTTATCGGGTATTTGTTGATTTCCAGACCAAGGCTTAGGCCTGTGACACGACCGCCTTCCAGGGGGTCGTAGGGATCATCCTTTATCCAGCCCACGTCATAACCTAACGTCGTGACGGGGCGCCCGATGATCTCATCCAGATCCGCGTTCGATAGTCTGGGTGATGTCCATTGGAGCTCGTTGCGCACATAGAGACCATTGTCTCCGCTGATACTCTCGTTGCGAAAACCTCTCACCGTATAGAGGCCGCCAAGGCTCATGCGCTCGCTTGAATAGAGAGTATCTGGCGTCCATTGTGCCGATGCCTGGCTGCTAAATGCCAGTTCATAATCTTCTATATTGAATGGTCTATAGTAACCGACATTGCCGGAATATTTGCGAAACTGCGCCTTTGGGGGATTTCTGTCCGAACTCTCTACGGTGTCGTCATCAAGCGCACCCAGAAGTTTCAATCCACGCTCAAAAGAAACCGCTGCATTGGCGACCCCACCCCAAAGCCTGCGACTGTGCTGCAGCCCCATTGATGCTACCGAAAGCTTCCTGCTTTGGTTTTGTTGATAAACATCTTCGATATAATTTCGACTGTTTTTGAAGCTGAGGATTCCGGAAAGGAGGGTTTTACTGGTCTGGTCACGATGGACGACACGATTTAGTTCCAGACTGTGTGTCTGACTGTTCCCACTCAGGTGAAAATCCTGAGTAATGCTCTCTGCCAAGGCTTCGTACTCGAAGTAGCTACTGCTCCATCGTGCCGTCCAATAGCCGTAGGGAACGGAGAAGTTTAAGAACAGACTTTCACTTTTGGCACCTGGCTGAGAAGGTTCAATATCCTTGGTCGCATTGACGTACCAGCCGTCATAGAGCCCCAGAATATTGTCTGCCGTACCGCGGAAACTTGCCTGACGCTCGCCAGTGGATTCCTGACCACTGTTATCTACAGTCAGATTTCCTTTGAGGGGAAAATCGCTTTCACTATTGATTACAAGGACACTCCCGCCAACATCCTTGCCGGGAACAAGTTCGGATTTTGCCTGATAAGAAGGAAGGCGATTAATCTGATCAATAGCTTGTTCGATATCACGCAAATTCAGCGTTTGACCTTCTTTCCCAGGCAAAAGAAGGTTTGCATTCAAATCTTTATCAGGGTGGTTGACCCGGACATCTTCGAGAATGCCTACAATGATGTTTATGTGGAGTATCTTTTTGTTTAAGTCTTCCGGCACAAGGTAGGCACGGCTTGTCACAAGTCCCTGATCAATCAGAGAAGCCGTAATCTCTTCTAAAATTGCATCGATTTCAGTTAACGTTTTGCAGGAAGGGAAATCTCCGACACGAAGTCGAGAGTCCATACCTTCTGGTGCGCCTGTTATCTGGAAGCTCTCCAAAAGAATGCATGACTTTCCTGAAGCCGAAGTTTCAGGATCCACTATTGCAGGACGCTGTTGATTAGGGGGATCAACTTCTCTTAAGAGGCGCTCCTGCTCCTGTCTGCGTTCCTCGTTCTGTCTCTGCAACTGTTGCTGTTGACGAATGATACGCTGCTGCTCATCTGCATCCGGCGCAGCATCAGCAAGGCTTGGCACAATCAAAACAAAAGAACAGAGCCAAATTAAACGTATGGCTGATAGGAGCATGTTGGACTAGGCGTTTCAAAATCGTGCTTAATTTTGTTTTTGATGCACAATGTAACCATGTCCCAAGAGATACTTACGGTTAATCGCTGCTGATACAGCTGGCAAGCTCTCCGTTGGTTAGGAAGACTATTCTTTAGTGCGGGTATAATCGGTGAAAATATCTCAAGTAAGCTTCTTGTGTTGTTGTGGATTACGCGTTATCCCAGCAATATCAGCTAACATAAGATTTTTTAGTTGAATGTTTTATAGTTTATCCATTTGGATATTATTTCAGATTTAATTTTAGATTTGTCACTGATTTTTGCACCTATAGTTTATTTATATTTTTAATATCAATCATTTTGGTTGATGATGTTACTGTACACTTTTTAGACTTTGCAGCAGTTATGATTTACCAAAGGTAATATAGATCTCCGTTGGCCCGCCATATCGGCCAGTATAGTGAGCGATCTTTTCTGATGGTTTTCATTTTACCGGAAAACTCGACTTACGCGCCTCGCACAGCCACTATCTCTCTCAGCATGAAAATTGTCATTAAGTGCTGCAAATGGTAGGATCGCCTCAGAAGGTTGAGCTTCAGCGATTCTCACCCAGCTTGAACTCGGAGCAAACCGATGAATTCTGCAGCCAGCGAGGAGCAATTGACCGGCCGGCTTTCGATCAGGGTCTGCCCGGATGACGAAAGACTCATCCGCAGAGCAACCAAACTCTCAAAAGCCGCAAGCATCTCTGACTATCTGATCCGCTCCGCCGTGCGCCAGGCCAAGTCAGACCTTGCAGACCGCACCGAATTCACATTGCATCCGGACGCGGTTGAGGCCTTTTACGCGGCCCTTGATCGTCCGGCCGCGCCAACTCCGGCTTTACGCACCTTATTTGGGAAGAAAACAGTATTTGAGCAGTGAGAGCACCGAGATGTATCGCTGTAAAATTTCCAAACGAGATGATGACTTAACGCTGGACGAACTTCTGGCCTCCACGGATCCAGAAGCACTGACGGAAGCAAACACGGACAGTGAATGGCTGGAAACGTCCCCTCGTGTCGGACAGAAAATCATCTAGTCCGCGGAACGTGACTTTACCGCACCCTCAAGCTTGAATTAGGAGGGAACCCATCCAAGAATACGCACAACGGACCTATCGCGGTCGCTCAAGGCGCAGATAGCGTTCATTCGCCTCATCCGGTTCCAGAAACGCGTGACACGCCTCAAGAATGCTGCGCGTTTCAGCCCAATCCTGCCACAACACCTCAAATGTCCAAAGCTGTGCAAAATCAAGCATACGGATCAGCGCCGTCGCATTCCCCATCCGTGACATGCTTCTCAAAGCAGCGAGATAGGTATCCCGGCATACTGTAGGGATAATGATCCGCGCTTGATTGGCCGCCGACAATTCCCTGTTCATGGCAATGCGCGCTACCCGCCCATTACCATCGTCAAAGGGATGCACCTCGCTGATCAGGAACATCGCAAAGACACCACGCCTAAACCCACCCTTGAGCTGGCTCAGCATGGCAAATCCCTCTTTCAGGGTGCCGGCCACCTTTTCCGGAGACACAAATTCATAACCTCCTGCCATGTTAGCTTTGGCCTTGAATACACCAGGGTTCTTGCCCGAACGCCCCTGCATGACACTGGCATGATCTGTTCGCAACTGGCGAAGAAAGGCATCAAAGTTCGCTGGATAAGCAGACATGCCTGCTGCATCGGAAATTACCTGCCATGTCCCGATAAGATCCTGAGCATCCTCTCGGTGCCCCTCGGGAAATTTGTTTGCAAAGACGATGTCGCGT
Source organism: Thalassospira xianhensis MCCC 1A02616 (assembly GCF_003326475.1). Classification (GTDB taxonomy): domain Bacteria; phylum Pseudomonadota; class Alphaproteobacteria; order Rhodospirillales; family Thalassospiraceae; genus Thalassospira; species Thalassospira xianhensis. The sequence continues at coordinate 112,518 of NZ_JPWA01000003.1, read as the reverse complement.
GCTTCGTCGATATCGAATTTGATCCCCTCAATGAAATTGGAAAAGTAAGCCTCATAGAACGCACTGAGCTCATTGCTGGCTGGTTTTATGGCAGAGACCGGGCGATCTGCGGGAATGAATTCGTGCAATACCTTAAACAGCTTTTCAAACAGAACCACACGATCAGCATCAATCCGCAATTTGCCCCTGTCTGTTCGCCCGGCAACTTCTGGAAGAGCATTATTTTCAACGAGCAGGGCACCAATGATCTGATCAAGCTTTTCAGCGTCCTCTGTCATTGCCAATTGCTGTCCGACCGACCGCACCTGATCGCGCAACCGGGTTAGTCCGTCTTCTCCATAACGCCCCAGATAGGCCTCGAGATACGCTTCGATTTCATCCTGGCTATATGTTCGCGCAATACGCCGTGAAGAGGCGCGGGACGGAACCATATTTTCGATCAGAGCGCGTGCCGGGCTCGGGATATATATGCCGTTGCTGGTTCTGGTGTCGTCTGAGAGCGGCTGATGTCCCCGGCGAGCATAAATGGTCAAACCAGGGAGAGCAGTGTCACGGTCCTTTGACGTGATGACAAAGATGCATCCATCATTGGCGAGCCCATGCTGCAGGGCAGTGCGCCCGTCAAGAAGGGGCTCTTCATAGAGTTTCGCTACGATTTCCCAAAGATGGCGACGCACATAGTCTTCGAGCGGTTCATCAAGATTCTTGGTGTAGAGCCCGCGCGCCAGCCGTCTCACTCTGTGCGCCTTCAGCGCATTGGATATCATTTTACGAGACGACGGCGACGTCGCGAATATCTCAGGCAATTTTTTCAACGACTGCATATGCGACAATCCCGCCAATAAGCTTGTGGGAGGCTGGAGTTTTGTGGACAAACTAATATTTAAGATAGATTTAAATAGACATATTGATGATTAACACAAACCTCATCAATCGATGACAACAAACATACCCAAAAATACAAATGGGAATGGAGCAATGCCCCATTCCCCGAAGATGCCCGTGCCCTAACCTAATAAATTGTTATAAACGCTTGTCTGGTCTGACCGCGCCCACGTCATCCAAAGATCTGAATGCCTTGCTGGCCGTACTCAGATAGAGATAGGTTTCGCGATATTCTTCGTTGCCTGTTTTGACCATCTCAAAATCCTCGACGAGCTTGATCAAGCGCGTCCGCAACTCCTGATGCTTGTTCATCATCATATTCTCCCTGGATTGGAACAAACCACTCCCCAAGAAATATGGCCTTGCACCTGGCCAATTGAGGCCACTTTATTTCGAGATATCTCAACAGATTGGTAATTGAACCCGGCCGGTGAAGACACCAACGCCGATACATGAGAGAAAACCGATGATCGACCCGGTTTCCTTTTTGTTTCATAATGATAATTGATGCATATTTCGCTCTCACAGCACCCGCGGAACCAACCGAGTAATGTCTTCCGTTACAAAGCCAGATGTTCGCACCGCACGCAAAACGATGCGTGACGGACGGCGTAAAACCAAGATCGCAGGACCACATCCGATTGATCTTCATGTCGGTAAAAGATTGCGTGAATTGCGCATGCTTAAGGGATTAGGGCAGTCACAAATTGCCAAACTGCTCGGTATCACTTTTCAGCAGGTTCAGAAGTATGAGCGAGGCGCCAATCGGGTCAGCGCCTCCCGGTTATACGATATCGCCGAAGCACTCGAAGTTCCGATCAGCTATTTCTATGATGACCTTCCGCCTGATCTCGTCGGAAAGACTATTGCGCAGCGCAGCAAAACAATTACTCAATCAATCATATCGCGCGAAGATCCCATGCAGCGGCGGGAGACACTGGAGCTTGTGCGCTATTATTACGGCATCGAGGATGAAGCGTTGCGTGACCGGTTTTTCGAGTTGCTGAAATCAATGTCAAACTACGCAGATCGCAAGATCGACAAAACATCAGAAACGCCTTAACGCGTTAATTTGACGGTTTGGGCTTTAGGCACGGCTTCAACCCTTATCCAATAACGTATGCCGAGATAGTGTGATATTCTACATCTATTGGTTGCGTTTCATTGGGGGATATGAAGATGAAATGCTTAGTTGGAGCGTGCCTTCTTTCTTTATCTCTACTGCTCAATATCTCGATGAGTCACGCTGAAACATTGAGCGTGGCATCTTTCAATATTCAGTTTCTCGGTTCATTCAAAAAGCGGGACGACGTGGCACTGGCCAAAATCGTCGCCCCCTTTGACATGGTGGTGGTTCAGGAACTTGTCGCGCCCCCAGTCGCCGGCACATATCCGGATGGCTCCTCTTACCAGGCAGATATCGAAGCCAAAGAGTTCGTTGATGCTATGGCTGCAGAGGGGTTTTCGTTTGTGTTATCTTCAGAAGACACAGGAACAGGTGATCAGATTCACACAGGCGGAACAGGAACAGAGTGGTTCATCACCTTCTACAAACCTGAGCGGGTGACTCCTGCCCCAGAACTGCCGAGTGGTTTTCTGGCGGGAGATCGCAGCAATCATCCTGATTATGAGCGCGTCCCTTATGCAACCGGCTTTAAAGCACCGACTGGTCCTGATTTTGTATTGATTTCGGTGCATTTGATGCCTGGTGCTCGCGACAGCGGTCGTCGCAAGCATGAGCTCGACAGCATTGCCGCCTGGATCAACGCACAAAACAGTTCTGAACAGGACTTCATTATTCTCGGGGACATGAATATCGAGGATTGCGACGAACTTGCGTCAGCGGTTCCCGAGGGGTTTGTTTCGCTGAACAACAGCTGTCTGCCGACAAACACAAATGTCAACGGACCGAAGCCCTACGATCATGTTCTATACCGCCCTGCACATTCTCCAGAGGTTCTTCCGAATTTTGCCGTCCTAGATCTGATTAATGCTACCCGACCATACTGGGATGCCCGCATTGGAGAGTTTCCGGGAGCCCTCTACGATCACAATACCTTCCGGCAATATTATTCCGATCATCATCCTGTGCTGTTCGAAATCTCACTTGAGACGGGTGACGATGATGGAAAATAAAAGGCAATATTTTAATGTGCCATACAAGAGCATAAACCCGTTTCGGGCTCATTAAAATCGGCCAACGCGCCCTCGGCCTAGGAAGAATCTGCGGGGCTCATAAGATGTTCTTGCTAACCCTCTGATGGTTGAGTGTCAGCTTTCTTAACCAAGTGTCTACAACCGGGCACGTATCAAACAGGTAAACAGCAGGATAAAGTGTGAAATCAGCGGTCTCCTGAACCACATGGTGGAGGGTTATAATCATCGGTGCATAAATGGACTTGGCAGGACACGCGGGATAGCGATGAGAACTATCTCTACTCCATAACCCTTTATACCTCTCCAAAATAGTCATAATACCAGAAGACAGAACTGGCTCACGCTGTCAGATGACTGCTTCGCGCCATCAACTAAAATACTACCAATTTTAGAAACTTTCCGGATGATGAGCTGCAAAATTTTGGAAGCAACTTGTCTTCGCTACGAATTGATGACTACTGGTTTCACCTTCCACTAGATTTTCGGCTCAGTCCGGCATCGCCACAATGGAAACACCCGGAATGCTCTCGCGGGCCAGTTCCACGAGGTGCGCATGGTGTGTGAAGATGATTGCCTGCCCGCTACGCCCGATTTCGGCACAGAGACTCAATGCGGCTGAAGCACGAGTATCATCAAAGGTTTCCATAATATCGTCTAGAATCATCGGAAGAGGCCCCAGGTCGCGTGCAAAGCTACGATACCCAGCGAGTCGCAAGGCGAAATACAACTGGCCCATGGTTCCGGTCGACATTTTCTCCACCGGAACCGGGTCTGCTCCGGGTTTAATGCCGACCAGCTTTTCGCCCTCGGTTTCACTCCAGACTACGACTTTTTCCCATTCCTTGGCCGTTATGATTACAAAGGCCTCTTCCACATCCTTAAGCATTGTGCTGCGTCGTTCGGCAGCGAGGCGCTTTAGAGCGCCCCGTGCAGCCAAAACGCCAAGCCTTGCAACAGCCGCCTGCCGCGCGCCACTTCGCAATTCTTCGAGGATTGTGGCCTGTTCTACAACTAATTCACTGTTGTCAGCGGCGTTGTAAGCCTCGTCGTGGAGACGTTTTTTTTCATTGAACAGGTCTCGAGCGGTATCACGAGTAGTTTGCTTATCATCGAGTTCTTGTTGCAGTTCCGCTTCTCGCGTTGCATTGGGCAAATACACCAACTCTTCGTCAAAGAGCATACGATCCACACCGTCGCGTGCTTCGTTGCGGCGCTCATCTGCATTCTCGCGCTCTTTGCGCAACTCGTCTCGTTCGGCCAAATGAGTGACACGGTCCGCTGCTGGAAGACCTTCACCGCCTTGCCCATCAAACAGATTGTCCAACTGCTCTTTCGCTGCATCACATGCGTTTATGGCGCGCTTTCGGGCTTCGGCCTCTTCAGACAGACGTTTTTTTTCACTTTCTCTAATTCGATCCGCCTCGGCAGCATTGGAAACACGTGCTCGGGCGCGATCAATGATCGGGAGGGGATCATCATTAGGGTCGAACGGCTCTTCAAGAAGCCCAGCCAATTGTGCGGCGCTCTTGGCCAAAGTCTCCACTGCGCGTTCAAGGGCGTCAACACGTCTCGCCAGATTTTCGTGTTCACCATGAAGCTGCTGAAGTGTGCGCAGATGGGGCAATGCCATCTTAATCCCAATAGACGAGCAATCAGGAAGGGGTAGTAGAGCTGTCAGCGTTTCAAGTCGCAAGAAGGCTGATTTCTTTTCGTCCAATGCATGTGCGACAACTTTCTCCTGTTGGGCGATAGTTTGCTCACTAGAACGCCATTTATCCCATATCTCACGAACACTCTCCCGAAGAGTGAGAGCCTTATCAACTCGTGCCGGAAGGTCATCTCCTTCGCTTTCGATCTCAACCAACCGGGCGGCGACTGACAGATTGTCGAAAGCGGCTTTACGACGTTTGGAAAGCTCTGCCAGAGCCTTTTCGGCAACTGCAATGTCAGCCGCGATATCTGCAGCTGTCGTGAGGGCAGAAAGCCTTCCGGCGAACGCGACCGGTCCAGTTTCTGAGGACAAGTCCAAAGCTGTTGCGATTGAAACAATCTGCTTCGACAAGTCGTCTCGGCTCTTGATCAATCCGTCGAGTTTGTCCTTGGCGGCGTCGCGCGGGGCTTTTGCAGCAGTTTCCAGCGTGCGCGAATTGGCGAGCTGCTTACGCGCCTCCGTCCCCATCAGATAATTTGAACGTGCACCATCATCAGCGTACATAGCTTCCTCAAAACGGTCTGCCGTTTCCTCGGAGAGCGCGATGCGATGCGACTGCCAAGCCGCCTCGCGCAGACGGCGCGTTTTTTCCGTCGCTGCCGCATCAATCGAAGAGGGTTCGCCTTCGTCAGCTTCCCGTTTCGCGCGCGCAGCTTTGTACTCCGCTTCTCGGGTCTCAAGGTCCTCTGTGGCAGAAACAATACTAGATAAAAGGTCGCTCCACTTCCGCGTTATCTCCTCAATTGTTTCGCGCGCGGGAAGGCCGTTTGCAATCAGCTTCGGCCATGACGCAGGCAGGCCGGACACCGCTTTCACAAGCCGCGCATTTTCCCTTTCAAGTGCCTGCTCTAAGCCAGACATGTCTGCCACAGCCTGCCAAGCGTCAAACGCCACCTGCAGTTGCGAAAGATCCTGCGGCCTGGCTGGCTCATCACCCAGCTGATCGCGTGCTGCCTTCACCAAGTCCCGAGCTGCCTTCAACTCAGCTTCGGTGGCCTGACAGGCTTGTGCCGCGTTTCCGAGTGTTTCCAGCGCCTCGTTCGTCAGTACCAATGACACCACGGGCTCATTGGAGGCGTGTAACGTTGCCTTTATCTGATCTATCTGGCTGGCCACGTCTTCTCGCTCACCGGTCTTTTTTTCCAAATCGGATATTGCCGTGTCCGCTCGCGATATCAGAGAAGTGTCCTCAACTTTTATTTGTTCCAGCTTTCTGAGTTGAGCATCGAGATCCGTTGCAATAGGGTCGGCTTTGTTTTCCGCGATAACCTGTTCATGTTGTGCTATCCTCCCGTCCGCATCTGCGATGCTTTCCATCTTACCCGAAATGGCTTCGACGAGAGCGAAAACCTGTTCGACGGTACCTTTCTTCAGATCTGGACCATTGGGAAAACCGGCAAGGACTTCGTCGATTTTTCTTATTTCCTCAGACCGGTCGTACCAGGTCTGAGCAGCCCTTCCCGCTGCCTGTCGTTTTCTGGCCTGTGCGAGTTCAACGTCAGCTTCTTCGAACGCCCTTCCTGCAGCGTCTCTTTCCTTGCGAAGGAATCTTTCTCGATCTGGTGTCAAACGCTCCGTTTTCAGTACGTTACTGATTTCCTTTAATCGATCTTTGCCGGTTTTGATAGCTGTGCTTCGCCCACCTTTCTTGTGAAACTGTTCGGCACGAGCCGCCATCGCTTCCAGAGTTTTTGCCATATTGGTCAGTCCCGACACACCAGCATGCAACAGCTGTCCCAAGTCTCCTTTTGCACCCGCAATTCGCTTGCCACCTTCACGGAGTCCTGTGTCATTTAGTGAGAAGCGTTCGACATAGTCATCCTCCCCAAGCCCGTGGAGCGCACTCGACAGAATGATGTCTGCGACGGGGCGGTCCTGTTCGTCCAGCAGCGATTGTGTGCGTTTACCGTTGCGTCGCAGGATCATCGCTCCACGCCCCGGTATGTGCAGCTCCGCCCCCACCAGGAGATCGTTGCGGTCGAATTTAAAAGCGTAGGGGTGGATTCCTGACTTCATACCGAAGAGAAGTTCCAGAAACCCGTTAAACGCAGTGGATTTTCCCGATTCATTAGGCCCGTAGATCACGGTAACGTCCGGGTTGCCGTCGATGGGACGGGGAAGCACGATCTCCGAACCATCAAATCGACCGTAGCGGATGAGATCAAGTCGGTTCAGTCTCATTCTGCGGCTCCGGCGTGTAGAGACAGTGTGACCTCGTTGATGGCCTCCTCCAGGAGATCATCCAAAGCTTCCTCAGCCAATTCGTCAGTGATTTCCCGGGGCAGTAAATTTCTGAGCTCTTTGAGGATCTCTGCGCTTGCGAGCTGAAAGCCCGGTTCGTTAAGCTCCTTCCGCATCAGGCGCAAAAGATCATCTGCCTTGGACTCGACCTGATGTTTGGGGATAGTCACTCTGATCTTGTCGATAAACACGCTATCGATGTTTTCAAGAACTTCGTTCGCAAGGGCCGTCAGCATCTCGGCCGTATGGTGACCTGTGGTCACCCTCAGGCGCACCGCTGTATAGTGTTCAGGATCCCGCGTGTTTTCAAGCTCGGTTCGAAGTAATTTCAGGATTTCTGGAACGTCGGAACAATCGGTCAAATCCAGCGAGCATTCTGTAAATCTCAGGTGCCCGACCTGATGCCTCTCGATTGCAGGAGTGCCGTCCCCAAGCTCGACAATCGCTATGGTGCCGCCCTTGCGTTCCCCAAAATGGCGAGGCTGCGGAATACCCGGCATCACCGCGAGAACCGAACCTGATAATCGCTCGAACGGCGCATGAATGTGTCCGAGGCACCAAAGGTCATAGCCATGTGCCATCAGATCCTGCTCGGAGCAGGGAGCATAAGGGTCATGTCCGGGAGATCCGTCGAGAGACGTGTGCATCAGCCCGACGTTTTTCTGCCCCACCACCGGAACCGGGTAGTCAGGCAGGAAACTCTTTGAAACATGTGCTGTATCGAATGACAGCCCGTGGAACCACACGCCAGCAATTTCCCTGCTGGGCTCGTCCTTGTGCAGCAGGTGGATCTTGGGGCCTAGGTCTCCATAGGCACGGTGATCAAGAAGCGCATCATGGTTGCCACGGATCAGCACAGTCGGAATATCTGCGTCCGCAGCACGCGCCAGCTGCGCGCTCAGAAAGGCGCGCGACTTTAAATCTGGCTGGTCGTTGTCAAAGATGTCGCCAGAAAGTATCAGCGCGTCGACGTTTTCCACGATAGCCAAATCGACAATGCGGATGAACGCATCGCGGGTCGCCTGTTTCAGTCGGTCGCTCAATTCCGGGTTACGCATTGCGACCGAGCGGATCGGCGAACCCAGATGAATGTCAGATGAGACAAGAAAGCGCATATAACTTCGACTCTCTCCCAAATTATTTCTTTAAGATAAGATGCTGAACCAAAATCAAACGGTATCTATAAATATGAGACTTGGTCCTCTCGAAACAGGCATTGATCAATCAGTTCTTTTCCAGCAGCGGCGGCGTCGCGGGAAAAAAACAAAATTCTCAAATTCACTTCTGCTCTCGAAAAACAGACATAGGCTAGTTTTTGCGTAAGTTCTTTCTGTCGCTCGGTTGGATCACCTGCGACATTTGGGGTAAAAACTTTTGAAAAACTATAGTTATTCCAAGCGGCCTCTATATCGTCGATCATTACAAGAACATTGTCATACTGTTCGCCTTTCGAGCCGTGCTGCGTGCTGAACGGAGAGTTTTCATCCAGAAAATCAATGTATTTTTCAAGTTCGTCAGCCTTCAGTTTGAAAAAATCATCGGCTAACCAATCTCCCTTTTCCCGTTGATGATCCTCATCGCCGGCATCATATGCATCGCGGGGAACGCGGGCCAACTGATTGGAAAGGCGTTCTGACATTGGATAAAGCGCACTGGCGCTGCAATATTCCAGAATTTCTTTGACCGTATTAACTTCCCATTTTTCCGCCAAAGCAGTCGCGTGCTTTGAAGCTTCTTCAAGCATCTGCTTAAGGGTTTTGTCCTTGTTCATTCCGGTGTCATCAAAAGCAGGACTTATTCTGCGAAGTGTTTCAATCAGCTTCTTGGCATCACTGTTCCGGGACGCATCTACCAATTGGAAAATGCCGTCCACGAAAGGTTTAAGAAGATAGTGCGTTCCGTCTTCATAATCAGATTGAGATCTGGACGATGAATAATCACCTGTAAATAACCTGTGCAGTGTGACAAAACCGAGCCTGCGCGCAATCATTTGTCGCGCCAGAAAAAGATGCTTTACAGGGGTATCATCGGTCCATCCCCACAGTTTAACCGCTTCCTCGAATTTCGCCGTCACTTCATCTAGTTGTTCAGCCGTATAGGTCTTTCTTGGACCGGCCGGATCAGGGGCCTGTACAACGGTTATCGAAACGCTACCCTCAATGTCGGCGTTTTTCCCACCAGGAACTTGCTTCAAATCAGTTCTGAAGTTGTTAAGAAGGTCGATTACCGTGGTAGAGCTTCGAAAATTCTCTTCCTTCGGGATCTTTTCGGAGCCTTCTGGACCCGCAAAATCACCGGCGCGCTTATCATAAATCTGTTGCATCGGATCGCCGAAATAACCAACGACAGGTAACCCTTCACCGGCGCAAACAGCGTTGAGGGCTTCCACAACCTGCGGGAAGGTGTCTTGAGCCTCATCGACGAAAATGTAGGGGTACTTGAAACCGAGCCCTTTGCGTAAGAGCGGTTTTCTCATGATCATATATGCAGCGACGTCAATAACATCATCATGGTTCAGAACACATTTGGAGTAGTCGCTGATGACAGTTTCTTCATAAAAAACCGGTGGTTTTTGCTCGTTTAGAACAGCAAGTTCAGCGGTCAGGCGCTCAAGGTCTTTCCTTGCCTTTTGCGCTGTCTGGGATGTTCCTCCGTTATCTTTCGCACGAGCCTTTTCCATATACTGCGGAATAATTGCATCACGTAGGGCTTCCCGAATAGCGTCCTGAAAGCGTGCGATTTCCGCCCAAAGAAATCCGTGAAGGGTAGAAACGAAAAAAATATCATCGAAGCCGAGACGAGAGGAAATGACCCCAACCGCGCGATTGGTGTAAGTGATACACACCACACGCTGTCCGTTCTTTCGAAGTTCTTTTCCGTAGGATTTCTGAATTCCTTTCAGGGCTTCAACGAGCGATGTGGTCTTGCCTGATCCCGCGCCTGCGATAACCGAAAAAGATATGTTCTTGGTGATACACTCAGCAATTTTCGTGTCAGCATCGGTTGGTTTGAGCGTTACGGTCATTCGCCGGCTCCTTGGTTTTGAGAGAGGCGTGTCTCCAACCATTTAAGGCCTTCGGCGATGTAGTTGGGGACATTCCAGTCCCGGTTCCGTTCCGCGTTAGCTTCTTTGTCTTCTTCTTCCGGTAGTTCATATGCAAGGACATCCATGGCAAATTCGGTTTTTTTGAAGGTGTCGCTTTTTATTCGTTTCCAAACTGCTTCCTGCAACTCGGTTGGGTCATCCGGCAGGTCGATGCCGATGCTGAGTCCATCTTCGTGAAAATGTTCAATGTTTTCGTAGACAAAGGCTTCTTCAAGGGTTCTTCCGTGGAAGGTATGAGCGTTTCCTTGGCGGTTAACCGCTACAGGTTTTTGAAAAGCGACAAAACGCATTCCCTCGGCTTGCAGACAATCATCGAAGCTCTTTGCAGAGAGTTCGGCAACTCCTGTCTCTCCAAAGAAATATCCCAGTGTTGCATTCGATGATACGGCTCCCGCAAGTGTAGCGACGCAATTCGCCCGGTTTCTGACGGGATCAACGGAGTCGATGTCGGTGATGATCAGGTAGGGTATTTCAAGGAATTCCAGCAAGCCGGAAAAGCGCATTCCGTAAGCTCCACCTACCTCCAGAATTGTCAGATACTTTTTGTTCAGTTCCTTCGCCGATATGTCGATCATTCGATTTAAAAGCAGTTTTTCTGCTGAACCCTCAACGAGAATGGCCGCATCAGAAAAGAACAAATCGCAATGAGTAAGTCTTAGATATTTCTTGAGAAAAGAGAGGGCCTGATTGGGCTCGATGATCTCACCGCCCAATTCGATTGGTTCCGGTTGAAATTGTTGAAGACTGTGTACCGTTGTTCCCTGAAACGTTGCCTCATCTTGCTCGTCTTTAATCTGGCAACGACGGAAGTATCGGATTTTAGAGAAATCGACAGTATCGAGGATGTGCGACGAATGCGTTGTTATTGTCAGCTGAGGCTTGGTTTCTTCCCTCGGAGCGTCAGCTGTGAGGACATCCCACATCTGGCGTATGAACGTCTGTTGAACCTGTGCATGCAGATGTACTTCCGGTTCTTCGATGAAAATCATCTGGAAAAGCGGCCGGTTTTCCTCAGTTGCAAGCCATTGTCGGTAAAAATGATCGACCTGAATTGCCATAAACACCAAGTTCTTAAAACCTAGTCCGTTGTAGGCCTCGGGAAGCTCATGGTTGGTGTTGACATCGACATAGAAGAGTTCTGTATTTCCGCGTAACGCGACTTCCGAACTGAGAGTGGAAACAACCTTAATCGCGCGGTCATTGCCGGAGGGGAGGCCAAGTCCTCCGATCATTTCCATCAGTGGTCTGAATCGTTCGCCGTAGTGTTTGGTAAGATTTTCATTGTTCTGTTCGATGACAGAGATGGCTTCTTCAGCAAGATCCGCTTGCTCCAGATTTCTCCGGTAATACGTTGCAAAAGCATCTGACAGCCTATTGCTTCTTGCGGCGTTCTCATCATCAATATTCCGTTGTGCGTCTACGAAATCGACACGCAGCAGGGAGTTGAGAATTTTCTTACCTTCTTGGGCGGCGAGCGGAGTTGCCACCAGCTCCTGTTCAAGTCTTTGCAAGGAAGAAAGCTTGATCCCAAAGTACTTTCTTAGATTGCCTTCTATTCCAAGGAAGAAGCTTAAGGAACGTTTTCGGGTACTATCTTCTCTCTTTGGAAAAGCTGTATCGTAGTGCTTCCAGAGTTCTGCCACATCATCCACAGCGAAAGCGCAGCGCATTCCGATTTCCGAAAAATCGGCGGCAAGACTCGTCGTAAGGGCAAATACCTGACCGAAGGCAACTGATTCCGGATCGATGTGAAACCAGAGATCAAGCTCTATTTGAGGTAGTCTCTTTTCTTTCTCGGGATCATACGAATCGATAGAAGAAATCGAAAGAATCGAAAAATCATGTATTTTGAATTCCCGATTACCGAGAAAGCTGCGAACAGCAGCGGTTGCAGAGGTCTTGCCACTATTGTTTGAGCCAACAAAGACAGTTTCTTTGTTGTCGAAATCGATCGAGACATCGTTCAGACGTCGAAATTTTCTTATTGAAATACTTTTCAAACGCATCACGCTACCCCATCAAATTAGCAATTACATTATCAATCAATAGTTGCGCTTGTGAAGAGGTATTCTTAGGCTGGGCCAATTATTGCGTTTCAGAATTCACTAGGGTCCAGACTCAACCGCACCAGCATCTGATTGCAAAAATCCGGACCATATTGAGGAAGTTTTAGCACATTTTTTGTATCAAACAGTCAGCCGCCGCATATCCTTCATGCGACAGAAAAGCATTCAACAAAGTTGCTAATGAAGTAGAGGACAATATCGTGAGGGACCGAATTTTTGGCGTTTGCCTTGGTTGAAATAACCGACAAAGCTCCTTCATTAATGATGTCCTGACGGAAATGTGTACCGCCTACGCCTTGTCAGCGGCGATAGCCAATGGCGGTTTCGACCAATTCAGCAAGCAATCGATCATCTTGTTGTCATTGAGTTGTTCGCCACTGATCGTAAGCCGCAATGGACGACCGAGCGCATTTAAGACGGCGTAAACTTTAATTTGTTCTGCCGCTGCACGGTGAGCCTTCACAACCGAACTGTCGATAAAGACAAGGGCATCCTCCCATTCCGTTGCCAATCCCTCCAATATCTCACGCCAGATGCCACGTTCTCCCCATTGGACATACTGATAGACTTGGCCAACGTGTTTCAGATTTCCCTTGGTCCTGACAACGGGCAGGCCGCTCGCTCTGCGATCGCCCGCCTGATTTCCAAGACGGTATATGGGGGTTCACGTCTATGGACCACGTGATGGCAGGTGGCACACAGCGGAACGAGATCGCGTACCGGATCCACCTGATATTCCTGACTGACTCTCGAAATCGGCGTGATGTGGTGCACGTGGATTAGGCCTGCACCAATCGCACCATACTTCTTCTCGTAGTCGAGGTCACATGCCTGACAGGTGGCGCCATAGTGGGCAATGCACCTTCGGCGCGCCTCGGAATTCCGTTCATAGGTTGTGAGAACGACAGCCCTTTCCGCACCCTCGAAGAGGTCAACAACCGGCGCAGTCGTCGGTTGGTCAGTCGCCCCTTCTAATGGGCATGGCTCTGGCGAGAATCTAGTGACCACGAAGTCGCCGCTATCGTCATTGACCTCAGCCTGCCAAATGCCCCACTCCCCAATATGAAGGCTCGACTGCAGCGGAACAGGGTGAAGTATCGTCTCTATCTTGCCGGTGTCTCTATTCCGCCACATCTCACGCATGTCGCGGTTGCGCTCGTGGATATACAAGACTGGCCACTCTCCGAGTTGTCCCATCCACGATTTACCGCGCGCTTGGCTTCGCTTGGCAATGGCCACACATTCCGCCCGCGTCGGAACCGCGATCGAGATGCGAAACGGTGGGTTTGGTTGGTCGGCCGGTGGTCTAAGATAGGCGTAATTCTTGGTCTGCTTGATGAGCGTCCAACCACGGCGAGGAAGAATTACGCTCAGCGTCAACGCGGCACTGAAACGGTAGACGCCGTTGCCATGGGGGGACTTCGGCGCTTTACCACTTGGTTCGAACTCAATCAACTCGATCGGCCAGCCAGGCGGCGTATGATTGTTTTCCGCCGGCTCGACTATTTCGGTCTCTTTGACCATGCTTGCTCCGAATTGCGGTCTTCAGAACCCCTTCTCACTTGCTGTCAGCAGTGGATGCCATGCTGATACTATTATAGCAATATCCACAGCAGCACGACGTGTTGCATAGCGGACATTTTGTGAAAAAGAAGATACCAACGCTAAATGTAGGATGTTATTTCTTGATGGACGAAAACATGACGTAATGAGTGAAGATGAACTCTATACTATGCTATATTTATCCAAAAGACTTCTATAAGTCTAACTTCAGAAAGAGATATTTAGGATTCTAAGAACTATATTCTCACTTTTCACTGAATATAGAGTCTCATATTAAATTGGTCATTCTAATAATTTATTGATTTTTACACACCGCCAACAAGTGCAGGCATGGACGCTGAATGGTGAGGCTGTCGGAATGGTCGCGTGCGAATAAGCCCGCCTTCAGGCAACATGCCGGAAACCGAATGGATGACAGTCGTTTCAAGTGCCTGTCTGGCATCCAGTTCTGGCAAAAGCCCCGGCAACCTTGCCGCCAGCATCGATTTTCCCGAACCGGGAGGACCGCTCATCAGTAAATTATGTCCCCCGGCCGCAGCAATCTCAAGCGCGCGCTTGGCGCTTTCCTGCCCTTTGATATCGCGAAGATCGGGCTGGGAGACAGGCGATGGTTCAGTCTTGGGCATCTTTGGTCGCGGGAGGATTTGTGTACCCTTGAAATGATTGATCAAGGTGGTCAGGCGTGATGGTGCGAGAATTTCAAGCTCACCGGCCCAAAGAGCCTCCGCTCCATTATCGATGGGGCAGATAATCCCCCTTTGCATGCTGTTGGCCTGCATGGCTGCTGGCAAAACCCCACCAACACCTGTAACGCTGCCATCAAGTCCCAGCTCACCCAGCACAACAAAACTGGCGATATCCTCGTGCCCGATCACATCCATCTCGGCCAGAAGGCCAAGTGCAATCGGCAGATCAAAATGCGATCCTTCTTTCAGCAAATCAGCCGGAGCGAGATTGATCGTTATGCGTTTGGGCGGCAGTGCCAACCCCATCGCCGAAAGGGCCGACCGTACGCGTTCGCGTGCCTCGGAAACTGCCTTGTCAGGCAGACCAACCACGGTAAAGGCCGGTAAACCGCTTGCCATCTGGACCTGCACATCGACCGGAATTGTATCAATCCCGGCAAAGGCGACGGTCGTAACCCGTGCTGTCATATGGTGCTGATCCCCGTAACCTCAAGTTATATATACCACTTTGGCGGGAAACGGGGATCAAGGCAACAAGTCGTTTGTCCGCGACAGATCAGGCGCAACCAGCGCCGTCTTCCGGCGACATTTCAGTATTGATCATCCAGGGTGTGCCGAACTTGTCGGTAAACATGCCATAACCCGGCGACCAGAAGGTTTCCTCGAACGGCATGGTCACCTGGCCGTCTTTGGAAAGGGCATCGAACATTTTTCTGGCGTCGGTCGCATTTTCAAAATGCAGGGATGCTGTCATGCCCTGCATTTTGGTGAAATATTCCGGTGGGCAGTCGGATGCCATCAAATGCCAGCCATCGCCCATCAGGCACGCATGGGCAATCTTGTCATTATGCTCAGACGAGTCAGCAGCCATTGGTGTATCGCCGAATGGCATCATGATCAGTTCACCACCCAGGATGGATTGATAGAATTCAAATGCCTGGCGGCAGTTCCCATCGAAATTCAGATAGGTGATAAGTTTCATCGGGGCGTTCCTTTATGTGTAAAATCTGTTGGGTTTGGAGATTTACGGCTGCAACCCGAACTGGGCGGCACCGTTTTCAAAATCAAAGGGCACGGAAAAATGTTCATGCGCGATGCGCCATTCACCACCCTGCTTTTCAAGGTGGTAGCTTGACCGCATCCAGCTTGCCTGCTCGGTCCCGTCTTTCTTGCGCATACCGCACCGGATCAGGAACCGTGCAACTGCCAAATGACCGGAAACACGAATTATCGGTTCCTGCGGTTCCATGATGAATTCGTCATCAAACGCCATGCAGCGTTCCCAATGGGCACGGTAGTCTTCCCGGCCACTGAATTGCAGCGGACCGACTGCGTCATAAGAGCAGATATCATCGCTATATAACGCCATGACACCGCCGAGATCCTTGTTGCGCGCCGCCGCTGACCAACAGGTGAAAATCTCGCGGATGGCAGCTTGATCTTTGATTTGTTTATCAGTCATGAGGGGTTTCCTTGCGTTGGTGGTGCGAGGGACTGGCTAAAATTTTGCGTCGAGTTTTCAGATGCCTTTGGCGGCACGTTCAATCCTGGCGATGTCGAATTTTTCCATCGACATCATGGTTGTTGCCACCCGGGCGGCTATGTCGGGATCCGGATCGTTCATCAGTTCGATAAGACGGACCGGGGTGATCTGCCAGAAAAGGCCAAATCTGTCTTTTACCCAGCCGCACTGTCTGGGTTCTCCACCTTCAGAAAGGCAGTCCCAGTAATAATCAACTTCTGCCTGGTCATTGCAGGACACGGTGAAGGAAACAGCTTCGGTAAACTTGAACTGCGGTCCGCCGTTAAGAGCCGTAAACTGCAGACCTTCGAGCTCGAAACTTACGGTTAAAACATTGCCTTCAGGCCCAGGTCCGGCCTTGCTGCTGTGCAGGATTTTGCCGATCTTGGCATTTGGAAAAACGGACGCATAAAAATTGACGGCCTCTTCGGCGTTGCCGTCAAACCACAAAAAGGGGCTGATCTTCTGCATTGGGGCTTCCTCCTTGCCGTTCGGAAGTTTGTCGTAAAGATCAAAGGCGTGGTGGCGCTTTTGAACCAAAAGGTTGATCAGTATTTTCTTATTTTCCCGTTTGACAAATACGTTGATATCAACATAATTATCATATGTCAAAAAAAGATTTCAACCAGAACGATAAAGTCCCGTTTTCATCGACATTGATGGTACGTGACAGTTGTCTATGCCTGCATGTCCGGCGGGCGGCGCGCACGATTGCACGCCGGTTTGATGATGCTTTTCGTCCGCTTGACCTGACTAGCGGGCAATATTCCCTGCTGATGTCGCTTAACCGCCCCCATCCACCGCATATGCAGGATGTCGCCGATTTGCTGGCAATGGATCGAACGACACTGACAGCCAATCTCAAACCGCTGGAACGGCGCGGGCTCGTCAATATTCAGCCTGACCCGAAGGACAGGCGTGGCCGTCTTCTGACCCTGACCGATCCGGGCATGGCGCTTCTGGTGCGCGCTTTCCCGATCTGGCAAAAAACCCAGGCCGAACTTGAAAGCATGGTTTCTGGCCCGGATTCGTCACGGCTTCTGGCCGATCTGGTCAGTCTGTCACGGGAACAGGCGGGTTAATCCGGTAAAGCGCCTCACGCCACAGCTTAATCTTCGGGCTCTGCCTTAATCTTCAGGATTTTCGCTGATATCCGCGTTTTCATCGCGTGACGGCAGGAATTCCTTGCGGCACGGGACGGCAACACCATCGACCACAGTCCATCCGAAATTGCGGAACTTTCCAAAGCTTTCCTTTTTCATCGTGATGCCGCTTGCACGGTGCTTGCGCACTATGGCGGAGTCCTCGCCCTGGATTTTCCCAGCCCTGGCCCAGGCCCGTTCACGCATGGATTTGGTAATTTCGGTCATGAAACCCGTTTCATCTGAAAAGTTGCTATCGGCATCATAGCATATTTGGCAGCCCGGCCACGCTATAGCCGGTATAAACTGCGCGGGCAATATCGCATCCATGCAGGTCAGGTCTGTCAAACCGGCAAAAGATGATACCGCGTGGCGATCATCGACGGACGATCCGAAAGTTCCGATATCCAGTGACGCAGATCATCCGAAACGACAAAGCGCCCGTCTGGCCAACGAAAATCGACATATTCAAGGGCGACTGCGACCGATAGGATGCCGATATCGGGACTGTCCGTCGCAAGGCTGATGATACCGCCTTCTATAACGTCAATGCTTCTTTGTACTGCCGCATGCTGTCTGTCCATTACGAAATCGGAACGTTCGTTTTCCGGTCGCCTGCTGTCGGCAAAAAGGCGCCCGGTTGCAGCCATCATGCCATCGGCCAATCCCTGCCACTGTAGGGCATTTAGCCGTTCCGGGCCTTCATGGGGAATGATGCCTGTCTCGCGGCCATTTGCACGGGCAACTTCATCAAGGTAATCGCAAATTACCGCAGACTCGAAGACCGACATCCCGTTTTCAAGCACAAGTGTTGGCACCTTGGCCAGCGGATTGTGCTCGCGTAACGCCGCATCGGTCCAGGGATCGATCATGATTTCGGCAATCTTGCCTTCAAGGCCCAATTCACGTGCAATGATCCTTACCTTGCGTGAAAAGGGCGAAGTCGGTGCATAGTAAAGCTGCATGGTGGGTGCCATGCGATCCTCCCTAGATATCTAAATCCGGCGTCCAGCCAATATTTTCCAGATGCCAGTTAGCGCGCCAGTTTTCATCCTCGCGGTCCAGTGTCAGGTAATTTCGCGCCGCGCAGTAAGTGCCAAATCGCCCCGGAAGCGGTTTAAGCTTGGTCGGACGACCGGGCAGGGGATTGTCACCAATCCATGCCAAAAGACCAAGCACCCGTGCGAATGCAACCGGAGGAGCGGTATGTGAAATCCCCGATGCCACCAGTTGATGGATGGTTTTGCCACCTGTTTCAAACGTACCGCGCGTTGCCACATGAATTTCCCCCGACAGTAGGGTGATATCGAGATTGCGATCATTGGCAACTTCTTCAAGCGTTTCCAGAAAACGGCACCATTCCTTGCGATGCCAACGGCTTTGCCACTGATCGCGCAAGTCATCTTCGTATTTCTGGGCACTGGGCATCAGGTGCAAAATCGCCTCGACCAGTGACAGGCGCGGGCCGATCACCGGTACACTCGACATCAGCAAAATGCGATTACGTTTCGGTATCGAATCTAATGTCGCAATTAGGTTTTTCCACCCTTGATCCCCGATAATCCGGTGCGGGGTTCTTTCAGATCGAAGATCGGGTGCAAGCACGGAAAAACCGGGGAAGTCCAGACGCCAGCCAAGACTTTGCCCGGAACGATCCAATATATTTCGCTGCAACTCATCCGGCGTGGTGCAAAGCTGCATCAGACAGAATGCCTCGCGCGCGCAGTCAAACATCCCCTTGGCGACCATACTGTCATGGAACCATTTCTTGTGGCTGCCCCAGCCATCGAAAATATCGTGATCATCCCACATCATCAAAGACGGTACGCGTGCCAGCATATGGCTGATCTGCGGCTGCCCATAAATTTCAAGATAATGTTCAAGATAGAACTTCAGAACGCCGTCATGCATGTCTGGCGTGAAATCTGTCGCCAGTTTCTGGCGTTTTTGCATCTTTTGCCACGCGACAATATCAGGATGGCATTCCCAAACATCATCGGCATAAATCTGGTCCCCGCCATGCAAAAGCAGCGAAAAGGGCCGTTTCTCATGCTCGTGACCAAGATCAATCCAAAGCGCGTTGCGATCCGCCAAAGGCCGGTCCAAATCGCCGTATTCCTGCCCGTTGCACGAGACAAACCCGATCCGAAAGTCATGAGTCAAATCGGTATTCACATAATATGTTTCGGAATCGAAACTGTAGCGTGCATCCGATGCAACCGGCAGCTCAAAATCATAACGCCAGAAATCACGCCCAAACCGGTTCGCAAGCTTTGCCGGGGTTATGATATCCTGATCCATGATGCAAAAATCGGTCGGATCGGCTCCTTCCGGTGTCACCACAAGAGCGGCCAGACGGGCTGTTTTATCGTCGCTACCACGCGCGAACAGGAACGGGCCAAAAGTGCCATTCGTTGAAATTGCGCTGTTTTGCTTATCCACCATGCAATCGGATTCCGCCCTGTCGATGATTGGTTCCCAAAATCATACGCAGAAACAGGCATTTGGTTCCAGCCTGCGGGCATGAATTCGGTCACATCAACCGATATGGGCAGCAAACTGGTGCAGAATTGTCGATAAAATCCGGCCATTTCACGGCCATCTGTTTCAGCCAGACCGAAAAACCAGAAAAAGGGGCAAGTGGTTAAACCGCTTGCCCCGAAAATCGTGCCACCATGAAACCCAGTTAGGGCAGGCGGCTCTCAATCGCATCCCAGATCTGGGACTCCAGTTTCGATCCGTCAAAACGGTTCACTTCCTGAAGCCCGGTCGGCGAGGTGACGTTGATTTCCGTCATATAATCGCCAATCACGTCAATCCCGACAAAGATCAGATCGCGCTTTTTCAGTTCCGGCCCGATGCGTTCGCATATTTCAAGCTCACGCGGGGTCAGCATGGATTTTTCCGCTACGCCGCCAACATGCATGTTCGACCGTGCCTCGCCTTCGGCCGGGACACGATTAATCGCGCCGACCGGTTTGCCATCGACCAGAATGATGCGTTTGTCACCTTTGCGCACATCTGGCAAATACGCCTGTACCATCAAAGGTTCGCGCGACTGGACAGCAAACAGTTCCAACAGCGAATTAAGGTTCTCATCCCCCGGTTTCAGGTGAAACACGCCAGCCCCGCCGTTGCCAAACAGTGGCTTGACAATGATATCCTTGAATTCCTCTCGGAAATCGCGAATGCGCGCAGCTGACCGGGTAATCAGGGTCGGCGGCATCAGATCGGGGAACTCGGTTACAAAAATCTTTTCCGGTGCGTTGCGTACATGGCCGGGATGGTTAACCACGAAACTTTCCGGATGAACAGCTTCAAGCAGATGGGTTGCCGTAATGTAATTCATATCAAACGGCGGGTCCTGACGCATCAGGATCACATCGGTTTCTTTTGCAAGATCAATGATCTTTGCATCACCAAGATCGTAATGGTTGCTCTTTTCGTAGCGAAGCGTCATCGGGCGGACTTCGGCCTTGATCCGGCCACGGTCATAAAACATGTCATCAGGATGATAATGCAGAAGGTCATAACCACGTGATTGGGCTTCGAGCCCCATGACAAAGGTTGAATCCCCTTTGATATCGATCGATGCGATCGGATCCATCTGAATGGCGACGGTGCGACTCATGAAACGCTTTCTCCTGTTGCCGGAAAGCCGGTCACTGCTGCAAATGCGGCCAAACCCGGCCAATTGTGATCATTTGCGGGCGCGACTTGACCCGGCTGGCCTTCCCGGCCAAATGATGCGATATGTTGTACATATTGTGGTTGGTTACAATTTGGCTGAATTTTTATCATTCGCCATTCCGGTTTCGCAATCGCGATCACAGAATTTCTTAAACGGGTAGACAGGCTGTCACATGGCGTTCTTCAGCAAATTCGGCAAATTCCGCATCAAACAGGTGGGCGCGCGCTTCCGCACCATGACGGCGGCATCCGTCTTTGCGACTGCCTTTGCGATTGCCGCACCGGCTTCAATCAGCCTGACCCCAGCAAGCGCACTTGCGCAATCGGGTGCAATTGATCAGGCAACCATCGACAAGATCGAAAACTATCTCGAAGACATCACCACGCTGAAAGCCGATTTCGTCCAGATTTCGTCGGACGGTGGTGCCGCCGAGGGCAAACTTTATATGCAACGCCCGGGCAAGATGCGGTTCGAGTATAATCCACCTGCACAGATTTTGCTGGTCTCGACAGGATCCGATTTCATCTATTACGACAAGGAAATCAACGCCCCGACCTATTTTGACATTGACGAAACCCCGGCCGGAATCATTCTGGCAAAGGATGTTTCGCTGACGCGCGAGGTCAAGGTTATTGATTTCAAAAGGACTGCGGAAACCATGCGGGTTGAAATGGTCCGCAAATCCGATCCGGGTGCCGGCAGTGTCACGCTTGTATTCCAGGAAAACCCGATGCAGTTGCGCCAGTGGATTGTCACCGACCCCGCCGGGATCGAGACGACAGTGACCCTGTTCAATACCGAAGAAGGTGTCACGCTCGACCCGAAACTGTTCAAGTTCGAACGTATCTGGCCCAACCAGCGCGGCTGATTTCAAGATTTCGCATCGACTTCACGAAATTGTCAAAACCGTCTGACAGGACGGTTAAGCATTTCGATTCAAGCTCTTGCAAATATTGTCGTTTCGCAACGATCAATCAGATTGTAATTTTTCACCGGCATGTATGAAATTTATGGCCGATATGCGGCTCTGATCTATGGCAGACGGGGCTTTCAGTCCCTATATGAAAATCTGTCACAAGGTTCCCGAATTTTGATGTGGGAGCCAAGTGTGAGGAACAGGTCTCCCCTACCTTTCCTCACGCTCCAGATCATCGGAGCGCTGGCGTCCGGTTCTCCCCCCTGGCCGGACGCCTTTTTTCTGCCTAAAGCGTAAGTTATCCGACGCTTCAGGCTAAAAATCTGTCAAATTCCCCTCTGATTTCACGGCCTGTTAATTTTGATTGCCTAGTAATGTTTGACATGATTCCCTTGTGCGCAATCGTGACCGTGCCAGCAGGATAAAACCGCCAATGATCAATGATTTTCTGAAATCCGTTTCCCAGTTTTCCGACCCGCGCTTTCGCAAGGTTGTGTTGATTGGTGTTGCCGGTGCCCTGGCGATCATTGTCGGGCTTTGGCTGCTGATCGGATTCGGGTTGAATTCGATCACCTTCTTTGCCGATGGTGGCTGGATGGAAACCGCCGCTGACTGGCTGCTTGGCGTGGGTCTTGCGTTTCTGGTACTGTTGCTGTTTCCGGCTACCACTGTCCTGATCTCGAGCCTGCTGCTTGATCAGATCGCGGATGCGGTCGAAGACAAATATTACCCGACCCTTCCTGAAACACGCCCGCAACCGATTTCCGAAGCGCTGATCAGCGGCCTTAAATTCGCGCTGACGGCGCTGGCCCTTAACATCCTGATCCTGCCGCTTCTTTTGGCCGGTCCGGTATATGTTATCGCGTTTTATGCGATGAATGGCTATCTGCTGTCACGCGAATATTTTGAACTGGTTGCTGCACGTCGTTATGATGTGCGCACGGTGAATGTAATTCGCAAAAGTCATCAGACGAAACTTTGGTTTGCCGGGATCGGCTTGACATTCCTGATGACGGTGCCTCTGGTCAACCTTGTGGCGCCGATTATCGCAACTGCCTTTATGGTGCATTACTCCGTCCGTCTGGGTGCATTCGAAAACCGGATCACCGCCTGACGCCATTCCGGTGGGTATCGGATAAAATGGCGGAAACCTGAAACAAAACTGCAAGACAAGGATTTGGTCATCCCCATGTTCGGAAAGAAAAAAGCCAACAAAACAGTCGACAGCAGCCCGGCTTCGTCAGATACATCTTCTTCCAGATTGAATTCCGGCGGTCTTTCCGATAACGCAGCTTCCTCGCCGATCAAACCGGCTTCGAGCGAAAGTGCGAGTGCCAGCAACGATACCGCCACAAAAACAGAAAAACGTAGTGAGCCGCAGCTGTTCACCCAGCCGCGCACAAAGGAAGAACCGAAAATGTCCAGCAAACCGCATTCCACCAGCTTCCGCCCGGAAATCCCGAAGCGTCCGCTTGAAATTCCGACCCGCGGCAGTGCTGGTCGTCCGAGTGCCACCCCAAGCCACACTGAGGGCAAAAAACTGACGGTTGGCCGCGATATTCGTTTGGCTGGTGAAATCGGTTCCTGTGATGTCCTGGTCGTTGAGGGCCATGTCGAAGCCCAGATCAAGGAATGCACCCGTCTAGAAGTTTCCCAGGGCGGCACGTTCGTCGGCACCGCACAGGTCGACGAAGCCGAAATCAGCGGCACCTTCGAAGGTGATCTGACGGCACGCCGTGTCATTGTCATCGGCTCGGCCGATATCAATGGCAAGATCACCTACGGTGCGCTTCAGATTGAAAACGGTGCCCGTATTAAGGGCTCGCTGGAATATGTTGAAGGCAGCGACGATGGTACCAGCCGTACCGGCCACTCGGCTGCGATCACCATTCCGCGCAAAAGCGACGATATCTGATCCGTGACCGGCACAAACCGCTCACTTAACCTAACAACCCTGATACAGCCCCGGCGTGGTAAACACCCCGCCGGGCTCCTCTGCGCGATGATACTTATCGCGACGTCGCTGGTAGCATGTGGTGGAAATGCTGTTCCGCCCGGCAGCACAAATCAGAACTATGGCAAGGCCAAGTCGACCAGTTCACCACGCGTGACCCAGGATATCCCGAAAAAATCCGGGACTTCTGCCTCGGGCAGCGCAGGAACCGCGACAGCGAAACCAACCAACACTTCAACCAAAGCAGCAGTAAACGTAACAGGCGTTGCCAAATCGCAATCGCCACGCATAACGGTTGCCATTCCGCCCGTTCCCTTCAAATCGATCAAGGCTGAGACCCTGATGGGTCTCTCGGAGGATGCGGTAGAGCAAAAAATCGGCGAACCCGAAATGACCCGCGGCGAGGGTCCTGCACGGGTCTGGCAATACCGATCCGAAGAATGTTCTTTTGATGCGTTCTTTTTCCCGGCAGCAGAAGGGGAAACACGCAAGATGACACATATGCTGGCCCGCAAACGCAAAAGTGCCGATAAAATATCAATCCAGGATTGCCTAGATCAGGTGGTCAAGGCCCGAGCAACCGCAGACGCCAAAGGTTAAAATCCCAGAAGGAACAACTATTTGCGCAATTTCCGCTTATCGCTGCCGATTTTTGTAAATTTCGCGAAATGCCAGAATTTCCTTGGTCGAATATTTACCTTTTACCGGCACTCTCGGGTGAAAGTTCCTCATAAATCCGCCACATCGGGCGGGTTTAAAGTCATCGTTCCGAAACTTCAGACACGATACGCGAGCCCATGAAAAAACACGCCCATCGTCTTGTCAGAAATTCGCTGGCAGGTGCAGCTGCCGCCCTCATCGCTTTGGTCTCTCAGGCTGCGATTGCGCAAAATGCGCCGCAACTGATTGATGTATATGGAAAATGGGAAGCCTATAGCTATTCCGAAAAAGGCAAGAAAGTTTGCTATATCGGTAGCCAGCCGACCTCCGCCAAAGGCGATTATACCCAGCGCGGCAAAATCTATGTCATGGTTACGCACCGCCCGGCGCTTAAACTGTTCAACGAAGTCAGCTTCATCACCGGCTATACCTATGAAAAGGATAGCGATGTTGATCTTCGAGTCGATTCCAAGAGTTTCAAACTGTTCACCTACGAGGATTCAGCCTGGGCCGTGAATGGCGAAGAAGATCGCAAGCTGGTGAGCGCCATGAAAGCCGGCAGTAATATGGTTGTCGTCGGCAATTCATCCCGCGGGACGAAAACCACCGATACTTATTCACTTTCCGGGTTTACCGCAGCCTATAACGCGATTTCAAAGGCTTGCGACGCCAAACCGGTTAGCTGAGCAAACAACGAACTGATAAATCCCTGCGGTTTGAGGCGCTTGTTATCCTGCATCGCGTCCGGCAAATAGCTGCAATGTGAATTTTATCGTTTGTAAATTGCCCCGGCCCCGCTATATGCGGGGCCATGGTTTATGCGCCAAAAGCATTTCGCGGGAAAATCTGTTATAGTCCCGCCCCGTTGCAAATCATCGGATGCACAAAGCCGGAAACGGTGCTAATGCCGCCTGATGACCAAGAACAAACGCCGATAAAACTGCCAGAACCAAAGAGAGAGCCCGGGATGACCGACGTCCTGACCGAAAACGCGACCATAAATGCCGCCGCCAGCCAGAGCGGCCCGACGCTGACCGACTTCGTAACTCGCGCCGCAAACGGGCAGGCTGCCGACGGACGTCGTGATCTTGTGGGATTGTCGCGCGACCAGCTGACCGAACTGCTTGGCGAAATGGGCGAAAGCAAGTTTCGCGTCAAACAGATGTGGAACTGGATTTATAACCGCGGTGTCAAAGACATCGAGGATATGACAAACATTTCCAAAAAG
Source organism: Thalassospira xianhensis MCCC 1A02616 (assembly GCF_003326475.1). GTDB lineage: Bacteria > Pseudomonadota > Alphaproteobacteria > Rhodospirillales > Thalassospiraceae > Thalassospira > Thalassospira xianhensis. The sequence continues at coordinate 86,990 of NZ_JPWA01000003.1, read as the reverse complement.
CTGCGTGATCGCCTGTCACAGGACTTCTATATCGGTCGCCCGGTTCTGACAGCCGATCAGAAAAGCTCGGATGATACACATAAATGGCTGATGAAGTTTCATGACGGTAACGAAGCCGAAACGGTCTATATCCCGGATCGCAATGAAGATCGTGGTGCTGTCTGCATTTCCTCGCAGGTCGGCTGTACGTTGACCTGCAAGTTTTGCCATACCGGTACCCAGCTTCTGGTTCGTAACCTGACACCCGGTGAAATCATCAGCCAGTTCATGGTTGCCCGTGACAGTTACGGCGAATGGCCGACCCCGGCAAACGGCATCCGTCGCCTGTCGAACATCGTCATGATGGGCATGGGTGAGCCGTTGTTTAACTATGAAAATGTCCGCGAAGCACTGAAAATCGCCATGGATGGCGAAGGTATTTCAATCTCGCGCCGTCGCGTCACCCTGTCGACATCGGGGGTGGTGCCGGAAATCGTGCGTTGCGGCAAGGAACTCGGTGTTGGTCTGGCGATTTCGCTGCATGCACCCGATGATGATCTGCGCAATGAAATCATGCCGATCAACAAGAAATATCCTCTCAAGGAACTAATGGATGCCTGCCGTCATTATCCCGGCATGTCCAATTCGCGCCCGATCACCATGGAATATGTGATGCTTAAAGGCGTGAATGACAAACCGGAACATGCGCGTGCGCTGGCAAAGCTTGTCAAGGGCGTCCATTGCAAATTCAACCTGATCCCGTTCAACAAATGGCCTGGGTCGGACTATGAATGCACGCCGACCAACGATATCAAGAAATTCGCCCATACGCTGCTTGAACTTGGCTACGAAGCACCGATCCGCTGGCCGCGTGGCCGCGATATTCTGGCCGCCTGTGGCCAGTTGAAATCCGAAAGCCAGCGCCAGCGTAAATCGCGTGTCGGCGGCTGTGGCAATGCTTCGGGCGACGAAAGTACCAATGTGGTTGCCGCACAGTAACTACCGCGCAGAACACGGTAAACATCTGGAATTACAAACGGGCAGGATGAACCTGCCCGTTTTCTTTTTTTGGTGGAAAAATATCCACCTTTGTTGCTGCCAAGAAGAAACATGTTTTATAAAAATAAAATCAATCATTTATTTCTGATTGATAATTATTTCCATTTCGCCTGAAGTTTCTTCGGAGGTAAGTCGTCGGGCGTTTTCATATCCGAAATATCAAGATTGATTGCCAGGACTCCGCCCAGCCCACCGACCGTCATTTCTGAAATACGGCGACCGACCCCGTCCTTGTCCAGACCGGAAAGATACGCATCACGGGCCGCCCCATCGACGAAATCAATGGTCAATACATGGGTGAAACCCTGACTAAGTCCGCTTCCCAATGTTTTGGGACCCGCAGCAAAGGCCAGAATTCCCGGCGTTTCAAGGGCAACTTGCGATAATTCTTCAAGAAGGTCCGTGATCTGCGACGCCGAAACACCGTCTCCGATCTGCAACAGGACGATGTGACGCAACATCAGGGTTTGGCCTCCACCAGTTTAACCGGATCAACAGACGCCGGCAGCAAAACAAATTTACGTCCCTTGCGGTTCATGTGACCGGCATGCAGGGCGGCGTCCTCGCCTGGACCAAAGAAGATATCCCCGCGTACAGGGCCACGAATGGCGCCGCCCGTATCTTGCGCAACCATCAGACGATGAAATCTGGCATCGGCATTCATCGCATCTTCGGTTTCAAGCCAGATCGGAACCCCCATGGCGTGGAAACGCCGATCAACCGCCAATGACCGCCCCGGTTCCAACGGTACGCCTTGCGAACCCAGCGGCCCGGCATCAGGATCCTCCGGATCGGTTTTCAACGGATTGAAAAATACAAAGGATGCGTTCGTATTCATCACATCATTGGCCTGATCCGGATGGGCAGACAACCATTGCCGAATGGATTGCAGCGACACGGTTTCGCGCGTCAATTCACCCCGTTCAATCAATTCCCGTCCAATGGCGAAATAGGGATGGCCGTTGGTGGCAGCATATCCAATGCGCAATACACTGCCATCTGGCAACACGACCCGGCCCGATCCCTGAATTTGCAGGAAAAATGCATCCACCGCGTCATCAACCCAGACAAGTTCAAGGTCCCGTCCGGCAAGTGCACCATTTTCAATCGCTTCACGATCATAATAGGGTTTCACACTTTTGCCCTCGATCCGGCCGACCAGTGTTGTGCCCTTAAGATCGTCACGAAACGCGCCAAGATCAATCGACACCATGTCGTCAGGTTTCAGGTAAATCGCCGTCTGGAAGGGTCCTTCGCGGGTCAGATTACCGCGCAACTCCGGCTCGAAATAACCGGTAAACAATCCTTCAGGATCATCGTTATTGCCCACCAGCCACGGTTTGAAACCGCTTTGGAAAAAGGTGCGTGCATCTTCCTTGCGGATGGTATCGGGTTCAAGCGCCAATGCGGTTTCACATAATCCGCGCCAGTCGCCAACCGTTCCCATGCGCGGGTCCGGGCCGATATCGCGTTCATCGCCTCGTTTGATCATTGCCGCACAGGACCGCTGAAACGCTTTCAGGCTGCCGCGCATATCGTCTGTCTGCCAACCATCAAGCTGGCTGAAATCGGTTGCGTTAAGCGTCAGCGTATCAGCAGGTTTTTCAACCACCTCGCCCAGTCCGAGAAGACCGGTGATATCTGCCCAAAACAGCCAGACAAGAGCACCAGCCGCCCCGATAGAAACCGCAAAAAATGAAAGAAAGCGTGACAAAGCGAGACGTCTTTTCAAGGCAAAACCTGCTATCTACAAAATACCGATCAAAACCCGGCAATGCTTAAAATGCAGCTTTGCCTGCTTCGGCTATCTGGCGCGATTGTCCAAAAACAAGCTTAACAAGCCGATAATCGCAAATCGTTTGGCGCTATGAGCACCAAAAAAAGCAGAAAAAGACGGTAATAAAAAAGGCGACCCGCATGGATCGCCTTTGTCATGTCTGCTGTGCGAGGGAACCGTGTACTATTCAGCGGTTTCTTCTTCCGGTGTTTCGGTTGCGACCAGTTGCCAGTTGGGATCCCGGCTTTCGATATTGCGGGCGAATGTCCAAAGATCTTCGGCCTCGATCACCTGATTGGGATCACCTGAAACCACATCGCCGTCATTGTTGCGAATGACCGATACTTCCTCGGACACGAATTTGATCGTGATATAGGCGGTTCGACCTTCGAGCGTCGCGTCATGAATGGTGGCACTTTTGATACCAACCAAGGTGGTTTCCTCGCGCTCGCCCTTTTCGGCACGAGCATCAATGGCTGCGGCAAAATTCTTGTAAACCTCGGCCGAAAGAAGCGGGTTCAGACCATCCTTGTCGCCTTTGGCAAAATATTCAACAATCATCTCAAACGCCATCCGCGCCCCGTTCAGGAAATCCTGCTGGGTAAAGTCGGGATCGGCTTTCTGAATTTGCTGCAACACGCCAAAGGTGCTGCTGTCGGCTGCGACCGTTCCCTCTTCCTTTTCGGCTGCCTTATCGACATCGGGCAGGCGATAGACATTATCCGTCGGCTGCCGTGTGCCATTGGTGGCGCCTTTGCTGTCATCCTCGTGCGAACGACGGCCAAAAACATCCGTAGGACCCTGCTTTTCCTCGCCATTACGGCGCCCAAGGGTACTGCGCAGGCGCAACACCAGAAAAACAGCGATCAATGCGAAAAGAATGATGTCGAAATACTGCAAGCCCGGACTCTTGATCTGTAAGGTTTCGAAAAACGCCAAAAACAGCAAAACTGCCGTGGTCGAGAAATGGTATGGACCGAAGCGAATGCAAGGGCAACTCCCGATCGCATTTAAAATGTGATCGGTTTCACCATTTTCATTCGCACAATCATCATATTGTCGCGAACACGGTGGTAAACTGCCGCATTTTCGTCCAGTTATACCGGTAGTTTGCCGCCAAATTCAGAAAGTATTTCAGGCAAGATTAAAGCGAAATACCTGAAAACCAACATGTTTATGCAATACTGCGCTTTGCGGACCGGTCCTGTCAAAGTATGTTTACCTGATAAACTATGATCAAACCTGATCATATCGACCAAATGCAAAGCCGAGCGGAGCAAAAATGGGCTTTTATTTTCTGGCCATCTTCGTGGCCATGCCGATCATCGAAATTGCCGTCTTCATTCAGGCGGGCGAACTGATTGGCCTGTGGCCAACGATTGGCATTGTCATCCTGACCGCCGTGGTCGGAACCTCTCTGATGCGCGCCCAGGGTTTGCAAACCCTCGCCCGTGCCCAGTCCCAGATGGATCAGGGCGAAATGCCGATTGGTGAATTGTTTGATGGCATCTGCATTCTGGTTGCCGGAGTACTGCTGCTGACTCCAGGTTTTGTCACGGATACCATGGGCTTCCTCTTATTGGTCCCGCCACTACGCAGAGCGGTTGGTGCCGGTGTCATCATGAAACTGATTCAGTCGGGAAATATTCGTACCAGTTTCTCACGCCGAACCTATGGCAATCCGGGCTCGTCGTCGGGCGGTGCTTCGGGTGGCCATGGACGTCGGGCGGGCAGCGGTCCGATCATTGATGGTGATTTCGAAAATGTCAGTCCGGCCAACGGTAATGAAGAAGGTAGGGATGCAACCGATCATAATACCAACGACGATGATCCCCGCAATCTACCGCCCAAGAATTCTTAGCCGCGATCTATTGCACTGATCATTCCCGACAGGACCTTGGCCATAAGCTGGGTCCTGTTGTCGTTTTAGCGGCCTGTTCAATGCCTTGCAGGATGTTCTTTAAAGCTGATCAACCGGGCCATACCCAATCATGCGAAATGCCCGTGTTGCGCCATTTGTGACCGTTACGGGATGTTGCGGCGATTTTCTTGCCCGTACCCGGAAGACATGCTAGGCCATGATAAGATATGCCGCAGGGTTGCGGCGTCAGAAACAAGCATATCAGCCAGTTTCAGATCATCTGACCATGTTGCCAATGCCTTGGCAGATAAAATCTGAACGGCTTGTTTCTGATCAAGACCGAGATTTAAGGGAGTTAAACTTTAATGGCCGAAAACACCACCGGTGCAGCACAGGGCGGCGAAGCTCAGAAGCCAGCTGGTAACCCAATCACGATCCATACCCAGTACATCAAGGATCTTTCCTTCGAAAATCCGAATGCACCGGAAAGCGTGGCCCTGCAGCAGCAACCGAAAATCAACATCGATGTTGATGTTGAGGCGCGCACGACCCAGGACCAGAAACTTCACGAAGTCACTGTTAAAATTAACGTCAAAGCCGACGTTGCCGACAAGGTCGCCTTCATCGCCGAACTTCAATATGGTGCCGTCGTGACGCTTAATGTTGCCGACGAACACCGTCTGCCGGTTCTTTTGATTGAAGTTCCGCGCATGCTATTCCCCTATGTGCGTAAAATCATCTCTGATCTGACGGCGGATGGTGGTTTCCCGCCATTGATGATGCAGCAGATTGATTTTGCTGATCTTTTCCGCAAGAAATTCGCCAAACAGATGGAAGGTCAGCCTGCGGGCAACGCCTGATTTCCTGCTTTGAGTCAATTTGATACGATACCAAAACAAAGGCCGCCGGTTTGGCGGCCTTTTTATTTTAATACCGGAATGATATTAACAATCAAGTTTGGATCATTCTGGATCAGAACGGCCGTACGATCACCATAAAGACGATGATCACCATTAGAACCGCTGGTACTTCGTTGATAATACGATAAAATTTTTGCGGTTTCGTATTATTGTCCGCTTCAAACTGCCGTCGGCATCGCGCCAGCATCATGTGGATGCCGGTCATGATTACAACGCACAAAAGCTTTACATGAAACCATCCCTCGGTCATCGCGCCGCTGGCATGGATCAGGTAACCCCCAAAAATCCAGGCAGCAATCATCGCAGGATTCATGATCGCACGCAGCAACCGGCGTTCCATGATCTTGAATTTCTCGCTGGCTTCCGAACCCGGAGCCACTTCGCAATGATAAACAAAAAGCCGCGGCAAATACAAAAGTCCTGCCATCCAGGCAATGATGCTAATGACATGCAGGGATTTTATAACGCTATAGGTGTCCATGTCTCTCTCTTCTGGTCGATCCGGGATCATCGATATCAGGTAATTTCAAACAGGATAACCGTTTGAATGACATGCGAAAATCCCAAACGCAAATCAGGATCATCGTAATTGATCCTGTTGTGATCAGGCCTGACCTGGACCCATCGGCTGTTTTGCAATTGCACAGCTATGTTCATCCGGACACCACCAGCCACGCGTTTCCACCGCGTAATCATCGGGTCCATTCCGATCAAGTGCCTGCTGCGTCTCGCTGACCACTTCAACCAGTCCGCTGATAAAGCGCGGATGTGAACACACGGTACGAACCCGTTCATAAACCGGAATTTTCAGCTTGTCAGCTATCTCGCGATATTCGATATCGAGCTCGACCAACGTTTCGGAATGTTCGGTAACAAAGGCAATCGGAACAATTACCAATGGCACACCATCTTTGCCGGCACGTTCAATCTCGTGTTCGGTCGACGGACCGATCCATTCCATCGGCCCCACACGGCTTTGATAGCAGACGAGCCAGTCCAGATCGGCAATCGCCATCTTATCGACCACAGCTTGGGCTGATTTTTCAATCTGCGACTGATAGGGATCTCCGCGTTTGGTAATCACGGCCTTTGGTACCCCGTGGGCGGAAAACAGCAGGCGCGGCTTGCCGACGCCAAGCTTGGCTGACTTTTTCAGGGCATTTTCATACCCGACCTTGACCATTTCGGCGGATGCTTCGACAAAACCCGGATTGGTTGGATAACAGCACGCGGTTTTTATCGGCGCATTCAGGCCAACCTTTTGGCAGGCCCGTTTCCAGTCCTTGACCGATGATCCGCTGGTGGTCGTTGAAAATTGTGGATAAAGCGGCAGCAGAATCTGTTCATCCGCACCCCATGCCTTGACTGCGGCGGCACTGTCATCGGCAAATGGTTTCCAGTAACGCATCGCAATGAAACAGCGGTTTTCAAAACCGTCATCAAGCCCGTTAAGCTCTGTTTCAAGCGCATCTGCCTGATCCTGGGTCAGTTCCAGCAATGGCGATTTTCCGCCGATATGATCATAAATTTCGCGCGCAATCGGGGCGCGGCGGCTGGAAATAAGCTTTGCCAGAAAATACCGGAACGGATTGGGTAGACTAATAATTGCAGGATCATTAAACAGATTGAACAGGAACGGTTTCACCGCATCCGGCCCATCCGGACCGCCCAGATTGAAAAGAATGATCGCGCGTTTTTTACGCTTTAGTTCGGACATCGGCATATCCTTCATGGCATTTTGAAACTGTCCAGTTCACCCCGGAAGCCTCGTTTGGATAAACCCGTCCCGCTTCTTTTGATCCCGCGGTCATAATGGCCAAACAGGTTAGAAGCGCAACGGGTTTAAGCCATTTTACGCATTGAATTTTTCAATCGATTTGATCGATTTCAATTATCACCGATAATTTCGAATAAATTCGACCAGTTTGCCGACATTTTCAGGTGATGTTTCCGGCGTGATGCCATGCCCCAGATTGAAAATGAACGGACCATTGCGCAGCATATCAAGAATACGGCGGGTTTCCTCAATCATCTCGTCCCCGCCGGTAATCAGATACATCGGATCAAGATTTCCCTGTACCGGCCCCAGTGACTGAAGGTTTTCCGCCACCCATTTCAATGGAACGCCACTATCAAGACCAACCGCATCCACACCAGTATGCTGTTTGAAGTCGATCAGATGCAAACCAGCACCCCTTGGGAAGCCAATCACCGGCAAATCCGGATGTACTGCCTTGAGATTTGCGACGATTTTTTTGGTCGGCTCGATCACCCAGCGTCTGAACCCGTTTTCCGACAGCACCCCGCCCCAAGTTTCAAACAACTGGATGCATTCTGCGCCAGCTTCGACCTGTTTCAGCAGATATTGCGTCGTGGCTTCGACAAGAATGTCGATCAGACGTGAAAATCCGTCCGGATCGCCATAAGCAAACCGCCTGATACTTGCAAAATCCTTGCTGCCTTTGCCCTCAACCATATAGGTTGCAACCGTCCACGGTGCCCCGGCAAAGCCGATTAGCGAAGTATGTGACGGAATGGATGCCGAGAGCTTTGCCACCGTTTCGTAAACCGGGCCCAGCGTATTGTGAATGCGATCAACATTGAGGATACCAAGGCCAGATGCATCACGAATGGCGTCCAGCTGCGGACCTTCTCCCTGCTTGAATGCTAAATGCTGTCCAAGTGCCTGTGGTATGACGAGGATATCGGAAAACAGAATTGCTGCATCGAAGTCATAGCGCCTGAGCGGTTGCAAGGTAACTTCGCAGGCAAGATCAGGATTATAGCAAAGATCGAGGAATGAACCGGCCTCGGACCGTGTTGCGCGATATTCCGGAAGATAGCGACCTGCCTGGCGCATCAGCCAGATCGGCGGTACCGGCAATGTCTCACCGGCAAGGGCACGCAAAAAGGTCTTGGTTGGTTTGGGCATGACGTTTCCTGTTTGACTGCCCGGAACTGCCTTTCAAGGGGCGTTTCCAGGTATAATAGTCCCGATCCTTTTTGTCAGGCACGATAGCCTGACGCTTATGTCCGGTTTCCGGTTCCTGACCCGTGAATTGTGTCCTGAAGCCTGTCCAGGCTGTTTTTCCACCGTGTCTCTAACAAAACCTTCTTTAATAAAAAAGGATGTTGTTTGTTAGTGGTTCCCTGTGAATAACGGGGATCAAATTTGGTGCACAGTTTATCCACATTGCGACTCGGGAAAAATGATTCATCTCAAACGGTCTTGGGGAAAACTGGGGAAGACTCCGAACGACTCCCAAAGGTAAGCTTGGGAAAAGCCGTTTTTGAATAATGCGGATAACGGGGATTAATTTGGTTTTTGCCTTGTTATCCCTGCTATTAGGGAAAAAATTTTCCGCTTATCCCCCATGGGACGGATGCTTTGAGAAATTTTGTATGACGTGCAGGATAAAATCTGTGGAAAAAATTTGGCCGGAGTCGTCCCCGTTATCCACAATTATCCACAGACCCGACTCCGTCAGTTTAATTTGTGGTTGGGATTGCAGTGCCCTGTCAGATGGCAGATGATCGAAATATCGAACACCGGGTTTCGACTAAGTAATGTGAAACGCTGGCAAATTGCGGGACTGCGATGATTGACGAGGACAATATCTTTCATCTTCATCTGGTATCGGATTCCACAGGTGAAACCGTTGATGGGGTGGCCCGTGCCTGCATCGCGCAATTTCCTGATGTGCGGGCACATGAACATGTTTGGTCACTGATCCGCACTGATGCGCAGCTTGCCCGCGTTCTGGCCGATATCGAACGCAATCCAGGTATCGTGCTTTATACGGTTTTCGATATGGATATTCGCCGCAAGCTCGAAGAAGGTTGTCGTCGTCTGCAGGTTCCGCACAGTCATGTGCTAGATAACACCATCACCATGATGGCGGGTTATCTGGGGCAGCAATCACGTGGCCGCACCGGGGCGCTCCATAAAATGGACGAGGATTACTTCAACCGGATCGAAGCCATTGATTACACCCTATCCCATGATGATGGCCAATCGACTTGGGATCTTGAAGAAGCGGATGTCGTGATTGTCGGTGTATCGCGCACATCAAAAACGCCGACCTCGGTCTATCTGGCTAATCGCGGCATCAAAACTGCCAATGTTCCATTTGTGCCGGGCTGCCCGTTGCCCCCGGAACTCGACAAACTCAAAAATCCGCTGGTGGTTGGCCTGATCAAGGATGTCGATCAACTGGTATCGATTCGCAAAAACCGCTTGCGGCAGATCGAACGGGGTGAGGGCGGGGATTATGTCGATCCTGTTGCCGTGCGAAACGAAGTGCATCAAGCACGCCGTTACTTCACTGATCGAAGCTGGAAGATTATCAATGTCACTAGACGATCCATCGAAGAAACCGCAGCGATCATTCTATCGACCATGTATGACCGGCGCGGTCATTAATTAAGACATCACGTAAATACAGGATACCGATACATGACCAGACTGATTCTGGCCTCGAGCAGCAAAGCCCGTCATTCCATGCTGACAAATGCTGGTGTGGATTGTGAGGCAATTGCCTCGATGATCGACGAAGACGGTTACAAGCAATCCATGAAGGCCGAAGGAGCCAGTGCTGCCGAAGCCGCAGAAACGCTTGCTGAAATGAAGGCACTACGCATGTATCGCCAGCAACCCGATGGCATCGTTATTGCCGCCGATCAGATGTTGGAATGCAACGGGATCTGGTTTGACAAGCCGCGCGACCGCGATAATACCCGCGCCCAATTGCGCGCGCTTCGCGGGAAAACCCATCAGCTGGTTTCGGCAGCGGTCATTTACAAGGAAGGTTCGCGCATCTGGGGCACCATCGATACCGCACATCTGACCGTCCGCAACTTCACTGATGAATGGCTCGAAGACTATCTCGATACTGCTGGGGAAGAGATTTATAACTGTGTTGGCGGTTATCAGCTTGAAGGCATCGGCGCACAGCTTTTTACCGAAGTCCGCGGGGATTATTTCACCGTTCTGGGGTTGCCGCTTTTACCGGTGATTGGCTTCTTGCGCGATCACGGTATTCTCAAGGCATAACAAACGACATTCAGGCAGGAAGTTCTTCATTATGACTTCGCGGATTCCTTATCGAACGCTGTCGGGTACCTCGCGCCTTGCCGGTGTGATGGGCTGGCCGGTATCGCATTCCAAATCGCCACGTTTGCATGGTTACTGGCTGGAAAAATACGGGATTGATGGGTCCTATATGCCGCTTCCGGTAGAACCGAAGAATTTTCAGGATGCCTTGAAATCCTTGCGTAATCTGGGGTTTTCCGGAGTCAATGTCACCATTCCGCAAAAGGAAATGGCGATGCCCGAATGTGATGAATTATCCGATCGTGCCCGTCGTATCGGGGCGGTCAACACCGTGACCTTTGCCAAGGACGGTCGCATGCTGGGCGATAATACCGACGGGTTCGGTTTTATCGAAAACCTTCGACAGGAAGCTCCGGATATCGATTTCGCATCAGGTCCTGCGGTGGTGTTGGGGGCAGGCGGGGCGTCACGGGCGGTTTTGATTGCCTTGCTTGACGAAGGAATCCCTGAAATCCGCATCGCCAACCGGACACGCAAACGTGCCGATGATCTGGCGGCCGAGATTGACGATCCGCGCATCAAAGTGGTGAACTGGCCGCTTGATCCGGCGGATTTGGCCGATACGTCGCTTGTGGTCAATACCACGAGCCTTGGTATGGTCGGGCAGCCGAAACTTGAAATCGATCTTGAAGGTTTGCCAAAAACCGCCCTTGTCACCGATATCGTTTACGCGCCGCTGATTACTGATCTGCTGGCGCAGGCTAAAAAACGTGGCAATCCGGTGGTTGATGGACTGGGCATGTTGCTGCATCAGGCGCGGCCGGGATTCCATCGCTGGTTCGGGATTGATCCGGAAGTCACGCCAGAGCTTCGCGAATTTGTTCTTTCGCCGGATTAATCCGAATTAAGATCACAGGGCACTATTTATTATGGTGATTTTGGGACTAACCGGGTCCATCGGCATGGGGAAATCGACCGCGGCGGGGATGTTTCGTTATCTCGGTGTGCCGGTTCATGATGCGGATGCCAGCGTCCATCGTTTGATGGCACCAGGCGGGGCGGCGTTTAATCCGATCATCTCTACATTTCCCGACGTTCTGAAAAATGGCCGGATTGATCGGCAGATACTGGGGACAATCGTTTTTGCCGATTCCGATGCGCTGAAACGTCTTGAAGCCATTCTGCACCCGCTGGTGCGGAAGGAAGAAAACAGATTTCTTAAACATAACCGTCTGGCGCAGAGATTACTGGTTGTGCTTGATATCCCGCTTCTGTTTGAAACGGCTGGTGAAAAACGCTGTGATCACGTTTCAGTAGTATCTGCGCCTCAATTCATTCAACGCCAACGTGTTATGGCGCGATCGGGGATGACGGACGCCAAATTTTCGGCCATTCTTGCCAAGCAGATGCCGGATCGCGAAAAACGTCGCAAAGCCGATTTTATCATTCCGACAGGCTTGGGTCGGGCTGTAACTTTCGCTACGATACGGACCATCGTTGACCAACTGGAAAATCGGACCTGATATGCGTGAAATTGTCCTCGATACGGAAACCACAGGCCTTGATCCGTATGCTGACCATCGCCTTGTGGAAATCGGTTGTATTGAGCTTTTCAACCACATGCCGACCGGACGGCAATATCACCAGTATATCAATCCGCAGCGCCCGATGCCCAAAGAGGCATTCGATGTCCACGGCCTTGGCGACGATTTCCTTAAAGACCAGCCGGTCTTTGCCGAGGTAGTCGACGATTTTCTCGAATTTATCGGCGATGATTCACATCTCGTGATTCATAATGCCGCGTTCGATATGAAATTCCTGAATGCGGAACTTGAATGGCTTAGCAAGCCGAAAATAGCGATGGACCGCGCGATTGATACGGTGCAGATGGCACGCAAAAAATTCCCCGGATCTCCGGTCAGTCTTGATGCGCTATGCCGCCGCTTCAAAATTGATAACTCAAACCGTACTTTGCACGGGGCGCTGCTCGATTCCGATCTTCTTGCATTGGTCTATCTTGAGCTGCTGGGTGGTCGGCAGCACGGCCTTTCGCTTGATTCCAAGGTTACTAAAAAGGTTGTGGTAGATACGCCGCGTATTGTGGGGCCAAAAGAAAACTACCTGGAACCAAGACCACATATTCTCAGCGAAGATGAGCTTGAGGCGCACCAGATCTATATTAAGAAAAAGGTCTCCGCTGCCATCTGGCTCAAGCGCGAAGAAATTTGATGTGACCGGCATGTTTTTCCGATATGCCGTTTTTTCAAAATTTAGTTCTCTTCGCCAAATCCTCTCGTTATTTTTTGAACGTCTATTCTTGAACCGCTCGGTTTTTAAATGGTCGGACGTTATCAGCTGTTTGTTGATTGCTCTGCTGTTGTTGGCGTTTGCAGTACGGGATGTTCGAGCGCAGTACCATATTGAGCCCGAAATTCCGGTTGAGCAGCAGACAACAGACAATTTTATCAATGGGAAACTTGCTTATACCATCCACCGGTCAGAAGGCGGTGCCGATCCCATTCGCCCCGAACCCGGTTATTTCGATGATCTTGTCGTCTCGGTTTTTCAGGATGCAGGTCTGTCTTATATCATTGCAGAGCAGGCCCCGTGGAAACGGGTCATGGAACAGGCAATGCAGGGTGACCGGCATGTTATCTATCCGACAACTCGCACGGCTGACCGCGAGAGCAGATTTAAATGGGTTGGCCCGATCAGCCGCACAATCTGGAACCTGTACGGTTACGCAGATGCCAAATGGCAAAACATGCCGTTCGAGGAAATCCTTGCTTCGGCACGTATCGGGGTTTTGCTGGGATCTGCCCGTGAACCCTATTTGCGTAGACGCGGGGCACAGCAGCTTGTTCTGGTGCCGCGCGAAGACCTTCTGCTGCCGATGTTGCAGGCTGATCGTGTTGATTTGATTGCGATTGGTGGTTCTGTCTTGCGGCACTATCGCGATATTGTTGATCCCAGCGCACAGCAACGTGACATTGACGGCGTTTTACCCTATCGCAGTTGCTTTCTCTATATGGCGATCAGCAAGGCTGCTCCGGTTGGCGAAATAGAAGCCCTGCAAAAGTCTCTTGATAAGAATAAACAAACTGGTCAATTCATAAAATTGCGTGAAAATCATGGCCTGTCTTCAGATAGTGAGAGTGCTTTTTTGCGGGCAATGTTGAATCTCGATAATAACGGTGTCGCCTGTCTTGATCTTTTCGGGCGAGATGACTGACAGAGTTTATCAAGATGCGGACATCCTGGGTTCGGCGCAGATTAAAACATCTCCGGATCTCAGCATTTCCGGGCTTCCCCGGTCCGATACTGCTCTTGAAGTTTTGACCGGGATCGTTGGTGCCGAAGACGCGGTTGCGGTTACGCCAAGTTTTGGCGGCGTGGCGGAAACCGGTAGTTTGATGCTGCGAAGCGGGGCCGACACGCCCTATACGGTCAACATGCTTCCCGATACCCATATTGTGGTTTTGAAAGCCGGCGATATCGTCGGAATTTACGAAGAAGTATGGGCACGGTTGCGCGAACAGGAAGGAAACGGCAATATGCCGCGAACATTCCTTTGGGTGGCGGGCCCGTCGCGAACAGGCGATATCGAACAGACGATACAGCTGGGTACGCACGGGTCGCGCAGCTTGCATATCGTTCTGGTGGATGACACAAAAGAAAACGCATAAAAGACGGCGCTCCGTCAGCGACGAAGAAAAAGCCCTTTGGGAAATCTTCACGCGTGATGTCAAACCCCTGCGCTCCAAGCAGCGTAAGGGCAGTGACGTCGTGTTTGAACTTGACGAAGATCATCCCAAAAGCGACACGGCCATGCCGCTTCCGGATGATCTGCAGGGGGAAATCAACAAGGCTGAAGACGTCCGTGCCGCACGTAACCTGCCATCCGCACGCAATGCTGATCGCGGCCCGCAAATCAAAAACCGCGCCTTGGCTGAACTTGAACCCGGTGTTATCGACAATATCGATAAATCGACGGCCAAAAAATTCCAGAAAGGCCAGATGTCAATTGATGGGCGTATTGATTTGCACGGCATGACCCAAGATGTCGCCCATCATGCGCTGAATGCCTTCATCGAAGACAGCTGGCGGGCAGGAAAGCGTTGCGTTTTGGTGATTACCGGCAAGGGATCGCGCGCCGATGAATATGGCCGCACCGGTCTTTTGCGACAACGCACCCCGCAATGGCTAAGCGCGCCGCGGTTGCGTACCCGCATTCTTGCCATCAGCGAAGCCCGTATCCAGCACGGCGGATCGGGCGCTTTTTATGTTCTGCTGAAACGGAGACGCCCGTGACACCCTTTGGCAATCGTATTCGCGAATTACGGGCGCGGCGCAATGTTACCCTGACAGATATGGCAAACGCCTTGCAGCTTTCGCCAGCTTACCTTTCGGCCCTTGAACATGGCCATCGCGGCCGGCCAAGCCCGGGGTTGGTGCAGCAAATCTGCGGCTATTTCAATCTGGTCTGGGACGAAGTTGACGAAATCAAACGCCTGGCACAGCTTTCCCATCCAAAGGTAACGGTGGATACGGCAGGGCTGGAGCCTGAAGCAACCGAACTTGCCAATCTTTTGTCGGAACGGATTGCTGGTTTAAGTGACGACCAGCTCGCCCGCATGCTGGCTATCATCAGCGAACGGGTCGGCTGACCAGCACGCACAGGATCGGTTCACCGGTTGGTTGAAGAATATCTTTCGCCAGTTCGGGCGGGCAGACGACGTAAGGATGGCAGTTCTGCAACAGGTATACGTGATATTGCCTTAATGACGTGAAACACGGTTTGACTATTGGTTTAATCGGCGTTATCAATCTGTGGTGTTTCACACCCGAAACATGAAACAGTCCTGCCTGCTTCACAACTACAAGGTTACGAACGGTCCGCAGAAACGATCATCTGCCTGACCGTCAACCGCATTCCTCTCTTTATCTCTCCTCCTTTCAATCATCGCCTTTCCCGGCAATCACAAGATCATTAAACGCACATATGCATCTTCAGGAACTCAAAAAGAAATCCCCGACGGAGCTTCTTGCCCTGTCCGAGGAACTCGAAATCGAAAACGCCAGCACGCTCCGTAAGCAGGAGCTGATGTTTGCCATTCTCAAACAGCTGGCCGAAAACGATCATGCCATTTTCGGCGAAGGCGTGTTGGAGGTTCTGCCAGACGGCTTTGGCTTCCTGCGTAGCCCCGAGGCAAACTATCTTGCCGGTCCAGACGATATCTATGTCTCGCCAAGTCAGGTCAGACGCTTTGGTTTGCGTACTGGCGACACGGTTGAAGGCCAGATTCGTTCACCGAAGGAAGGCGAGCGTTATTTCGCGCTGCTCAAGGTCGACAAGGTCAACTTTGATGCACCTGAAAAAGTTCGCCATCGCATTAATTTCGATAACCTGACCCCGCTTTACCCGGACGAGCCGCTCAAGATGGAGCGTCACCTCGACCAGGAAGGTAATAAGGACATCACCAACCGTGTGATCGAACTTGTTTCGCCTTTGGGTAAAGGTCAGCGTGCCCTGATCGTCGCACCGCCGCGCACCGGTAAAACCGTGATGCTGCAAAACATTGCGCACGCGATCGAGGAAAACCACCCGGAAGCCTATCTGATCGTTCTTCTGATTGATGAACGTCCGGAAGAAGTGACCGACATGGACCGTTCGGTAAAAGGCGAGGTCATCAGCTCGACCTTCGATGAACCGGCACAGCGTCACGTCCAGGTTACTGAAATGGTTTTGGAAAAGGCAAAACGCCTGGTCGAGCACAAGCATGATGTCGTCATCCTGCTGGACTCGATTACCCGTCTTGCACGCGCTTACAACACCGTCGTTCCAAGCTCTGGCAAGGTTCTGACAGGTGGTGTCGATGCCAACGCCCTGCAGCGCCCGAAACGTTTCTTCGGTGCTGCACGTAACATCGAAGAAGGCGGCTCGCTGACCATCATCGCAACCGCCTTGATCGATACCGGTTCGCGCATGGACGAGGTCATCTTTGAAGAATTCAAAGGTACCGGTAACTCCGAGCTTATTCTGGATCGCAAACTGTCCGACAAGCGTATCTTCCCGGCTATCGATATCCTTAAATCGGGTACCCGTAAGGAAGAACTGCTGGTCGAGAAAAGCGCGCTTTCCAAAATGTGGGTTCTGCGCCGTATCCTCAACCCGATGGGCCCGCAGGATGCTATGGAATTCCTGCTTGGCAAACTCAAATCGACCAAAAACAACGACGATTTCTTCGATTCAATGAATGGCTGATCGCCTTTCGATCCTGTAATCGAACCTCCAGTGAAAACCCCCGGCAATCTGCCGGGGGTTTTTGTTTGGTCTGGGACGAACATCGAGAATCAGTCTGTGTCGATCGCGGGCCAAACGGCTGTGATCTACTTCGCTTGAAGGCGAGAGAGCACCTGCCTACATAGTGCAAAGCATAAATAACATATTGTTTTGCAATGAAAATTACGCTTCCTTCTACACCGGTTCAGACAAATCGTCTGTCGCTTCGCCCCTTCATGGCGTGCGATTTTGACCAATATGCCGCCTATCATTCCCAGCCATCGGTCTATCGCTATCTTTACGCTGCGCCTCCGGCGGCGAATGTACTGACGGACCAGTTTTCCGTCGTGCTGACCGCGCCCTTTGATGCTGAGGGCGATGTATTTCGTTTGGCGGTGATTCGCCGCGACGATGATGCCCTTCTGGGAGAGGTCCTTTTGAAACTTGCCAGCATTGCAGCACTTCAGGCTGAAGTCGGTTATATCTTCAATCCGGCTTTCGAGGGCCATGGCTACGCGACCGAGGCTGCAGCGGCGATGATTGATCTTGGTTTCGATCATTTCGGTTTTCACCGGATTTTTGCCCGGCTTGATACCGAAAATATTGGATCGGTCGGTATTGTTGAACGGCTTGGCCTGCGTTGCGAGGCGCATCTGATCGAAAATGATCGCTTTAACGGTATTTGGGGCGACGAATATATCTATGCGGTGCGCGCCGCCGAATGGCATGCGCGCCGCCGGAATTAGGCCTGAGCGGCAACCTCGCGAGATGTTTCATGCGAGACACCTGGCAATTCAGTTTATCGCCAATGTTAGTTAGGCATTGTGACCATCAAGTTTCTGCCGGATCAGTTTGCTATCACCCGGTTCGACATGCAGCTTTCCATTACCAAAATGAAGCCCGATATGATGCACCCCGTATCGAAGGGTGATTGTCAGTTCATCAGCGGCGACGATTTCGCAATCGCTTTGGGTATTGGCGGCCAGATGATGGGGTGGGGCCGATTTCCAGCCGGTTTGCGGTGCCAGACTGGTTAAATGCAGAGGTTCGGTGCCGATATTTTGCAAAGTTAGTTTAAGGTTCATTTCCCCGGGCATGTCTCGCTCATCTCCTTGATTTTGGCTCTTTCCTGTATGTGGGGCACAGATTTTTGATGTCGATAGCCATCAATGCTTGCAGTAGCCGCATTCACATGTGACTCTTGTCTCGTTCTTCCACTACGTTTTTAAGGCTGATGCAGCTATTACTGAAATCTGTCGATTTTGCTGCCCGCGCGCATCGTGACCAGCGCCGCAAGGGTCCGGGCAATGAACCCTATATCAATCACCCGATCGAGGTATCGCGCCTGATCATCGAATGTGAACCGCACACGGATGAACATATTCTTTGTGCTGCAGTTCTGCATGATGTGATCGAGGATTGCGGGGCGACACGCGGTGAAATTGCCGCCTGTTTCAATGAAATGATCGCCGATATCGTCCTTGAAGTCAGCGATGACAAGGCGTTGCCGCGCGATGAGCGTAAAGCCCGCCAGATCGAAACCGCCCCGCATCTTAGTAACGGGGCTAAACTGGTCCGTCTGGCCGACAAGGTCGCCAATGTCGGTGCGATGTTGACCGATACCCCGGTTGGCTGGGACCGAGAGCAGATTCTGCGCTATGTCGATTGGGCGGAAGCCGTGATTGCACCGTGCCGCGAGGTTAGCCCCGGCCTGTCGGATCGTTTCGATGCCATCGCGCGCGATGTTCGTGTCTGGCACACGGAAAAAGAAGAGGCAGGTGTTTAAACCTGCCTCATGCTTTGTCTGTCATTCTCGCAAAGGTGGCGGGAATACATGTTTTTCAATGCGATACGATTTTACGGCTTCAGGATGACGGAGCCCGTAGTTTTGCGACCTTCAAGATCGTCATGTGCCTGTTTGGCATCGGCAAGGGCATAGGTCGCGCCGATATCGATCTTCACAACACCCGATTTCAGCACATCAAACAGCTCGTTCGCGGTCATCAGAAGTTCTTCACGGGTAGCCGTATATTGGAAGACGCTTGGCCGGGTCAGGAAATAGGCCCCGGGTGCGAGTGCTTTAAGCGGGACGGGGGGGACAGCGCCTGATGACTGGCCGAAACTAACCATCATGCCAAGCCGTTTCAGGCAATCGAGCGAGTCGTCAAAGGTATCCTTGCCGACAGAATCATAAACAACTTCAACGCCTTGGCCGTTAGTAATTTCTTTGACACGCTCGGATACCTTTTCTTCGCGATAAAGGATCGGATAATCGCATCCCTTGGATTTAGCGATTTCGGCCTTTTCCTTTGACCCGACGGTGCCGATTACAGTGGCACCCAGATGTTTTGCCCACTGACAGACAATCTGGCCAACTCCGCCTGCGGCCGCGTGAATCAGGATCGTGTCGCCTTTTTTGACGTGGTAGGTTCGGCGCAACAGATATTGGGCAGTCATGCCCTGCAACATTGCCGCTGCTGCCAGATCAAAGCTGAGCCCGTCAGGGATTTTAACCAGGCTCTTGGCAGGCATTACACGTGTCTCGGCATAGGCGCCAAGCGGTTGCGCGGCATAGGCAACCCGATCGCCAACCGCAAGGTCGGTTACACCGTCACCTACGACCTCGATCACGCCTGAGCCTTCAAGCCCAAGGCCTGATGGCAGGGACGGGGCCGGATAAACACCGGAACGGAAATAGATATCGATATAGTTCAATCCGATGGCTTCGTGGCGCAGGCGAACTTCACCGGCACCCGGTGCACCGATCTTGACATCTTCAAAACGCAGCACATCGCTGTTGCCGGTTTCATAAAATCGGAAAGCTTTGGTCATGGAGACCTCCCGTTAAGGCGCCGTTTGGCGCTTGTCTGATCAATGGTCCAAGTCTATGTCAGAAAACGCCATTTTACTATTCAGCAGGTTTGGTTTTGTCCGTTCGGACAGAGGTTAAAAGACGGTATTTCACCTGATGGAATGCCAGATGGAACGCAAGATCAAATCCGTAGGGGCACGGACTAATCAGAAAAGGTTACCCTGATCGCTCGGGATGATCAGATCGACGCCTTCGATCTTCAAAAGCGCGCGTTTGGTTTCAAGTCCACCGTCGCCCGAATAACCACCCGGTTTGCCGCCGCTTGCCAGAACCCTGTGACACGGAATGATGATCGGGATCGGATTAAGCCCGCAGGCTGTGCCGACAGCCTGATAGGCTGTTGGTGCCCCGGCGGCAATTGCCAAATCTTTATAAGTCGCGGTTTTGCCACGCGGTATTTTGCACATGGCATCCCAAACCGCTTTGTGGAAGTCGGTGCCGTCGGGGGCCAGCGGCAGGTCAAAGATATCAAGTTTGCCGTCGAAATAGGCGTTCAGCTGTGCCTTTGCTTCGTTCAGGACGGGGCTGGGTTCCATATCCTCGACAAAACCCCAATCGACGGCGACGATCTGTTCGCCGAATTCGAAGATTGTAATTGCCCCGACGGGGCTGTTCATCGAAATCTGGGGCATGGCCTGAATCCTGTGACTCCTGGAGGGTAAAAGGCAGAATAAATTTTGGGGTGCCGGCGAAGAGCGCCAACCATCGTATGTTTCACGTGAAACATACGATTTGAGATTACGTTACTGATTCTTCTTATGCCGCTCTATTCGGCAAACCAGCAAGCAGTTTGGCAAGGTCGGCGGGATTGGTTACCGGCGTAGAACAGACAGGTCCTTGACAGACATAGGCGGTTTCATGGCCATCGATCGCCGTTTTGCCCTTGGCCGGGTGAAGATCGGGCAGGGCATCGGTGTCGGCCAGAATGGTGATCGCACGGTTTGGCAGATAGGCGGCAAAGATGGCACGCCGCATTTCCATGTACATCTGGCTGCGTTCCTTGGCGATCAGCACGATCTGAAGCGGATTTTGCATCATTTCGGCTGCCAGAAGAAGGCCAGGCATGTTGGGAAATTGTTCGTTTAATCGCCCGGCAAAGGCGGCAATGGTGATTTCCGCCCGGTCGCGATATTTAGTATCGCCGGTCAGGGCATAAAGCCGCGCCAGATTTTGTGCCATGACCGAATTCCCAGCCGGAACCGCATTATCCATATGCGGTTTCTGGCGCACAACCAGATCATCGGCATCAGATGCCGATTGGAAATAACCACCTTTGGTGTCGGCAAACAGGTTTTCGACTGCTTCGCACCATTCGGTGGCTTCGCGAAGGTATGCATCCTCGCCAAAGCATTCATAAAGCCGCAAAGCCGCGCGGATCATGTGCGCGTAATCTTCGAGCATCCCGGCATGCTGTGCCTTTCCATTGCGATAACTATGCAGGAAGCGCCGGTCATTGCTTTCGCCAGTCATCAGGCTGTTGATCACAAAATTATAGGCAAGCTTTGCATAATCAAGCCAGTCTGCGCGCTTGAACACCATTGCGGCTTCAGCCAAAGCTGCGATGGTCATTGCGTTCCAGTCGGTCAGAGCCTTGTCATCCCATCCCGGCCAGATGCGCTTGTTGCGCACTGCCAAAAGCTTTGTCCGTATTTCCGAAAGTTTCTTTTCCGTTGTTCGGTCCGCAAGGCCAAGGCCCGATTGCGTGCGGTTCAGGATATTTTTATGTTCCCAGTTGCCCGAGGGACTGACGTCATAGATATCCTTGAACAGGGCGGCATCATTGCCAAGAATGGCGTTAATTTCGGCTTCGTCCCAGACATAGAACTTGCCTTCTACACCCTCGCTGTCGGCATCAAGGCTGGCGGCAAAGGCTCCGCCGGGGACTCGCATATCGCGCAGGATCCAGTCGATGGTTTCGGAAATGCGGGCTTCATAAAGCGGGTTGCCGGTTTCACGCCAGACATCACACAGAAGATCAATCAGCTGCGCATTATCATACAGCATCTTTTCAAAATGCGGCACCAGCCATTGGTCATCGACGGCATAACGGGCAAAACCGCCACCGACATGGTCATAAATCCCGCCCTGGCACATGCGATCAAGGCTGTGGCGGACGATGCGTTTAAGATCGGTATCGTTGGTGCGAACTCCGACACGCCATATAAGGGCCAGAAGGCTTGGTTGCGGGAATTTTGGCGCACCATTGGTGCCGCCATTTTCGCCGTCCATGATCTGCAAACAGCCATGCCCGCACTGATCGATCAACGCAAGCGAGGGCACCGAGCCGTTAGCACCGCTATTCATTTTAAGCAGAGCCTGACCGATTTGCGTGACGTTATGGCGAATATTCTCGGGTTGTTCGGTATAGATTTCCGCAACCGATTTCAAAACATCGCCAAACCCCGGGCGGCCATAACGGGCCTCCTTGGGGAAATAGGTCCCACCCCAGAACGGTTCGCCATCCGGCGTCAGGAACATGGTCAACGGCCATCCGCCCTGCTGACCCAGCAATGCTAGCGCATTCTGATAGACACTATCAAGATCCGGGCGTTCCTCGCGGTCGAGCTTAATATTCACAAACAGCTCGTTCATCAGGGCGGCGATGCCATCATCCTCGAAACTTTCATGTGCCATAACATGGCACCAGTGACACGCCGCATAGCCAATCGATAGCAGAACAGGCTTGTTTGCCGCCTTGGCCGCGGCCAGAACTTCGGCACTCCAGGGTTGCCAATGCACCGGATTGTCTCGGTGCTGCAAAAGATAGGGGCTGGTTTCCGAACCAAGATTGTTCTGGGCAAGTTTCATGGCATCGTGTCCTGTACCCGTCCGGATTTCCTGTGAAGGTGGCGGGTTTTTTTATGATTTGCGGGGAGGGCATCATTCCCATCCCATTGCGGGTATTTACTCTATGGATGTAAGGGTAAAGCCCCTGAAGCGAAAGGCAAGGGGGGTAAAGGGATTGGATTAGCAATATATCGCGATTTTATCGGCTTTTAACTGATTGGAAGTGCTCTGAGGTCGATAGTGATTGAGAACTTCGCACGGGCGTCCATAATGGACCCAATAAAAAGCAGAAGATCAAACAGAGGAGATCAGGGCGATGAAAGTTTCCGTGGATATTGATTGCACGCCAGAAGAACTGCGCACCTTTTTTGGTCTGCCCGATGTGCAGCCCATGCAGCAGGCCTTGATGAAAGATATCGAGGACCGGATGAAAGCCAATCTTGCGGCGATGGATCCCGAAACCATGCTCAATACCTGGCTGCCGCAGGGCATGCAGAACTGGGAACAGCTTCAGAAAGCCTTCTGGAGCCAGTTTAACGCTGCCGGAAACACCGCTGGCAAGAACACCAAGGACTGACAGCTTGACCACTGAGGCACATTTTTATCAGGCGCATGTTTTCGTATGCCAGAACGAGCGTCCCGTGGGACACGAACGCGGATGCTGCAATACCAAAGGGGCGACGAAGCTTCGCAATTACATGAAGGTTCGTGCCAAGGAACTTGGTCTGCCGATGACCCGAATCAATACTGCCGGATGTCTTGATCGTTGCGAGCTGGGGCCAGTGATGGTGATTTATCCCGAAGGTACTTGGTATCGTTACGAGACGATGGAAGATGTTGATGCCATCCTAAATGACCATCTGGTGGGCGGAAAAGTTGTTGAACGGTTGCGCCTCAGCTTGGATCAGTAAGCGTGCAGGCGTGATGCGCACCACCATCAATAGGACGATCACTCCAAACGGCTCCTACACGGGCCGTTTTTGTGTTTTCAGGCAATAAGGGCTGAGTATACCTGTCTATGCCCGTCTAAGTTCAGTTAAACAAACTATACCGATCTCCGCGAACATAACTTGGTGGTCAGAAAGGTAGTGACATGCTGCTTTTGGCCTTAAAGCGCTGTTTGCAATTGCAGCTATATGTTGACCTGTTCGGTATGCTGACCGATATGGACAGCCAGAAACATTTTCCTTCAGATGGCGTGAGATAGCAGGACGGATGACAATTAACGTGACCAACGATGGACCCCAGATCCAAGGGAGTCAGACAGACACCATCTTTGCCCTTTCCAGCGGCGCCGGGCGGGCCGGGGTTGCGGTAATCCGGTTATCCGGGCCAATGGCCGGGGCGACATTGCGCGCGCTTCTGGGCCGCGATAACCTACCAAAGGCGCGCCATGCGATCTATGCCCCGATCCGCGATCCGAAAACGGACGAGCGGCTTGACGATGCAGTGGCGATCTATTTTGCCGGACCAGCCAGCTTTACCGGCGAGGATGTTGTCGAGCTTCATACTCATGGCGGGCGGGCAGTAATTGATGGCGTTCTGGAATGTCTGGCCGCACAGCCCGGTCTGCGCATTGCGGAACCGGGGGAATATACCAGACGTGCCTTTGAAAACGGCAAGATGGATCTGACAGCCGCCGAAGGCATTGCCGATCTGATTGACGCCGAAACCGCCGCCCAGCGCAGGCAGGCCGTGCGACAGATGGCGGGTGAGTTGGGTGCGCTTTACGAAGACTGGCGCGCGCGTTTGATGAAGGCATTGGCCTATATCGAGGCCGATATTGATTTCCCCGACGAAGATTTGCCCGGCGGCATTGTACCAGTAGTGCGTGGTGATTTGGCATATGTTCACGGCGAAATGACGAGGCATCTGGCCGATAATCGTCGTGGTGAACGGTTGCGCGAAGGATTCCAGATTGTGATCCTGGGCGCGCCCAATGCCGGGAAATCGAGCCTTCTGAACCGGCTGGCACGGCGCGATGCGGCGATTGTGTCCGAGATTGCCGGTACCACCCGCGATATGATCGAGGTTCATCTTGATCTTGGTGGTTTTCCGGTCACCATGGTGGATACCGCTGGCCTTCGCGAAAGCGGCGATGTGATCGAAACCGAAGGGGTCCGACGCGCAACGGCGCGGGCAGAGGATGCCGATCTGCGCCTTGTTGTGGTGGATCGGGGCGATTGGCCGCGCATTGATGCAGAGACCGCGCGACTGATAGACCGTAATACGATCCTGTTGATCAACAAGGTTGACGGGACGGATGCCGGCAATGTTCCGGCGGTCTGGTCCGGGCAATCGGCAGGTGCTGATCAGCTTGAGCTTCCCGTTTTGCCCATATCGGCCATGACCGGGCAGGGGATGGAAAGCCTCTTGCAACTGCTGGAGACTCGCGTAAAAGAGGGGCTCGATTTTGCGGGACCGGTACCCCTGACACGGCTGCGGCACCGCCAGGCACTTGAACGTGCCAGTGATCATCTGGATCGCGGATTGCAGACTGATATTGCCGAACTGGCGGCCGAGGATATTCGCCTCGCCGTGCGTGAAATCGGCAAGATCACCGGACGCGTCGATGTGGAAGACCTGCTTGATATTATCTTCGGCGACTTCTGTATTGGCAAATAAGATTATCTGAAATTGTTTCACGTGAAACATTGGCCCTGTCGATGGCGCGTGATTGTGAATTAAGACCTGAACAAGACGCGCAAGCTGTGTGGCTTTGGCCGGATGTTGTGGCTTTTGCGCGATCAAGGAAGTCAACGAGGAATTCGATGTCGGATAACCGTTTTGATGTGATTGTTGTTGGTGGTGGTCATGCTGGCTGCGAGGCCGCGGCTGCGGCTGCGCGTATGGGGGCGAAAACGGCTCTGGTCACACATCGAGCTGATCGCATTGGCGAAATGTCGTGCAATCCGGCAATTGGCGGGCTTGGCAAGGGACATATGGTCCGGGAGGTCGACGCGCTTGACGGTGTGATGGGGCGTGCGATTGACCGTGCCGGTATTCAGTTCCGGATGCTTAACCGGTCCAAGGGGCCGGCTGTGCGTGGCCCGCGGGCCCAGGCAGATCGCAAGCTTTATCGCGAAGCCGTGCAGGACATTTTGGCTCATCAGGAAAACTTAACGATCATCGAAGGTGCAGTTCACGACCTTAAAATTGCCGAAGGCGGTGACAACCGCGTGACTGGTATCATCACCGAAGACGGGCGCGAATATGACGCCGGCGCGGTGGTTCTGACAACGGGCACGTTCCTGCGCGGTCTTATTCATATTGGCGAAAAAACCACACCGGCGGGCCGCATCGGCGATGCTCCGGCACTTGGTCTTTCGGAAACACTGGAAAAATTCGGCTTCCGTTTGGGGCGCCTGAAAACCGGTACCCCGGCACGGCTTGATGGTCGCACTATTGATTGGGCGAGCCTGCAGGAACAGCCGGGGGATAATCCGCCAGATCCGTTTTCATTCCTGAACAGCGAAATTACCGTCTCGCAAATCCCGTGTCATATGACTTGGACGACCGAGGCGACGCACGAAATTATCCGTGCCAACTTGCATCGCGCACCGATGTATAGCGGCCAGATCAAAAGCAGCGGCCCGCGTTATTGTCCGTCCATCGAAGACAAGGTCGTGCGTTTCGCCGAAAAAAATCAGCACCAGATTTTCCTGGAGCCGGAAGGGCTTGATGATCCGACGGTTTATCCGAACGGTATTTCGACCTCATTGCCTGAGGAAGTTCAGCTTGCGATGCTCGCCACTATCCCGGGGCTTGAGAAGGTCGAGATTTTCCGCCCTGGCTATGCCGTCGAATATGATTTCGTTGATCCGCGCGAGCTGCGCCATACGCTGGAAACCAAGAAAGTCGGTGCGCTGTTCTTTGCCGGGCAGATCAATGGTACGACCGGTTATGAAGAAGCTGCTGGGCAGGGACTTGTTGCCGGTATCAATGCGGCATTGGTTGCGAGCAGTACCGCAGGGGCGATTGATCACGAGTTTGTTCTGGATCGTGCGGATGCCTATATCGGAGTGATGATTGATGATCTTGTGACGCTGGGTACGCGCGAACCCTATCGTATGTTTACGTCGCGCGCCGAGTATCGCCTGATGCTGCGGGCCGATAACGCCGATCAACGTTTGACGGATCGAGGTCTTGAAATTGGTTGTGTTGCCTCGCATCGTGCGCATGTTTGGGGTGATAAGAAACTTGCCCTAGAAGTAGCCAAGCGGACGGTTTCCGACCTGACCGAAACGCCGAACGGCCTTGCCAAGCACGATATCAAGATCAATCAGGATGGGGTGCGGCGATCTGCCTATGATCTGTTGGCGTATCCGGATATTGATTTCGATACGCTCACTCGTGTCTGGCCGCAGCTTTCGGAAATTACTCCGGAAATCCGCGAACAGGTGTCAATTGATGCTCAGTATAAAGGTTACCTCGAACGACAGTCGGCCGATGTTGCGGCCTTCCGTCGGGACGAGGAATTGCGCCTGCCGCGCGATCTTGACTTCGACAGCGTTGGTAGCCTGTCGGCGGAAATCCGGTTGAAGCTCAAAGAAATTCAGCCTGAAACCATCGGTGCGGCATCACGTATTCCGGGCGTGACTCCGGCGGCAGTGACCGCTTTACTTGGTCATATCAAAAGCCACAAGCACAAGATTGTTCGTAGCGCCTGAGACTCTATCAGACAATTGGGTTGGTCATAAGGTTAGGGCAGCACACATATATGTGTGCTGCTTTTTTATTGTCTGTTGAAGCCGGTGAAATGTTTCACGTGAAACATTTCCGTTCTTTTGCCAAAGTTTTCCGTTTTCGACGCGGGGAAAAGTGTTTGTTAGAAAAATCAAGTCTGGTGCGATTCGTTAACGCGGATTATAACTCGAACATGCAATCCATTTCAGAACCCGTAAAAACATGGTTTGAGACCGATTTGAATGTTTCACGTGAAACATTGGATCGGCTCAGCCTTTATGCTGATCTTGTTGTCAAATGGCAACCAAGGATCAATATCGTTGGTGCCAGCACGGCAGATGACGTCTGGACGCGCCATTTGCAGGATTCAGCGCAGCTTTGGCCATCACTGAATGATGTGGCGGGCAGCGGGAAGATCGTTGATTTTGGCTCCGGGGCAGGGTTCCCGGGAATCGTTTTGGCGATTTTGGGTGCCAATGACGTGACCTTGATGGAATCAAACACCAAGAAAACCGTGTTTTTGCTGGAAGCGGCGCGGGTTTGTGGTGTGCTGGGTCAGACGAAGATTGCCCGCGAACGGATCGAAACCGCTGCACCGCGTGAAGCGGACGTTATTACGGCCCGTGCGTTTGCGCCACTGCCAAAGCTTCTGGAACTTGGTCAGCGTCATCTGAAACCGGGCGGGCATTATGTATTGCTAAAGGGACGTGCCTTTGAGGACGAGCTGGCCGAAGCACGTGCGGCCGGTTGGACATTCACTGTAACCACCCATGCCAGTCTGGTCGATCCCGAAGGCGTGGTGATGATTTTGCAAGGAGTTGACCGGTGACCGACGTTATTGATCTGCCGCTTTCAATCTCTTCCGAGGCCGGTCACCGGCCGCGGATCATTGCCGTTGCCAATCAGAAGGGCGGGGTCGGCAAGACCACGACCACAATCAATCTGGCGACCGCGCTGGCGGCTGTAAACCAGCGGGTTCTGATCGTCGATCTTGATCCGCAGGGCAATGCCAGTACAGGATTAGGCCTGCGTCCGTCGGAACGGCAGATCAGTTCCTATGACGTGTTGATCAATGGCAATACGCTGGAAGAAGCGCGTAAGCCGACCGCCATACCGCGGTTGAGCATCGTGCCGTCAGGTATGGATTTGTCGGGGGCGGAGATTGAACTGGTCGATTTTGACCGCCGCGAAATGCAGCTTAAAGAATCGCTGGGTCGCTTGCCTCATGATGTTGATTATGTACTGATTGATTGTCCGCCGTCGCTTGGGTTGCTGACGCTGAATGCGCTGGTGGCGAGTGATGCGGTATTGGTGCCGTTGCAGTGCGAATTCTTTGCCCTTGAAGGGATCAGCCACCTGGTGCGGACTATCAAGCGGGTAAAAAAGGCGTTTAATCCGGCGCTCGAAATCCAGGGCATCGTTTTGACGATGTATGACAAACGCAATAATCTGTCTGCACAGGTTGCCAATGACGTGCGCGATTATTTCGGTGATGTCGTTTACCGCACGGTGATCCCGCGGAATGTTCGTGTGTCCGAGGCGCCGAGTCATGGAACGCCGGTGCTGGTTTATGACATGAAATGTCCGGGGTCACGGGCATATCTTAATCTGGCAAGCGAAGTTCTGAAACGCGAAGGGGTGAAGGCATGAGCGAGGCAAAGAAGCGCGGTTTGGGACGTGGACTTTCGGCCCTGCTGGGCGAGGAAGACGAGGATGTCGGCGCAGCGGTTGCCGGCGGTAACGAGGCCATTGCTCATCCGGGGCCGGGCGGTACTACACAGCTGATTGCCATTACTGATCTGAAGCCTTCGCCATTTCAGCCGCGTAGCAATTTTGATGATGAAGCGATTGACGATCTGGCCGCTTCGATTCGCCAGAAGGGTATTATTCAGCCGATTCTGGTGCGAGCGTCCTCTACGGGTGAAACCACATATGAAATCATCGCTGGCGAGCGGCGCTGGCGCGCGGCACAGCGGGCACAATTGCACGAAGTGCCGGTTCTGGTGCGTGATTTTGACGACCGGGAAACCGCCGAGATTGCCCTGATCGAAAATTTGCAGCGGCAGGACCTGTCGCCACTTGAGGAATCCGAGGGGTATAACCGCCTGATGAGCGATTTCTCGCATACTCAGGAAGCACTGGCCCAGGCGCTCGGCAAAAGCCGTAGTCATATTGCCAACAGCCTGCGTTTGTTGACCCTGCCAGCACCGATCAAACAGATGTTGTCGGACCGGGTGTTAAGCCCTGGTCATGCGCGTGCGCTTTTGGGGGCGGATAATGCGGTCGAGCTGGCGAGTCAGATAGTCAAGAAGGGCCTGAACGTCCGCCAGACCGAAAAACTGGTGAAGACTGACGGCGGTAAAACTGCGCGCCAGAAGAAGTCTTCATCGGCACGTGGGCTCGAAAAAGATCCAGATACAGTGGCTTTGGAGCGCGACCTTAGCAATATGTTGGGGTTGGCGGTGAATATCGACTTTGATGGTGCGGGGGGTAAAATTTCTGTCCGGTATGAAACGCTGGAGCAACTTGACGATATTCTGAAACGGCTTAGTCAGGGACGGTTAGGCGAAACGGCACAAAGCTCCGATGATAACGATCCGCTTGTTCCACAGAGTGAGGGTGACAACGAATTCGACTCGATGTTCATTGATGATGAAGATGACAGCGATGGCGATCTTCTTACCGACGAGCTCGAATCGATTGCCGATGCAACCGACATAGTGTTTGACGTCGATGAGGATGCCGAAAGTGCATTTTCCGATGAGCCGGAAGGTGACATGCCAATCGAGCAAGACGAAGTCGGCGAAGAGGTGCTTGAGACATTGTCGGATGCGGAAATTGTGCAAAACGATCATCTTGCAGAAAAGAAAGCGCAAACGCGAGGAAGCTGACTAGGTTTTATCGATATTCCATTCACGTTAACGGCCCTGTACGACTCGCTTGCCGGGGCCGTTTTCCTTTGCAAAATATTCGGATTGTTAGCGTCTGCCCTGTTTTTGACGGGCGACGGCGACCTTGATCATGGCCCGGTGTGCAATGGTTTCCGGGATGGCGAGGCCGCTTTTGCAATCCTTTTCGGCTTCGAGCAAGATTTGCAGGGCGCGTTGCAGATTGTTAAGAGCCCAATTGTTTAAATTGGCGCGAAACTGATCTGCAGCTTTGAAAAACAGGGGTGGGCGTAGCGATTTCATTGCCTGTTCGGCATTTGTGCCCTTTGCCATCTGGCCTTTGACCAGATGCAGTTTCTGGAAATAGCCGATCATCATGCGAAGCGCGCCAACCGGATTTAGGCCTTCTTCTACCAGCCGGGTCAGGGCGCTATCAAGGTTTGTGACATTGCCCTGTGATACGGCCTGGACAACATCATCATAGTGGCGGGCGGAACTATCGCCCACACAGGCCATGGCGTCGGCCAGAGTAACCTGACCTTCTTTCAGGGCGTAAAGAGCCAGCTTTTCAAGCTCGCTTCGGGAAATCATACGATCAGAGCCGAGATTTCCGACCAGATAGCGAATAGCATCGCGGTCAATACGCAGCTTGTGATCTTCCATCACGGAATTGATGAGGGTCTCAATATCCCTACTGCTATCCGCATAGCAGGGTAGTGCCATTCCATTGCCCGCTTTCTCGACGGCCTGACGCAGTTTGGATTTGGAAGCAAGGCTACCAGCTTCGATGACGATTAGCGCATCACCAGCCGGATCGGCAAGAAAATCAGCAATCACTGGGGTCTGTGCCTCGCCAATGTCGCGGATGCGGATGACACGACGCCCGCCGCCGAAACTGATGGCAGCTGCTTCATCGCGTAGACGGCTGGCGTCTTCCTTAAGCTGGGAAGCACCAAGATCGACGACACGAAACGGATCCTTAAGGTCCCCGACCACGGTTTTGGCAAGCCTGACTGCACGTTCACGTACAAGCCCTTCATCCTCACCATAGATCAGGATGAGTTGTGCCTTCGCATCGGGGGCGCGAAGGAAATTTTCAACCTGTGCTGCCTTAAGCTTCATAACGAAATGTTACCTAACGCCCGCTGCGCAGGCCGATAGCGACCTGGTTGGCCAGCTGACGAGCAAGGTTGCGGGCGGCGTCAGACCGCGCAGCGGATTCGGCTTCGAGGGAGGCAAAGTCGGACTCGACAAGGTTGTATGTGGTGCGTGCGCGCAGCGTACCCGTACGGAGTACTTTGGAATCAGAAATACGAGAAAGTCGATAATTGGCACTCAGGATATAGTCGGCGATAGTCGCTTCGTTGTCCTTGGTATAACCTAACTCGGAGACTGCTTCACTTAAGTCAATATCGAGGGAATATTCAGGGCGGGACGTCTGACCACGCGGAGTTAATGTTTCGACCAAAACGCTACGTGTCAGTTGACCGATCCGGTCTTCCATCATCGATATTTTGACCTTGGCCATATCGGCTGCCGTACTGTCGCCACCCTTATCCTCAGCATATAGCGGGCGGAATCCACAGGCTGTAAGGCCGGTGAGGGCGAGCAGGGCAATAATCGATATCAGAGAGCGCAACGTCATTCCTCGCTGTCTTTTGCGTGATGGTTTGTGTCATCAGGTGCATAACCAAGACGGTACAATAGTTCCGTTCCGATCAAAGGGCAAAACAGAGTTAGGTTCCGAATGAAAGAAAGTCTGGAATCGAGGTCACACGATGCGTTTTGTGAAATCCGTAAGCTTTTGAACTCGGAGCGCAAGGCTGCAATCGCAGTATTAAAGTGGCCTTTGGCTATTTCATCGATCACGTCGTTCTTCGGGCTCTTTTGGAATTCAAGTGATTCTAACCCTGATGCCTCAGATACTTTTTGGGTGCTCAGATGCGCCCATACCTGACGCAGCCAGCGCCAATGGCCAATCAGACTGCTTTGTGTAATATGAAGCGGGCGATCAAGCGGAACATCGGCGAGGAGCGTCAGGCAGAGAATATCGCTGCCCACCTGTCGTTGCAGGGATGCAGGATCATTGTCGATGGAGTCTGTTGATACCATGCCTGCACGGCGCGGAAGACTCTTTACAGGTTTCGGCAGACGGGCCTGTATGTCCTTCGCAATATCAAGGCGAGCGGTACGTAAATCGCCATTTTGCAAAGTGAATACCGGGCGAAGATCCGCCAACACAAACCCCCATTCACGAGCAAGCGAATGGGGGTTGTAATTCTGTGACACATATAAAGGTGTGTCTGTCATGCTTTTGCCGGGCGTTATCAGGAGATGACGCTTACTGAGACTGTGCCGTGGCGCTATCGATGCGCAGTTGACGTGCACGGGTCAGTATTGAATCTTCCATTGCGGTCACGGTGCCAGGTTCAACCACTGCGTCGGCCCACTGATCCGATCCAACACGGACCTGCCGGAAGACAGAAACCTTGATAGCGTCCGAGCGAAGGGCAGTACCGAGGATATAGCCTGTAATCTTGAAACGCTCGTTTGGTGTTTCCGGCGGGCTGTACCAGTCGGTAATGATCACACCGCCAAATGGATCAGCCGAATTGAGCGGCATGAAGGAAAGAGTATCAAGCGACGCGCGCCACAGGAAGCTGTTGACACCAATACCGGTGCCGCCGCCTTGCTGTTTGTTATCATCTCCGCCCAGAAAATTGAGCCCGTCTGAACCAAAGAGGGTGCCCTGCTCTTTGATGTCGGCAGTTGTGGCGGCGCGGCCTTTGGTTCCGACGCGCTGGTCGCCAGGTGCCGAGCCGGGATAACTGTCGTAATCCGATTGCGAGCCGGCACATGCAGCCAAAAGCACAGAGATCAGGGATGTAGCAAGTACTTTTACAAAAGGCAGTCGCACGGTCGATTCCTTGTCCTAGGCGCAGAATTCACTGACCGCACTATAGGGCCGGCGCGCGTTTCAGCAAACAAAAACATGTGTGTCAAATATGCAACTATCATATGAAAATGTATCTTTTCGATCACAGTGTTGTTGACCCGAACCGCATTTACTGGCTCCATCTTCAGCGAACCGAACGGCGGAAAAGTCGTTCACCTATTTTTGTTAGGCGGTTTTCCGCACTTGCAAAGACGTTGAGGGAAAAGATGAAAAAGATTCTGTTTGCTTCCAGCGCAATCGTCGCTGTTGCTTTCGCTGGTCAGGCACAGGCTTCCGAACCGATTAAACTGTCGGTCGGTGGTTACATGGAACAGTGGATCGGTTTTGTTGACGAAGACGCTCCGGACACCGAAGGTCGTGTCAACGCTTTCCAGTCTGACACCGAAGTTTATTTCTCGGGCTCGACCACCCTTGATAACGGCATTGAAATCGGTGCACGCATCGAGCTTGAAGGTGAAACCTCTGGCGACCAGATCGACGAACAGTTCCTGTTCGTGAACGGTGGCTTCGGTCGTATCGAAATGGGTAAAAACGACAGCGCAGCTGACTCGATGGGCATTACTGCTCCGCGCGTTGGCCCGGTCGGCCCTAACGATGGCGGCATTGAAGACTGGTATGAAAATGCTGGCATCATCGATACCGTTCCGTCGAGCGGTGACCAGAACCGTGTAACCTACTTCACCCCGTCGCTGGGCGGTTTCCAGGCTGGTGTGTCGTTTGCTGATGACAGCGGTAAAAATGGCTCTGATGGCTACAACAGCATTGATGGTAGCGGCGACAACGTCGTTTCTGCTGCTCTTACCTATGAAGCTGACTTCGATGGTTTCTCGCTCGGTCTTTCTGCTGAAGGTGAAAACGTCAACGAAGGTTCTTGGTATGGTGCCGGTGTCAATGTTGGCTTCGGTAACTTTACCGTTGGTGGTTCCTATGGTCACACTGAAGACGATTATGGCCTGAATCTGGAAGACGACGGCTCTAATGGTGAAGACATCGACGCATATGATATCGGTATTTCCTATGCAATGGATGCCGCCTCTGTTTCGGCAACCTATGCGTATCAGGAAGAAGGCGACGAAGAAATCCAGGCTGCTTCGGTTGGTCTGAACTACACCCTTGGTGCAGGCGTTTCGTGGCAGTCTTCGGTCTTTTGGTTTGACGAAGAATCAGATGCCGATAACGAAGGCTACGGTGTTATCACCGGTCTTGCTCTGAACTTCTAATCTCATTCAGGATTAGTTGAGCAGTTTGGAAGGGGATGGTTTTCCATCCCCTTCTTTTTTGTTTTTGTGGTGATGTGTAATTTCTCCGACACTCGCTTGCTGTCGTCGTCATCGCACGCGAACCTTTAAACAATCAGGCGCCCGTACAGGAACAAGCCTTTTTAATGAATTTTGGTCATGTATATTATTAATCTTAAATTTTCATCGGATGTTCGACTGACTGATTATATATTATCGACGTTGGGTCAGAAATAATGGCAAAAATATGCCGAAATTAGTGACTTAATTATCACACTTAACTATTTAACTGGTCTGTAGTCACTTAAATCAATTGACCATAAGTCATTATATCCGTTTTACTCTCTTTCAGTGATCGGTCGCTGCGATGTGTGGTCTGCGGTGTTGCCGATCGGCTACAAATCATCAAGAGGGTAAGATGAAAAAGATTCTTGTTGCTTCAACCGCGCTCGTCGCTGTCGCTTTTGCTGGCCAGGCAAATGCGTCCGAGAAAATCAAACTGTCGGTCGGCGGTTACATGGAACAGTGGGCCGGTTTTTCTGACGAAGACGGTGCAGGTCTTGAGGGTGAAGGACGTCCGAACGCGTTCCAGTCCGACACCGAAATTCACTTCAAGGGTTCTACGACCCTTGATAACGGTATCGAAGTTGGTGCGACGGTTGAGCTCGAAGGCGAAACCTCTGGCGACCAGATTGACGAGCAGTATCTGTACGTCAATGGTGGCTTCGGTCAGGTCAAGCTTGGTAAAGATGACAGTGCAGCCGACGATATGGGCATCACCGCGCCGGCCGTCGGTCCGGTTGGTGTCAACGATGGTGACATGTCCAACTGGGCTGATGCATATCTGATCGACACCGTTCGTTCGAGCGGCGATCAGAACCGTCTGACCTATTATACCCCGTCATTTGGCGGCTTCCGTGCCGGTGTCTCCTATGCTGATGACAGCAACCGTAACGGTGCAGATGGTTATGACAATCAGTCTGGTTCGGGTGACAACATCGTTTCCGCCGGTGTCGAATATCTCGGCGATTTCGATGGCTGGTCACTTGGACTGTCGGCCACCGGCGAAGAGTCGGGTGAAGGCGCATGGTATGGCGCCGGTGTGAATGTCGGATTTGGCAACTTCACCGTTGGCGGTTCCTACGGTCATACCGAAGACGATTACGGCCTTAACCTGGAAGATGACGGTTCGAACGGTCAGGACCTCGACGCGTTTGATGTCGGTGTTTCCTACGCCATGGATGCTGCTGCTGTTTCGGCAACCTATGGTTATGAAGATTTCGGCACCGGTGAAATTCAGGCTGTTGACCTTGGTCTTGCCTACACCCTTGGTGCAGGCGTTGCTTGGAAATCTTCGGTCTTCTGGTTCGATCAGGAAAATGACGGCGAAGCTGATAATGACGGCTACGGTGTAGTTACTGGTATTCGTCTCGACTTCTAATCTATTTGGATTGGCACAACTGGAAGGGGGCGGTTTACCGCCCCCTTCTTTTTTGTTCTGGGGACCCTGTTAACTTATTGAAAATACGGAATTTTTTGGCTTTCTTGCCTGATTTCAAATAACATTCTGGGATTTTTTTGGGCGGCTAGAAATTTGTGTCCGGATAAAAGTTCGCGCAGGCATGAGGGTATGCCTGCGCGATTGTCACCTTTGGCTGTGTGTGGCAGCCGCATTTTTGATACTGTTGCTTCAGGCTTGGACTTAAATGACTATTGGTCATATATTTTATGTGTCGAAGTTTTGCAAGGTCCTTCTTGAACGTTCTGTATAACAGAATAACCAGTATATTCCGGCATGAAAGTGATCAATATGCAACACTCGCATTGGGAAAAGATATCCTCCTCGTTAAATTAATTGACCATCGGTCATTTTAATTGTTCTCTTGCTTTGGAGAGTTCGGACATATCGGGGTTGGATATGTTCGATTCACACATGAATCCAAGAGGGTAAGATGAAAAAGATTCTGATTGCTACGAGCGCGCTCGTAGCTGTTGCCTTCACAGGCCAGGCGCAGGCCTCCGAACCGATCAAACTGTCGGTTGGCGGTTACATGAACCAGTGGGCTGGTTTTGCCGATCAGGAAGTCGGTGATCGCAACAATGCCTTCCAATCCGATACTGAAATCCACTTCAAGGGTTCAACCACCCTTGATAACGGGATTGAGGTTGGTGCGGTTGTCGAGCTTGAGGGTGAAACCTCTGGCGACCAGATCGACGAGCAATACCTGTTCGTTAACGGCGGCTTTGGTCGTATTGAAATGGGCAAAAACGATAGTGCTGCCGATTCAATGCAACTCGTTGCTCCTGCGGTTGGTCCGGTTGGCATCAACGATGGGGATCTGGATATCTGGGTCGATTCCTACCTGATCGACACGACAATCCCGACCGGTGACCAGAACCGCGTGACCTATTACACGCCAAGCTTTGGTGGTTTCCGTGCCGGCGTATCATTTGCGGATGACAGCAATCGCAACGGTGCAAACGGCTATAACAATCAGGACGGTTCGGGCGACAATATTGTCTCCGGCGGATTGGAATACGAAGCTGATTTGAACGGCATTTCCCTTGGTGTTTCTGCGATTGGTGAAAATTGGGGTGAAGGCAACCTCGTTGGTGGTGGCTTGAATGTCGGCTTTGGCAACTTCACCGTCGGTGGTTCTTACTCCCACACCGATGATGATTATGGCTTCAGCGAGGGCGATAGCGACCCGGATGACACCGATCAGTTCGACATCGGCGTTTCCTATGAAATGGGTGCAGCGGCTGTTTCCCTGACCTATGGCTATGCAGAATATGGCAACGGCAGCCGTGGTGATGGCACCGGCGAAATCAGTACAGCTGATCTCGGCCTGGCCTATACCCTTGGTGCCGGTGTTGAATGGAAATCCTCGATCTTCTGGTTTGACGACGAAGTCGACGGCGCAGAGGACAACGACGGTTACGGTGTTGTGACCGGTTTTGCACTGACCTTCTAATTCTTCGGAATTGGCGTGATTTAAAAGGGGGGCGGATTTTCCGCCCCCTTTCTATTACTGAGTTAAAATGCTCGGTGAAGTGTCATATTAGAAAGCGTTCTGGCGCTGCATTCCTGGTCATGCCAGCGGTTTTATTAAATAACACAGGCAAAAGTGTTGCTGCGATGCAACATGGTTGCGAATAAGTAACATTTACACACAATTGTAATTGCCCTGTAATCGGGAAAGTGGCTCCATCATAGCGAAGGGCTCATCAACGGAAACGAGATGGCTCGATCTTGATCTCAATCAGTCATTTTTGTGCGGGGGTAAAATGAAGAAGATTCTTGTTGCGTCTACTGCGCTTGTTGCTGTTGCTTTTGCGGGCCAGGCTTCTGCGTCGGAGCCTATTAAACTGTCGGTCGGCGGCTTCATGGAACAGTGGGCCGGCTTTTCTGACGAAGACGGTGCAGGGATTGACAGCGAAGGTCGTCCAAATGCCTTCCAGTCAGATACAGAGGTTCACTTTGACGGTTCGACCACCCTTGATAACGGTATCGAGATCGGTGCAACTGTTCAGCTTGAAGGTGAAACCTCTGACGACCAGATTGATGCGCAATATCTGTATGTGAATGGCGGATTTGGCCGTTTCGAGATGGGTAAAAACGACAGTGCTGCCGACGCAATGGGAATCATTGCACCTGCTGTAGGTCCCGTCGGTGTCAACGATGGTGATATGTCGAACTGGGTTGATGTTTATCTGATTGATACCGTTCGTTCGAGCGGTACCCAGAATCGTGTAACCTACTATACTCCTATACTGAGCGGTTTCCGTGCAGGTGTATCTTTTGCTGACGATAGCCAGGCAAACGATGAAACCTATAATGGTATCAATGGTGCAGGCGACAATATTGCATCCGCGGGTCTTGAGTATCTGGGCGATTTTGATGGCTGGTCGCTTGGCTTATCGGCAACCGGTGAAGAATCGGGTGACGGTGCATGGTACGGCTTTGGTGCCAATGTCGGGGTTGGTAACTTTACCGTTGGTGGTTCCTATGGTCATACCGAAGACGATTATGGTCTGAATGAAGATGGCCAGGACCTCGACGCGTTTGATGTCGGTGTTTCCTATACCATGGATGCGGCATCTGTCTCGCTGAGTTATGGCTATGAAGATTTTGGGACTGGTGATGTTCAGGCTGTCGATCTTGGTCTGGCCTATGAACTGGGTGCCGGGGTGGCTTGGCAGTCATCCGTCTTCTGGTTTGACGAGAAAAATGACACCGATCCGGATAATGACGGTTATGGCGCTGTAACCGGTATCCGCCTTGATTTCTGATCTGATCAGGTGAGACATAGGATTAAAGGGGGCGGATTTCCGCCCCCTTATTTATTGCTCCGTCGAATTCCAGTTTAAATCCCGAGATCACTGCGCAGGAAGGCGAAAAAGGGTTCTTTTTTCGCGACAAGATCGGCGACACAGGGCACCGGTTTTTCAGTGACGAGCCGTTCTGCCAGTGATTTGTCCGAATTGACGGGCAGGTTAATCAGTTCCGACACAGGGACTCCAAGGCTGCCCATGCAGCCGATTGTACCGGACACAGTTGCGCGTAATTTGGCAAGTCCACAGGGTGCTTCGCAGAAATCTCCCTTGTAAGTACTTTGCCACGGCAGAAGGTTCTGGTGACGGCCTTGCAAGATGCCTGCAGAGGCTGAGCTATAAATACCAATTCCCGGTGTCTGAAACAGTTTTGTGATATGGGCCGGGCCGCTATCGGCCAGCACGACATAATCCTGTTCGCTGATGAAAGACACAAGATTTCCGATGGTTTTGAAGCCATCGACGATCCGGATATTCGGCTCGTCAAACGATCCAATCGTATCTTTGTATTTCTTCATCACACCCTGATAGGTATTCAGGATCAGGGTAACTTCAAATCCGGACTTTGCGAGCACTTCAGTGGTTTCTCGCACCAGCTCAGGCGGCAGGGTGCGAAGCGGCGAGGATGCCATTGGCAAAATGCCGATCTTTGCGCCCGGTGACAGTTTGGGCGATCTTTCGGATGCAAGCGGGATGGGCGCAATCCCGAAAGCCTCGCAAAGCGCCTCTTCCGGATTGACTGGCATGGTGGCGATATTTTTCCAGCCTTCCATTTCACTGAAATCAATCAGGAAATCGAACGTCTTCAGGCGCTTGGTAGAGACGAAAAGCTGAAAAATCGCGATATCGGGAAGCGTTGCAAATATGTCCGATGCGCTGCCACTGTTAAGCACGGCAATCTTTGCTCGAGGATACTTTGCTGCAAAAGCCCGCAAAAACAGAGCCATGCCAACACAATCGCCAATCGCATCATCCGGGATCAGAAATAAAACCCGCTTGCGATCAAAATCGGTATCGGCCCATGCATTGCGCGCCAGCACATCCGGGAAAATAGTGTCCGAAATGATCTTTACCGATGGGGCATTGGCCAAAACCTGCTGCCGCAAAAGCGATGTTGTGCGTGTCAAATAGGCAGGACTGTTATCCGATGCCTGCACGAGGTCCGGGCTGACATTGGGCAGGCCGAATTGAAAAGGCTGCTTTGATGCAAACCGGGTAAATTTCTTGCGGGCGGGATGGTGATGTGCAGGCATTTTGGGGCGATCTCCGGTCACCTTTTGCTCGGTGTTATGTGGCAGAGAACCCGATCCCGGCCAAAGATGCAACGCCCGATCCTCTTAACAAGGCGACATTGTCTGGATTTATACCGCCAAGGGCGACGGGGATGAGGCCAACACTCCGGCAAAGGGCAGTTCTTTGCAGAAAGGCCGAAAATGCCATGCCCGGTTGGCCAGGGTGGCTTTGAGTGGCAAAAACCGGCGAGATCAGGACCCCGTCCGGACGTTGATCGGGGGTAAGAAGTGCCAGCAGGCGCAGCGTTTGCATGTTGTGGCAGGAAGAGGTCACAAGCATGTGGTGTGGAATTTGCCGATAGACATGCGGTCTTTTCTCGATGTGGTATTCCGGCAAATGAAGACCATCGGCATCTAGGCGCAAGGCCAGTGCAAGATCATCGGCAATCAGGCAAAGGTGACCATATTGGCGACAGGTTCGCCGAACGATGTAGGCAAGGTGTGCACGGTCCTTAGGGTTGAGCCCGTAGTGTCGGAAAATTACCATGCTTCTGCGCGGCAGACCGACGATTGCCGGGATCGGATCGGGCATGCGTTTGTCGTCAGTCATCAATATGATCGGCGGGATTGGGCAATCAGGACCGCCATTGCGCAAATTGAGTTGGCGGGCCTGCTTTGCCAGTGTGACATCCATTGATAGTATCCCGATTCTGTTTCACCGATTCCTCTACCGATTTGGGCCATCATCCATGAGCGATCAGCATCTGTCATCCGGCAATCCCGACATCGCGGCCAATCTTGCCGAGATCCAGCAAAATATCGATAAAGCCTGTACAGCGGTTGGTCGCGTACGCAGCGATGTCACCCTGATCTGTGTCAGCAAGAACCACGATGCCGATCATGTGCGACCCGCTCTTGTCGACGGGCGGCGGGTGTTTGGTGAAAACCGGGTACAGGAAGCCGCGGGAAAGTGG
This sequence comes from Thalassospira xianhensis MCCC 1A02616, assembly GCF_003326475.1. Classification (GTDB taxonomy): domain Bacteria; phylum Pseudomonadota; class Alphaproteobacteria; order Rhodospirillales; family Thalassospiraceae; genus Thalassospira; species Thalassospira xianhensis. The sequence goes on along the minus strand of NZ_JPWA01000003.1, from coordinate 46,090 downwards.
CCGAGCTTACGCAAAGAGTTCCATGATATCGAGCTGCACCTGATCGGGCCGCTTCAGACCAACAAGCTGAAGGATGCTGTCGCCCTCTTTGACGTGATTGAAACCGTTGATCGGCCAAAACTTGCCAATGCGCTGGCAAAGCATCGCGATACGACCGGCGAATGCCCCGACCTTTATATCCAGATCAATATCGGTGAAGAACCGCAAAAGGCAGGCATATCTCCGGCGGATGCCGACGCGTTCATCACCGATTGTGTCGAACGCCTGAAGTTGCCGATCAGGGGACTGATGTGCATCCCGCCGGTCGATGAGGAACCGGCACCGCATTTTGCGTTGCTGGGTAAAATCGCTGACCGTCATGGCTTGACTGTTCGCAGCATGGGCATGAGTGGTGATTACGAGGCGGCAATCCGGCTTGGCGCGACACATATCCGCGTCGGGACAGCCATTTTCGGGTCGCGGGGCTATTAAATTGCCAGAAGGTGCCATTCAGGGACACCAAAAATGCAATTTCAGCCGATCTTATCGCAAATAAAGTGCTGTTTAGGCCGGTTTAAGACCATTAAAGCGTTGTTTTTGAGCAAAATCCGGAATCTGGCAAAAAAATGTGGATAACTTGGCCATAAGTATAGGACGCCTTCAAAGGCGTTTTGTGACAAAAAAATCAAAAAAAATCCCGCCGGACGGTTTAGTCCGGCGGGTTTCTTGCAAATCGGCATGATTTCAAGGGGGAGCACGCGTGCGGATCAGGGAACCAGTTTATAACCACCCGGTTCGGTCACCAGAATCGTCGCGTTTGATGGATCCTTTTCAATTTTCTGGCGCAGGCGATAGACGTGGGTTTCCAGCGTGTGGGTCGTCACCCCGGCGTTATAGCCCCAAACCTCATCAAGCAGGGTTTCGCGTGTGACCGGCTTGTCGCCAGCGCGGAACAAGAATTTCAGGATCGAGGTTTCCTTTTCCGTCAGGCGAACTTTTTTCTCGGTCACGGTTTCGATCAGAAGTTTGGCGCTGGGCTGAAAGCTGTAGGGGCCGATAACGAAAACAGCGTCTTCGCTTTGTTCGTGCTGTCGGATATGGGCGCGAATGCGTGCCAGAAGTACATTAAGGCGGAACGGCTTGGTTACATAGTCGTTGGCACCCGATTCCAGACCAAGGATCGTGTCGGAATCACTATCGGCACCGGTCAGCATAATGATCGGGGATTTGACCCCGGCGCGCCGCATCAGTTTGCAGACATCGCGACCATCCATATCGGGTAGGCCGACATCAAGAAGGATAATGTCGTAGTAATTTTCCTTGGCGACTTCGAGGGCGTTTTGACCACTATTGGCAACGACACATTCGAATTCCTCGTGAAGCCGGAGCTGTTCGGTGAGAGACTGGCTCAGTGCAGCGTCATCTTCAACCACCAGAACCTGTTTACCTGTCGACATTCGCCATCCCTTGCTGCTTGCTAAATCCCGCCTATATTCTGGGCCTGCCGACGGTTCTTTTTGTGGCATTGTTTTCGTGGGCCCGCCATATACTTAGGATCAGAGTCTCATACTGCGTTTTCAAGAACAAACTGTTTTCGCTTTAGCCCATTGACCTGTATGTAATCCAGCCCCATACCGACCGGATCGCGATGTTGTGATCATCCGTGTATGAGCTTGAAGAAAAAAGACTGCAATGACCCAATCTGCTGCCGTGCCATCACAAGCCAATGTTTCCACGACCGATCTGGTGACCGTATCGCGCGCTGTTGCCGATTTGCGGCGCGGCGAAATCGTTTTGGTTCAGGGACAGGCAAACGGTATTGCCCATTGTGTTGCAGTGATTGCTGCCGAACCGCTTTCGGATCACGGGTTGGCAAGGCTGCATGACATTGCCGGTAAAAGCGGAAATACGGCGATTGTTTTGCCGCGTGTGCGTGCCAAGTCACTGGGACAGGCCTGCAAGAATGATCATTTCATTGCTTTTGTAAGTGCAAAAAAGTCCGGCGTTGATGCGCAAGCCTTTGCCGAGATAGCCAATCCGTTGCTGGACCTTGAAGGCATGCCTGCCGGTGCATGGCGCCCGGTCAGTATGGCCGAAAGTGCAGCCATACGGCTTGCCAAGCTGGCAAGGTTGTTGCCAGCTGTCGTGACCGCGCCGGTTGAACCTGAGCAGCTTGAAATGTTGTCGAAGGCGCAGAACCTTCTGGTGCTGCAGTCCGAGAGCATCAACGGATACGAAGACGCATCGGCCGCGACCCTGCGTCAGGTCAGTGAAGCGCGCGTGCCGCTGGAAAATGCCGAAAATGCCACGGTGATTGCGTTTCGTCCCGAAGATGGTGGCCAGGAACATCTGGCGATTGTGATCGATGAACCGGCACATGATCAGCCGGTTTTGATCCGCTTGCATTCGGAATGCTTTACCGGGGATTTGATCGGATCGCTCAGGTGCGATTGCGGGCCCCAATTGCGCGGGGCAATCGCCGAAATTGCCAAAAGCGGGAAGGGCGGGATTATCCTTTATCTGCGACAGGAAGGGCGCGGTATCGGGCTTGTGAACAAGCTGCGTGCCTATGCGTTGCAGGACCGCGGATTTGATACGCTTGATGCCAACGAGGAACTTGGCTTTGATGCCGATGAACGTGTTTATCGCCCGGCGGCCGAAATGCTGCGCCAGATGGGCTTTGAAACCGTTCGGCTTTTGACCAACAACCCTGAAAAGCTTACCGGACTTGAAAGCTGGGGCGTGACCGTGGTTGAACGCGTACCGCACAAATTTCCTTCCAACGGTCATAACGAATTTTACCTTCAGACCAAGAAGGATCGGGCCGGTCACCTGTTTTAATCCGTGCATGACGGCTCGCACGGATTAACAGAAGGAAGGGCATTATCATGACCTTCCTGATTGCCACCCGGCAGAAGATTCCGACGGGCAGTTTTACGTCATGTCTGAATTCTAAAAATCCTTTTAAAATCAACGAATTGATAAATGCCAAAACTGGCACTCCTTTTGCAAAATAGTCGGCAAGAGGAGGACAGACATGTCGATTGGTGCAGATTGGCGGCAAATATCGCCCGGTAACGGGGCAAGCATTGCAAGCGGAACGGCTGGTAGCGCGTCTGCCGGATCAAGTGCGGCCAAGCAGCTTGTCGATGGTGAGCCGCAGGAACGAAGCTTTTCCGAATATGTATTCGGCGATGACGGCTTTGAATTCACCGATTTCCTCGACGTGATCAATCCTTTGCAGCATATCCCCGGCGTGGGCATGATTTACCGCAGCATTACCGGTGACGAGCTGGGGAATGGTGCGCGGGTTGTCGGCGGTGGTTTGTTTGGCGGTATTTTCGGTCTGGCCGGTGCAGCCGTTGATGCGGTTGTCGATCTGACGACCGGAGAGGATACCGGTTCGCACATCATGGCAATGTTCGAGGACGACCAAGCCCCGGCAGACCAGCCTGTGATGGCTGATGCATCCGGTGCCGGTGTAGCCGCCGATGGTGCAGGCGATCTTGTTCTGCCATGGGCGGCTGGCGATACATCAATGGCGGGTATCAAAGGCCTGCCGGTCGATCCAGCCGAACAGGCAACGATTACCAATGCCGCCCCGGTGGCCGGCGTTGAAACGCTGGCAATGAACGGCGTGTCGGCCGCGGCAGCCAAATCCGGTACGAACGCATACAATGCGGCTGATCTGGTGACGCCGTGGGGTGGGGTGGTAAGTAATACCGGTACCTATCCGTTAACCAGCCCGACCACAGCGCAAACCGTGGCGCAGTCGGTTGCTCCGCAACCAGCAGCACCTTCCGATGATCCGGCAATCCAGGCTGCCCAGCGCCTTTTGGCGCAGGCAGGCGATGATGTTACTGGCACGAACAATGCTCAGGATGCCGATCCGGCCGAACTGGCCGTGGCGATTGCCCGTGCGGGACAAACCGATATTGCATCAAACATGACCATGCGCGCGACAGAGGCCAGTCGCAACGGACATCAGGGTATAATCCAGCGTGCCTCCTTTAGCAGTGATAATGGCGATACGGTCTGGGCACGTGCACAAAGTTCGGGCCGTCTGAGCCGTGGCCCTTCGCAATTTGGTGTGTCCCCGGAAATTGCCGCACGCGAAGCAAAATATGCCAAGCTTAATCAGGATGATGTGACCAAACAGGCGGCATCGCAGAAGCCTGATACAGGACCATCAGCACAGCAGGGGCAACAGGGTCCGTTGAGTGCTGCGGAAATGGCGGCACGCTTTAATGCAGCTCTTGGCCGCGAACGTGCTCAGATGATGGCAAATGATGCCGTTGCGTCAACCAATGCAGTCGCACAGAATAAACCCGCTGTCAGCAATCAGACCAACCGCAGTGATGGTGCTATCAATAGCCAGCAAGTTGCACGCAATGATAGTGTAGCCGAGGCCGAAACCATCCATCCGTTGATGGAACAAGCGCAAACCCATGTGCAGAATGATGAGCCGGTCGGTGTCTGGTTCAGCCAGACCATGATGGACGGGCTCAAGAAATATCAGGCAATGCAGCAAAGCCGCCAGCAGCCTGCGGGCAATTCGATCTGATCATCAGATCACAAGATATAAAAAACCCGGCAATCGGATGACTGCCGGGTTTTGTTTTGATTTGGCAATGAAGTTCTAGCTGTTCAGGAAACCAACGATTTCCTTGACCTCTTTGAGGATCGGCTGGGCAATCGCATTGGCACGATCCGCACCCTTTGCCAGAACTGCGTCGATATAGGTATTGTCGGCTTTAAGACGTGCCATTTCTTCGGTGATTGGTGCCAGTTTTTCGACAACGACATCGGTCAGGGCCTGTTTGAAGCCCGAGAACTGGGTCCCCCCATGTTCTGCCAGAACGTCCGCCACTGTTTTGTCGGTCAGGGCGGCATAGATGGTGATCAGGTTCTTGGCTTCGGGGCGGCCTTCAAGACCGGCTGCTTCGCTTGGCAGCGGCTCCGGATCGGTTTTGGCCTTGCGGATTTTCTTGGCTAGCGTATCGGCATCATCCGTCATATTGATGCGCGACATATCCGATGCATCGGATTTCGACATCTTTTTCGAACCGTCACGCAGCGACATCACACGTGTTGCCGGACCAAGGATCAGCGGGTCTGGCTGCGGGAAAAATTCGACGCCAAAATCGTTGTTGAACTTGATCGCAATGTCACGGGTCAGTTCAAGATGCTGTTTCTGGTCCTCGCCGACCGGTACATGTGTCGCCTTATAGGCAAGAATATCGGCGGCCATCAGGCTTGGATAAGCATAGAGTCCAAGCGACGCGTTTTCGCGGTTTTTGCCAGCTTTTTCCTTGAACTGGGTCATCCGGTTCAGCCAGCCGATGCGCGCAACACAGTTGAAAATCCAGGCTAGTTCGGCATGCGCCGAAACCTGACTTTGATTGAACAGGACATGCTTTTCCGGATCAATGCCGGACGCGATCATGCTGGCAGCAAGTTCACGGATGTTGGAACGCAGTTCATTGGGCTCTTGCCAGACGGTGATGGCATGCAGATCAACGACGCAGAAGATGCATTCGAAATCCTTCTGAAGCGTGACCCAGTTGCGGATCGCGCCAAGATAGTTGCCAAGATGAAGATTACCGGTGGGCTGAGCACCCGAAAAAACACGTTCCATAACGATGTCGTCCATTTCCAAAAATATGTTGATTGATCTGCATGCTCCGCCAGGTTTTGGACACCCGCCGGCGGACGAGCTTGCAAATCTTCGGGCGGGAGTTAAGCCGCCGGACCGGATTTGGTCAAGCGGCTTGTCCCGAAATGATGGAAATAACGTGCAATATCCGTGGTCACACGGCTTTGCTGCGTTTGAAGGTCGCCTTGAGTTCGGAAAAACTGGTTGCGCCGCAAAGTTGCGCGGTCAGCGCGTAAACCAGAAGACCGCCACAGATCAGACCGGTCATGATCAGGATGCGCGTGATCGACAGTGCATCATTTTGCCACAAAATATCGATGGCAAACCACAACGCCACCCCCATCAGAACCGATGACAGTAAAATGCGTGGTATTCGGCGTTTGAGTCGGTCATCAAGGGCCAGATCACCGCGTTTGTGCAAAATCCATCCCAGTGACAGAGCATTGATCCAGACCGAGGTTGACGTCGCGGCTGCGATGCCAAGATGGCCAAATGCCGGCATCAGGGCGACGATCAGAACGATATTGATTACCATGGCGGTAATGCCGATGCGGATCGGGGTTTTGGTATCTTCACGGGCGAAAAAGCCCGGTGCGAGAACCTTGACCAGAACCGATGCTGGCAGGCCAAAGGCAAAAATGGTCAATGCCATGCCGGTCATCAGCGTTTCGCTGGCACCAAAGGCACCACGTTCAAACAGGACATTGATGATCGGAATACCCATTACGCCAAGCGCAACCGCAGAAGGCAGGGTCAGCAGCAATGCGATTTCGATGCCGCGATTCTGGCTGTACATTGCGGTTTTGGGATCTGCTCCCTGAAGCTGGCGCGACAGTGTCGGCAGTAGGGCCGTGCCAATTGCGATGCCTATGACGCCAAGCGGTAATTGATGGACGCGGTCGGCATAGTAAAGCCAGGATACGGCGCCATCCGAAACAAGGGATGCCAGCATGGTATCGATCAACAGGTTCAATTGATAGACGCCTGCGCCGATCATGCCCGGGATCATTCGTTTGCCCAGCAATTTCACACGGTCATCAATCTTGGGTAATTGCCATTTGAAGGCAAAACCGGCGCGTTTGCATGCAATCACCAGACAGATGAACTGGGCAACACCGGCAATTGCAACCCCCCATGACAGGGCATGAGCCGGTGTTTCGGTCATCGGTGTCAGCCCCAGAAGGGCACCGATCAGACAGATATTGAGGATGATTGGCGCACCCGCAGCCGCCGCATAGCGGTGAAGAGTGTTGAGCACACCCGACATTAGGGCAACAGCCGAAATAAAGGCAAGATAGGGGAAGGTGATGCGCGACAGTTCGACAGCAAGTGCAAACTTTTCCGGATCTTCGGCAAAGCCCGGTGCAAAGACATGCATTGCCCAAGGCATGGTGATTTCGATGATCGCGACCAGAAAGCCGGTAATCAGGATCAGCATCGACATGGCACGAGTGGCAAATTCGCGCGCGACATCGAGGCCCCGTTTTTCAATATCACCGGCTAGCAAGGGCACAAAGGCAGCGTTAAACGCGCCTTCGCCAAACAGGCGGCGAAACAGGTTGGGGAATTTGAACGCAACAAAAAAGGCATCGGCCATGCCGCCGGCACCGAGCATCCCGGCAATCATGATGTCACGGGCAAAGCCCAAAAGACGCGAGAGCAGGGTAAAACCACTGACCGTGGCAATGGAACGTACAAGCGACATTCGCGATCAAATCCGAATTAGATTATGAACCAGAGTATGTTTTTAATGGCAGCAAAGATGCGGCCGGTTCGGCAGCCATGAAATCTGCCAGTCGAAAGTGAATAACTCGTAATGACGGCGGATTGGCGGCGGCTAAAGCAGGATTATTTCTGTGCACAATGACGTCCGGACGTTGAACTTTTGTGAAATGGCGCGCGTTTTTGTAAAAAACTCAGTTGGTTGTGATAACCGTCACAGAAAATATGTCGCATTCCTCATACATTGCATCTCGCTGAGGATTCGTTGGGACGCGAGCCTCGCTATTCTGACCGGACGAGGGATAAAGGCGCTCCACCTCAACCTGCTGCATTCCGAGGAATATGATGTTATGGGACAACAGGCCATAACATCAGGTTTCAGGACCGACCAGCCCTCGTCCGTTCAAACTTCCGATACAAAATCAAAATTCGATCATGGTGCTTGCGCCATTGAACACGGATCCCCGCCGGGGCGATTTGGCGTTTGGCCAATCGCAGGGGCGGGGGTTTTGTGTTTTCGGGATCGTGTTCAGCCGTTTTCCAAGGTTTGGGTCAGGGTTTCCTTGACCTGCAGGAACTTGGTACGGCTGTCAATTTTCAGACCAAACACATCCTTGACGTAGAAAACGTCAACCGCGCGTTCGCCAAAGGTCGAAATCCGCGCCGATGCGATTTGCAGCGAAAGATCGCGCAATGTACGAGTGACATCGTAAAGCAGACCTTGCCGGTCACGGGCGGTGATTTCTATGACGGTGTGGGTTCGGCTTGCCTTATTGTCGATGATGACGTTCGGTTCGACCTTGAAGACGGCGGTGCGGTGTTTGTTATCCTTGATCTGGCGACGTTCGATTTCCTGACTGGGACGCAGACGACCCGAAATCACCTGTTCAAGCGTTTCGCGCAGTTTTTCGAGCTTGGCATTGTCGTTAAATGCCTCGCCATTGGTATCCTGGATAAAGAAGGTATCAAGCGCCATGCCATCGGCAAGGGTCAGGATTTTGGCATCGACAACGTTGGCCCCGCAAAGCGCCATCGACCCGGCAATCTGGGAAAACAGGCCAGGATGGTCGGTGGTGTGAACAATAATTTCGGTGGCGTCGATATCGGTCTCGATGCGCATATCGACCGTGATATCTGCCCCGCTTGCCTTGGCATCACGGGTCAGATGGGCATGACGCACATGGGTTTCAGTATCAAAACTGAGCCAGTAGGAAGGATAGCCGCGGTCAATGAAATCCTCGACATCCTGTTCTGACCAGTCAGAACCGGGTGCGGTAAGGGCATCACGCAATTCCTGCTGGGCGCGAGCGACGCGCGAATCGCGACTGTCGGCATTCAGGCCGCCCGAAAGCAGATCATCGGTGGCATAGAAAAGTTCACGCAGCAGCGTTGCCTTCCATCCGTTCCAGACATTTGGACCTACGGCCCGGATATCGGCAACCGTGAGGCACAGCAACAAACGCAACCGTTCCTGTGACTGGACCAGATCGGCAAAGGCGCGAATGGTAGTCGGATCGTTCAGATCGCGCTTGAATGCGGTCAGGCTCATCCACAGATGGGCCTTAACCAGCCAAGCGACGGTTTCGGTATCAGCAGGCGACAGACCAAGACGCGGGCATAGCTTTTCAGCGACTTCGGCACCGAGTTCGGAATGATCACCGCCCCGGCCTTTGGCTATATCATGGAGTAATACCGCGACATAAAGCACGCGACGTGAAATCACCTTTTCCATGATGCGGGTGGCAACCGGGGCTTCTTCGGCCAGCTCGCCACGTTCGATCTGGTTCAATATGCCAATCGCACGGATGGTATGCTCGTCCACCGTATAGGTGTGGTACATGTCATATTGCATCTGGGCAACGACACGACCGAAATCCGGGATGAAGCGGCCCAGCAATCCAGCCTCGTTCATTTTGCGAAGCGGGATATCCGGGGTATCGCGGTGGGTGAGGATTTCAAGGAAGACCTCGTTCGCGGCCGGATCTTTTTGCAGCTTGTGATCAACCAGTTTCAGACTTTGCGTCACCCATCGCAGTGTTTCGGGGTGAATGCCAACCCCGTTCTGATGGGCGACAAGAAACAGGCGCAAAATCTGGATCGGATCATTTTGAAGGGTTTCGAGGCTATCGACCGTCAGGCGATCATTGCGTAGCTGAAAACCGTCGACTTCCTTGCTGCCAAAGAAGCGGGCCGGAAAGCGAATCAGGGGTTTGCGTTGATGACGTTCTTCAAGGGCAGCACAGAAGATGCGGGTCAGGTTGCCGACATGCTTCACCATCAGATAATAGTGTTTCATGAAGCGTTCGACGCCTGACGCGCCTGCATGATCGGTATAGCCAAGCTTATCGGCAATATCGCGCTGCATATCAAATGTCAGGCGATCTTCTTCACGTCCGGTCAGGTAGTGCAGCCAGCAACGCACCGACCACAGGAAGTTTTGTGCTTTCAGAAATCCTTGTGCTTCCTTGCGGGTCAGCACCTTGAGGTCGACAAGTTCAAGCGGGTTGCTGACACGGTAAAGATATTTGCCAATCCAGAACAGGGTGTGAAGATCGCGAAGGCCGCCTTTTCCGTCTTTGACGTTGGGTTCAACGACATAACGTGAATCACCCATGCGGATGTGACGTTCATCGCGTTCGTTTAGCTTTCCTTCGATGAATTCAAGCCCGGTGCCCTTGACCAGTTCTTCCATGAAACGGGTGCGGAAGGTTTTATAGACATCCTCATCCGCCCAGACGAACCGGCTTTCAAGCAGGTTCGTGCGGATGGTGATGTCCTGTTTGCCCATGCGCAGGCAATCATCTATCGAGCGCGTGGCATGACCAACTTTAAGCCCCAGATCCCAAAGCATATAAAGGATGTATTCGACAACCTGTTCGCCATGCGCGGTTTGTTTGTAGGGGAACAGAAACAGGATATCCACATCGGATTGCGGCGCCATATCGCCGCGACCATAACCGCCGACTGCGACAACCGCCATGCGTTGTTCATTGGTTGGATTGTGCAGCGGATAGACGAATTTCAGGGCGAAATCATGGATCAGACGGACAATCTGATCGATCAGGAAGCTGTTGGAGAAGACCGCGTCCTGCCCCGAATTGGTTTCTTCGAAGCGGGCACGAATGACCTTGCGGCCGTCTTCCAGAACGGCTTTGAGGCGTTTAAGGATTTCCGCACGCTGTTTGAAGGATGTCAGCTCTGCATTGGCAGCGATGGACTCAAGCTCGGCAAAGATTTTGCGGCGGTCGATGATTTCGCGCTGTTTCTTGATTCTATACGTCACTTGAAGCGGTTTCCTTGGGTCGAGTCTGGTTTGGCCAGATAGATATTAAAGGCAGGTTGCCCTTTGGGCATGTCCCAATGCATATGGCATGCCGTATTGCCAATACCAGTCGCAAGCGGTCCACCAGAGAGTGTAGCATCAAAAAGCAAACAGGCACTTGCCTGATATAAGGGCAAAGTGCCTGTTTTTAATGCGTTGACCGATATTTTTCGGGCGACCGAAATCAATCGCGCATGGCACGCAAACGATATAGCGCGTCAAGCGCCTCGCGCGGGGTCATGTTGTCGGGATCGATTTCACCCACCGCGTCCAGAAGAGCCTTCTGTACCGGCGATAATGCCGGGGTTTTGACTTTTTCTTCCTGTTTAACCTGCTCAATCGCGGCAGCAAAAAGCGGCAGATCGTCAGCCAGTTTTGAAACGGCACCGCCCTGTTCGCCCTTTTCAAGGGTCTTAAGCACCTGTTCGGCGCGTTTGATTACCGGTTTGGGCAGGCCAGCAAGCTGGGCGACATGAATGCCATAAGACCGATCCGCACTGCCCGCGCCAACTTCGTGCAGGAAGACGACTTCGCCCTGCCATTCCTTGATCAGCATTGTGTGACAGGACAGATGGGCGAGCTTGGCGGCAAGGGCTGTCAGTTCATGATAGTGAGTTGCGAAAAGGCCGCGACATTTATTGACCTCATGCAGGTTTTCGACAACCGCCCAGGCAATCGACAAACCATCAAATGTTGCCGTGCCGCGCCCGATTTCATCAAGGATCACCAGCGAACGATCGGATGCCTGATTAAGGATGGCGGCGGTTTCAACCATTTCGACCATGAAGGTCGATCGGCCACGCGCCAGATCATCCGCTGCCCCGACGCGCGAAAACAACCGGTCAATTACACCGATATGGGCGGTTTCAGCGGGCACAAAGGCACCGATCTGCGCCAGAACCGCGATCAGGGCATTCTGGCGCAGGAAAGTCGATTTACCGGCCATGTTAGGGCCAGTGATCAGCCACAGGCTTTGTTCACCTTCAAGGCGGCAATCATTGGCGACAAATGGACTGTCGCCATTTTCGCGCAGAGCGGCTTCCACTACCGGATGGCGACCGCCACGGATATCAAAGGCAAGGCTGTTATCAATGGTCGGGCGGATACATCCCTGATCACGTGCCAGTTCGGCCAAGGCGGTCGACACATCAAGCCCGGCCAGCGCCTGCGCGCAGCGGGCAATGGCATCTGCATGTTCAAGGACACCTGCGACCAGTGAGTCAAACAGTTCAAGTTCAAGCGCAAGCGCCTGATCCCCAGCCTTTGAAACCTTGCTTTCGAGTTCGGACAGTTCGACAGTGGTGAAACGAACCGCATTGGCCATGGTCTGGCGATGGATAAATTCATCGATTTCCATCATCCGGTCGGCCTGCTTGGCCGGTACTTCGATGAAGTAGCCAAGGACGTTGTTGTGCTTGACCTTAAGGCTGGTGATGGCCGTTTGTTCGGTATATCGGGCTTGAAGATTGGCGATCAGCTTTTTGCTTTCGCTTGAAAGCATGCGCAATTCATCAAGCGGTGGGTGATAGCCACCCGCGATAAAACCGCCATCACGCGCCAGCAACGGCAGATTTTCGCTGAGCGACCGGCGCAGAAGGTCAACCAGATCACCGTGATGGCCCATATCGGTCAAATGATCGACAAGGGCAGCGGGTTGCGCAGTCAGGCCGTCATTGCCGCCATCGGGTTTGTGCAAAAGGTTGCCAATCGCAAAGGCACAGGCCAGACCATCACGCATGGCAGCTAGGTCGCGTGGGCCGCCACGACCGACGGACAGACGTGACAATGCACGTTCGATATCCGGACATTCGCCCAGGGCGGCACGCAAATCGGACCGCAGGGCATCGCGATCATGGAAATAGGAGACCAGATCAAGACGTTTGTTGATTGTGCTGGCGTCGGTCAGTGGTGCGGACAGGCGGGCGGCCAACAACCGCGCACCGGCACCGGTCCGGGTCCGGTCGATGACGGAAAGAAGCGATCCCTTGCGTTCACCTGATTGGGTCTGGGTCAATTCCAGTGAACGGCGGGTGGCAGCATCGATTTCCATCGCGGCACCCGCAGCCATGCGCTGGGGTGGGGCAAGGCGCGGCATCTGGCCTTTTTGGGTCAGATCGACATAATCGATCAGCGCCCCGGCCGCCGAAAGTTCTGCAATTTCGAATCCGCCAAAAGCGTCAAGAGCAGAAACTTCATATAGTTTTTTAAGGCGCAGCTGGGCATTCTCGGCATCAAAGCGAGATGCGGGTTGCGGAGTGATGACGTTTTTGTATTCGGCGTAGATATCGAACATTTCCGAACGATTCAGAAGCTTGTCGGATATCAGAAGTTCGCCTGCATCAAGACGTGCCAGCGCAGCCGGAAGCCCCCCCATATCGCAGGGCTGAACGTAAAAATCACCGGTGGACATATCAAGCCACGCCAGACCGACTTTGCCCCGGACTTCGGATACGGCAGCCAGATAGTTATGGCGCCGGGCATCCAGCAGGCTGTCTTCGGTCAGGGTGCCGGGTGTGATCAGGCGAACGACGCCGCGTTTGACAACGGATTTGGCACCGCGTTTTTTGGCCTCGGCGGGATCTTCCATCTGTTCGCAGACAGCGACACGGAAACCCTTGCGGATCAGACGCTGCAAATAGGTTTCGTGACTATGGACCGGAACACCGGCCATGGGAATTTCGTTACCCTGATGCTTGCCGCGTTTTGTCAGTGCGATATCGAGTGCCTCGGCCGCCTTGACGGCATCGTCGAAGAACAGCTCGTAAAAGTCGCCCATGCGGTAAAACAGCAGGCAGTCCTGGTACTGTTCCTTGATTTCAAGGAACTGCATCATCATCGGGGTCGCACCTTCGGTATCGAACGAAAGTGGGACGGTCTGGGTATCGGAAGGATCGGCAATATTGTTCATGACGAGTGTGATAGCAAACCCTGAAGGCATTGACGAGGGGATGAAACGGCCTGGGAGCAGTTTTTGACCTATGCCATTGCAATGCCTGATTTTCTGTAAAATATGTTAAGATACGCAGGCTGCAAAGTAGCGCGATCATCGCCGATTTGCCGCCCTTTGACCAGTGACCAAGGAGATAAGAAGATGGCAGCAGACCAAGCGACCCGTCAGGCACCGGAACTGGTTGGATTATTTGATACAAAAGACGGCTTTGATGCCGCGGTTCGGGAATTGCGCGATAGCGGATTTTCGCGCACGGACCTGTCGGTTTTAAGTTCCCATGAATCAATTGATGTTGCCGGGTCGGATGGCCGGTCCTGGTCCGATGTGCTGACCGCGCTGGTTGGTGAAGCAAAATACGAGGTGCCCTTGGTGGCATCGGGGGCGATTGCACTGTTTGGCGGGGCGGCAACCGCGCCGGTGGCGCTTGCGGTTGGTGCGGGCGTTGGCGCCGTGGCGCTTCGCGAATTTATCGAGGAAGTTACATCAACCCCGCATACCGAAGATTTCGCCCGCGCGATCAATGCCGGGTCGGTGATCCTGTGGGTGCGGATTGATCCCGACAAGGATGATGCAGAAGCCAAGGCGACCGCGATTCTGAAAAAGCACGGTGCGGAAAACATTCATCTTCATCAGGGATAATTCCTTGATTTTGAGTGCGTATTTGCATTTTTCGGAATGACGGACATGGTTTGCTAAAACGTTAAAGGCGATCAGAAATGATCGCCTTTCTTATGTCCGGTTGACATATGATGCGCTGCAACATACGGAAAACGCTACGTAATTTTGCGGTTGCCGTTAACGTCGCCTTTGACCCCGGGCCAGAAGCCTGATTTATTGAGCGGTCCGGCATGACGGCTCCACACCTGATTGCCGGATTAAAGTTTACAGGTTCTCACCGCTTTCCAATCCACCACGCAAGCGTCAGTGAAAATATATGTCAGATTCAGAAATCAAGGTTCGTGACCGTGAAGCGCTGCTGTTTCATTCAAGTGGCCGCCCCGGAAAAATCGAAATTACTCCGTCGAAGCCGCTGACCACACAGCGCGATCTTTCACTTGCATATTCACCAGGTGTGGCGGTGCCATGCCTCGAAATCGCCAAGAATCCGGCGACGGCCTATGACTATACGTCCAAGGGCAATATCGTCGCCGTGATCTCGAATGGTACGGCCGTTCTGGGGCTTGGCAATCTGGGTGCGCTGGCATCCAAGCCGGTAATGGAAGGCAAGGCGGTCCTGTTCAAGCGTTTTGCTGATGTTGACGGGCTGGACCTTGAAGTGTCGACTGAGGATGTTGACGAGTTCGTCAATTGCGTGCGCTTCCTTGGCGCGTCGTTCGGCGGGATCAACCTTGAAGACATCAAGGCCCCGGAATGCTTCATCATCGAGCAACGCCTGCGCGAACTGATGGATATTCCGGTCTTCCATGACGACCAGCACGGTACGGCGATCATTGCCGCATCCGGTCTGATCAATGCCTGCGACCTGACAGGGCGCGAGCTTAAAGACATCAAGCTTGTGATCAACGGTGCCGGTGCGGCGGCGATTGCATGTTGCGAACTGGTCAAAAGCATGGGGGTTACACCCGATAACGTCATCATGTGCGATTCGCGCGGGGTGATTTACAAGGGCCGCGAAGACGGCATGAACCAGTGGAAATCGGCGCACGCGGCCGAAACAGATGCCCGCACGTTGGAAGAAGCGATGGACGGGGCGGATGCGTTCTTTGGCCTGTCGGTCAAGGGCGCGGTTACCGCAGCCATGGTCAAAAGCATGGCCAAACAGCCGATTATCTTTGCCATGGCAAACCCGGATCCCGAAATCAGCCCGGAAGAAGTCGCTGCTATCCGCAATGACGCTATCTGTGCAACCGGTCGTTCGGACTATGCCAACCAGATCAACAACGTACTCGGCTTCCCCTATATCTTCCGCGGTGCTCTTGATGTTCAGGCATCAACAATCAACGAAGACATGAAAATTGCCGCCGCGCATGCGGTGGCGTCATTGGCGCGTGAAGATGTACCTGACGAGGTTGCAGCGGCTTATTCCGGTCGTCGTCTGCAATATGGGCCGGAATATATCATTCCTGCACCATTTGACCCACGTTTGATCATCGCGGTGCCCAAGGCCGTTGCGCAGGCCGCGATGGATAGCGGTGTGGCACGTCGCCCGATCATTGACATGGCCGAATACGAAAACCAACTGCGCGGTCGCCTTGACCCGACGGCGGCACATCTTCAGCTGATTTCCGACTATGTACGGGCGCATCCGAAACGTATCGCCTTTGCCGAGGGCGAAGAGGAAACGGTTATTCGTGCAGCGGTGGCGTATCGTAATTCCGGTTACGGTACCCCGATCCTGATCGGGCGTGAGGACCGGATTGCGGAATCGGCCAAATCGCTTGGCATTGAAAGCCTTGAGGGTGTTGAAATCAGCAACGCGGCACTTTCGCACAAGAACAAGGAATATGCCGAATTCTTGTATGGCCGCCTGCAGCGCAAGGGCTTCCTGTGGCGTGATTGCCAGCGCATGGTCAACCAGAAGCGCAACGTTTTTGCTGCTGTTATGGTGGCAAAAGGTGATGCGGATGGCCTGATTACCGGATTGACGCGCAACTTCCATCGCAGCTTTACCGATATCAGTTCGGTAATTGATGCCAAGCCGGGCGAAATCCCGATGGGTCTTTCGATAGCAATTGCCAAAGGCCGGACGGTGTTTATTGCCGATACGCGCGTGCATAACATGCCCGATGCCGAGCAGCTTGCCGAGATTGCGATCCAGGCGGCCGAGAAAGCCCGTCAGCTTGGTCACGAGCCACGCGTGGCAATGGTATCGCATTCGACGTTTGGCAACCCGTGGAGTGCTGATACCGACCGTATTCGCGAGGCGGTCGGCATACTTGGGCGCAGCAATGTCGACTTTGAGTTCGATGGTGATATTGCGGTGGATGTGGCGCTTGATACCGAACTGTTGAAGCTTTATCCATTCTGCCGCCTTTCCGGCCCGGCCAACGTGCTTGTAATGCCGGCCCTTCATGCGGCGACAACAGCATCAAAGCTTCTGGATAAGCTCGGCGGTGGTACGGTTGTTGGTCCGGTGATGATCGGGCTCGAGAAGCCGGCACAGATCACTCAGATGGGCAGTACGGTCAACGACCTTGTCAATCTGGCTGCATTGGCCGCACACGAGGCCGAACACGGCTAAAGTTCAGCAAAACAATATTTTTGAAATGGCGGAATTGCGGATGCAATCTCCGCCATTTTACTTTAAGAGGCCGTTATATAACAAAAAAACAACCGTTAATCGTGGGAACGAGACGTTGGAATTTATAC
Organism: Thalassospira xianhensis MCCC 1A02616; assembly: GCF_003326475.1. GTDB lineage: Bacteria > Pseudomonadota > Alphaproteobacteria > Rhodospirillales > Thalassospiraceae > Thalassospira > Thalassospira xianhensis. The sequence continues at coordinate 29,131 of NZ_JPWA01000003.1, read as the reverse complement.
GCAGATGGCGCATCGGATTTTGTGCCGTTCTATTGATGCTGTTTGCTTGCAATGAATCCGGGCCATTGCCGGAGATCGTTACAGCCAGCTTGAAAGAGTCGCATGAAGAAACCCTGATCGGGTTAGTATCGCATCTTGAAGATGTCACGATTTCGGGGATCGAACCGATTGCCGGTGATCGCAGTCGGGTATCGGTTCGGTATGAACTTGTGTTTGACATGGATTTCTCCCGAGCCATCCGCATATTGGCCGATCCGGGTTCGGTTTCCGGGGGTGAACGCGAACGGTTTCGGGATCATCTTGGTATTATTGGAACTGTCGAATTGACAGGGCTAACCAGTCTTTATGGTGAATTTGAAAAAGGTCAGCGCTTTAACGTGGTCCGCGAGATCGATTTCGTTAAGATAAAAGGGAAATGGGTTGGGCAACCCTGACATTGATACTGGTTCGTTACCGGCATATTGACCCGATTTCTGCCACATCGGACTGTAATAGGTCAGCGCCATAAACCGCATTCAGGTACAAGGAACTTATAGATGCAGCGCATCAACCGTTTTTTTGCATTTTTCCTGATTTTGCCGTCGCTGGCGTTATTGTCTGCCTGTGATGATGCGACGACGGAAGGGCCAACCGGGGATGAAATCACCACAGCAGTGATCGAACGGTTTCGTGATGATCCGTATGCCAAAGTCGGCCACGTTGAAAATGTGACCAAGACCAACAGCATCAAAGAAGCAAATGATGAAACGACCGTCATGGTGCGTTACGAGCTGGTATTTGATCGTTCGATTGCCGATTTCGCAGATGATGTGACGGAAAAGGGTAAGTCGGCCGGTGATCTTGATACGGTTGGCAATACGGTCAGCGAGGCGATCGACCTCGTGAAGACCAAGATGCTGGCTTTGAAGGAAGGCGATTTCAAAGCCGGTGACCGACGTATCGTCGAAAGTGAAATCAGGCTGGTAAAATCCGAGAAGGGCTGGATTTACAGGCCTTAAATCCGCAATATCCTTCGGCAAATATAAAAAGGGACCGGCTCATGCGCGGTCCCTTCTTTCTTACATGGTCCGCGCAATCAGTCTGACAGCAGAGCCAGGACATTTGGCGGTGGCGGAATGTCACCGGATGCAAACCCGATCCCGTCAAATGCCTCCAGACCGTTTACGCGCATGATCGCATGCAGCGAGTCGACATATTCTGAACCGCGCTCGGAATATTTGGTCAGGGTATCTGCGAGGTCCCAGCCAAGCACCACTTCACCACCTTCGCGAAGCTTGGCGCGCTCGGCCCGCAATTCGGCATATGCCGGATGCGAGTTGATGTTGCGTGCATAGGCACGAACACTATCGATCAGGCTGTTGAACGACTTGATCACATGGGTTTTGCCTTCGGCACGGTCCTCGGGAACGATGCCTTCTTCATCCCAGGCCCACTGACCGAACAGGGCATTACCCTTACGCACGAACCGGGAGGTGCCCCAGCCGCTTTCTTCCGCTGATTGTGCAAGCATCAGCGATGGCGGAATGATATCGATGCGCTCAAGCAGTGCAGTCACACCACCGTCGGTTACGCGGTAGCGCTTGAGCATCTGGTCGACCCATTCTTTTTCAGCCGAGCTGATCGGGTCACCGGAATATTTCTTGCTCTGGATGGCCATCAGGCGTTCGCGACGTGCCATGATTTCCTCATTCACACGCAGAGAAAGAGGCAACATGATACGCAGGAAAATCTGTTTGCGTTCGTCAACCGATGCCAGATCCCGCAGGCCCTTCGGGACGCGTTTGATATAGACGCGCGGAATTTCCTGTACACCCGACAGGCTGTAACCGATGCTTTGATAATATTGGTTAAGCGCGATCACTTCCGGATCACGGCGGTAGAGCGATTTGACGTTTTTCTTTTCCGGCGCAACGGTGGTTGCAGCCACTTCATCAAAGCTCATTCCTTTTGGGGAAGGGGTCACATCCCATCCGCCAATAATACCAACATACAGTAATCCTACTGCTCCAAACACTGAAGCAAGCGCAATTTTACGGTAACTGCCTTCTTTTGCGCTATTCATTATGTTTCTCCAGATCAGTAAAACTGTCGGTTCCAAAAGAGCCGTTATCTATGCCCGTCCGCAGGTTTAATCGCAACCTGCAATATCACAAAGGTTAATTTTCCCTTAACCACGTTTGCGTTGGGCGCGGAATGACAACGCCCGGCATCGCGTTTTGTGCGCGCCGGGCGGAAAAAATTTTCGCGAATCGGAAATCAGTCGGCCATGACCGGTTCTACGGCCTGAACTTCCGGTACGTAATAACGCAGCATGTTTTCAATGCCCATTTTAAGGGTCGCCGTGCTGCTCGGGCAGCCGGAGCATGCGCCGTGCATTTCAAGGAAGACAACGCCGTCTTCGAACTTGTGGAAGACGATATCGCCACCATCCTGTGCCACGGCCGGACGCACGCGGGTATCAAGCAGTTCCTTGATCTGGCTGACCAGTTCATCATCTCCATCTGATGCGGTGCTGGCACCGGTGGCGGCACCGGAATTCTGATCAAGAACCGGCTGTCCGGAGGTGTAATGCTCCATGATACCGCCAAGGATTTGTGGTTTCAGTGTCTGCCAGTCTTTGGCAGCGTCCTTGGTGATGGTGATGAAGTCACCGCCAAGGAACACCCCGGTGATGCCTTCAACTTCAAACAGCTTTCGGGCCAGCGGTGATTTCACATCGGCATCGGTTACAGTGAAGTTGGCCGTGCCCTGACGGCCCATGACGTCCTCGCCGGGCAGGAATTTCAGTGTCGCCGGGTTCGGTGTCGGTTCGGTTTGAATGAACATGTCGGCTTGTCCTCTCACTCTGGGTGCCGGGGCAAAACCTGCCCGCACGGCGTTCCCGATTTCGTCTGGTTAGGCCCTAAATGGGGCAAAAACAGGAAAAGATCAAGTCTGAGTGCGCAACTCAGGTATTCGTGATCTGATATCTGGGGTAGGAAACCAGTTTTATCGCTGCAGGATAGAGCTGATTTCACGCATCTGGGTGCGGGCGCGAAGCAGGTAAAAGCCAAGCCCCGCCAGATGATTGGGGAAAATAATGCCATCAGCGGAACCGTTGACGACTACCAACGGATCAAGTGCAGCAGCGGCCTGAAGCGATCCGATCATTTCTGCCCAAGCCGGTGCAACCTGACGTTCATTGATGACCTGTTCGAAATCCGTGCCCAGATCACGCAGGATCAGGCTGTAAGCGTAAAGGCGCCCCTTGGTGGCATAGAATACGTCATCTGCCGTGCGATCAAACAATGACGGATCTTCGACCTTATCATCAATCAGGGCCGAGGCGGACCCAAGGTCATTGGCAAAACGATTCAGGGTTTCCTGCAGATTGTCGGCACGGCGTTCAAAAACGGCCTGACCGTCTGCCAAGCGCTGGTTGTAACGGTCAAGTGCTGAAATTGCCTGACGGTATTGCTGTTCGGAGGTAACCCCGGGCAATAGGGATATGCTGGGATCAAACACCCATTTGTCGCCGCGGAATTTCAGGAGACCGGCGGCATCATCCAGATCCGGGTCGACCTGGCTGGAGCCGCGGGTACGACCGATCTGATCGGACAGTTCAATGGCAAAGCGCGACAGGGCATAGACAATACCGGTCTGAAAGTTCGGCATGTTGTCCAATGCGGCACTTGGCAGGAAGAAGGGGTCGTTTGCTGTCCAGCGGTTCTGATTGATTTCCCGGTCAATCAGGGCGGACGCGGTGCTGACCGAATGACTGCCACCCTGATAGCTACCTGTAAAATCGGGATTATCATCAATCTTGTGCACGACGGCCATGCCGACCGGATAATAAACGACAGCAACCAATACAATAACGGCAAGGCCACGCAGCCAGAACTTGCGCGATCCGAAAACACTTCTCATGCGTGCTCCGAAGCCGGAAATGCCGTCTTTTTTGTAGAGATAATCGTCTTCAATCATGATCCGTCCCGGTCAATTTCTTACCGCATGAAACTAGGGTGTCATTGCCGTGACGGCAAGTCCATGATTTTACATATCGATCCGGATATAGCTTTCGGCCGTGCACATCGACAATACGGTTTCAAGATCGTGTTCTGATAGGGCGATGCAGCCCTCGGTACCACTGTAATCCGGTCGGGCAATATGCATGAAAATTGCCGAACCCTTGCCGGGGACAGGTGGATTGTCATTGTGCCCAAGCACGACAATGATGTTGTAAAGCCCGTCTTCACGAAACAGCTTTTCGTGGCTGGCATCAAATGGCAGCTTTACAGGTCGGTTGTAATTAGGATGGGCCGGAGCATCACACCAGCCGTCTGAAAAGGAAATCGTCGTTACCGGAAGATCGGTGTGCGGGCAAGGCCGACGATCCGAACGATACATGACATAATGCAACCGCCAGATTCCTGCCGGAGTTTTGCCGTCTCCTTCAGTCTTGGCATCGGAAGATACCACGCCATTTTTACCAAGCGCACAGCGAAATTCCCTGTCTTCAAAGTGCAGCAATCCATCTGTCGAGACAATCATCTCGATAGGTTCGAATGGGGAAGGCACTTGCAGGCTACTTTGCATCGGTTCGAAACTCTAAATCCCGGATACATTATGTGTTTATGTCAGGGCGTTTTGCAGAAAATCGCAGGAGGATGTTGAAAAACAACAAAGGTAAATTTGTGGCAACGCAGTCTTAGCGGCAATTAGGCCACGCAAGGTTGATACGGTAATATTTGCGACCAGGTCCTCGGGATAGCCAAAGATACCTGTGAAAATGGCGGGAAAGGCAATGGATCGCAGCCCGTTCTGCCGGGCAAGGAGAACGGAATTCCGGTATCAGGATGCCAAGGGTTTACAGGCGCTAGTTCCGGCGCGATAGAAAGATATATGGCCCGACAAACATCTCTACCGGGCAAAAGAGTCTCGTTCGCGGCATTTACGATGGCATCGACTTCAAGGCCGGTAATATCGGCTTCGACGATATGTATCGTACAGGATGGAGCCCGATATGATTGCTTGTCAGAAGACATAGATACGGAACAAATCCTTTGCCCGGTAGGTCCCCAACAAATTGAGATTATGCATTTTTTTAGGAGCATGTCAAAATAACGACGCCCCGCACCGGAAAAACCGGGCGGGGCGGTAAAAGCCATTACACATCAACCGGCTTATTTGCCGAGACGCGTCACACCTTCTTCGATCAATTTGGCTGCTTTTTCAGCGCCTTCCCAACCGGTGACCTTTACCCATTTGCCTTTTTCTAGGTCTTTGTAACGCTCGAAGAAATGCTGGATCTGATCACGCAGAATTTGCGGCAGATCTTCGTGGGATTTGATATCGGTGTAGTACGGATCGATTTTATCGTGCGGTACGCAGATCAGTTTTTCATCCTGACCGGCTTCGTCTTCCATCATCAGCACGCCAATCGGACGGGCGCGGATAACCGAACCAGCTACGACCGGCTCGCGGAACATAACCATGGCATCGACCGGATCACCGTCAAGGCCAAGAGTGTTTGGGATGAAACCGTAATTGACCGGGTAATACATCGAGGTATGCAGGAAACGGTCAACGAATACAGCACCGGAGTCTTTGTCGACTTCGTATTTGATCGGCCCGCCCTGAGGGATTTCGATGACGACGTTAACGTCCCAGGGAACATCTTTGCCAACGGCAATCTTGCTGAGATCCATGTGGGAAAATCCCTTTCATTCTTTGATAAAATGCCCGTTTCCGGGGTGACGACAACGCACTGACACCCGAGATTCTCGAGGGTGCGATAAATTATGGGGCCCTTTTATCGCGAAATCTGCGCCGTTCCAAGAGCCGGTATCGGTTCGACAGCCTTATGCGGAAGCAGCAATCGGGATGAGCGCGCTTTTTCTTGGCTGGAACCGGTGAATATCTGCTTCAAGCTCTTTGAAACAAGTACCGTTATTTGACTTGTTCGCATGTCGCTGCCCGATCGACCGTCCGTGATAAAGGTGAAGCACCGGTGCGCTGTATTCGACAGATTTTCGTTTGACTCCCGACCGGATCATGCGCAACACAAAATCGGAATCTTCCAATCCGTGTCCTTCATAGGCTTCGTCAAATCCACCGATTGCCAGAATGTCGTGACGAAAAGCCGCAATATTGCAGCCTTGTGCTTTTTTCCAGCAATTTTGATGAGCCCAAAGACTCTCATCCTTTTGCGGGATTGGCATGAACTGAAAGGGGCGATTGCATTGCCCGGAAAGGCCCAGCATGAACAGAAGGGCGCGAGGCCATTTATGGAATGCAAAGCGCTTTTCCATAACCAATTTGGTGAATCGTCGCTTGAGGAAAACGCGTTTTCCTGTGACAAAACACCCCGGTTCGGCTGCTTTCCTGTGACTTGATACGAAATCTGGCATGAGGCAGCAATCACCGTCGGTAAAGACGATAATGTCACCTTCTGCGAGGTTGATTGCGCCGTTGCGGACTCGTGACAGGCGATAACCGATGTCTTCCTGCCAGAAATGCTTGATTGGTACCGGAGACTTTTGCTGCAAACGGGCAATGGTTGTTGCTGTTTCCGGACCGGACCCGTCATCCGCCACGATCACCTCGAAATTGCTGTCTTTCTGGTCGATCAGCGATTGCAAAACCATTTCAAGCGCTTCGGGCCAGTTATAGGTCGAAACGATCACAGAAACCTTATGCACGTAATTCCCCCAATTACAGTAATGCATAGAACCAGTGTTCCCGGTGGTTCTTGATGCAGGAGCCAATTTTCGCTCCGTTTGGTCAATTATAAAAAAGTTGTAACTCACAAAATCGTATATCACATGAACACGTTACCAATTTGTGTTCATTCATGACTTTTCGGAGTTGTCAAAATAGTAGCTCCATGCATGAGAAATCATTTCGCGTGGGTCTGCGTATCTTGGTGTCCAGTTTAATAATGATTTCGCCTTTGCCGGGTTGGCAACCAGCCTTGCCGGATCACCGGGGCGACGTGCCGTAGTAGATATCGGAAATTTGCTACCAGTCACTTCTTGGCAAAACAACAAGATGTCACTTACGGAACAACCTTTTCCAGTTCCGATATTCACGATATCAAAAAAGGAATTCGTCTGAGCGATCAGATAATCAAGAGCCCTGATATGGGCCGCAGCCAGATCATCAACATGAACGTAATCACGAATGCAGGTTCCGTCGGGCGTGTCATAATCGCTGCCGAATATTTTTAGACCATTTCGCTGTCTAGCAGCTGCCGAGAGTGCCAACGGGATAAGATGTGTTTCAGGATTGTGCCTTTCACCTGCACGGCCAGCAGGATCGGCACCGGCGGCATTGAAATAACGCAGAGCAATGGCGCGTAAGCCATATATTGAACAAAAGTCTGCGAGCATTGTTTCGATCATCGCCTTTGAGCGACCATACGGATTTTCAGGTCGAACTGGCAGGGTCTCGTCAAGCATTTCCAGATTGGTATTGCCATATACGGCTGCGGTTGACGAAAAAACGATTTGCCAACATCCATGCTGCCGCATCGCTTCAAGCAGGTTAAGGGAGCCGGCTGTATTGACTTCGTAGAAACTGGCTGGCTCTTCCATCGAAAGGCCCGCCTCAATCAAGGCAGCCATATGAATGACCGCAGTTGGCCGGAATGTTTTGAAAGTATCATCAAGAGCGGCGCGGTCGCGAATGTCCGCGCGAACAAAGGGAATATCGTTGGCGAGTGCATCACGATGACCGTTTGACAGATTGTCTAGAACGACAGGTTGATAACCGCTTTCGCGCAATTTCAAGCAAATATGGGAACCGATATATCCGGCTCCGCCCGTTACCAGTATTTTTTCCATACAATCCGATGCTCTTTTCAATATCCCGGCGCATTGTTTAGGTGGCATCGGGAGAAATATAAGGGAATGCTTAGGTTATTTCTTGAGCATTTTACGTTTCAGCGATGCCGTATGCGGGTTGATCAATTCGCGGATCCAGTTGGCGGTCGCGATTACAGCAGGGTCTTTTTCCCTAGCCGGGCGTATGAGTAGCCGGTACCACCAGTGCGATACGAAATCGGGGAAATTAAGCGGTACCAGTTCGCCGCGGTCAACAAAGTTGCGCGCAACGACATCAGTGCTGGCGACGATCCCCTGACCAGCGCGAGCGGCTTCGAGTGCCCAGATGTGATGGCTGAAGGTCCAGCAATCATCGAGCGAGAAAGTTGCCTGATCAAACCAGTTTGCAATCTGGGAAAATTGTTCGCTATCGCTGTCGATCAGCAGGATATCGCGCGGCCCCAGTGAGCTGACATCGATATTGCAGGGGTCGAGCCCGCGCTTTTCCAGCCATTCCGGCGCAGCAAAAGCATTGTAAATTTCGGGTGTCAAAAGTTCCGTGATCCAGCCATCGAGCCCTGGTAAATCCTTTGGGGCGATCTGAAGCGCGATATCAATTTCGAGCGGATCGAGATCATCATCAAATTCGATTTTTCGAAACTGGACAGGGATGTCTGAGGGCATGCGGGCCTGCAGACCGCCAAGCTCGTTAAGCAGAACCGTCAGGGCAGGGGTTGCCAGCGCACCGATCCGAATTGCCTTGCCCTTGTCCGGGCCAACTTCCCCGGTGATGTCGGCAATACCGTCAAGCGCCTCCGTGAGGCGGGGCAGTAGCTGTATTGCCGATTTTGTTAGACTTAAACCGCGTCCCTTGCGGACAAACAGGACGACGCCGAGGCATTCTTCAAGCTGGCGGAGCTGATGACTGATTGCACTTTGCGTGACATGCAGTTCTTCGGCTGCCGCCTTGACACTCTGATGGCGGGCGGTGGCTTCAAAGGCGACAAGCGCGCGTAATGGGGGCAGTTTGCGGCGCATCGAACATTTCCGTGGGACAGGGTTTTTGTAGTTCGTTCCTGTGTAGCAGGCCTGACGATGGTTTGGGGCAAAAAATTCTCATCAATCGCTGAAAAGTCCTCATTCGTATTTTTCAATTTTTACGGGCACACTGATGAATGAAAAGGGTTTCCGGCTGAGCAATAGATAGTCTCCTTGCGCCACCCCGCAGCAGTCTCCCCGCTGTCGGAAACCCCCTTTTTACTTCAGTGATCAGGATCATAGGTGATGACCGGGACGCTTTTGCGCCTCAGCGGTAATTTTCGCGGCGTTTTATGGATGACAGCGGCGATGGCATCGGGCGTTTTTGTCGATGTTTGTGCCAAGCTGGTGTCCCATGATGTGCCAACCGCACAAATCCTTGCCATGCGTGCAGTAACCACAGTCGCTATATTCCTGATTATCCTGATGTTTATAGGCACCCGGTCGATCCGGACCAAACGGCCTTATGCCCATCTGGCGCGTGGTGTGTTGTGGTATGGATCGCTGTTTTTTGTGTTTTTCGCCCTGCGACAGATGAGCATTGCCGAGGTTAATGCCTATCTGTTCATCGAGGCATTATTGACCGTGATGCTGGCGGTTGTGATTCTGGGTGAAAAACTGACAGCGCGCAAAGTGACGGCCACCTTGCTCGGCCTTGTTGGTGTCTGGGTGATGTGTGTGCCGAAGATGGACGGGTTTGGCGTGCCGCTCGGCGTTGCTGCTGCCCTGATCGGGGCATTCTGTTTTTCCGCCCAGACACTTTTTGCCAAAGTGATGACCCGGACAGAGACGAATTTTTCAATGCTGTTCTGGCCACAGATTGTTGCCATTGTCATCTGGGTGCCGGTCGCGGTTATCATGTGGCAACCAGCCGCCCTTGCTGACTGGCTTTATTCCGCCGGGGCAGGCTTTTTTGCCATGCTGACCAATTATATGGTCCTGCGTGCTGTCCGGGTGGCTGATGCCAGTGTCATTTCACCGGCGGCTTATACGGCCTTGCCGTTTTCGGTGGCGATGGATCTGATCTTCTTTGACATGTTGCCCGTGCCCGTCATCTTTATCGGTGCAGGGATTGTTGTGCTGGCGGTTGCGTTGCTTGACTATAAAGGTGGCGCAAAACCGGTACCTGTTGCTCCCGCCGGGCATGAACAATGACAATGACAATGATGACAGCAAGGTCGCCACGGCAAAGGTTTAGCGCACACCCGGCTATGTCCAATGCGGGTATGTGCGATTTTCTCAGTTGATTCCTGAAGATGTATCGCCATGCAATTTGCGGGAATCGTCCGGTGTTTGCGCACGTTCATGCATTCCGTAGTCACGCATGACATGGGCGACACGCAGCCGATAATCATCGAAAATCCGGTTGCGACCTTTGCCTTGGGCAATGCGGTGTTCACCGACATTGCGCCAGGCCATGACGGCCTCCTCGTCGCGCCAGAAGGATAGGGATAGGACCTTTCCCGGTTCGGTCAGGCTTTCAAACCGTTCAATCGAAATGAACCCGTTGATGGTTTCAAGGATCGGACGCAGGTCCCCGGCTATCGAGAAATATTCGTCGCGATGCTGTTTGTGGGGCAGGACTTCGAAAATAACGGCAATCATGGCTTGATCAGCTCCGCATGCGGGGTGGAAGCGATTTTGAAGAACTGGCGTTCCTCGCGCAGAATGAACTTTTCGCGTTGGGCGAACTGATAGTTTTCACGGCCCAACGGATCTTGCGACAGGCGTGTACGATAAGCTTCATATGATGCCAGATCGGGTAAATGATAGACAGCATAAGCCGTCGAGATCGATCCTTCATGCGGGGTGAAATAGCCGACCAGATCGGCCCCGCAACGCGGGATTGCCTCGCCCCAGTTGCGAGAATATTCGACAAAGGCGTCCTTTTTGTAAGGATCGATTTCGTAGCGGATGAAACAGGTGATCATTTTCAATTTCCCTGGATGGTTGATTGTTTCACAATTTTGAAGAAGGTGATGTGGATCCTTGCCAGAAGGTGAGCGGCAGATTGATGATGGCGACGCCGACGAGCGTGCAGAGGATACCGCCAATAACCGGCGGGCTTATGCTTTCACCAAGCAAAAGAACGCCCAGCAAGACGCCGATCCCGGCACGGAGATAGCTTTGGCTGGCAACCCCCATTGATCCGAGCGTGCGCAACAGCCGGAAATAGATCAGCAAGGCAATTGCCGTGCAAAAGACCGATAGGGCAAGCGTTGCAAGAATGGCGGGTGTTGACGGTGTCAGGGTCCAAGGCTGATCCAGTACCAAACTTGCCGGGATCAGAAAGAAGCTGGCCCAGATCATGGTTGCCGCGGCGGTGACCGTTGCGGGCAGGGTGTTGAAGCGTCTGCCATAGATCGCTGCCCCGGCATAAAGGATCGCCCCGGTAATAATAGCGAGTTGCCCGCCGAGATGTTGCCCAAGCCCGGTAAGCGCACCGGGGCCGACAATCAGCACCACACCCGCAATGCCAAGGCACGCACCGGCAAGACGAAACCGGTCAATTCGTTCATGCCGTGTCAGAAGGGCCGTGAACAGGAACACAAAAACCGGAGACGTCGAGTTCAGCACACTGGCAAGGCCGCTTTCGACATGTTGCTGTCCCCAGGCAAGGACGGTCCATGCGCCGAGGCTGTTGAAAACCGACTGTATCAGCAGCATGCCGATAACCTTGCCATCCCTTGGAAAACGTTCGCCACGCCAGGACATGACGGCAAAAAGAAACAGTGATGCGATGCCTACCCTGATTGCGATCAGGGTAATTGGTGGGATATCGGTCAGCGCGATTTTGATAAACAGATACGACGATCCCCAAAGCAGGGCGAGCACAGCCAACAAACCGATTTCAAAGGGTAGCGATATTTTGGACGATGTCATTCGGATCTCCGGGCAGGGGCAATTCCGAACAGATAACCGATTGCTGGTAGTCAATGCTTCGATTAACATCGAACTATGAAAGAAGGACCCGATATTGCCCGCGTGGCTGCATTGCTTGGCGATCCGGCACGCGCGAACATGCTGACCGCTCTGATGAGCGGCCGCGCCCTGACTGCTGCCGAACTTGCACAAGAGGCTGGTGTGACGCCCCAAACGGCAAGTTCGCATCTGGCAAAGCTTGAAGCCGGTCAGATCGTTACCCCGCGCAAGCAGGGGCGGCATCGTTACTTTACGCTTTCCGGCCCTGATATTGTCGAGGTATTGGAAGTCCTGATGGGGATTGCCAGCCGGGTTGGCCATAACCGGGTGCGAACCGGCCCGAAGGACCCGGAATTGCGCAAGGCGCGAGTCTGTTACGATCATCTGGCTGGCGAAATGGGAGTTGCCCTTTTTGCCGCACTTGAAGAACGTGAACTGATCGCCATTGATCATAACGGTGTGATACTGACCGATGCAGGGGCGGATTTCGCCGCCGGGTTTGGCATTGATCTTATGGCGTTGCGTAATACGCCTCGGCCGCTATGCCGGGAATGTCTGGATTGGAGCGCACGGCAATCACATCTGGCCGGGGCATTCGGGGCGGCATTATTGAACCGATTTTATGAACTGGGTTGGGCGCAACGCAGACGGGACTCGCGTGTGGTCCGCTTCAGCCTGGAGGGCGAAAAGCAGTTCCACACGCTTTGTGACGGTCGGGAGCCCGCGGCAGGAAGAATCAGTTGAGATGATCCCCTAACCCTGCCTCAAAGGCTTTGGGCGAGTTTTTCAAGCTGATCGGCACAAATGCCCCAACCTTCATGAAAGCCCATTTCCTCGTGCGCTTTTCGGTCTTCTTCGGACCAATGGCGGGCGATTGCGGTGTAACGGGTTTTATCGCCTTCATCGGCAAAGGTGACGATTGCGGTCATGAATGGCTTTGCCGACGGGACCCACGCGCTTGTATAGGCGTCGGTCAGGACGATCTTTTCATTTTCAACGATTTCAAGATAGATACCCGGATTGGGGAATTCATCGCCTTCGGGATTTTTCATGACAATCAGGGTTGATCCACCGGGGCGAACGTCCAATTCAGCTCGGGCAATGGTCCAAGGGTTGGGGACAAACCATTGTTTGAGCAATTCGGCATCCGTCCAGCAGCGGAAAAGTTTTTGGCGCGGGGCATCAAGCAGGCGGGTCAGGCTCAGTTCATGTGTTTCCGGTTTAAAATTCATGGTGGCGTTCCTCTTATGATTGAGGAAGGTAATTTATCAGCCGATCAGTGATGAGACAAATGATGGAACGATTTCACTCGCAGCACCATAGCGGCTGTATTCAAACGATGTCGCACCGTTGCTTGGCTCCAGATTGAGTTCTACGGTTTCGGCACCTCCTTCCTCGCGGGCCATTTGCACAAAACCGGCTGCCGGATAAACATTGCCTGATGTCCCGATCGAGATGAACAGGCCACAATTAGCCAAGGCCGTATAAATGCGTTCCATTTCCAGCGGCATTTCCCCGAACCAGACAACATGGGGGCGCAGGCCGCCCTGCTTGGCGCAGGATGGGCAGGGGATGCCCTGATCGAGCGGCTCGGACCAGTTGGTCAAAAGATCACAATGATTGCAGCGGATTTTCAGTAACTCGCCATGCATATGGATCAGGTTTTTTGAACCTGCCCGGTTATGCAGATCGTCAATATTCTGGGTTACCAGAAGCACATCGCCTGGCCATTCTGCTTCGAGCCGGGCAAGAGCCAAATGTGCCGCATTGGGTTGAACGGCCGGATCAAGCACGCCTGCACGCCGGTCATTATAGAAATGATGCACCAGATCGGGATTATTGATGAACGCCTCAGGCGTTGCGACTTCGGAGATGTCATACCGAGCCCATATACCATCGGGATCACGAAAGGTATGCAGGCCGCTTTCCTTTGATATCCCGGCTCCGGTCAGAACGACAATCGGGGCAGCATCAGCGCGTAGAATATCGATAATGTCAGAGCGAAGCGGCATGGTGGTTTCCGTTTGCAATGTTGCAATTGGCTCAGCCTAGCGCCAGATCGTCCAAAAAGAAACGGCCCCGCCACGTCTGTGGCAGAGCCGTTTGTAAAACCCAATCCGCAAAAACCGGTTTGCATTTTACTTTTTAATCCGTCAGCTGATCAGGCTGATGTATCGACATTGCTGCCCGGTTCGTCGCTTTTTGCAGCTTCCTGACCAGCCGGGTTTTTGGTAACCCCGACCATTGCCGGACGCAGCAGACGTCCTTTGAGCACATAACCTGCCTGCATCACCTGGGCGACATGGCCATCGGGATAAGCAGGGTTTGGCATTTCGAACACGGCCTGATGCTGATTGGGATCAAGCTTTTCACCCAGCGGTTCCAGTTTTTCGATGCCATTCTGCTCGAACGCCTTGAGCAAGGACTTTTCGGTCATTTCGACACCGTCAATCAGGGTCTTCATTGCGGGATCTGCATTGGCATCGTTGCCCGCGGCTTCAAGAGCGCGGCGAAGGTTATCGCCAACATCAAGAAGATCACGAGCGAATTTTGTGACGGCATAGTTGCTGGCGTCTTCGACATCTTTTTTGGCGCGGCGACGGGTGTTTTCCACCTCGGCGGCGGCGCGCAGCAGACGGTCCTTTAATTCGGCAACTTCGGCTTCGAGTACGGCAACGGGATCAGCATTCGCAGTTTCGCCGCCTTCTGCTTCGGCATCTGTCGCCTCTGCTGCGACATCTTCAACGACAGCTTCGTCTGCGCGAGCAGCGCCGTTCAGATCTTCCGGGTTGTTCTTTGCGGTTTCCGACATGGCTAACCTGTACCTTCAATTTGTGTGGCCTGACACGCAGCGCCAACGTTTATCCAATCAGTCGCCCGACCAGCTTGGCGGTGTAATCGACCAGCGGAATGATCCGGGCATAATTGATCCGGGTCGGTCCGACAACCCCGATTGCGCCCACAATGCTGCCTTCGGCATTCTGATAAGGCGAAATCACCATCGAAAGTCCCGATCCGCCGAACAACTTATTCTCGGACCCGATGAAAATCTGCACACCTTGGGCAATCGTGGTGACATCAAGCAATTCAATCATCTGATCGCGTGCTTCGAGCACGTTAAACAGCCGTCTGACAGTTTCGAGCTGTTCGATCGTGTCGATATTTTCAAGCAGCTGCGACTGGCCCTTGACGATCAGGGACGAACCCTTGACCCCGCCGGCCCACGTCGCAAGTCCGGCATCTATCAGACCTGCCGACAATTCGTCGAGTTCCTGTTTGATGCGGTCGCGTTCGAGACTCATCAATTGCCGGGCGTCATCAAGTGTCTTTCCGGCCAACCGGGTATTTAGATAGTTCGACGCTTCTGTCAATGCCGAGGTCGGCAAATCGGGCGGAACATCAAGGATACGATTCTCGACATTGCCGGTTTGCGATACCAGAACGGCAAGAACCTTTCCCGGTGAAAGGGCAACAAATTCAATCTGTTTTAAACGGATGCCATCGGTTTTCGGTGCAACGACAAGCCCGGCACATCGTGACAGGCCTGATAGCATGCTGGTGGCTTCGCCCAGCATCTGATCAAGCGAATAGCCTGCCTGTTCACAATTCTTGGTCAATTGATCGCGTTCGGCGTTGGGCAGATCGCCGACTTCCATCAGGGCATTAACGAAAAGACGCAGGCCTTTTTCGCTTGGTAAACGACCAGCCGAAATATGGGGGGCGACCAGAAGACCCATTTCTTCAAGATCGGACATCACATTGCGGATGGTTGCTGCCGAAAGATTTTCCGACATACGGCGTGCAATCGACCGCGAGCCGATCGGTTCGCCGGTTTCGACATAGGCATCGACGATCTGGCGAAATACTTCGCGAGACCGCGCATTCATATCGCCTAGTATTGTGTCGTCAAACAGCGCCATGCCAAACCTGAAAAAGAAATGCGTTGCGTGGAATTTAGTGAGGTGTCGGGCAGGCGTCAATGAAGCTGGCGGATCGGAGGAAGCAGGCGAAGATCTGAAGGTTGCTATGGATCAGGAACTTAGACCTGCCAATCCGTTGAATTCGTCGCTAATCGTCTGTGGTTTGCGACTTTTCTTGTTGGAGTCTCGTGGTGATGATGCCGGGTTTTTGCCGTTATTTTCCGGGAAACTGCTGGACCTTTACGGAGATGCTCAGTAGCTTTGGCCGCAATTTCAGCTATCTTTGATCAGCCAATTAGGGCTGATCCGACCCAGATTAAAGAGGTTTAGACCCCATGCGTCCATCCGGCCGTAATTTCGATCAGCTTCGCGACGTTTCCATCGAAACCGGTGTTTCCAAATATGCTGAAGGCTCCTGCCTGATCAAATTTGGGGATACCCATGTGATTTGTACCGCGACGGTCGAGGACAAAGTGCCGGGCTGGATGCGCAATTCCGGTAAGGGCTGGATCACAGCCGAATACGGCATGCTGCCGCGCGCAACCGACAGCCGTATGCAACGCGAAGCTGCACGCGGTGGTCAGTCGGGACGTACCCAGGAAATCCAGCGCTTGATTGGTCGTTCGATCCGTGCGGTGGCCGACCTCAAAGGCATGGGCGAAATGCAGATGCGCCTTGATTGCGACGTGATTCAGGCAGATGGGGGCACGCGTACCGCATCGATCACGGGGGCTTATGTTGCAGCCCATCTGGCGTTCCAGGGCGTTCGCCGTCTTGGTTTGATCAAGGAAATTCCGTTGACCCAGCCGGTCGCAGCAATTTCCTGCGGAATTTATCAGGGCGAAGCGGTGCTTGATCTTGATTATGCCGAAGACAGCAATGCCGGCGCAGATGCCAATTTCGTCCTTGCTGGCAATGGCGGCATTGTCGAAGTTCAGGCGACAGCTGAAGATGTGCCGTTTGATCGTTCTGCCTATGACAGGATGTTTGAACTGGCTGAAAAAGGTTGCAAAGAACTGTTTGCCAAACAGCGTGCGGCCATCGGTCTTTAAGAATTATTTCCGGCGAGGCATTTGTTGTCTCGCCCGGAACTGCATCTGTGTTTCCCACCCGTCCTCGTCTTAACGACCCGACTATCTCAGGCAGCATCATGGCCCGTCGCTTTACGGAAAAAAAACTTGTCATCGCCAGCCATAACAAAGGCAAGATCAAGGAAATCGCCGAATTGCTCGATCCGTTCGGGATCGAGGTGATTTCCGCCGGTGATTTGAACCTTCCCGAACCCGAAGAAACCGAAAACAGCTTTATTGGCAACGCGCAGTTAAAGTCGCTTGCCGCGACCCGGGCTGCCAATTTGCCGGCCTTATCCGATGATAGCGGCATGTCTGTTTCGGCTCTTGACGGGGCGCCGGGCATTTATTCGGCCCGCTGGGCCGGACCGGACAAGGATTTCGACATGGCGATGGAAAAGGTCCAGAACGGTATTGGTAACCATCCCGATCGCCGGGCGGCTTTTATCTGCGCCCTGTCGCTGGCTTGGCCCGATGGCCATGTCGAGAATTTTGAAGGTCGGGTTGAAGGCGAAATTGTCTGGCCGAAGCGCGGGATGCACGGTTTTGGCTATGACCCGATTTTCCAACCAAAGGGTTATGATCAGACCTTTGGCGAAATGGACCCGGCAAAGAAACATGAAATGAGCCATCGGGCGGATGCGTTTCGCCAGTTGGTCAGAGCTTGTTTCAAGTAAAGATTTGGCGGTCAAGCTGCCTGCATCGAACCTATGCGCGCATCGCTGATGTAACCATCGGCGGTGCGTGTTACTTTATCCGTCTTTCCCGTAGTCGAAGATCGAGAACCGCGTGTCCCAAGCAAACGCAGAAGCCGTCCCGTTTGGCATCTATATCCATTGGCCGTTTTGCCTGTCGAAATGTCCCTATTGTGATTTCAACAGTCACGTTGCGGACAAGATTGATCATGCGCGTTGGCGGGCAGCCCTTCGGGCCGAACTTGCGGCGGGGGCGGCACGCCATCCCGGACGGACTGTCGGGTCGGTGTTTTTTGGTGGTGGCACGCCATCACTAATGGATCCAGAAACGGCAGGGGCATTGATTGCTGATATCAAAACCTTCTGGCCGGTAACCGATGACATCGAAATCACGCTGGAAGCCAATCCGGGAACGGTTGAAATCAACCGGTTTTCCGCTTTTGCAGCCAACGGCATCAACCGGGTATCAATAGGCATTCAGGCGCTCAATGATCGGGACCTTAAATTTTTGGGGCGCGTTCATAATGCGGCGGAAGCCAGGCGTGCCCTTGATGTTGCGGCCAATGTCTTTGACCGGTTTTCGTTCGATCTGATTTATGCCCGGCCCGAACATGATCCGGAAGCATGGCGTCGGGAATTGCGCGAAGCACTTGATATCGCACGCGGTCATATCTCGCTTTATCAGCTTACAATCGAGCCGGGTACGCAGTTCTACACCCTGCATCAGCGCGGTGACCTGGTTGTACCCGACGAAGACCTAGCGACCGATCTTTATGAAATCACCCAGGAAGAAACCAGCGCTGCAGGTTATAGCTGCTACGAGGTTTCCAACCATGCCCGTCCGGGGCAGGAAAGCCGCCATAATCTGGTGTATTGGCGCTATGGCGATTACCTTGGTATCGGGCCAGGGGCGCACGGCCGCGAAGCTGTTATTCAGCCAGATGGCAGCACGAAACCGATGGCGGTACGCCGTCATCGTGCGCCGGAAATCTGGCTTGACCGTGTGGAAAAGCAGGGACACGGCACCCAGGAAGAAACAGCGTTGGAAGCCGATGAACGTTTGATCGAAATGGTGATGATGGGGCTGCGCCTGAATGAGCCGATTCCGTTGGGGCGTTTTGAGCGGATTATTGGAAAAGCTCCGCGCAAGGCATTGGACTCAGAGCGGCTTGAAACCCTGATCGCGTCGGGCGATCTGATTTTCGATCACACCGGATTGCGTGCGACTGATCAGGGCCGGAACCGTTTGAACGGGGTTCTCAGATACTTGTTCGACCATTCGGCGTGATCTTGGCTGCGGCGGAAAATCAAGATTTTCCTTATGTTTTGCAGCGATGGCCGGTTTTCAAAGATTCGTTTTGCAAAACCGCCAAAAAGGTTGTTGACACCGAAGTTTGGCAGCGTATATTGCGCCCCGTTCCGGCGGGTTTCGCCGGGCAAATATCACAAGCCCCTATGCCCAGGTGGCGGAATTGGTAGACGCGCTGGCTTCAGGTGCCAGTGGCCGCAAGGTCGTGGAAGTTCGAGTCTTCTCCTGGGCACCATACCCCAGTACACCCGACGGTGTGCTGGGGTATTGTCGTTTTGGGGTTTTGGCAAAAGCCTTGCTGCACATGACTTTTGCGTCGCGGCTGGAGGATGGCTGTGTTAAGACGGCTGAACACCCGTATAATAGAGAGTTGAAATGTTTTCTTCTCGCTCTGATGGCGTGGCGCCTGACGTCAGTTTCATTCTGCCGGTCTATAACAAGGCGGCGGCCTTGCCGTATTTTTTTGCGAGTCTGCTTGCGCAGCAGGGACAGTTTTCGGGCGAGGTCATCTTCATTGATGACGCTTCAACGGATTTATCGCGTTCAGTTCTGGACGGCTTTGCGGCAAAGCATGATTTTGTCCGGGTGATTGCCAACGATACCAATGCTGGTCCTGCAATCCGGCTTAATCAGGGAGCTGCTCAGGCGCAGGGAAAATACCTTGCACTGTTTGATTGCGATGAGTTGCTGGCTCCTGATGCGGTCACAGTGATGCTGGATCTTGCTCGCGATCATGACGCCGACATGGTGCATGGTAAGGGACGAAAAACCGACGTGCCAATCGAGCAGGCGAGAGCCGGGATGATCGGCAGTAATATTGATGTAAAGACATTTGATGATGTCTTGGGCCGCATTTTGGGGCGAGGCATGGTGCGGATGACATGGTTGGTGGAACGGATATTGTTCGAGCAGGCAGGAGGATGCGACCCCGATGTGTTCATTCAGGATGAATCCCTGCCATTGCGATTATCGTTGCGTGCGCGCCGTGTGATTGATGCCGACATGGTCGTGACCGCCATTCCCGATGCGGGAAATCATCTTTCGGCGAATAAAATGCAGCAGCATCACGACCGCTTCTTAACGTATGCGAATTTTTTGCGTGCGCATCCCGAAATAGCACCTGACAAGCGTCGCAAAATATTCGGCAAGTGCATTTCGGCGGCACGCAAGGCCAAACGTTATGGTGCGCCCTTCGATACACTTGATCTCGATCTTCGTTATCTGGCACATAAAATTGGTCTTGGTCGGAATGACCCGGCGGACTTGAGCCGTTTTGCATTCGTTTTTCAAAATCTTTCCGGCATCAGGAGGTCAGCCAAACCGTGATGGCATGATTCTCCTTTGTGTTTCAGAAAATCTCTATTCAATAGCGGATACGAAACATGCGATGCGGTGTCTCTTTTGCATCGCGACGGCGGGGATGCTGTGTTAATACAGGGCCAAACCAGCATTCTGGAGAATTGCGATGACCAATTTCCTCCATCACGGAGATTTGCCCGACGGGCTTGATCTTGGCAAAGTCGTTGCCATTGACAGTGAAACCATGGGCCTTAATCCGCACCGAGATCGTCTGTGCGTCGTTCAGCTCTCGGCTGGAGATGGTGATGCCCATCTGGTGAAGTTCGACGGAGAAAATTACGAGGCGCCCAACCTTAAGAAGCTTTTGGATGATCCGTCGGTTCTGAAGCTGTTTCACTTTGGGCGGTTCGATATTGCTGTGATGGACAAATATCTCGGTGTGCGGTGCGCGCCTGTCTATTGCACCAAGATCGCATCGAAACTGGTGCGTACCTATACCGACCGACACGGCCTGAAGGATCTGGTGCGTGAACTGGTTGGCGTCAATCTGGACAAGCAGCAACAAAGTTCTGACTGGGGCTCGGCCGAACTTTCAGATGAACAGATCGCTTATGCAGCGTCCGATGTGCTGTATCTGCACAAGGCCAAGGAAGAGCTTGATCGGCGTTTGGAGCGAGAAGGCCGCACCGAACTGGCACAGGCCTGCTTTGAGTTCCTTCCGATACGGGCGACGCTGGATCTTTTGGGCTGGGAAGAGGCGGATATTTTCGCACACTAAATGCGTCCGTTTGCCAACTGATTCCATCCGTCAAATTTTTACAGTCCAGGACTACGATGTTAATTCTGTGTAAACCGGCTTCGGGTATGGGAATTGACCATGTTGAAGCGCAGGTACATATTGGCTTTCGTGGCTTGCCAGCATAGATATTCCCGCCCATCTCTTCCCTGTGAATATTTTAGGAATGCTTTTGCAGGGAAATGAAAAAGAAACCAATGACAGAAATCCCGAGACTGCAAAACACACCCGAACCGGCAGCGGAAAAGGATATTGAAGTCGCCCGCCGGGTTTTGGCGATTGAAGCGGATGCGCTGCGTGATCTTTCGGAATCGCTGAACGGTGATTTCTGCAAGGCAATTGATCTGATTGAAAGTCTTGCGGGTCGTCTGGTCGTGACAGGCATGGGAAAAAGCGGTCATATCGCCAAGAAAATTGCTGCGACCTTCGCCTCCACCGGGACGCCATCCTTTTTTGTCCACCCGGCCGAAGCTAGCCATGGCGATCTAGGCATGATCGGCAAGAACGATGCGGTCCTTGCCTTGTCGAATTCTGGTGAAACTCCGGAATTGTCTGACATCATTGCCTATACCAGACGTTTTAATGTCCCGCTGATCGGGATGACCCGTCGCCCGGAAAGCTCATTGGCAATGCAGTCCGACTATCCGTTGATCCTGCCCAACAGTCCGGAAGCATGCCCCAACAAACAGGCACCGACGACCTCGACTACGGCGATGCTGGCCTTTGCTGATGCACTTGCCGTGACGCTGATGGAACGCCGAGGCTTTAGTGCCGATGATTTCCGAACCTTCCATCCCGGTGGTAAGCTGGGGCAGCGGTTGCTGCGTGTGAGCGACGTCATGCATGATGTTGCCGATATTCCGTTGATCGGCGAAGACGCCCTGATGTCCGAAGCATTGGTAATCATGACCGGAAAATCGTTTGGTTGTGTCGGTGTGCTTGATGGCGACGGCAAGATGACTGGCATTGTTACCGATGGCGATCTGCGTCGGCATATGGCGGACAATTTGGTGGCGATGCGGGTTGTCGATGTTATGACGTGTAACCCCAAAGCGACCAGTTCCGATCTTTTGGCAGTCGAGGCACTTGCTGTTATGAATGATCGTAGCATCACGGCCCTGTTTGTTGTCGACGATATCGGCAAACCGGTAGGACTTGTTCATATCCATGACCTTCTGCGTCTGGGGGTTGCGTAATCCATGAGCGAGGATCGGAAGGCTGAGATCGAACGGGCGGCGCGCACAGCACGCATGAACGATCGCATGCCGTCCGGTCGGCGCGATGTGCAGATCAATCCGTTCCGCCGAACGATTGTTAATATGCTTAAGCTGGTTCTGCCGCTGATTGCGGCGACGCTTGTCGCACTTGTCGTGTTGTGGCCTCAGATCGAGAAAGTGCAGGAAAGTGGTTTCCGCCTTGGCTTTTCGACCACCCCCGACGATCTGATGGAAAATGTCACCATGAGCAATCCGCGCTTTTTTGGTGTGGACAGTAACCGGCAGCCCTTTACCGTGACGGCCAATGAAGCCGTCGAGCAACCCGAAAACAAAGACCGCTTGGCGCACGTGCGTCTGGATGCGCCGCAGGCCGATATCACGCTTGAGGACGGGTCCTGGATTGCACTGACCGCGGATACGGGGTTCTATACCGAAAGCAACGAGCTCCTCGATTTGGTCGGTACCGTGAATATGTATCACGATCAGGGGTTCGAAATTCATACCGAGCAGGCCGAGATTGCATTGGGTAACGGAAGTGCCAAAGGTAATGAACCGGTCGACGGGCAGGGACCGTTTGGAACAATCAAATCAGACACCGGGTTCGAGCTTGAAGACAAGGGGTCGGTAATCCGCTTTTTGGGAAATGCCCGGCTGGTGATTTTCGATAGTGCATTGAAAGGGAAGTCATGATCGCAATTGCGCCTTTTGCGATGCGTCGTTTTTTGATGGCAGCAGTTTTGGGTGGTGCGGTGATGGTTCCGTGCGGGGTCGCGTATGCTGATCCGCTTGGTCTTGCCCAAAGCGGCGGTGGAGGGCTTGAGGTCGAATCTGATAACGGCATCGAATGGCGGCGCAACGAGCAGGTTCTGATTGCTCGGGGTAATGCAGTTGCCAAACGCGGCAATTCGCGCGTTGATGCCGACGAGCTGCGCGCGCTTTATCGTGATCGTGATGGACAAAGCGAGATTTACCGTATTATCGCGACCGGCAACGTCAAACTGTCATCGGAAACCGACGTCGCGACCGGCGATCAGGCAATTTATGACATTGACGATGCGGTTGTCGTGTTGACGGGTGAAGATCTGCAATACAAAACGCCGACCGAGACGCTGACAGCTGAAGAAAGTCTCGAATATTGGGAAGCGGAACGCATGGCAGTCGCCCGTGGCAATGCGGTTGCTATTTCTGATGACCGCACTCTTCGAGGGGATGTGCTGACAGCACGGTTCGAGGTGGGCAAGAACGGCGAAAACGAGCTGAGCCGGATCGATGGCAACGGAAACGTTACCATTCGTACACCAACGGACTTTGTGGTTGGCAATCAAGGCGTTTACGATGCGAAAACGGGTATCGCAACCCTTGTCGGATCGGTTAAGATCACACGCGGCGAGAACCAGTTGAACGGTGATCGTGCTGTGGTTGACCTGAATACGGGGGTCAGCCGATTGACCGCCAACGGAAATGGCGATGGCAAAAGTCGCGTCCGCGGCCTGCTTGTGCCGGAAAAAGACGAAGAAAACAGCCCGGGTCAATCCGGGAATGGCAACTGACGAAGGGTCGGGAATTTGTTCTGGTCGCGCAAAAGCGGAAAATCCGACAGCACACATGCAAACAAGGCCGGCAGTGGCAGTAATGCATCCTCCGGTAATGGCCCGCGACTGGTAACAGCCAACAAGGGGCTGGTTGCGCACAATCTTGGCAAAAGTTTCAAGAAGCGTCCGGTGTTGAAAGATGTATCGATGTCGGTTCAGCGTGGTGAGGCTGTTGGTCTTTTGGGTCCGAATGGCGCAGGCAAGACCACCAGTTTTTATATCATTACCGGCCTGATTTCCCCGGATCGCGGTAATATTTCGCTGGACGGGCGGGATATCACCATGATGCCGATGTATCAGCGTGCCCGCATGGGAATCGGTTATTTGCCTCAGGAAGCATCCATTTTCCGCGGTATGACCGTTGAGCAGAACATCATGGCTGTGCTTGAGGTTGTCGAGGATGACCGGATCACGCGCGAGCAGAATCTCGAAGACCTTCTGGCCGAATTTGCCATCGAGCATTTGCGTCGGACTCCGGCCCTTGCCCTGTCGGGCGGGGAACGCCGTCGTTGCGAGATCGCACGTGCCCTTGCAGCCCATCCGAACTTCGTTCTGCTGGACGAACCGCTGGCCGGGATTGACCCGATTGCAGTTGGTGATATTCGCGATCTTGTACGTCATCTGAAAGATCGTGGCATTGGGGTCTTGATTACCGACCACAATGTGCGCGAGACTCTGGACATCATTGACCGGGCATATATCTTGCATGACGGTCGGGTTTTGATGGAAGGTGGTCCCGATGAAATCGTCAGGAATGACGATGTCAGAAGGGTTTATCTGGGCGATCGTTTCAGCCTTTGATGAAACACCTGCTTCTTGGGGGGTTCGGATTGACACGGGGTAGTTCATAATGGCCCTGAAGGCGCGGCTTGATCTTCGTCAGTCCCAGTCTCTTGTTATGACGCCTCAATTGCAGCAGGCGATCAAACTGCTGCAATTTAACAATATCGAGCTTTCCAATTTCATCGATAGCGAGTTGCTGGAAAACCCGCTTTTGGAACGTGTTGATCCTGGTCAGACTTTTGCCGAAGCTGGCGACGGAGCTGTCGGCAATGGCGACCAGGGCATCGACTTCCGTACAAATGATGATTTTTCGGATCGAGAGGATCGTTTCGGTACTGACCGGCTGACATCCAGCGAAACCATGAGCACCGACGATTCCGGTCCGCTCGATTGTGCGCCGGACGCCCTTTATAATGGCGAAGGTGAAATCAGTTCCGATGGTGCCCCTGTTGCCGGAAATCATGATTATTCTGCACCTTACAGCGGTGGGACAGGCGGTGGTGCCAGTGGCGAAGATTTACCAGGGCTTGAACAGACTCTGGCCGATCAGGCGACCCTGAGACAGTTGCTTGATGATCAGCTCAACATTGCCTTTGCCGATGCCGTTTCACGCATGATCGGCAGTTATCTGATCGATATGCTTGATGAAAGTGGTTATGTGGCAGGGCCACTGGAAGAAGTTGCCGAATCGCTTGAATGCGATATGGAGGATGTGTTGCGTGTGCTCGCGGCCATGCAGGGATTCGAGCCGGTCGGCATTTTTGCCCGCAATCTTGCTGAATGTATCGAACTGCAACTGCGTGAACGTAACCGGTTCGATCCGGCAATGGCGGCTTTGCTTACCAATCTGGATCTGCTGGCCCGGCGTGAATTTGATCGTCTGCGCCGGATTTGCGGCGTCGATGCTGACGATCTTGCGGATATGATTGCCGAAATCCGTACACTTGACCCGCGTCCGGGACGAACAGCTGACGGGGAACCGGCAACGCCGGTAATCCCGGATGTTTTGATGCGTGCGGCCGGTAATGGCGATTGGCATCTGGAACTCAACAGCGAGGCATTGCCACGTGTTCTGGTGAATGAGGATTACGCCGTACAGATTGGACAGGGGGTGCGGAATCGAGAGGAACGCAGCTTCTTGAGCGAGAAGCTCCAGAACGCCAACTGGTTGGTTAAGGCCCTGCATCAACGTGCAACTACAATTATGAAGGTCGCAAGCGAGATCGTGCGCCAGCAGGACGGATTCTTCAATCACGGCGTATCGCATTTGCGTCCGCTGATCCTGCGCGATATCGCCGAAGCAATAGGCATGCACGAAAGCACGGTATCACGAGTGACCAACGGCAAGTTTATGGCGACCCCGCGTGGCGTTTATGAACTGAAATACTTTTTTACCACGGCAATTTCGTCTGCGGACGGGGGAGATGCGCATTCTTCTGAATCTGTTCGGCATCGCATCAAGTCATTGATAGATGGGGAAGATCCGAAAAAGATTTTGTCCGATGACAAACTTGTCGAGCTGCTTCAAAAGGAAGGGATCGACATCGCCCGCCGAACAGTGGCAAAATACCGGGAAGCGATGAGAATTCCCTCGTCGGTCCAGCGACGGCGCGAAAAAAAGTCGCGGGTTTCCTAGCCGGTCAAACACTGCAAAATATACCCTAAGGTGTTGTATATTAACCAATAATACCCAAATGTTGACTTGGCATTAACGAGGGAATATGGTGCGGCCTCCTGATTGAGGGGCACTGAAGGTCCATATGTACTGGGAAGTCACTCAACTGGGGATAGGCGATCCATGCAAATTACGGTTATTGGTAAGCAACTCGACGTTGGTAACGCACTCCGTCAACACGTCGTCGAGACGTTGGACCCTGCGGTAGAGAAATATTTCGATCATGCGATCGAGGCCACGGTGACCATCACCAAACAGGCACATCTCTATATTGCGCAGATATCGGTCCATGTCGGCAAAGGCATGTTGGTTCAGGCGAAGGCATCGGCGAATGAAGTGTATCCTGCTTTCGATTCTGCCTGTGATCGGGTCGCCAAACAGTTGCGACGCTACAAGCGGCGATTGCGTGATCACCACAATACCAACCGTGATCAGTATGAGCAGGCAAGAATTGATGCGACACATTATGTGATTGCACAGGAAGATGAAGACCATTCAGAGGACGAACATCTCAACGGCTTTGAGCCGGTGATCGTCGCTGAAACACCGGATCGCATTGACACGCTCTCTGTCGGAGAAGCTGTTATGCGGCTCGACTTGGGGGACATTCCGGCGCTTATGTTCCGGAATGGCAAACATGGCGGATTGAATGTTGTATATCGTCGTGCTGACGGCAATATCGGGTGGCTTGACCCATCCGATAAGGAGGCTGGTGCAGCGTGACGGATACAGATTCTTCCGAGCCAAACAACGCAACGCGAAAAATGGACATATCATCGATTCTTTCCCCTTCGGGGGTGATACCGGCCTTGCGGTCCGGCGCGAAAAAGGCTGTCCTTGAGGAACTTGCCGAAAAGGCAGCCGAAGTCACCGGGCGTGAAGCAGGCGAAATTTTTTCCGTTTTGCTTGATCGCGAGAAACTTGGCAGCACTGGTGTAGGTGGTGGTGTCGCGATTCCGCATGGCAAGCTGGCTGATCTCGACCGGTTGCACATGATCTTTGCGCGCGCGCAGAACCCGATCGAGTTCGATGCTGTTGACGAACATCCTGTCGATTTGTTCTGCATGTTGATAGCACCGGAAGAAGCCGGTGCCGACCATCTGAAAGCACTGGCGCGGATTTCCCGTCTGCTGCGTAATCAGGGCATGTGTGACAAGTTGCGCGGTGCTGGTTCAGCAGATGCGATCTATGCATTGCTGACCCAGGATGAGGCGGAACAGGCCGCCTGAACGCGCAATTGACTGGGTGCAAGTTCGGCAAATAGCAAGATATCCAAAGCCGGGCGCCGTTAAGGCGGTGCCCGGCTTTACTTTTTCTGAACAATGGGGAATACGGTACCGGTGGTTTATTGTGGCTTTGGTTCCGATTTTTCCGCTGCATTAAACGCAGTCATGCGACTGGCCAGAACCACCAGGTAAAGCACAGGAATGCCGATCAAGGCTGTACCTATAAAGAACCAGCTATAACCGATTACATCGACCACAGTGCCGGAGAATCCCGCAAGAATCTTGGGAAAGAGCGTCATGATCGAGCTGAAGATCGCATATTGCATGGCGGTAAAGGAAATATTGGTCAGACCTGAGAGGTAGGCTATGAAGGCTGCCGTTGCTAGACCACCCGAGAGGCTGTCAGCCATAATAACGGCAGAAAACATTACTGTATTCGGCCCTAGGTGGGCCATGATGGCAAACAGGATATTGGTAGCAGCCGACAGGAAGGCTCCCAGAAACAGGATGCGGACCACACCATAACGAACTGATAAAATACCACCGAGGAAGCTACCCGCTATGGTCATCAACAGACCAAATGTTTTGGAAACCGCGGCGATTTCTTCCTTGGAGAAGCCGAGATCAGTGTAAAAAACGTTGGCCATAACTCCCATAACGATATCGGCTATGCGATAGACACCTATCAGTGCCAGCACGACAATGGCAGCTTTGCCATAACGATCAATGAAGTCCTTGACCGGTGCTATATATGTTTCCTGCACCATGCCGGTTGGTGTAACCCCGACGCGGGTTGTAAGCCATGCGACAATTATTGCCGCCGTGATCGAAATTGCCAGTTTAACTGTCCCTGCAATAAAACCTGCAAGTTCGCCGATTATACCGCCTTCTGTCAGGCCGGTTTTCAATGGGTCGGTCAGGTCACTTGCATAGATATTGGCGATGATGAAGGCGATTACAGTCAGCACAAACATCAAAAGGAAACGACCATAATCCGATGTTTTATGGAAATATTTGCTATCGATACGGTTAACGACTGGTTCGCTAATCAGTAGAGTCGTGATCACGCCGACCCCCATCGCCAGCGCCATGCAACCATAGGCGACCGTCCAAGCTAGCGGTTCATAGGTGCCTTCGGTCTCGAACAGACCGGCGATGGTTAATGCACCAGCACCGGCGACAATCATCCCGATGCGATAGCCAGCGATGTAGGATGAACTCATCATTGCCTGAAGGTCGGGATTGGCAGCTTCGATACGATAGGCGTCGATCACGATATCCTGTGTGGCAGAGGCAAAGCCGAGCGCAACGGCGGCAAAGGCCATTATGGTCAGATTGTCGGCCGGATTGGTAAAGCCCATCCACAAGATGGCACCGATGATGCCACATTGGGCAACGAGCAACCAACTCCTCCGGCGACCAAGCAAACCATGCAAAACCGGAAATGGCAGCCGGTCGATCAACGGAGCCCAGACAAATTTGAAAGAATATCCGAGGGCAGCCCAACTGAAATAGGTCACGGTCGAGCGGTCTATTCCGGCCTCGCGCAGCCAGATCGATAGGGTGGAAAAGATCAACAGGATCGGAATCCCCGCTGACAAGCCCATGAACAGCATAGTAATGACGCGCGGATGGACAAAGGCGCGAAATGAATCACCCCAACTGCGCAAAGCGGTGTTGTGCATGGATTTCCCCAGTCTAAATGCCACCTTGCCTGAAGGTAGGGAAAACAGGTTAAGGAATGCCGAAACGCATGGCGCCAAATATATGAGGAAAAACAAAAAAAG
>NZ_JPWA01000029.1 GCF_003326475.1 Thalassospira xianhensis MCCC 1A02616 | reverse complement strand
CCTTGGCCGCCCCGCTACGCGCCTCGGCCAGGGCAAAGCAATCGGCATCATTGGCAACCCGCACATCGCGGTTCAGAATTCTGGAAAGTTCCGGGCCAAACGGCCATCCCTTGATCGCCGGGATATTGGCCGAAATCACCGCCCCGGTCTGCGGGTCAAGCCCGCCGGCAAAGCTGATGCCGATATCGGCATCCTCGCCAAATTCACGGTCGGCATCGGCAATCAGCCCGGCAATCGCCGCGACAAAGGCATCGCGATCCTGTGCGGGTGTCGGCACCTTGATCTGGGACCTAATGTCGCCACTGGCGTCAAACGCCCCGAATTCGATTTTCGATCCGCCAATATCAAATGCGTAATGCATGCCAGTCTGCCCAAAACCCCGTGATCTTTCCTATCGGATACACCACAGGATCATCTGCCGCAAAAAGAAACGGCGCCACCCAGAAGGCAGCGCCGCTTTCATTCACATTCTTAAAACGCCGTTCTCAGGCACGCAACCGTGCCGCAAGGTCATCATAACCCGGCATGCCCTTGACCGGGCCAAGCGCCGTTACCGTCGGCGTCCCGCCCAGAAGCGACTTGCCCGCCGCACGCACCCGTTCAAGGTCAACCGCCTCGACCTTGGCAATGATTTCTTCCATGGTCTGCGGACCACCAAAAATCTGGATCTGGCGCGCAAGCGTCTCGCAACGGCCGGAATTGCTTTCCATGCCCATCACGACCGATGCCTTAAGCTGCGCACGTGCCCGGTTCACTTCTTCCTCGGTCAAATCGACCGTGGCGCGCACCAGCTCGTCACACATCACCGGCATCAATTCGCCAATGTCATTCGGCCCGGTTCCGGCATAGATCGAAAACAGCCCGCCATCGACATAGTGAGACGAGAAGCTATAGACCGAATAGACAAGCCCGCGCTTTTCACGGATTTCCTGGAACAGCCGCGAAGACATGCCCCCACCCAGCAACGTGTTGAACACCTGCAAATCATAGAAACTGTCATCGGTGTAGGAAACCGTCGGCAGGCCGAAAATCACATGCACCTGTTCAAGGTCGCGCTGCTCGATCCGGTTACCGCCTTCATAGCGAAGGGCTTCCATTTCATGATCTTCATGCGCCGGAAGGTTATCGAATTTCGACGACACCAGATCAACAATCTGCTGATGATCAACCTTGCCCGATGCCGAAAACACCATGCGTTTCGGGCTATAGCGGCGCGACATGAATTCAAACAGATCATCACGCGACAGCGACGATACATTTTCCGGACTGCCAAGGATCGACCGCCCCAGCGCCTGATTGGGCAGGGCCGTTTCCTGGAAATAATCGAACACAATGTCATCGGGCGTGTCATTCGCCTGCCCGATTTCCTGCAAAATCACCTGACGTTCGCGTTCAAGTTCCTTCGCATCAAGGGTCGAGTTCTGCAAAATGTCGGCAATCACATCAATCGCCAGTTCCTGATCTTCATGCAGGACCTTGCAGTAATAGGCCGTATTCTCGCGCGAGGTATAGGCATTCATCTGCCCGCCGACATTTTCGATTTCCTCGGAAATCTGAAGCGCGGAGCGACGCCGCGTGCCCTTGAACGCCATATGTTCAAGCATATGGGAAATGCCGTTGATTTCAGGCGTCTCGTTGCGCGCACCGACATCAACCCACGCACCAAGTGCCACGGATTGCACATGTTCAAGGCGGTCGGTCGCAACGATCATCCCGTTGTCAAGCCGGGTAAGCTCGACTGTCATATAGATATACTCCTGTGTTTCACATCATGTCCGAAATCGCACGTCATCAGGCCGCACGCCGCTTTGCGCGGACATGCGCCATCAGGGCGCTGACATCGTTGGACATGGTTTCGGCCTTCTCTGGCCGGTCATATAGGTCAGACAGCCGCGCGGGCAAGTCCGGATAAATCCCCGATGCCTGTTTGACTGCATCCGGAAACTTCGCCGGGTGTGCGGTCGCCAACGCCACCATCGGCACCGATTTGTCACGGTTGCACTGACGTCCGGCCACAATGCCGATCACCGAATGCGGATCAACAAGCTCGCCACTGGTCGAAAGCACATCCCTGATCGCCGCCCTTGTTTCATCGTCACTTAACCGATAGCCGTCAAAATGTTCCTGTGCGCGGGCAAACTGCCCCTGCGACATTTCCATAATCCCGGTTTCGCGGAACTTGGTCAGCATCTCGGCAATGGCAAGGCCATCGCGATCATAAAGATCAAACATCAACCGTTCGAAGTTCGAACTGACCTGAATATCCATCGACGGGCTGATGGATGGCTCGACACCTTCCATCTTCATCACACCACTTTCGAAAAAGCGGGCGAGAATGTCGTTGCGATTGGCCCCCACCACAAACTGTTTGATCGGAAGCCCCATCTGCATCGCGGCATATCCGGCATAGACATTGCCGAAATTGCCCGACGGCACCGAAAACGACATTTCGCGTTCCGGAGAGCCAAGCTGCACCCCGGCCCAGAAATAATAGGCGATCTGGCACATGATGCGCGCCCAGTTGATCGAATTGACCGCCGAAAGACCGACCTCGTCGCGAAACGCATGATCATTGAACAATGCCTTCACCAGATCCTGGCAATCATCAAACGATCCCTCGACCGCAATGTTATGCACATTGTCCGACAGGATCGTCGTCATCTGGCGACGCTGCACCTCGGAAACGCGGCCCTTCGGATGCAGGATGAAAATATCGATATTTTCGCGGTCCCGGCAGGCTTCAATCGCGGCCGACCCGGTATCACCCGACGTCGCACCGACAATCGTGATGCGCTCGCCGCGCTTGGCCAGAACATGGTCAAACAGCCGCCCGACCACCTGCAACGCATAATCCTTGAATGCCAGTGTCGGCCCATGGAAAAGCTCCATCACCCAGTCATTGGCACCAAGCTGCTTAAGCGGTGCCACCGCTTCGTGATCAAACCCGGCATAGGTGTCTTCAAGAATGGTCTTAAGCGCCTCATCATCGACCGATCCGGTCGTGAAGGGCTGGATCACCTTATAGGCAACCTCGGCATAAGTCAGAGTTCGCAGCGCACGAATGTCATCCGCGGTGAAGGTCGGCCAGGTTTCCGGCACATACAATCCACCATCACGGGCCAGACCGGCCAAAAGGACATCATCAAACTGCAAAACGGGGGCGGTTCCCCGCGTACTGACATAACGCAACGACCTGTGCTCCTGAACTGGGCTTTCACAACATTCAGGCGACCCTGCCCCAAACGGACAAAGACACTCCAAACCCAGAGTTAGTGAGGGGAACAGCCGCCATAGTCAAGGGTCAATCAGGCAGATCAGGCGTGCTTTGCGCAATATCGCGCAAGGCCGTGTGATCCTTGCCTATTTATCAAGCTCGATCCCGTGTTCCTTGAGCTTGGCTTCGGCCACGGCGGCACGGCGCAC
This sequence comes from Thalassospira xianhensis MCCC 1A02616, assembly GCF_003326475.1. Classification (GTDB taxonomy): domain Bacteria; phylum Pseudomonadota; class Alphaproteobacteria; order Rhodospirillales; family Thalassospiraceae; genus Thalassospira; species Thalassospira xianhensis. The sequence goes on along the minus strand of NZ_JPWA01000029.1, from coordinate 57,221 downwards.
CACGGTGCGATAGTTATTCAAAAGAATCCGCAGGATCGCCTTGATGAAGCGGTCCGACGCCGCCATTTTTTTCTCGAACATCTGGCGATTGATTGCAATCAGGACCGTCCGTTCGCAGGCGCGCGCGGACGCCATGCGCGGCTCGTTATCGACAAGCGCCAACTCGCCAAACAGGCCACCGGCTTCTATCCTGCCCAGAATGACTTCTTCGTCGCCATTCATGGTCTTATAGATTTCAACCCGGCCTTCCTGCACGACAAAGGCCGCACTGCCGGGCTTTCCTTCCCGGAAGATGACCTGACCGGCGGCATAAACATGCCGGTCCATGACTTTCTTGTTGCCGTCGGTTATTCCCATGACGCTTCCGGGAAAATGGACATTAAATCAAAATATCCTGATGTGGGGCCGGATGCCTGCCGTCACCTGTGCCGGAAGGACGATTGATGCTAGCAGATAAGCACTGCCAATCAATCAGTTTTACCCGCCATACCTGTTTTCCATATGTGCCTTGAACGCAGCCACGCCAAGGGGTTGCCCGGTTGCCTCGATCAATATCTCGTCGGTTGATTTGCTCGATGCCTTGCCATGGATATTTTCGCCAAGCCACCCCATCAAGGGGCTGAAATCACCGCGCGCCAGTGCCGCAGGAATTTCCGGCTTGGCCTTTTTCGCCGCGGCAAAAATCTGCGCTGCCGCCATCGCACCCAGCGTATAGGTCGGGAAATATCCCCACGCACCTGATGGCCAATGGATATCCTGCATGCAGCCATCCTTGTCATCGGGCGGCGTAATGCCCAGCAACTTGCCCATCATCTCGTTCCAGGCGCCCGGCAGATCGGCAAGCTTCATGTCGCCTTCGATCAGGGCGCGTTCCAACCGATACCGCAGGATCACATGCGCTGGGTACGTCACCTCGTCCGCATCCACCCGGATCAGGCCCGGCTCGACCCGTGTATAAAGCCGATGCAGGTTGCCTGCATTCCATGCCGCATCATCGCCACCAAATGCCGCCTTGAAGACCAGCCCGGCATAGGTCAGGAATTCTTCCGACCGGCTGGCCTGCATTTCCACCAGAAGCGACTGGCTTTCATGCATGGTCATGCCGCGTGCCTTGCCGACCGGCTGATTGCGCCACGCGCCGGGTAATCCGCGTTCATACATCGCATGGCCGGTTTCATGCAGAACCCCCATGATCGCCGATGTGAAATCATTTTCGTCATAGCGCGTCGTGATGCGCACATCATCGGGAATGCCGCCACAGAACGGATGATGCGAAATATCCAGACGCCCGTGGTCGAAATCAAACCCGACCGCCTTCATCAGATCAAGGCCAACCTTGTTCTGAACCGAAACCGGGAACGGCCCGGTCGGACGGGTCGGGGCCTGTTCGGATTTCTGGCGCTCGATCACCTCGGCGGTAAAGGACGGCAGAAACGCCTCAAGTTCGGCAAACAGGCTGTCAATCCGGTCTGATCGCATCATCGGATCATACTGATCGAGAAGCGCATCATAGACCGACGTGCCCAGCGCCTCGGCCTTTGCCTTGCCCGCCTCGATCGACAGGTCCAGGACGGTCTGAAGTTTCGGCAACAGTCCGGCAAAATCGTTATCGGCACGTGCCCCGCGCCACGCGACCTCGCACGAAGTCGCCGCCAGTGACATTTTCTCCACCAGATCGGATGGCACCGCCGTGCCATGCACCCAATTGCGTTTCATCTCGGCCAGATTGGCTTTCTGCCACGCATCAAGGTTTTCGCCCCCGGCGGCTTCGATCAGATCGCCCATATCGGGTGCATTGACCAGTTCGTTGGCCATGACATCAAGGGTCGCCAGTTGCTCGGACCGGGCATTGGCCCCGCCATTGGGCATCATTGCCGCCATATCCCAATGCAGCATGCCGCCGATATCGGACAGCACATTGATCCGGCGAAAACGGGCTTCAAGCGATTTATAGGCGTCAGTCATGGGAACTCCTGTTCGGCGGAACCGGAAAATCTGGCAAACCGGGCAAACGAAACGCCGCAACCGGTATCGGGCAGCGTTGCGAAAAGCGGCTGGAAATATCGTCAGAAAGGATCAGCTTTCGGCGTCATCTTTCTGCGGGCGGCGGTGATACAGAATAAAGATCACAATCAGCGAAAGCGCAAGGCTGTACCAGGTGATCGCATATTCAAGATGATTGTTCGGCAGATCGATTTTCGCCTGACCGCCAATCGGCAACCCGCCGGGGATTTCCGTTTCGTCAAGTTCAAGATAATAGCGGCTGGCAAGGTCTGCCCCACTATCCTCGGCCATCGCATCGACATCGACAAAGAACCACTGGTTTTCCAGCGGTTCGTTTTCCGGCTGCACCCAGTGGCGGGTTTGCGGCAGGCGCAACACACCGGTTACCCGGACATTGCCGTCAATCAGGCTGTCGGGCCGTGTCGAAGGATCGCGATAATCCTGCGGCACCCAGCCGCGATTGACCAGAATGATCCGGCCATCTTCCTGTTCAAGCGGCGTGATCAGATGAAACCCGATATTGCCGCGGCGTGTGCGCGCCATCAGATACATTTCCTGATCGTTCAGAAAATGCCCTTCGGCATAGGCAGCCCGGAATGCCATCGCCGGGTCGGGCGCAACATCTGTCGGCACGGCAATAGGCGGCTGGGTCGCCTGCGCCTGGCGTTCCGCGATCAGGTTCTGTTTCCAGAACAGGCGATCCACCTGCCAGGAGCCAAGTCCCAGAAGGATCACAAGGGCAAGACCGGCACAGATTTTGATCGCGGGGCTTGGGCGTGTCGTCAGAAGCGGCATCTATTGAGTTCAATCCTGTTCGGAAGTCGACCGGTGGCGATATTGCAGCGCCACCATGAGGCCTTTTAACGGTCGCAGCAAGGCCAGTGTTACCCCGATGATGGTCGGAAACCATAACACCGCATGCAGCCACAAAGGCGGCATATAGGTCATCTCGACCCAGAGCGCCATCGGCACCACGATAAAACCGAGAATGAAGATGATAAAAACGGCCGGGCCATCACCGGCGTCATGACCGCGAAGATCAAGACCGCATTGCGAACAGCTTTCGCGAACATTGAGAAAGCCCGAAAACAGCTTTCCCCCGCCACAGCGGGGGCATTTGCATGCCAGCCCGGTGCGGATGGGGGAAAGTGCAGGATAATAATCCAGGGTCATTGGCTGACCGGTATCCTTTATTCGCCGCCCCAGATGTAAACGGCAAAGAACAGGAACAGCCAGACAACGTCAACGAAATGCCAGTACCATGCGGCGGCTTCCAGACCGAAATGATGGTCGGGTTTAAAGCCGTCCTTGATCGCCCGCACAAGGCAGACCGCAAGGAACACGGTGCCGACAAACACGTGGAAACCGTGGAAACCGGTCGCCATATAGAAGGTCGACGAATAAATGCCATCGGCAAAGCCGAATGCGGCATGACTGTATTCATAAGCCTGCAGGCACAGGAAGATGACGCCAAGGGCAACCGTAATCGCCAGCCCCTGCACCATGTCCTTCTTCTTGCCTTCAAGGCAGCCATGATGCGCCCAGGTCAGCGTGCAGCCCGACAGAAGCAGGATCAGGGTGTTGATGAACGGCAAATCCCACGGATCAAGGACTTCAACGCCTGCGGGCGGCCATTCGGTCACACCGGGGCTGAAAATAATGAACGCGTTGTGGAAGAACGCCCAGAAGAAGGCGACAAAGAACATCACCTCGGACGCGATAAACAGCGACATGCCATACCGCAAGCCGATCTGCACAACCTTGTTGTGGTAGATGGTGGACTCGCTGATCACGTTGCTCCACCAGCGGAACATCACGAACAGAATGCCCGCCAGTCCAAGTGCTGCCAGCCAGAAATCTGTCGGCGCACGATCCGAATGCATGAACATGACCATGCCACCGGTAAACAGTCCCGCAGACAACGCAGCCACCAACGGCCACGGGCTCGGGTCTACCAGATGGAACGGATGTTTCTGAGCGTGATCACTCATTCCTCGCCCCCCTCAATCCTCACAAATGAAACCTTCAAAGCTCTCTTCATTGGAAACACGGAACCTGCCAACCGGTCAGGCCCCTAGCCTCCTTTTCCTTTATCCCCGCCCGGACCTTCAACCGATGCCTCGGTCTTATAGAAGGTATAGGACAGGGTAATCGTCTTCACGTCCTGGGTATTCGGGTCTTCTGCGATCGCCGGATCGACATAGAAACTGACAGGCATATCCACGCGCTGGCCGGGTTCAAGCGTCTGCTCGTCAAAACAGAAACAGGCGATCTTGCTGAAATACTGCCCGGCCTTAAGCGGCGTTACATTGTAAAGCGCCTGACCGGTGACCGGTTTGACCGACATGTTTTCGGCGACGTAATAGGCAAGGTTGTCCTCGCCCAGCTTGACGGTGATTTCACGCTGCTCGGGCTTGAACTGCCACGGCAGGCGGGAATTCACATCGGCATTGAAGCGGATTTTGATGGTCTTTTCCGAAACATCACGCGGCGCGTCGGTGGCGACCTGTGTGGTGCCGCCATATCCCGTCACCTGACAAAACAGCGCATAAAGCGGGACCGAGGCATAGGACAAACCGATCATGCCGCCAACAATGGCAACACAGCTCAGCAATACGCGCTTGTTGCGCGCCTTTGTTTTATCCGCATGCTTCTGATCAGCCATATATGCCCTAGCTCATCTTAAGAATGGTGATGGCGAAAAACAGAACCGCCAGCCCGCCAAGAATGGCAAGAAACGCCCAGTTCTTCTTGCGCCGCTTGGCGTAAAACGCATCCAGTTCGGCTTTGCTCATTTTGGGTTCGGTCATGCCAGATATCCTTTGATCCAGACATCGGCGACCATCGCACCAAACAGAACGAACAGATAAAGGATCGAATATCCGAACATCTTGTGCGGTGCTTTTTCTTCGGCATTGCGCAGCACGCGAACCGCATGGCGCAGGAACCACAAACCGGTCAGTCCCGCCGTCACACCGTAAAACACGCCAAGCAACCCGGTCGCGACCGGCACAAACGTGATCGGCAACAACAGGATCGTATAGATCAGCATCTGTTTCTTGGTCGCGACTTCACCGGCCACAACCGGCATCATCGGTACGCCGACCTTGGCATAATCGCCACAGCGAAACAGGGCCAGCGCCCAGAAATGCGGCGGCGTCCACATAAAGATAATCAGAAACAGCGCAATCGAATTGATATCGATCCCGCCGGTCACCGACGCCCAGCCGATCATCGGGGGGAATGCCCCGGCTGCACCGCCAATGACGATATTCTGCGGTGTGCTGCGTTTCAGCCACATGGTGTAAACGAACACGTAAAACGCAATAGACACCGCCAGAAGGGCGGCGGCGGCAAAATTGATCGCAACCGCCATGACGGTCACGGAAAGGATGGATAACGCGATCCCCAGTGACAGCGCCTCGTCGGCGGGCACGCGGCCGGCCGGGATCGGGCGGTTCTGGGTGCGTTTCATGTGGATGTCGATATCGCGGTCGTACCACATGTTGATTGATGCCGCCGCCCCGCTGGCAACGGCAATACAGGCAATCGCAACCAGCGCCAGGAACGGATGCATTGTTCCCGGTGCAATCAAAAGACCCACGGCACCGGTGAACACCACAAGGGTCATTACACCGGGTTTCAGCAACGCAATATAGTCGCGCACTTCCGATACCGGTAATGCGGCGATGTTATCGATTGCAAGGGTCTGCTGGGCGGCCTGCTTGGTCATGTAATCCTGGTCTTTTCTTCTTTGGGCGGTCGTATGTTCCCCGCCGGGACCGGCTGGTCACGGCGGGGAACGCAAGATCGGATCAATTACTTGATGCGCGGCAGTTCGTCAAAGGTATGGAACGGCGGCGGCGAGCTGACGGTCCATTCCAGTGTATCCGCACCTTCGCCATATGGGTTGGCTTCGGCCTTTTTGCCACGGATGAAAGCATGCGCCACCAGCCCGACAAAGAAGATCGTCGCCGCGAACGAAAGATACGCGCCATAGGATGAAACCAGGTTCCAGCCCGCGAACGCATCCGGGTAATCGGCATAACGACGCGGCATGCCGGCCAGCCCCAGGAAGTGCTGCGGGAAGAAGGTCAGGTTCACACCGATAAAGAACAGCCAGAAGTGGATTTTACCGCCGAGATCGGAAATCTCGTAACCCGACATCTTGCTGAACCAGTAATAGAAGCCCGCAAAGATCGAGAACACGGCACCCAGCGACAGCACATAGTGGAAATGCGCCACCACGAAATAGGTATCGTGCAGCGGCAGATCCATGCCGGAGTTCGCAAGGATAACCCCCGTCACACCGCCAACGGTGAACAGGAAGATAAAGCCGATCGCCCACAGCATCGGTGCGCGAAGCTCGATCGAACCACCCCACATGGTTGCAATCCACGAGAAGATTTTGACCCCGGTCGGCACCGCAATCACCATCGTTGCCGCGGTGAAATAGGCGCGGGTATCAACATCAAGGCCGACGGTATACATGTGGTGTGCCCACACGATGAAACCGACAACACCGATTGCGACCATGGCGTAAGCCATCCCGAGATAGCCAAAGATCGGCTTGCGCGAGAAGGTCGAAATGATGTGGCTGATGATGCCAAAGCCCGGCAGGATCATGATGTAAACTTCCGGATGCCCGAAGAACCAGAACAGGTGCTGGTACAGGATCGGGTCACCGCCACCGGCCGGATTGAAGAAATCCGTGCCAAAGTTACGGTCGGTCAGAAGCATCGTGATCGCGCCACCAAGAACCGGCACCGCCAGAAGCAGCAGGAACGCTGTCACCAGCATCGCCCATGCAAACAGCGGCATCTTGTGAAGTGTCATGCCCGGTGCGCGCATGTTGAAAATGGTGGTGATGAAGTTCACCGCCCCAAGGATCGAGCTCGCACCGGCAAGGTGCAGGGCAAAGATCGCCAGATCAACAGAAGCATCCGGATGACCCAGCGCGCTTGAAAGCGGCGGGTAAACCGTCCAGCCGGTCCCGGCACCGCTGCCGACAACCGCCGACAGCATCAGAAGCGCAAAGGCCGGAACGATCAGCCAGAACGAAATGTTGTTCAGACGCGGGAACGCCATGTCCGGCGCACCGATCATGATCGGCACGAACCAGTTGCCAAAACCGCCAATCATGGCGGGCATGACAACAAAGAACACCATGATCATGCCGTGCGCGGTGACCAGAACGTTAAAGAACTGGTGGTCTTCGATGATCTGGGTGCCCGGATGGGCCAGTTCCATACGGAACCAGACCGAGAACGCCCCGCCGATCAGACCGGCAACCAGCGAGAACGCAAGATAAAGCGTGCCGATATCCTTGTGGTTGGTCGAAAGGAACCAACGGGTAAAGAAACCGGGCATGTGATCATCATGCGAATGTGTGTCAGCGTGAGCCATAAATCTCTCCCTCACTCTGCCGAAGCTACGGAAACCGCCGACGGCAGGTCAACCGACGCGAATTTCTCCTGGGCCTCTGCGACCCATGCCTCGTATTCTTCCATGGTCACGGCTTTCACCGCGATCGGCATGTAGGCGTGGTTCACGCCACACAGTTCCGAACACTGGCCATAGAAGGTGGTGCCTGCATATTCGCCCGGAATGCGGGTCCAGGTTTCGTTCAGGCGGCCCGGCACGGCATCCAGCTTGATGAACAGCGACGGCATGGCCCAGTTATGGATCACATCGTCCGATGTCATGATCAGGCGGATATTGGTGTCAACCGGCAGAACAACGGGGTTGTCCACATCCAGAAGGCGAATTTTGCCTTCTGCAACGGCGGTTTCCTCGTCGATCATAAGGGAATCGAACGTGAAATTGCCATTGTCGGGATATTCATACGTCCAGTACCACTGTTTGCCGATGATCTTGAGCGTCATATCGGCATCTTCGACGTGATCTGCATAATACAGCAGACGGAACGACGGGATCGCAATGATCAGAAGGATCAGTACCGGCGCCACGGTCCATACGATTTCAAGAAGCGTATGGTGGGTGGTCTTGGACGGGACGGGATTGCGTTTCCGGCTAAAGCGGAAAAGAACATAAAGCAACAACAGCAGGACGATCACCGTAACGGCGGTCATCAGCCATGTCAGAAGAATAAAGAAATCATGGCCCTGTACAGCCACCGGCGAAACCGGGTGCTGAAGACCCAGTTGCCATGGCTCAGGCTGACCAACCGCGGCAAGCGCGGCACTATCCAGTCCGGTCAGAACTGCCAATCCCAGCAAAAGAATGGGAAACAGCATCTTGATCGACATGCGAATCTGCCCCCTCGCATTACATCTCAAGGCAATTTGTCCAAAGGAAAGCCACATCGTGACCATCGACATTTACGAACATAACGGGTTGTTCGTTCACCGAAAAGGCATGCCGTGATGACTCAACCATAAATCGGCAAGCCATCAGAATCACAACACAACATCAGACAAACCTGATTTTTAAACCCGCATGCACTGCGGCACAACGGTATGGCAGGCAAATAGCCTATCTTCACTACCTGTTCCAGAAAAAACCTCGCTGCGTTGCACAAAAATATTACTTGTCCTTTCAGGAATTTAGCGCACTGGTTCAATTTTTTTCTAAATCCAATGCCCTACCCCTGCGATAGAAATCCTGCCATTCCTTATCGCGCCGGGCCATCATAGCCCCGATTGCTGCCACGCAACAGACAGCAGGAAATTATCCTTTAGACGATACAAACCGCAGGTAAAATAATCATTTAGGTACGGATTTATCGGCATCCCCCGAACGACGCGACTTTGATCGCAAAACCGGGGCCGGTTCTGGCAAGTTATCCACAGGCAAAGCCATCGCAATCAATCATTTACCGCCCCACCGAGTCGTAAAACCCGCCCGACCTGATCTGTACCCGACCTGCACCCGCTCTGCCCCGTCCTGTTGGTTTCGATCCTCAGAAACCGGATCGCGCATGAAGTTTTTCGAATGCACCGCACAAAGGTTGATAATCGCCGCGATCTCTGTGATTGTTGGCACAAGGAACCTGCCGGATCACTTGCGCGCCGGGCTTCCGCTTTCGGGACACGAAACCTACATAAAAACGCGCATATGCCTTTAATTGCGGGATTTTTTCCCAATATCAGGAGAATGGTATCAGCAACCTGACCGGTTGGCTGGAACTGTTCTATTCGAAAGTATTATTTTTCCTGTCCTTCCGATAATTCTCGATTATCATCCGGGCAGGATTACCGTGACGTTTCAGATCGAGGTTCGCTCATGTCCCGCCAAGGAAGCAAAAAGCTTTTCACCGCAGAGCTCCGGCTGCTCAACAAGCTGGAAAGTATGAGTGATATCGTATCCATGCCGTTACCGGCACCGGCCGCTGATGGCGGTGCCACCGGTGGTGCGGATATGTCCTCACTCCATAATGCGATCGAGGATCTGAAGGTGGAACTTCTGTCCGACATCCGCATCATGATGGAAGAACAGAAAAAGCTGAATGCGCGCGCCGATGACGAAGATCAGGACGATGCGCGCAACGAGCTTCGCATGCTCAAGACCGAAATCCGCGCACTCGCCAATTCCATTCAGGAAACCAAGCGCGAAATCGCCGCCCTCTATACCGCCCCGGATGATAGCAGCGGCACGCGGCTTAACATCGTCAAGGGCGAGCTTGATTCCGTCGTCGCCGCGACGGAGGATGCCACCGCCAACATCCTTGAAACCGTCGAGAAAATCGATGCCGTCGCCCACAATATCCGCTCCGCCGCCCCGGATGACTACACCCAGGGGCTGGCCGACGATATCGTCGATCTGGTGGTCAAGGTGTTTGAATCCTGTAACTTCCAGGACCTGACCGGGCAGCGCATCACCAAAGTCGTCAACACCATGAAATATATCGAGGAACGCGTGACCCGCGTGATCGAAATCTGGGGCGAGGATGACTTTGGCGAGTTCGATCTGCCCGCCGATCCCAAAGGCCAGGACAATCTCGATAAAACCGTCACCCGCGCCCCACAGAATGTCGAGCGCGTCAGCCAGGACGAAATCGATCAGATTTTCTCGCAGGAAGAAATCGACGCCCTGTTCGACTGATCCGTTTATTGGCCTGAAACGTCACCAAAACACCAAAGCCTGCCGGAAACGGCAGGCTTTTTCATGTGCGGAGTTTGGTCCCGTGGTCTGACGCATGCTCTCAGGCGTGGCCCGCCTCACCCGAAAGAAGTTCGGGGGCAAAGCCCAGCTTGGCAAAGGCCCGTTCCCATTTGTCTTCGCAATCGGTATCAAACAGAAGGTCGGCATCCGCATCAACATGCAGCCAGCCATTGGCAAGGATTTCACTTTCAAGCTGCCCGCTGCGCCATCCGGCATAACCAAGGGCGAGAATGCTGCTTTTCGGACCTTCGCCGAGCGCAATCTGTTCAAGGATATCGACCGTCGCCGTCACCGACACACCGGGATCGACATGCAGGGTCGCCTCGTTTTCAAAATCGGTACTGTGCAGAACAAACCCCCGCCCGCTTTCAACCGGGCCACCGAAATGTACCTGAATATCGGCAATCGTCGGTGCCGGGCGCGCAATGCCAAGCTGTTCAAGCAGTTCGGGAAACGTGATGCTGTCGATCAGCCGGTTGACCACCAGCCCCATCGCCCCATCCTCGTTATGGGCACAGATATAGACCACGCTTTGCGAAAAGCGGGGGTCACGCATGCCCGGCATCGCCACAAGCAGCTTCCCTTCCAGATATTCGCCAGTGTGTTCTTTAATTCCCATTCCCGAACTTTTCCTGTTTTGCTCATACAAACCTAACGCGATCCGTCGTCCATTACCACCGAAAGCCACCTTTGCCTGAAAACAGTCCAAAAATGACATCGATCAAAGACGAAACGCGCCACTGCTTTACATGTAGGTAGTCCAACATGCAATCGACAGGAATATCACCATAAATTTGATGGCATCCTGCAATTACACGCCCCGGCACACAACCCGGTAACGCAGTCGTGCCTTGCATTGAACATGAACCGGGATTAGCCATGATTTCCGTTGCATTTCCATGGCATGCCGGTGGCACAAAGCCCGGTTTCGTGCCATATCCATCAGACGGAATATCGTCGTGCCTGTGTCGAAAACCAGAAGGAAACACCCGTGATCCGGTCTTTGCTTGTCACCCTCGGCCTGTTTATCGCCGCCCTCGCCCCGCTCGGCGCAGGTCCGCATGCCCAAACAGCCGCCAGCAACCGGGTTGACGAGGATTTCGCATCGGTCCGCCTGCTCAGCGCACGCGACGCCATCAATGGCCGCGATGAAATCCGCCTTGGTCTTGAATTTGAACTTGAGCCCGACTGGAAAATCTATTGGCGCAGCGCCGGGGATGCCGGTTTCCCGCCGCAGCTTGACTGGGCCGGATCAACCAATATCGGCAATGGCGAAATCCGCTGGCCCGCCCCGCACCGCTTTTCGATCTTTGGGCTGGAAACATTCGGCTACAAGGATCACATCATCCTGCCGATTGATGTCCCGGTGACCGATCCCGCACAGGCCGCCCATATCGAGCTTGATGTCGATTATCTGGTTTGCAGCGATGTCTGCATCCCCGCACAGGCCCACCTGACCCTTGATATCCCGGCAAGCCTTTCGGGCGGCACAAACATCGATAACGCCGCCATCAGCAGCTTTGCCCATGACATCGAAAAATTCGCATCCCGTGTCCCGCTTCGCGGGGATAACCTGCCGATGTCGGTCACCGATATCTGGCAGTCGGTCGACACATCGGGCGAAAATGACAAAACGGTTCTCAATGTCACCGTCTCGGGACTTGATCAAACCGCGACCGACCCGGTCGAAATCCTGATCGAAGGCAATGTCCGCCTTGGCTTTGGCGTGCCGGTCCCGACCGCGACCGATGACGCAACCGGCACGCAGCAGTTCCAGATCCCGATCTATGGCCTGAAGGACGGTCAGACCACGATTGGCGATGACGTGATCGTCACCGTCATTGCCGGCCCCCTTGCCATCGAACAGGACCGCCAGATCGCCGCTTCCCCGTCTGGCTCCGGCACCAGCAGCAACACCGTTTCCGGCACCAGCATCGCCGCCACCAGCCTGTGGCTGATCGGTGCACTCGCCCTTCTGGGCGGTTTCATCCTTAATTTCATGCCCTGCGTCCTGCCGGTCCTGTCGATCAAGGTCATGTCGGCGATGAAGGCCCAAGGTTCTGAGCGCAGCGCCACCCGGCGCGGCTTCCTTGCCAGTGCGGCGGGCATCATCACGTCCTTCTGGCTGATCGCCGCCATGCTGATCGCGATCAAGCTTGCCGGTGGCACGATTGGCTGGGGCATTCAGTTCCAGCAACCCCTGTTCCTGACCGTGATGACCATCATCGTGGCCCTGTTTGCCTTCAATATGTGGGGCCTGTTTGAAATCAATGGCCCGGCCGAACTCGGCAATGCCGCCAATGATGCGATCACCACGCGCGAACAATCCGGAAGCCACCTTGGCGGTCATTTCCTGACCGGCATGTTTGCCACCCTGCTGGCAACCCCGTGTTCGGCCCCGTTCCTTGGCACGGCGGTCGGTTTCGCGCTGGCCGGCAGCAGCTTTGATATCTTCTGGATATTCACCCTGCTGGGTATCGGCTTGGCCATTCCTTATCTCGCGATTGCCACCCGGCCCGAAATTGCCCGCCTGCTCCCCAAACCGGGCCGCTGGATGGGCTTTGTCAAAGGGGTTCTGGGCGTGGCCCTTGCCGGAACGGCTGTCTGGCTTCTGTCGGTTCTGGCGGTTCAGATCGGCATGGGCGGGGCGATTGCGGTTGGTGTGGCCCTTGTGATTGCGGGCATCCTTCTGTTTGCCCGCCACCGCACAACGGTGCAGAAACGCAAATTTACCTTCACCGCACTCGCAACCCTTGGCGTTCTGGCCGCCCTATTTGCGCCGGGCTTTTCCAAGGCCCCGGTGCGCAACACGGGGGCGACCGAAACCGCCACCGGCAAACTCCCGTGGCAGCCCTTCGCCCCGGATGAAATCGCCCGCCATGTGGCCGATGGCAAAACCGTTCTGGTCGATATCACCGCCGAATGGTGCGTCAGTTGTCAGGTCAACAAGAAGCTCGTGCTTGAAACCGATGAAATCGCCACCGCCCTGTCGGCGGATGATGTCATTGTGATGCAGGGCGACTGGACCCGTCCCGACCCGGTCATTGCAGGCTACCTTGCTGGCTACGGCCGCTATGGCATTCCGTTTAACGCGGTGTTTGGCCCGAACGCCGAAAAAGGCATCCTGCTTTCGGAACTTCTCAGCAAAAAAGAAGTTCTGGATGCACTGGCCGAAGCAACCGGCAGGGCCGACCTTGTCAAAAACTGATCCGGTCCATGTCTTTGCATGGCGCTGCCAGCATGCCGGAATGGATGACAAAGATTTGAAACCATCGCAACATCACCGGATATGATTGAAGATCAACCCGTTTTGCTGTTTGATGGCCCTATCCCAGAACAAGGGCGGCAATAAAGCCACCCGCATGACGGAGAAAACCCCAATGACCATCGAAATCGGCAGCACACTGCCCGAAGTTACCCTTTTCCGCGCAACGGCTGACGGCCCCGAAGCCGTCAACACCAAGGAATTTTTCGCCGGTCGCAAGGTCGTTGTCTTTGCCGTACCGGGAGCCTTCACCCCGACCTGCTCGGCCAAGCATCTGCCGGGCTTCGTTGCCAATGCCGATGCCATCAAGGCAAAGGGCGTTGATGAAATCGTCTGCCTGGCATCGAACGACGCCTTTGTTCTGCGTGCATGGGCCAAGGCGGAAAACGCCGGTGACAACATCACCATGCTTTCGGATGGCGATCTCGCCTTCGTCAGCAAGACCGGTCTTGAACTGGACCTGACAGGTCGCGGTCTTGGCAAACGCGCCAACCGTTTTGCGATGATTGTCGATGATGGCAAGGTCACCGACCTCGCGGTCGAAGCACCGGGCGCGTTCGAGGTATCAAACGCTGAAACCGTTCTGGGCAAACTCTGATCGGCTCTACCCAAACGACACGGCCTGAAAACAAAAAAAAGCTCCGCAGCAATGCGGAGCTTTTCCTTTAAAGGCGCTTTTTCTTCAAAGACGGGCGCCTAACGCGGCAGCAGAACCGGAATCGGATCCGACTTGCTGTCAAAATCGCATTCAAAAGTCGGATTGGTGTGTTTGGCAATGAAATGCACCACACCTTCGCGGTAATCCGCCTTGATCGGGGACCAACTCATGAATACGCCGCCCCGATTATCATATTCGCGAATATCGCGATCACGGAAAAGCTCGCGGAAACTGTGGCCAAGATCCTCGGTCGCTCCGGCAACCAGCCACGACGGCTTCAAACCACCATGCCAAAGCAGATAAACACCACCAACATTGTCGAGCTTCAGTTCGCTGAAATCATCAATCATGAACAGACGATAATATTCGCCACGCGGGCTTTTCCGCCATTTGATATCTTGTGCCTTTGGCTGACGCATACCGCCAAGCGACCAGAATCCCATTTCATCCTCCAAGCGTGCCTGAATGCGCGCAACTGCCCGTCACACGCATCCCAACACAAGCTTTTGTTTTTATGAACAGTACGATATCGGGAAACTGTAAACTTTTGGTTGACCGATTACAGTTCGCGATTTCGCAAGATCTTGTTCTGGCGCAAGACTCACTCCGGGTTTCAACCTGGAATATAATAATCCTGCCAGCATTTTGGAATAGTCAGTCAAACAATTTATCGATGTCGTCCTGGCTGATTCCCTCGCCTTCAAGCTGCGGACCGTTCAGAAGATCGTCGTCTTCATTCCTCGGTGTTCCGTCATCATTTTCGGGAACCGGAAGATCGCTAAAGGCGTCCTCGCCCCAGATCAGGATCATGTTGTGAACCCGTTCCTCAACAAATTCAAGGGTTCTGACCACCTTGTTGATGCGCTGTCCGGTAATATCCTGGAAGTTACAGGACTCGAAAACCTTGGTGACCAGAAACGCAATCTGTTCGACATGGTCGGCAACAAAATCGTTCGGCGCCGCATTTTTAAGCGTCATCGCCAGATCATCGATCTGTTCGGCGGACTCAAGGATCGTATGCGTTGCCATTTCCGTATCCTTGATGATCGCATCAAGTTCGGTGGTCGCACTGACCAGACGGTCATCCTCAGCCTTCGGATGACGCAGCGACGCGATCTGCATCTTCGCCCTGTGAATATGTTCGTTCATTTCCTCGATCTGCTTGCGAATCAGTTCGAGGTCGTCACGGTCGGGCTCGGATGCCCCCGGACGGTTGCTGTGGGTAAAATTGCTGCTGACCGGCTCGGGCAGAACATCCATCGCGCTGTCACCGGATGCGGCCGAGCTTTCAAGATGGGCCGGCTCAACCGTGCCACCGGCACGAACCGCATCGCGAAGCTGGGCGACTTCGGATCGAAGGGCACGGATTTCATCCAGAACCGCCTGATTGATCCCCGTCGCATCCGCCGTTGCAGCCGTTTTGGGTGCCGGCAGCGCTTCCCCCGCACCGATACCGCTTTCCAGCGTCGGATCGAAAAAGGAATCCGACCAATCTTCGACCACACCACCCGAACGTTCTTTTAAACGGCGTTCTGCGGTGAAAACCTTCTGCACGCGACGTGACATGACTGACTTCAATCCTCCGGCAACGGGGTGCATTCCCCGATCCCAATTCCCCCGATCATCCGTCCCCGTGGTCAGATGATCACATTAAAACAAGTATAAGGGTCCAGATTGCTACAAGTCCAATGGGTTTCAAGAACAACCCTTTGAAAAAGAACACCCCGGCCAAATGACCGGGGTGTGCAAAAAGGCTTTGCTGCGTTGCAAATCAAGCAGATTCAGGCATCCAGCGCAGAACCGGCTTTCTTGCGGCCGCCGTTTCGTCAAGACGACGGCGCGGCGTCAGATACGGCGCATTTTTGAAGAATTCCGCATCGCCCGATTCTGCCTTGGCCACCAATGCCAGAACCGCATCGCAGAACTGGTCAATCGATTCCTTGGTTTCGGTTTCCGTCGGCTCGATCAAAAGCGCACCATGAACCACCAGCGGGAAATACATGGTCATCGGGTGGAAGCCCTCGTCGATGATCGCCTTGGCAAGATCCAGCGTCGAAACACCGGTATCTTTCAGGAAATCATCGTCAAACAGCGCTTCGTGCATGCAATAACCGGGGAATGCCACGCTCAGCTTGTCTTTCAGACGCGCAAGCAGATAGTTGGCATTCAGCACCGCATCGCCCGATGCCTGACGCAATCCATCCGCACCGTGGCTTTTCATATAAGACAGCGCCCGAATGAACATGCCCATCTGACCGTGGAAGCCCTTCAGACGGCCGAACGGCTTTTTGCCATCCTGTTCTTCGGCGGTTTCCACCAGATGGAATTTCTCGCCCTTGCGCACGACATAGGGGATCGGTGCAAACGGGGCCAGTGCGTCGGAAAACACAACCGGACCCGAACCCGGTCCACCGCCGCCATGCGGGGTCGAAAAGGTCTTGTGCAGGTTGATATGCATCGCATCAATGCCAAGATCGGCCGGGCGCACCCGTCCGACAATCGCGTTGAAATTCGCCCCATCGCAATAGAAATACCCACCGGCCGCATGGACCAGATCGGCAATCTTGCGAACGTCGCGTTCAAACAGGCCACACGTATTCGGGTTGGTCAGCATGATACCCGCCACATCGTCGCCAAGCTTGGCTTCGAATGCCGCAAGGTCCACACGGCCATCTTCGGTTGCCGGGATCGAATCAACCGTGAAACCACATGCGGCTGCGGTTGCCGGGTTGGTCCCGTGGGCTGATTCCGGCACCAGAACACGACGACGGTTTTCACCGCGCGCATCAAGGGCCGCACGGATCGCCATCATGCCGCAAAGCTCGCCCTGTGCACCCGCTGCGGGCGACATGGAAACGGCGGGCATCCCGGTCAGAACCAGCAACCAGTGCGCACAACTGTCAATCAGTTCAAGCGCCCCCTGAACCGTGCTTTCGGGCTGCATCGGATGCAGGTCGGCAAGACCGGGCATACGGGCAACCTTTTCGTTCAGGCGCGGGTTGTGTTTCATCGTGCACGAACCCAGCGGGAAGAAGCCGGAATCAATACCAAAGTTTTTCTGCGACAGGCGCGTGAAATGGCGCACCACCTGCGGCTCGGACAGGCCCGGCAAACCAACATCGCTATCGCGATCAAGGCCGCCAAGGCGTGATTTGATGCCCGCTGGCTTCGGAAGGTCAACACCGGTACGACCCGGTTCGCCCTGTTCGAAAATCAGCTTTTCCTCAAGAACGAGGCCGCGGTTACCGGTATGGGTGGTAAAGCTCATGCCAGCACCTCCTTCAATGCAGACGCAAAGTCCGCGATGTCTTCGTCGGTGTTGGTTTCGGTCGCCGCCACCAAAAGGTAATTGCCCAGATCGTCACGGTTCGGATAGAGGCGCGACAACGGAACGCCGCCAAGGATACCCTTGCCAACCAGTGCCTCGACCACCTCGGCTGCCGGTTTGGCAAGCTTGACGGTGAACTCGTTAAAGAAGCTGTCATTGACAACTTCCGCACCCGGCACCGCATCAATCGCATCGGCGGTCTTGCAGGCGGTTTCATGGTTAAGCATCGCCACACCACGATACCCGTCTTCACCCAGAAGGCTCATATGCACCGTAAAGGCCAACGAACACAGACCGGAATTGGTGCAGATGTTCGATGTCGCCTTTTCGCGGCGGATATGCTGCTCGCGGGTCGAAAGTGTTAGAACAAAACCGCGTTTGCCGTCCTGATCGACCGTTTCACCGCACAGGCGACCCGGCATCTGGCGTACCAGTTTGCTGGTCGTCGCAAACAGACCGACATACGGCCCGCCATAGTTCAGGTTGTTACCAATCGACTGGCCTTCGCCGCAGACGATATCCGCGCCAAAGCTGCCCGGCGATTTGATCGCGCCAAATGCCATGGCCTCGGTAAACACCACGATCAGAAGCGCCCCCTTGGCATGGCACGCGTCCGCAAGCTTCGTGTGATCCTGAATACGGCCAAACACGTCCGGATACTGGACAACCACGCACGCGGTCTGATCATCGATCAGATCGTCAAGCTCATCGGCGGTTGCCTGCTTTTCCGGGTGCCCGTCACGACCAGCAACTTCGGTATCGCTATACTGGCAATAGGTTTCCGTGACTTCACGGTAATGCGGATGCAGACCACCCGACAGAACCGCCTTCTTGCGCCGCGTGGCGCGGCACGCCATCAAAACGGCCTCTGCGCACGACGTTGCCCCATCCCACATCGATGCGTTCGCCACATCCATGCCGGTGATCGATGCCACCTGGGTCTGGAATTCGAACAGATACTGCAACGTACCCTGTGCGATTTCCGGCTGATACGGGGTATAGGCCGTCAGGAATTCACCGCGCTGGATGATGTAATCGACCGTGGCCGGAACATGGTGGCGATATGCGCCCGCGCCCAGGAAGCTCGGCACGCTGGCCGTGCCCATGTTTTTGGCGGCCAATTTCGCCATGTCGCGTTCGACCTGCAATTCGCCCAGATGATGGGGCAGATCGACCGGCTCGGACAGCAACGCGCCTTCGGGCACGTCGCTATATAATTCGTCAACGGACTTTGCCCCGATGGTTTCAAGCATCGAGACGCGATCCGCCTTGGTTAGCGGAAGATAACGCATAACTTACAGGCCTTCGACAAAGTCTTTATACGCAGCTTCGTCCATCAGCTCATCAAGCTGGGACTCATCGGAAAGTTCCATGCGGAAGAACCAGCCATCGCTTTCCGGTGCTTCGTTCACCAGTGCCGGATTGTCATCAAGCTCTTCGTTGGCTTCGACAACCACGCCATCAAGCGGCGCATAAACGTCGCTGGCGGCCTTGACCGACTCAACAACTGCCGCATCGCCATCCTTGGTCAGCTTTTTGCCAACTTCCGGCAGCTCGACATACACGATATCGCCAAGCGACTGCTGGGCGTAATCGGTAATACCAACGGTCGCGACACCGTCTTCATATTCAACCCATTCATGTTCCTGCGAGAATTTTTTAGCCATTGTAATCGTCCCTGTAAGATCAGTTGTCTCTAAAATCTGTGGTCTGTCCGGTCTTCCCGTTTTCCGGGATGTTCCGGTTTTGCGGCGTCCCGGTTTTTCCGGTTGTTCCGCTAATTCAATCCCGGAAGGGCGACGTCGCGCCGCCCGCCCGATCCGTTCTGGCGATCAGCCGCGATAATAACGGTGCGGTGCAAACGGCAGCTCGACGATTTCCGCCGGGCGGGCCTTGCCGCGCACCATCAGATCGACTTTGGTACCCGGGGCGGCAAATTCAATTGCGACATATCCCATCGCAATCGGGCCATCCACGGTCGGGCCGAAACCACCGCTGGTGATTTCGCCAATTTCTTCACCGTCACTATTCAGGACCGGCGTATGTTCACGCGCAGGTGCCTTGCCTTCGGGTTTGATCCCGACACGTTTGCGATCCGCCCCATTGGCAAGCTGATCAAGGATGATGTCTGATCCCTTGAACCCGCCTTCTTCGCGGCGACGCTTGTTGATGATCCAGTTAAGGTCGCCTTCGACCGGGGTGGTCGTGGTGTCGATATCGTTGCCATACAGGCAAAGACCGGCTTCAAGACGCAGCGAATCACGCGCGCCAAGGCCAATCGCCTCGACTTCTTCCTCGGCCAACAACTTGCGCGCCAGTTCTTCGGCGCGCTCATTGGGCACGGAAATCTCATACCCGTCCTCGCCGGTATAGCCCGACCGGGTGACAAAGCACGCGATACCGGCAATATCGATCTCGGCAAAGCTCATGAATTTCATATCGGCAACCGACGGTGCAAACCGTGCCAGCACGCGGGCGGCGTCTGGTCCCTGCAAGGCCATCAATGCCCGGTCGTCAATCTCGATCAGCTCCACACCGTTATCCAGATTGGCCCGCATATGGACAATGTCATCATCCTTGCACGCGGCATTGATCACCAGAAACAGGCTGTCGCCCGCATTGGTGATCATCAGATCGTCCAAAATCGTGCCATCGTCATTGGTAAAGGCGGAATAACGGGTGCGACCGGGCTTCAGGATCGCGATGTCACCGGGCACAAGCTTCTCCAGCTCGGCCACGCGATGTTCACCGTTCAGGCGGACCTGCCCCATATGCGAAACGTCAAACAGACCGGCCTTCGCGCGGGTATGCAGATGTTCGCCCTTAACCCCCAACGGATATTGCACCGGCATGTCATAGCCTGCGAACGGCACCATCTTGGCACCCAGTTCCACATGCAAATCATAAAGGGCGGTCTTAAGCAGTTCGGTTTGATGATCGGCCATCAAGGTCTCCAGACAGGCGTTGCGAAACATAGCCGACCAATGGCCAACCACGTCCCCCTCTGTCTTGGAGCCTGAAAGAATCACAGCCGGTTTGGACACCGGTCTGCTTACATCTTCGGCGAGACGCACATCGATTTCTGATGCCGCCTGCTTTCCAGAGTCCCATCTCCCCGCGGTCCGTTTGCCTGAGAGTTTCCGGGGTGGTTGCTCCTTCGGCGTCCGCGCAATCCCTATCGATGCGATCACACACATCGATCAAGACCGTGGCACTCTCCCACGGGGATCATTTGGGTATGCCCCCTTATACGGATTTGAATCCGACCAGACCAGCCCCAAAAATCATATCCTTTCGACCCCACCCATTGGTATGAGGATTAAAAGCCCTTTTTTAGTCCCTCCGGCAAATGTCCATTATTTTGTATGAGGATTACCGAAAACGAACTTTTGTCCAAAAACGAAAATCCCGCCACGCGATGCGGGCGGGATTTGATTACTCACTAAAAATGAATAATAGGCCGGATTATTAATTTTTTCCGAAGCGACGATTATAATCAAGCTGGTCGGCACTCAGCTGGAAACCAAGATAGATTTCATAATCCGGACCTGCCCAGACATCGTCCAGCGGCACGTTCAAAGTCACCTGCTCGTCGCGATACCGCGCCAGGTTCAGGTTGTTCGGAAAGACCATGTCGACATCAAACAGATTCTTCTGGATGAACTCGCCAGACGGGTCCTTAAGGGCTACGAAATACTGGAGTTTTGCGTTGCGTCCCTGTGCTGCCGGGCCCAGTTCGGCATTGATGATCGGGCTGATGACGACATTCAGGACCTTGTCATCAAGGTCATAACCGCAATCGCCAAGATAACCGCCAAACTCGGCTTCAAGGATCACATCGGTCAGGTCCTTGCCCTGACCATTGAACTGCACCAGACGGGCGGTATCATTGGGCAAAAAGGCCCGCGGGCATGCCGGGACCGGCTCTTCTTCGAACGTGCCACACGCCGCCAGGAAACCGGCAAACGACACCAAACCCAATGCACAAATACGCCGCAGTCCGTTCGCAATCGTCATCCAAGCCTCTATAGAACTGGTCAAATTCGCTGTCATGCCCGATCCGGGCACAGCCGCGCGCAGTCTATTCGCTCCGATATGGCGACACAACCCGCTTCCGTTTCAAATCACGGTATGCGCAACAATTACATCGCCAAACATACCTGAACACGCATCTTTACACGGTTTTACACGGTGTCTGTCATTGCGTGTGCGGTGCTGGCGGGTTATGTAACGAAGACATTTGAATAACCGTGCCATTGCATGGCGCGCATCATGAACATTCGGACCCGTATCATGTCTGACAAAGCCGACCTTCGGATCATTCTTGCCAACCCGCGCGGTTTCTGTGCCGGGGTGGATCGCGCGATCGAGATCGTCGAAAAGGCGCTGGTGAAGTACGGCGCGCCGGTCTATGTCCGCCACGAAATCGTCCACAACAAATTTGTGGTCGACCGCCTGCGCGATATGGGGGCTGTTTTTGTCGATGAACTTGATAGCGTCCCGGACGGGGTTCCGGTGATCTTTTCCGCGCACGGGGTACCGAAATCGGTCCCCGAAGCCGCCGAAAGCCGCCAGCTTGAATATCTTGATGCCACCTGCCCGCTGGTCTCCAAGGTCCATCGTGGTGCGGAACGCCACCACGCGGATGGCAAGCATATCCTTCTGATCGGCCATGCTGGCCACCCCGAAGTCATCGGCACCATGGGGCAGTTGCCACCGGGCAGCATGACCCTGATCGAAACGGAACAGGATGCCGAAAACCTTCAGGTCGAAAACCCGGAAAACCTTGCCTTTGTGACCCAGACCACCCTGTCGCTGGACGACACGGCCAAGATCATCTCGATCCTGCAAAGCCGCTTCCCCGCGATCGAGGTCCCGAAAAAAGAAGACATCTGCTATGCGACCACCAACCGCCAGCACGCGGTGAAACTGATCGCAACCGATGCCGATGCCATTCTGGTGCTGGGCGCGCCAAACTCGTCAAACTCGAACCGTCTGGTCGAAGTTGCCAAACGCGAAGGATGTGACCGTTCGGTTCTGGTCGAACGCGCCAAGGATATCGACTGGTCCAAGCTTGACGGCATTTCGACGCTTGGCATTACCGCTGGCGCATCCGCCCCGGAAATTCTGGTCGAGGAAGTCATTGATGCCTGCCGTGAACGTTATAACGTCACGGTCGAAACCCTGACTTTGACCAACGAAAACGTCACCTTCAAGCTGCCCCGACAGCTTGCCAGCTAACCCAGCTCTGATCCAGGAAATCCGGACATCACATGGCCGTCTATACCGACGTTTCTGACGAAGACATCGCCCGTTTTGTTGCCGAATACGATATCGGCAATGTGATTTCGTTCAAAGGCATCGCCGAAGGTGTCGAAAACACCAACTTCCTGCTTCAGACCGATCAGGCATCCTTCATCCTGACCCTGTATGAAAAGCGTGTGAACCCCGATGATCTGCCGTTTTATCTCGGCCTGATGGATCATCTGTCGGCCAAGGGGCTGAACTGCCCGACGCCGATCCACGGCAGGGACGGGGTTGCATTGCGTCGCCTTTGCGGACGTCCGGCCGCCATCACATCCTTCCTGAACGGCATGTCGCCGCGCCGGATCATGCCCCATCACTGCACGGGTCTTGGTGCGGCACTGGCGCAACTGCACACCGCCGGGCAGGATTTCGAGATGTATCTTGGCAATGCGCTAAGTGTGAAGGGCTGGCGACCGCTGTTTGAAAGCTGCCGTGCCGATGCTAACGGCGTTCAGCCCGGCCTTGAAAAACTGATCGAGGATGAACTGGTTTTTCTTGAAGCCAACTGGCCCCATCAATTGCCCGCAGGCGTGATCCATGCCGATCTGTTCCCCGATAACGTGTTTTTCTTCCCGGGCAAGGATGACGTATCGGGCCTGATCGATTTCTATTTCGCGTGCAATGATCTGCTGGCCTATGACATTGCGATCTGCATGAATGCATGGTGTTTCGAACCTGATAACAGCTTCAACGTCACCAAGGCGCGCAACCTTCTGTCAAGCTACGGCAAGGTGCGCGCATTGTCCGATGACGAACTGGCAGCCCTTCCGATCCTTGCGCGCGGGGCGTCTTTGCGGTTCCTGCTGACCCGTCTGTATGACTGGATCAACACGCCCAAGGATGCGCTGGTCACACCGAAAAATCCGCGCGAATACATCAATAAACTGCGTTTCCATCAGCGCATCGACAGTGCCGGCGCCTATGGCCTGGGCGAGGAATAGGATCTAATGGCGGCAACCGAAGACAACCGCGTCGAGATTTACACAGACGGCGCGTGCAGCGGCAATCCCGGCCCCGGTGGCTGGGGCGCAATCCTGCGATTTCGCGGGGTGGAAAAGGAAATGTCGGGCGGTGATCCCGAAACCACCAACAACCGTATGGAAATGATGGCAGCGATCAGTGCACTTGAAGCATTGAAACGCCCCTGCATCGTCGACATTTATACCGACAGCAGTTATGTCCGGGACGGAATTACCAAGTGGATTTGGGGATGGCAAAAACGCGGATGGAAGACCGCTGACAAGAAACCGGTCAAAAATGTCGAGCTATGGCAAAGGCTTCTGGATGCCCTGAAACCTCATAAAGTTGAATGGCACTGGGTCAAAGGACATGCCGGGCACCCCGAAAACGAGCGGTGTGACGAGCTCGCACGACAGGCCGTGCCAAAATAAACTTCTCCGACAAGTGCTTGAAGCTGCTGGACTTCGATCCAAAATAGATGGATCGGGACAGTTTTTCTGAACGCTATATGAAAAAAATGAAATCAAACTTGCTTTTGGGCTGACTTCCAGATTGAGTAAGGACAGTCTTAGGGGTATTGGAGCCCACCCGAAGGTCGAGTATGGTTGCCATTAACTAGTCGATAGTGGGTGCCGAGGAGAAATACGCTTGTCGCGCGGATCGTACGGCTTTTTACAACGGAAGTCGCTTAGCAGCCGATTGCTTTTTATCGCGCTGCCGCTGGTTTCCTTGTTCTCCCTCGCCCTGTTCGTTGTCTTCGGATACGTCAGTTACACTGTGCTGCGCGACGATCTGACGGAAAAAATCGAACAGACGGCCGATATCAATGCTCGCGTTCTGGCAACACCTTTCTGGTATCTGGATGTCGATAATATTGAATCAGCCCTGAACGCCATGAGCCGCGATCGCGATATCGTCGCGGTGCAGGCATTGGGGGCTGATGGCACCGAATTTGCCCATACCGGCGTATCCCAGTCCGAACTGAAAGACACCCTGCGCCTGTCGCGTCGCGTGTTTTTTGAACGCAACAATGTGCGCCATGATGTCGGCGAACTTGTGATCTTCTTCACAGAAGCCCGCGTTCAGGATCTGTTGTTCCGCCGGATCGTGATCGACATGATCCTGTTCGGCCTGCTGATTGCGGTTGTCGCCGCAAGCCTCCTGATCGCGAACAAGCGTTCGATCAAGGAACCGCTAAACCGGCTTTTGCATTCCATCCGCATGACCAAACATGGCCGGCTCCGCCGCCCCGTGGAATGGAACAGTTCGGACGAACTTGGCCTTCTGATCCGCGAATATAACGAAATGGTCGCCCTGCAGGGGCAGGCACAGGAAGAAGCCCAGCGCAAACAGGCCCTTCTCGAAGCCACCCTTCACAATATCGGCCAGGGGATATGCCTGTTCGATCAGGACCTGAACCTGATGGTCTGGAACGAACGCTATATCGAATTGCTGAACCTGCCGCGCGATCTGGTCAAGGAAGGCACGCCGCTTTCCGATATCCTGCGCTATAACGCCGAACGCGGCGAATATGGTGATGTCAGCATTCAGGCCCTGATTTCCGACCGCGTTGCGATTGCACGCCGTCGCGAACCCTATCGCATGGAACGCACCCGCCCGAATGGCCGTGTGGTTCAGGTCGATCATAACCCGATGCCCGGCGGCGGTTATGTTGCAACCTATACCGACATTACCGAACGCAAACAGACCGAAGCCCGCATGCGCCATCTCGCCGTGCATGACGTGCTGACCAGCCTGCCGAACCGCACCCTGTTCCTTGACCGTCTGCGTCAGGCATTGCTGTCCGCCCGCCGGTTCCAGCGCGGGGTCACGGTCCTGTTTGTCGACCTTGACCGGTTCAAGGACATCAACGATCACTTTGGTCATGATGTCGGCGATCTGATGATCCAGGAAATGGGGCAGCGCCTGTCGCGGATCATCCGCGATTCCGATACCGCCGCCCGTCTTGGCGGTGATGAATTCGCCATCATCCAGACCGACGTTCAGAATATCGAAGACACCATCGCCCTTGCCCAGCGCATCATTGATGAACTGTCCCAACCGTTCGATTGCCGTGGCATCCGCCTGCATTCGACCGCCAGTGTCGGCATCACCCTGTTCCCGGAAGACGGCGAAAACCCCGAACAGCTGGTCAAAAACGCCGATATGGCGATGTATGCTGCCAAGGCCGAAGGCCGCAACAATTATCGCTTCTTCCTGCCGTCGATGCATGAACGGGTCAAGGAACGCAAAACGATCGAAGAAGATCTGCGCAACGCGCTCGAATATGATCAGCTCGAACTTTACTATCAGCCGAAAATCGATTGCCGCACCGAAAAGGTCGTCGGGGCCGAGGCACTGGTGCGCTGGCACCACCCGGATCGCGGTATGATCCTGCCGGGCGAATTCATTTCGGTGGCCGAGGAATGCGGCCTGATCAACCGTTTGGGTGCGTGGGTTCTGAACAAGGCCTGCAAACAGACGCAAATCTGGCGTGAAACCACCTTGCCGGGCCTTCGGATTGCGGTAAACCTGTCACCGGCACAGTTCCAGGATGCCGAACTGGTCAGTTCCGTCACCCAGATCATGGATCAGACCCGCCTGCCCGATGGCACGCTGGAACTGGAAATCACGGAATCGATCCTGATGAACAACCCGGAAAAAGCCGTTTCGACCTTGAACGAGCTTAAGGCGCTTGGCGTACGGATCGCGATTGACGATTTCGGCACCGGTTATTCATCGCTGAACTATCTGAAACGTTTCCCGGTTTCATCGATCAAGATCGACCGGTCATTTGTCAACGACATCCATGTCGATATGGATGACAAGGCGATTGTCGATGCGGTCATCGGTCTGGGTCACAGCCTTAATCTTGAAGTCGTCGCCGAAGGTGTGGAAGAAGTCGAACAGCACGAATATCTGCGTGACAAGGGATGCGACTTCATTCAGGGCTTCCTGTTTGCCAAACCGTTACCTGCCGTAACCTTTGAAAACTGGGTTCTTGAACGCCACAGCCGCCAAACAGCACGGATTGCAGTCAAGAACTGATCGGGCTTTAAGGGTTCAGGCAACAGGGATTGCGACAACATGGCGTTGCGTTCATTCACCGACATCATCACTGAAACCGCCGCCCTCAAGGGTGGCATGGATGCCATTGACGCCCGACTGATCACCCCCAAAACCCCCGATGAAATCCGTAAAATCCCGTCGGACCGATGGCTTTCGGTCATGACGATGTGTGTGTTTCAGGCAGGGTTTAGCTGGAAGGTGATTGAAAACAAATGGCCGAACTTCGAAGCCGCCTATGACGGGTTCGATATCAGCCGCTGGTCGATGATGCATGACGAGGACATTGATCGCCTGATGGCGACCGACGGGCTTGTCGCCCATGCGCCCAAAATCAGATCCGTTGGCCCCAATGCCCATTTCCTGTGCCAGATCGAAGACAGGCACGGCACCGTCGGCACATGGTTTGCCGATTGGCAGATTGCCGATTATTGCAACAATCTGCGCATCGTTCAAAAAGGCGGATCGCGCCTTGGCGGCAAAACCGGGCAGATGTTCCTGCGCCGGATGGGGGTCGATACGCTGGTCTTTTCCAACGACGTGATCAAGGCCCTGGGCCGTGAAGGCGTGGTTTCGAAAATGCCATCATCGGGCAAGGATTTTGCCGCTGTTCAGGACGCGATTAACCACTGGCACGGCGAAACCGGCCGTCCGCTGACGCAGATCAGCCAGATACTGGCATTGTCGGTGGACTGACTAGCCTGCCCACCGGCAACGTTATTTCGCCTTTAACAGAAACCCCGTTTCCGTTACGCATTCATCCCGCTATCGACCGTAAATTCCGAACCGGTCACAACCTTGGCCTCCGGCCCGGCAAGCCATGCGACAAGCCCGGCTGTATCATTGGCATCGCTGTAATCAGGGATGGCCATGACGCTGCGTGCGGCATCGGCGATGTCGCCTTCTGCCGGGTTCATGTCTGTTTCGGTTGGTCCGGGGTGAACGACATTGACGGTAATCTTGCGCGGCCCCAAATCACGGGCCGCCCCACGGGTAAAGCCAATCAGGGCCGATTTTGACAGGGCATAAAGGCTTAAGCCCGGCCATGGCACCTGGTGCGCAAGGTTGCTGCCGGTCGTAATGATCCGCCCGCCATCGGGCATATGCGCCAGAACCGCCTTGGTCGCGACAAAGACAGCACGGACATTGACATCGACCGTCCGGTCGAACTGCTCGATGCTTAATTCACCGACCGGTCCCATTTCGATAATCCCGGCATTATTGACCAGAATATCGATCTTGCCGAATTTCGCGGCCACCTCGTTGATCGCCGTCTCGATTTCCTGTGCTTTGCGGTTGTCGGCCTTAATCGCCAATGCCACGCCGCCTGCTGCTTCGATTTCACCGGCGACGTCACGGGCCCGGTCCGGCGTGCTGACATAGCTGAAGGCAACTTTGGCACCTTCACGCGCCAGACGTTTTGCAATGGCGGCACCGATTCCACGGCTGCCGCCGGTAACGAATGCGACCTTGCCTGCAAGGTTCTGCATGATGAACTCCATTTATGTAATGATCACTACATAATTGGTGACAGGCTTGCATTTTTCCGTCAAGTGATTTATTTAGTGATCGTTATATAATTAGATGAGCAGAAGATGGCGCCACGCGGAAGACCACGTGCATTCGACCGGGACAACGCCTTGAACAACGCCCTGGCCCTGTTCTGGGAACGGGGATATGACAACACGTCCATGGCGGACCTGAGTGCGGCCATGGCACTGAGCCCACCCAGCATCTATGCCGCCTTTGGCAGCAAGGAAACGCTGTTTGACGAAGTCATCACGCATTACACCAAACATCATGGTGCATCGATCTGGGAAAATCTGGAACGCTTCAAACTGGCAAGCGAGGCGACCCGTCATGTGCTGATCGCGTCCGCCCATGCCTTTACCCGCGACGATACGCCGCATGGCTGCCTGGTTGTTCTGGCGGCACCACAGGCGGAATCAAACCATACGACGGTCAATCAGACCCTGCGCGGTCATCGCCGCCAGGTGACAGAAATCCTGAAAAACCTGTATGAAGCAGGCTTGGATCGCGGCGACATCCCGCGCGGGACGAATATCGATAAAATGGCGAACTATTACGCAACCGTGCAGCATGGCATGTCAATCCAGGCCCGCGATGGCGCGACGCGTGACGAACTGATCGCCGTTGCCGAGGCCGCCATGGCAACCTGGCCCGTCCTGATCAGCACCACCTCATCGGTCGAAGCCTGAAACGGAACCCGCCACAATCAATAGATCGCCGTTCCGGCCCCTTCCGATTTGCCCCCGGCATTACGCGGCGCCGGATGTTCGGTTGATTTGCGATCCACCAGATCGACAATTTCCGAAATCACACGGACCAGTTGGTAATCCTTGGGCGTATAGACCGCCGATACCCCCATCTGACGCAGAACAAGCATATCCGCATCCGGGATGATGCCGCCAACAACGACGGGGATATGCCCCGCCCCGTGGGCGCGCAGTCCATTCACAACCTCGCGCACCAGTGGCACATGCGACCCTGACAGGATCGAAAGCCCGATCACATGCGCGCCTTCGTCAATCGCATTGCGCACCAGTTCATCGGGCGTCCAGCGAATGCCATCATAAAGCACGTCGATCCCGGCATCGCCCGCCTTGACCGCAATCTGTTCGGCCCCGTTGGAATGACCATCCAGCCCCGGCTTGCCAACCAGCATCTTCATGCGTTCGCCAAGCTTCTCGGAAACTTCATCCACACGACTGCGCAATTTTTTGATGTCTTCTTCGTCGCCGGTCACAATCATTGATGTGATGCCGGTCGGCGCGCGATATTCACCAAACACCTGACGCAGCGTTTCGGACCATTCCCCGGTCGTGACCCCGGCATGGGCACAGGCAATCGAACTTTCCATGATATTGCGGTCTTCACGGGCGGCAGCTTCAAGATCGGCAAGGCTTTTGGCAACCGCGGCCTGATCCCGGCCGGACCGCCATTCTTTCAGTTTTTCGATCTGTTCCTGTTCGGCCATGTCATCGACCGTCAGGATCGATTTTTCACCCGATGTCAAAGGCGATGGCTCGGTTTCGGTATAGGCATTCACACCAATCACCTTGGTCAGCCCGGTTTCGATATCGGCCAGACGGCGCGCATTGGACCGCACCAGTTCCTGTTTCATATAGCCGCGATCCACCGCCGTAATCGCTCCGCCCATCTCATCGATTTTCGCCAGTTCCGCACGCGCCCCTTCCTTAAGCAATCCGACCTTGCGTTCAATCGCCGGGTTGCCGTCAAACAGGTCGTCATATTCCAGAAGGTCGGTTTCATAGGCCATGATCTGTTGCAAACGCAGCGACCATTGCTGATCCCACGGGCGCGGCAGACCAAGGGCCTCGTTCCACGCAGGAAGCTGCACGGCACGCGCCCGGGCATTTTTCGACAGCACCACGGCGAGCATTTCGATCAGGATGCGATACACATTGTTTTCGGGTTGCTGTTCGGTCAGGCCAAGCGAGTTGACCTGCACGCCATAGCGGAACCGGCGATATTTTTCGTCAGCGATGCCGTAACGATCCCGCGTGATTTCATCCCACAATTCGCAAAATGCCCGCATCTTGCAGATCTCGGTCACGAACCGGATGCCGGCATTCACGAAAAATGAAATGCGCCCGACAACCTTGGCAAAATCTTCTTCGGGCACCTGACCGGATGCCTTGACCGCATCAAGCACGGCAATCGCGGTCGCCAGCGCATAGGCCAGTTCCTGTTCAGCCGTCGCCCCGGCTTCCTGCAAATGGTAGGAGCACACATTCATCGGGTTCCATTTCGGGACCTCGCGATAGGTAAAGGCCGCAACATCGGTAATCAGTTTCAGGCTGGGTGCCGGCGGAAAGATATAGGTCCCGCGTGACAGATATTCCTTGATGATGTCGTTCTGGGTCGTCCCCTGCAGGCTGTCGCGCGGCGTTCCCTGCTTTTCGGCAACGGCAATATATAACGACAGCAACCATGCCGCCGGCGCGTTGATCGTCATGGATGTGTTCATCTGATCAAGCGGAATACCGTCAAACAGGGTCATCATATCGCCCAGATGCGATACCGGCACGCCGACCTTGCCGACCTCGCCGCGCGCCAGAACATGGTCCGAATCGTAACCGGTCTGGGTCGGCAGATCGAACGCGACCGACAGTCCCGTCTGCCCCTTTGCCAGGTTCTGGCGATACAGCGCGTTCGATGCACTGGCCGAACTGTGCCCGGCATAAGTCCGGATCAGCCACGGGCGATCGCGTTCCGACTTTGCTGCACTGCGTTGATTTTCCATCGACATGCCGACCTCGCGTATCTTTATTACCCAAAAGCTTTTTGTTTATTACAAGAAAACGTTATTAAATTACCCACTAGACATCAGTTGGATAATTATATAACAATTTGTGCAACGCGATAAAAGCGAAAACTAAGAAAGCATTCGGGAACCCCATCCAGAAACCAAGGGAAACCGGTGCATTTCAGGGAAAATATCACAAAATCCGTGGCTTGGAGGATTCGTCGACCGCAGCGCAACACAGGATAATTTTATTACCATCCTTTTACAGCGCGATTCGGATCGACCCGAACAAGGAGTGAAGGCCATGAATACGACTGCTGAAGTTCTGCCGTTCCGTGGTGGTCATGAAGAAAAAGACCTGTATGAAATCGGTGAAATCCCGCCGCTGGGTCATGTGCCAAAGAATATGTATGGCTGGGCCATTCGCCGCGAACGTCACGGGGAACCTGATACCGCTATGCAATGCGAAGTCCTGCCAGTCATTCAGCCCGACAGTCACGAGGTCCTCGTTCTCGTGATGGCGGCCGGCGTGAACTACAACGGTGTGTGGGCGTCACTCGGCAAGCCGATCTCGGTCTTTGACGTGCATGACCTGCCCTATCATATCGCAGGATCGGATGCGTCGGGCATTGTCTGGGCGGTCGGGTCAAAGGTCACGCGCTGGAAAGTCGGCGATGAAGTCGTCATTCACTGCAATCAGGATGACGGCGATGACGAGGAATGCAACGGCGGTGACCCGATGCTGTCCCCCACCCAGCGCATCTGGGGTTACGAGACACCGGACGGATCATTCGCCCAATTCACCTGCGTACAGGCGCAGCAGCTTATGCCGCGCCCCAAACACCTGACATGGGAAGAAAGTGCGTGTTACACGCTGACCCTTGCCACCGCATACCGCATGCTGTTTGGCCATCGCCCGCATATCCTGCGCCCCGGACATAATGTTCTGGTGTGGGGGGCCTCGGGCGGCCTTGGATCGATGGCGATCCAGTTGATCACCACGGCGGGTGCCAATGCGATTGGCGTGATTTCCGATGAAAGCAAACGCGATTTCGTGCTGGGCCTTGGGGCCAAGGCCGTGATCAATCGCAAGGATTTCAATTGCTGGGGCCAGTTGCCAACCGTGAATGGTCCGGAATTTGGCGACTATATGAAAGAAGTCCGCAAATTCGGCAAGGCGATCTGGGACATCACCGGCAAGGGCAATGACGTCGATATCGTCTTTGAACATCCGGGCGAACAGACCTTCCCCGTATCGTGCAACGTGGTCAAACGCGGCGGGATGGTCGTGTTCTGTGCCGGGACGACGGGCTTTAACCTGACCTTTGATGCGCGCTTTGT
Organism: Thalassospira xianhensis MCCC 1A02616; assembly: GCF_003326475.1. GTDB lineage: Bacteria > Pseudomonadota > Alphaproteobacteria > Rhodospirillales > Thalassospiraceae > Thalassospira > Thalassospira xianhensis. The sequence goes on along the minus strand of NZ_JPWA01000029.1, from coordinate 24,877 downwards.
CTGGATGCGCCAGAAACGCATTCAGGGCAGCCACTTTGCCAACCTGAAACAGGCCGCCCAGGCCAACAAGCTGGTAATTGAACGCCGCATCGATCCCAGCATGTCCGAAGTCTTTGGCTGGGACGATATTCCGCGCGCACATATGAAGATGATGCGCAACGAACACAAACCCGGAAACATGGCCGTTCTTGTCCAGGCCAAACGCCCGGGCATGCGCACCCTTGAAGAAGCAGTCGACGCCTAAGCCCACATAAAGCGTCGGCTGACCGTTGGTGGCCCTGATGCGTTCTCGCCCGATCCGCATCGGGGCTGCCACTTTTCAATTCCTGTCGAACCGGCAGGACAAGATGATAGTCTGCTTCATGCACCAAATGGACCGAACCCGAGGACCAGACCGATGAGCGATAAAGCCCTGCTGCCTGAACTGACCCGGCTTTGTGATGATGCGCTGGCGGCCCTTGCCCCGGTGCATCAGGCCGCCGAAACCGCAATGCGCGAAATCGTGACGGTGGATGGCAAAATCGATGCGAGCGCACTGGATGAAAACCAGTATGCCGCCCACGGCTTTGCATGGTTTTCAACCTATGTCACCGCCCTAAAGCAGATGAAGGCATGGGCTGATCGGCTTACGACACAGGGAAAGTTCGGAACGCTTGAACAATTGATCCTTCAGGCGGCCTTTGGCGAATATCTGGCACAGATTCAGGGCGGCATTGCGATGTCGCAGGGCGAATTCATCCGCCTTTCAACCCTTGGCGTTCCGGGCGATGTGATTGCTGCCCTTGGCGATAGCCGCGCGGTTGCGACCCTGACCGGCATGGGCAACAGTGACGCCACCCGGCGCGCCATTGCCGATCAGATCAAGGACAGCCTTGATACCGGCCGCTTTGGCGAAACCGGGCTTGAAGACGAAACCCTTGATATGGTGCGCGATCAGTTCCGGCGATTTGTTGACGAAAAAGTCAGCCCGCATGCCCATGGCTGGCACGAACGCGATGAACTGATCCCGATTGAAATTATCAACGAAATGTCCGAACTGGGCGTTTTCGGTCTGACCATCCCCGAAGAATTCGGCGGGCTTGGCATGGGCAAAACCGCGATGTGCGTCGTGACAGAAGAACTCTCGCGTGGCTATATCGGGGTCGGCTCGCTTGGCACACGGTCGGAAATTGCCGCCGAACTGATCCGCCTTGGCGGCACCGACGCGCAGAAAGAACATTACCTGCCGAAACTGGCATCGGGTGAAATCCTGCCAACCGCGGTCTTTACCGAACCCAATAACGGATCGGATCTGGCACATCTGCGCACGCGCGCGATCAAGGATGGCGATACCTATAAGGTCACCGGCAACAAGACATGGATCACCCATGCCGCCCGGTCCGACCTGATGACCCTTCTAGCGCGCACCAACCCCGATGAAACCGGGTATCGCGGGTTATCCATGCTGCTTGCCGAAAAGCCGCGCGGCACGGATACCGATCCGTTCCCGGCCAAGGGTATGAGCGGCGGCGAGATCGAGGTGCTTGGCTATCGCGGCATGAAGGAATACGAACTGTCCTTTGACGGCTTCGAAGTCCCCGCCGAGAACCTTCTGGGCGGGGACGAGGGCCAGGGCTTCAAGCAACTGATGGCGACCTTTGAATCCGCCCGCATCCAGACCGCCGCCCGTGCCGTTGGTGTCGCGCAGAACGCGCTTGAAATCGGCATGCGTTACGCACAGGACCGCATCCAGTTTTCCAATCCGCTTTACAGCTTCCCGCGGGTTTACGGCAAAATCGCCTGGATGGTGGTTGAAACCATGATCGCCCGTCAGCTCACCTATTTTTCCGCCATCGAAAAAGATCAGGATATCCGCTGCGATATCGAGGCCGGCATGGCAAAACTTCTGGGCGCACGCGTTGCGTGGTCGAACGCCGATAACGCGCTTCAGATCCATGGCGGTAATGGCTACGCGCTTGAATATCAGATCAGCCGGGTTCTGTGCGATGCCCGCATCCTGAATATTTTCGAAGGAGCGGCCGAAATTCAGGCGCAGGTCGTGACCCGCGGTCTTTTGGGCCGATAGATGGGGCAGTCTCCCCCAGAAGCCTCTTTTAGTTCCTGTTCCAGCGAACCGTGGCCCCGGTGAGAAACCTGGGCAAACTTGGCCCGTCACCCTTGACGGGCCTCTTTCTTATATCAACCTAAAGTATGATATCTGTATACCTACCCTGCGGTGGTAACATCACTTTAATCAACAGGTAAAAAATCGAAAAATCGAAGCCTGTGCGGCCTGATGTGCCGAAGGGGAAATAGGGAGAGACGTTTTTATGAATCACGCGTCTGCATCACCGGAAAATACAATTTTCACGCGTGCACATGCTGCGCGCGAGGTCTTTGACAAACATGCCGACAAGCTCGCCGAAAGCCTTCTGGCAGAGCTGTTTGGCGCTGGCCAAAGCAGCAGCGATCCGCACGACCCGAAAGCCCATGTCAGCGCACTGGCAAAGCGCCTGCGCACATTGATGGCCGCCACCAGCGGATCGGATTTTGACGCCTGCTTTGCCGATCACATTCTGGCCGATGCCATTACCGGCACCCCGGCAAGCCGCATCGTTCAGGCCTACCACAACACGGTCGAAAATTTCGCCCGACTGGCGGCGTCCGAGGGACGCGGGCGACGTGATCCCGGCGTGCTGGACGCCTGCCGTTCGGTGCTGATGGGGGATATGGCCTGCCTGATGGCCAAGGCCGAACGCCGGTCGGCACAGGAACGATCCGCATCGGAAATCCAGTCGATGTCGGAAATCATCGAACGCGAAACCGATAACATGATCGCCGAAGTCGGGTTTCAGGCCGGTCGCACCAATGACGTCGCCCAAACCATGGCATCCGATGCCCATGACCTGTCGGAACTGGTCGAACGGATCACGTCAACCACCGCCATTGCCAGCAACAATGTATCCACCGTTGCCTCCGCGACCGAGGAATTGCAGGCATCGAGCGAGGAAATCGCCGATCGCATCCACAAAACCAACGATATCGCCAGTCAGGCCGTGACCCGTGCGCAGGAAACATCTGTCACGATGAACAGCCTGTCAGACACCGCAAGCGAGATCGGCAAGGTTGTCGATATCGTCAAACGCATTTCCGATCAGACCAAGATGCTCGCCCTTAACGCGACCATCGAGGCCGCCCGCGCAGGCGATGCTGGCAAGGGCTTTGCGGTTGTGGCAAACGAGGTCAAGAACCTCGCATCGCAAACCGAAAAGGCCATTTCCGATATCAACGCCCAGATCACCGCCATTCAGGATGCCACATCCGAGGCGGTCGGCGCGATTGAAGGCATTGGTGGCGCGATTGACGAAGTCAGCCAGTTGTCATCTGATATCGCCTCATCCGTCCAACAGCAAACCGCCGCCATCAGCGAGATTTCAACCAGCGCGCAGGAAGTTTCCACCCATATGCAGGGCATTTCCAGCGACATCGCACTGGCCAGCGAAAGATCGCACAACGCCAGCAAGACATCGGAAAACCTGCGCATTCTGGCATCGAATATCCGCAAGGATATCAACGAAATGGAAAACCGGTTCCGCGTTGTCCTGCGTTCGGCGGACTCCGGCAACCGCCGCAATCAGGAACGCGTCCCGATTGCCGTTGATATCGAAATGGATTTCGGCAATGGCGACAAACGCAAGGGCGTTACCGCCGATATGTCGGTTGCCGGTCTTCTGGCCCGCATCAAGGCCACCGATCAGGACAATGGCAAACCGGTTTCGATCCTGCTCGATGGCAGCACGCGTTTGCATGGCATCCTGAAAGCGGTTTCAGGTCTGGGATCGCATGTCCAGTTCACCGAACTGGACGAAGAAGCCAACCGCACGATCATGGGGCTTTTGCAAAAAACCCGCGATCACGACAACAAGATCGCCGAACTGGGCGCCCCCCTGGCGGCCCAACTGGCAAAGACACTCGAAAACGGCATCCGCAATGGCGAGATCAGGAAAGAAGATCTGTTCCGTCCCCGCTATGAACCGATCGAGGGCTCTGATCCGATACAGTTCATGACGCCCTATATCCCCTACACCGACCGGCATTTCACCCCGTTACAGGAAGAAATCCTGCAAAAGGACAAACATATCGTGTTTGCCGCCGGGGTGGATATCAACGGCTTCCTGCCGACCCACAACAAGGTCTACAGCCAGCCACAGCGCCCCGGTGAACCGGCATGGAACATGGGCAATTGCCGCAACCGCCGTATCTTTGACGATCGGGCCGGCCTGATGGCGGCGCGCAACACCAAACCCAAACTGTTGCAGACCTACTTCCGCGACATGGGATCGGAAGTCGTGTTCATGAAGGAATGCGACATCCCGATTGTCGTGAATGGCGAACAATGGGGCAATCTGCGCATCGGATATCGCGCCTGATCAAATAGGCAGCCAGACAGATCGCAGATTGAAAAAAGGGGCAGGTCGCAAGGCCTGCCCCTTTCGCATTCTGGCTTATCTAAACTCGAACAGTTCAGTGTGGAATGATTTGGCAGGCAACCCCTGACGGACCAGATCGCGTTTCAGGGCTGCCGCAAACGGCTGCGGCCCGCAGAACCAGAAACTGGCGGCATGCCAGTCGGGAATATCGGCTCGAACCCGGTCCGCTTTCAAAAGGCCATCCACATCGTCGCGCCAGACATGCAGGACAACCCCGGCTTTGTCCGCCAGTTGCCGGATGCGGTCCATCAGGGTCGCATCCTCGCTCGGGGCGACCTGATAGAAATCGATCTTCTGTTCGCCCGCAGCCGGTTTCAGCGCGAGCTCTTCAAGTTTTGCAAGGAACGGGGTCAAACCGATACCACCGGCAATCCAGACCTGACGATCATTTCCCTGCTCGAAGGTGAACCGGCCATAGGGCCCTTCAAGCCGGACGTCACCCCCGACGCGCAAATTATCCGGCAGTGTTTGCGTATAATCGCCCAGCGCCTTCACCAGCAGGGTGATCTGCGGGAATTCCGGGTTCCAGTGCGACGAAATCGTAAAGGGATGCGGGCGTTCACCATCCCCAAACGCGATGCAGACAAACTGACCGGCCTTGTGCCCCTGCCAGCCCGCCTCGGGCATGATGGTGATCTGCATGGTATCGATATCAGGCAGACGCACCAGATTGACGATCTTTCCGGCGACCTGCCGGTTACGGCCCACCCGCCCGGCAAGGACAAGACATGCCGATATCGTGCCCGCAACCAGAAGCACAGCCGTCACAATGCCAATCGGGCTGATCCAGTTGCCAAATTCAAACAGGAACATCGCATGCACCACCAGCACCAGATACGCCCCGGCGATGAAGGTGTGTGTTTTGGCAAACCAGCGATAGGGAAACCATTTGATCAGGGCAATGATCATCAGGGCCACGGCAACATAGAACGCCCATTCGCCAATCCCCTCGGCAAAGCCGCGCTGACCGGCAAAGAAGCCCTGTAACTGGGAAAATCCGGTCTGATCCCCATGCGACCTGCGCCGACCGCCTTCAATCAGGCCAAGGGCCGATGCCCATTTCGGGCCATTCGACCAAAGCCAGTGGATCACGGATGTCACCAGAACCGTAATGCCAAGCCATTTGTGTAGCCGATAGGTTTTATCCAAGCCGCCGGTATAATCTTCAAGCCATACCGGACGTGTCGCCAGGATCATGATCAGGCTCATGATAGCAATCGACAGGGTGCCGAAATACTGGACCATGAAATTTCGAAGCTGAATGAATTCGGCAACCTCGAACAGGCCCGGATTGGCCGCCAGCCAAAGCAGCGTAACGACAGAAAGAAAACCGGCATAAATCAGCGATATGTTTTTCATGGTCGTGGTCCCGAATGTCACCCCGCAGTCGGGAACGCCCCGACACCGCGATGAATTAACCAGAAAAACTTCACCATATTATGCCAGATGACACCTTAAGTTGTATCAAACCGTATCAAAATACCGGTTCTGATACAGAAAGGCGGGAAATCGATATCCCCCGCCCTGTTGCATTTTCAAGATTGTCAGCTATGCGACCGTAAAACCGCCTCGGCGATTTCACGTTCAACGTCCGCCGGATAATCATAGAATCCCGGCTTGAACGACGATGCCCCACCCGATGCCAGCCAGTCGATCCCGCGGATCAGAATGGCGGAAAACGGATCAAACAGGTCCTTGCCCGAACCGCCCATGCCAGGCGCCAGATTAAGCAGACTGCCACGGTTCAGAAGGTAGACTTCCTTGCCATTCTCAAGCGTGAAACGTTCGATATAGCGGCGCATGCGGGTGCGTTCCTGCGTATCAAGCCATTTGACGTCAATTTCGGTATTGGAATGCCCGACATTGACCAGAATGACACCACGACGCGCCAGCTTGATCTGATCCGCGCCAAGAATGCCGGAAAAACCGGTGGCGGTAACAACAATCGCACATTCCCGAAGGCCGTCTTCAAGCGCCACAACCCGGCAACCATGATGCTGGGCTTCAAGCGCCCGAACCGGATCGCGTTCGGCGACCGATACCACAGCACCCAGATTGCGCGCCCGTTCGGCAACGCCGCGTCCGACCGGCCCAAAACCGATCACAAGAACCGAACGGCCATAAAGCGCCAGACCGGTCACATTGGAAAAGACCGGCCACATTTCCTGTGCCACGTGATGGCGGTTATGCAGGCGATCCTTGATCGCGATATCGTTCCAGTTAAAGACCGGGAAGGTGAAATCAAGCTTTTCAACCCGGTGAACGCCGGTCGTGGTCGCTTCAAGTGCACCATCAACCTTATGGCCCTTTTTCACGAACGCCTCAATCAGCTCACCCCCCATGTCGGCCACGATATCGGCCGGGCTGTCTGACAGGATATCGATGCTTTTGGCGTATTCATCGGGCGTCATGCCGGAAAAGGCATGGACCTCAACCCCGTTCGCCGCCAGATAGGCCGCCGCAACATCATCGGTGCTATCGGGGTTGCACGCACCGACCTTGACCGTGGCACCTGCTTTGACAAACGGCAGAAGGGTCGGAATGGTGTCTTCAAGAACGTGCTGGAAACTGACGATGGTTTTGTCACGCAGATCGCGTTTGGCAACGTAATTGCCGTATTTGGCGGTCACCGGGCAGATCACCTCGCGCCAGGCAAGGGTTTGATCGGTGATATTGGCGGCAAGTGCCGGGTCCTTGATGCGGCTGATGGTCTGGGCGGTCATGGGTGGGCTCGCTTGAAACGTGGGACGAATACTGGATTACCCCCATGTGTTAATCCCAGCCCGACCGGATGAAAAGCATTTCTGACCGTCTGGTCAGATTTTTCATCCGGTGGGCAGGATCAAGGACGCGAACCCCGTACTTTAAGGACGCGCCGGAATTTCCAAACCGCGCTTCACCGCCGGTCGCGCAAGCCCGCGTTCAAGCCATGCCGGAACGTTTTTCAGGCTGTCATAATCCACCAGTGCCCCGGCATCATAGAAACCGACCAGATTGCGCACCCAGCCAAGGGTTGCGATATCGGCAATGGTATATTCATCACCCATGATCCAGTCACGCCCGGCAAGACGCCTTTCCAGAACACCGAGCAGGCGTTTGGATTCTCCAACATACCGATCCCGCGGGCGTTTATCCTCATACTCGCGACCGGCAAATTTGTGGAAGAAGCCAAGCTGGCCAAACATCGGGCCAATTGCCGCCATCTGGAAAAACACCCACTGGATGGCTTCGATCCGGGAAATCGGATCAGACGGCAGGAATTTTCCGGTTTTTTCTGCCAGATACAAAAGAATTGCGCCCGATTCAAACAGGCCAACCGGTTTTCCATCCGGGCCGTTCGGGTCAATGATTGCCGGGATTTTGCCATTCGGGTTCAGCGAAAGGAATTCCGGCGTCCAGGTTTCGTCCTTGCCGATATCGATGAAGTGCGGCTCGTAATCGATGCCGGTTTCTTCCAGCATGATCGAAACCTTGACCCCGTTTGGCGTCGGCAGGGAATAAAGCTGCAATATATCGGGGTTCTTGGCAGGCCAGCGTTTGGTGATGTCAAATGCGGACAGATCAGCCATCTGATTGTTATCCTTCGTAATTATGGTCATTCCGGCTGATGGGCCCGGCATTGCGCCAGATCACCAACCCTTATCCAACGTGATGCCCCCAAGATGTAGGATAAGATGGCCTTCCCGCCAGCGCGAATTTGGCAATGGACTGTTTCCCGCCCCGTTTCAGTCCTGCGGCAAAAACAGATCAGGCCAACCCGCAAACGCAGATTGGCCTGACTGGACTGCGACATGCGGACCAATAGTCATCCGCTGCCGATATGGGATTGCCTTAACCGCGTGTGATATTACCAGGCGCGATACGGCAGGAATTTACCATCAAGGGTCACGACGACGCGGTCGCCCTTCGGATCGGCCTTGCGTTCGATATACATCTCGTAATCGATCGCGCTCATGATGCCGTCGCCGAACTTCTCATGGATGATTTCTTTGATCGTTTCGCCGTAAACACCCATGATTTCATAAATGCGGTAAACCGCCGGATCGGTCGGCACCGCCTGTTCCCAGATTTTCATCGGGCATTCCTGCAACACGGCGGATGCCTCCGCCGGAAGCTCCAGCAGGGCCACCAGCATGTCGGCCTTTTCCTTGGGCGCGGAATTCATGCCAAGGCAGACCGATGTGGTCCAGACCGGGGACATGCCGATCTTGCTGGCGATTTCTTCCCAGCCAAGCCCCTTAGCTTTTTTGGACGTAATGATCAGTTCTTTCACATCTGCTTTTTTCACAGCTTTTCTCCACTTCACTGTCTGTGTCGTTACGGATTAGTCGGCACCATTCACCACCCGCGCACGCGCAGGTGGTTCCTCGGCACCTTTGTTGGATTTATTGGCAACCGGCCCGTTCAGGCCAAAACGGATGACGTTTGGTTCTGAAACGCCGTCCTCGTCGCGTTTTCCGGCCAGTTCGCGGGACCGCTTGGCAAGGAATTCGACCAGATGGTTGCGAATGTCGTAATAGTCGGGATGATGGATGATATCGGCGCGAACACGCGGGCGTTCGATATCGACCTGTACCGATTCCGCGACCCTGGCATAGGGGCCGTTGGTCATCAGAAGGATGCGGTCGGCAAGAAGGATCGCCTCGTCCACATCATGGGTGATCATGAAAACAGTCTGATCCGACCCGGCCCAGATACGGATCAGTTCATCCTGAATGCTGCCACGCGTCAGGGCATCAAGTGCCCCAAACGGTTCATCCAGCAGCAACAGTTCCGGCTGAATGGCAAAGGCCCGCGCAATCGAAACGCGCTGGCGCATGCCACCCGACAATTGCGATGGCTTGCGAAGCTCCGCCCCGCCGGTCAAACCCACCATTTCGAGATATTTGATCGAATGATCATGGACCTGCTTCTTGGTCCAGTTGCGATGACGGGCCTGCACGGCAAAGGTCACGTTTTTAAGTGCGGACAACCATGGCAACAGGGAATAGTTCTGAAACACGATACCGCGGTCAAGACTTGGCCCCGATACTTCCTTGCCATTCATGATCACCGCACCGTCGGTCGGCTCGTCCAGCCCGGCAAGGATATTCAGGATCGTCGATTTGCCGCAGCCCGAATGACCGATAATGCAGACAAATTCGCCCTTTTCGATCCCCAGATTGACATTTTCAAACACGGTTAACGGATCGGATCCCTTTGGACCGGGGAACCGTTTGCTTAGTCCCTGTACGCTCAGGAAGGGTGTTGGCATGGTGCTTTTCCTTATTCCTGGTACTGCACAAGGCGGGCGCAATAGGCGAACGCCGTATCAAGTAGCATGCCGACAAGGCCGATCATCAGGATCGAGAACACGACACTGGTCAGATCCAGATTGTTCCATTCGTTCCAGACGTAATAGCCAATGCCGGTACCACCCACGAGCATCTCGGCGGCCACAATCACCAGCCACGCAATCCCGATGGAAATCCGCATCCCTGTCAGGATGGTCGGTGCCGCCGCCGGAAGAATGACGATCCACGCGGTTTTAAGCGTGCCAAGTTCATGGGTGCGCGCGACATTGACCCAATCCTTGCGCACACCGGCAACGCCAAAGGCCGTATTGATCAGCATCGGCCAGATCGAACAGATAAAGATCACGAAAATCGCCGATGCCTGACTGTCCTGAATGACAAACAGCGCAAGCGGCATCCAAGCCAGCGGCGAAATCGGGCGAAGGATCTGGATGAACGGATCAAGTGCGCGATACATCAATGGCGACATGCCAATCAGGAACCCGGCCGGAATGGCAATTGCGGCGGCCAGAAAATATCCCGACAGCACGCGATAAAGCGAATAACCGATCTGAATGCCAATCCCCTTGTCGTTGGGACCGGCATCATAGAAAGGGTTGGAAAGTTCTTCCCACGCCTTGACGAACACCGCAGATGGTGGCGGCACGGCTGCCTTTGGCTCTGCCCCGCCCATCAGGATTTCATATTCCGTCAGTTCACTGCCCAGTTTCTGCTGGGGGCTGGCGGCCTCCCATATTCCAAGAAGAACCGCCAGCAAAACAGCAGACAACAGCAGCGCCCTGGCATTCAGGGATGCGATCATATCAGCTTACCCCTTTGCCAATCGGGAAGCTGTTGACATAGGCCTCGGGCTGATCAGGATCGAACTCTTTGCCCATTATCGTGTATTTCTGATAGGTGCTGTCTGGTGCTTCGTAACCAAGGTCCTTCATGATCTTGGCGCAATCGCTCGCGACATAGACTTCTTCGGCGATTTTCTTGTAATCGACATCGCCGTCGATATAGCCCCAGCGCTTCATCTGCGTCAGAATCCACACACCCATCGAATGCCACGGGAACGGATCGAAATCGATGCGGTCCGGCACGTTCTTGACCTCGCCCAGACCATCGGCATAACGCCCGGTCAGGACCTGTTCGATGACCGGCACCGGCTGGTTCAGATAGTTGGTCGGCGCGATTGCTGCCGAAATTTCCTTGCGGTTTTCCGGCTTGGATGCGTACTGCGTCGCATCGACAATCGATTTCAGAAGCGCGCCATAGGTATTGGGCATTTCATCGGCAAACGCCTTGGAACAGGCAAATGCGCAGCACGGATGACCTTCCCAGATATCCTTGGTCAGGGTGTGGATGAAGCCGATTTTTTCCCAGACGGCACGCTGGTTGAATGGATCAGGCGACAGATAGCCATCAAGGTTCCCCGCACGCAGGTTGGCGACCATTTCGGGCGGCGGAACGACACGGATCTGGATGTCTTTATCCGGGTCCAGACCATGTTCGGCGACGTAATAACGCAGCAGGAAGTTATGCATCGAATATTCGAACGGCACACCGAACTTGAAGCCCTTCCACTGTTTTGGATCGCGTTTATCAAGATGGTCGTTATGCAGGACAATCGCCTGCCCGTTGATGTTTTCAACTGCCGGCATCAGGAACGGGGTCGCGGTCGAACCCGCCCCCATGGTGATCGCAAGCGGCATCGGGGTGAGCATATGCGACGCGTCATATTCATTGTTCAGGGACTTGTCGCGTGCGACTGCCCAGCCCGCGGTTTTGATCACATCAACATCAAGACCGTATTTCTCATAAAAGCCCATCGGCTGGGCCATGATGATCGGGGTAGCGCAGGTGATCGGAACAAAGCCAATATTAAGCTTGGTCTTTTCCGGCGTGCCCAGATCATCAAGGATCGCCGCCTTGACCTTATCAAGCGGCAGGACCGACGCCAGTGCCGCCATCATCGTTCCGCTGCCAACCATTTTGGCAAAGGAACGACGCGAAATTTCGTTATGCCCGAAGACAGAGCGGACCACCGCACTTTCAATCGCGCGATCCAGCATTTCCTCGTTGCTGGCAAGCTTGCCAGACGGTGACGCCGCGCCATCCACAGCCATATCGCTATGGGCGGGCATCGATGCCAGATCGTATGTGTCTTCGTGATGGTCATGACCGGCATGGTGATGTTTGCCGGTTGCGCAAGCCTCGCAGCCGCACGATTTGCTATGCCGCAGATCGCTTTCGCCACTGAATGGATCGCCCAGACTTTTGATAGACATGTGGTCACCCCCTGTTTTGTTTACGCCGCCCGTCAGGCGACACCGATATTCGGGGTGATAACAGCAACCGGCGTGCCAGATTTGTGCGGCGCGAAAAACTCTAGGGAAAGACTGGACTTTGGCCCGAAACAGGCGCAATCTCGGGTCATACGAAATTTCGTAATTTACGATATTTCGTAACCATATTTACGAAATATCGTAGGTCGATCATGATGGATCAGATTGCAAACCCGCCACCCCCAACGGTTTCGGACGCCCTGTATCAACAGGCGCTTGCATCGCATATTCATCCGACTTTGCTGGTGCATCCGCAAAGTGATCGCATCATGTTTGCCAATCAGGCGGCGGCGAACTTGCTGGGCCGCAGCATTTCCGATCTGAAATCCACCGCCATGAGCAGCCTGCACAAGGGGCAGGTGCCAAGCCTTGTGGTGTTCAGTCAGGCCGCCCTTTATCACGGCTTTGCCTGGACGCGGGGCCTTAACCTGATGCATGCGGACGGCACCGAAATCCAGCTTGAACACGAAGCCCGCGCCCTGCACTGGGAGGGCGAGGATTACCTGATCATCATCCTGTGCGATCTTGATGCCCGCCACCGCCGCGACGTCGATGCAGAGGCCGATAATTACCTGCGCGAAGGCATTGCCGAATGGCGGCGGGCCGAACGGTTTTTCCGTGAAATCGAACGCGAAAACCAGTTGATACTGGGGGCGGCGGGCGAAGGCATCTATGGGGTCAACAGCGACGGCATCACCACCTTCGTCAATCCGGCTGCCGAACGGATGCTGGGCTGGACGGCCGAGGAACTGGTGGGCAAGGAAATCCATTCGATCATCCACCATTCGCATATCAATGGCGATCCCTACCACGCCGAACATTGCCCGATTTACAATGCGTTTCGCGAAGGCATCGTCCGGCGCGTTGATGACGAGGTTTTCTGGCGCAGCGACGGCAAACCGATCCGGGTGGAATATACCTCCACCCCGATCCGCGATCATGGGCTGGTGATCGGGGCTGTGATCGTGTTTCGCGATATCACCGAACGCAAGATTGCCGAGGAAAAGCTGCATGCGGCCCTGGCCGAGGTCGACCGCCTGCGCGAAAGGCTGGAACTTGAAAACGCCTATCTGCAGGAAGAAATCCTCTCGACCAACAACCATCACGAAATCATCGGCCAGTCCGAGGCAATCAATAGTGCGCTTAAACAGATTGATCTGGTCGCCCCCACCGATGCCAACGTCCTGATCACCGGGGAATCGGGCACCGGCAAGGAACTGATCGCGCGCGCCATCCATCAGGCAAGCCACCGGCGCGACCGCGTTCTGGTCCGCGTGAACTGTGCCGCCATCCCCCATGAACTGTTCGAAAGCGAGTTTTTCGGCCATGTCCGCGGTGCCTTTACCGGGGCTGTGCGCGATCGCGTCGGGCGGTTCGAACTGGCCGATGGCGGCACGCTATTTCTGGACGAGGTCGGCGAAATTCCGCTGGAGCTACAGGGCAAGCTTTTGCGCGTTCTACAGGATCAGAAATTCGAACGCATCGGCGAGGAACGCACGCGCGAGGTCAATGTAAGGCTACTGGCCGCCACCAACCGCGATCTCAAGGAAGAAGTCCGGTTGGGCCGCTTCCGCGAAGATCTGTATTTCCGCCTCAATGTGTTCCCCATCGAATGCCGGCCCCTTCGCGAACGGCCTGACGATATTCCGCCCCTGGCGACACATTTCCTGCGCAATATCTGCCAGCGGCTGAACATCCCGCAACTGACGCTCACCAACGGTCAGGTCCGAAGCCTGATGAAATATGACTGGCCCGGCAATGCGCGCGAACTTGAAAACATCATCGAACGTGCCGCCATTCTGGCCCGCGACGGCAAACTGAATTTTGACCTGCCCGAACCCAATCGCCGCGAAACCGACCATGGCAATGCCAACCCCGCGCGTGATCAGGCAAGCCCCCAATCGGCAATCCTGACCGAAGATGACCGACGCAAACACGAATATGACAATATCATCCGCGCCCTTGAAACCACACGCGGCCGGATTTTCGGCCCCGATGGCGCAGCGGCCCTTTTGAATGTAAAGCCGACAACACTGGCATCGCGGATCAAAAAGCTTCGGATTGACCGGCGTGATTTCACGCCATCAGGCCAACCCTAGGATACGGCTATAGGAACCAGTCATCGGAAATCGCAAAGATTTTTCGATCTGCGACCTTGCCCCCGCCCGCAGTTTGACGCAGCATGTCGCCCCGCCCGGCACATCACACCCGCAAGGGCGGCACAAAGGAGTAGTCCGGTATGGCTGGATTTTTACAGATTGGCGTTCTGATCGCGATGGCCGCGGTCGCGGTTATTCTGGTGCTTGGCATCATCACCATGGCACGTGGCAAGGATGCCAGAAAATCCAACAAGCTGATGCAGCTTCGCGTACTGGTACAGGGGATCGCCCTACTGCTTCTGGTCATCCTGTCCTTCATGGCGCTGGGTAAATAGGCTGCCGATGATCCACCCCGAAAGTCACGCATCAGGACAACGGAATTCAAGATGGTTCAACTGACCCGCATCTACACCAAATCCGGCGACAAGGGCAAAACCGCCCTTGGTAATGGCACCCGCGTTGCCAAAAACGATATTCGCGTTGCGGCCTATGGCACGGTGGACGAAACCAATGCGGTGATCGGGGTTGCCCGCCTGCATGCGAGTGGCGATGTCGATGATATGCTCGCCCGCATCCAGAACGACCTTTTTGATCTTGGTGCCGATCTGTGCACGCCCGGTGATGGCAGCGACGACAACCCGGAACGCCCGGCCCTTCGCATTACACCCAAACAGACCGGGCGGCTGGAAAGCGAAATCGATGCGATCAATGCCGGCCTTGATCCGCTGAAATCCTTTGTCCTGCCCGGCGGCAGCGCCCTTTCCGCCCAGCTTCATGTCGCGCGCACCGTATCGCGCCGCGCGGAACGGCTGATTGTGGAGCTCTCGGGAATCGAGGCGATCAACCCCGAAGCGGTGCGTTACATCAACCGCCTGTCGGACCATATGTTCGTTCTGGCCCGCCATGCCAATAATGGTGGCAAGGACGATATCCTGTGGCAACCCGGCCTGACCCGCTAGGCAAATATTCGAACAAACCCCTGTCTTTTCAGGGTTCGGTTGCGTATCAAGGCAGCCCGAGACTTCAGAATTTCAGTAAAGAAGTTGTCGTTAACGTTAACCTCTTTACGTAAATTGACAAGCCCCGTAGCACCCCCTATTGTGCATCGCGGGGAAAACAGTAACATCGGGCCCCACTGCGGACTGCCCCGGCAGAACGCAGCAAGCCCATAGCTTCGACAACAAAAACGAACAGGTCTGTCATGAAGGTTCTTGTCGCCGTTAAGCGCGTTGTGGATTACAACGTCAAGATCCGTGTCAAACAGGACCAGTCTGGCGTTGAATTGAACAACGTCAAAATGTCCATGAACCCGTTTGACGAAATCGCCGTTGAAGAGGCCGTCCGCCTCAAGGAAGCCGGCACCGCGACCGAAGTGGTCGCTGTATCGCTGGGTGTGAAACAGTGTCAGGAAACACTGCGTACCGCCCTTGCCATGGGTGCCGATCGCGGCATTCTGGTCGAAACCGACGACGAACTGCAACCGCTTGCCGTTGCCAAACTTCTCAAGGAAGTCGTTGCCAAGGAAAGCCCGGATCTCGTGATCCTCGGCAAACAGGCAATTGATGACGACGCCAACCAGACCGGTCAGATGCTGGCCGCCCTTCTGGACTGGCCGCAGGGCACGTTCGCGTCCAAGGTCGCCGTTGCCGATGGCAAGCTTGACGTCACCCGCGAAGTCGATGGTGGCCTTGAAACCATCAAGATCGATCTTCCGGCAATCGTCACCACCGATCTTCGCCTGAACGAGCCGCGCTATGCGTCGCTTCCCAACATCATGAAAGCCAAGAAAAAGCCGCTTGATACGCTAAGCCCCGCTGATCTTGGTGTCGACACCGCGCCGCGCCTGAAAACCCTGAAAATGACGGAACCGCCGGCACGTCAGGCAGGTGTAAAAGTTGCCAGCGTCGCCGAGCTTGTCGACAAGCTTCGCAACGAAGCCAAAGTGATTTAAGCGGGGGCCGATCAAATGAGCATTCTTGTTATTGCCGAACACGACAATACCGAACTGAAGGGCGCAACGCTCAATACCGTTGCCGCCGCACAGAAAATCGGTGGCGACATCACCATTCTGGTCGCTGGCGAAAACTGCCGTGCGGTTGCCGATGCGGCCGCAAAGGTGGCGGGCGTCTCGAAGGTTCTGGTTGCCGATAACGCGGCCTATGGCCATTTCCTGGCTGAAAACCTCGCCGGTCTCGTCAATGAACTGGCCGGTGATTACAGCCACGTTCTAGTGGCCGCTTCGACCACGGGCAAAAACTTCATGCCCCGCGTTGCAGCATTGAAAGACGTCGCGCAGATTTCCGACATCACCGATGTCGAAAGTGCCGATACGTTCGTCCGTCCGATCTATGCCGGTAACGCGATGGCAACCGTTCAGTCGTCAGACAGCCTGAAACTGATCACGGTCCGTACCACGGGCTTTGATCCGGTCGCGGCCGAAGGCGGTTCTGCATCGATCGAAGATATCGCAACTGCGAAAGATGCCGGAAAATCCGCTTTTGTCAGCCAGGAACTGACCGAGTCGGAACGTCCGGAACTGACCGCAGCCAGTGTTGTCATCTCTGGCGGCCGCGGCATGGGCTCGGGCGAGAACTTCCACCTGATCGAACCGATTGCCGATAAACTCGGCGCTGCCATTGGCGCTTCGCGTGCCGCAGTCGATGCGGGATACGCCCCGAACGACTGGCAGGTCGGCCAGACCGGCAAAGTTGTTGCACCGCAGCTATACATTGCGGTAGGCATTTCAGGTGCGATTCAGCACCTTGCCGGCATGAAGGACAGTAAGGTCATTGTTGCGATCAACAAGGACGAAGAAGCGCCGATCTTCTCGGTTGCCGATTACGGTCTTGTCGCGGACCTGTTCGAGGCCCTTCCCGCACTGGCGAGCGAACTCGACAAATAATCAGATCCCATCTAGGGTCAGAACAATCTAAAGAACGTTGTTCTGACCTTGTTTTGACCCTGGGGGATGAGTGGGGAACAAATGGCTTCGCTTGAAGATATCAAGACCATTGGCGTAATCGGCGCCGGTCAGATGGGCAACGGGATTGCTCATGTGATTGCGCTTGCCGACTACGACGTCCGACTGCTTGACGTATCGGCAGAGGCGCTCGACAAGGCGCTTGGCCTGATTGGCAAGAACATGGATCGTCAGGTCAAGAAAGACCTGATTACCGAGGCACAGAAAGAAGCGGCCCTTGCCCGGATTACCACGGGTACGGATTACAGCTTCCTGTCTGACTGCGATCTCGTGATCGAGGCCGCAACCGAAAACGAAGAGACCAAGAAACAGATTTTCAAGGCTCTGTGTCCGGTTCTGGGTCCCGAAGCCATCATTGCGACCAACACATCGTCCATTTCGGTGACGCGTCTGGCTTCCTATACAGACCGCCCGTCGAAATTCATGGGCATGCACTTCATGAATCCGGTGCCGCTGATGAAGCTGGTCGAACTGATCCGTGGTATTGCCACGGACGAGCCGACCTATCGCACCATTCATGAATTGACCAAGAAACTGGGCAAGGACACGGCAAGTGCCGAAGATTTCCCGGCTTTCATCGTCAACCGCATTCTGCTGCCGATGATCAACGAGGCGATCTATACGCTTTACGAAGGTGTCGGCAATGTCCGGTCCATCGACGATGCCATGCGCCTTGGCGCGAACCATCCGATGGGGCCGCTGCAACTGGCCGATTTCATTGGTCTGGATACCTGCCTGTCGATCATGCATGTCCTGCATGATGGTCTGGCCGATACCAAATATCGGCCCTGCCCGCTTCTGGTCAAATATGTCGAAGCCGGCTGGCTCGGCCGCAAGGTCGGTCGCGGCTTCTATGACTATAGCGGCGACGAGCCGGTTCCGACCCGCTGATCATCGCCGGATCAAAAATTCAAAAGGCCACTGCATCCCTGCGGTGGCCTTTTTGCATTGGGGGCATACCCCCTCCTTCATGATTTAACCGACGTGCAAAGCTTTTGATCTTTCGATCAGAAATTGCCCTGCTATGATGACCCATAAGAAACCAAGACCAAAAAGAATCCAGGAGGCCGTCCCACATGTTTCTCGGAATAGATGTCGGTACATCTGCCGTTAAAGCGCTTCTGATGGATGAACATTCGGTCACCGTCGCCGAAACAGATGTGCCCCTGACGCTCAGCAACCCCAAACCATTCTGGAGCGAACAGCACCCGGATGACTGGTGGGCTGCGACCTGCACGGCGATGGATCAGTTAAAGGCATCCAATCCCGCCGCCCTTGCCGCGGTTCGCGCGATTGGCCTGTCTGGCCAGATGCACGGTGCGGTGATCCTTGATGCCGATGACAAACCGCTTCGTCCGGCGATCCTGTGGAATGACGGCCGGGCCAAGGCCGAATGCGATGAATTGCAGGCCGCCCTGCCCGATCTGCCATCGCGTGCCGGTGTGGTCGCCATGCCGGGCATGACCGCGCCCAAACTGATGTGGCTGCGCAAACACGAACCCGAAATCTTTGCCCAAATCAAAACCGTCCTGCTGCCCAAGGATTACATCCGTTTCTGCCTGACCGGCGAAAAGGTCACCGAAATGTCGGATGCCGCAGGCACACTCTGGCTTGATGAAGAAAGCCGAAGCTGGAATTTTGACGCCATTGCCGCAACCGGCATGGATATCGCCCAATTACCCCGCCTTGTCGAAGGAAGCGATCCCACCGGCCATCTGCGCGGTGAACTGGCCGCCCGCTGGGACATGAAACCGACCGTGATTGTTGCGGGCGGCGGCGGAGATGCCGCGACCGGTGGCATCGGTGTCGGCGCGGTCAGCCATGGCGACGGCTTCATTTCGCTTGGCACCTCGTCACAGATTTTCGTCGCATCGGACCGTTATCGCCCGAAACCCCAGGAACTTTTGCACAGCTTCGCCCATGCCGTGCCGCAGCACTGGTTCCAGATGGCGGTATTGCTCAACGGGGCAAGCTGCCTTTTGTGGGCGGCAAACCTGTTGGGCGAAAAGGATATCGGCGCATTGCTGCAACGCACCGAAGCCGGGCATAAGGCCCCGTCGGATGTTGTGTTCCTGCCCTACCTTAATGGCGAACGGACCCCGCATAACGATCCCTATGCGCGCGGCGTGTTCTTTGGCCTTGGTAGTGACACATCTCGCGAAACAATGGTGCAATCCGTGCTCGAAGGGGTCGGTTTTGCCCTTCTGGACGGACAATCGCGCCTGCATGCCGCCGGAACGCATTGCGAATTGCCCGGTGTCATTGGCGGCGGTGCGCGCAGCCGATACTGGATTCAGTTGATATCCGATATCATGGGCTGCCCGCTTGCCCGATACGAAGGGGCGGCCAAGGGCCCGGCATTTGGCGCGGCCCGTCTGGGGCGGCTGGCGCTCGATAACGAAACGGTCGAAGATGTCTGTCAGAAACCGGCGATCCAAGAAGTGATCGAGCCCGATATGAACAGACACGCGGCCTATCAACCGCGATTTGCCAAATTCAAACGCATCTATTCCGCGCTCCGCGAGGAATTCCAACCCGCCTGATCCACGCCACCAGACTGATACCTTTTGCCCCACCTGATCGGTTTTTTGCGGTGTGATGCATTTCACCTGAAATGTTGCACCGGGTTCTTTAATCACTTCAAAAGATGCCAATATCAGCAAAAGGTATTAGAAATTTGCCAATCGGATAACCCATGACCATTGCCATTGTCGGAAGTTCCAATATCGATTTTGCCGCCCGCGTTGCCGAATTGCCCAAACCCGGCCAAACCGTGTCGGCCAAGGATTACATCACCGGCCCCGGCGGCAAAGGCTGCAATCAGGCAATTGCGGTGGCCCGTCTGGGACAGAAACCCGTTTTCATTTCCAAAATCGGCAATGATGTTCTGGGGCGCAGCCTGATTGAAACGCTGAAAATCGAAGGATTTGATACCAACCAGCTGATCCAGACGACGGATGCTCAGACCGGAACCGCCCTGATATCAATCGACGATGCCGGGGAAAACATCATCACGGTGGCCGGTGGGGCCAACATGACCATGAGCCGCACCGACATCCGCGAAAAACAGGTTTTCCTCGAACATTGCACGTATCTGCTCGTGCAGCTCGAATGCCCCGTCGTCGCCGTGGCGTGCGCCATGAAATATGCCCGTGACGCCGGGGCCACCATCATTCTTGATCCGGCACCGGTACCCGACCGGGTTGTTCTGCGGGATCTGATGGCGCTAACCGATATTGTCACCCCCAACAGCAGCGAATGTTTCGCCATGACCGGCATTCTTCCCGATAACCTTGAAACCGCCAATCAGGCAGCCGCAAAACTGCGCGAAATGGGGGCACGTATCGCGATCATCAAAATGGGATCAAAGGGCGCCTTTTATTCAGATGGCGATCAGTCCGGGATGGTCCCGCCATTTGATGTCTCGGCGATTGATACGGTTGCAGCGGGCGATTGCTTTAACGGCGGGCTGGCCGTTGCCCTGCATGAAGGACGGTCCTTGCGCGATGCCGTCCGGTTTGCCTGCGCGACCGGGGCACTGGCGACCACGCGCTATGGTGCGGCCGATGCCGCCCCGACCCTTGATCAGGTTTTATCGCTTCTGGAACAAGATACCGGCACCTGATCCAGATCAGGACGCGGCATCAATCAGGCTGTTGAAATAGTCGATCACCCCGTCGGCATCCCATTTGGCCGTGCCTTCCAGCTTGCCAATAACCTGCCCGTTGGCATCAATCACGAAACTGGTCGGAAGGCCGCGTGCGCCAAAGGCCCGTGCGGTCGCCCCGCGCGGATCAAGCACGACATCAAGATTGCCGATTCCGTTTTCATCAAAGAATTCCTGCACGATTTCCGCCCCGCCGCGATCCTGACTAAGTGCGAGAATGCGAAACGGCTTGCCCTCCATTTCGGACGCCAGTCGATCAAGATCGGGCATTTCTTCGATGCAGGGTGCGCACCATGTCGCCCAAAGATTGACCAAAAGAACCTGACCTTTCAGGTCTTTAAGGTCACTTTCGCTGCCATCCGTTTCGATGAAAACCGCCTTTTCCGGCAGGCTTGTGCTATCAGGTGCGGTATCCATTTTCGAAAGTTCTTGCGGCAATTGCGTATCTGCAAAGGCAGGGCTTGCATAAATGGCCGATATGGCGACAATCACGCCCAGTTTTACGTAACGAAGCAGTGCCTTCACAATACTCACCTTTCCAACGCTTGCGGATCACAATGACCGATCAAAACGCCACCGACCAGAAAAATGCCAACGCCCTGTGGGGAGGCCGCTTTGAAGCGGGCCCGTCCGCCATCATGGAAGAAATCAATGCTTCCATTGGCTTTGACAAACGCCTGTATGCCCAGGACATTCAGGGTTCCAAAGCCCATTGCGCCATGCTGGTCAAGCAGAAGATCATTCCCGCAGAAGATGGCGAGAAAATAGTCGCGGGTCTAGACCAGATCCTTCAAGAAATCGAGAGCGGCCAGTTTACCTTCTCTGCCGCCCTTGAAGACATCCACATGAATGTCGAAAGCCGCCTACGTGGTCTGATCGGTCCTGCGGCCGGTCGCCTGCATACTGCACGCTCCCGCAATGACCAGGTCGCGACCGATTTCAAACTCTGGGTCCGCGACGTGGCACTGGCCGATCTTGAAGCCGGGCTCAAGGGCCTTCAGGAAGCATTGGTTGAACAGGCCGGCACCCATGCCGAAACCATCATGCCGGGCTTTACCCACCTTCAGGCCGCCCAGCCGGTCACCTTTGGCCATCATCTTCTGGCCTATGTCGAAATGTTTGGCCGGGACCGTGGCCGCGTTGCCGATTGCCGCACGCGCGCCAATGAAAACCCGCTGGGTTCGGCCGCATTGGCCGGAACGCCCTATCCGATTGACCGCCACATGACGGCATCGTCGCTTGGCTTTGATCGTCCGACCGCGAACTCGCTCGATGCGGTGTCGGATCGTGACTTTGCGCTGGAATATCTGAACGCGGCATCGATCACGGCGATGCACCTGTCGCGCCTGGCCGAGGAAATGGTGATCTGGTGTTCGGCACAGTTCCGCTTTGTCGGCATGTCGGACAAGTTTTCCACCGGCTCCTCGATCATGCCGCAGAAACGCAACCCCGATGCTGCCGAACTGATCCGCTCCAAAATCGGCCGTATCGTTGGCTGTTACAACTCGCTGATGCTCTCGATGAAGGGGCTGCCGCTGGCCTATTCCAAGGACATGCAGGAAGACAAGGAACCGGTATTCGAAGCCCACGACCATCTGGGTCTTTGCGTCGCCGCCATGACCGGCATGATTGCCGACATGAAGGTTCACAAGGACAACATGCGTGCGGCTGCCGGTGCGGGTTACACCACCGCAACCGATCTTGCCGACTGGCTGGTGGCCGAACTTGGCATGCCGTTCCGTGATGCCCATCACGTGGTGGGTGCGACCGTGAAACTTGCCGAGGGCAAGGGTTGCGATCTCGATCAGCTTTCGCTCGAAGACCTTCAGGGGATCGAACCGAAAATCACCAACGCCGTTTACGATGTCCTGACTGTCGAGGCATCGGTCAGCGCCCGTCAAAGCTTTGGCGGCACCGCCCCGGTCCGGGTGAAGGAACAGGTCGCGGCGGCAAAGGAAAGGTTCCTGAAATGAGCAACCCGATCTTTAAACGCAGCACAGTGATCGTACTGGCGGTGATGCTCGGCCTGTCTGTTGCCGCCTGCGGCAAAAAAGGCCCGCTTGAACCACCGACCGACGAAGGCAACAAATATCCACGGACATATCCGGCACAATGAACCATTTTGAATATATTGATGGCGTCCTTCACGCAGAAGGCGTTTCCATCCCCGAGCTTGCCGAAAAAGTCGGCACGCCGTTCTATTGCTATTCCACCGCCACCCTTGAACGTCATTACAAGGTGTATGCCAGTGCGTTTGACGGGCTTGATGCTACGGTTTGCTATGCGATCAAGGCAAACTCCAATCAGGCTGTCCTGAAAACGCTGGCCAAACTGGGTGCCGGTGCCGACGTGGTTTCGGTTGGTGAAATGCGCCGCGCCTTGCGCGCCGGTGTCGCCCCGGGCAAAGTCATTTTTTCCGGCGTTGGCAAGGCCGATGCCGAAATGCGCGAAGCCCTTGATGCCGATATCGCCCAGATCAATGTCGAAAGCATCCCCGAGCTTGAAGAACTCAACCGGGTTGCCCTCGACATGGGCAAAAAGGCCCGGATCGCGATCCGCATCAACCCGCATGTCGATGCCAAAACCCATGAAAAAATCGCCACCGGCAAGGCCGAAAACAAATTCGGCATCGACTGGACCCGCGCGATCGAGGTTTACCGCATGGCCGCCGCCATGGACGGGATCGAGGTCACCGGCATTGCGATGCATATCGGATCACAGCTCACCGATCTCGCCCCCTTCCGGGAGGCATTCACCCGCCTTGCCGGGCTGGTCGAAAAGCTTCGCGCCGAAGGCATCAATATCCGCAATCTTGATCTTGGCGGCGGGCTTGGCATTGCCTATCAGGGCGAAACGCCGCCCCTGCCCGATGCCTATGGCCAGATGGTGCGTGAAACCGTCGGTCACCTTGGCTGCCACATCACGCTCGAACCGGGCCGCCTGATCGCAGGCAATGCCGGTGTGATGATTTCGCGCGTCATGTATATCAAGGATGGCGAGGCCAAACGCTTTGTCATTCTCGATGCCGCGATGAACGATCTGATCCGGCCAACCCTTTACAACGCCTATCACGAAATCATCCCGGTCGATGAACAGGGTGAAGGCGACAAACAGGCCACCGTCGATATCGTCGGACCGGTCTGCGAAACCGGTGACACCTTCGGCAAGGATCGCAAACTGCCCGATGATCTGAAACCGGGCGATCTGGTCGCAGTCATGTCGGCAGGTGCCTATGGTGCGGTGATGTCATCGACCTATAACACCCGTGCCCTGACGCCCGAAGTTCTGGTCAAGGGCGACGACTTCGCCATCGTCCGCCCGCGTCAGTCGATTGACGACCTGATCGGTCTGGACCGCATTCCCGACTGGCTGGACTGATCCGAACCGGCAAAAACCGGAAAAACTTTACAAGGCGGTCTTTCAACACGAAAGGCCGCCTTCTGCATATCCGCATCCTGCCCGACAGGGTTCATCTGACCTGCCCCCATCTCCTTCGATCTCCCGGATGGTTCCGGGGACCAACGGCAGGACAGGAACACCAGACTCCGAAAGCACGGCAACAGGGTGATTTTCCCCGAAGCAGGCGAAATGCCCCACCCGAACAAAACACGGCCTTCCAACAGACGTCCCACTGACAGCCAAAGGCTTACCGCCCGCTCCGGTCCCTTCCGCCAACGCCATGACCACGAAACCCGGACGTACCTCGGGCCTCCACCAGCCCTCGCCAGCAGATGGCCCACTGACGGTCGACAACCTAGCTGCCCGCTCCGACCCTTTTCGGCAATGCCATGATCACCGACGCCCGGAAAAAACTCGGGCTTCCAGCAACCGTCGCCGACAGACCCTCATCGGCCGCTCTGCCGCCTCGATCACCGTCCGGCCAAGGCGACAACCTGCCACCTCGACGACCAGACACACCTCGGGCCACCGCCATCGTCACCAGCAGATGGTCCAGGGGCTCGCTGCCCACTTCGGGCACTTCCCGGCCACGGCGACAACCTACCACGCCGACATCCAGATACACCTCGGGCCGCTGCC